>CAVOUV010000010.1:0-197443 GCA_963699655.1 uncultured Actinomycetota bacterium
GCAGAATCCGGGGGTGTTCAGCCAGGCGTCACCGGGGTCGGAGCCGCCCTCGCGCACGACGGAGGCCTCGATCAGGCCGTAGGGCCGGTCGGCGGCGATGAAGACCTCGTTGTTGTTCTCCACACCGAACGGCGACAGGTCGACGACGAAGTGGTGCTTGTTGGGTGCGGAGAACTTGATCTCGGCCACCTCGGGACGTGCCTCGAGCACCGCCTCGCCCATCTGGTACAGCGTCTGCTGCAGGGCTTCGGAGTATCTGCCTGCGAACACCTCGAGCATGGTCCGCTTGATGTCGTCGTAGGTCTTGTTCCAGTCGTCGACGTTCGTGTGCTCGTAGCGCCACCGGGCGGTCAGCGCGGTGGCCATGATCCGGTCCTCGGTCTCCTGCAGGGTCGTGTACTTGTCCTTCAGGAAGCCCTTGAAGCCCGACCCCGTCGACTTGAGGATGACGAGATCCTGCACACCGGAGACGACCCAGACCCGACGCTCGCCCGCGCTGTCATCGGTGGTGACCACAGTGGTGCGAAACTCGGGGCCGCGCCGGACGAACGAGTGGTCGTGCCCGTGACCGTCCACCTCGATGCGCTCCCAGGCGTACTCCTCGATCCCGATCCTCGACGCGGTCGCCTTCGGCGCGGTGTCGAGGAAGTGGGCGCCGAGGGTGATCCCGAACTGCTCGGGTGAGCTGACGCCCTTCTCCTTGGCGAAGGCGAAGGCGGTGTTCTTCTGCGTGTCGGTGGGCAGCACGTCGCCCTGATCGCCGGTGATGTGGGCCGCGGTGAAGTCGCCGCGCAACGATGTCGACACGTTCAGGTCGCGGATCTCGTGCCGGTCGGTGTCGCGATACACGCGCACGACCCGGTTCTCTGCCTTCCCGTACTGGTTCGGTCCGAGGGCGATGCCCATTGCTGCTCCTTGCGCCTTGTAGTTTTCGCATCGCGGAATAACCTCGGTGTGACCGGAGTATTTCTTCCGTATTGCGAAAGTTAAATTCCATTTCTTGCAGTCAATCGTGACCCACCTCACACGTCTTGTCAAGATGGTGGAGCGATGTGATCCGTCTGGACCGGTATTCGGCCTCTTGACGTGACGCACGACACAGGCGTACTCTCTTTTTCGTAATACAGAAGTAAGTTTCCGTAATACGGAAGAGATGTCACAGTTATGTCGAAGAGCCATCCGCTTCCCTACGAAGTCAACTGCTCGATCCTGTTCACCGAACTGCCCCTGTTGGAGCGTCCAGCCGCTGTCAGACAAGCCGGTTTCGAGGGCGTCGAGTTCTGGTGGCCGTTCGCAAAGGCGGTGCCCGTCGACAAGGAGGTCGACGCATTCGTTGCGGCGATCCAGAATGCGGGTGTGCAACTAGTGGGGCTGAACTTCTTCGCGGGCGATATGCCCGGCGGTGACCGCGGCCTCGTGTCGTGGCCCGGGCGTGCCGCGGAGTTCCGCGACAACATCGACGTCACGATCGGTATCGGAGAACGGTTGGGCTGCAAGGCTTTCAACGCTCTCTACGGTAATCGCGTCGAGGGCGCGACACCGCAGGAACAGGATGAACTCGGCGCCGAAAATCTCGCGCTCGCAGCCAAGGGGGCCGCGCGGATCGGCGGCACCGTGCTTGTCGAGCCGGTCAGCGGGGCGCCGGCATACCCGCTTCTCACCGCAGCCGATGCGCTCGCGGTGATCGACCGAGCCGGCGAGTCGAATGTCGGTCTGCTCGCCGACCTGTATCACCTGGCGGTCAACGGCGACGACGTCGACAAGGTCATCGCCGACCACACCGACCGAATCGCGCACGTGCAGATCGCCGACGCCCCCGGTCGCAACGAGCCGGGCACCGGTTCGCTTCCGCTGCTGCGGCAACTCGCCGACCTGAAAGCCGCGGGTTATGACGGCTGGGTGGGCCTCGAATACAAGCCATCCGGCGCTTCCACCGACAGCTTCGGCTGGATCAAAGCTAAGGAGAACCACGCATGACGAACATTGCCTTCATAGGCCTGGGCATCATGGGCAGCCCGATGGCGGTCCACCTCGCGAAGGCGGGCCACCAGGTGGCCGGATACAACCGCTCGCCGGAGAAGGCCGCTCCGCTCGTGGACGCGGGTGGCCGCGCCGCGGAGTCGATCGCCGACGCCGTTAGCGACGCCGATGTGGTCTGCCTGATGGTGCCGGACTCGCCCGATGTGTCCAACGTGCTCGCAGGTGAGGGCGGGGTGTTCGACAACGCGAAAGAGGGCACGCTCGTCATCGACTTCTCCAGCATCCGCCCCGACGTCACCACCCAACTCGCCGAGCAGGCCGCGACCAAGGGCCTGCGCCTCGTCGACGCGCCCGTCTCCGGCGGCGAGGCCGGGGCGGTGAACGCGGCGCTGTCGATCATGGTCGGCGGCGAGGCAGACGACTTCGAGGCGGCCAAGCCCTACCTGGACGCGGTGGGCAAGACCGTCGTACACGTCGGCCCCAGCGGAGCGGGCCAGACGGTCAAGGCGGCCAACCAGCTCATCGTCGCCGCGAACATCGAGGCGCTCGCCGAGGCGGTCGTCTTCCTCGAGGCATACGGCGTGGACACCGCGGCCGCCCTCGAGGTGCTCGGCGGCGGCCTGGCCGGCTCGAAGGTGCTGGACCAGAAGAAGCAGAACATGCTCGATCGATCTTTCGAGCCGGGCTTCCGAATCGCGTTGCACCACAAAGACCTTGGCATCGTCACCGCCGCTGCGCGCGAAGCGGGCGTCGTGGTACCCCTCGGCGCGATCGTCGCCCAACTGATGGCCAGCGCCCTCGCCAACGGTGACGGCGGACTCGACCACTCCGGACTCCTGCGCGGTGTGGAGCGACTGAGCGGAAGGACTCAATCATGACGAAGATGCGTGCGGTCGACGCCGCGGTGCTGATCCTGGAGAAGGAGGGCGCCACCCAGGCCTTCGGCCTGCCCGGTGCGGCGATCAACCCGTTCTACAGCGCGATGCGAGCGCACGGCGGCATCAAGCACGTGCTCGCGCGGCACGTCGAGGCCGCCTCCCACATGGCCGAGGGTTACACCAGGGCCAAGGCGGGCAACATCGGCGTGTGCATCGGCACGTCGGGCCCGGCGGGCACCGACATGATCACCGGGCTGTACTCCGCGTCGGCCGACTCGATTCCGATCCTGTGCATCACGGGGCAGGCGCCGGTGGCCAAACTGCACAAGGAAGACTTCCAGGCGATCAACATCGCCGACATCGCCAAGCCCGTCACGAAATGGTCGGTCACGGTGATGGAGTCGGCGCAGATGCCCGGCACCTTCCAGAAGGCGTTCCAGGTGATGCGTGAGGGCCGCCCCGGTCCCGTGCTCATCGATCTGCCGATGGACGTTCAGCTCGGTGAAATCGACTTCGACATCGACAGTTACGAACCACTGCCCGTGGCGAAGCCCGCCGCTACCCGCAAGCAAGCGGAGAAGGCGCTGACGATGATGGCCACGGCCGAGCGGCCCCTGATCGTCGCCGGCGGCGGTGTGATCAACGCCGACGCCGCCGACTTGCTTGTCGCGCTGGCCGAGATCACCGGCGTCCCCGTCGTCCCGACCCTGATGGGCTGGGGCACCATCCCCGACGACCACCCGCTGATGGCCGGGATGGTCGGGCTGCAGACCTCGCACCGCTACGGCAACGCGACGATGCTCGAATCGGACTTCGTGCTCGGCATCGGCAACCGCTGGGCCAACCGGCACACCGGCGGCGTCGACACCTACACCAGGGGCCGCACCTTCGTGCACGTCGACATCGAGCCGACGCAGATCGGTCGCGTTTTCGCGCCCGACTACGCGATCGTGTCCGACGCCAGGGCCGCGCTCGAGGTGCTCGTCGAGGTCGCCAAGGAGTGGTACGCCGAGGGCCGGCTTCCCGACCGCGGCGCGTGGGCTGAATCGTGCCGGGTGCGCAGGCGAAGCATGTTGCGCAGGACCAACTTCGACAATGTCCCGATCAAACCGCAGCGGGTGTACCAGGAGATGAACAAGGCGTTCGGACCCGAGACCCGCTACGTCAGCACCATCGGCCTGTCCCAGATCCAAGCCGCGCAGTTGTTGCACGTGTACAAGCCGCGGCACTGGATCAACGCCGGGCAGGCGGGCCCGCTCGGGTGGACCATCCCCGCGACCCTCGGGGTCGCGACCGCCGACCCCGACGCCAGCAGTCGTCGCGTTGTCGGGTGACTACGACTTCCAGTTCCTCATCGAGGAACTCGCGGTCGGCGCGCAGTTCAACATCGGATACATCCACGTCGTGGTGAACAACTCGTACCTGGGTCTGATCCGACAGTCGCAGCGCGGCTTCGACATGGATTACTGCGTGCAGTTGTCCTTCGACAACGTGAACAGCCCCGAGCTCGGTGCATACGGAGTCGACCACGTCAAAGTGGCGGAAGGGCTTGGGCTGCAAGGCAATCCGCGTCACCGAACCCGACGACCTGTTGCCCGCGTTCGAGCGCGCCAAGGAGCTGATGAAAGAGCATCGGCTGCCGGTTGTCGTCGAGGTGATCCTCGAACGGGTCACCAACGTGTCGATGGGCACCGAGATCGACAACGTCGTCGAATTCGAGGAACTGGCATTGGCGGGCGAGGACGCCCCCACGGCGATCGCACTGCTGGACTGAACCGGCAATGCCCACTGTGCTGATCGCATCCGACAAGTTCAAGGGGTCGCTCACCGCCGCGCAGGTCGCCGACTCTGTCGCCGAGGGCGTGCGCCGGGCGCGGCCGGATGCGCGTGTCGAGTCGGTCCCGGTCGCCGACGGCGGAGACGGCACGATCGCCGCCGCCCTGGCCGCCGGATTCGAGCACGTTCCCGTCGTGGCGTCGGGACCGACGGGCGAGCCGGTGCACACCGGTTACGCGCGCCGCGCGGACCTGGCGGTGGTGGAGATGGCCGACGTGTCCGGGCTGACCCAGCTGCCCGGCGGCGTTCTCGCCCCGCTGCACGCATCGAGCCGGGGCGTCGGCGAGGTGATGGCGGCGGCCATCGCTGCGGGTTGTCGCACCGTAGTACTCGGCATCGGCGGCTCGGCGAGCACCGACGGGGGCGCCGGGACTCCTCGCCGGGCTCGGTGCAGTCCTGCTGGACGCCGACGGGGCACCGGTAGCGGATGGCGGCGTCGGGCTCACCCGGATCGCGAGCGTGGAACTCGCGGCTCTGCGCGACCGGATCTCCGGTGTCCGCGTCATCCTCGCCAGCGATGTCGACAACCCGCTCACCGGTCCTAAAGGCGCGGCCGCCGTCTACGGGCCGCAGAAGGGCGCATCGCCCGAACAGGTTCGCGAACTCGACGATGCGCTGACGCATTTCGCCGACGTCGTGGCCGAGACCACGGGCGCAGATTTCCGCGGCCACGCGGGCGCAGGCGCGGCGGGCGGAACCGGGTTCGCCGCGCTTGCCGTGCTCGACGCCGAGCTTCGGCCCGGCGTCGACTTGGTGCTCGAGCTGGTCGGCTTCTCGGACCGGCTCGCCGACGCTGATCTCGTGGTGACGGGCGAAGGCGCCCTCGACGAGCAGACCCTGCACGGCAAGGCGCCTGCGGGCGTCGCCGCCGCAGCCGTGGCGGCACGCATCCCGGTTGTCGCGGTATGCGGCCGCAACCAGCTCGATACCGAATCGCTGCGCTCGGCGGGGATCATCGCCGCATACGCCCTCACCGATCTCGAGCCCGATGTCCAGAAATGCATCGCCGACCCCGCGCCCCTGCTGGTGCGTCTCGGCGAACTGATAGCAACCGACCATTCTGTCGAAGCGAAGAGACGACCGATGCCGGTGAGGTACGAGGCGGCTGAGAAGCCGAGCAGACAGCAACGAAGGTAGACCGATTCAAGACCGAGTACGAAGGTAGGAATCATGAGCGACTCCACCATCAGTGGGTCCGATGCCGTCGGGCCGAGCCCACGGCTGTACAACGAGGACCTTGCGCCCGCTCGTGAACGGAACTGGGGCACCTACAGCCTCTTCGCGATGTGGATGTCCGACGTGCACAGCATCGGCGGGTACACGTTCGCCGCAGGCTTGTTCTTCACCGGGCTCGTCGGCTGGCAGGTGTTCGTCGCGCTGGTGCTCGGCATCACCGTGGTCTTCTTCCTGATGAACCTCACCGGCTTCGCCGGCCAGGCCACCGGTGTGCCCTACCCGGTGATCGCCCGCATTTCGTTCGGTGTCTTCGGCGCCAATCTCGCCGCACTGATCCGGGCGATGATCGCGATCGCGTGGTACGGCATCCAGACCTGGCTGGCCTCACAGGCCGTGGTCGTGCTCGCGATCGCGGCGTGGCCCGGCCTTGCCGAGCACCGTGGCGGGAACTTCCTCGGCCTCGACATTCTCGGCTGGGCAGCGTTCGCGGTCCTGTGGGTATTGCAGCTTCTCGTCATCCGGCGCGGCATGGAGACCGTGCGCCGGTTCCAGGACTGGGCGGGCCCGGCCATCTGGGTGGTGATGTTCGTGCTCGCCGCGTGGATCGTGATCGAGGCCGGCTCGGACTTCTCGCTGAACCTGACCGACGAGCAGAAGACCGGTGGTGCCGCGGTGCAGGCCTTCCTCGTCGCGTGCGCGCTGACCATCACCTACTTCTCGACGCTGCTACTGAACTTCTGCGACTTCTCCCGGTTCGCACCGGACCGGCCCACCGTCGTGCGCGGCAACTTCTGGGGTCTGCCGATCAACTTCATGGCATTCGCGGTCGTCACGGTGGCGGTCACCGCAGGCAGCATCGCGGTGTTCGGGGAGGCGATCACCGACCCCGTCGAGATCGTCGCCAGGATCAACAACGTCTGGGTCACGGTCATCGGGGCCATCACCTTCGTCATCGCAACGATCGGCATCAATGTGGTCGCGAACTTCGTGTCGGCCAGCTACGACCTCGCCAACGTCGCACCCAAGCACATCGACTTCCGCCGCGGTGGCTTGATCGCCGCCATAGTGGCCGTGGTGATCACGCCGTGGCACCTGTACAGCAGCCCCGACGCGATCTTCTACTTCCTCGGCGGCCTCGGCGCCCTGCTCGGCCCGCTGTTCGGTGTGATCTTCACCGACTACTATCTGATTCGGCGGCAACGAGTTTCGATCGAAGAGCTGTACCTGGACGACCCGAGGAGTCGTTACTATTACCGGCGCGGCTGGAATCCCAAGGCGCTCATCGCCGGTGGCGTGGCCGCGGTGTTCTCGTTGTTCGTCGCGCTCTACAAACCGTGGGAGGAGTGGTCGGCGTTCTCCTGGTTCGTCGGTGTGATTATCGCCGCGGTGTTGTACTACGCGATCTCCGCCCGCGACTTCCGGCAGCCGGAGCTGGAAGACGGAAACGCCGGTGATGCCACGACAACTCGATCCGAGGAGGCACAAGCATGACCGACCTTGATCTGGTGATCCGTGCTCCCCGCGTGATCAGCACGGCGGGCGAGGTGGGCCGCACCGTCGGCGTCAAAGACGGCACGATCGTCGCCATCGAGCCGCTCAAGTCGGACCTGACGGCCCCACAGGTGATCGAACTCCCCGACGACGAAACATTGTTGCCGGGAATCGTCGACTCCCACGTGCACGTCAACGACCCCGGTCGCACCGACTGGGAAGGCTTCGCCAGCGCGACGAAAGCGGCAGCGGCAGGCGGGGTGACGACGCTGATCGACATGCCGCTCAACAGCATCCCGCCAACCGTCGATGTGGCGGCGCTCGAGGTGAAACGCAAAACCGCAGAGAGCCAGGCGCACATCGACGTCGGCTTCTGGGGCGGTGCGATACCCGGCAATGTGGGCGACCTGCGGCCGCTGTACGACGCGGGCGTCTTCGGCTTCAAGTGCTTCCTACTGCACTCCGGTGTCGACGAGTTCCCGCCGCTCGATCCCGACCAGCTCGAGGCGGCCATGCGCGAGATCGCGTCGTTCGACGGGTTGATGATCGTGCACGCCGAGGACACCCATGCGATCGAGCATGCGCCGACCGCGCACGGCGAGACCTACACCAACTTCTTGTCCTCACGGCCGAGAGGGGCGGAAAACCTCGCCATCGCCCAGGTCATCGAGCTGGCCCGGTGGACCGGCTGCCGCGTGCACATCCTCCACGTCTCCAGCTCGGATGCGCTGCCGATGATCGCGACCGCGCGGCGCGACGGCATCGGTATCACAGCCGAGACCTGCCCGCATTACCTGACGTTCGCGGCCGAGGAGATCCCCGACGGCGCAACGCAATACAAATGTTGCCCGCCGATAAGGGAAGGAGGCAACCGGGAGCTGTTGTGGCGAGGGCTTGGCGAAGGGGTGATCGATCTTGTCGTCTCCGACCACTCGCCGTCGACGGTGGACCTGAAGTGCCTCGACATCGGTGACTTCGGGGTGGCGTGGGGCGGGATCTCCTCGCTGCAGCTCGGCCTTTCGGCGGTGTGGACCCAGGCCCGCCAGCGGGGCTACAACCTGGTCGACGTCTGCCGATGGATGTGTCAGGCACCGGCGAAGCAGACCGGCCTGCGCAGGAAGGGCCGTATCGACATCGGATACGATGCCGACTTCTGCGTTTTCGCGCCCGACGACGCGTTCGTGGTAGACGTGCACCGCCTGCACCACAAGAACGCGATCACCCCGTATGACGGCCGTCCCCTCGCTGGTCAGGTGCGCAGCACGTGGTTGCGGGGCAAGCAGATTGACATCGACGACGAACCGCAGGGCCGGCTCCTGAGTAGAGGTGCAGCGTGAGGACCCGAAGGCGAGCGCGAGTGAGGATCGCAGCGAAGCGAGGACCGGAGCGAGTGGGAGACGAGGCATGAGGACCCGAAGGCGAGCGCGAGTGAGGATCGCAGCGAAGCGAGGACCGGAGCGAGTGGGAGACGAGGCATGAGGACCCGAAGGCGAGCGCGAGTGAGGATCGCAGCGAAGCGAGGACCGGAGCGAGTGGGAGACGAGGCATGAGGACCCGAAGGCGAGCGCGAGTGAGGATCGCAGCGAAGCGAGGACCGGAGCGAGTGGGAGCGAGGCATGATCAAAGACGGGCCGCGGTATTACGCGCCGACCGGTGGACATCCGCCGCAGACTCAGTTGACCACGGACCGTGCGGTTTTCACGGAGGCGTATGCCGTGCTTCCGCGCGGCACCATGCGCGACATCGTCACCAGCAACTTGCCGTTCTGGGACAATACCCGGCTGTGGGTGATCGCGCGCCCGCTGTCCGGATTCGCAGAGACGTTCTCGCAGTACATCGTCGAGGTTTCCCCCGGGGGTGGTAGTGACAGGCCGGAGCTCGATGCCGGGGCCGAGGGCGTGCTGTTCGTCGTCGGGGGCGGGTTCACGCTCGTGGTCAACGGCGACAAGCACGACTTGACCCCTGGTGGGTACGCGTTCCTGCCGCCGGGCTGCGAATGGACGCTGCGCAACAACACCGCCGAGACGGCCCGCTTCCACTGGATCCGCAAGGCGTACGAGCGCGTCGACGGTCTGGCGTTACCGGAACCCTTCGTCACCAATGAGATTCACGTCGAAGGCGCAGAGATGACGGGGACCGAAGGGCGGTGGACCACGCAGCGGTTCGCCGATCCTTCTGACGTCCGCCACGATATGCACGTCAACATCGTCAACTTCGAACCCGGCGGTGTGATTCCGTTCCCGGAGACGCACGTGATGGAGCACGGCCTCTACGTGCTCGAGGGTAAAGCGGTCTACCTGCTCAACAAGGACTGGGTCGAGGTGCAAGAAGGCGACTTCATGTGGTTGCGCGCCTTCTGCCCGCAGGCCTGCTACGCGGGCGGCCCAGGGCGGTTCCGGTACCTGCTCTACAAGGACGTCAACAGGCACGCCAAGCTGAGTCGGCAGTTCGTCTGACGCGGCACGCTCGGGAGGGCGTCGTGGACCTGGACCGGAGGTCGCGGGTAGACCGGCCGCCAGCCAGTCATCTCCGACCACGACATTCTGGAGTGGTTATTGAGCTTGCCGGGCGATGCAAAATCGATGCAGCACACAGATCTCCGCCACTACTCACGCGGGGCAGTCGTTGTTTGCGCAGCGCGTTTCGGTGTGAACGTTGATGGGGGTTTGGGCGTGGGCTAGTTCCGTGGTGACGGTTCTGCCCAGTAGCGGTTTGCCGCACTGAAGGCAGGGCTGGCTGATAGGCCTCCACGCTGTGGCGCGGTCCACTGAACGACCTCCTCTGTCCTTACTCTGGATCTCGCTTAACAAGTCGTTTAACCCATTTGACGGCAGCGTAAACACGCGGCGAATGGTCGGTACGGTCTCGGCTGAAACCGCCAGTAGGTCGTCACCCACGCACTCCGCAGCGCTTGCAGGAAGACAGACTTCGGTAGGTGGGCGGGCACGGCCACGTGTGCACACGATCTCCACGGGCATTTGCCTAATGCCCGTCCCGCCCAAGGGTTCCCGCTACGCGCGCGTGGCCGCCTGAACGCCGGCACCCATCAGACAACTCGGCGGGGCGGTTCACGGCCGCGTTGGATGACAGCCATCTTCGGCGACTATGCGAGACATCTTGCACCGCTATCTACAGTGCGTGACTCCGTTCTCGCGTAGATCCTTCATCGTCAACTCCGCGCTCGCCGCCACCGCCGCCACGGCACTCACCGCTGCGCGGCCATCAGCCGACCGTCCCGAGGCCGGCGGTGCCGCGCACCGAACCGGCACCATCGCCGACGTTAAACACGTCGTGATCGTGATGCAGGAGAACCGGTCTTTCGATCATTACTACGGGACCATGCCGGGCGTGCTGGGCTTCGATGATCCGGCGGCGCTGACCTACCCCGACGGCACGAGCATCTATCAGCAGCCGGTTTCCGATGTCGCCGGCGCGACCACCATCCGGCCCTACCGCATGGACACCCGCTTCTTCAACACCCAGCAGGCCGAGGACCTCGACCACAGCTGGGAAGGTACGCACCAAGCCCGCAACAACGGCGAGTGGAACCGGTGGATTCCGGCGAAGACCACCGAAACCATGGGCTACTTCACCCGCGACGACATTCCGTGGCAGTACGCGCTGGCCGACCACTACACGATCTGCGATCAGTACTTCTGCTCACTGAACGGCCCCACCATGCCCAATCGCCTCTACCAGTGGTCGGGCATGGTCGACCCGGCAGGGAAGAACGGCGGGCCCGTCACCGAGAACCCGCCGGACTACAAACCCGTCTACAGCTGGAAGACCTATCCAGAGCGGTTGCACGAGGCCGGCGTCTCCTGGAAGACCTACGCCAACGACGAGGTCGGCGACGGGGACGGCGACGACGGATGGGTCGGTGACTACGGCGACAACCCGATGTGGCTGTTCCATCAGTACCACGAGTCGTACGCCGCGACCGGCACGGCGCAGGACCTGGCATTGCGCGCCGCGCTGCACGGCGGCTGGAAACCCAACTCCGGTCGGGGCCGCGACCTCGACTACCTGCTGAGCGCATTCATCGCCGACGTCGCGCACAACACGCTGCCGGCGGTCTCCTACGTAGTGGCGCCCTATCTGTACAGCGAGCATCCCCTGGGTCGGCCGGCTGACGGCGCCAACTACCTCCACAAGGTGTTGAGCACCCTCTGGAGCAATCCAACGGTGTGGGAAAGCACTGCGGTGCTAATCAATTTCGACGAGAACGACGGGTTCTACGACCACGCTATTCCGCCGTCCCCGCCGGCCGGCACGCCCAACGAATTCATCAACGGACTGCCGATCGGTCTGGGTCCGCGGGTACCGATGACCGTGGTATCTCCCTGGAGCACCGGGGGCTGGACCAGCTCGCAGGTGTACGACCACACATCGGTGCTGCAGTTCCTGGAGAAGGTGACCGGCGTCAAGGAGCCGAATATCAGCGCCTGGCGGCGGTCGATCTGCGGCGATCTGACCCAGTGCTTCGATTTCACGTCATTCAACCCGCAGCCACCTGCTCTGCCGGACACCTCAGTGCTGGTCGCAGCTGCTGAAGGCCAGACAACACTTCCCGAACAACCACTTCCGATCATCTCGGGCGAGCAGCCGCGCCAGGAGCCCGGCAGCCGCAAGCAACGGCCGATCCCCTACCGGCTCGCGGCGCAGAAGGCGGGGGCCGGCGTGCACGTGACCAACGGGGGCATGGCCGACGCACCGGTGGGTCTGTACTACACGGCGGACGGCGGTCAGCAATCCGACTGGATTGTGGTGAACGCCAATAGCGCTGCCACGTGGCCCATTCCGGGCGGCGCCAGCGCGATCGTGGCGTATGGGCCCGCCGGATTCCGGCAGGCCGTGTGAATCGGCCCAGCACGGAATGTACTTGCGGCACAGCTAGCTGGGGTTACCGCATGGAACGGGACGTGCGGCTGATTCACGCGTCGTCGTTTGGTGCAGCGGCGGTCGCATACGACGAACACCGCCCGGACTACGCGCCGGCCGCGGTGCGCTGGGCGCTGGAGGCCGCGCCCGGTCCGCGAGTGCTAGACCTCGGCGCCGGAACGGGCAAGCTGACTGCCACGCTGGTCGCGCAGGGCGCCGACGTCATCGCCGTCGAGCCCGATCCGGCAATGCTGACAGTGCTGCGTCGCGCATGGCCGGCTCTCCGCGGCCTGCCCGGCAGTGCCGAGGCGATACCGCTTCCGGACGCATCCGTCGATGCCGTGCTGGCCGGAAATGCCCTTCACTGGTTCGACATGGCCGCCGCGGGGCCCGAGATAGCCAGGGTCCTCGCGCCCGCCGGCGTCCTGGCCGGCCTGTGGAACATCATGGACAACCGGGTCGACTGGGTGGCCGCGCTCGAGCGGATCAGCGGAAGCGCGGCCATCGGCCCGCGTGACACGCTCAGCGGCTGGCGCGCCGCGACGGCAGGCTTGCACCTTCCCGACATCGCCCAGGCCGCCCAGTTCGGCTTGCCGGAGCAGGCGGAATTCCCGCATGGGCAGCGTCGCACCGCCGACTCCCTCGTCGCGACAATCGCAACACGCGCGGGGGTGCTGGTCATGCCAGAGCACGAGCGAGACGCCACTCTCGGCCGGATCCGGGCGTTTCTCGCGAGCAGACCAGAGACCAGTAGCGGCGAGTTCACCCTCCCGATGCTGACCGGCGTACTGCGCGTCCAGCAGCTGTGAAAGCCATCGACTACGCGATTTTCGAGTAAGCGACTCACGGTCGGGCGGCGTCCTTTCCCCCGCCGCCCGTCGATACTTGTTATTTGCCAAGGGATCTGAGCCATATTTGCCGCCTGGCCCGCCTGGCAGGATGAGGCCATGTCCGCCAGCTTTGATGCTCTCATCGCCGAGGCCGATAGTGTCGACGTCTCGGGCTGGGACTTCTCCTGGCTCGAGGGCCGAGCGAAGGAGCAGCGACCACCCTGGGGTTACCAGCGGCTGCTCACTCAGCGGTTGGCGGAAGCCAAGGCAGCCCTGGATATTCAGACGGGCGGCGGTGAGGTCCTCGATGGGGTGCCCATCCTGCCGCCGACCATGGCGGCAACCGAGTCGTGGCCGCCGAACTACGCAAAGGCGACCTCGAGGCTGCATCCCCGCGGCGTCGTGGTGGTTGCCACGCCGGACGAACGGTCACTGCCGTTCGCTGACGCGGCGTTCGACCTCGTGAGCAGCCGGCATCCGAACAGCGCGTGGTGGGACGAGATCGCCAGGGTATTGGCGCCCGGCGGCAGGTACCTCGCGCAGCACATCGGGGCCCGGACGAATGCCGAACTCTACGAATGGTTCCTCGGTCCGCGCGACGATGTCTACGGGCCACGCCACCACGACTGTGAGAAGGCGGCCGCTACGGCGGCGGGATTTGAGATCGTCGAGTTCAAGACGGCGCGCCTTAGGGTCGCGTTTTTCGATATCGGGGCGGTGGTCTACTTCCTGCGCAAAGTGATCTGGTGTGTCCCTGACTTCTCCGTCGAGCGCTATCGCGACCGGCTGCACGCCCTACACGAACGAATCGTCGCCGATGGGGTTTTCATCTCACACTCCACGCGAACCCTATTCGAGGCCGTCCAGCCCTGACCACTCTGGTGGGCGAGCACGCTGGGTGTGCAGGGGAGCGCCGTCATCATCGGCTATTTGTGCAGCAGACCCCTCCGGCACCGGATCACCGCGTTCGAACGTTGCACCTGCACCACAGTGGGCGCTTAACACATACTTGACCGCTGGACAACTAGGGTCAGGGTAATGGGCATGCTGCCGCTTGGCTGGGCGACCGATGTCGCGGTGCTCGAACACATGGGGTCGACGGTGCGGGACCGTGGCGACCATCTGGTGGTGCGCACTCCGGACAATCCGCTATTCCACTGGGGGAACTGCCTTTTCGTGACCGACCCCGACGCCGCCGGTGATGCGGCCAGATGGTTGGCTGTGTTCGAATCCGAGGTACCCGAAGCCGACTGGATCGCGATTGGCCTCGCGCAGATGCCCACGGACACCTCCGGGTGGGCCGAGCACGGGTTGGAACTCGACGTCATCGAGGTGCTCGCGACCACGCTCCTGCCACGTCAGACGTCGCCACCCGACGGCTGCGCGGTGCGTGCGTTGGGTGGCGACGACTGGGAGCAACTCATCGGCCGCCAGATTGCGGAAAACAACCTCACCCGCCAGTACGAGCCGGTTCTGCACGAGCAGTTCGTCCGGGCACGTGCCGAGGCTCAGCGCGACCTGTGTGCACGTGGTGTTGCGATGTTCGTCGGCGCCTTCGCGGGCGAACGCCTTGTTGGCGAGCTGGGCGTTGTCCGCTGCGGTGCGACGGCGCGCTACCAGGACGTCGGCACCGACGGTGCCTACCGCCGGCGCGGCATCGCCTCGCACTTGCTTGGTGTCGCGGCAGCCTGGGCGGCAGACCAGGGGTGCAACCAATGGGTGATCGTCACCGAGGCCGCCAACCCCGCAGGGCGGGTCTACCGAAACGCGGGATTTGAACTGGATGTGCCTCATGTGGCGGTGTATCGAGCGCCCCCGGTCTGAATCCTGCCGAGTTTGGCTGCGAGGAATCTGGCGCGCCAAGCGCACTGGCGTACGCGGAAGGTGAACGCAAAGGTGGCGTAATCGCCGAAATCGTCGATGCAGACGATGGCTCTATGCCTGCCTGGTGTGTGTGCGCGTCACCGAGGTACGGATCGATACCGATCAGCCAGGCACACCCTGGTCTTCGGAGGGGAGCGGCGCCGGTCCCTTGATTGCCGGTACTGCCATCGAGGTCACCGGCGCCGACGGCGGCGTGCCCGCGGTTTCGGTTGAGCCGGCCGTGACACCTGAACTCGACGAGCCCGACTTGGCAACAGCACCTGAGAAATCACTGTCGAAGACGGCCACCGCTCCAATGGCCGCGGCCGCAACCACTGCGCAAGTGCCAAGGGCTGCACACCATCGAGAAACGGTTCTAGTCATACTAATTTGCTTTCCAATCGGGGAGGCCTACGGGACTGATAAACGTCGCGCTCCGGCTGCGCATTCCTCAATGGAGTGTGAAACACATTGTGCCTCAGTGCTGAAGGTGACGTATGGCACAAGTGGCGCCCACGTGGGGCGTTCCCCACACCTACTAGCGACCGATTAACGGTGTGCGGCCGGGAGCGGATGCACCCAAACGCCCCACAACAACCTGAGGAGCGGCAAACACGTGCGAAGTATTGCTCTTCTGATTCCCTGGAATGCAACCGGACAGAGCACACGGCTGGCTACGGAGACCTGTGTTTCTCGTCACTGAGGCTGCGGTCCGCGTGAGCCGTTGAGGAAGTTGAAGATCCCCATTCCGGCTCGCCGACCGACCCAGATTAATCCGTCCAACCCGCCTGAATGAAGCCGAAATAACCTAGTCATCAACTTGTTCCGCGATGAATCCGTGCGGTGGCATCCACCCGATGGGCCCGTGCGGCGGGCCGATTGACCTCGGCCCTGGGGCCGAGCGTCGCGAGCGCACGAAGTGGCACGCGTGCGTGGAATCCGCACCCGTGCCACGGACGATTTTCGCGTTAATGGCACTTATGTGAAATATGCGACCACGCTGCCACGGCCGGGTGACCACGCGGCTCGGTTACATCAACGGGTACGACCGAGTGCGCCGCGATCAACGGGACCGCTGACGACTTGCTGAGCCGTCCGCGGTCAGGAGTGTCTGGACCTGCCGTTTTCAACCAATCCTGAAGGGGCACTGCCATGTCCGCTGTACCCGAGAGCGACGTCACTCGCGCGACCAAGTCGTTTGAACGCGTAGGAAGGAGCGCCACCAGGAAGGCGACGGTCATCGCCTTTTTCGCCTGGCTTTTCGCAGCCTTCGACTTCGTCATGTTCGGTACGTTGCTGCCGGAGATCTCCGCGAGTTTCGGCTGGGATAAATCGATGGCGTCCCTGGTATCGACGCTCGTCTCGGTCACCACCGCGGTCGTCGCGCTGGCCGCCGGGCCGATCACCGACCGGATCGGGCGGCGCAAAGGGATGATCCTCACCGTCTCGGGCACCGCGGCGGCGTCGGCCCTCTCGTCCGTGACGCCGAGTGCCGCCTACCTCATCGGTGTCCGGTCCCTCGGTGGTCTCGGTCTGGCAGAGCAGGCGGTCAACGCCACCTATCTCAGCGAGATCTACGCGGTCACCGATGACGAGAAGATCAGGCGGCGTCGCGGTCTGATCTACAGTCTCGTACAGGGCGCCTTCCCGCTGGGTGTGCTCCTGGCCTCCGCCTGGGTTGCCATCCTCCTGCCGGTGATCGGCTGGCGGGGCTGTTTCCTGCTGGCGGTGTTCCCCGCCGTGCTCATCGCCGTGATGCGGCGGGGGCTTCGCGAGACCCCGCAGTTCGGACTGGAGCTGCAGCTGCGCAGCCTGCGTAAGCAGGGCCGAGCTGACGAGGCCGCCGAGCTGGCGCGCTCCTACGGCATCGAGCAGCAGCCCACCCCCCCGCTGGCGGCGATCTTCCGGGGCCAGGCGCTGCGTAACACGCTGGTGCTGGGTGCCGCCTGGTTCCTCAACGCGGCCGGCATGCAGCTGTTCGCCATTTTGGGAACCACGGTTCTCACCGAGGGCAAACACGTCAGCTTCACCAATTCGCTGGTGCTGCTTGTCGTGGCGAACTCCGTGGGTTACCTCGGCGGCATGACGCACGGCTTCCTCGGCGACCGGCTGGGCCGACGCAACGTGATCGCCTTCGGCTGGATCATCTCGGGGATCCTGTTCGCGCTCATGCTGACGGTGGCCCAGGGCGTGATCAGCGTCGTCGTCCTTTATGCGCTCGGCTTGTTCTTCTTGAACGGGCCGTACGCCGCCATGCTGTTGTACATGGGCGAGTGCTACGACACGAGCTGCCGCGCCACGGGCACCGCGTTTCTCAACGCCGTGTCCCAGCCGGGCTGTATCGCCGCCGGAGCAATCGTCACCGCGATGCTCGCGAGCGGCTCGACCTGGGCACATTCCACGCTTCTGGTCGGCGCCATCGGGACCTTCGTCTCCGGGTTCGTTGTACTCGGTGCCCGCAAGGCACCGGTGCTGCAGGGTTGAGCGGGAAAGCCGCCGATCATCGACAGCGTGTGGAAATGCGCAACATCGCCACGTCGTGCGGGGCTACCAGGCGGCTGATATCGCCCGCGCCCGCGGAGTCGGTATGCGACCAGAGATCGCGGACCGAATAGCACGGCACCGAGGGCAGCCCTACGGCCGCTGCATTGGTGGCGATAGCGGCGGGGCGGTCGTCGGCGTTGAAGAGCGCCACGGCCACATCGCCCCCGGCAAGCGACCTGACGAGTACGCGACGATCCCGCTGCGAGGGTGCTGCCTCCGCCACCAGCGGGTCCTGGTCGACGGCGATGACGTCGGCGTTGGTCAGAATGGCGCGGGTCGCCTCGGTCATGGACCGCACGTCGTTGCCCGCGATCAAGGGGGCCGCAAGCATAGCCCACAGCGAAAAATGGCTGCGTTGTTCGGATTCCGTCAAGGCGGGCTGAGCGGTGGCACGCCAGGCGAGCTGGATGTCGGAGAGCGAGAACTTGTCGCCGAGCTTCTTGAGCCGATCTGGTGACGCCAGATATTCGGCGATAATGGACCGATTGACCGCCAGATGGTTGACGAAGTACTCGCTCCAGGGAAGTCCGACGACGAGCATGTCGGGATCGGCTGAGTATCCGGGGTGACTGGCCCCGGCCACCTTCACCGACGCAGCGAACTCGTCGGGCACCCCGAGGTTGGTTCCCGTCAGGAAGGAATCCGCGCTGTTCACCGGCGGCAGCGTGCTGCGCCACACCGGGACCAGATCGGCGGTGGTGCGGGCCATGTCGGCGACGCCGGACCAGTCGTAGGTGATCCCGGCCCGGTGATCGTCGGAGCTGTTCGGGTTGATGCTGTAGAAGATGTGACGTCCGGTGGCGCGCAATGCGTTTCGCATGGCCGTGAACAGGCGCACTTGTTCGCCGTGATCGGCGTTGCCGCGGCACCAGTCGTACTTCAGGTAGTCCACACCCCAATCAGCAAACGTCTGTGCATCGGTGGTTTCGTGGCCACTGCTGCCGATCCGCAGATCCTGCCCGCAGGTCTGGTTGAACGGGCTGGCGTAGATGCCGAACAGCATCCCGCGGTCATGCGCATAGGAGGCCAGCGCCGCGATCCCGCCGGGAAACGCCTTCGGGTCAGCACGCAGCTTGCCATCCGAAGCTCGGGTCGGCGCCGCCCAGCCCGCGTCGAGGTTGACGTATCGGTAGCCGGCGTCACGCATGCCCGAGGTCACCATGGCGTCGATGGTCTGCTCGACCGTCCGCTCGGTCAGCGGGATGCCCGAATTCCAGGAGTTCCAGCCCATCGGCGGGGTTTGGCGGACCGGGGCGCCCGCATCTGTCGACGGGGCCCCACATCCAACACCGGTAACGCAGATCAAACCCAGGGCTAGGACCATCGACGCGAACCGTGCTCCCATCTGCTGAGATTCGCCGCCTCAGATGACCAACAGCTGTAAGACGACTGGAATCCAGCTGTCAGTCTGGACAGTGTCGAGCGTCAGGCAGTTCATCCGCAGGGCCACGTCGCACGTTAATTCCGGATGTCATCCCAATGTCGCATGTTGCTGTCGGGGTTAGCTCGAACGCCAACCTGCAGCGATGGCGCGGCCTACAGTCATCCGGATGCGCACCTTCGGCGCCGTATTCGGCGCCCTCGCCGCGCTCGTGGGCGGATGTGCCGACTCGCCGGGCGTGAAGCAGAGCGAATCGGTAGCGGCGACATTCGAATCCGCACCGTGCCCGAAGGCGGACCCGGCAGGCAGCTCGGAAGCCGACCTCGGGCCCGAATTCTTTTGCGGCTTCCTAGTGGTACCCGAGAATCGCGACCGACCCGAGGGCCGGACCATCAAGGTCGCGGTCGCCCGTGCCGCGGCTCAGTCGCCGGCCCCGGAACCCGATCCGCTGGTCTACCTCACCGGGGGCCCGGGCGGGTCCGGCTTAATGCTCGGCAGCGAACTGGTCCGGATGGGCCTGAACCGCGACCGTGACCTGATAGTCGTCGACCAGCGCGGAACCCAGAACTCGCAACCGGCCCTCACCTGCCCGGAGTTGGACGAGTTCAACAGCACGGCCATGGGGTTATCGGTACAGGCATCGACTACCGGCGAGAAGGACCTGGATGCACTGCGGGCCTGCCGCGACCGACTGGCCGGCGAGGGGATCGACCTGGCCGCCTTCAACACCACCGAAAACGCCGCGGACATCGCGGATCTGCGCACCGCGCTCGGGATCGCGGAGTGGAACGTGTACGGCGTGTCGTATGGCAGCGATGTCGCACTGCAGCTGTTGCGGGACCATCCCGACGGCATCCGCAGCATCGTCGTGGACTCGTTGGTGCCACCACAGGTAAATATGGTCGAGCAGATGTGGCCCAGCGCGGCAGAGGGTTTTGCGGCATTGTTCGATGCCTGCGCGGCCCAACCCGAGTGCGCACGCACTTACCCGACCTTGGCCGACGAGTTCACGGCCACGGTGAACCGACTGGCCAAGGAACCCGCCGTAGTCGACCTGCCCGGCAATACCGGTGCGCCACCACGGCGTGTAGTCATCGACGGTTACACGATGGCCAACCTGGTGGCCGCCACCACCCTGAACACCAGCAGGATCCCGGCGCTCCCGCAGGCGATTCACGCGCTCGCCATCGGCGACCATGCCACCCTGGTGGCCGGCCTGCTGGCGCCGAGTGACGCTGCACCAGCGGGCGTGGTCGGCTACGGCCTGACCTATGGCGTGTTCTGCCGGGAGGGCGCGGCATTCACCGGTACACCTGAAATTCTGGCCACGGCACGGCGAGTGCTTCCCGAACTTCCCACCGAGGTGCTGTCGCTGGTGCCGCAGGTACCCCGGATCATCGACGAGTGCGCCGTGTGGGACGTCGGGCGCGCCGACCCAGTCGTGCGCGCACCGGCGCACAGTGAGGTTCCCGCGCTGTTGCTGACAGGCACGCTGGACTCGGTGACGCCGCCCCGTCAGGCCGATCTCGCCGCCGAGGGCTTCCCGAATGGGCGCGTCGTGCGTATCGCCGGTTCGGGCCACAATGCGCTGAGCAGCTCGCCGTGCGCGCAGCAAATCACCCTCGACTTCCTCGATGACCCAACGGGTTACGACGCGGGATGCGCGGCCGGGCTGCGCCCGCCGGCGTTCGCGGACTAGCGCCCGGCGGTGTCGGTCCGCCCCCCGCATCGGACACCAGTAACGCAGATCAATCCCACGGATACGGCCACCCGGTCAATGGAGGGTGGGTCGGTAGATGAGCTCTTGGATGTGACCGTCCAGCGTCCGGTGTTCGACGAGCTCGAGGTCGAAGTCGGGCGCACCCTGGAAGATCGGGCTCAGCCCGGTCTGACCGGTGATGACGGGGAAGAGCGTGACCTGTACGCGGTCGACCAGACCGGCGGCCATCAGCGCCCGGTTCATCGAGAGGCTGCCGTGCGAGCGCAGCGGCACCGCGGATTCCTCCTTGAGCCGGGCGACGACGTCGACGGCGTCGCCGCTCACCACGGTTGCGTCCGGCCAGTCGAGGGGTTCTTCCAGCGTCGTCGACACCACCGTCGCCGGCATCCTCCACATCCGAGTGACCCACGGGTCGCGCACCTCTGACTCCTCGGTACTGTCCGCCAGCATTTGTGCAAATTCTCGATGGGTGTTGGCGCCGAACACCATTCGCTGCTGCGTGCCGTATAGCGCGAGGCGGCGGTCGAGCAGCTCGGGGCCTTGCTTGCCCCAGTAGCCGGTCCAGTTTGCGCTCGCGGCCCCGTAGCCGTCCAGGCTGGAAAAGACGTCGAAGGTGTAGCTGGCGGTCATGTCGTTCCCTCGTGTGCGGTCAAGAGCTGTCGTAGATGCAGACTGGCGGTCACCGCGAGACTCATCGCGGCCGCCCGAATGGTCGGGCTAGCGAAGCTCGCGAAAGAACTCCCGAATGTCGCCCACCAGCGCGTCGGGTTCCTCCATCGCCGCGAAGTGCCCGCCGTGGTCCACGTCGGTCCAGCGGGTCACGCGGTGTTCGCGCTCGACGAAGCGCCGAATGCCGATGTCGTGGGCGAACTGTATGAGCCCCGTCGGCACGGTCGAGCGCTCGGGAGGCTCGCCCCACGATCCGGTGGCATAACCGGTGTACGCAGAGGTTCCCGCCGTGGCGGTGAACCAGTACAGCGCAACGTGTTCGAGGAGCCGATCCACGCCGAGTACGTCCTCGGGCAGCGCGTCCGGCGGCCACGTCCACGCCTTGAACTTGTCGACCATCCAGGCGAGTTGGCCGACGGGAGAATCGGTCAGCCCGTACGCCAGCGTCTGTGGTCGTGTCGACTGGATCGCGATGTATCCGTACTCCCGTTGCATGAACATGCCGATGCGATCGAGGCGGTCGCGTTCGAGGTCACTGAGCTCGGCCCGGGTTTCGTCATCGACGGTGTCGGGAGGAACGAACGCCTGGGCGCCGTTGAGGTGAACTCCGACGACGCGGTGGGGCGCTGTGCGCGCCACCGCCGGTGCGACCGACGCCCCGATGTCCCCGCCTTGCACGCCAAAGCGGTCGTATTCCAACGCCGACATCAGCAGGCACCAGGCGTTCGCGATCCGATCGACATCCCACGGTTCCTTGGTCGGACCGGACAACCCGAATCCGGGCAGGCTGGGGATCACGAGGTCGAACGCGTCAGCGGGCTCCGGTGGGGCGGTGAGGGGAGCAATCACGTCGAGGAACTCGAACACCGAGCCGGGCCATCCGTGGGTCAGTAGCAGTGGAAGCGCGTCGGACTGCGCCGAACGCACGTGGAGGAAGTGGATCGCTGTCCCGTCGATGTCGGCGGTGAACTGCGGGTAGGCGTTGAGGCGCGCCTCGGCTGCCCGCCAGTCGAATTCGTCCAGCCATCGCCGCGTCAAGGTACGCAGGTAGTTCGTCGGCACTCCACTCGACCACTCGTCGCCGGGCAGTGACGCCGGCCAGCGCGTGCGCTCCAGCCGCATGCGCAGGTCGTCGAGATCCGCCTGCGGAATGCTGAGGACGAATGGATTCAGATCTATCGCGATCATGTTTTCAGCCTCACACGGTTACCGGACAGCTGTCGTCCTATGATCCGCCGTCAACGCGCCGTGAAGTACGGCACCCCAACGTCCACGGCACTTCGATGGCCCAGGGCTACAGTCGAATCGCCGTAAACAGACCGACCGCGGAGGTGCCATGTCGTTGATCGCGCTCGAGGAGCACTACGCGTGGGACCCAGCGAGTGCCGGCAACGTCGTCGCGACCTGGCTGCGATCCCACAACCACGTCGCGTACGAGCGGCTGTACGACAGAGGCCCGCTTCGCCTCGAGCAGATGGACGCCGCCGGAATCGACTTCCAGATCCTGTCGCTCTTCGATCCGGGCGTCCAGGACGAGCCGGACGCCGCGCAGGCTACCGACCTCGCCCGGCGCGCCAACGACGATCTGGCCGACACGGTGCGCGCCACCCCGAATCGGTTCGGTGGTTTTGCCACCTTGGCGACCCAGGATCCCGACGCCGCGACGGCCGAATTGGAGCGTGCGGTCACCCAACTGGGGCTCGTCGGCGGACTGATCAACGGACATTGCCAGGGCCGCTACCTCGACGACCCGGCGTACGAGCAGTTGTTCGCATGCGCCGAGTCCATCGGCGCACCGATCTACCTGCACCCCACGACGCCGCACCCCGCCGTCATGGAGGCGTGGTTCGCGCCGTATGTCTCAGACGGCATGCACCTCGCGTCTTGGGGATTCGCCACCGAGACCGGGACGCACGTGTTGCGGCTCATCTATTCCGGGTTGTTCGACAAGCACCCGCGGCTGCAGATGATCATCGGCCATCTCGGTGAGATGCTGCCGTTCGCCGCCTACCGGGTCGATCGGTATTACGGGCTCGGCGGTGGCGGAGGTTCGAGCCGGGGGTTGCAGCGTCTGCCGTCGGAATATTTCAAGAACAACTTTCACGTCACGACGAGCGGCAACTTCTGCCCGCCGTCCTTCGCCTGCACGCTCGAGGTGATGGGGGCCGATCGCGTGATGTTCTCCGTCGACTACCCCATGGACGACAATCAGGCAGGCGCGCAGTTCCTGGCCGAATTCCCCATGGACGACACGACAAGTCGCAAGATCAGCTCCGACAACGCGATTCGGCTCTTCGGTAGGCGAATTCCAGAAACGATCGGGGCGTGACTCGAGTCAGAGAGCGAAGACCTGGCCGTCGCGCGCGACGGTGACTTCTCCCGAATAGTGCTTGCCGATGGCGTTCTGCCACTCGGAGTCGGGCAGATCCGTCGGGGAGTAATGGCTCAGGATCACTCGTTTGGCGTTGGCCGCCGCGGCGACCTCACCGACCTGCTCCGCCGACGTATGCGAGTTCACCAGGTAGTTCGGCGGGAACCTGTTGCCGTAGTACGCGTCATCGAGGCTGAATTGCGCCTCGTGCACCAGGATGTCGGTGTCCTTCGCGAGAGTGATGAGGTTGTCGGACTTCGTCGTATCGCCCGAGAAGGTCACGGATGCGCCGGACTTTTTCAGATCGAATCGGAAGCCGAACGCCGGGTACACGTCGTAGTGGGATACCAGCGTCGCCGTGACGGTCACGTTGTCGTCGGCCATCACGGGGAACGGAAGGGTCTTCGGCGATCTGTCGCGGTAATTCGATCCCGGCGGAACCGCGATCTCGACGACGTCGATCAGGCTCTCGATGTCGTCGGTGCCCATGTCACGAATGAAGATGTTGTTGGTGTAGGCGAACGCCTGCTGCAGCGCTTGGGTGGCGGCGGCCAATCCCGGCGTCGGGTCCGCTGCGTCGATCGTGACGGGATCCGCGCTTCCCACCCGGCTCGGCGGTAGTCCACCCGCCGAACCCGGGCCGTAAACCGTGACCGGCGCTTTTCCCTTCGAGGCCGTGTAGCCACCCGACAGGAAGAAGCTCCAGTAGTCGACCATGTGGTCGGTGTGCAGGTGGGTGAGGAACATGCTCTTCAGGTCGTCGAACGTGAAGCCTGCGTTGGTGAACGCGTTCAGGGAGCCCAAGCCGCAGTCGATCTGGTAAACGTCGCCGCCGACCTTCAGGGTCGTCGAAATTCCGGTTCGGTTGGGAACAGGTGGGGGACCGGCTTGGACACCCAGGGTGACCAACGCGTTCTCGGGCAGCGCAGTGGGACCGTCCGGTGGTTCGGCCGAAGCGGATGCCGAGGTGCTCAGGACCGCTCCGCCGACGACTGCCGACATCGACGCCACCAGCAGGGACCGTCGCGACACTGCGCTTTGTTCGGCGGTGCCGTCACCGCAGCTGCAATCCACGCGGTGAGGTTAACTGGACAGTGGCCCGAAGCGCTTGAGTTTGCCACTGGCCTGGTTGCGACCCACGGTTTCAACCGAACGGATGCGATCGACGCGCTTCGTCGCTGTCGGGCATAGGCCGCTTCGATCGTGTGTTGTCCTTAAGTTGTGAGGGTCATTTCAGGCCGATCACGCTGCGACCGTGCAAGTCAGACTCACGCGGTTGCGGCCGGCTCATACGAAGATCGACGCCATGCCTGAGTTCGACGCGACGCCGATGTTGACGACGCGGACCGTCGCCGTGTGGGACGTGATGTGTCCTGGTCACATCCGGCAGCTCGCCGACGAAGAGTGCGCCACGAGCACACACCTGATTTTCCCGTACCGCGGTGTGTACGTTCATCACGTCGGCAGCAGACACACGGTCGTCGAAGCGAGTCAGGTCCTATTCATCAACGAAGACGAGCCCTATCGGGTCAGTCATCCGATCGATGGCGGAGATTCGACACTGTCGATCAGGGTCGAACCCGAAACGCTGGTGGAGTTGGCACCGGCTCGTTATCAACATCCCAGGGGCCGGGCCGCATTCGACCGCTCGGGTGTACGCGCCGACACCCGCACCCAGCAACTGGCGGCCACCGTGCGCCAGCGTCTTCACCGCGGCGCTGTCGATGTGCTGGAAGCTGAGGAACTGACACTTGAACTCGTGCGGCACACGCTCGGCGAGAAGAGCTGGAGTGCTCCCAACGGCCACGGCGCCGGGCCGCGCAGGCTCGCCGACCGGGTGAAATTGTTGTTGTCGTCTGACCTCGGTCGCCGATGGACCTTGAGTGAAGCCGCCAAATCGGTCGGGGTCTCGCCGGTGTACCTGACGCAGGCCTTCAAGCGCGTCGAGGACGTGCCGCTCTATCGCTATCACCTGCGGCTGCGCCTGGCGCGGGCCTTGGATCTGCTGGCCGACTACGACGATTTGACCGACCTGGCACTCGACCTCGGATTCACCAGCCACAGTCACTTCACGGCTGCGTTCAGGAAGGTCTACGGCATGACACCCTCAGCGTTTCAACGCTCCATCAGGGCCTGTTGACCCGCGCGCACCTACCCATAGCTTCCTAAAGATTCTGATAGTGCCGCCGCGGCGAGTTCCCGTAGCGTCGGGTCCAACCGGAGCGGTTCAACACCTTCCAGCGCTACGTCTCCAAGCATCGCCGCCGAGGCGACATGCGCCGTTGAGCGCGGCACATCCATCGAGGAAGTGGATATATGAGTCAAGCGGACAAAGCAGCGCGGTTCGCCGAACTGCACGTCAAGGGAACGCCTCTGGCGCTGTATAACGTGTGGGATGCCGGTAGCGCCAAGGCAGTTGCACAGGCGGGAGCGCCCGCGATCGCCACCAGCAGCTGGTCGGTCGCCGAGGCGCAGGGTTATCGCGACGGCGAAGACATCCCGATCGCCCTCGCCAGCCAGATCATCGAACGCATCGCGGCGACCGTCGATGTCCCGGTCACCGCCGACTTCGAAGGTGGCTACGCCGAGGACGACGACACGTTGGCGGACAACGTCTCTCGACTCCTGGATGCGGGGATCGTCGGGGTCAACTTCGAAGATCGCACGGTCAAGGGATCGGGACTGTACGACATCGAACGACAGGCCACGCGCATCGCCGCTATCCGACGAGCTGCGGACAAGGCGGGTATTGCGCTCTTCATCAATGCGCGCACCGATCTGTTCCTCGGACAGGGGAACGAGCCCGGTGCGACCGTCGACGAGGCCGTGAACCGGTCGAAGGCCTACGCCGACGCCGGTGCATCGGGATTCTTCATTCCAGGTCTCCAAGAGGAGGCGTTGATCGCGCGAATCTGCGAGGGGACAGCACTGCCCGTCAACGTGATGGTGATGGACGGTGTCCCCGACAACGAACGGCTGGCCCAAATCGGCGTTGCGCGTATCAGTTACGGCCCGGCCCCGTACCTCCAGGCCATGAACGGCGTGCAGGAGCAAGCCGCAAGGCTGCAGTCCTAGGAAGAAGATTGCTGAGCATTGTGAGGCAGACAGCCGGCATCGGGGAGGGTCAGGACCTGACCCTCTTCGACGAACCCCGTGACCAGCAGCGGCCGTCAGTCAACATTGCCACCTTCGACGGCGCGACGGTCCACCGACTTGATGAAGAATCTTCGATCACCCATGTGCACGGGTTGGTCACCGGCCACGATGAACTCATGCGTCAACTCAGCGAGCTCGCCGGATGGGAGCAGCGGCGACGCTGGATGTACAACCGCGAAGTCGACGAACCGCGGCTCACCCACGAGTATCGCGACTTGGCCACCGCTCCAGAATTTCTCGTCGAGGTGGCGGCCGCGCTCAGCGAGTTCTGCGGTGTGCCGTACGACGGGATCTGGATGAATTGGTACCGCGACCACCACGACAGCACGAGCTGGCACGCCGACCGACCGGCCAACACCCCCCAGACCGCGATCGTTCCGGTGCTCAGCCTGGGGGCCACCCGCCGATTTCTGATTCGGCCGAACGCCGGCGGCCGAAGCACGACGTTCAGTCCCGCTGGCGGAGACGTGTTGATCATGCAGGGACGCTGCCAACGAGACTGGCAACACAGTGTCCCGAAGCAGCAAATGCCCGCGGGTCCGCGCATGAGCGTGAACTTCACCAGCACCGCCCAGGTGGTGCTCTGACTGGTCCCGATTCGTGCCGCCGCCAGGTCAGCGGAAGCGGACGTCAAACGTCGCCAGGCCGAAGATCTTCCGGCCGTCGGACTTCGCGGCGACCAGGACGACACCGGTGCGGGTCTCCGGGTCCAACGACTTGACCCGGCCGCTGAACTCGATGTCTGCGCCCTCGCTAGCCGACACGACCGCGGGCGCCGACAGCCGCACCGCGTAGCGGGTAACAGCACCGGGGTCACCGGTCCATGCCGAGGCGAATCCGGCACCCAACCCCATGGTGAGCATGCCGTGGGCGATCACATCGGGCAGCCCGGCCAGTTTGGCGATCTCCTCGTCCCAGTGAATGGGGTTGGCGTCACCGGCCACGCCGGCATAGTTCACCAGGTCGCCGCGGGACAGTCGGGTGTGGCGCGTCGGCAGCTCGTCGCCGACCTTCACGTCATCGAAGGACGGCGTCCCAGGAGTGCGGGTGACGCCTCCGTCGCTGATTCGAACCTCGGCATCGGGGCGCACCGTCTTGTGGTACTCCTCTTCGCCGATTCCGAAGATGTCCACGTCGTGCATCATCGCCTTCTGTACGGCCGTCTTGATCTCCGGATTGAGATCCTCGGCGGTGACGCCGACGACGGTGGTGTGAAGGGTGTGGACCCGCTCGCCTGCCGTGTCGGTGAAGGTATTGGTCACGGTGATCAGGTCCCTGCCGGCGATCCTGCGCACCGACGTCAGTTCCACGTCGACGTGCAGTTCATCGCCGGCCACGATGGGGCGGTGTTGCTCGAAGACTTCTTCGGTCTGCATGTAGGTGTCGTAACCGACGACTACCTGTTCGAACATGCGGCGATTGCAGGTCATACCTGGGGTGGACGTGAACGTCGGCGGCGCCACCAGATCCGAATATCCCAGCTCGGCGGCGGCGGCGACGTCCCAGTGTGCAGGGTGGTAGTCCTGCACTGCACGAGCGTATTCGCGGACCTTCTCGCGGCCGACCAGGTAGGTACCGTCCATCTGGTAGTAGTGCCCGACCCGCGCTTCGAGCGCGGACTCTTCTGCCTCTGCCGTCATGAATCTGCTCAACTTTTCTACCGGCCTGTTCGCTGAGGCCGACCAAAGCACACTAACGCGCGGACAGTGAAGCGATACACGCCGATACGCTTCGCCGGGTCGTGTCCGCGGCCTACTGATGCTCGCCGCATCCCTCGAGGACCGTCGCTTGGCATACGAGGTGCGCGGCGACGGTCCACCGCTCGTCCCTCCGGCGTGGTGGGTGAGTCATCTCGAACTTGACTGGCGGCGCCCGGGTGTCCGCCGGATCTGCGAAGGCATCGCGGAGAACTACACACGGATCCGCTTCGGACGGTTGCCGCGAGAGCCTGTCGGTGCCGAGACGACATTCAGCCCACTGCAAGGCAACTCGCAGCTCCGTGGCACGGTGACGTCGAGCTGCTCAGTGGCTAAGGGCTAGTTCGATTCGCTGGTGCGTCCATGGGTTTCGGGTTTAGCCAGAATGTCAGCTGAAACTTTCCGCATTGCAGCTTGTCGCCGTGAACCAGCACGGCCGACTCGATAGCGTCCCCGTTGACGTATGTGCCGTTGAGGCTACCGAGGTCGATGACCCGAACTTCGCCGTTGATCCACTGCAGCTCTGCGTGCCTGCGACTCACCGTGACGTCATCGAGGAAAATGTCGCTGCGGCGATGTCGGCCGACCGATGTCACCGGCTGATCAAGCACGAACCTGGATCCAGCATCCGGACCCCGTTCAACTATCAGCAGTGCGCCGTCCGGAAGCGGAGTACCAGCTCCGATGACCGCGCGGTCGGGGCGTCGGTGTCAGCGCCTCATCTGTTTTCTCGATCGGGATGTCCCGCGGGAACGGATTCGTGGGGACGTCGGTGATGTCAATGATCGTGTGGTCGTAATGTTTGACCGTCATAAGCGCTAGCTCCTTCCGCTGCGACGGCCGGCGCTGAAGCCATCGCAATGCCGCGGATACCCCGTGAGGTGACGGGTGACGCG
Source organism: uncultured Actinomycetota bacterium (assembly GCA_963699655.1). GTDB lineage: Bacteria > Actinomycetota > Actinomycetes > Mycobacteriales > Mycobacteriaceae > Mycobacterium. The sequence goes on from CAVOUV010000010.1 coordinate 29,370, forward strand.
CTCCGACCGACGTGACTCCGGTCTCAGATCCTCGCTCAACATCACCGGAGCGATCTCACGCCACGTGGTCGAGGACCGATGTGCGGGACGTCAGCATTGCGTAAGAACTGATTCCAGGCCCGGCTGAGCTGGCCGTACCGGTCCCTTTGAACGGAAAATCGATCCTGCTCCCAGTGGAGAAGGTGTTGGCGTATTCCCCGGCAGGGTTGCCGGTCGAGGACCTGATGGTTCCGTCGGCGGCGATGGGCCGCAACGTCCTGGTTCGGTTCCAGCCCGGGGGTTCACACGCGGTGTACCTGCTCGACGGGCTGCGTGCTCGTGACGACAACAGCGGCTGGGACATCGAGACCAATGCGTTCGAGAAGTTCTCCAAGTCGGGCGTGGCCGTGGTCATGCCCGTCGGTGGTATGTCCAGCTTCTACACCAACTGGGAGGCGCCGGCCGTCGGCAACGGCACTACTCAGACTTACAACTGGGAGACGTTCCTCACCTCCGAACTGCCTGCGTATCTATCCGCCAACAAGGGAATCTCGCCGTCCGGCAACGCCGTGGTCGGGCTATCGATGTCGGGCAGCGCCGCGCTGATCCTGGCCGCATACCACCCCGGCGATTTCAAGTACGCGGGGTCGATGTCTGGCTTCGAGCACCTCTCCGACGGCGTCTGGCCGACCCTGGTCGGCTTCGCGATGCGCGATGCCGGCGGGTTCGATGCGACCGCCATGTGGGGCCCCGGCGGCGGGCCGGACTGGCAGCGCAACGACCCGACGCTGCAAGCCGGCAGGCTCGTCTCCAACGGCACCCGGATCTGGGTCTACACCGGCAACGGCACACCCAACGAACTAGGCGGCGCCGACCTGCCCGCCACCTTCCTCGAAGGCCTGACGAAGGACAGCAACGTCGCCTTCCAGAACGCCTACACCAGCGCCGGTGGGTCGAACGCAACGTTCAACTTCCCACCCAACGGCACACACAGCTGGGGCTATTGGGGCGCACAGCTGGACGCCATGAAGCCCGACATCGTGCAGACCATCGCCTAGCACAGTCGTCGCGTTAATCCACCTGGCCGCAGGCGCGCCCGGCGAATCGTCGAAACTGATCGCGTCGAGCACTCTGCAGGGCCGCGGCGTTATCGTCATCGAATTCGCTTGATACAACGGCCGACACCGCAGCAACAGGCTGCCAATATCTCGCGTCGAGGCTCCTTTACCCCTGCGGGCGGCACGGTTTATCCGCGCCACCGACCGGTGATGGCGATGGCCACGCCGACCGCTGTCGCGGCGGCGATTCCGCCGGCACGAGCGTGCTGAGACAGCCACAGTTGCGGCGACCGGGTGATCGCACGTTGGTCGAACGTGCCATGCGCACCGTGGTCGCTGATTGCATCGTCATCGACGGGTTCCCACAGGTTGCTCGGGCGGTTCGCTCTCGCCGGTAGTTTGGTTTGTTGGGAGCTGTAGCCGGACTTGGCGAGGTACCGGTCGAGCAGGGCGGGAACGAGGCGTTGGCCGATGGTCGTGGCGACAGTGCTGGCGCCGACCCAGTATTGCTTGCGGTCGGGATGTTCGGATGCGAAGAGCACTGCGCGAGCGGCGATTCGGGTTGATAGATCGGCGGCACGGGCTGTGGGTGCTTCGGCAAGCGGGACAGTACCCAGGAGAACTGAGGCGTGTTCGGCGCGGGCATCTGCGCGACGGTGATGCGAATGTCGCTCTGGTCGTGCATCAACTCGGTGCGAACCGATTCTGTGAAGCCGTTGATGGCGTGTTTGGCGCCGCAGTAGGCGGATTGCAGGGGAATGGCGCGGGCACCGAGCGCGGAACCGACCTGGACGATCGTCCCGCGATCACGCGGTCGCATGTGCTCCAGGGCGACCATGGTTCCGTGCACGTAGCCGAGATAGCTGACTTCCGTGACGCGTCGGTACTCGTCGGCGGCGATTTGATGGAAGGGCGCGAACACCGATGTGAAGGCGACGTTGACCCACACGTCGATCGGGCCGAATGTTTTCTCCACCAAGTCGGCGGCCGAAGCGACCTGCTGGTAGTCGGCGACGTCGGTGGGGATCGCGAGCGCCTGTCCACCCGCAGCTTCGACGTCCTTGAGCGCGCCGTCCAACCCGCCTTGTCCCCCGGCCAGTAAGGCGACGTTGTCGCCTCGCGCCGAAGGCCTTGGCGGTGGCGCGACCGACGCCCGCACTGGCGCCAGTGATCACGACGTTCTGTGGGCTGTTCATGAGAGACCCCTTTCTCGTTGGGTGCGGTTCGCTTCGTGCGTTCTGTGCCGGTGTCTCCGCGGGGAGTCCCGCGTGGCGCGGTCTGGTGAGTGCCCTCGCCGAGACGGGGCGCGCTGGGTGTCGGGACGGCGGACCCAGTCGGGTCCCTCAAGGGCATCGGGGAGGGATCACCCGGCGGGTGGCGCCGCACAATCGGCGCGCCACCGTCCTGGAACTCACCGACGCCGGCCGTGCCGTACTCGGGGAACTCGTGGCGCACCGGGTCGAGGTGTTCCGCACCGTCGCGGCCGGCATGAACGCGCGCGACCGTGGTGCGCTACTACGGGGCGCCGGAGCGTTCACGGCGGCGTATCGCGACGCGACCGACCACGGGACTAGCCGAAGCGACTGACCAACGCACGCTCCACTGTCCAGTCAGGGCCGGTCAGGAATCGGTGCCTGCCACCTGGAATATGACACGACGACCGATCTCGACGGCATGATCTGCATACCGCTCGTAGTACCGACCGAGCAACGTCACATCTACGGCTGCGGCAACGCCGTGTTGCCAGTTTCGGTCCATCACCACTGCGAACAAGTGCCGGTGGAGATTGTCCATGTCGTCGTCATCATCGGCCAGCTGTCTGGCCCTTTCTGAATCGCCCGACAGCAATACATCTGTGGCGCTGGTAGCGATATCGACTGCGATGCGGCCCATTTCGGTGAAGTACGCGTTGACTTCCTGTGGCAACACCGTGGCGGGATGGCGTCTGCGAACGATTTGGGCGACGTGCAATGCCAGAGCGCCCATTCGGCTGACGTCGGCGATGTTCTTCAGCGAGGCGACCACGGCGCGTAAGTCCCCCGCTACCGGCGACTGTAGCGCGAGCAATGTTATCGCGGAATCTTCGGTCCGCGCCGCTAGCCGGATCAGGACGTCATGGTCGGTGATGACTTGTTCGGCTGAGACGAGGTCGGCCTGCAGGAGCGCTTGCGTGGCGCGTTCCATCGCTTGCCCCGCAAGCCCGCATAGGTCGGCGGTGTCCGTGGCCAGGGCATGGAGCTGCTCGTGAAACACGGCGCGCATGGTCTCAGCCTAGGGCCGGCACTTGCGTTCATTCACGAATCTACGGAAAGGATCCGGCACGTCAATCGCAGGTTCCCGCTGCGGTGTTGGCGATCAGATCGTCGACGACGTCGGAGAGGTGGCCGCGCCGCCGGAGGGATGTGCGCTGTTGTGCCGCCGACGTTCCTGATGCCAGCGCATGTCTGGTCAGGAGAGCGATGTCGTTCCAGTCGCCGACGGCTTCCAGCTGTGGCCGCAGCCGATTTACGAGATCAGTGATCACCGTTGCCGCGGGTCGGTGGATCGGGCCGGCGAGATCGACGAGCTCGCCTTCCAGGCCTGAGCGGGCGGCTCGCCATACGGCTGCGCGGCCCAGCGGCGGCAAGACGGTAAGCGCAGGAGCGGCGGCGCGTAGTCCTTCGCTCTCGTGGTCGACCAAGGCCCGGAACAGCCCGGCGATAAGCACGATCGTGTCGACTGACGGGCAGCTGTCACAGATGCGCAGTTCCAGCGTGGGCGCTGAATTAGCCAGCCGCACATCGAAATACACCATGCCGGCATCAGCGATCACACCGGTGGCCACCAGGTCGTTGACCAGCTGATCGTATTCGGCGGCGGTGTGCACCGGCGCGGCCAGCCCCGTGGTCGGCCACCGCTGGATCATCAGGGTCCGGGAGCTGGCGTACCCGGTGTCGGTGCCGTCGGCCTGAAACGGTGAGCTCGCGCTCAGTGCCAGAAGCGCGGGTAGGTACGGCGTTATGCGACGGGTGATGGCTACCGCCTCGTCGCGGTCGTCGATGCCGACGTGTACATGGGTGCCGCAAATGAGCTGTTCCCGGGCGAGCAGTTGGTAGTCGGCGAGCACGTGCTCGTAGCGGTCGGTGTGGGTGACGTGTAGCTCGGCGGGCGCCGCCAACGGGACCGAGCCGGCGGCGATCACACCGATTCCCGTCTGCGCGGCGACTTTGACCAAGGTGTTGCGGTGGGCGACAAGATCATTGCGCAGGTCGTCGAGGGTGGCGACGGCGGCGCTGTTGGACTCGACCACACAGCATTGCAGCTCGGCGACATAGCTGTCGGACAAGTGCGTAAGCAACTCCCGTGCCTGCCCGGTGAGTTCGCGGGTGTCTAGATCGACGAGGTGGAATTCTTCCTCGATGCCCAGTGTCCGCATGGCGCCCCTTTTCTCTCGGGCAGCGGTATGGACAGTATTTACCTGACCGTCAGCCGGTAAACGTCCATTCCCGGATCACGCTGAGTCGCAGCTGGTCGCTGTTTATCGCGGCGTCCTTTCGGTTACTAGCTTCGTGCTGCGTGTGCAGTCTTTGGCGTGGGGGATCGCCGTTATGCAGCGGTCGAAGAGCGTGTCCACAACAACTCTTGGAGGAGGTCGCGGTCCAACGATGCGTGTCCGTAGGGCACAGTTGTATTCCTATATTCTTGTCAGTCTCGAGCGCGCCCGATAGGCGGTCGTAGGCCTTTAGCTGGACTTCTTGCCACCTTTGCGCCCTGCGGCCTTCTTCTGCGACTGGTTTCCGCCACTGCCGCTACCACTGCTGCGGCTACTTTGGCTACTGCCCGAACTCTTGCCGCCCTTGCTGGAGGCGTCCGGCGAGTTCGAGATCGCCGCCGCTCGAGACTTGCTCATCCCTTTCTTACGCAACCCCTCGTACTGTTTGTCGTCCTTGACACTTGGTCCATGATCTTTCGCCATTTGTGCACTTCTCCTTACGATGTTCGCCCGGATACCCCGTTCCTGCGGCGGGAACACCTGGACCGCATCAGTCATCGACGTTGCCCGGGATGTCGTGGTGAGACTGCGCGAGGATTCGTCGCTATCGCGCCGAGACCGTTTCCGCCCCGATTGCCGGGGTACACGATCCACGATGGCCGGGCGGCACCAACGTTCGTGTCCGATCTGAAGGGCTGTCGTGATGAAAGCGGGCATGAATGGGGTTTCCGAAGCAGCAGCAAGAGGTTCCCGGCGTGCAGTCGGCCATGCACCCGCGTCCGGACTGCGGTGAAGAGAGTTATCGGGGCTCGGGTCGACTCACCGGTAAACGCGCGGTGATCACCGGCGGTGACAGCGGTATCGGTCGCGCGGTAGCCATCGCTTATGCTCGCGAAGGCGCGGACGTGTTAATCGCATATCTCAATGAGGATCAGGACGCCGCCGAGGTCGCCGAGATCGTTGAAGACGCTGGCCGTAGATGCATACTCATGCGTGGTGACCTAGCCGATCCGGCACACTGCCGAGCGGTGATCGAGCGCGCCGCTGCTGAGTTCGGCGGAATCGATGTGTTGGTGAGTAACGCGGCGTTCCAAATGACCCATAACGACCTCGACGAGATCAGCGACGAGGAATGGGACTACACGTTCCAACTCAACGTGGGGGCCTACTTCCACCTCGTCAAGGCAGGCTTACCGCATATGGGTCCCGGATCGTCGGTAATCGGCAGTTCGTCGGTGAACTCCGATATGCCCTCGCCGACGCTGGCGCCCTACGCGGCGACCAAGGCGGCCATCGCAAACTTTTCGGCAAGCTTGGCGCAGCTGTTGGGGGAGAAAGGCATTCGAGTGAACAGTGTCGCACCCGGGCCGATTTGGACCCCGCTGATACCGGCCACCATGCCCGAGGAGAAGGTCGCCAATTTCGGTGACGACACGCCCCTCGGCCGAGCGGGTCAACCAGCCGAGCTTGCGCCGGTGTACGTATTGCTGGCGTCCGACGAAGGCAGTTACATCTCTGGCGCTCGGGTGGCCGTGACCGGCGGCCGGCCCGTGTTGTGAGGGCGCTGGCTAATCCTCGCTGACCGCGGGTGGTGGCCGATGGATGGCTGGCCGACGCAGTCGCGTTGGCGCGCAAACCCTTTCCCAGCCCATGGATACTCAGGCTGCGTCAGCTGTTGTTGACCGGATCGGAACGCCGCCTCTGCTTCTCGACCTCGGCGAGTTCCTCGACTCGGTCGGCCTGCGCGCGCTCGGCCACCGCTGCGCCCCGTTTCGACTGCGCGTCGTCGAGTTTGGACTCGGCAGCCTCGGTGGCCGCGTTCTCGGCCGCTCGGGATTTCGCCTCTTCCTGTCGTTGGGCCGACTCGGCTGCTTTCTGGCGCTGAGCCGCTGTCTCGTCGGCGCGCTTTGTGGCTGCGGCGGTGCGCTCGGCGGCCGCCTCGTCAGCGGCGCGCTTGCGCTGGCCGGCGGCGGTGCGCGCGTCAACGGCCTGCTGCTCGGTCGCGTCGCGGGCGTCATTGATATCCGATACCACATCGTCGTGCGTGGCTACCAGTTTGGCGTCCGCCCGGTCGCGATTCCGGGTGGCGGTCGCGTCGAGCCGGGCGGCCTTGCCGAGCGCGTTACTGCGCTCGGCGAGCGCTGCGCCGCGGTGCGCCAACGCCGGATCGCCCAGCAGGTTGCCGACTGTCGCGTCGAGTGCGCCGAGCGAACGTTCGTAGAACAACCGTACGGGCGCCTCTGAACCCAGCCGGGCCGCCACGTGATCTTCGATCAGCTGAAGTGGCAGTCGGGCGATCTGATATTGAAAACGCAATACTACGAATGGAATCTCCGCGATTTTCATCAACAACTCCTATGCTTTTGGCCGGCGCTCAGGGCAGGTCGGCTTCGTTGGACAATTCGGCGGCCCGCCGCCTGATGCGGTCGGCCTCTTGTTCTGCGTTGGCGGCCGCCTGCACCGAACTCTGGTGTTCGGCTGCAGCATCGACGGCTTCCTCGGCTGCGGCGCGGACTTCATCGCGTTCCGCGTCCTTGGCGCGCTGGATCTCGTGCTGCGCGTCGAGATCGGCGCGGGTCTTCGCTCTGACAGCGTCTTGTTGTGCGACCTGCTCGGCCGCACGCTTCTGAGCGGCCTGCTGCTCTCGCGCCGAGTTCTCGACGGCTGCCGTCTCGGCGCCTATCGCAATTCGCTCTTGGGCGCCTTCAATACGGGCGTTCGCCTTTTCGGCCTGGGCTTCCTGCGCCTCGGCATCGGCAACGGCTTCCACGCTGTTCGCTTCCTTGCGCTGCTGGGCCTGCGTCTGCTCGAGCTGTCCCTCGGCGGTCAGCGAGTCGTTCCTGGTCACCGCGCCGGCGACCTCCTTGACCTTTCCCTTGACCGAATCGATCAAGCCTTTACGTGCCTGGTCGGCCTTCTCGTGCTTGGACACCTGAGCCTCCTAGATGACATCGATCGACGTTCAAAGCGTTCGATGGGTTCGTGCAAAGTGGTGCGGTGTACCCCGATGGCTACGGATACGCCGGTCGACCAGCTAGCTGTAGCCGCGCGCACGCTCGAATTACCCGGCTTCGGTAGAGCCAAACCTCGCATCCGTGGCAGTGATAGTCACCGATGAGTGGAGCGACTCCGGTTGCTTGGATCGGCGGCATCCGGGTAACCGGGCGTGATCCGTGCACGGACAACAGCCCAGGAGTACCTCATGACGCCTCGCCGCCAACCCGATCAGACCGCCCCGAAGCGCACCAGCGCGAGGGGAGACACCAATGGCAAAGCGGTAGACCAAGATCCGTGGGCACAGTCCGGGACATACCTCACCACTGCGCAGGGTCTGCGGCTCCCCGACACCGACCACTCGCTCAAAGCCGGCGATCGGGGCCCGTCACTGCTCGAGGACTTCCACCTCCGAGAAAAGATCACGCACTTCGACCACGAGCGCATCCCTGAGCGAGTGGTCCACGCCCGCGGGGCGGCGGCGCACGGCGTCTTCGAGTCCTATGGCACTGCGGCGTCGGTCACCAAGGCCGGGTTCTTGAGCCGGAAGGGCAAGAAGACGCAAGTGTTCTGCCGATTCTCCACGGTCCTCGGGTCCCGCGGGTCCGCCGACACCGTGCGCGACACCCGGGGATTCGCGGTCAAGTTCTATACCGACGAGGGCAACTTCGACCTGGTCGGCAACAACATTCCGGTTTTCTTCATCCAAGACGGAATCAAATTCCCCGACATCATTCACGCCGGGAAGCCTCACCCGGACCGGGAGATCCCGCAGGCGCAATCGGCACACGACACCTTCTGGGACTTCGTGTCACTGCACACCGAGGCCACCCATCACGTGTTCTGGAACATGAGTGACCGGGGCATTCCCCGCTCGTTTCGCACCATGGAGGGATTCGGCGTTCACACCTTCCGCCTCGTCGACAAGAAGGGGAAGACGAGCCTGGTCAAGTTCCACTGGAAGCCGGTCGCCGGGGTGCACTCCCTGGTCTGGGAGGAAGCGCAGATCGCCGCGGGCTGCGATCCGGACTTCCACCGTCGGGACATGGCCGACGGCATCGAGGCGGGCGCGCATCTCGAGTATGAGCTCGGCATCCAGGTGATGCCCGACGACGGCGCCGACAGCTTCGAGGGCATCGACTTGCTCGACCCCACCAAGATCGTGCCCGAGGAGATGGTCCCGGTACAGCTGGTCGGAAAGCTGACGCTCAACCGCAATCCGACGAACTACTTCGCCGAGACCGAACAGGTCGCGTTCCACACCGGCAACCTCGTGCCGGGTATCGAACCCACCAATGACCCGCTCATGCAGGCCCGGCTCTTCTCGTACCTCGACACGCAACTCACCCGGCTCGGAGGTCCGAATTTCACTCAGCTGCCGATCAACCGGCCACACTGCCCGGTGAATGACATGCTGCGCGACGGCATGCACCAGACCGCAATCCATTCCGGGCAGGCACCGTACCGGCCGAACAGCATCGATGACGGGGAACCGCTCGTGGCCGACGCCCGCGAGGGCGGCTACGTGCAGACCCCGCGGCCGGTTGAAGGTCCGACGGTCCGCGCGCAACCGGCGTCGTTCGACGACCACTTCACGCAACCGGCGATGTTCTACCGCAGCCTCACTGAAATCGAGAAGGCACACATCATCGAGGCGTTCACGTTCGAACTCGGGAAATGCTACGAGCAGGCGATCAAGGAACGGCAGCTCGAGGTGCTGGCCAACGTCGACGCCGACTTGTGCAAGCAGGTGGCCATCGGGCTGGGATTGCCTGCACCCAAGGGCAATCCGCCGAAGGAGGTGTTCGACTCGCCGGCGTTGTCACAGGTGGTCGACACGCCAGGCCCAATCGCCGGACGCAAGATCGGCATCATTGCCGGCGCCGACTCGGACCTGGCCGGCGTCACCAAGCTCATGCAATCGATTCAGAGCCTCGGGGCGACACCGCTGGTGACCGCCCCCCTTGGTGGTGTGCTCAAGTCTGGCCGGCGCAGCGTGCTCGTCGAGCGCACACTGCTGACCGCGCGCTCGATCGAGTACGACGCTCTCGTCGTCGCGGACGGGACGACGCCCACCCACGACATCAAACTGGTCGTCCTGCTGCAGGAGGCATTTCGGCACTGCAAACCGGTTGCCGCTTGGGGTGACGGGACAGCGGCGCTGACTGCCGCGGGCATCGCGCTTGATGCACCCGGCGTGCTCGTCGCCGACAAAGTGGACAGATCGTTCACAGATGCGCTGGTGCACGCGGTCGGCCTGCATCGGGTGTGGGACCGCGCCGTCGATGTGATGGCTTCAGAGGTAGCACCCGTGCGTTGACGTGTCCCACGACGTCTTACCCGGCACTATTCGCCGACTGCGGCGTGGTGTGAAAATGGTCCATCGCGGCGGCGAGAGTGCTCATGACGGGGTGAGGCGTTGCGAGTTCCTGGTCGGTGAATCCCGCTATTGCGGCGCGGTTGGCGGCGCCAACGTGAGCGAAAGGGATCGGGCGGAGGGTTGCCGAATTTTTCGCAGCGCTCGCTACAACTTCGGAAAGCAATGAACTGCAGGGGTTCCGGCGCTTGGCCACGGCACTGGTGGTGCGTCATCGCGGGTGCTCGTTGCTGGGTTCGGCCCGTGCGGGAGGGGCCACTGGGGTGTGTGTTTTCACATGCGGGTGGCCTTGTTGGTCGCGGTAGATAAGCGCAAGCTTGTCGAACTGATCCAGCCAACCGGCCATGGGCCACCACCCCCACCGCTGGTGAAAAAGCGTGGCGTTGCGCACGATGTCGGCGACATGCTCGACCGGCGGATTCGACACCGGATGGTGCTGATGAAAGGCGTGCGCCCCGCCGACCCAGCGCAGTGGGACACCCGACGCGGCGGCAAGCTGGCCGAAGTCGGTGTCCTCTGCGCCGTAGCCGCGGTAGCCGGGCCAGAATCCGCCGATGCGGCGCCATGTCGGTGCGGTCAGGGCGAACGACAGTGACCAGAACAGTTCATAGGTGGTGCTGGTGGTCACCGTGCCGTCCGGGGGAGCGGGCCGCGCAGGATGCGGGTCCGGGTGGGCGTCGAGGCCGGCGATGTCATAGCCGTCCGGACCGCACGGCGGCAGGTAGGTGACCGGGCCGCAGAGTAGCGCGTCGCGATGCGCGCGTTGCGCCGCAACTTCGCGGTAGCGGCCGATAAGGCTGGGTGCCGGGATGCAGTCCACGTCGAGGAACACCAATAGTTCGGCGCCCGCGCCGAGGGCAGTGCGCGCACCGACGTTGCGGGCGTGCGCCACGGGGAGGTGGATGCCGGGTGCGCGACAGGGCACCACTGTGGCGGTGGCACCGCAGTCGGCGACGGTGTCGGTCACGGTGGAGTCGTGGACCGCGACGATCACATGCTGTTCGGGCGACTGGTGGCTGCTTTGCAGGCCTCGCAGCTGGTTTCGCAGGTGTGGAGTGCGACCGTGCACCGCGGTGATCACCGCGGTCTTCATGCGCCGCCGTTCGGCGCGCAGCGGTCGGCGACATCTGCTATGGCCTGCGCGGCGCGGGCGGCCGCTCCCGCTGTCTGCCAGCGGGTCCACCGATGGGGTTCGAGGGCGCGGGCCGCCGCGATGAGTGCGGGCCACGCATCCAGATCGGGCCAGTCGTCGATGACCACGGCCAGCCCCCCGCGCGCGAGACTCTGTGCGGTGGCCACCTGTTCGTCGAACGGGCGGCCCTGCGCGATGATGATCGCAGGTTTCTGTGCTGCGGCGATGTCGGCGATGCAGCCCAGCCCGGCGTGGGTGATCACCACGTCGGCGGCGCAGATCGCCGGCCACGGGTCGCGGGCCCACGGCCCTCCCGGCACCCCCAATGTGGGCCAGCAGTATTCGCGATGACGCTCGGCGCACGCCGCGATCATGTCCAGGCTGAGATCCGAGCCGCCGGCGCCGTGCAGGGTCAGCACAGTGGTCGCTTCGACCCTTTGGGAAGGATCCGGGGCCCGGCCGTCGAATCGGCTGATGCCGCCGAGGTAGGTGGTTTTGTGCGCATGCGGCTGCAGCCAGTGGGGAGCGTAGAGGTCCTGCGGCCACACTGCCAGGATGTGGTCGGCAAGCTGGTAGATCAGCGTGTGCGGGATGTCACCCCGTTCGCCGGGCATCGCGACGACGACCACCGGTACACCGAGGAGCCGCAGCAGGGCAGCGACCTCCACTGAGACGTCGATGACCGCGGCGCTGGGATGGACATCGGCCACCCATTGCGCGATGAGCGCCATCCGGTCTCGTAACCCGCTGTCGTGGTGGGGCGCCCAATGAAGCACGCCGTGCGCGGTGCGATGGTGAGCCGACCCGCCGGCGTCGTCGCGGGGTAGCGCAAGGACCGCGGCGAATGGATGCGGGTCATCGAGCTTCAGCGACGTGAGTGCGGTGACCGGAGCGTGCAGGTGTGTGCAGATACTCTGCGCCCGGCTGCGATGCCCCGTGCCGTGGTGATGAATGTAGTAGCCGATCATCAGAGCCGGTCCGTTCTGTGTCGTCGATCATGGCGCGGTAGATGTCGAGGTAGTCGGCGACCATGGCGGCGGCCGAACAGCGTTGTGCGGCCAGCGTGCGCACGCCACGCCGGGACAGCGTGAGCGCGTCCGGGATCGCCGCGGCCATGGCGGCGATGTCGCCGGTCGGCACCAGCCGCCCGCCTCCTGGACTGACGATCTCGGGAATGCCGCCGCGGGCGAAGGCCACGACGGGCGTGCCGCACATCATGGCCTCGGCCACCACCAACCCGTACGGTTCGTCCCACTGTGGCGTGACCAATGCTGCAGAAGAAGCTCCGACAAGGTGAGCCAGCTCGCGGTGCGCGAGGTGCCCGGCGTAACGGACCTCGCCGCCAAGCCGGGGTGCGACGTCGCGGGCGAAGTAGTCGGGGTCCGATACCGGTCCGGCGATAACCAGTGGGCGACAGGCGCGGCGCGCCGCGTCGATGGCCAGGTGCGGTGCCTTCTCCGGGGTGATCCTGCCGAACCAGACAAGGTCGGATCCGCCTGAGCCCAGCGGCCAACGCCGGCCGTCGACGCCGTTGCGGACGACGGTGACGGCGGGCAGTAGGTGCTGCCACGAGCGGGCGGTATGGGAACTGACGGCCGCAAACCGGGTCGCGGCCCCGGCGGTGGCGCTGATCGCCGATTCCAGCCATGGTGTCGGCGGGGTGTGCAGGGTGCACAGCATCGGCGTCGCCAGGGTCGGCGCCATCGCCACGGGCAGGTGGTGCAGGCTGTGGTTGTGGATCACGTCGAACTCGTCGGCGCCGTGGCGCGACAACCGCAGCATCAGCGTCAAGTACGCGTGATGGTCGGCCATGAACGCAGCACTCGGCATTGATGAATCGGTCGATGCCACCGCGCTGAGTTCCAGAGAGCGCACGTCCAGGGCCGCGCAGTCCAGGTTGGGATCGGAGTCGGGTGCGGCGAACAGTGACACCTGGTGTCCGGCCTGGGTCAGCGAGCGGGCGAGATGCCAGACGTGGGCCTCCAGGCCACCGGCGAACGGTTGGCGGATCGGGAAGCGGTTGGAGGCAATCAAGGCGATCCGCATCGGCGGCGTCACGACAGCACTCGGTCGTAGAGGTCGCGGTGAGTCTGTGCCAGGTCAACCCGCTGGGTGCGCCGGGTGCCCCAGTTGGCGCGCGGCGCCGCGATGCCGCGCAGCCAGCGGGCATGCTCGGCGCGCACCGCGGCCTCCAGAGAGTCCGCATCGAACGTGTCCACGGTATAGCCGAAGACACCGCAGGGCTGCTGCTGGCCGTAGAACCCGCAGCTGGGTGCAATGACCGCGGTGCCCAGATCGAAGCAAGCCTCCAGCCAGCCCGAGTGGGTGCCGAACCGGTAGGGCAGCACCGACACACTGACCGCCGCCAGATAGTCCCATAGTTCGGCGTCAGTGAAATAAGGATGCACACGCACATCGACGTGCTTGTAGCGGTCGAAAGCCAGCAGCGCCGCACCGGCGCGCGGGGCGAACCAGTGGTTGCCGGCGTCGAAGATTTCATCGTGCACGTTGATCTGCAGCACAGCGCCGGGCAGGCGGGCCACCGTGGCTGCCAGAGTGTCCAGCACGGGAAACGGATCCATGTTGGCGCGCAGGCTCTTGGCATGGACCGCGACCACGAACACCTCCGCGGGCGCCCTAGGCGACTCAATGCGAGCAGGGGCCAGCACGTGCGGGTGCGGCGCGACGAGGGCTTGACGCCCCCAGCGGCGCTCAACGACCTCGGCGGCACCGGGGGTCAGGGTGATCAGCGCATGCGCGGCGGGGATGAGGATGTCCTGCTGCTCGGTGTGGGCGTCCGGGTCGGGATGGTGCGGGTTGCGTAGATCGTGCACCGTGTAGACGAGGGGCTTGTCGTGCATCTTGAGCGCCTGCACCACCTCGGCGAGCACCTCGGGACCGATGGCGTCGAAGCCGAACTGGACATGGAACACGTCGAACTCTCCGTGATGCTGCTCGATCCATGCGGGGTCCAGCATCAGCGGCGGCCACCAGCCACCGGGCACCATGCGCCCGTCGGCGGGCACGAGGTCCGGCAGGCGCACCACGGAGTCGAAGCCACCGGGATGCGACAGGTGACGAACGTAGATGTGCGACTGCGGAACTGAGGCGACACGCATACCCCAAACCTCTGCTTCATGTTGGCGCGTCCGCGGGATACACCGCCCGCGGACGCGTGGCCGACTCGCCCCGCTCGCGCTGAACGGAAATCCGGACTTCTCCGGAACGAGCTACGCCCTAGATACCCGCAAATGGCGGTGTCAATCCGCCGATGCGGTGGCTTCTATCTCCGATCAGTGCGGTGTCCATGCCGTGCCATGGCGCGGCGGCCGAGGTCGGTTGAGATGACCAACACAACGGGGTTGCGTGTGGGAAAGGGGCGATACGTCTTTCTTCCAGGCGGCGAACGACTCTTGATGCAGCGAGCAGTTCGCAGACTTATTGGCGCCGACCGGGACGCGCTCGAGCAGAGTGGGAGGTCCACGGAGTTTCACCGGTATCGCCGAGGGACAGTCCATTGGAGACCGAACTCCTCGTTAAAGGACTCGGGATCGAACGGGCTGTCGCCTCCTGCGGGGAAGCTCGTCAGCTCGCCGAAGACAACGCGTCCGTCGACGTCGTATAGATCGACACGAACGAAGTCGGTGTCGGCGCCGAGCCGTTCGGCCACGTCGATCATTTCGCTCAACCGAGCGGGCTTCGCGGGCTCGCGATCTGCCCACGGCGGTCCGCCGCTGAGCGGCACGTGCTGCCAGTTGGACCGGAAGAAGTCCTGCGTTCGTCGGCCGAAGCGTCCGGTGTCGACCTGTACGAAGGCGCATTTGCCGTGGAAGACGAAGAATTTGTAGTCATCGGGGATCGCGCCGTCTGCGTCGGCAAGCAACTCCTCGACGATGACCCGCCGCGGCATCCGCCCGTACACCCACTCCCGATTCGGTCCCTGGCCGTAGAGCTGGGCCACCCAGTCTCGCGCGATCCGGACGACGTCCTCCCGAGGGGCAAACTCGGGCCGAACGTGTGAGTACCCCCAGCTTCCCTGCTCCGACGGCAGGCGGGCCTCGCGTGGAGCGCGGTCGGAGACGACGATGGCCGCTCCGCTGCCGTGCGTCGGCTTGACCACGTAGGCGTCGGGCAGGCTCACGTCGCGCAGCGCCGCGGGGTCGTCGACGATCGCGTACGCACGCGGAAGATACCGTCCCCCAACCACTGTGCCGACGTAATCACGTACCGCCGCCTTGTCGGCGAATGTCACGACTAGCGCGCGATGGTCGCGCAGCATCTTGTAACGCACCTTCTCGCGGAACGTGTGTGGGTTCCGCGTGCGCCAGAGGCGCACCGCGCGCACAACGCTGCTCCGCTCGCGCCAGCGGACGACCTCCTGCCCGAGGCGACGGCTAGCCGCCTGTGAGCGCGGCCGGATCGACGCGTCGACGTCGCCGTGCTCGCCCGATCGGCGCTGCGGGCTTCGTATCACGTGCTCAGGCTACGGCTCCGGCAAGTCGTCCGCGCCCGCCTGACACGGCTCCACGGCCCGGCCATCTCGGTCGATCAGCCGTACGGGTGGTAGGTCCTGTCGAGGGTCGTCAGTCTTGATGTCGCAGCTGGGGGCCGCCGCGCCAGTGTTCGATGCGGTTATGGTCTGTGGTGAAGCCGTGTTTGACACCCCATAGGACCGCTTGGGTGCGGCTGCCGGCGTCGACTTTGCGGTAGATGGCGCCTGCAGGGCCCTTTTAATCGGCGCTACGCCGTCCTGGTCCATGGGATGGCCCTTATCGCGGCGGTAGGCCAGCGGTCGGCCCGCCCAAAAGGGCGGTCCTGCTCCCTGCGACCGCTGACCCACCCCTCGCGTGGGCGGCTCCGCCCGCCTCAGGAGGTGGTGCAAGAGACCACTTAGCTCGCGCCCCTGACGCCGCCAAACTGTTATGGGAACAGCCCTTTGCTATGTCTGACACGTCCGGTCGAAGGCCTGCTGCGGAGGTCGTAACTGCCACGATTAGGTGGTTGGGTTATCACGGGTAGTGTTTCACGTGTTGGTATCCAGATAACTGGTATCAGTACCGTCCGGGCCGGTCCTGCTTCGACGTGCCGTGAGCCTCATCTCGACGCCGGACATCCTCTAGCCAGTCAACAGCGGTGCTGCGACGAGTCGTAGCTCGCGGCGCATCTGCGTGGGTTACCGAAACGCATCAGCACACGGGCCAAACACGGCCTCTGCCAAGTGATTTGGCTACACCACCTGTTGAGGCTACACCACCCGATTACACCCTATTTGTAGCGCCGGTCGACACACTTCGGCCGCGCTAGAAGGAGCACTACATGACCACCAGCAATCCCACTTCGGCCCATCGGCCCAACGCCCCCACCACCTACAGCGCCGAGGGTATCAGCCGGCGCGTGTGGCCTCCCGGCGTGGCAGCGAGACGAAAGCTGGTTCGAAGACAACAGAATTCATCGTTTTTGTCGTGGCGGTAATCGGCGTGCTGGTCGCGTCCTTCCTCGTCAGTACCACTCACGCGCAGGAGGACTACTTCCGGGCCGACCGGGCATGGTTCTACATTGTGCTGCTGAGCATCGGCTACCTGGTGAGCCGCGGTCTGGCCAAGGCCGGCAGCCGCCATCACGACGACGCTTAATCAACCTGGGGAGGCTCAGACTGCGCTGTCGCGCGTCTGGCCTCCCCGCAGGGAGCTTCGTTCAGATTCGACGAAGACAAGCGCAACAACGAACGGGGCGTCTCCACTCCGCGCCCACGCCGATGTCGCACATGGATACCGCACGCCGTGAGGACCGAATGATGTTGTGGCTCTTGGCTATCCTATTAGTCGTAACCACCTTATGGGGAATCGCGCGCCGGTGAAGGCTGTCAATCCAGCGGCCAATTGCACGCGGGAGCGGTGCTCGTGTCGCCCCGACGACCGCGCATGACTATTTGCGAACCGCTGTCCTCCCGGCGCTGCCGACCACTTCGACGTGATCAACGTCGATCCGCCTGGCATCGGGCGGTCGCCACACCTCGAAGCAGCGCCCCACCGTGGCCGCGACCCCGCACGCTGTCGACTAACGGGGACTGCGTACCGCTTTGCGCGAGCTTCAGACCGGAGCCATGGCCACCGCGTAACCCTCATCGCCGGTCGCCTTCAAAGAATCGTCGGCGCACCCATGCGCGCGGAGGGCTTGGTCGCCAACCCCTGTTCGGTTCGTTCCTTCCTCGTTCTACAGGGACGTTCTGAGCGCGGGTGGAATTGTTTAACCGGATCAGCCAGCTCATGGCCGGCACGGGCCACTCGCCACAAACTCTGGCAATCACTTGTGTCGGAGGGAAGTTCGACGGTTGTTCACACATCAGGGCGACGCGATTCCGGCCGAGTCGACCGGCGAAGACCCACTCGAGGATCACGTTCTGCCGTGCGCGGTCGTTGGCTGCCGATATATTGTCCGCGGTAGCGCGCCTACCGCGAAGCAAGCCCGCGGGCTTGCGTAAGAAGTCGACAACAGGGTGGCGTAACGCCACTGCGTGCCCATGAACGACAAAGATCTCGTTATCTGCTCCCGGCATGGACGACCAGGGCTGCAGACGAAAGCCGGACCCTCGATGCGGGGCGCCGTCGCCGGACTAGTCGTTCTCGCCCCTGGATTGCCGCAATGCGTGGCGCGCTGCAGGTCTTGCTCGTCCTTGGCCTCGTTCTTCTTGACCATGCGCGTGTCTCGTGCTGGCAATTGCAGGTCCCGCTCGGCGGGCATTCCCGCTTGCAGCTGACGTCCGCGTTCCAGCTCCGCGTCGAGTTCGGCGCCGAACAAGAGCGCCAGGTTGGTGATCCATAGCCACAGGAGGAAAACGATCACCCCGGCTAGCGCGCCGTAGGTCTTGTTGTAGCTGCTGAAGTGTGCGACGTAGAGGCCGAAGAGTACGGAGGCGACTATCCAGGTGATGATCGCGACGCCTGCACCGATGCTGATCCAGCGAAATTTCGGTTGCTGCACGTTGGGCGTTGCGTAGTAAAGCGTTGCGACAGCCAGGGTCATGAAGAATCAGGATGAGCGGCCAGCGGGCAATGCTCCACACGGTGAGCGCGACGTCGCCGACGCCGATCGCCGAACCTATCGCGGAGGCCACCGGCCGCCGACGCGAGCAGGAACGCAGCCGCCGCCGCCAAGACGAGCCCGCCCAACGTGATCAGCAGCTGCAGGGGGCGCAGCTTCCACACCGGGCGCCCCTCCTCGATCTCATAGATGCGATTCATGGCCCGGCCGAACGCGCCGACGTAGCCGGACGCAGACCAGACCGCGCCCACGACGCCGACGAGCAGAGCCATGCCGGCGGAAGGGGATTCCACGAGTTGTTCGATCGGGGCGCGCAGCGTGTCGACCGCGGAGCGGGGTCCGAGGTCGCCGACGAGTTGCAGCAGCGCTTCGGTGGTGCGTTGCCTTCGCCGAAGACGCCGAGCAGCGAGACGATCACGACCAGCGCGGGAAATATCGAAAAACGGCGTAATACGTCAGCGCCGCGGCAAGATCGGTGCACTGATCCGCGCCGAACTCACGTACGGTCTTTCTGAGCACATAGAACGCGGACGGCTTGGTGAGATCAGTCGGAGAGTCGGGCTTGCGTGGATCGTCGGGATCGGGGGCTTGCTCGGTGCTGTGGTCTCGCCGGTCGGGTCACGTTGCCCTCCGGGCCAAGAGACAGGTCGGTTGCGGGATCAGCTTCCTGGCCATTCGCCGGTCCATTTCTCGAATATCCGTGCGCCTTGGCGGTCAATGACCGTTTTGACGACCGAAAAAATGACCCCTTGTACGGCGGCGGCCGCAAGAATCTCCTTGAATGGATACTCGGTTTCCAAAGCCGTTGGCGGATCGGATTTCTCGCCCGGTGCCGCACGCCGCCACACCTGCTTGAACAGCATCCCCGCGATCAGGCCGCCCACGACGGAGCTCACCAGCCCGACCGGACGGTAAAGAATTTTCGCCGACGTACTCGGCTTTTTGGTGGTCATAACCCCTCCCTACGTGCTGGTGGGACGGGGGTCACCGTCACCGCCGGCGCTTCCATAGGAGGATGCCGACGATGACGGTGACCCCGGCCAACCCCGCTAGGCGGAACGATCGGGACGGATGGACCACCCTTGTCGTCGGTCGCAGCACGACGACCTGCGAACCAAGGTCTGAGCCCTTCGCCTGCAACGCCTGGGCTTTCTCGAGCAACGAGACCCTTGACGTTGTCTACCTTGTCGCCGACCTTCTGTTTGACGTCGAGTTTGGCCGACACGGCTTCCACGGTCTGCCCCAGCGCCTGTCGGGTCGCTTCGATATCGGCCTGTATCTCATCCACGCTTGCTTCGGGGCCGGGTTCGGGATTGCTTGGCTCAGCGTCGGTCATGGCGGGCCTCTTTCACCTCGTCGATGTCTTGCTTGATGTTGGCGACGGTTTGCTGCGGGGTAGGGGACGCCTGCTCGACCTGCTTCTTGCTCACCAGGCCCGCGATCGCCGCGGCAGCGAAGAGCACCCCTCCGACGACGAGGGCCGCCGCCCAAACGGGCAGCACCAATGCGAGGCCTGCGACGGCAGAGGCAATTAGGGTAGCCAAGCCGAACAGTGCAAGCAGCCCGGCAATGCTCAGAGCCCGGCGCCGAGGCCGGCGTGCTTCGCGGCGTCCCGAAACTCTCTCTGCGCCAGCTTCATTTCGTCTCGAACCAACCGTGACGTCTGAGCTGACAGTTGGTTCACGAGTTCACCGACCGATGCGTCGGCATTCGGTTTGGGCTCAACATTCATGCGCATCCACCTCGGCATATCTCCCAGTCAGAACCCTGGGTGCACCACGCTGGTCAACGTTGTTCCGAAATGCCCCGACGGAACTGGTCTAAACATCCGAGTGGCGCACTGCCGCGTGCGAACCCGGCATTGTCAGGCCGCCGCTAGCTATGGTCGCCCGCGCGCTGCGGTGGCGAGCGGGCCGCGGCGCCGAAAGGCGTCCGGGAGAACAGTTGCGCGACGACAACGGGACCCACGCAGCTGTGCTGACGAGAGGGTGACACGCCTAACCCGCAGCCAGCGTGGCTTCGGTCTACTTGCGTCGATCAGCTGCCGACTCGGCGCTCTGAAGCGGAACTGGCGACAAATGTCAGCCGAAACTTTCCGAATTGCAGCTCGTCGCCGTCGACGAGCACCGTCGACTCGACCGCCAGACCGTTGACGTAGCTGCCATTCAGACTGCCGACATCCACGACCCATACCTCGCCGTTCGCCCACCGCAACTCTGCGTGCCGGCGACTCACCGTCACGTCATCGAGGAAAACGCCGCTTCGGGCATGCCGGCCTACCGTCGTCACCGGCTGATCGAGCAGGAATTTGTGACCTGAGTTAGGGCCTCGAATCATCACCAGCGCCGCCGCGCCCGGCGACATGAATTCCGCGCCGGTCATCGAACTCTGTCTTTGCGGGCCGAGTGAACTATCACGGTCGCCGAGCGCGGGACGCGGATGGCACTCGTCGGTTCGCCGGCGATGTCGACAGTCGTGCCGTCGTGGTCATCGATTGTCATGCGCCCGGCCCCTCGTCGTGCACTCGCCCGGCACCAGACCTGGCGTCGTAACCACTGGATACCCAACGTGACGACACTGACGCGCCGCGCCGTCGGCGGATTGACCCGGCCAGCGTCCGTGACAAGGCGCTCGATCGAACTGGTGTGTGTCGCGATTGTGCGCATCTAGCCATGGCACTGCCCGGCGCGGTGGTGTGGCAGCCATCAGCGTGCGGTCTACGCGCGGCGATGATGCGATAGATGTCCCTCGAAATGGCCGAGCCGAGACCGAGGGCGCTCCGGCTCCTCGTGGACGTCGGCCCGGCGCCGATCTCGTCTCGTCGGGTTAGCCGCGTCTCACCTAACCGCGGTCGACCGATTGCGAAGTGGGTTCATCAACGTTGTCGGGGTCGGCATCGAGCATGGGAGCGTTCCCAGCCTCCTGCTGCGTCTTTTCCTCCACCGGGTCACGGGCGAGGATCACACGCGCGGAGCTGTTGAAAAAGGCGATCGTCGGCACAGCCAACAGCGCACCCACAATGCCGGCGATGACGCCGCCCGCTGAAATCCCCAGTACCACTGCCAACGGGTGTATCGACACCGCGCGGCCCATCACGAGAGGCTGCAGGACGTGACCTTCAAGCTGCATGATCGCGATGACCAGCCCAAGCGTAATGAGCGCGTAGACAAAGCCTTTGGCCAACAGGGCGACCACCACGGCGAAAAAACCGGATAGGACGGCCCCGACCAGAGGTATGAAGGCGCCGAGAAACACCAACGACGCCAGCGGCAATGCCAGCGGAATCCCCATGATTGCCAGCCCGGTGCCGATACCGGCGGCATCGACGAGAGCAACGAGAGACGTTGCGCGGATATAGCCGGTGAGTGAATGGAATCCGGCTGCTCCGGCCTCGCGGACGCGCTGGCGTACGGCGGCTGGGGCGAGTCGGGTGACAAAAAGCCAAATGTTGCGTCCGCCCAACAGTAGGAAGATCAAGGTGAATAGCGCCAGGAGAGCGCCGGTGACGATCTCGGTGACGGTGCCTGCCGTGGACAACGCACCGCTGGTCAGCTCCTGCTGGTGGCTCCGTAATGTCTGAATGGCGGTATCACCAAACTGGTTGATCTGGTCGGGCCGAAGATGCAATGGCCCGTCGATCAACCAGCGCCGAGTGCTGTCGATGCTCTGGCTGACTTGATCAATTAATTGGGGTAAGCCGTCGGCAAACTGGGTGATGACGAAGGCAAGTATGCCCCCCACGGCGGCGAGGCCGCAGATCAAAACCAGAGCCACCGCGCCGCCACGGGGTGCGCCGCGACGGTCGAGGAAATCGACGGCCGGAACGAGTAAAGCGGTCAACATCAACGCGAGCGCGACCGGGACGATCACCAGGCCCAGCCTCGTCAGCGTGTTGAACAGGATCCAGGCCGCCGCAGCGATGACGAGTAGCCGCCACGACCACGCGGCGGTCTTACGGACCAGCGGAGCGACGGCCGCGTCATCCAGCGATACCGAAGCAGGCATGCGAAAGGGGATAACCCGGCGCCGGTGGGCAGAAACGCCGTTGTGGAGGCCTCCGAAGCGACCGCGTGCTGCCCATACCGACGAGGCGCTCCGCCCCGCTCGATCGCTTCGGCGCGGTCGTCCTCGATCCCGTGCACCGAGGAGCTCCCGGTAGGACTAATCCGCAACTGTCCGGCTCCGACAAGGCCGCGGCATGGCTATGGCATAGCACCAAAGATTCTGCAGCAGAATCGAATCGGGGTGGACACATGTTGCGCGCAACGGTCGGCTGCCGACGGGGAAGTGTTTGTGCGCAGAGATCGTCCATCCCTGCTCTCGGCAGTACTGCGGGAGGCGATGCCGGCCGGAGCTGAGGGTGTCCCTGAACGTCGACAGGCGCGACGACCTGCGCTGTCGGAGACCCCATGAGGTCGGCGGTCGGCGTGTCGCAGCGGCTCCCACAGACCGCGTCGGGGTCGTCAGTGCTGCGCCGAAGCTGTCGAAGCCGATCATGGCACCCTCGCCATGCCCGCGCGGCAGTTCACCACCGATGAGCGCTAGCTTCCGTGCGGGCGGTATGGATAGATGGGACCTGCCGAAGAAATTCTCCGCTGAAGCTGCTCGCGTTTGGCGCTTCCGCAGCCGGGTAGCCCGCGACCATGACCAAAGGTTTCGCGCTGGTGACCGGCGCCTCAACTGGGATCGGATTCGAACTGGCGAAGTCATGGGCCAGTGGCCGCCTGTTTTGCACCGCGACTGACAGCGGACGTACCCATGCGGCGGCTCTGAATGCAAGCAGTGGGCGTGCGTGACGGTTGCCACCGGCACCAGAAGCTGTCGAAAGGAATTCGGATGACGCCACGAGCGACTCTTGAAAGCTCGCTGACTGTAAAGCGTGACATCGCAGCGACGCGGCAACAGGTGTGGAACGTCGTAGCTGACGGCTGGACGTATTCGCAGTGGGTGGTCGGCAACACCCGCATGCGAGCCGTCGACCCGAGCTGGCCGGCCCCGGGCGCCACTATCCACCACACCATCGGAATCTGGCCGGTCGTGCTCAATGACGAGACGCAGGTCGAGTCCTCGACACCACCGGAAGAGCTCGTTCTTCTCGCCAAGAGCCGACCGTTCGGCGCTGCTCGAATCACATTGCGGCTGAGAGACACTGAGGAGGGCTGCTGCGTCGAGATGGTCGAAGTGCCAGTTGGGGGGCCACTCAACTTGGTGCCGCGTCGATTGGCGCTTGCCGCGGCCTATCCCAGGAATCGTGAATGCCTGATGCGGTTGGCCGCACTCGCGGAACGGCGGGCAGAGCCGAAGTGAGCCAGAGCGCCGACGCGGTGGTGGTCGGGGCCGGTCACAAGGGGTGGTCGCCGCTGCGATGCTGGTGGATGCCGGCGGGGAGGTAATGGTGTTTGGAGCGCGGTCCGAACTCGGTGGAGCGTCATCGACTCGGCGTTTGGCCCCGGCTACCGACAACGGCCGATACCATCGACCCCGCGGACGGCGTCGTTTGATGGGGCCTGAGTAGTGCAGCTCGACCGGCTCCCGCGACATAGCGAAGTTGTGTCAAGGTAGCCCCCGGCGAGTCCCGTCAACATCGCTAAATCTCAACAGCACAGGCTGGGACGGTTCTCACGGGAGTCGACGCGATGAGATCAACCCCTCGGTCACGTCGCGCCGCAGGAGATCGACTATCGAGCGTCGCCGCAACGGAGCGCTGTCGCCGTGGCCTTCATTGGCCACGCCATCCAGAAGATCGGCCAGCGCATCCGTGGAGGTCCAATTCGGAACCCAGTCGAGTTCGGTGCGGGCACGGGAGCAGTCCAGGAGAGGCACGGTGAACGCGAGGTCGAGCCAGCCTCGGTCGATGTGTTGCAGCCGAGCTCGCCAACTCAGGTCAACGAGTGTTCGCAGCACGCCGGAGGGAATGTGGACGGCCCGCGCGTCGAGCGCTGCAGCTACGTCGTCTCGACCGATGGGCGGTTCGGCGGCGAGATTGAACGGTCCTGCCGCGCGCTTGTCGATGACCCGCCAGATTGCGTCGGCGACGTCATCGGCATGAATGAGTGGCAGACACAGGCGCCGATCAAGAGGCAGGAGAGGAAGCCACGGAATCAATTGCATGGGTATGTATTCGGGCAATCCGTACCGCATCAGCCCGCTGGCCGCAGCGTCGCTGCAGGATGAATCCGGGACGCATTCGGGCCACCCGGATCGCCGCGCTTCCGAGCCGTTGTTCGTATTCGTCGAGGAGGGCTTCCGCTGCGGACTTGTCGCGGCTGTACGACGAGGTGGCGATGCCTGTCGTCGGCCACGATTCGTCCACTACGCGCCATAGCCGCCGGGCGCGTACGTTCCTACCGAGGACATGTGGACGAGATGACCGACGCCGCTGGCGTGAGACGCCTGTAAAACCGCGGCCGTGCCGCCTACTCCCAGGTGAGTCAGGTAGCTGGTGTCTCGGGTGGGCTGAAACCCCCACGCAAGGTGCACGACGACGTCGGCCCCCTCGAACACCCGGCGCAGCTCTGCGAGCCCATCCGGCTCGGTCAGATCCAGTGCGCGCCAGTCGACCCGCTGGTAGACGCCCCGCTTCGCGGGGGGCCGACGGACCACTCCGACAATGTCGTGTTCGGCAGGCAGCGCGCGGAGCAGAGCGGTTCCCACATTGCCACTCGCTCCGCTGATGACGATCCGCATTGCTGTGTCTGCCGGCAGTAGCTGGTTAGCTCGGGGATCGTTGGCGGCGTTTTCGGCCGCCCGCTTCGAACCGGTCGGGTGGTCGGTGTCGCGGGGGTCGTGACTGGCTGATTCGGCAGCGTCGGTGTCGCCGGTTCCGTGTTGGTCGCGATCAGTGGTCGGCATTTCGCTTGTCTCTCCTAGTAATCGGGTCGGCAGTAGCTGCGGGTGGACGCCGTCGTCAACGCCGACGCACCAGTCGGCGACTCCTTGGTTGCTGCGCCGTTGTTCCCATCTCGACCTCTGCGGTGGCTTGAATGAGCGCCAACAGCTCCTTGTCCAGACCGGGCGAGAACTCTTCGCGACGTTCCGGTGCGATGGTCATCGGGAACCCTTCGGGCATGACCGCGGTGCTGAGCTCGGTGCCGTCGTTGGACGGGGACGCACCGCGGTAGAGCTTCGCCGCCTGGCTCTCGTCATCGGCGCTGAAGGTGTACTGAATGCTCTGCAGACCCAGATCGAGCAACTTCTTGACCTCGGGGAACTGCTCAGCGTTCGTCTTCGGGATTGGCAGCGCCGCACCCCAGTTCACCCCAAGGCTTTCCAACGCCTTGGCGAACGCATTCTCATGGGCCTGATCGCGGACGATCAGATACGCGATCGTTGATCGAGCGGTCTTGTTGTCGGTCATCTCATAGATCCGGCACTTCTGCAGCCGTCCGGTCGACTCCAGCATGAGGTTGTACAACAGATCGAGGACAAGGTTCCCGCTGTTGTACACGTAAGACCCAAGCCAGGGATTGCCGGCCGCATCGACCGGAAGGGCCCCTTGGGCGCCCACGAGATAGTGGTGAATGTTGCTGGTGTCCAACGCGATTTTCAGCGGCGTCGCGCCCTTGGCCCCCGGCTTATCCACCGGATCGGTTTTCTTGCCGTTGTACTGGGGTGATCCATCCAGTAGACGGGAAATCGTGGTTCCGATCAATTCGACGTGGCTGATCTCTTCGGTGCCCACGCCTTGCAATAAATCCTTATACGGCTTGGACGTCGGGTCGCCGCGAAAGTTGATGCTTTGGAACAGGTACTGCATCATCGTGCGCATTTCGCCGAACTGGCCACCGAGGCCTTCCTGCAACGCGTTAGCGGCGGCGGGGTCCGGCTCGTCGACAACGATCTCGTTGATGAGCTGCTGAGTATGTAGGTACATGATTCTCCTTGAATCGCCTGGCCGACAGTCGGATTCTGTTGTTGTCTTGACAGTCACAGTGCCGGGCCGTTAGGTGTCCTGCGATCAGAGCTTGACGGCTCGGCCGGTGGTCGCGCCCGGAACGAAGCCGAGCAGACCGACGGCCAGAAACTCTGCGCCGACTGCAGGGGCAGCCTTCAGCGTCCTGAAACCTGAGGTGGATCGAGCGCGCGTACAGGACCAGATGCGGTCATAAAGACCTCGATAATGGGTTCACCGACCGTGCTCCACATGCTGGAAGCGAACGGCTTGTCCGTGATACCCGGGCTGTCGCCCTGCAAACGCGGACGATGGTGTTCGGCAGAAATAAATTCCGCGATAGAACGCAGGCGGCCTCTGAGGAGCGCATTCTCAATTTTCATGTCGATGTCCTCGTCATGAAAAGTTGCTGGAGCGCCACCCGGGCACCGAAGGGGCGGTGCGCCTCCGCCGATCCACTCACGTCAACGCCGGAGGGGCGAATCTCAATGATTACCAATGACGTAAGCAGTGTGCCGGCGCAACTGCGCACAGTGCTCGATCTGCCAATACCGAAGTCCAGGTCGCCGAGACCCGCGTGGGTCTCGTCTTCGCGCCACTGGGCGCGCCGCTGCGCAATGGAGGCCCTTACCGAACACACCAACCAATACTGACCGCCACCGCTACTACTTCAGCGGAGGCTGGGTCGAGATCGCGGTGAGCGCTGCCAGAATCGCTGGTCGGGCCTCACGCTCGCTGATCAGCAGCCGCGCCACCGCGGTCAAATGTTCGCCCCGCTGCCGCGCGTAGCTGCGCAGCAGCCCGAATGCATCGGCCACTGACACATCGAGGCGTTCGCGGACGAAGCCTTTAGCCTGTTCCACCACGATGCGACTAGCCAGCGCGGTGCGCAGACGGGGCAGCACCGATGCCCGTGTGGGGGCGTTTTCCTGCAGAATCGCCACTGATGCGATGTGCGCCAGGGTCTGCCCCAACAGCAGATCAGCGGCATTAAGTGCCCCGGGTTGTGTCCCGAACAACCCTAAGGCGCCGAGCACCGTGCCCGCCGCCCGCATCGGCACCGCGTGGACCGAGGCAAACCCCGCTTCGGTGGCCGCGGCCGCGAACCGCGGCCACCGACTTTGCGCGTCGGCCAGGTCGGCTACCGTCACCGGTGCCCCGCTGGTGTAACAGTCCAAACAGGGGCCTCCCTCGGCCTGCAACTGCAGCACTTCCATGTCATGTGCCGCGTCGGAGGTCGCCGCCATCAAATGCAGCCGACGGTGCGGATCAGCGAGCAACAGACCCGCAGAGGCGATATCGAGCATCTGGGCGCAGCATTCCGTCAGTTCGGTCAACAGATCGACCACATCGAAATCGTCGAGCAAGTGGTCGACCACCGACACCACAGCCTGAAGGACAAGGGTCTCGCGAGGCGTTGAGGTCATACTGGGCTCCGTCCTGTTCCCGGAACTTGCGGTGGCCGACGGCGACTTGCTGTTATCGCATGCACCCATCAGTCCTTCGTCAAATACAGCCGTCGTTCCAGAATCGCCCGGGCGACCTCGGTGGCGCTGGTCTCAGTGGCGTAGGCGTGTGCGCGTAACCGCACCAACGCCTCGGCAGCACCGACTTCCAGCTGCGCCATCAGGACCCCAGTGGCCTGGCTGACATCCGCCCGGGTCAACGCGTACAGCTCAGCCCAGGCGTCGCTGTCGGGATCGTTCACGCCCGCTTCCAAATCGGTGCT
This sequence comes from uncultured Actinomycetota bacterium, assembly GCA_963699655.1. GTDB lineage: Bacteria > Actinomycetota > Actinomycetes > Mycobacteriales > Mycobacteriaceae > Mycobacterium. Next base: position 57,043 of record CAVOUV010000010.1, read on the forward strand.
GAACAAGTCGAGCAGCGGCAACGCGGCCAGATCGGCGGCCATTAAGGCCCCCGCGAACTGATCAGCGTCTAGCCGCCCCGGGCGGTGGCAAAACAGATCCAAGGCTCCCAAGTACTGCCCGGCCACCAGCACCGGCATTGCGTATACCGCCCGCACCTGCTGAGAGAGCAGCGCCGGCCGATACGCCGGCCATCGCGCTTCACCAGGATCAGCCAGATCGGCGGCCATCACCGTCTCGCGGGAGGCCACCGAATCCAGGCACGGTCCCTCGCCCATGGTGAACTGCAACTCGTCGTAGGACTGGGCAGACGGACCGCTGACCCCCAGCGTCGCATAGGCCGCCCCGTCGAACACCAACGACACCGCCGCAGCATTTACCCCGATCAACTGCACACAAGCCGCACACAAGTCATCGGCAGCCTGCGCACCCCGCCGTCCATTCACGGCGGCCAGCAAACCGCCGCCGATCCCACCGCGCTCAGTGCCAGCCATGCACGAGCCCTGCGGCGACCGCGCGTGCCCTTGCGCACTGCAGCCACGACAGCAGGTGTGGTGGCATCACGTTTATCCTCCTGCGCATCGACCCTCTAGGCCGGTATGCCCAAGAAACCGGGCAACTAACAATCACCGGACGTCGATTTACGTAGCGTGAAGCCACAACCCGGCCCGGCTGTCGGCCAGAACGACCCATGCAGCACAGCCATACCGCGATGTCCGCTGACGCCTAGCAAGTATGGAGACCAACCGACGGGAGGGTTCGGAGCGTCGAGAGGCCGAGGCGGGCCCGGATAGAACCACCAGAGACGGCCCGTTGGCGTTTCCTTCGACGCATCGACCCGCGAATAGTGGCGTGCGCCGGCGTTCAATCGAATACGCCTGCGATCTTCAGTGCCAGAAACACCGCTGTCGCCACGAAAAGCAATACGAACAGGGCGATGGCAGCGAAGGTCACGACGCCAGTGGGCGTCAGTCTCTGCCGAGCAGGTGGATCCGGGTTGGGCGTAGCCGACGTCTGCGCCGAGTCCGGAGGCGTATCTCCAGGCGCAACGCCTCCACCGCGCTCAACGCCGGGGGTGTTCGCCGGATCGGGGTCTGGCGGAAGGTCAGTCACCGGGTCACGACCTGCCGGCCACGCGCGTGCATTTCTGCGGCATGCGCTTGGTCGTGGGCGGCCGCTTTCTGTTCGCTCTTTCGGTGTAATTCGTCGTCGGCCTGTTTTCCCTGCGGGGGGCGTCGAGCGCCGCCGCGTGAGCGGACGCAGCGCCGCCGAACAACTCCAGCGGCGCCCGTGCGATCCGGTACTGCAGGCGCAAGACCGGGAACGGGATCGCGGTGATCCTCATGGCGAACTCCTGTTTCTGCCGGCCGGTCAGGCAGGTCGGCTTCGGCGGTCAGTTCATCTGCCTCCCGCGGGACGCGCTGAGCGGCCGACGAATCACTCCCGGTAACCCGCACCGGTAATCTCCTCCGCTGTTACCGGTGTCCATCAGACTTCCCCGTGCTGGACGTCGCTGTCGGGCCTAGGACGAAATTCCACATTCGAGCGGGTTGAAACCTCGATCCGCTAAGTAATTAGGCGCATAAGACGGCCGGACGGGGTAGTTCGGTCCAACATAACCGCCCGAGAAAGCGCGCCCACGCGCAACTGTTCCGAGGCCGCCGAAGAAAATCCCTACCATGCAGTACTTCGACAACCCGGAGGGGCGCGGTCGTCGGCCATCCGGTGACGTCGTCGTCGGCCATCAGGTATTTGGAATCACCGCAGGCGTCATTCGGCGTTGCCTGGGCTTGGCCCCGGCCACGTTCGAGGCTTGGACGCAGCGTCGCCGAATCGATCGTCGTCGAAAAGTGTTAGGCCGCAGTCTTATCGGGTACGGCGATGCCGTGATACCGACAGAGACATTGCGCGACGCGTATAGGGAGATCGCGCGGTACGCCGCCGAGGGGGCACCGAGAACGCGGCGGGCCCTGCCGAAGGCCCCCCACGTCACAGTGATAGCGCAATGAGTGTGTATCCCGATTTCGACAGCGTGCCGATCGGCAAGCGCTGGCGCGCCGGATCGTCGGAAGAGAACCGCACCAGCATCGACCCGTGGAACGGTGACACCCTGGCCACGATTTCGCAGGCCGACGCCGATGATCTGGACGAGACCTCGCCGCTGCTGTTGCTGCTCAATGATTGGGCACCGCTCCGCGGCTGGCCCGAGCCGATGTGATGAACACCGCCCGCAGATCATGGGCGCGCAAGGAGGAGATCGTCGGCTGGCTGGTGCGCGAGACCGGCGCCACCGTAGCCGACGCCGAATTCGAATGGAGCCTGGTGCGTTCGGTCATGGGCGAATCGGCTTCGATGCCCGATCTTGTCGAGGGCCCATGCAGGACAATGTCAGACGCGCATTGGACGGGGAGCCGAGCTGCTCCTCGGTGGTGATCCGTTCGGACCCACCGGCCTGTGCCTGCCACCGCACGTCCTCACGGGCACGAACGATGTCGCCAGCGCGCGCGAGGAGGTCTTCGGTCCCGTCATCACGATCCGTGCCGATGACGAGACCCACGCACTTCGGCTGGCCAACGACATCGAGTACGGACTGTCCTCGGCATGCGGTGGTGGAAAGCTGCCGGTGTATATGTCGACAATCTGTTGAGCGATGATCCGGACCGGCGTGTTGGTGTTTTGCGACTGCTGCACCATCATTTCGAGGGCCCGCACGGCGTCAGTCGAAAACTGGTTCATGAGAACACCTTTTGCTTGCCCATGAGGTCACGGCTTGCCAGGGCCGACTCAAACTCTTTCCGCCTGTTCGCCGTCGCCATCACACCGGCAGCGTGTGTGGCGAGCATCGCGCCGATCACTTGTCCTTCCGAATCCACAGCGTACGGTTCACGACTGAAGAGATTGAGAGCACCGCCGACGTCATGCTCATCCCATGACGGCCAATTTTGGTCTGTCGCACCGACCGACCCACTATTCACTCATCTCGATGAATTGCAAATGGAGTTCAAAGAAGGTCCGTGCCTGCAGGCAGCAGTCAGCGACGCGCTCACCCGGTGCGACGACTCACCCTTTCTCCTCGACGGCACCGGAGGAGAAGGAGAACACCTCATAAGGGGTCATCGCGGCGCCGAACAACGCGATCGCGTAGTACCAGTAGGTGGCCGCGGACTCGGTGTCGGGGATCACCGGTGCGAGCGCCTGATGGGTCAGCTGCGCCCAGTCGGGCTTCAACGCGAACAGGCTGACCGCGAAGATGATCAGACTCAGCCCCAGCAGGCCGGTGACGTTCTCCATGATGGAAAAGCGCACCCGCCAAATCACGATTGGCAGGGTAGCTGGTCAGGATGAGTAGCGGCAGCGCGATCACGACCACCACCAAAGAGGCCGCCCGGATCAGCCCCGGCGCCCGACTGGTCAACGTCGACACGGACCCATCGTCGGGCACCCAGGCGGTTGGAGACCGCATGAGATCGGTGTGTCGCACGCCGACGTGGTTCGCGCATGGGCGCGTTCGAAATGTGCATCTGGCAGACGAAGACGACGGTCAGCGGGCAACGCTAGCGTCTTAACAAAGGGGATGAACCCCGGGGGACCGCCTTGCAGACGACGCCAGAGTCATCCCTCACTGCCGCCGCCCACTGATCCGTTAGTTGCCCCGGTGGCCACGCCATCAAACCTTAATTGCACAGCAATTGCAGGATCTTTCGGTTTCGCTACAAACGATGCAGAAGCGATGCGGGGCTTCGAGATTCCCTCGCCCGGTGGGATTTAGGGCGATGGGTCGAACCGATGGCTACGGCGGGCCCCTATGTGCGGCCCTCGTACGGCGGGACGGCGGGTTCGGTGTCTTTCGGCGGAAGGGTTCCGGTGCCCCCGTACTCGGTGTCGTCCTCGGGGTCACTCAGTGGGGGATTAGCGTCTTCGTCCACCGTGCCTCCGGGCCGGTCGACGGGTCCGCCGCCAGGCTCGTCCGAGCCGGCGTCGCGATCTTCTGGATTCGTCATTTCATGCAGCTTTCCGGTTGCACGCCGCGGCATTGCGACGATTACCGCCGCGTACCCCGCGAAGACGCACGCCAACCGACGCTCAAGCTACGAACAATCAACCGACCGGTTGCTAGAACCAGACTTTTCGACCGCCGACCGGCCGCCCAACCGCGCCGAGGATCCACAGCACGATGCCGACAACTATCAGGATTCCGCCGATGGTGTAAAGAATGGACAGGCTGGTGAAGTAGCCGATCAAAAGAAGGATGATGCCAAGCACAATCATGGTCGATCCGATCCGAAACGTAGGGCTCTCGTGTTGTCGCACACTGAGTTACCAAACCTGTTGAATTCAAACTATGCCCCGCGGGGGAGGCACTCGCTTTCGGCACAGTGAGTAAGTGCTACGGCGATAGGGTGAGGAATCGGCGGTGTCAAGTCCTCGGCCGCAAGAGCCGTCATAAGCAAGCTTCCCGCGAGATGACCTGCTGTCTCAGACATCCGAGGCGCTGTCAACAATCCGGCTCCTCATGAACTGGCTCTGTCATCACACCGGCATCCCGAAGCGACCTCGTTGTTATCTTGTGTGTTGCAACATACTTCGCGCGTCGAGTGCTGCAGGCCATGCGATGGCCCGCATCACTGCGGGTGCGTCAACGCTCTGCTGTCGTTGGCGCGGCTTCGATGGTGACCAGCTCGGTCAGGCCGCTGATGCTGAGGATGTTCATCAGGAGAGGGTGGGCGATGAGTTTGTGGATGTTTTCGGCGTGGGCGAACAAGACGTTGATGGCGGCGCTGTCCACGTATTCCACAGCGGCGAGGTCGACGGTAAGAGTTTCGCCGCTGCCAGCCGCCTCGGTGATGGCGGTGCTGAGGGCCTGCTTGAATGCCTCGATGTTGCTGAGATCGATTTCCCCCGCCGCGATAAGGAGGAACTTCCCGTCCTTGCGGCGCGCGGTGTCGAGGGTGAGCGACGTTTGCATCAGGTGATTCTCGCGGATAGGTGAACTGTGGTTCCGGCGGTGCCGTGGCTGATAGTGACGCCGTGCATGAGCCTTCGCATGAGGGTAATACCCCGGCCACGATGAGGTTCGGGAGTCGGTGGTGGAAGCCGCCACGAGCCGGTGTCAGTGATCGTCAACTGCACCTCATTGACCAATGCGGTAGCGCGCAGGCTGATTGTGCCCTCCGGACTGTGGCGGTGGCCGTGCTCGATGGCGTTGGCGACGGCCTCTCCGGCGGCGATGAGCACGTCCATGGCCTGATTAGGGTCCAGCCGGGCTTGGGCCAACCAGCTGCGTAAGGCGGTGCGGGTGGGCGCGAGGTGGCTGACGTGTGCGGGGAATTCCAGCTCCAACGGGGCTGGATGGCGATAGAGCAGAAGGGCAACGTCGTCCTGGTAGCCGCCGGTTGGCGCGAGACGCGACATGATCTGGTTCGCCAAATCTTCCAGCGTGCAGGCGCCGAGCTCCCGAACCAGCTCGGCTGCGCGACAGATGCCTTGCTCCAGTGCAACACCGCGCCGTTCGACCAGGCCGTCGGTGTAAAGCAGCAGGGTCGCGCCTCGTGGCATGGTCACGCGGGCTTCGGGGCGCGGCCAGTCTTGTCGTATTCCCAAAGCGATGGTGTGCCCATCGTCGAGCATCTGGGTGGTGCCGTCGGCTTGAACGAGGATGGGTGGCGGGTGCCCGGCACTGGAGTACGCCAGTTCACCAGTGTCGGGGTTGAGCACCGCGCAGACGGCGGTCGTGCATTGGGCGCCCGGCAGCCGGGCAGCAAAGCGGTCCATTCGCGCGAGTGCCGCACTGGGGCTCGGGTTATCGAACAGGAGCGCGCGGCACGCACTGCGCACTTGACCCATCACCGTGGCGGCGGCAAGGCCATGGCCGACACAGTCGCCGACAACCAGCGCGATGCGCCCGTCCTCGACGTCGACGACGTCATACCAATCACCGCCGACCTGCAGGGGTCGCGATGCGGCTTGATAGCGCACCGCGAATCCGAGCGGCAGATCAGCAGGGCCGAGGATGGCGTGCTGCAGCGCCAAGGCGGTTTCGCGCTGCTGATCAACCTGGTGCACACGCTGCAGCCCCTGGCTGAGACGGCCTGCCAGCACGGTGAGCAAGGTCTGGTCCTCGAGGGTGAACGAGCGCTTCTCAGCCAGATCGATCCAGACGACGAGCACGCCCTCGGGATGCTGCATGGCGATTCCTGCCGTCCCGGGCTGGGAAAGGTTGGGCGTGAGCAGGTCGCCGTCACGTAACGCGCCGAGCGCGCCCCGTATCTGCGATGGAAGGTCGAACCACTGCGTGGCCTCGCCGACCGAGACGACCTTCGGTGCGGTTTCCGGGGAGGAACTGTGTGTCGGGAAGGTGACGGCGAGAACGCGACGCGCCCGCCACAGCCTGCGTAACTCCTCGGCTGCGGTGTCCAGTGCGTCATCGACGGTGTCTGCTTGAGAGAGTTCCTGGTTGAGCGCATGTTCGCGACCCGCCGCCAGCGCCAACGCGATAGCGGCGTGTCGGGCGAAGTCACTGACGAGGTCCAGGTAATCGTCGTCGAAGGGTGGCTGCTGCGGGCGGCGGGCAACGGCGATGACACCCAGCACCGTGTCGTCGGCGATCAGTGGCATGACGATCGCCGAGCGTTCACCCACATCGGTGAACCCCTCGATCGGATACTGGAACGAATCGGTGATGAGCGGCAGACCGCGACGCGCAACACCGCCCGTGGTGGAGCCGTCCATGGGGACCTGGCGACCAATCACCTGCGAGGCGTACCGGCCCGCCGTCGCGGCCACGACAAGGGTTTCGACTTCATCGACGGGTAGATCGGGCTCCCGCGGAACCAGCAATATCGCCTGCTCGGCATCGGCCAACTCCAACGCCCGGTTCACGATGAGCTGCAACGGCCCCGTCTGCGGGTCGCCCGACAGCAGCGCGGTGGTGATCTCGCGACTGGCCTTCGTCCATTTCGCCGATTCACGTTCTCGCTCGAAGAGTCGCGCGTTGTCGATGGCCGCCGCAGCCGCCGTCGCCAAGGTCCGCACGGCGCTCTCCTGGGAGTCGGAAAACACTCGGCCGGGCCGGTCGTCGGCGAGATAGAGCGCACCGAAGTCAACTGACCGCACCGTGATCGGTACACCGAGGAGCGCCCGTATCGGCGGGTCTTGTCCGCGCAGCCTGGCGGCCTGCGGATGAGCATTCAGATCGTCGACGCGAAGCCCCTCACCCACGGGCAGATCACCGAGCCGGCGCGCCGTGTCGTTGCCGATCCCTGCGCGGACGAAAGAGCCCAAGGTGCCGTCGGCGGCGCGCACACCCAACGCTCCGTAGCGGGCGCCGCTCAGCTGCTTGGCCGCATTGACCAGTCGCTGCAGGGTCACATCCAGGTCCAGATCAGAACCGATCACGACGATGGCCCGTACCAGCTGTTCCATCTGATTGCGAGCAGCTACCAGCTCGTCAAGCTGTTCGTGCGCTTCGCTCACCAGCTCGGGCCGGCCTTGCCACTTAACGCGGATCTGTCCCATCCGTAGTCCATCGCACAAACGTAATCGCCAGGCTCGCGCCTTCCACGGTTTCGGCCTGGCAGTTTTCGTTCGGACCGTAGCTCGCATCCCCGACGAATTCGTCTCGTTCGCCGGGCCGGCACCTCAGATGATCGGATCGTCCTCGGGCCGGCGCAGTCGCAGCCATCGATAGCCGTAGGGGTCCAGACCGATTTCGACCCGCCCCTTGGCATCGAGCGCGTGTTCCGAGAGGCCGTCGAGCAGGTCGATCAGGATGCACCCCGGCGGGAGGTCCTCGAGCTGAATCGGCACGATGCAGCTGTCCGGCCCGAAGTTGTGCAGCGCGACCATCGCCCAGCCGGACTTCTCCCGACACACATGGGCAAGCACCGCCCGGTTGGGCTGCTTCAAGATCTCGGGTATGGACCAGCCGATCTCCGGCTGCTGGCGATACGTGTAGATGAGGTCACGTATGAACCACCAGAAGGATCGGTGATCGTGACGTTGGTCGGCAACGTTGACGCGTTCCGGCCCGTAGAGGCCGTCGGGCAGCGGACGGTGGAGCCGCCGCTTCGCCGCCTTGGAGAAGCCGCCGTTGTCGCCGCCGGTCCATTGCATGGGGGTGCGCACCGCGAATCGACCTGGAACGTCAAGGTTTTCGGCCATGCCGATCTCCTCGCCGTAGAACAGCACGGGTGTCCCTGGCAGGGAGAACGCCAGTGAATAGACCATTCGCATCCGGCGATCGTCGCCGCCGAGCATGGAGGGCAGTCTTCGCCGGAGCCCACGGCCATAGAGCTGCATGCCGGTGTCGGGGCCGAACGCGTCGAAAACCTCCTGGCGTTCGTCGTCGGTCAGCTTGTCGAGCGTGAGTTCATCGTGGTTGCGCACGAAGTTGGCCCACTGGCTCGTCACGTCGAGCGCCGGTCGTTGCCGCAGAGCCTTGGCGATCGGCCGGGCGTCGCCGCGAGCAAGCGACAGGTAGATGTTCTGCATCCCGATGAAGTCGAACTGCATGTTGAGCCCGTCGCCGTCGGGCCCGCCGAAGAACGCCTTCTGGTCCTTGTAGGCGACATTCACCTCGCCGAGCAGGACGGCGTCTCCGACGCGGCGGGTGACGAAGTTGCGGACGTCGCCGAGGTATTCGGTACGGGTCGAAGACGCCCGGGTCGCCCGGCACGCCGTCCTTGGCGAAGAGAAAGGGCACGGCGTCGACCCGGAATCCGGAGACGCCCAGCTCGAGCCAGAACCCGAGGGTCCGCGAGATCTCCTCCTGCACCTTTGGATTGGCGATGTTGAGGTCGGGCTGGTGCTTGTAGAAGTGGTGCAGGTACCACTCGTTCGTCTTGGGGTCGAGCTCCCAGAGGCTGTCCTCCTGGTCGGGGAAGACGACGTCCTTCGGCGCTCGACTTGGGCTCGGTGGCGCTCCACACGTAGTAGTCGCGGTACGGGTCGTCCTTGCTGCGGCGGGCGGACTTGAACCACGGGTGGGCTCGGAGGTGTGGTTCATGACGAAGTCGACGATGACGCGGATCCCGTTCGACCGGGCCGTGCGCACCAGCTCGACGAAGTCGCCGAGGTTCCCGAGGCGGGGATCGACACCGAAGAAGTCGGTGATGTCGTAGCCGTCGTCCTTGCGGGCAGTCGGATAGAACGGCATCAGCCACAGGCAGGTGACGCCGAGGTCGCAGAGGTACTCGATGCGGTCGGTCATGCCCCGGATGTCGCCGGTGCCGTCGCCGTTCCAGTCGTAGAACGTCTCGACGTCGGCGCAGTAGAAGACGGCGTTCTTCCACCAGAGGTCGCCCGTGTCGGCTCTTCTCATGCGATCACCGCCGTCGGCGCGGTGCCGTCGGGGACAGCTGCGGCAGCACGTGCTCACCGAACGCGTCGATGAAGCGCGCCTGGTCCTGGCCGACGAAGTGCAGGTACAGCTCGTCCCAGCCCTGCTCGACGTACTCTGCAGCCAGGCGCGTGCTGGCCGAGGTCGCTCGAGACTCGCACCGACTGCCTCACCTGCTCGGGCGGTGACGTCCTCGCCGATCACGTCGAATGCCTCGACGGACTCGATGTCCCAGCACACCGGCGGGGCGAAGACGTTGTTGCGCCACTGGTCGTGGGCGACGCAGGGCCTCGTCGTCGGTGGGCGCCCAGCTCAGGTGGATCTGCAGGCGGGCCGGGCCGCGGCCGCCGGCCTCGCGGTAGGCGTCGAGAACCTTCTGCAGCGTCTGCTCGGACTGGTTGACGGTGATCAGGCCGTCGGCCCAGGCGGCGTGGCGCGCGGCGGTCTCGGGAGTGACGGCCGGACCGACGAGGTCGGGAACCGGGTCGGGCAGCGTCCAGAGCGGGCGCGGTTGACGTGGACGAGGCCCTCGTGGCTGACCTCCTCGCCCTGCAGCAGCCGTCGGATGACGTCGACGCACTCGACGAGGCGCCGGTCGCGCACCTCCTTGCGCGGCCACGCCTCGCCGGTAACCCGCTCATTGGACGCCTCGCCCGAGCCGAGCGCCGCCCAGAACCGGCCGGGAAACATCTGCGCGAGCGTTGCGATGGCCTGGGCGATGATCGCCGGGTGGTAGCGCTGGCCCGGCGCGTTGACCACGCCGAACGGCAGCTCCGTCGTGGCCAGTGCGGCGCCGAGGAACGCCCAGGCGAAGCCCGACTCGCCCTGTCGTGTGCTCCACGGACTGAAGTGGTCAGAAGACATTCCTGCGGTGAAGCCGGCCTGTTCGGCCCGTTGGACATCGCGAAGAAGCTGCGCGGGACTGATCTGCTCGTGCGAACAGTGAAATCCGATGACCGTCATGGCCTCACGTGGTACCCGTTCTCGGCGCCGTTTACGTCAACGTCAACTAATTGCCCGCATGTGGACGGGAACGACCGCGTTGTCGGTTTTCCGCCAGCATCGCCGACCGCGCCGCCCATACCGTCGGCGTCATGACAGAAGACGGGCGACCTTCGGCCACTCCCACGGAGATCTTGCGGACACCTGTCATCTGGTTCATGGCCTTCGCGGCAGCGCTTGGCACTGCCAGCATTTATCCCCTGCAGCCGGCGATCGCAGCCGTGGCCGGCTCGCTGCATGCATCGGTCGCCGATATCGGTGTGGCCCTCGCGTGCGGACCGATCGGCTACCTATGGGCCTGGCACTGCTCGTCCCGCTAGTGGATCGGTTCCCGCCAAGATATGTCCTGGCAACGCAATTCGGCGCGCTGGCCGTCTCGATGGCAGTCAACGCCACCGCTGGCACCCCCCTGTTTCTCGGCCTGGCTGTTACCGTCGTCGGCGCGGGCTCTGCTGTCGGCGCGCAATTGAGCTCAGTGGCAGGGCGTTTCGCAGACCCCGACCGGCGCGCCACCGTCCTGGGAATCGTGACCGCCGGGATCTCCGTCGGGATCCTGGGAGGCCGCATCGGCGGCGGCTGGCTCACGGATGTGATCGGCTGGCGCGGAATGCTTCTCGTCTTCGCTACCGCATGCGCCGCCATCGCACTCGCCGCCCTTCGGGTGCTGCCCACCGCGCCCGGTAGCAGCATGTCAGGTTATCTCCAGACGCTGCGCGCCCTGCCCGCTCTGTATGTCCGATTTCCTCGACTTCGGCTCGCCGCCGCCCGTGGCGCCCTGTGGTTCTTCGCGTTCTGCACGATGTGGGCGGCCCTTGCAGTCGCCCTGTCACAGCCTCCCTTCTCCTACTCGCCCGAACGGATTGGGCTGTACGCGCTCGCCGGACTGCTCGGCGTCGCGGTCACCCGCTTCGCCGGCGCGTGCACCGATCGCGTCGGTGCGCGGGCGGTCATTCTGATCGGACTGGTCGTCGCCGTCCTCGCCGCAGCAGCACTGGGCCCGTTCCTGTCGAACACCGCGGCTGCCCTCATCTGCCTGGGCCTTTTCGACGCCGGACTGTTCGCCGCCCAGGTGGCCAACCAGAGCACCGTTCTCGGGATCGACCCCGGCGCCCCCGCCCGATTCAACAGCGCCTACATGCTCGTCTACTTCATCGGCGGCAGCTTGGGAACCGCATTCGGTGCGACAGCGGCCGAATGGTACGGATGGCGTACCACCACCGCCGTCACCGCACTGGTCGTGACACTCGCTGCACTGATTACCGCGACCGCACGCACCAAGCCGGACCGCCAAACCGGGGTGCTTCAGACTGCTCAGAGTGGTACGAGCGATGAGTAGGCTTTCCCGAATTACTGTTGGCGCGAGGTTCGGGCATGGTAGGCGACGAGTCCCGCCACATCGTCGGGAACCAGACGTCCGATAGCTCCGCTGGAGTACACGGCGCATACCAGTGTGCCGTCGGGGCCTAGGACGAATCCAGTCGACTGCAAGTACTTTGGGTGTTCGTTCGTATAGCTGCCGACCAAGGCTGCGACGGCGTCGGCGTCGGCGCTGTGTGCGACCGGATACTGCAGTTTGTACTTGTCGATGGTGGCTTGCGTCGTCGCCTCGTCATCGACGGACAGGGCGACGACTTTGACGTTGGCATCGCCCAACTTGGTGTGGGCTCGGTTGAACGCCGCGAGTTGGGCGAGGCAGTATGGGCACCAACTACCACGGTAAATCAGTACGGCGCCGTAGCCTCCGGCCAGCGCATCGGGCAAGAGCAGTTCGTCACCGCCGGCCACGAGCACGCGCAGGGTAGGAAACCTCTGTCCGTTCTGGAGCAATGCCATGTAGTCCTTCCGCAGCGTGTACTTGTCGATACATGCTGCGCTGGGGGACGTGCCGAGGTCAAGAAGAAGCGGTTCAACTGTTGTCTCGGCGTTCCAGATACGTGCCAGGACATCCGATCTCGTCGGGAGCTTTATCGAAACGTCAGACGACTTTTCGTCTACTGCACATTACGCGGCCAGGGTTGGGTCATCCCGCAATCGCAGGACACCGAACGAAATTCGAAGGAGCGCTGCGACGATGCGTGCGAAAAGCCATCCGACCTATAATGTCGCGACTGTAGTTGCAGCCGTGCTGACCGGGTCCGCGCCGACCGTCATCGCCGTGCCCGCGATAACGGGTCCCGCCAAGCTGCCGCCCGCGGATCAAGGGCTTCTGGAAACTGACGCTCAACGTTGAGCGGTACCCACACTTGGATTCCGGCCAGCGATTTCGGAGGCGGGCCAAACTGCGAACGCAACTTCGTCGCACGGCAGCTCAAATTTCGTCGATGATCAGCTCGCGCTTGGCGGTGTATTCGTCCTCGGAGATTGCCCCGCTTGAGCGCAGGCTCTCGAGCGTCTGCATGCGCTGGGCTGTCGGAGGCGCTGGGGCGGCATTGCGTTCGGTGATGCGCTGTCTGACAACGTCTTCGCCGCCGACAAGTGCCGCCAAGCCCTGACTCGTGGCGCTCCCGTCCTCTAGGGCATGTTTCGATTCAGCCCACGCCTTCTTGAAGTCACCCTTGACCAGTGCCACGCCACTCCTCCTCCTCTAGAGAGACCAACCGCAGCGACAACGACCTGAATATCTTCACCCGCTCGGCTCTGCGCCCGCTCGCAACGCATGCGCCCACGAGATACGCCAAGTTCTCGTAGATGTTTGCCGGCAATCTACCGAATCGCGCCCGTATCAGTGTCGGAGCTGTGGATGGCTGTGATGGGTGCGACGATTCCGGCGAACGCGACGCCGGTCGTCGCTGTCACGAACGGATCGCTGCGGGTACCCGTTCCTAGCTCTCCGAAGAGTCCGGACGACCCTTCATGCGCGGCGGAACCCTTGTCGCCCATATGTTCAGGAGGCCCGTACGCGCCGCCTGGGGACGGGATGCCGGACGGAGGACAGGCGCGTCGTCAACATCAGCTCCGTGGGTGGCAAGGTCTCCATGGCCACCTACGGCCCCTACGCGGGCACGAAGTTCGCCCTCGAAGCGGTCAGCGACTCCTTACGGCGCGAACTCGCCCCGTCCGGCGTCCAGGTCGTGGTGGTCGAACCGGGCGCCGTGCGCACCGAAATGATCGGCCGGGCGATCGCCACCGCCGATGAGCTGATGTCGGCGATGACGCCCCAGCAACGCCGGCGCTACGGCGGGCTGGTGCAAGCCGTCAACAGGCAGGCCGTATCATCCACCAAGTCGGGCCTGCCCGCTGATGCCGCGGCCAAGGTGATCGCCAAGGCGGTGGCGGCGCGAAAGCCGCGGGCTCGTTACACCGTCGGCCGCGACGCCGCACTGATCACCCGCATGGCGCGCATCCTTCCCGACCGCACACTCGATCGCGTCCTGGCCGCCGGTCTGCGCCCCCACTTTCCCAAAGAAGGCGCCTGAGCACGCAATGGATGGTTCGTCAGTCGGAACGGCGGGCGCAGGCGGGCAGAAGAAGCCCGTCGACGACGCGGACGACGAATGCCTCGTCCACTGCGAGGCCATAGCCGGCAACCCGTTCGAACGCGACCGCAGAGAAAGTGCTTGCCAGCAGGTCGATGTCGGAACCGATGCGCAACTGCCCCTGAGTTTTGGCGCGCTGGAGAACGACGCGAAACAGGTTGACGTACGGCGTGGCCAAGGGATCGGTTGCCTTGGTTCGCAGCTGCGGATGGTTGGGGATGGCGGCGAGTAGTGCGACGAGTACGCGCTGATTGCGTTCGCCGCTCTGAACGAATGCGCGACCGCACTCCAGCAAGTCGGTCCGTAGGTCTCCGGTATCGGGAACGGCAGGCGATGGAAGCAGTTCGGTCACGGCGTCCACGACGAGTTCGGTCTTGTCGTTCCAGCGTCGGTAAATCGTGGCGCGGCTCATACCGCAACGTTCGGCGACCGCGTCGATGGTGAGCTGATCGAAGCCGACCTCGATCAGGACGTCCTGTGTCGCTTCAAGAACTCGAGCCTCAACAGTCGCGTCGCGAGGACGGCCCGGTCGCCGATCGGCCATGGATCACACCACCGCTTTTCCGTAAGACGCGGTGAGGTATTCCTCGACGAGGGTCGGCCGCGCATCCGGGTATCGGTTGTTCTCGGTGGATGCGAAGGCGGGGGTCGCCAACATGCCCATTGCGTACCAGTCGGCGACGGCGTCCCATGGGTCGGCTTTGGCCTCGATGACTTCGCGCAGTTGCTGTTGGTCACCAAGGTTCTTGGGGCTCAGGGGTTTACCAGTCGCCCGTTCGATCGTCCGAGCAATTTCGTTGTATGTCGTGGGTCCCGCCGAGATCGTGTGAACCCCCGCCCGGACGTCGGGATCGACCGCGAGGCGGGCGGTGAATCGGGCGGTGTCGTCGACTGTGGTGAGGTCGAAGAGCTCGTCGCCGGTGCCCCAATAGGAGACAGTTCCTGTGGTCAAATCGACCGGCCCGTACGAGCCTGGATTGAACATCATGTCCATGAAGGCACCGCTGAGCACATGGACGACCTGCGAGGTCCATCGCGCGAATCTGACGGTCGGCGTCCTTGCGGGCCTCGAACTGCGGCGCGCCGGCGGGGGCGTTGAACAGGTCGATGGCGAAGTCGGAGGGAATGAACCGGCGGGCGCCCGACTGAACCGCGGCCGCGGCAAGAGTGATCTGTCCATCCACGATGACATCGCGCCGGCCCTGCAGCGCAGAGATGACGACGTCGACCCCACGGGGGGCGTCGTTGAGCGAAGCGGGCTCGGATACATCGCCGATTGCCACAGTGGCGCCGCCCTGAAGCAGCGGGTCGATGCGCTCACCTTTGGCGGGGTCGGCATCCCACCCGGTGCGGGTCAGGAGCTTGACGGAGACGCCCGGCTGGGCGACGAGGAAGTGACCGATGCGGGCTCCGAGCATTCCGGTGGCGCCTGCGACTAGCACGGTGCTGGTCGATTGGCGCTCGCTGCTCTGGAGCGCTAATTTTCCTGGCGTGATGTCCTCAGCTGCTGATGCAGTCGCGCGGTGGATCGCGCCCCTCTTGACAGTTGTGGCCGTCGCCGGGATCGGTCTCGTCAGCGACCCGGTGGAGGTCGCTCCCGGCCCGGCGGTACGGCTGGCCGACGACGCCAACCCATTGGCCGGAATGCCCTTCTACGTCAATCCCACGTCGGCGGCCATGCGCGCCGCGCAGAGCGCCGATCCGCCGAGCCCCGAGTTGACCGCCGTCGCCAACACGCCGCAGGCGTACTGGATCGTCCCGGGCTCGTCCGCAGCCACGGTCGCGAAGTACACCGGCGACGCGCAGGCTGCCGGCGCCATCCCGGTGCTGGCGCTTTACGGAATCCCACACCGCGACTGCGGCAGCTTCGCCGCAGGAGGGTTCGCGACGGGCGCGGAGTACCGCGCATGGATTGACGGCATCGCCGCGGACCTTGGCGCTTCGAAGGCAGCCGTCATCGTCGAACCCGATGCACTCGCCATGGCCGATTGCCTATCGGGTGACCAGCGCCAGGAACGGTTCGACCTGATCCGCTACGCCGTCGACACGCTGACCCGCAATCCGGCCGCGGCCGTGTACATCGACGCCGGCCACTTGCGCTGGCACAGTGCCGACGACATGGCCGCCAGGCTCAACCAGGCCGGTGTGGACCACGCGCGAGGCTTCAGCCTCAACACCGCCAACTTCTTCACCACCGAGGACGAAATTGGTTACGGCGAGGCGATTTCGGGGCTTACGAACGGTTCGCACTACGTGATCGACACGTCGCGCAACGGCGCCGGGCCAGCGCCCGACTCCCCGCTCGACTGGTGCAACCCCAGCGGCCGAGCACTGGGCACCCCGCCCACTGCGGAGACTGCGGGCGCGCACGCCGACGCCTATCTGTGGATCAAACGTGTCGGTGAGTCCGACGGATCGTGCGACCGCGGGGATCCTCCGGCGGGCACCTTCGTCAATCAGTACGTCATCGACCTGTCTCGCAATGCCGGTTAGTAGGCGCGCCAGTAGGGCTCGCACGCGCCTGCCGCAGCCGTCAGCGTCCGGGGGCGCGGCGCGATAGTGCGACGATAGAGCAATGACCGCAACGCTTGTCGCGAAGAACGTGGCCGGCGGATTCGCCCACCGCACCCTCTTCGAGGGACTCGACGTGACCGTTGCCCCGGACGATGTCATCGGAGTCGTTGGCGCCAACGGCGCAGGTAAGAGCACCCTGCTGCGGATTCTGGCCGGGGATCTCGAGCCGCTGGACGGCGTGGTCAGCATCGCGCCGGCCGACGCCTTCGTCGGGTGGCTGCCGCAGGAGCACGAACGGGTCCCCGGGGAAACTGTCACCGCGTACATCGCGCGGCGCGCGGGATGCACCGAGGCGACGCAGGCCATGGACGCAGCGGCCGCGGCTTTGGCGGACCCGGGTCAGAGTTCTGCGGATGTGGATCCGGCCGAAACCTACTCTGCTGCATTGGATCACTGGCTCGCCACCGGAGCGGCGGACCTCGACGAACGGTTGCCGGCAGTTCTGGCCGACCTAGGGCTCGGCTCCGATGCGGTGCGACCGGAGTCGACCCTGATGACCGCTCTGTCGGGTGGGCAGGCGGCACGGGTTGGATTGGCGGCACTGTTGGTGTCGCGGTTCGACATCGTCTTGCTCGATGAGCCGACCAACGATCTCGACCTCGACGGGCTCGCTCGGCTGGAGCACTTCGTCCGCGACCTTCGTGGCGGTGTGGTGTTGGTGAGTCACGATCGGGAGTTCCTCGCCCGTAGCGTTACCCGTGTCCTCGAATTGGACATGGCGCAGAACACCACCACCGTCTTCGGCGGCGGCTACGAAAGCTATCTCGAGGAGCGGGAGGTCGGCCGCCGGCACCGGCGCGAACAATACGAAGAGTTCGCCGAGAAGAAGGCCGACCTCGTGGCGCGCGCACGCACTCAGCGGGAATGGTCAAGCCACGGTGTCCGCAACGCGATCCGCAAGGCGCCCGACAACGACAAGATCCGGCGCCGGGCGGCCGCCGAGTCCAGCGAGAAGCAGGCGCAGAAGGTGCGTCAGATGGAGAGCAGGATCGCCCGCCTCGAGGAGGTGGCCGAACCCCGCAAGGAATGGACACTCGAGTTCACCATCGGAGTCGCGCCACGTTCGAGTTCGGTCGTCGCGGCACTCGACAATGCCGTTGTGCGACAAGGCGAATTCGTGCTGGGCCCGGTGTCGGTACAGCTCGATGCCGGCGAGCGGATCGGCATCACCGGCCCCAACGGGGCCGGAAAGTCGACATTGCTGCGGCTACTCCTGGGCCGCCGGCGGCCCGACGAGGGCCGCGCAAGTCTGGGCGCCAATGTCGCCATTGGCGAAATCGACCAGGCGCGGGCAGATTTCACGGGTCCCGGGCGACTCGTCGACCGCTTCGAGCAGCATGTGCCGGCTTGGACGACCGCCGATGTGCGAACCCTTCTTGCGAAGTTCGGGCTGGGTGCCGATCATGTGGAACGCGCGGCCGACGAGCTCTCTCCCGGTGAGCGAACCCGCGCCGGCCTTGCGTTGCTGCAGGCCCGTGGCACGAATGTGCTGGTTCTCGATGAGCCGACGAACCATCTCGATCTCGCCGCCATCGAGCAGCTCGAACAGGCGCTCGAAACCTATGCCGGTGCGTTGTTGTTGGTGACACATGACCGCCGGATGTTGCAGAACGTTCGGTTGGATCGCTCGTGGCTGGTCGACAATGGTCATGTCGCAGAGTTGTGGCCGGAGGTCGTCCCGCGCCCGCCATAGGCGCACGAACGCCGAGCCCGCCAGGGCGCCGGTACCGGCCTGAAGATCGACAACTCGCTGTGCGTTTACCGATGGAAGCCGGCGGGTGTGCTGGTTACTTTTGCGAAGCGAGGTACCTGGGTGCCAACAACGCCTGACGCAACTGCGTTTCAGCGGCTGACGTCGGCGTCGGCATCCCTGAGTAACAGGCTGCTGACCGTGTTGCTGGGGCCACGGCCCCTGCGCCTCAGCGTCGGTATCGCCGTTGCGACCGCGTTCATCGGGATCGAGACGCTCTTGGTCCACTGGTTCCGACACACGGGGTCAGCGAACTCGTTCGGGGCGCTTTTCCTGCTCGGCGTGCTGGTCATCTCCGCGGCCGGCGGATTCGGGCTCGCGGTGTCGACAACGCTTGTGAGCGGGCTGATCTACTTCTACTTTCATCTGGCACGCGACGGGTCGTTCGTCGTCAACGGCCGCGCTGTCGTTGTGCTGTTCGTCTTCCTGACCACCGCACTCATTGCCAATGTCCTTGGCAGGCAAGCCCGACTGCGGGCCAACGAGATCGAGGAACGCCGCAGGCAATCGGATGCGGCGGCATCGCTGGCCAGGTCTCTGGCCGAACAACAGGCGGCGCTTCGCCGCGTCGCAACCCTGGTCGCACGCGGCGTCGCTCCGGCGGAGATCTATCCGGCCGCGGTGGCCGAACTGTCCCGAGGATGGGGCGTAGACAACGTCGCCATGCTGCAGTACGGGTCGAACGGTGCAACCGTCGTCGTGGGTGCCCGCGACGAGCACGGCAAGGAGGTAATACCCGAGGGCGACCATCTTTCATTGGAGGGCGACAGCGTGGCTGCGCTGATCCAGCGAGAGGGCCGACCTGCCCGGATGGACAGCTATGTCGGCGTGACGGGCTCGCTTGCCGAACGCCTCCGATCTCTCGGCCTGCGTTCCGCCGCAGGGGCGCCGATACTCGTCGATGGCCGCATCTGGGGTGCACTGATCATCTGGTCGGCGCGAACTGAACCGCTCCCGCCGGGCACCGAACGGCACATCGGAGATTTTGCCGACCTCGTGTCCACTGCCATCGCCAACGCCGAAACCCGTGCCCGCATCGTCACCGCGGCCGATCATGCGCGGCAACAAATCGAACGTGACCTCCATGACGGCGCGCAGCAGCAAGTCGTCTCACTCAGCCTTCAACTCCGTGCCGTCGAGGCGACGGTCCCGCCTGACCAGCAGGAGTTACGAGAGCAGCTATCGCGTGTTGTCGCCGGACTCGGTGCAATCGCATCCGAACTCCGAGAGATTTCCCGCGGAATACATCCCGGCATTCTGTCGAAAGGCGGCCTCGGGCCCGCGATAAGGGGACTGGCCCGCCGGTCGGCGATACCCGTTGAACTTGACCTCGGCGTCAACTCCAGGATGCCGGAACCCGTTGAAGTCGCGGCCTATTACGTCGTGTCGGAAGCCCTCACAAATGCCGCAAAGCACGCGCGCGCAGCCCAAGTCACCGTGCGCGTCAGCACCGAGGAGGGCAAACTTCACCTGACCGTCGACGACAACGGGATTGGCGGCGCTGTCGTCGGCAGTGGGTCTGGACTCATCGGACTCAAGGACCGTGTCGAAGCACTCTCTGGTCGTCTCGATGTGATCAGCCCGCCGGGACGTGGGACAACGCTGGTGGCCATCATTCCGCTCACACCCGACACCGCTGACAGCACATGACCCGGCGTGTGTCATCGGTCGGCCAACAATCCGTCATCGAGTGTCCATCGGCCTATCCTTGAGGACCCCTGCAAACGTTGGGTCCGGGATTCGCGGAGGGTCAGATGGCCGTACCAGCGTGCCGGACGTGTGGCACCGAGCCACTGGACCGTGCGCGGTTTTGCCACCGCTGCGGCTCACCTCTCGATGACACTGCTACCCGCGCGGAGTTCAAGCAGGTCACAGTTCTGTTCGCCGACGTGGTCCACTCGATGAACATCGCCGCGACCGTCGGCGCGGAGGGGCTCCTCGAAATCATGACCGGACTCGTCAACCGTGCTACCGCGGTGGTGCAGCGGTACGGCGGTACGGTCGACCAGTTCACCGGTGACGGCATCATGGCAGTGTTCGGCGCTCCCGTGGCCTTGGAAGATCACGCCGTTCGTGCCTGCCATGCCGCGCTGGGCATTCAGGATGAGACCGTGAAACTGGCCGTGGAGGTCAAGAACCGCCACGGTGTGGAATTGCAGTTGCGCGTAGGAATCAACTCCGGTCAGGTGATTGCCGGCGACATGGGTTCAATACCGTTCCGGTACACCGCCATCGGCGAACAAGTCGGTATGGCACAGCGGATTGAATCCGTCGCCCCGCCCGGTGGCGTCATGGTCAGCGAGTCCACCGCCCGGCTGGTCGCCCACGCTGCGGTGCTCGATGAGATGGAGATGGTGAGCATCAAGGGCGCGCACGCTCCCGTGCCTGCATGCCGTGTCGTGGCGATGAAACCGCCCGGCGGCCCCCACGGTCGCTCCGAAGCGTCACTGGTAGGACGCCAACAGCAAATCGCAGCGCTCACTGAGTTGCTCGACCGCACGATGAGCGGGCACGGCGGGGTCGCCGGCGTGGTCGGCGCCGCGGGTATCGGTAAGAGTCGCGTGGTGCGCGAGGTTGCCGCGATCGCGGACGCACGCGGTGTCGACGTGCACTGGACCTTCTGCGACTCCATTGCCAGCGACATTCCACTGCACACCATTTCGCGCCTGCTGCGAACGGCCGTCGGCGTCGGTGAGCTGAACGGGGCCGCCGCCCGCGCGCAGGTGCGCACTCAGTTCCCCGGCGCCGATCCCGACGATCTGCGGCTGTTCGACGACTTGCTCGGCATCGCCGGCCCTGACGACACGGCTGTTCACATCGACCCGGATGCCCGACGGCGACGACTGACGGCGCTGGTGAACGGCGCCTCGCTCGCCCGTACCGCACCGGCGATGTTCGTCATCGAAGATGCCCAGTGGATCGACGAGGTCAGCGAGGCGTTGCTGGTCGAATTCCTCAGGGTGATACCGCACACCCCCACGATGGTGGTGATCACCCACCGTCCGGATTACCGGGGTGCGCTGACCCGGGTGGCCGGCGCACAGGCGGTTGCCCTTGCTCCACTGCCGAATTCAGCAACCACATCGCTGTTGACCGAGCTGCTGGGTCGTGATGCCTCGGTAGCTGAGCTGACTTCGACCGTCGCCGACCGGGCGTCCGGAAATCCCTTTTTCGCCGAGGAACTGATCCGCGACCTGATTGAGCGCGACATGCTGGTCGGTGACCGCGGCGACTATGTCTGCAGTGCGGACGTCGCCGAGCTCAGTGTGCCTCCGACGGTGCAGGCCGCCATCGCCGCCCGCATCGACCGCCTGGAACCGAAGGCCAAGAGGTGCGTGAGCGCCGCGGCCGTGATCGGGTCGCGGTTCGACATCGACCTGCTCACCGCGTTGCAGCCAAAGCCGGACCTTGCCGAACCGATCAAGGCCGAGCTGATCGATCAGGTGGGCGTCAGTCCGCGCGCCGAGTACGCGTTTCACCACCCGCTGATTCGCGCGGTGGCCTACGAATCACAGCTGAAGTCGGATCGCGCCGAGCTGCATCGGACGCCTGGCCAGCGTGATCCAGGCACATGATCCGACCGGGATCGACGAGAACGCAGCGCTGATAGCCGAGCATGTGAGGCCGCGGGTGATGTCCCTCGAGCGTACGGCTGGCACATGCGCGCCGCTGCTTGGCTGTCGACGCGGGATCTCGCCGGCGCGTGCCAGAGCTGGGAGCGAGCGCGTGAATGCGCCGACGCGTTGCCAATGCATGATGCGCACCGCACCGCGATGCGCATCGCACCACGAGTGATGGTATGTGCCTACGGCATTCGTGTTCGGGCGACCACTACCGACGCCCGGTTCGCGGAACTGCAGCAGTTGTGTATCGCCGCCGACGACAAGGCGTCTCTCGCGTTCGGCATGGCGGGCATGCTGCCGGTGCACGCACTGCACGGCCGCGTGCGCGAGGCCTCCCAGTTGGCCTCCGAATACATGACGCTCGTCGAGTCGATCGGTGATCCGACACTCACCGTCGTGCTGGCCTTCGTCGCGCTGCCGATCAAGATGGAGACCGGTCCGATCGCCGACGCACTGCGATGGGCCCAGGACTCCATTGACTTGGCCGAGGGCAATTCGTTGTTGGAACACCTCGTGGCAGCGGCCTTTTC
Organism: uncultured Actinomycetota bacterium; assembly: GCA_963699655.1. Taxonomy (GTDB): domain Bacteria; phylum Actinomycetota; class Actinomycetes; order Mycobacteriales; family Mycobacteriaceae; genus Mycobacterium. The sequence goes on from CAVOUV010000010.1 coordinate 79,333, forward strand.
GGTGCGCGGCTCGGCCCGCTGGGCCCTAGGAAACCGAGGGTGGCGGGACGACCTCGACAAGTCGATCGCCATGGCGCGCGGAACCGATCCCATGGTGCGCGCCCTCGTGGTGAGCGTGACATACTCCGCGATCGCGGCGGGAGTATTGCTGGCCGACGACGAGGCGCTGGCCAATGTCGAGGAGGCGTTGCGGGTCGCCGAGCGATCCAGTGACGACATCGCGCTGGGCCTTGACCCGCTTGAGCATGGGGTTCGCTCTGCTGTACCGAGACTCGGCCGGGGAACGCGAGCGTGGGGCCGCAGTGCTCACGCAGGTGCGCGAAATGATCCTCGCCAAACGATTTTACGGGAGCGAGCTTCCCATCGTGGAAGCATGGATAGCCCGCGAAATGTCCGCGACCGGAGATCGCGACGGCGCCCTCCCGATGATCCGAAAAGCCGTGGACACTTTGTTTGACACCGGACAGTGGGGGTATCTGAGCGCGACCGCCGGTGTTCTGGTGGACACCCTGCTGGCCCGCGGCGAAAAAGGCGACATCGGCGAAGCCGACCGCGTGATCCAACGGTTGGCGATCGGCCCCGGTGAAGCGCCTTTGTACCGCGAAGTCTGGTTGTTGCGCTTGCGTGCATTGGTGGCGCGGGCCCGCGGCGAGGAGATTCGTTACCGCGAGCTGGCACAGCGGTACCGCGAATTGGCCACATCGCTTGGCTTCGAGGGTCATATGGCGATGGCCGAGGCGATGACCGTAACGGCAGGCGAAAAAGCCAAGCGGCGGAATCATTCCCTCGTCGGCTGCGCCTGCTGCGCCGGTCACGGGCGACGGAATACCGCGGGGGAGAATTCGCCGGACCATCCCCTTGGCCGGCTTTGCGGCGCGGGCCGCAGGCGGGCGAATCGTGGCGGGCTTGCGCGAAAAGACGGGTGACACCGGTGCCGTGGCTCGCTTTCACGAGCGGAGCGCCGAACGCTACTCGGAGCTGCTGGGTCACTCCAAGGGTGTGCTGATGAAGGTCGGGCAGATTCTCTCCATGTTCGACACGAACGTGCTTGGCAGCGGGTTCATGCCCTATCACGCCGCCTTGGCGCGGCTGCAGGCCGACGCGCCGCCGATGGACCCCGACCTCGCCAAACACACACTTCACGCCGATCTCGGTAGATCGACGGACGCGGTGTTCGCCTGGTTCGGCGACGTACCGATAGCGGCCGCATCGATCGGGCAGGTGCATCGCGCGGTGATGCACGACGGCCGTGAAGTCGCGGTCAAGATCCAGTATCCCGGTGCAGCAGAAGCTATTCGCGCCGATCTGGCCAACCACGAAACGGTGACGAAATTCCTCGGGTTCGTGTCGTCGGCGTCGGGTGCGACGATGCCCGATCTACGAACCGCAACACGGGAGATCGTCGCGCGCATCGCCGAGGAAATCGACTACCGCCACGAAGCCGCCAATATCACCGCATTCAGCGAGCTTTACCGCGGCCATCCCTTCATCCTTATTCCCGATGTCGTCGCTGAAGCATCCGGTGACCGGGTACTCACCATGACGTATCTCGACGGGCTGGATTGGGCGGCGGCGCAGGAGGCCGATCAAGACCTGAAGAACACGTGGGCAGAGGTGATCTCGCGCTTTCTGATGGGTTCCATGCGACATGCCAATCTTTTTCATGCTGATCCCCATCCCGGCAACTATCGCTTCGGTCCCGACGGGCGAGTCGGGTTCGTCGATTTCGGTTGTGTCAAAGTCCTGTCCGAACGGCAGCGCCGCGGGTTGCTTGGGATGGGGCGGGCAACCATCGAAGGTCGCAAGCAGGAATTACGCGATCAGATGATCGAATTTGGTTTTTTGGCGAGCGACTCCGCGATGACTGTCGATCAGGGGTACGAGTGGTGGGCGGGAACTCTGCACGAGATGCTTGCGCCCCAGCCGTTTACCTATACCCGCGACGACCCGATTCGCGCGATCCGGGGCTTCATTGATCTCCGCGCTCCCGACCACCCTGCTCGGCAGATGTCGCTGCCTGAAGAGTCGGCCTTTTTCCCACGCTTATACGTCGGCATGTACACCTTGTTCGCCGCGTTGCAGGCGACCCTCCCGGCGCGATCGATCTACGACGACCTCGATGGCGTCGCCGAACCGGCAACCCCGCTGGGCGAGCAACACCACGCCTGGAGACGCCGACGTGGTCTGCCGTGCGGATTGGACGACCACGACCACCCCTAGCGCCGACGCACCGCTCACCTTGCCTCCCACGCTCGCGAAAAATGTGAGCGAAAAAAGTGTGTGCCGGAAGGGGGCAGGCTGCTCCTACCGGTGAGCGCGGAGCATGGCAGGCCGCGCCATCGCGAAGGAGCTCATGATGACCACCGACCACGTGCCTGCGGAACCCAGTGATTGCAACGACTGCTCGGAGGGCCCGCGGCTGCCCCCCACGTCCGGCTCGGCACGGGTGAGCTTTTCTGGCAGCAGGAAGACATGCGCATCCGCCGGGCGAGGCCTCGACTTCGCCTGGACCCGCACCTACCGGTCCCGCCCAGAGGCCGACGCCCCGCACTGGGATTACGCCTACAACGTGAGGGCCGAGAGCGCTCGGGGTGACATCAAGGTCTTCAACGGAGCCGGTGCAGCCAACCTGTACCGGCTACAACCGGACGGTGGCTACGCCGCGCGGGGTGTGTTCGCCGAAGGCCGGCTCGACACCAGCAGCCAGTTCCGAATCCGGTTCGCGGGCGGTGGCGCATGACGCGGAATCGGGTCTGTACTACGTACGGTCGCGGTATCTCGAGCCCGCCAACGGCCGGTTCACCACGCGGGACTCCGGCAACAACCCTGTGACGTTCGTCGACCCGACCGGACGGTCGACGTACAGGTGGTACAACTGCGTCGGGCCGTGGCCCGGCCCGCGAACGATCAAGGTGGAATTCGAGGGTTGCTCGAGGCCGCGTACTCCAAGTCCGAGATCTTTGCCACGTTGGACGATGTCTTCGACGCCACCACGTCCGACGACTTCGACATCGACTGCGAAGGCGGTAGCGGCGACTGCGCTAGCGCCAACGCCTACGTGGCCTGGGGCGGCGAGGATGTCAACGTGTGCAACAACTTCTTCAACTCCGGATTCTCCGCCAGCAAGCAGGCGTCGATCCTGATCCACGAGCTGACCCACGCCTACAACGACACCGACGACTATTTTTACTACCCCACCGACGGGAGCAACCTGCCCTGGAACGCGTTCATCGAAACCCCGACGTTGCGGGAGAACGGCGATACTTACGAGCAATTCACGCTGGACTTCTTCCTGCCCTGACGTGGTCGGCACAAATGGGGCCGAAAGATGTTGCCCGTTCTGGCCGCGCTCGCATCCTCGCCAAACACACTGCCCACGCGCCGCACTCGTAGCAAATGCGTAGGATCGGGTCGGGGGATCGCAGTGTCTGACTAGAGGATTCACATGGGTAACTGGATTCGCGCTTGCGCCATGAAGCTGTGGGCCAGCATCGAATTCGACCGGATTGCCGGCGTTGTTTGCGCGATCGTGCTGACCGCGTGCGCCGTTCCCATCGCCGCGGCCCCGCGCGCGTCGGCGCAGCCGTGCCCCGATGTGGAGGTGGAGTTCGCGCGCGGCACCGGAGAACCACCAGGTGTTGGCGGGATTGGACAGGCGTTCGTCGATGCACTGCGCTCCAAGACCGGCGCCAAATCGGTCGCGGTGTACCCGATCAACTACGCCGCCGCCGGCGATTTCTCGGACGGCATTCAGTTCGCCCTGACCGTCATCGACGGGATCCGAGACGCGAGCAACCATATCGAATCGATGGCATCCGACTGTCCCGACACCCGGATGGTGCTGGGAGGGTATTCGCAAGGCGCGGCGGTGGCGGGCTTCGCCACCGCGGCGGATGTACCGCCGGGAGTACCCGCAGCGTTCGTGCCTGCGCCGATGCCACCCGAGATCGCCAACCACGTTGCCGCGGTGACGCTGTTCGGCAAACCATCGAATCAGTTCTTGAGCGACGCAGGCGCGCCGGTGATCACGATCGGCCCACCGTATGTGCCCAAAACCATCGACTTGTGCGCTCCTGGTGACACGATCTGCAACGGCGCGCCCCCGGGACCGCCCACAGCCGCACACGGGTCGTATGCCACCAACGGCATGGTGAACCAGGCCGCCGGTTTCGCGGCGAGTCGGCTCTAGCTACGTCGCACCCGACGAAATTCGGTTGCATTGCCGTCCGTGACACGACACCATCCTTATCGGAGCTCCGAATGTGACAGAGGACTGCCGAGTGGGGGTTGAAACGTCGATGCGATATCACAAGGGCGACCGTGTGACCGCACGGAGAAAGATCGAGGACTTCGATGTGCCGCAGGTCATGCCGGGCACCACGGGGACGGTGGCGGCGACCACGCTGTTCGGCCGCCCGAAGAAGGTCTTCTTTGCGATTCAGACGGTGTGGGGTCCAAAACGCTTTCAGGCCAGCGTAGATCGACGCGACGTCGAATAACCGACACCGCGTGATCAACTGACGGATTCAGTTCGCCAAGACCGGCCGTCGACGCTGTCCTACACCGTGCGGGCCAGCCGGTCGGCGAGCAGCCCGGCGAACCGGGCCGGGTCCTCCAGCGCGCCGCCCTCGGCGAGTAGCGCTGTCCCGTACAGCAATTCGGCGGTCTCGGCGACCGCGGGATCCTCGCTGCGGTCCTTCTGTGCCTGCTGCAGGCCGGTGACGAGCGGATGGTTCGGGTTGAGTTCCAGGATCCGCTTACCGACCGGAACCACCTGCCCGGATGCCTGGTACATCCGCGCCAGCGCCGGGGTCATGCCCAGCGCGTCGGTGATCAGGCACGCCGGCGACTCGGTCAGCCGGGTCGACAGCCGCACCTCCTTGACGTGCTCACTCAGCGTCTCGGTCAGCCAGCTCAGCAGGGCGGCGAACTCCTTCTCCTGCTCTTCACGCTCGGCGCGCTGGGCCAGCTTCTCGTCCTCGGTGTCGAGGTCCACCTCGCCCTTGGCCACCGACTGCAGCGGCTTGCCGTCGAATTCGCTGACCGCCCCCACCCACACCTCGTCGACCGGGTCGGTGAGCAGCAGCACCTCGTAACCCTTGGCCTTGAACGCCTCCAGGTGCGGCGACTTCAGCAGCTGCTCGCGCGTCTCGCCGGTGGCGTAGAAGATCTGCTCCTGACCTTCCTTCATCCGTTCGACGTAGGCGGCCAGCGTGGTGGGTTCCTCCTCGCTGTGCGTCGAGGCGAACGAGCACAGCCGCAGCAGGGCGTCCTGGTTGTCGAAGTCCGACAGCAGGCCCTCCTTGAGGACCCGGCCGAACTGCGTCCACAGCGTGCGGTAGTCGTCGGGGCGCGCGGCCTGCAGCTCCTTGATGGTCGAGAGGACCTTCTTGGTCAGCCGCCGGCGGATCGCGTTGATCTGCCGGTCCTGCTGCAGGATCTCCCGGGACACGTTGAGCGACATGTCCTGCGCGTCCACCACCCCCTTGACGAACCGCAGGTATTGCGGGATCAACTGATCACAGTCGTCCATGATGAACACCCGCTTGACGTACAGGTGCACCCCGACCTTGGTGGTGTTCGGGTTGAACAGGTCAAACGGGGCGTGCGACGGGATGAACAGCAGCGCCTGGTATTCGAAGGTGCCCTCGGCCTTCATCAGGATGACCTCGAGCGGGTCGTCCCATGCATGGGCGACGTGCTTGTAGAACTCCTTGTACTCCTCGTCGGAGACCTCGTCCTTGGCCTTCGCCCACAGCGCTTTCATCGAATTGAGGGTCTGCACCTCGGTGCTGACCTGCTCCTCGCCGCCCTCCTCCGCGGGCGGGGTGCGCCGCTCGACGGCCATCCGGATCGGCCAGGCGATGAAGTCGGAGTACTTCTTGACCAGCTCGCGCAGCTTCCACTCCGCGGTGTAGTCATGCAGCTCGTCCTCGGCGTCCGCGGGTTTGAGGTGCAGCGTCACCGCCGTGCCATGCGGGGCGTCGTCGACGCCTTCGATGGTGTAGGTGGCCTCACCGCCCGACACCCAGCGGGTGGCCTCACTCTCGCCGGCCTTGCGGGTGAGCAGCTCGACCTTGTCGGCGACCATGAAGGTCGAGTAGAAGCCGATGCCGAACTGGCCGATCAGCTCCTCGGAGGCGGCCTCGTTCTTGGCTTCGCGCAGCTTCTGGCGCAGCTCGGCGGTCCCCGACTTGGCCAGGGTGCCGATCAGGTCCACCACCTCGGCGCGGGTCATCCCGATGCCGTTGTCACGGACGGTCAGGGTGCGGGCGTCCTTGTCCACCGCGATCTCGATGGACAGATCGGAGGTGTCGACGTCGAGGTCCTTGTTGCGGAACGCCTCCAGCCGCACCTTGTCCAGTGCGTCGGACGCGTTCGAGATCAACTCCCGCAGAAACGAATCTTTGTTCGAGTACACCGAGTGGACCATCAGATCCAGCAACTGGCGGGTTTCCGCCTGAAACTCCAACTGCTCGACTTGTGCGCTCATGTGATTCCGTTCGACTACAGGATGGTTCTTTCGGTCAGCATCTTAAAGCGGCCGAGAACGGTGGCCTTCCCGACGGGGGTGCGCGCACGCGGATCAACCGGCGACGCCACCAAAGACCGGCGCGTCGACCCGAAGCGAGCGCCTGGTCGTGGTCATCAGCAGCGCCACCAACCCGGCGGCCGCCGCGAGGTAGAACCAGCCCAGGGGTGCCTGCGACCGCTCGGGCAGCCAGGCCATCAGCGCCATCGCCAGCGTCATCGATCCGTAACAGAACACGCTGATCAATCCGGTGATCAGCCCGATGTTGCGGGAGAACACGCCCATCGCCAGACCCTTGGTCAGCGGGTCCAGGACCCCGATGCTGAGCAGTGCCACCGCCGCGGCGGCGGTGATCGCCACCGCGGACAGCCCGGCAAACTGCGCGGAGGCCAGCATGATCGCACCCGCCAGCGCCAGCACCGCGGATCCGCCGATTGCCAGCCGCCGCGTGGTCGTCCGCTGGGCCAAGGCCCCGCACGCCGCCGCGCCCAAAAAATTGGCGGCGCCCACCCCGAGTGCGATGAAACCATATGTGGCAGCGGAGAATCCAAGTCCGACCTGGTACAGGAAGGGGCCAACGACACCGAACACCGATTGCGCTGCCGCAACCAGACCGAACATCATCGCGAACGCGACGAAGGCGCGGTGACGCAACGCCTCACCCAGAACGCCCGCCGCGGCCCGCAGGTTGATCGGCGAACGGCGCTCTTGCTGCAGGGTTTCCGGCAACATCACGGCCACCAAGAACCAAACCGTTGCGGTCAAGGCCGCCAGCACCGCGAACACCAGCCGCCAGGACCCGAACTGCGAGATGAAACCGCCGACGGCGGGCGCGACCACGGGAGCCGACCCCCACGCCGCGCCGAGCAATCCCAGGACAGAGACCAGTTTGGCGCCGCGGAAGCAGTCCGCCGCCACGGTGGCGGCCAACAGGAGGCACGTCCCCGCGCCGAGGCCTTGCAGGAAGCGCATCCCGATCATCATCGGCAGGTTGCCTGCCAGCGCGCAGCCGATGCTCGTCAGCGTCATCAACCCCAGTCCGGCCACCAGCACGCGCTTGCGTCCAACTGCGTCCGCGATCAGTCCGGCGGGCAACACCACCAGCGCCATGCCCAACACGTAAGCAGTGACGGTGTTCTGCACCAATGTGTTGGACGCCGCGAAATGCTGGGCGATTCTGGGCAGCGCGGGCGTGTAAATGTCAAAGGCGACCTGTTCGAGGGGACTGACCAGAACGAGGACGCCGATGATTCGCCGGGCGGCGGACGCGCCCAACTCCCGCAGGGCTTGATCTGTCATTTGGCACCGCCACTCGGTGCACTGCATCGAAATGGTTTGAAGGGCAAGAAGTTCGGCATCGGATGCCCCGTTCTCGGTTGGCGCTTGCGGTGTGGTGACTTCAAATTACGGAAGACGGACAACCGCGTCGTGCTTGTGCGCACTACCCGCGCAAGCATCGATAAGCGGCATTGTGCGCATTGTGCTCACGCCACGGCAAGTTCGGGACGGTGGCGCACCGCGCGAAGTCGCTTGTGTTCAACCGACTTACACCGGTGTGACCGGAGCCGCAGCGCGTTCGCGAAGTTGGCGCCGTAGGTGCCGAAGCAATTCGGCGGCAGGACCCTCGAGCTGACGATCGGGGCCCTGGCCGAGCCGGCCGGATGGGCGGCGGGCATGGACGCGGCGCGCGATCACGCCAATGAGCTGTGGACTCTGCTGCCGGCGGACGAGCAGGCCAAGGTGCTGCGCCAGATGCTGACCGCGTGGACCATCCACCGCCAGAGCATGTCCCCTCCGGTCGCGGCCCGCCTCGCCGCCCTTCAGGCCGCGAACCGGGTTCGGGTCCACCCCGGCAAGGTGACGGCAGTGCGGGTGGTCGGTGACGAGGTCGAACTTTCCGGAAACCGGGGCGAGCGCTGGACGTGCGGTCTCCTGGTGGCGTGTACGGGGCCGAGCGCCGATATCGGCCGCACCACCGACCCTTTACTCCGCCACCTCATCGCCACCGGTGTTCGAGACCACCGCCATCCCCGAGATCCGGGCCCAGGCCGTCGCGCTCGCACCGCTCCTCGCCACTGCGGTTACTCTCACGGTTCCGAGCCGCTGACGGGGTCAGCTCAGATATGCCGGTTTGCCCATCCGTCGTCGTTGTGGGCCAGCAGGCGAAGTTCACGCTCCCAGGTGCGGTCGCGCGCTCGGTCCAGCCCCCTGCGGATGACGAAGGCCGACAGTGCGCTGCACACCACGACGACGATCCAGACCATCCCTGCGGCGGCGACCGCGTTGGCCTCGGCGTCATCCTTCGTCAGCGGTGCAGCGACCACCTTCCCGGTGTCGTCCAGCCAGACTGTCAGTGGCTCGCCCGCTTTGACCGTCGCAGGACTGACGACCTGTTCGGTGCGCACCTGTGTTCCCTCGTGCCACTGCGCGCGCACATAAGCAGAATCGTCGAAACCAGAACCTTCGAGGTCCGTCGGCAGGCGCGTGGTGCCTTCAACCACCACGGCCTGGACAGCGTGACGACTGTGTGCCTGCTCGTCAGCGGTGCGCACATCCGAGTCGTACAGCAGGTTTCCTGCCTGCGACGCAGTAGGGATGGCAAGGAGAGCGGTGATGGCCACGGCGAGAACTGCGAGCGCTTCGAGTCGATCGCTGACGCGAATCAGCGGGTTGAACCCGAGAGCTCGCACATGCCAGCTCAAGCGTCTAGCAAACAGTGTGACCGCCGTTACACCGCCCCGAGCCTTGGTTTCACTATTTCGCGCAAACACCTTTCCCATGGTGACACCGAAGGTGCCGAGCCGCCAACCCACGCGGCGTGAGGGCGATGGATATCACAGCCCGGCCGAATCCTCGGGGCGAACACGAACCATCACTCGGCAAGTGAGCATGGGGTCACGAGGACTCGCTGGACGTGCGCTCCCTAGGAAATGAGCAGGAGCGCAGAAGTCATGAGCATGACGGCGGCGGTCAGGCCATGGACTCCCAGGGCGATTGACTTGGGGCCGCCGTTGCCGAGCACGATGGTCGCGTCGGCGAGCGGAATGATCGTGGCGGCCAGTATCACCCAGCCGAGCAGATGGGTCGCGCCCGCGGCCATCAGGATGAAGACGAACAGCCCCGATGCGATGTCGCGGACGCCCTTGACGCTCAAGTAGGCGCCGGCCGATGGCTGGCCGAGATCTGGTTGCACACCGTAGCCGGCGGCGGCGACATCCGGCGCGACAATAAATCGTGCGCCGATGAACATGATGCCCGCGGCGATGAGTCCGGCGAGCGTGTAGGCGACGGCGGTGGCGGTCATGTCGAGCACTCCTGAGGTTTGTCAGTGAATCGGCGAGAACGATGTCGGGTCAAGCAGTATCGACTGAACATCGACGATCTCGTCGACGATGAAGCCGGCCATGTCGGCGGTGAATTCTGGGCTGCTCATGACATTTCGCGTGAGTTGTTCGGGTTCGGCGCCCGGTGGGTAGCGGATCAGCGCCACGAGTCGATTCGCGCCGCCGCTTCGCTCGGTCCACACCCCGTGGGTGGTGACCCCGAATGTCGTGAAGGTGGCCAGGTGGCGCGCCCAGTGAACCATCGCATACTGCTGCAGAGCTTCAGGCGATCGCAGGGTGTAGATCCTGAGCTGAAACATCGAATGCTGTACTCCTTCAGTTGATGTCGGCTGGGGTGGATCCGTGGGCGTGTCAGATCATCAGCGCCACGCACAGGGCGGCCACTGCCAGACCTTGCAGCAGCGCGCGGGCGCCGATGATTCGGTCCCACTTTGCTTGCAGCGCACGCCCGTTCGGGAGCACTTGGCCGGTGTCGCCAGCCGCTGTCAGTTGTCGATTGATCGGCGCGCTCACCTGTGTGTAGAGCACAATCCAGACCAACAGCAGGACCAGGGCGGCGGCCGCCGCGATGGCCTGTGCCCATTGTGCGGCGACCGTGGCGAACACCGCGGTTGTCGCGGTGGCGAGAATCCCGAGCACCCCGGGCACAGGCATTCGCCGGTCGCCGTATCGATGCACGCTTCCCATGACCGCGACCAGGGCACGGTCGTCGACCGACGCCAGGGCCGGTCGCAGCACGATCGCGCAGAACACGTCGGTGCCGTAGACCACCGCGGTGGCCAGCGCCGCGATCAGTGCGGCGGCCCGGGTGATGGTGTCGAAGGCCATGTCGTAACTCCCCTCAGGCGAACTGCTAGCAACGCTAACCCCTGATTCGGCGCCGCGTCAATAGCATCGCTAGATCATCTAGCGGTGCTATCATCGCGCTATGGCCATCGAGGATCGCCGCCAGCGTGAGCGGTCAGCCCGCCGACGGCTGATCATCACCACGGCCCGCACGTTGGCCGAGGCCGAAGGCTGGGATGCCGTCACCACCCGTCGGCTGTCCACCGAGATCGAATACAGCCAGCCGGTGTTGTACAAGCACTTCGCCGGCATGGAACAGATCGCCGAAGCCGTCGCCATCGAAGGGTTCGACGAGCTCGCGGATGCGATTCGGGCCGCCCGCTCCGGCGCTGGCGCGGCCGGCGATGCCCTGACCCGGATTGCACACGCCTATCTGGACTTCGCCCGGGACAACCCGGCGGTTTACGACGCGATGTTCACCCGCGCGACCACCTTGCGCTTCGCCGCCCAAGACACGCCGCCTCAGCTGAGCGCAGCCTTCGCCGAGCTGCACCAAGCGGTCGGCCTAGTCGCTGACGAACAGGATGCGGACGCGCTCACCGAGATGTTCTTTGCCGCACTGCACGGACTGGCCACCCTCAGCCGTGCCGGCCGACTACGCCCTGGCTACGACTCGGACCGTCTCCAACTGCTCGTCAAACAGTTCACCGGCAGATGAACACGTCTGTGCTTGAAGCGAGATCACTCAAGTCACCGTCGATGACCGGGCGCCTAGACCACGTCTGTCATGGAGTGACGGCCGATCTCCACGCCAACGGGTTGAGGTGGCGGTAGGGGTCGGTCGCCCGGACGCGCTGTAACTCGGAGAGGGCATCCTGCAGGCTTCGCTCGACGCGGCGCTTGACTTCCATGGCCCAGGTTGCACTGGGAACGTCGGCGGGTCGGCTGGTTTCGGTCGGTCGTCCGAACGCCAGGTACATGCGTCGAGGCCGCGGGATCAGCGTCGGGCCGATCCCACGGACCAGCGGCATGGCGACGTCGGTGCGGCCGCTGAGTCGTCGACTCGCCCATGTGCTCACCCGACCCAGCGCGCTGTCTCGGCTGACGAGGCTGGTGTACACGTCGTCCCCGCCGACCAACGCCGCCGTCACGATGGGGTAGTCGTGTTCGACGGCGACGCGTGCGAAGCCGACGCGATCTTCCCAGCGCAACGTGTACTCCTCACCTTTGAACTTGCCGACTTCGCGGGCGCCCCCGGGGAAGACGAGAATGGTCGCGTCGTCATGCATCAACTCGCGCGCGGCATCGGGTGTACCCACCACCGCGCCGTAGGCGGCGATGAGGTCCGCCCGGAGCCCGCGCATCCTGCCGAATTGTCTGTCGGCCAGTGGCCGGACGCGCGCGCCGATGGCTGCGCGCACGAAGTAGGGGATCAAGAAGACTTCGTTGCCCCCGTGGGTGTGGTTGCCGACCAAGAGGAAGCGGCCATTGGGGGGCAGACTCTGCAACCCGGTGACGTAGGGCTTGTTCATCTGCACAAGCGGGGCCAACGCGTCGGTCGCCGTGTCGAGCAGGCTGCGCAACGCCTGGACGCGTCCCGATTTGGCCCGCTCAATTGGACGTGGGTTTGCCATGGATTGCTCACTTTCGCGGAATCGCGACGGTCAGCGCGCGCTGAGCCGAGGCCGGTCTCACCAGTATGCCTCGGCGACCGGCGTCGACTTTATGGCAAACAGTCAGACGGCGAGCGCAGGAGTGCCGTCGACATTTGCGAACGAACGACGACGGAAGCGAGGCATCGAGCCACGCCTGAGCGGGGTCTATGCGCGTAGGCGCCGAGTGGCCCACTCATCCCAAACCTGTTGCAATAGGTCAAGGTTCGACTTATCAACCAATCTAAGGGCGAGGTGACCTCATGGCCATGTATCTCATCGCGGGCAGCTTTCGCATTACCGGTGCCCAACCCGACGGTGACTCGATCCGCTTCACGCCCGCTGACCCCGCGAACTGGGATCTCATCAAGGGCAGCCAGGTGAAACGAAATGCCAGCGGATCAGCCCAGCTGAGGCTGGACGCAATCGATGCGCTGGAAACCCACTACGGTGCCCCGCGCACACACCAACCGCTGGACTTGGCGCACGCCGCCGCCGCCGAGCTGCTCGCCTGGTTAGGGTTCGCCAACGTTGTTCGCGGCCAGGATGAAACGGTCACGTCCGGCAGCCCCGATACTGTCGCCGGCTATATTCTGACGCGCTCGGCCGATCTGTACGGACGTTGTATCGCCTTCGTCGGGCGTGGCGCGCCACCGCAAGACGACGGGTCGCCCTTCTTCGTTGATGTCGATGTATTGAGAACGACGGCAAACCACCACCTCATTCAGCAAGGGCTCGCCTACCCGACCTATTACAGGGGACTGTTCTCCGATTTGCGTAACGAATTCACCGCAGTGGCCAAACAAGCCCGCGAGGCCGGCCAAGGCATCTGGGCGAGCGATGTGTCTACTACGGGCTTCGACGTCACCGGACTCGAGGCGCTGGAGGACAACATCGTGCTCGTGCCGAAGCTGTTTCGCCGCCTGGTGGATTACCTGCATCTCGGGGACGAATCGATGGCCGGGTTCCGCGCCTTCCTAGATCAAGCCGCCGACAAGTTCTTCATCCTGTCCACCGGACACTCGACCACCGGTCTGGACGCCGTCGTCGAAGTCACGGGCAACAACGTCAAGATGACCCGGCCCATCGAAGACCTGGTATTCGACGAGAAGTAATCGGTCTGGGGCCGCCCCTGCGGGATCTCTTGCCGCACAGCTGAGATCCCACTGTCGCTGACCGATCGTCGCCTGGTGACCAGCGTCTGCCGGCGGAATGAACACGCTGACCATTGCGGTTAACCATTACGACTGGCTTTAGCAGTTGTAAGGCAGGTCGAACGGAATGGGAAAGACGGCAGAAATGAACAAGTTCGGATTCGCTACTGTGCTCGCCAGCGGTCTGATCACCGCGGTGCTTGGTTTGGCGGGACCGGCCCATGCCGATATCGTCACCAACTCCCCAACTCCCCAACTCCTGCGCCGCATTACCACGTCGACAATCGACAACGCCGACACCACGAACGGTTTTCTAGACCAGCCCTTCTGATCGGACGCAGGAGACCTGCTTGCATCCAGCATCCTCGGCGTATGAACCACGCCATGGATCTCGAACACGCAGAGGCCGAAGTGGGTTATTGGGTGCGAGCCGCGGCGCGAGGACGTGGCGCGGCCAGCACCGGCGTTCGGATCCTGAGCTCCTGGTCATTCGCGGTCGGATTCCACCGGCTGATCCTGCATCATTCGACTGCCAACCCGGCGTCATGCGGGGTCGCGCGAAAAGCCGGCTTCACCTTTGAGGGGACCAAACGCAGCGCCGGCCTGCACTCCGACGGCTGGCACGACATGCATCTCCACGCGTTGATCAGCCCCCACCCGATCGGCGAGCGGAGCTAAACAGCCAACCAAGAAGCCGACGCGGCGCCGACGTGGGGAAGCGCCGCGTTACCACCGTATAGTCGCCCCTGGCCGCCCGAGAGCGACGCGCAATTTGCTGAAGGCATCGATGACGACGATCGGCAACCACCTCAACGAGATTCGAGGCTAACGGCTTCAATACCGCGGATCGCCCGCCCTGGGAATGTCTTGACTGCTGAGATCAAGGTCGGCGATGAGGTGCGCGAGTTCGCGTCGGCGGGACTGGGTCTGCCATGCGGCCCAGGTGCGGCGGATGAGGGGGTCACCAAGCAGCCTGTGCCAGACGAGACCGTCAGGTAGTGGACGGGCCCACCCCTGTGAGGCGAGCGCGAAGGCGTGTCCTGTTCCTGCGGCGGCGAGTTTGACTTCCGGGGTAACGGGTTGGTCTTGTTCGACGACCCAATCGATTCCGGTGATGCCGTGGCCGCGCAGCGTCGCGGTGACTTGGTCATGCCAGGCCGGTGCGTCACCGCGGGAGAATCCGACCCACCGAAGCCCGGCAAGGTGGTGGAGAGGCACACCGGCGGGTTGCGCGAGCTCTTCGGCGCGTTCGGCGGTCAGAATCACCCCCATGGATTCTTGGACCGCGAGCACGCTGTCGATCTGCCGATGGCTGGGGCGGTCGCGCAGCAGCGCCATATCCAGTTCGCCGAGCATCAGCGCGGCCAATTGGTCAGTGCTCCGTGCATGGCGCAGTTGCACGACGAGATCGGAGAAGATCGCACTGACGCGCGCGATCGCCGAGGGCAGCAGGTCCGGTGGCAGCTCCAGGGGCACACCGATCCGTAGCGGCGACGCTCCCGCGGTGGCCAGGTCGCTGATCTCGGCGACGATACGGTCGTGGTGTGCCACCAGACTGCGAGCTTCCTGCAGCAGAAAGGATCCTCGTTCGGTGGGGCGTGCTCCGGTGTGGTCGCGCTCCAGCAGCCGACAGCCCAGCTGCTTTTCCAGCGACTGGATGATCTGCGAGAGCGACGATTGGCTCATGTGGAGTCGTCGCGCCGCCGCGGATAGGCCACCCTCTTCCGCGACGGCGACGAACACTCGCAGATCACGGATTTCCATCGGGCCCTCCGAGTTCGGCTGTGTCGGTCCCATTGTCACCACCATCCCCGTCGACGGGGCTAAACGAGCCCGTCGCGCCAGGCGATCATTTCTTTGACGATGCCGAAGTCGTACCCATCCACGGTCGGTTTGATTTCGGTGGTGAACAAGCTGACTCCCTGGCCGTAGTAAGCGTCGGCTGCCGACGGTCCTTCCCAGGCCACCGCTCGTTCGATCTGGGATTCGTCGCGGTCGGCGTGCCCAGCCAGGCTCTTGACGATGTCGTTCTTACGCCGAAATTCGTCGAGTGGTTCGAAGCTGTGCCAGATATCGGCGTATCGGGCGACCAGTGGCAGGGTCTTGCGTTCGCCGGAGCCGCCGATGAGGATCGGGATCTTGCGCACCGGCGCCGGCGTCAGATTGGCCAGTCGATGCTCGATGCGCGCCAGACCGTCGGCGAACAGCCGCATGCGCTCCCCGAGGGTGGGGTAGTCGTATGCGTAGACGTGATAGTCCTTGTCATACCAACCGGACCCGACACCCAGGATGAGCCGGCCCCCGCTGATGTGATCGACGGTACGTGCCATGTCGGCCAGCAGATCCGGGTTGCGGTAGCCGATCCCGGTGACCAGCAGACCGATCTCAGGCCGCGACGTGATCTCGCCCCAGGTCGCCAGCGACGTCCACGCTTCGAAGTTGTTGACGTCGGGCTGCTCGGGCAGGAGCCGGGGTCCGCCGTCGCGGATCTCGACGAATGGCTTGTGGAAGTGGTCGTAGCCGAATATGGCGTCGGCACCGAGTGATTCGGCATCCAGGACGGCTTGGCGCCACGTGGCGTAGTCGGGGGTACCGCCGGGCCAGATGTGCACACCGATTCGGGGATTGCGAGACATGTTTCGAACTCCTTGCCGATTGTTGGATTGGGCGGGGCAGACAGTCAGGAGATGGCTCCGCCGGCGTCGGCGCGGATCGTTGCGCCCGTCACATAGCTGGCGGCCGGTGAGGCGAGAAATGCGATGACTTCGGCGATCTCGGTGGGATCGGCGGTGCGTCGCAGCGCGGTGCCCTGCCCGAGTTCCTCGACGCGGTCACCCCAATCGACGAGCACGCCTTCGGTGCGGGTCGGCCCGGGTGCCACCGTGTTGACTCGCACGTGTGGGCCGAACTCGACGGCCCAGGTGCGAGTCAGCGACTCCAGCGCCGCCTTGGACGCGCTGTAGACAGATGATTCCGCCACGCCCTTGGCGGTGGCGATGCTGGAGACGTTGACGATGCTGCCGCGTCCCGCAGCCAGCATGTGTTTGACCAGTTTTGCGACAAGGAAGTACGCGCCGCGCACATTGGTGTTGAACACCGTCTCGAATCGGTCGACATCTTGATGCAGGGTCTTTGCGGTCGGAAAAGCGGCGGCGTTGTTGACGATGATGTCGACCGCGCCGACCCTGTCGACCAGTTGGTCAACCGACTCGAGGCTGCCGAGGTCGGCGGCAATGAACCGGATGCTGCGGTTGTCTCCGAGTGAGGTGAGTGCGGCCTTGCCCTTTTCGGCGTCACGGCCGGTGATGATGACCTGGGCGCCTCTCTCTGCCAGGAGGCGGGCGGTTTCCAGACCGATTCCGGCGGTGCCGCCGGTGATGAGCGCGGTGTAGTCCTGCAGGTCTTGCATGGTCATTCCTTCGACGGCACCGGAGCGGCGCGGGGACCGGGTGCTGGCCCGGTGGGCCAGGTCTCGGCTTCGCTGGAATCAACCGCCACCGGACACCACCTATTGCCCGCACATCATTGGGATCCGCGATCGCCCCATCGCAGATTGCGATGGGGCCCACCGATGAGTTCTCGCCGCCGCCGAGGTCGACACCCGAGTGGCGAACGGACCGCCACACCACTGAGCAGGAGAACCGGTGACCACGATCGAGCTCTATCACGAGACCTTTGGCAGGCCGGGACAGCAGACACCCCTGCTGCTCGTCCATGGCGGCGCCGGAACGATCGCCACGAATTGGGGCCACGCGATTCCCACGTTCGCGGCTGATCGACTGGTGATCGGAGTCGAGTTGCAGGGCCACGGTCACACACGCCACGCGGCACGGGCCTACACCTTCGAGAATTCGGCCGACGACATCGCAGTTCTGGTCCGCGAGTTGGGTATCGACCGCGTGGACATCATGGGGTTCAGCAACGGTGGGCCCACCGCGATGCGATTCGCCCTCCGACATGCCGACCTGATCCGGCGCGCCGTCGTGACCTCCGGCTTCTATCGGCGCGACGGAATGATCGAGGGGTTCTGGGACAACTTCGACGATCCCCAGCTCGACTCCATGCCGGCCGTACTCAAGCAGGCCTACGCGGCGATCAATCCCGACCCGGCCGACCTGTATGCCATGTTCGAGCTCGACGTCTTGTTGATGCGGGGTTTCCGGGACTGGGACGACCGGGAGCTGGCCGCGCTGAGGGCACCCGTCCTGTTCGTCAGCGGTGACCACGACGTCGTCCTGCCCGAACACACAATCCGCATGGCGCGGCACGCACCGCGCGGCCGAGCGCTGGTCCTACCAGCCGGACACGGCGACTATCTGGGCGCCGCGGACGCCGGCGGGCTGGACGCCGAACTGGCTCGGTCGTGTTTGGCCCTGATCCACCGATTCCTCGACGAACGCGATTCGTAGCCGCCCATCTCACCTACCCAGCGCATCGCGGAACGTCCGAAAACCCGCGCTGGGTGGATACCCGCGCCGTGTTTGCCCGCCTAGCCTCGGCGGAGTGGACGGTCACAAGGCCTCGTGGCTCACAACCGATGACGCAGCTCTGCCGGACCTTTCGGCCACCGCGGCTGTTGCGGCGATGCGAGGCGGTGAGCTGACGGCCGAGCGCTATGCCCGTTCATTGCTTGACCGGGCCGAGCGCCTGGATGCATTGCGTGCGTTCATCACATTGGATCCGGATCAGGTCCTGGCGGCCGCCAGGGAATGTGATCGCATGCGCCGCTCGGGCCGCCTGTGCGGCGCACTGCATGGACTACCCATCCCGGTCAAGGACAGCGTGGACACCGCAACACTACCCACGTCCAACGGCACACGCGCGCTCAGAGGCTTCCGCCCGAAACACGATGCTGCGATCCTGACGCCGCTGCTGGCACAGGGCGCCATCGTCATGGGCAAGACCAACTTGGAGGAACTATCGGTAGGGTGGTCGAGCAACAACGCCGAGTTCGGTGCCGTGCGCAATCCTTATGCGCTGCAGCACAGTCCGGGCGGCAGCAGCGGCGGTTCGGCGGCGGCCGTCGCTGCGCGCATCGCGCCCCTGTCGGTTGGCGAAGACACATTCGGATCGATTCGCGTGCCGGCGAGCATGTGCGGCATCGCAGGTTTGCGCCCGTCCTTCGGACGGTATCCCGCGGCGGGCATCATGGCGCAGACGTTCGACAAGTTGGATCAGCCCGGACCGCTGGCGCGCTCGGTGAAGGATCTGGTGCTGTTCGACCAAGTGGTGACCCACGACTCCACGCCGGTTCCCGCCGCGGATCCACGCGACATTCGCGTCGGCTTCGCACCCCAGTTCTTCTTGCAGAGAGTCGATGGCGACGTTGAACGGATCACGCTGGCCGCAGTCGAGCGGCTGCGCGCCGCCGGTGTCATGGTGGTCGAGTTCGACCTGCCCAAGATACTGGCGCGCGCATTGCCCACGGTGGTCACCCTCATTGCCTACGATGCCCCAGTCGGCATAGCGGTGTATCTGGTAGAGCACAACACAGGAATAGAGCCGACGGAGCTTGTCTCCCAGTCAGGTCCGAACACCCAAGCGATGTTTGCACGATTCCCTCCGCCACCGCGCGAGCAGTACGAGGCGGCTCTGCTCACGCGCCTCGAGCTGCAGGCGGTGCTGCAGCAGTGTTTCGCCGAGCGGGCGCTTCATGCGTTGATGTTCCCGGCCGCTGCGACGGCGGCGCCGCTGCAAGGAGATCAGGACACAGTCGAGATCCGAGGGGTGCAGGTGCCCATTGTCGTTGCCAGGGGCAGTAATCCGGCAGTGAGCAGCGTCGGTGGCCTGGCCAGTCTGGTGTTGCCCGCGGCGCTCACGCGCGCCGGGCTACCAGTGGGAATGGAATTCGCCGCAGCCCGCGGCGATGACAGGCGCCTGCTCTCGGTGGGCTGTGCCTGGAATCGATCCTCGGCCCGATCGCCGCGCCGCCGTTGTAGAGCTCTTGGCGCATCAGACCGACGCGCCGCTATTGATCGCATCTGCCATCAGCACGCTCAGGTGCTGCCAGTAGACCCAGTCGGCGATCGCCGCGCGTTGGGTCGCCGCATCGGTGGCGGTGTGTGCGCGATAGAGCGCAAGTGCCTGAGCATGGTCTGCGTAGGTGATGAAGGCTTTCAGGTGCGCGCCCGCGCGTTGAGGATTCGTGCTCATCAATGGCTTGGTGACTTCGAACCACAAGGTGTCGGACTCATCGACGGGCGCGGTGGTGTCTGTCGGGGCGGTCGGCAACAGGTCGGTGAGTCCCGAGTCGCTGACGGAGGACAGTCGGGTGGCCGCGGCGGGTGCGATCACCTCTAAACGACCGCGCCCCTGCATCTTTCCCGTGGCGGGAATGTCGTCGGGCTGCAGGATGATCTTGGCGACGCCGGGGTCGAAGCTGGCGAAATGTGCGTCGGTGGCGACGACGGCGCGCAGTGAGGAGTTGCGGTGCTGGGCCCAGCCCTGCAGGGCAAGGATGGGGTAGGTCGCCCACTTCGCACGCTCGGCAGGTGGAATCGTCTCATCGGCGGTGGCCATGTGGATCTGGTCGGGCAGATGGACGTCGTCCGGGATGTAGGCCAGCCCATAGCTGTTCGCGACGACGATGGCACCGTCAATGGTCACACCGGTGGCCCAGAAGAAGCCGAAATCGATGACACCGGCGTTGAGGGCGGCGGTGATGTGGCGTGCACGTGTCAGCGGATCGCCGAAGGCCTGGCGGCGAAGGGCGCCTGCTGTGGCGGCGGCGGCGATCGCATCGCGCTCGGCGCGGGCTGCAGACACCGGCACCGGTGTAGGCGCGGCGGCGGAGGTATTGGACGTTGACGCGGGCATGACGCCGGGACCCACGGGTCCCGCCGCGCCGGCGCCGGAGGGTGCCGGACCGGCCGGCGGGGGAGTGGTCGGAGGACCCAGCGGTAGGGGCGGAGTCGGGGCGCCAGCAGTCGGCGCGGTGGCACCGGGTGCGGTGCCGCCACCTGATATGCCGCCGCCTGCAACACCACTCGAAGTGGATACCCCGGACGCGGCGGCTGGTGTAGGTGCTGCGTTTGGCGCGGCGGGGGACGTCGGGGCCGGCGGAGGTAGGGGAGCAGTGGCTGCGGTCGGAGCGCCGAGCGGTGCTTGGCTGAACCCCGTTTGGGCAGGGGCCGCTTTGGCGCCGCCAGATCCCGCGGCAGCGGGGTTGCCTGATTGTCCAGCGGCTGCAGCAGGATTGGCGGCGGAGCTCGCTCCGCCGGTGCTCGGCGAGCTGGCGCTCGATGTGCCTGTGGAGGGGCCCGAAGAGAGGCCGCTGGTGCCTGGGTTGCTCCCACCCACGCCGGTGGAGGGCGCGGAGTTGCCGGGACTGCCAACCGGCGAGGCAGAGGCGGCAGGGGCAGGAGCGGCAGGTGGCTCGGCTGCGGCCGCGGAGTTGCCTGCGCCGCCGGTTGCGACCTTTGCAGAATCCTGACGGGATGCGAATTGGAGCGCTCCTGGAGCAATGCGGAAACTGATGCCCGCTTCCAGGCAGTGGCCTGACATGGCCCTGCATCCCATCCCGGCACCGGCCGCGGTGTTGTAGGCCGATCGTCGCGCTCCCGGCCGGTCGGTGCGTACTCGATGGAGGTGTCTTCAGCAGCTCGTCAAGAGCGCCGGCTGGCGGCTTCCAATCAGCGAACGGAGTGAATGCGACGGCGGTACTCACGACACTGCGGTTCACCCCGTTAACGGTCTGAATGAGAGCCTGGATCGCGTCGTCGCGTTCCTCGGGTCTCATGCCCGGAGTGTTTTTGATCGTCTGAATGGCCTCTTGGGCCTCACGGACGTAATCGGCGATTTTCTTCTTGACCTCAGCGACGATGCCCGCAACGTGGTTGTACCAGGTAATCGCTTTGACCAACTGGTCTTGAAGACCCTGCATGCTGGTGATGTTCTTATCGACTGCACCGTTTGCCGAGTCGGATGAGTCTCCAGACCACGCGGCCCCGGGGCCAAACAACTGGCCTTGCTTCGTCTTCCACTCCTGCGATGACGCGTTGACTCGTGAAGCTTCCCTCGCCAAGTCTCGGCGCGGGCGTATAAGGAGTCTTCGTCGATTTCCGGCCAGCCTCCTCCGGCGAGCATCTGGTCGACATACTCGCCAGTGGGTTTCGGCTCACCCATAAGCTACGAGCTCCACCGCGAGGCATGCTTCGTAGACAATCGCCGCGGCCTGCGTCGCGCGGTGTACAGATACTGGTCATTGGGGCCGTATGTCGGCAACGCCTGCACGTAGGCGTGCGTAGGTATATAGCAGCCAGTGCGGCGAAATCTTGCAGTACTGGATTGGCGCTGCGCATGCCAAGCGACTCGCATGCTGTCGGCGTCGGTCTGAGCACGGGTACGACCGCGTCTGTAAGCGCGCTGCTGTCTGGATCGTCCACTGGCCCGCAGGGATACTGGGGTCTGTCTTTGCCCATTCCGCAGTATCTCGTATTGAACTTGGTCGACCGGCCGGACCACTCGCGGCGCATATCGGATCGGGCTGTTGTCAAAAATCGCTTTGGTTTAGCGGGATTACCTCAGGGGTGCAGTTACAGTCGGTGGATCGCGTTGGATAACGAGTGCGAGCACGCGCGCGGCCGCTGAGCCGTACTGTGCCGCGGCGTGCAGATATTCTGGTAAGCACATAAGTCGTAGATCGGCGACGTTAGCAAGTGATTATCCGGCTCCGGTGTACAGCGGAAGGCTGTCGGAGTAGGCCCTGCCATACGCGATGAACTGTTCGTAGAGTTCGCGCATCACGCGATGTGGCGTCATCTTGACGAGAGGGACTGTCTGATCGGCGGCTTCGTCGAACGCATCCCCGACATCCGTGAAATTTGCCGCACTTCGGAGCCAGGTGACAGCAGGCGATGAGGGGTCGCGGTTCGTCCAGCCATTGCTTTGTCGGCTAGCCAGCGCGTTGTTGATTCCCACCCATGGTGCACATGTTGGGTCTTCGGTGATGATCTTCACCGGCCCGTCGTCGTTCGCGCTGGCGATGTCCGACGGTCCACGTGATGTCTTGGGCGGAGATGCCGGCGAATTGCTGTCCGAGCTGTTTCGGGTGAAAAAGATTGTGGCGGCGACCGTTACCGCGATAACGACCACCAACACTGCTGTGCCAAGTATCCATTTGAGCGCACCGACGCGCTTCGGCGAACTAGGCGGTGGTCCCGACGGCTGTTGCGGCGGGGGCGGGCGCCACTGATCGGGAGGCGGCATAGTCATGGCCGCCCTCCCACATCAGTGCGCACGTCGCGTCTCATCCAACCCAGCGTAAAAGACGAACCGGGTCGCCTGAGACGCCAGATTTGCTTTGCCGGGACGGGCCGTCTGAAATCCAAAGCTATTCCCTCGGCTTGTCCGCGAGGTCGCTCGTGATCTCGGTGACCACCGCGTCCAGGCGCTCACGGTCCGCCTCGATCGACTCCGTCGCTTCCGCATTCGCATTCTGCAGCGCCTCGTTGAGACGGTCTTCCACCGTCTCCGAGCCCAGCCGCAACAAACCGTCCTGGATATATACGTCCTTCAGCCAGTGATGACCGTTGAGCGTCACCACAACGGTCTCGGATTCATCAGCAGCCGTGAACGTTTCGCTGTCCATCTTGGTCAGCTGCTCATCCATCAGCGACTGCAGGCGCTCCGCCTGTCTGAGGACGGCTGCGACCTCCGGATGCATGTCCTCCGTCACTCCGACACCTTCGCGCTCTCCGGCCTGCGCCGCCGATTACCGATCACGGCCTCCGTCCAGGGCCGGTCCTCGGTGTACAGGTCTTCGTCCTGGGCGACCTGCGGATTGCGCTTCTTCTCGGAAGTGTGTCCGGCGCCGGAGGCGTGGGCCATCGGCGCCATACCCCCCATGCCACCCATCGCGGCCCCTTGCGCGGTTCCCGCGGTGGCGGCCGCCGGACCCGCAGACGCGGCCGCCGTCGGCGCCGGCGCGACCGTCTCTGCACCCACTGCGGGTTGCAACGGCATGGCCGGTGCTCCGCCCCCGCCACCACCGCCACCCGCGCCGGCCCCACCACCACCGTGCGCGGCGGGCCGGACACTGGGACCGTGCGGCAGCTTCGGTTCCCCTTTGGGGCCACCGGCACCCGGCAAGCCACCACCCGGTGAACCACCGGAGGGCGCGCCGCCGCCAGACGGCGAACCACCGCCCGAAGGCGAACCGCCGGACGGCGAACCACCCGAAGGCGAGCCGCCTTGTGAGGCCTGCTGCGCCATTCCCGGATCCGCTGCCTGGGACATGGCCGCCGCCGGGTCCATCGCTGGTTGACCGCCGGGCCTGTCCGGCTTCCCGCCTCCCGGACGCTGCCCATCGGGGGACTGCTCACCCGGCTGCCGTGCGCTTCGCGAATTGCCATTACTCGATATCGGCTGCAACGGGGTCGCGCCCTGGGGCGGAGGGGGCGGCGTCTGCGCCGCCACGCCTGCGACGTCTCTTTTGTAGCCTTCGCGCACTTCCTCCGATTTCATGAACAGCTGGTGGTACTTGTCTTGCGCGATCTTCCAGCGGACGCGGTCGCCGGAGGCCCTGGCCGCCTCCCGCTCCTGCTCCACCCGTTCGATCTCCTGCGCCGTCGGATGTTGCGGCGCCCAACGATCGTGCGCATCAGCGAGTTGAGCGGCCTGAGCGGAGACTGAGTCATAGAAGTTGGCCAACCCGTTCAGCCAGCCCTGGTGCTGCCACAACGCCTGGCCCGCGGCTTCCGCGCCGGTGCCCTCCCAGTCGACACCGTTGAGCGAGTAATTCTGCGACTGGGTGCGCAGCGTCGCGGCGAACGCCTTTGCAGACTCAGCGTATGCGCGCATCGCCACCGAATCACCTGAGTGAATCTGTGTGGCAGCAGCTTTGGGATCGAGATAGGCGTCGGCATCGGCGGGATTGCGGGGCGCGGACGCCGGAACGGCGGGCTTCGACGGGGACAGGTTCGGTGCCGGCATCACCGGATCCAGCGGCGTCTGTCCCAAGCTGCCGATGGTGGTGCCGGCGTGTGCATCCACCTTCGAGTAGGCGAGCGCGACGGCGCCCATCGTCTCCGACAAGCGCACCGCTTCGGCATTCCCCGAAGCCAGAAAGTTTTTCAGCGTCGCGACGTTCATGGCGACGACCGCCGACGCGTTGACCACGAAGCTCAACCCACACGGTGGCACCGGCGGGAACAGCGAATCCTCCGGCTCCGTGCCCAGCTCGCCCGCCAACGCAAGTAGGTCCGCAGGCTCGACTCGGACTCCGTCCCCACTCATCGTGCCTCCTCCTGACGCGTCGGTGCCATCGCCTCCAGCAAATTCATAATCATTGTTCCAGAGCCACCTGGTAGCGGCTTTCCTCACGCGGATTGATCAGCCGGATGGGCAGCTGCTGGTGTCGCGGGGTGTCAATGAAGTTGTGGCGCAGGAGGACCCGTTCGATGCCTGGGTGCGGGCCTAGGTACGTGGTGGAGTTCGGCCAGGAGACTTTGGCAACCTCGCCGATGTTCCCATTGATGATGCCGGCGAACTCGCGGAACTGCGGTCCCAGGGTGACCACCGCCCCGGCCGCAGCGGAGCGGACCACGAACTGTGTGAACAGCCGGGAGTCACCCAGGTTGATGCTCACATCCACATCGTCGAACGGCATATATACCGGGTACCGGTCCGCGGTCTCACCCACCAGCACCCCGGCCGACCCGACCGGCAATTCGTAGTGCCGGTCGGTCACCGGAGTCTCACCCCGCATAGCGGCCAGCTGGCCGCCGAACAGACACGAAAACCCGCGCGGAGTAGTCGGATTCGCCAGTGTCGTCAGCAGTACGGTGGTGGTCGGGGCGAAGCCCGGCCGAATTCTCATCCGCGTGATCGTGTGATCGGCCCGCGCCGACCACCACGCGTCCGGTCCGCCCGCGGCGCTGTAAGCGGCGGTGAAGGTACTGCGCCCCTTGATCGTCGACCATGTCTCGCGCTCGAAGCTGATGTCGGTCGCGTGATCGAAATCGTCGAAGCTGCGGCTGCACCGTGCATCCACGCCCAAGCTGGCGAGCTGATCGGCGATCCTCGTCGTCGACGAGACGAGATACCGCGCCAGCCCGGCGACTCCGGTCTCGCGCCGCAGTGCGGACTTGCGTGTCGTCTCCGGATCGGCCCGCAGGACAATCCACGTCCGCCGGTTCGCCGGCGCGGGATACGGCCCAACCACCTGCTCGTAGAGCGCGACGAGCGCCGACGGGGCGGTCTTACCGGTCCGGTAGCCCGCCGACACCACGTCGGCCGACAGGTCGGGACTGTGCGCTTCGAGGAGACGCTCGACGGTGCGGGTGTCCAAGACATCGTCGGTGAACGCATCCCCGTTGACGATGACGGTCGGCGTGAACGGCCGGGGGACCAGCTCGATCAGCGAGACCAGGTGGTGGCCCTCCCACCGGACCGCCACATGGTCACCCGGCATGACGGTGGCGCCCACCGCCGGTACCGATGGCGCCCCGGGTGCATGGCGGTGCCGTCGCCGCCACGAGAACAGCGCCGCGATCCAGCCCGTGAGACGCCGGCCGCGGACGGTGACGACGGCGGCCAGCGCGATGATCACCGCGAGCGTGACGCCCAGCCACAGGAGGTCGAGCCCGATGAACAGCAAGATGCAGGCGGGGATCAGCGCCGCAGCCCAGATCGCATGGCCGGTCGTGAAGCGCAGCCCGAACTGCGCGATGAGGTTCTTCATCGGCGTCTCAGGGCACGTCGGGCGAGCACGAAGAGGCCGAGGCCCAGTGCGAGGGCGACCCCGGTGACCACAACGGCGGTGATCGGTCCCCGGTCCGGCGGCGGCGCATACACCGGCGGCGGAAGCTGCTTGATCGTGTAGGGAACCGTCTCCGGGCCTGGCGGCACATCCCAGGTCAATGCGGCGACGGGGTCGACGACCCCGGCGCCGACGTAGTTGTCGACGCCGCCGCCCGGGTGCCGCGCGGTCGCGGTGATGCGGTTGATGATCTGGGCGGGGGTCAGATCCGGAAAGCGTTGCTTGAGCAATGCCGCCAATCCCGACACGTACGCAGCGGCGAACGACGTGCCGCTGATGGGGATCGGGCCGTCCTCGCCCTGCAGCGCGTTGACCGGATTCCCGTCGTATCCCAGCGCGATCATGTTCTCGGCGGGAGCGGCGGCGCCGACCCACGGTCCCGACACCGAGAACGGGCTCGGCTGACCGTTCGGGCCGATGCCGCCCACTGTCAACACCAGCGGCGAGTACCAGGCCGGGGAGACGATGTTCTGAACCTGACGCCATCCGCGCGGGTCGGCAGGCACCGCGGGATCGGGCGGCGGATTCTGTTGGCATTCCTGGCCGGTGTTGCCGGCGGCGACGACGATCACCGTGCCCTTGACGTTGACTGCGTAGTTGATCGCGGCGCCGACGCCACTTTCGTTGATCGGCCGAGTGACCTTGTAACAGGCGGCCTCGCTGATGTTGATCACCTGCGCGCCGATGTTGGCCGCGTGCACGATGGCCCGGGCCAGGCTGCGAAGCGAGCCCGCCGTCTGTGTGGTGTTCGGGTCGTTCGGGTCCTGGCGCGAACCGACCGGCTGAAAGGCGTCGGAGGTCTGCCGAAGTGACAAGATCCGGGCGTCCGGCGCCACCCCGATGAACGCGTCCGTGGGCGCGGGCCGGCCGGCGATGATCGACGCGGTCAGGGTGCCGTGCGCGTCGCAGTCGGACATGCCGTCTCCGGCGTTGGCGACGAAATCGCCGCCGGGTTCGGCGGGCACGCGCGGTGACCCTGTGACGCCGGTGTCGATCACCGCCACAGTTACGCCCGACCCGGTTGCGAACTTCTGCGCTTCGCTGAGACGCAGGTAGTCGCTGGCCCACGGCTTGTCGGCAAAGTTGGAGTTCGGGAAGACCGTCGGCGCCGCGCAAACGCGCCGTTGTTCGGTCGGCTGGTCGGGTCCCGTGTCGTCGGGCGGCACGGCAGCGGCATCGATCGTGGGTGGTTCGATCGCGCCGGCGGGAGGTGCGCTCAACAGAGCGAGGATCAGCGCTGCGAGCAACACACCGATGCGGCGCACGCCTGCTCACCCCCCGAGATATCCGACCGGCGTCCCGTGTGCCGGACGGCACACAGCAAACCACGTGCCGCCCCCATGGCGGCACAAAGACTGACGTCAAGCCTACCGGCCCTTTTCACGCCGCAATCTTACGGGTGCGTCGGAGGTGGTCGTATCGCTTTCTTGTCCGGTCCCCGCCGCGACGTCTCGATGTCGACGGTCTTCTCATAGGTCAACCAGGGATCGGCGGAGGGGCCGGTGCCGTGAACGACGACGTTCTGATCCCCCCACGCCGGCGCTCAGGCCGCTCCAGGTGGGCATCATCCCGCTTTTTCCAGCGGCAATGGGGTGTTACGACGCCGTCGCTCAGCGACACCCGGCGATCGTGCTTGCCCGCGATTTCATTGAAGCGATCCGGGCCGTAGCAACAGGGGCCTTCCGCTCGACTTGCCTCAAAGCCAGTTGTCCACCTCTCAGCGACAATGTCGCTGAGAGGTGGACAGTCGAGATCCGTTCCAACACGCGCCGGGCGACGGCGTGGCGGAACCGGTCAGGCGTCGAGGTCCTGCTGAACCAGTTCCGCGACGGTCGTCAGCGCTGCCTCGTCGTCGGAGGCGACCGTGACCTGAGCGCCGTTGCCCGCACCCAGCGTCATGATCATCAGCGCGGAGCCGGCGTCGACCGGCTCACCGCCGTCCATCGAGAGGGTGACGGGCACGCCGGAGTTGACGACGGCCTCGGCGATGATGGCCGCGGGCCGGGCGTGCAGTCCGATCGCTGAACCGACGATGACGGTCTTGGTGAGCATTTGGAACTCCTTCGTGGTGGTGAGAGGTGGATGGATCAGGCGGCGGCCAGCGCGGGCTCTTCCTCGGCCTTGACGCCTTGTTTCGCGAACTGCTTGGCGGCGATCACGGCGAACGCGGCGGCTGCCGTTCCGACCACCAGCGCGACCAGGAACCACAGCAGGTTGCCGATCGCGAAGAACACGAAGATACCGCCGTGCGGCGCCTTGAGCGTGACATCGAACGCCATGATCAGCCCGCCGGTGATGGCACCGCCGAACATCATGGACGGGATGACCCGCAGCGGGTCGGCCGCCGCGAACGGGATCGCGCCTTCGGAGATGAACGAAAGCCCGAGAAGAACTGCGGCCCGGCCATTTTCGCGCTCCGGCTCGCTGAACAGCCCGGGGCGCACGAAGGTCGCCAATGCCATCGCCAACGGCGGGACCATGCCCGCGGCCATCACGGCGGCCATGATGCGCAGCGACGCGGGATCGGCGACGTTGAGGCCCGCGGTGGCGAAGGCGTAGGCCGCCTTGTTCACCGGACCACCGAGGTCGAAGCACATCATCAGGCCAAGGATGACGCCGAGGATGATCACCGAGGTGCCCGACATGCCGGTGAGCCAGTTGGTCAGGCCGTTGGTGATCGCGGCCAGCGGCCGGCCGAGGAGCAGGAACATCAGCAGGCCGACGACCAGTGAGGCAACCAACGGGATGATGACAACGGGCATCAGGCCTCTGAGCCAGCGTGGGACGTCGATGCGGCTGATCGACAGCGCAGTGAAGCCGGCGATCAGGCCGCCGACGATACCGCCGATGAAGCCTCCGCTGACGAAGACCGCGACCGCGCCCGCCGTGAATCCCGGTGCGATGCCGGGACGATCGGCGATGGCGAACGAGATGTAGCCCGCCAGTGCCGGAACGAGGAACGAAAACGCCAGCCCGCCCAGGGTGAAGAGCACCGCGCCGAGGTATTGCATCAGACCGCCGGACGGCAGGTTCGTCAACGAGTTGGTGAGTGCGATGATGTTTCCCAGCGACTGGCTCTGGGCCGTCGGGTTTGTTCGCGATGTCGTAGCCGGCCAAGAGGAACCCGAGCGCGATCAGCAGGCCGCCCGCGGCGACGAACGGGATCATGTAGCTGACGCCGGTGAGCAGGATCTGCCGGGTGCGCGTGCCCCAGCCGACGCCGCCGGCGGGAGCCGCGGCAGCGGGGGCGCCTGCACCGCCTTCCACCCGGGCCGCGTTGGGGTTGTTCGCGGCGGCAACGGCTTCGGCGACCATCTTGTCGGGTTCGTTGATGGCGCGTTTGACGCCGGAGGCGATGACGGGCTTGCCCGCGAACCGCGCCCGGTCCTTGACGCCGACATCGGTGGCGAAGATGACGGCGTCGGCCTTGGCGATCGTCGCCGCGTCCACGGGCGTGCTTCCCGACGAGCCCTGCGTCTCGACATGCATGGTGACGCCGGCGTTCTTGGCGGCGGCGGCCAGCGAATCGGCGGCCATGTAGGTGTGCGCGATGCCGGTCGGGCACGCGGTGATCGCGATAAGGGTCTTGACCGCGGGTGCAGGTGCCGGCGCCGCGGCGGGAGCGGGCCTGACAGCGGCGGGCGCCGGGTTCACCACACCGTCGACGAGAGCGACCACCTCGTCGGCACTCGATGCGTTGCGCAGCGACTCGACGAACTCCTTACGCACCAGGGCGCGAGCGAGGCTGGACAACAGCTTCATGTGTTCAGCGCCGCCGGCCTCGGGGGCGGCGATCAGGAACGCCAGATCGGCGGGCCCGTCGGGAGCGCCGAAGTCGACGGCCGGAGTCAGGCGCGCGAACCCGATCGAGGCGGTGTCGACGTAGGGGGAGCGGCAGTGCGGGATTGCGATACCGCCGGGCAGACCGGTGGCCGACTGCTCCTCGCGCGCCATGGCGGCGGCGACGAGCCCGTCGGGATCGGTGGTGCGTCCGGCATCGGCGAGCCGGCCGACGAGTCGGCCGATCACGGTCTGCTTGTCGCCCTCGACGTCCACGTCGAGGAGCACCAGATCGGTGTTGATGATCGGCTGCGAGGCGGTGCTTGTCATGGCGATACTTTCGTGTTGGTTGTTACGAGGTGACGGGAGTCGACGAGATCGGCGAAATCGGGTTCACCCGAACGGCATTGAGGTCGATCTGGGCGGGAATGGGCAGAGCGGACCCGGGGAGTGCGGCCGCGGCGCTGCCGTAGGCGACGGCCATCTGCAGGCACTGCGGGGGGCGGCGCCACCGACCTCGGCGCGGAGATATCCGGCCAGCGAGGCGTCCCCGGCGCCGACGGTGCTGCGCGGCACGATCGGCGGCGGGGTGGCCATCCAGCTGCCGGTGCGGTCGACCAGAACCGCGCCGGCCGCTCCGAGTGTGGCCAGCACCGCACCGACACCGCGTTCGATCAGCTGACAGGCAGCGGCAATCACCGGCTCTGGATCACCTTGAGCCACAGCGGTTTCCAGTATGTGCGGCGACACCCCGACCACACCGGCCAGTTCTTCGGCGTTCGGCTTGATCAGGTCGGGTGCGGCGCCGTCGAACGACGCCACGAGCGCGGCCAATGGTCCGTCGGAGGTGTCGACCGCCACCTTGCAGTCGTAGGCGGCGAGCCGCGCGACGGCCTCGGCGTACCAGCCGTCGGGCACGCCGGGCGGCAGGGAACCCGACAGCACCACCCACTCGGCGGACTCGGAACTCGCGACCACGAACCGCATCAGCGCGTCCAGCGCCACCGCGTCGAGGTGCGCGCCGGGCTCGTTGAGTTTGGTGGTGGTCCCGTCGTGTTCGGTGATCGCCAGGTTGGTCCGCACGGCGCCGCTCGACGGCACACAGGTGAACGGCACCGCACCGGATTGCAGCGCGGCCACCATGGGGTCGTCGCCCGGGGCGGGCAGCACGGCCACGGCTTCCAGGCCGGCCAGCGTCAGGGCCCGCGCGACGTTGACGCCCTTGCCGCCCGGCTCGCTGGTCACGGAGCCGACCCGATGGACTGCCCCGCGGGTCAACGGCCCGGCCAGCGTGACGGTCCGGTCGATACTCGGGTTGGGCGTGACGGTGACGATCATGCGGGGCCTCCGGCGCAGATGACCTCGACGCCTTGTTCGGTGAACTGGGCACGGTAGGCGGCGCTGATCTCGGAGTCGGTGATCAGCGTGTCGACACTGGACAGGGGAGCGAAGCTGACGAAGTCCTCGCGGCCGACCTTGGATGAGTCCGCGGCCACCACTACGTAATTGGCGGACCGGACCATGGCCCGCTTGATCGCGGCTTCGTCGCTGTCGGGGGTGGACAGACCGTGGCGGACGCTGATGGCGTTGGTGCCGATGAAGGCGATGTCGACGCGCAGGGTGTCGAGGACCCGCAGCGCCTGGTCGCCGACGGACGCCTGCGTCAGGCCCCGCACCCGTCCGCCGAGCAACTGCAGGGAGACCGATGGCATGGTCGCCAACCGGCCGGCGATCGGCAGGGAGTTCGTCACGACGACGAGTTCACGGTCGATCGGCAGATGAGCCGCGATACGCGCGGTGGTGGTGCCGGCGTCCAGGAGGACGCTCGCCCCGCTCAGCGGAAAGAACTCGGCGGCCGCCGCGGCGATCGCCTCCTTGTATTCGGCGCGTGTGGTCTCCCGGTCATCGACGCCCAGTTCGACCAGATGCAGCGCGCGCACCGGGACGGCGCCGCCGTGCACCCGGCGCACGACGCCGGCCTTGTCGAGGACGGCGAGGTCTCGGCGGACCGTCTCCGTGGTCACGTCGTAGGCCTGGGCCAACTCGGTGACGGAGGCGCGGCCCTGAGCGAGCACCAGCGAGGCGATCGCTTCCTGACGTTCTTCGGCGTACATCTGTCTCCGTTTGTGTGGTATTTGGCCCGTTTTAATTTGGTTATATTTGGTTTTACTCCCGTTCGTGTTGACTTGTCAACATTTTCTTGTAATCTGCTTCACATGACCGCTTCCTCACCGCCTGCATCACCTCCTACAGCCGATAACGCCGCCGGTTACCCGGCGGGCACGGTTCTGCATGGGGTCCCAGTCGTCGCGGGCGTGCAGTACGCCCCGGTGATCCGGCCCGGCCGCCTGCCGGTGTTCGACGGCGCGGGCGCCGATATAGAGGAAAGCCAGCGGCCCGCCGAAGTGCAGCGATTCGCCGCCGCGGCCGCCGCCGTGTCCGGCCGGTTGCGGG
Source organism: uncultured Actinomycetota bacterium (assembly GCA_963699655.1). Lineage (GTDB taxonomy): Bacteria > Actinomycetota > Actinomycetes > Mycobacteriales > Mycobacteriaceae > Mycobacterium. Next base: position 111,795 of record CAVOUV010000010.1, read on the forward strand.
AACGCGCCGCGCACGCCACCGGCGCGGCCTCCGAAGTGCTTGCCGCCACGGCCACGCTCGCCCAGGACCGGGCCTGGCTGGGCGCCGCCGAAAAGCGCATCAAAGAAGGAGCACCCGCGGTGCGCGCGGCGATCGGTGCGGTCGAACAGTTCGTCGGCATGTTCACCAAGATGGGCGGGCTGATGGCCGAACGCGTCACCGACCTCCAGGACATCCGCGACCGCGTGCTCGCCGAACTCAGCGGGCTGCCCGAGCCGGGCGTCCCGCTGCCGGACGCACCGTCGATCCTGTGCGCCGAGGATCTGGCGCCGGCCGACACCGCGGGGCTCGACCCCGCCCTCATCGTCGCGCTGGCGACCACACTCGGCGGGCCGACCAGCCACACCGCGATCATCGCCCGCCAACTCGGCATCCCCTGCGTCGTCGCCGTCGACGGCCTGGATGCGGTCACAGCGGACACGAGGGTTCTCGTCGACGGAACGCTGGGCACCGTCACGGTGTCGCCGGATGAAGCCGAGGCGGCCGACGCCGTCGCCCGGGCCCAGCGCGAGGCCGCCCGCGCGGCGCAATGGTCCGGCCCCGGCGCCACCGCCGACGGACATGTGGTTGCGATCCTCGCCAACGTTCAGGACGGCGCCGCCGCCCGCTCGGCCCGTCAGACACCGGCCGAGGGTGTCGGCCTGTTCCGCACCGAACTGTGTTTCCTGAACCGCGAGACCGAACCCACAGTCGCCGAGCAGACGGACATCTACGCCGAGGTGCTCGGCGCGTTCGCCGACCGGAAGGTGGTGATCAGAACACTCGACGCCGGCTCGGACAAGCCGTTGAAGTTCGTCGGGCACCCTGACGAAGCGAACCCCGCGCTGGGCGTGCGCGGCATCCGGATCGCCGCGGGCAACCCCGGGCTGTTGGACCGCCAGCTCGAGTCCATCGCGGCCGCCGCCGAGCGCACCGGCAGCCGGCCGTGGGTGATGGCGCCGATGATCGCCACCGCAGAGGAGGCCGAACACTTTGCCGCCCAGACCCGTTCACACGGCCTCACGCCGGGCGTGATGATCGAGGTCCCCTCCGCCGCGCTGCTGGCCGACCGCATCCTCGAGCACGTCGACTTCCTGTCGATCGGCACCAACGACCTGGCCCAGTACACGATGGCCGCCGACCGGATGTCCGCCGACCTCGCGACGCTCACCGATCCGTGGCAGCCCGCGGTGCTGGCGCTGGTGGCGATGACAGTGCGGGCCGGCGCCGCCGCGGGCAAGCCCGTCGGCGTGTGCGGAGAGGCGGCCGCCGACCCCGTGCTCGCCTGCGTCCTGACCGGGCTGGGCGTGACCTCGCTGTCGGCAGCGGCCGCCGCGGTTCAGGGTGTCGGCGCGAAGTTGGCGTCGGTCTCGCTTCAGCAGTGCCGCGATGCCGCCGACGCCGTACTCGGCACCGGCACGGCCGCCGAGGCCCGCGCCGCCGCGCTGGCCGTGCTGGATCTGGGCCGCACGGGCAAGGTCGATACCACGCAACCGGCGCTGACCGGACAGGCCGAGGTGATCGACGACCACCGCGAAGTGTCGCGGATCGAATCGATCATCAGACGCAAGTACGGCCTCGTGTACCGGGTGATGACCGTCGTCGAGACGATCGCCGCCCGCGGACGCCAAACCCGTGTCGGCCTCCGAATCTCCGCGCCGCGGCCGGCGTGACCTGCTGGTGACCGACATCTGCGGAATAATCGGACTGCAGTCCGGTTACCTATCGCATGCCAGCCATCACCGCAGACACATTGACGCTTCCGCGGATCGCGGAGCCCGCAGCATCCGACACCGAGCGACCGGTGCGGTCGATCACCACGGGACCGCGCGGTTACGAAGGTGAAGGTTTTCCCGTCGTACGCGCGTTCGCCGGAGTCAGCGCCGCCGACCTCGACCCGTTCGTCCACATGGACCAGATGGGCGAGGTGGAATACCAGCCGGGTGAGCCGAGGGGCACCGACTGGCACCCGCACCGCGGCTTCGAAACCGTCACATACATGATCGACGGGCGCTTCGCGCACCAGGATTCGCACGGGGGCGGCGGCCTGATCACGGACGGCGCCACGCAATGGATGACCGCCGGGTCCGGCATCCTGCACATCGAGACGCCACCCGCCGAATTGGTCGAGAGCGGCGGCACCTTCCACGGCATCCAGCTGTGGGTGAATCTGCCGAAGCGGGACAAGTTCGCGACGCCGAAGTACCAGGCGATCGAGGGCGGCCAGGTGAAGTTGTTGTCCTCGGACGACGGCGGAGCTTTGCTGCGCATCATCGCCGGCGAGGTCGACGGACAGCAGGGGCCCGGTTCGACGTATACGCCGATCACTCTGGCGCACGCGACCATTGAGCCGGGAGCCCGGTTGAACATGCCGTGGAACCGCGACTTCAACGCGTTGGTGTACGTGCTGTCCGGCCGCGGATCGGTCGGGCCGATTCGCCATCCGATTCAGCAGGGACAGTTGGCCGTATTCGGGCCGGGCGACCGGATCAGCGTCGCGGCCGACGAGGCGCAGGATTCCAACCGGCCGGCGCTGGAGGTGCTCATCCTCGGCGGCAAGCCGATCCGCGAGCCCGTCTTTCACTATGGCCCCTTCGTGATGAACTCCAAGTCCGAACTGGTCCAGGCGCTCGAGGACTACAACGCGGGCAAGTTCGGCGCCATCCCGCCGAACGCGCTGATGCCGCACCGTCCGTTGGGTTAAGCGTTGCGGGGCGGCGGCGATTGCAGCGTCGGTGCCGCCGCCGCCAGGATGTCTTCCCGGCTCCCGTTGAGCGGCGGATAGATTCGCTCCGTGTTGATGACCTGTTTGGTGGCTTTCGCAACCTCGCCACTGGCGGCCACCTGCCGGTCCCACCCCTCGGTGTACACCGCGCCCGCGGGACCGAGATCCAAAACCGTGACATACCAAGGGATTCGAAGAGCCATTAGGGGTTCACCCAGCTGATCGCTGATCACGTTGTAGCCCGCGAACCGGCCCATCGGCCTGCTGTGCTGGCAGGACATCACCGACAGGTGGGTGTCGTCCATCCGAGCGGCCGCGACGTCTCCCGCGGCGAACACGTTCTGCAGGCCCTCGACGCGCAGGTAGTCGTCGACCTGGACGCGGCCGAGACGATCACGGTCGACACCCAGGTCGGCGGTCAGCGGGTTGGCGCGCATGCCCGCACACCACACCACCGTCGACGCCGGCAGCACTTCGCCCGTCGACAGCGTCGCCCCACCCTCGTCCACGGCGGCGACACTGACCCCGCACCGGGTCTCGACTCCGCCCGACCGCAGCGCGGCCTCGATGACCGGCCGCGCCGAGGTGCCCATATCCGAGCCGACGTGAGGGCTGTGGTCGACGAGGATCACCCGGTAATCGATATCCGGGAACAGCGCCGCCAACCGTGCGGGCAACTCTGTGGCGGTCTCGATGCCGGTCAGGCCGGCGCCGACCACGACGACGGTGGCGGCCGCGGCCGTGTGATCGCCACCGCCCAGATCCGCCAGATGCCGCCGCAGCGCGGTGGCGCCGTCGTAGGTGTCGATGTCGAATCCGAACTCCCGCAGACCGGGAATGTCGGGTTTGGCCACCTGGCTGCCCAGCGCCAATACCAGTCGGTCGTACGTGCGCACCCCGAGCGAAGTGGTCACGGTGCGGGAACCCGGGTCGATCGCCGTCACGTCGGCCGCGATGTGCCCGACCCCGACCGGGTCGAGCACCTCGCCCAGCGCGATGCGGCACGGCGTCAGGTCGGCTTCGTAGTTGCGGACCCGGATATCGTGGTACGGCAAAGAGCTGACGACGGTGACGGTCACGTCGCCGGACGCGACGCGGAGTTCGTCGAGCCGTCTGGCCGCACCGAGGGCCGCCCATAAACCGGCGAAACCCGAGCCGAGAACAAGGACTTCGCTCACCCGGCCGACGCTACCTGCCCGGTGCTCGTCGGGTAGAGAAGCTCGAGCTCGCCCAGGTTGGCCGCCACGGTCGTCAGGGGCAGCGCCGCCGACACCGCCAGACGACCGTCGGTGGCCTCCGCGCGCAGCGCGAGCACGAAGTCGTCGCTGATGGGCGCGTGCACGGGCGCACCCTCTTCGGTCAACCGGACACAGATCGCGTCGGCGTGCGCCTCGAGCACATCGCAGGTCCTCGGGTAAACCCCCAGCGGTGGCGGAACGATGTCGGCGATCAACTCCGCGGCGGCGCGCAACCGGATTGCGCGGTTGGCGGAGTGCACCACCGGAGCGCGCCGGTCCGTCGCCCCGCCCGTCTCCGAAAGATACTGGCGCACTGCGTCATCGAGAGTCCGCGAGGCTTCCATCGCGGCGCGGCTCAGCGCTATCACCCGATCCGTCGCCTCCTCCGACGCGCCGCGGGTGACGCGCAGCACGGCGGCCTTGAGTAATTGTGTTCCTGCCGCGAACGCGCTGTTCGTCGCCTTGGCCACCGTCGCCGCCGCGCCTCGCGGCCACAGCAACACCGACACCATGACACCCACGAGGCCACCGACCAGCACATCCTCGACGCGGAGCAGGCCCACCTGCCAGCCCGTGGGCATGATCAGGTTGAAGTTGATCAGCACCATCATCGTGAACGCGGCCTGCCCGGCGATGAACGACGCGACCTCGGGCACGTAGGCAGAGCCGAACGCCACGACGGGCAACAGCGTCCACATCACGGCCGGGTCGACACCGACCACTTCGATGACGACCACGCCCAGCAGGAAACCGAGCCCCGTGCCCGCCACCGCGCGCAGCACCCGGGTGCCGGTCGTGAGCGCGCTGCTGCGCAGCACCGACAACGCGCCGAGCACCACCCAGAATCCGTGCTGAACCGGGAACACATGGGTGACGGCAACCGCCAGCGCCAGACCGAGGCCCGTCCGAACGCTGTTGCGTAACACGACCGCGCGGGTGGTCACGTACCCTTGGTGATGGCGGCGACCGCAACGGCTTCGGGCAGCACCCAGTCCGCGGTGCCGGTCTTCGGCAGTCGACGGCCGAGCACCCGTGCCCACACCGGCCGGGCGTCGGCGATCGCCGCGTTGCGGATGATGCGGCCCGTGACGCCGACCGTCGCCGAGAACGTGCGACGGGTCAGCAACCTGCGACCGATCTCGACCGCGATGAGGTCGTGGGGTTCGGCGAGGATCTCGACGATGTCCTCGCGGTAGCGTCCCTGCGCGATCGACCGCTGCTCGGCCAGCGCCGCGTCCAGGTCGGCGCCCCGGCGCGCCCGCTCGGCGGCATCGGAAATGCTCAGTAGCGCCGCCGAATCCCGTAGCACCCGGACCAGCGGCGCTTTGATGTCGCCGAGTAGGGCGCCGGTGTCGTCGGTGATCTGGTCGGACAGCCAGCCGAGGTCGTCGACGACCCGCACCAACGCCCGGCTGCCCGCGGTGAGCGCGACCGGCCGGAAGTCCGCGCCGACGAAGTTGTCCCACAGCGCGTTCATGGCCCGGGTGACGTCCTTGGCCGACGCGGTGCCCTCCAGACTGTCGGCGAGCTTCCGGCACACCTCCACCGCGTGGCGACGCAGATCGTCGTGGTGGCGCGGCGCGAAGAGGAACAACGACGCCGGGACACACACGGCCAGCGCGATCGCCCAGCCCAGTAGCCGCTCCGGGATCGGGCCCACGGGCGTACAGGCCGGCAGGACGAACGTCAGCAGTGTGGCGCGCTGGCCGGCGGCAAAGCTCTCGCTCAGCACACCAGAGAACGTCACCGCCACGCCGAGCACGAACATCGCCGCCACGCTGATCCCCGGGTGTGGCGACACCAGGGTGCCCAGCACGATGAGGATGGCGCCGTTGATTCCCAGCCCGGCGAAGGCGAGCGCGCGGGCCGGCCGGTTGCCGGGGAAGTCCGCCATGATGAGCAGCGCCACCGACCCGAAGATCGTGAACAGTGGCGTCTGTGAGTCACCGGCGATCGCGAAACTGATCGCCGCCGCGACGGGCAGCATGATGGCTGCCCGCGCCGCCCGCCGCAACGCGTCACGTTCGGGGTCGCGCTGGCGGATCCGGTCCGTGAAGCGATGCCAGAGCCGTTCCATCTCAGTGCGCAACGATCTTGATGGTCAGGACGATGACGCCGATGGCGACCAGGCCGACGACGGTGATCAGCTGCTGCCACCACCGCAGCTCCGTCCGGCGCACGGCGAGCAGCGCGATGACGCCGAGCTCGGCCACCAGGATCCACATGGCGATCCACATCGCGGTGTCGGTCTCCAGCAGACCGATCCCGGCGGCCGCCAGCACCAGGATCGGCACCAGGGCGGCCTGCAGGATCTGCCCCGAGGCCTGCATCATCCGCCCCAGCTCGCGACCCGCGGGCGCCCGGCTGTGCACCGCGAGATGCGCCACCCAATCGGCGAGCAGGCTGGCGGCCCACAGCCCGCCGGTGGCCACCGCGACGTCGAGCACGCGGGCCCACGCGCTGGTGTCCTCCTCGGTGTAGCGGGCCAGCACGGCCAGCGTGGCCAGGCAGGAGATCGCGCCGTAGAGCCGTTCGCGCAGCAGCGAGACCACATGCTGGACCGGCATGCGGCCGGTGTCGCCGGCGACGCTAGTCACCATCGGGCACCGAGGCGAACCGCCCGGAGTCGAGCGCATCGATCAGCTGGCCGGCGATCCATTCGAGGGCAGCCGCGTCGCGGGGCAGCGTCGCCTGCTCATAGCCGACCAACATGTAGACACCCCACGCCGCGAACAGCTGTGCCTGCCGCTTGTTGTGCAGGATCTCGTAGGCCGATTCGCTCATGATGTCGTAGCGCTGCCGGTCCACCTGGGCCTGCACCCGGTAGACCTCGGGATCGATCGCACTCCAGGTGCGGATGGCCGCCTCCGCCCCGTGGGGCAGCTTGAGGCTGACCTGGATGAGGGTGTCGATGCGGCGGCGCGGGTCCGGTTCGGCGCGCACCGTCTCCACCACCTGAACGGTGCGCACCTGCACCCAGTGGCCGACCAGCTCTCGGGTGTAGGCGGGCCAGCCGGTGAAGTAGTGGTAAAACGAGCCGGTCGTGACGCCGAGGCGGTTGCACACCTCGGCGAGTTTGAGTCCGCCATAGCCGAGGTCGGACAACACGTCGAGTCCGGTCTCGAAGTACGACTCACGCGAAACGACGCTCGCCATGGCAGCCCACCCTAATGCGCGATCGATGTGGAAGCCGAGGGCCCGCCGGGAAAGGTTACGAGGGAACCCACCGAGCGTTCGGGCGTCCGCTCGGCCCGCGAGTATTTGCTGGTAGGACATGTCGCGGAGGACTAACCGGCGGCAGCCGTCTTAGTGCCACGTGAGCTGTGGCACAATTTGACCGTGCCGCAACATACGGCGAGTCGAGGTCCGGGCCGTCCACCCGCAGCGAAGGCAGCTGAAACGCGAGAGCGCATCATACAAGCGGCTCGCGAGGTTTTCAGCGAACTCGGATACGACGCAGCCACCTTTCAGGCCATCGCGATCCGCGCCGACCTGACCCGCCCTGCGATCAATCACTATTTCGCGAGCAAGCGCGTCTTGTGGACAGAAGTTGTCGAGCAAACCAACGCTCAGGTGGTCAACGCCGGCATGGCGCGGGCGCAGAGCCGAACTGATTTGCTGGGCAGGCTGTCGGCATTCTTTGCCGCAGCGATGCAGGCCGACACCGAAGACCGTTCTGCGGCGGCATTTCTCGTCACCTCGGTCCTGGAGGCACAACGCCATCCCGAGCTGAACAACGACGAGCACGACTCGCTGAAGAACTCACGCGCCTTCGTGGCCTGGGCGGTGAACGACGCAATCCAGCGCGGCGAGCTCACCACCGACACCGATGTCAACCATCTGGTCGAGATGCTGGTGGCGGTGATGTGGGGGATGGGCTTCTACGCCGGCTTCGTGGGGGACCGCACCGAACTGTCGTCGGTGGTGCACAAGTTCGAGTTGTTGATGGCCAACAAACTCTGGCATCTCCACGAATAGTCGCTCGTCAGCGGTGATCTTGCCCACAGTTCATATAGCTCTGCTAAGTTTTTATATAGCATAGCGAATGAAATGACTGATGTGAGTGACGTGCGGCTGGTCCGCACAGATGGTGACAGCTGGGACATCACCGAGAGTGTCGGTGCGACGGCGCTGGGTGTTGCGGCCGCACGGGCCGCCGAGACGTCCCGCCCCGATGCACTGATCCGCGATGACTTCGCGTATCTGTTGACCGCGTCTGCGGGGCCGGCCTGGGCGCAGATGGCCAGCACCGACACCGCTTGGCTCGGTGACGACGAGTACGGCCGCCGGATGCACGAGATGGCGCGCAACTACCAGGCGGTGCGCACGCATTACTTCGACGCCTACTTCCACGCCGCGAGCCGGGCCGGCATCCGGCAGGTGGTGATCCTGGCCGCCGGACTGGACTCCCGGGCCTACCGCATCGACTGGCCTTCGGGCACAACGGTCTTCGAGATCGACCAGCCCAAGGTCCTGGAATACAAGTCCGCCACGCTGGACGCGCACGGCGCCGTGCCGAAATCACGCCGCGTCGCAGTACCCGTCGACCTGCGCGGCGACTGGCCCACGGCTCTGATCGACGCCGGTTTCGACCCGGCGCAGCCGACGGCATGGCTGGCCGAGGGCTTGCTGCCCTACCTTCCCGGTGAGGCCCAGGACCGGCTCTTTGCGATGGTCACCCAGCTCAGTGCGGCCGACAGCCAGATCGCGGTCGAGGCCTTCAACCTGCAGCCGTCGCGCTACACCGAGGAGCAGCGGGTGGCGCGCCGCGAACGCACCGCGCATCTGCGCGACCGGCTGGGTCTGGATGTCGACGTCGACACGCTGATGTACACCGACGACGAGCGTGCCGACGCCGGGGAGTGGCTGGCCGAACACGGATGGCAGGTCGACGCCGTGCCGAGCGCGGAGGAGATGACGCGGCTGGGTCGCACGGCCACCGACGAACTCGCCGACGAGGGAATGGACAGCGTGCTGTTGCGCGCCCGTCTGGGGGGACCGCGTCGATGAGCACGTTGCGCACCGCAGACGACACCTGGGACATCGCGACCAGCGTGGGATCTACGGCTGTGATGGTCGCCGCGGCGCGGGCCGCCGAGACCGAGCGGGAGAACCCGCTGATCCGCGATCCGTACGCGAGAATTCTGGTCGCCCAAGCGGGCACCGGACTCTGGGAGAGGATGGCCGACGAGGACTTCGCCGCCAAGGTCGCCGACATCGACGCCGAGGTCGCCACGATCTTCGAGCACATGGGCAGCTATCAAGCCGTGCGGACGCACTTCTTCGACGCCTTCTTCGCCGAGGCGGTCGCCGCGGGCATCCGGCAGGTCGTGATCCTGGCGGCCGGACTGGACTCGCGCGCCTACCGGCTGCCATGGCCGGCAAACACCACGGTGTTCGAGATCGATCAGCCCAAGGTGCTCGAATACAAGGCCGCCACGCTGGCCGAGAACGGTGCGACTCCGTCGGCGCAGCGTCACGAGGTACCGATCGATCTGCGCTTCGCCTGGCCGAAAGCGCTGCGCGACTGTGGTTTCGACGCCGGAGTGCCGACGGCCTGGCTGGCCGAGGGGCTGTTGATGTACCTGCCCGCGGACGCTCAGGACAAGCTGTTCGAACAGGTCACGCAGCTCAGTGCGGCGGGTAGCCGGATCGCGGTCGAGACCGTAGGCACCCATGCCCAGGAGCGCCGCGAGCGGATGCGGGAACGGTTCGAGCGCATCGCCGAACAGTTCGGCGTCGAGGAGACGCTGGATGTGCAGGGCCTGATGTACGAGGACCCCGACCGCGCCGATGTCGGCGACTGGCTCGATGAGCATGGCTGGCGATCGAAGGCCATCACGTCCGAGGAGGAGATGCGCCGGCTGGGCCGATGGGTGCTGCCGCCGGAGGAGTCAGACGGGGACGCGTTCTCGACATTCGTCACCGCCGAACGCGGGTAGGTTCACGGCACGCTTCGGCGAGATGGACGCCGTCAGCGCACTCCTGTCAACGACTCACCCAATCTGGTGACTTCGGCCGGGACGAATGGTGGCAGGTCGTCGAGCACCGGTGGCGCAGATCCGGTGCGGACAGCGGCGGCCAATTCGATCGTTCCTTCCACGGCATGCGTAACTGCGGAAGCAGGGACAGCGCGGCCCGGAAGGTGATGATTGCCACCCGGACCGCCACGTCGTAGTGTGACTCACATAGTGGGTAATAACCTGCATGCTGAGCCTCGCCTGTGCATGCGCACGGCACCGCCACGCGACCGAGGAGACCACAAGATGACGACGGTGTCGCCGAATAACAAGACGCTGTTGGCCGATATCGGTCAGCAGCTCGACCGCTTACCGATCGGTGCGATGCACCGCAAGGTGGTGGTGGCGATCGGCCTCGGGCTGTTCTTTGAGATGTACGAGATCTTTCTGTCGAGCACCATCAGTACCACGCTCAAGACCCAATACGACCTCAACGGCACCACGCTCAAGCTGCTGCTGGCCTCATCGTTTCTGGGGATGTTCATCGGCGCGGCAGCGTTGGGTCGTCTCGCCGACAGGATTGGGCGCCGTCGCGCCTTCCTTTTCAACCTGATCTGGTTCTCGCTGTGGACCCTGATAGGCGCCTTCTCCCCGACCCCGTGGTTTTTGGTCGTCACCCGGTTCCTGGCCGGAGTCGGAGTGGGCGCGGAGTATCCGGTCGCTGATGCCTACCTGTCCGACGTGCTGCCCAAGGCCCATCGCGGCCGATTGGCGGCGTGGGCCTACACCTGTTCTTTCGTCGCGGTGCCCGTCCTGGGATTTCTCTCGGTAGGCCTGACCGAGCACAGCCCGTTCGGCATCCCCGGGTGGCGGCTGCTGCTGGTGATCGGATCCGTCGGCGCCGCCGCGGTAATGCTGATGCGGCGCGGGCTGCCCGAATCACCGCGCTGGCTGGCCGGCGTCGGGCGCGTCGACGAGGCCAGGGCCGCGCTGCGGGAGTTTCAGACGGGCGCCGAATCCGTACCCGCGGCGGCGAAACCCGAGTCCGACGCAGTTGGCCCGGTCGCCGGGGCGGTCACCAAACCGCTTCAGCGGCTGTCGGTTTCGCCCTATCGTCAGCGTCTGGGCATGCTGGCGGTGTTCCATCTCTTTCAGTCGTTCGGCTACTACGGGTTCGGCACCCTGGCCGCTCTGGTCCTGGTCAGCCGCGGCTACGACGTCACCTCGTCGCTGATGTTCACCGCGCTCTCCTACATCGGCTACCCGGTTGGGTCGGCACTGTCGATACCGTTACTGAAGTTCTTCGAGCGCAAGTACCTCGTGATCGCCACCATCGCCGCGATGGCGGCCTTCGGCCTGTTGTTCGCCACAGTCGACAACACGGCCCTGATCGTGGCGTTCGGCTTCCTCACCACCGCCACGAGCAACGTGTTCTCCAACGTCTACCACGTCTATCAAGCCGAGATCTTCCCCACCGACGTCAGAGCCACGGCGGTGGGCTGGACGTATTCACTGTCGCGACTCTCCAGCGGCGCGCTGCCGTTCATCCTGATTCCAGTCCTCGACGACTACGGCGCCGCCGCGATGTTCACCGTCGTGCTCATTGCACTGGCGATCGTTATCGCGGTGGTGGCCTGGATCGGGCCCCGAACCACACGGCGCAACCTCGAGGACATCAACCCGGTCTGACCATCGCGCAGCGGCCAGCGCGTGCCGTTCGACCCCGTTCGATCAGCGGTACGTCGACTTGACCGAAGAGGCCGGCCGGCTCGGCATATCGACGCTCGGAGCGGTCGACGACGAAGCCCCTTTTTCCAACGCGCTCGTCACCGCCGAACACGGGTAAACGACTCGGCGCGACGCGGGATTCCATGGTGAGGCGGGCCTAACAAACCTCTACTGGCTCGGCCAACCGGATGGTTAGTATCGGGTATTCCCCGGGTCAGGAAGGACACCCGCCATGACCACCGAATCCGTCGCACCTGAGACCGCCGCCGCGGCCCGACCCAATATCCCTGCGACCGTGAGACGGTTGCGCGAGACCTTCGCGACGGGCCGGACCCGCAGCGTGGACTGGCGAAGGCGCCAGCTGCTGGCGCTGGAGAACATGCTCGTGGAGAACGAGCCCGCGATCGCCGAGGCGCTGCACCAAGACCTCGGTCGCGCGCCGTTCGAGGCGTGGCTGGCCGACGTCGCCAGTACCGCCGCCGAGGCCAAGGACGCGGCGAAGAACGTTGGAAAGTGGACGCGGCGCAAACACCGACTGCTCGAGATCGCGCAGCTGCCCGGCCGTGGTTGGGTCGAATACGAGCCGTACGGGACCGTGCTGATCATCGGCGCCTGGAACTTCCCGTTCGCATTGACACTCGGACCCGCAGTCGGGGCCATCGCCGCCGGGAACACCGTCGTCCTCAAGCCGTCCGAGGTGGCGCCCGCATCCTCGGCGTTGATGGCAGATCTGGTGCCGAGGTATCTGGACAACGACGCGATCGCGGTGATCGAAGGCGACGGCGCCCTGAGCCAGGAACTGATCGCCCAGGGACTGGACCGGGTCTGCTTCACCGGCGGCAGCGAGATCGGCCGCAAGGTGTACGAGAGCGCGGCCGCTCACCTGACCCCGGTCACCCTCGAGCTCGGCGGCAAGAGCCCGGTGATCGTCGCGGCAGATGCCGACATCGACGTCGCCGCCAAGCGGATCGCGTGGACGAAGCTGCTCAACTCGGGCCAGACCTGCATCGCGCCGGACTACGTGCTCGCCGACGCCGCGATCCGTGACCAGCTGGTCGACAAGATCAAAGCCGCCGTCATGACCTTCGAGGCAGGCAACGCGGCGGGCAAGCGCATCGTCAATCAGCGGCACTTCGACCGCTTGGCCTCCGCGCTCGCCGCGACGAAAGGCACCGTCGCGGTCGGCGGCGGATCCGACGCGTCCTCTCTGTTGCTCCAGCCGACCGTCGTGGTGGATCCCGACGTCGGCGAACCATTGATGACCGACGAGATCTTCGGGCCCATCCTCCCCGTGGTGACCGTGCAAAACCTCGACGAGGCAATCAAATTCGTGAACTCCCGGCCGAAGCCGTTGGCCGCCTATCTGTTCACCAAGGCAAAGGCCGTGCGGGAGCGGGTGATCAAGGAGGTGTCGTCCGGCGGCATGGTGGTCAACCACCTCGTCGTCCAATTCAGCACCACCAAGCTGCCGTTCGGTGGAGTGGGCGTCTCGGGCACGGGCGCGTATCACGGCAAGTGGGGCTTCGAGGAGTTCAGCCACAAGAAGACGGTGCTGACGAAGCCAACCCGACCCGACCTAGCGGCCGTCATCTACCCCCCGTATACAGAGAAGGCGTGGAAGCTGGCGCGCAAACTGTTCTAGTTTGATCGTCGGCGGAGCTACCCCTATTCGAGAGGAACCACATGCCTGGAGTGCAGGATCGCGTCATCGTCGTCACCGGGGCCGGCGGCGGACTCGGCCGCGAGTATGCGCTGACGCTCGCCAAGGAGGGCGCCAGCGTTGTCGTCAACGACCTCGGCGGTGCGCGTGACGGCACGGGTGCGGGTTCGGCGATGGCCGACCAGGTGGTCAAGGAGATCAAAGACGCCGGCGGCCGCGCCGTCGCCAATTACGACTCCGTCGCCGAGTCGGAGGGCGCGCAGAACATCATCAAGACCGCGCTCGACGAGTTCGGCAAGGTCGACGGTGTGGTCAGCAACGCCGGCATCCTGCGCGACGGCACGTTCCACAAGATGGAGTTCGCCAACTGGGACGCCGTGCTCAAGGTGCACCTCTACGGCGGCTACAACGTCATCCGTGCGGCGTGGCCGCACTTCCGCGAAAACGGTTTCGGCCGCGTCGTCGTCGCCACCTCGACCAGTGGACTGTTCGGCAACTTCGGCCAGGCCAACTACAGCGCCGCCAAGCTGGGGCTCGTCGGCCTGATCAACACCCTCGCCCAGGAGGGCGCGAAGTACAACATCAAGGCCAACGCCGTCGCGCCGATCGCGGCCACCCGGATGACCCAGGACATCCTGCCGCCCGAGGTGTTCGAGAAGCTCACGCCGGAGTACGTGGCCCCGGTGGTGGCCTACCTGTGCACCGAGGAAGTGCCCGAGACGGCGTCGGTGTTCATCGTCGGTGGCGGCAAGGTGCAACGCGCCGCGCTGTTCCAGAACGACGGGGTGACGTTCTCCGACGGGGTGCCGTCGATCGACGACGTCGCCGCCAAATGGGGCGAGATCACCGATCTGTCAGCGGCGCAGCGGGCCGCCTTCAGTCTCGGCTGACCGGTTCGGCGAGCAGGAGCGAAGCGACACCGGGATTTGGCATGAAAGCGCTTGTGGCGCAGGAACTCTCCGGACCTTCAGGGCTGGCCTACACCGACGTGGAGGATCCGGCGAATGTCGGCGAAGACGCGGTGGTCGTCGACGTCGGTGCGGCGGGGGTGTGTTTTCCCGACCTGCTGCTCCTGCGCGGTGAATATCAGCTGAGGCTGGATCCGCCGTTCATCCCCGGCATGGAGATCGCGGGCGTGGTGCGCTCGGCGCCGTACGAGTCCGTCATCAAGCCGGGTCAGCGCGTATCGGCGTTCACGATGATGGGCGGGTTCGCCGAACGTGTCGTCGTGGCGCCGGAGAACATCGTGCCGACACCCGACGGTGTGGACGACGGCCAGGCGGCCGCACTGCTGGGCAACTACTACACGATGTATTTCGCGCTGGCCCGCCGGGGCGCGCTGCGGCACGGCGAGACGGTGCTGGTGCTGGGTTCCGGAGGCGGCATCGGCACCGCATCCATCCAGATCGCCAAGGCCCTCGGTGCGCGGGTGATCGCGCTGGTGCACCGGCCGGAGGCCACGGAGTTCGTGGAGTCGCTCGGCGCGGACGTGGTGCTGCCGCTCACCGACGGCTGGCTGCAGTCGGTCAAGGACCACACCGGCGGCCGCGGTGTCGACCTCGTGGTGGACCCGATCGGCGGGGAGGCGTTCGACGACGCGATCCGCGCGCTGGCCACGGAGGGACGGCTTCTCGTCATCGGATTCGCCGCGGGCGGGATCCCCACGGTCAAGGTGAACCGGCTGCTGCTGCGCAACGTCAGCATCGTCGGCGTCGGTTACGGTGAATTCGTGAATCGCACGCCGGGTGCGCAGTCGCTGTTCGGCTCCGGTGTCGCCCGGCTCGTCGAGGCGGGCCTCAGACCGCCGCCGCCGGTGCGGTTTCCGCTGTCGAAGGGCGCCGAGGCGTTGGAGGCGCTGGCGAGCGGTGCGGTGCTCGGCAAGGTCGTCCTGGAGCCGTAGATGAGCGCTTGCGCGAAGAACAGAGAACACTGATGAACAGTCCGAAGGCATTGGCGTTCGACGTGTTCGGGACCGTCGTCGACTGGCGCTCGAGCATCATCGCCGAACTCGAGCAGTTCGGCGAAAGCCATGGTGTTCAACAGGATTGGCCCGCATTCGCCGACAACTGGCGCAAGGGGTATGCGCCCGCGATGGACAAGGTGCGTCGCGGGGAGTTGCCGTGGACCAGAATCGACGACCTCCACCGCGGCATTCTGGAAGAGCTACTCCGCGGCGCGGGTGCCTCGGTCGGCGACGAAGACATCGACCACCTCAACCGGGCCTGGCACCGGCTCGACCCGTGGCCGGACAGCATTGCCGGGCTGATGCGGCTGAAACAACGATTCGTCATCACCACGCTGTCGAACGGCAACGTCTCACTGCTGACCAACATGGCCAAGCGGGCTGGGCTGCCGTGGGACTGCGTGATCTCGGCCGAACTGTTCCACCACTACAAGCCGGATCCGGAGGCGTATCTCGGATGCGCCGACCTGCTCGGTGTGACACCGGGCGAGCTGATGCTCGTCGCCGCCCATCCCAGCGATCTGCGCGCGGCGCGCCAGGCTGGGCTGATGACGGCCTACGTCGAACGGCCGCTGGAGTTCGGCCCCAATCCGCCTGCACAGAGCGTCGAAGACGGCGAATTCGATTACACTGCAACGGATTTCCCGGACCTTGCCGACCAGCTGGGGACGTGAGCGGGCGGCGTAGCGTGGAAGCGTGACCGACCAACCGCACACCGAACTGCCGCAGGCGCTGCACAGGGCGCTGGACCTACTCGCCGACCCGCCGGCGGAGCCGGATGCCAGCCGCGGATATCTCGACCTGCTCAGAGACTCCACCGAGGCGCCGCCGAAGAACACGGGCGCCATCCAGGCGGTGTGGGCGTCGGGAATCGGGTCGATGCTCTACGACAACGCCCAGGTGATCGCCCGCAGGGTGCTCAGCGTGTTTCAGGCCCCGATCGACTGGCTGAGTATCCCGTCCGGCGGCACCGCACTCGACGTCGGCAGCGGGCCGGGCAACGTCACCGCGGCACTCGCACGCGCCGCCGGCCCGGACGGTCTCGCGCTGGGCATCGACATCTCCGAGCCGATGCTGGCCCGCGCGGTCAACGCCGAGGCCGGGCCCCAGGTCGGTTTCCTGCGAGCGGACGCGCAGCAGCTTCCGCTGCGCGACGAAACCGTCGACGCCGTCACCTCCATCGCCATGCTGCAGCTGATCCCCAACCCCGGGGTGGCCCTGGCCGAGATGGCCAGGGTGCTGCGCCCCGGCGGACGTATCGCCGTGATGGTCCCGACCGCCGGAATCGCGGGTCCGCTCTGGCGGATCCTTCCCGACGGCGGGGCCAAATTCTTCGGTGAGGACGAACTCGGCGACATGTTCGAAGACCTCGGCCTCGTCGGCGTGCGGACGAAGAGTCTGGCGAACTTCCAGTGGGTCCGCGCGAAACGACCGTGACCCGCTGAGAACCCGTAGATTCGAGCCGTGAGTACCGGCGGCATCATCCTGGTCGCGCTGGTCATCGCCGTCGGTGTGGTCGGCATCGTGGTGCCGCTGCTCCCGGGCACGCTCTTGGTTTTCGCGGCGATCGCGGTCTGGGCCGTGGTCGAGAACAACGTGACGGCGTGGGTGACCTTCGGCGTGGTGACCGCGGTGCTGGCCGCCTTCACGTTGGTCAAATACCTGTGGCCGATGCGGCGCATGCGGGCCGCCGATGTCGGCACGTCGACTCTGGTGGCCGGAGCGGTGCTGGGGGTCATCGGATTCTTTGTGATCCCGGTGCTCGGCCTGGTGATCGGCTTCGTGCTCGGTGTCTATCTGGCCGAACTGGCGCGCAGGCGCAACCAGCGCGTGGCATGGACGTCGACCGTGCACGCGTTGAAGGGTGTGGCGCTGTCGGTCGGTGTTGAACTGGCGGGCGCACTGCTGGCCACCGCGGCCTGGGTGGTCGGTGTCTACCTGACGCAATAGGTCCCGTCCGCGTTGCAAGCTTCCGATCGTCTGAAACCGTCGGTAGAAGATGTTCGGCGCTTGCCGCTGCCACATCTTGGCTAGCATCAACGGATTGGCCCATATCCGGGCTATCCGCCGTTGAGCTGGGCGGTGTAGGCGTGAGAGATTTGCTGCCGACGGGTACGGTGACGCTGCTCCTCGCCGATGTCGAGGCGTCCACTCGGCTTTGGGAGGCCCAACCGGAGCAGATGTCGGCCGCGTTCGCGCTGCTAGACAATGCCATAGCCCGGAGTGTGACTGCACATGACGGTGTACGTCCGGTGGAGCAGGGTGAGGGCGACAGTTTTGTCATCGCGTTCGCTCGCGCCAGCGATGCGGTGGCATGTGCTCTGGAATTGCAGTGTGTACCACTCGCTCCCATCAGGTTGCGTATCGGTGTGCACACCGGTGAAGTGCAACTGCGCGATGAAAGCAATTACATCGGGCCGACGATCAACAAGGCCGCGCGGTTGCGCGATTTGGGCCACGGCGGCCAGACGCTCCTGTCCGGCGCGACCGAGGAAATCGTCGCTGACCGACTTCCGCTTGGTGCCTGGTTGACGGACTTGGGCACTCACTCGCTGCGAGGGATGGCGCGCTCCGAGCGGGTGGTGCAGCTGGGCCACCCCGACATCCACAACGAATTCCCGCCGCTGCGGACGGCCAATACCGTTGTCACCGATAATCTTCCGGCCCAGATCACCAGCTTCGTAGGCCGTAGTGAACAGATCAAGTACGTGCAGCAACTCTTGTCCGAAAACCGGCTTGTGACACTGACAGGCGCCGGTGGCGCGGGGAAAACCCGGCTGGCATTGGAAATCGCCGCGCAACTGGCGCCCGGGTTCCGAGAGGGCGCCTGGTTCGTCGATCTGGCGCCGATCAGCGATCCCGACGCGGTTGCCGTTGCGGCCGCTCGTGCGCTGGGCTTGCCTGACCAACTCGGCCGTACGAGCGTGGACATGTTGGTGGGCTTCACTGCAGACCGTCACATGCTGGTGGTGTTCGACAACTGCGAGCAGTTGCTCGACGCGAGCGCAGAGCTGGCAGTTGCGCTCTTGAGCGGCTGCCCCGGTCTGACGCTCTTGGCCACCAGCCGCCAGCCGATCGGCATCACCGGCGAGGTGACTTGGCGTGTGCCGTCACTGTCCATCTTCGACGAGGCGATCGAGCTGTTCGCGGACCGTGCCCGACGAGCCCGCCCCGACTTCAGCATGACCGACGACGACGCTGCCATCATCATGGAGATCTGCCGTCACCTGGACGGCATGCCGCTGGCAATCGAACTCGCAGCCGCGCGCGTACGTGCCTTGTCGTTGACCGAAATACTCGACGGTCTTCGTGATCGCTTCCGCCTGCTGACTGGCGGCGGTAGAACCGCAATGCGCCGCCAGCAGACGCTGCGCGCATCGGTCGACTGGTCACACGCCCTGTTGACCGAGTCCGAACGCGCACTGTTTCGGCGGCTGGCGGTATTCGTGGGCGGGTTCCACCTTGAGGCCGCCTACGCGGTCGCCGGAGGGGGTGAGATGGAGCGCTACCAGGTGCTCGATCAGCTCACCACGCTCGTCGACAAGTCGCTTGTGGTGGCCGAAGAGAACGGCGCGCGCACGCGATACCGCTTGCTCGAGACTGTGCGCCAGTACGCGCTGGAAAAGCTGGGTGAATCAGAGGATGCCGACGCCGTTCGTAAGCGGCACCGCGACTACTACATGGCGTTGGTGGATCTGCTGCTGACCCAGGACCGTACTGCCCGTGAGCATCTGCAGACTGCCGAGGGCCTCATTCCTGCCGCCGGCCCGGCGTCGCCCGGCGTGAGCGTCGCCGGCACCGAGCAGACCGTCAACGAGATGGACAATCTGCGTGCCGCGTTCGCGTGGAGCACCGAACTCGAGCCGGATCCCAAGGTGTTGGTTCGGGCGGCACGAGGTGCGGCGTGGCTGCTTGATTTACCCCTCGCCGACCGCCTGGCTGATGCAGCCCTCCGCGTCGGGGCGGGTGTACAGGCGAATGTCATTCGCGCACACGCGTTGTCATTTCTCGGCCGCGGCCAGGAGGCGGATGCTCTGCTCATTGACGCACTCAGGATGGATCGCACTGAACTGGGCCAAGCTGGATACACAACATTACGAGCGATCAACCGGCACTTCACTCTCGCCGATCCCGCGGGAGCCAAGAGACTGATCGACCAGGCGGCAGAGAGTGCAGGACCTCCGGCCCGGAGCATTATCGCCGCATTCCTCACGGTGCACTGGGCGACAATGGGCTGTCCGACAGCGGCCGAGGCGTCATCGCGACTGATCGCATGGCATCAAATACCCGACGTTGCCGCTCGCGCGACGGCGTGGGCGATCACCATCGCCCTGGGGGATGCAGGCTCAACCTCCGCCGCGGTGGGCGCCGCAGAAGCGGGGTACGCGATCCCGGTACGCGGTTACTTCGTCATTACCGACGCCCATGTCGGCGCGCTGCTGCTGGCCGGCCGGATCTCGGATGCGCAGAGCGAAGCACAGACCTTCCGCCGACGCGTGGCCGTCTACGCGAGCCCGCAGTTCGACCCCATCTTTGCCGCCGTCGCCGGAAGGTCAGACCTGGGCGCAGGTCGCGTCCACACCGCATGCGTCATGCTGGAATCGGCCGCCACGACCTTCGCTGCCATGGGCGAACCCCAGGGATGGTGGTCCCGAGCCCAGCTCGCACACACGACGGCGCTCGCTGTCGCCGGCCTGACGGAGCAGGCCGCCGCCGCGCTGCTGACGCTGCAGGAAAAGCGCCATCCGGGATGGCGATACCTGGACTACGAGTACGCGATCGCCCAGGGATGGGTGGCCGCTGGCCAAGGCGCCATCGGCAAGGCGATCACAGCGCTGTCGTCCGCGGCCGAAATCGCAGGGGCCAATGGACAATTCGCGGGCGAGGTGATGTGTCTGCAGACAGCGGCCCAGTTCGGTGACAGTTCGACCGCGAAGAGGTTGAGCGAACTTGCCGTGATCGTCGAGGGCCCACGCGCCGGCGTGGCAGCCCGATTCGCCGCGGCCTTGAGCGCGGACGATGGGGAGGAACTGGCGTTGGCTTCCAACGACTTCGAGATGATGGGCGACCTTGTCGCCGCGATCGATGCGGCCGCATACGCGGCCATCTCCTATCGGCGGCGGGGAATCCGGGGCTCGGCGCTGGAATGTGCGACGCGTGCCGAAGTGCTCGGTGAGCAATGTGGCGCGATGACGCCTGCACTTCGGCAGCTGGGTGACCGCTGACTGATGGTGTCAGTCCAGTTGGTCGATGATCGCCGCCGAGTCCAGCCAGACGTTCTCCCGACTGATCAAACCGTCCCGGAACTCGAAGACATGCAAGATTCGGAAGCGGATCGTTCGCCCGTTGCCGGGTCGACCCAGCATCGATCCGACGACCGTGCCCGTCATCATCTGCTCGAGGATCATCGCGTCATCGGTCACGTACCGATGCAGCACCTCTTCGCCTCCGACGCGGAAGTTCGCGGTCAGGTACTCGTAGAAGTCCCGCGCCCCATCTGCGCCATGGCTCGGGCTGTGGGGGAATCCGACGGCGTCATGTTCGACGTCGTCGGTGTAGACGGCGACCGCTCCGTCGATATCACCGCGGCCTTCTGCCCGCAAATGGCTCTCGACAAGGTCCCGCATCTTCTCGACGTCCATCGTGGCCTCCTACCAGCGCCCAGGCATAAATTACCGCTGACAAGGGCGGCCCGAAGCCAATCGGGTAAAGGAGTGGCGCTGTCGGTCGGCGTGGAGTGGCGGATACAGTCCTGTTCGAGTACGAATTGTGGGCGTCGTGGGCATCCAATCGAATAGGCCCATCGCGTAGTGCGTTCATTGTGATGGGTTTCGTTGGAGATTGCGGAGGAGTGCAGGCGATGGCGGATCACGACCTTGCTGCGTTGTGGGACGCGCACTGCCGGTGCGAGTTCGAGACACGCGATGTCGACGCGACCATGGCCACCATGGTCGCCGAACCGTACGTCAACCACATCCCCACCATGACTGGTGGTGTGGGCTTCGAAAAGCTGCGTGATTTCTACGCCAACCATTTCATCGGGGTGAACCCGCCCGACATGGAGCTGGTGCCTGTCAGCCGGACGGTCGGAGAGAGTTCCGTTGTCGACGAGTTCATCCTGCGCTTCACCCACACCACACACATCGACTGGATGCTGCCCGGAATCCAACCCACCGGGCGTGCCGTCGAGATCCCGATGGTCGCGATCGTGCAGTTTCAGGGTGACAAACTTGTGCACGAGCACATCTACTGGGACCAAGCCAGCGTGCTCGTGCAACTGGGTTTGCTTGAAACCGAAGGTCTTCCCATCGCGGGTGCCGAAACCGCGCACAAGGTGCGCGACGTATCGCTGCCCAGCAACACATTGATGAAGGCAGCGCACTAGCGCGTCGCCTCGGCGATCGTCGTGAGTTCGCGCGAGGTTGCGCACGCAATGATGTATATGCAACAATAAAAATGTGAGTGCCTCCGATGCCGACGAAATCGTGCGTGAGTGCCTGGCGGTCCGCGTCCGGTTGATCGGCCGGGCTGTCACGAGCATCTACGACGGCGCCCTCGATCGACATGGTTTGACGATCGCCCAGGTCAATCTCCTGGCCGCCATCGGCAAGGCCGGACCGTGCCCGCCGTCGAGGCTTGGCGATGTGCTGCAGTTGGAGAGGTCAACTGTCAGCAGGAATTTGAATCTGTTGCTGAACCACGGCTGGATCGAGGCCGTGTCCTCTGACGCGAAGGGAATACGCGAGGTGGCGCTCACCCGCGCGGGTCAGGCCAAGATCGAGTCCGTGATGCCCGAATGGCGGCAGGCTCAGCTGCAGGCCGGCCAGCTTCTCGGGACGACGGGCGTGAAGGCGGTGCGGAAGATCGCGAGCAGCGTCGGACAATTGCCGGACCTCTAGACGAACAAGGGTGGTCACAAAACTCCAAACGTACCCATATGTTGTATATACATCAGGAAAGGAATGCACATGACCACGGTTTTCGCGGACAAGGTGGTCCTGGTCACCGGCGCGTCACAGGGAATCGGAAGAAGCGTCGCGGTGGCGTTCGCCCGAGAGGGAGCTCAATTGGTTCTGGCCGCCCGCTCGGTCGACCGACTCACCCAGGTGGAGAACGAAGTTCGCGATCTGGGCTCAGATGTGTTGTCCGTGCCGACAGACGTGACCTCCGATACTGACGTGGCGGCGCTTGTAGCCGCGGCGATGCACAGATTCGGAAGGATCGACGTTCTGGTGAACAATGCCGGAATCGGGAAAGTGGATGCCGTCGAGTCGGCGGGGTTCGAAGTTGGCCTCCGTAAAACCATGCAGGCGAGCATGTTCGGAATGATTGACGTAACACGGCGTGTACTTCCGATACTGCGGCAACAAGGGTCGGGCACGATCGTGAACATGTCATCTGTGATGGGGCGCAAAGCATTTGCGCGATTCGGTTCCTATGCGATGGTGATGCATTCCATCTCCGCATTCTCGGACGCGCTGCGCCAGGAGCTTGCCGACAGCGGTGTCCGGGTTTCGGTCATCCATCCGGCACTCACCGCCACCGACCTGCTACGCGAGGTACGGGAAGCTGAAATGCCTCCGCCGTTCCGCCACATGACACCGCTGTCGTCGGACGACGTGGCGCGAGCGGTGGTAGCCGCTGTCCGGCACGACAAGCGACGTGTCGTGTTGCCGCGAGCGGCAAATATGCTGTTGCTCGGCGAAGCGTTGTCACCGCGCATAGGCGATTTGATCGCCGTTGCTCTCACGTTGCGGCCCGTAGCCAGGTTGCTAGGGATGAGCCGCGGTAAGACCTACCACGAGACAATCGGAAGTCGCCCAGACGCACAACCTGTCCCGGGCGACGTCAAAGACCCTCCGACAGAACATTCTTGAGGACTGGCGGCGAAGCCGACGACCGGCCACTTACGATCAGCCCCATGCGTGGTTCGAAGATTCTGATCACCGGCCCCACCGGCCAGGTCGCCACCCCCGTCGCGAAGGCGCTCGCCGCCGACAACGAGGTCTGGGGCATTGCCCGGTTCACCGACACCGCGGCCCGTGCGCGCCTCGAGACGGCGGGGGTGCGGTGTGAGACGGTCAACCTGGCCTCAGGCGACTTCTCCGCGATTCCGTCCGACTTCGACTACGTCATCAACCTCGCGGTGGCCAAGAGCGGCAGATGGGACAAGGACCTCGCGGCCAACGCGGAGTCGGTCGGTCTGCTGATGGCCCACTGTGCCGACGCCACGGCCTTTCTGCACTGCTCCTCGGCCGCCGTCTACGACCCGCCGGA
Organism: uncultured Actinomycetota bacterium; assembly: GCA_963699655.1. Taxonomy (GTDB): domain Bacteria; phylum Actinomycetota; class Actinomycetes; order Mycobacteriales; family Mycobacteriaceae; genus Mycobacterium. Next base: position 135,364 of record CAVOUV010000010.1, read on the forward strand.
CGACGAGCCGCGAACCGAATCCACTGCGCTGGGGGACAACCACAAGGCGATGTTCCCGACCTACTCCATCTCCAAGATCGCCGGGGAGGTCGTCGCCCGCACGATGGCGCGCGTGCTGGGCGTGCCCACCGTCATCGCGCGGCTGAACGTGCCGTACGGCGACAACGGCGGGTGGCCGTTCTATCACATGGAGATGGTGCTGGCCGGTGTCCCGATCCCGGTCCCGCCCGGCGGGCCCGCCCGCTACAACCCGATCCACGAGGACGATTTCATCGCGACCCTGCCGAGGCTGCTCGACGCGGCGTCGGTCCCGGCGACCACGGTCAACTGGTGCGGGGAGCAGACCGTCAGCCTGCAGGAGTGGTGCGGCTACTTGGGGTCGCTGGTCGGCCGGGAGCCCGTCTTCGAGGAGAGCGCGCAGGCGCTGCGCGGTGGCCCCACCGACGTGACCCGGATGCGTGAGTTGGTCGGCGGCACCACGGTCGACTGGCACGACGGGATGCGGCGGATGGCTGCCAAGTTCCACCCCGAACTGGTCGGCTAACCGAGCAGCGCCGCGCGCACGTTGGCGATCTCCCCGGCCGTCACACCCGCCGCCTCCAGATAGCCCGACAACGAGCCGTAGTTCTCCTCGATCGACCGCCGCGAGGCGTCCAGGTAGTCCTCCCGAACGCCGAGCACCTCGTCGGTCAGCCGCGCTTCGGCGAAGGTGACGACCTCGGGTGTCTCGGAGCGGTCCCGCACCGACTCGAGGATCTGTTCGCGAAGCTGGGGAACCGCGGCGTTGCTGCGCAAAAAGTCGGCGAGGATCGCGTCGCGCGGGATACCGATCGCGCCGAGCACCGTCGCGACCGTGAACCCAGTCCGGTCCTTACCGGCGAAGCAGTGCGTGATCACCGGACGCTCGGCGGCCAGCAGCGAAATCACCTGGCGCACAGCGCGTTGCGCGCCTCCCATGGTCGGGAACCGCAGGTACTCCTCGATCATGAAGCGGCCGGCGGCCACCGCGACATCCTCATCGTCGGGCTTCTCGCTCATCATCTTCTGGAACGTCGCCTCGTGCGGCGCTTCGCCGTCCACCGCGGACACGTCCGGGAACGGCAGCAGGTGGACCTCGACGCCGTCGGGCACCAAGCCGGGCCCGCGGCGCTCGACCTCGCGCGGCGACCTCAGGTCGGCAACGTCGGTGATGCCGAGCTCGACGAGCCGCCGCCTGCCCTCCTCGGAGAGCGCACTGAGCTCACTGGACCGGAAGAACCGGCCCGGGCGGACGCCGGCCTCCTCCGCGACGTCGCGGAAGTTCCACGCGCCCGACAGCTCCCCGAGATCGACGGTCACGGGTTCGTCACCGCCGCGGCGAACGCGCTTTTCTGTTTTCCGATCTCGGAGCGTGCGATCGTCCGCATGTGCACCTCGTCGGGTCCGTCGAAGAGCCGCATCGCCCGGTGCCATGCGTAGAGCTGGGCCAGCGGGAAGTCGTCCGATACGCCGGCCGCCCCGTGCACCTGAATGGCGCGGTCGATCACGTCGCACGCCACCTGCGGTGCGACGGCCTTGATCTGGGAGACCAACAGGTGGGCTTCCTTGTTGCCGTGCTGGTCGATGGTCCACGCGGCCTTTTCGCACAGCAGCCGGGCCTGGTCGATCTCGTTGCGCGAACGGGCGATCTGCTCACGCACCACGCCCTGCTCGGCCAGCGGCTTGCCGAACGCGACCCGCTTCTGCACCCGGTCGACCATCAGTGCCAGCGCCCGCTCGGCCGCGCCCAGCGCCCGCATGCAGTGGTGGATGCGGCCCGGCCCCAGCCGGGCCTGGGCGATCGCGAACCCGCTGCCCTCCTCGCCGAGCAGGTTCGTCGCGGGCACCCGCACATTCTCGAAGGTGATCTCGCAGTGCCCGTGCTGGTCCTGCCAGCCGAACACCGGCAGCGACCGCAGTACCGTCACCCCCGGTGTGTCGAGCGGGACCAGAATCATCGACTGCTGCTGATGGCTGGCGGCGTCGGGGTTGGTGCGGCCCATCACGATCAGGATCTTGCAGCGCGGGTCGGCCGCACCCGAGATCCACCACTTGCGGCCGTTGATGACATAGTCGCCGCCGTCGCGCAGCATCGTGGTCTGGATGTTGCGCGCATCGCTGGAGGCGACCGCCGGCTCGGTCATGGCGAACGCGCTGCGGATCTCGCCGTTCAACAGCGGCTCCAGCCACTGCTTGCCCTGGTCTTCGGTGGCGAACAGGTGCAGCGTCTCCATGTTGCCGGTGTCGGGAGCCGCGCAGTTGGTCACCTCGGGCGCGATCTCCATGCTCCAGCCGGTCAACTCGGCCAGCGGCGCGTACTCCACGTTGGACAGGCCGGAGATCGACGGCAGGAACAGATTCCACAGCCCTCGCTCCTTGGCCGAGAGCTTCAACTCCTCGACGATGGGCGGAATGGTGTGGTCGTCGGGACCCGCCGCGACCCGATAGTCGTGGTAGTCCCTCTCCGCAGGGAAGACGAACTCCGTCATGAATGCGCTGAGACGTTTGTGGTAGTCCTGCGCCTTGGCCGACATCGCGAAGTCCATGCCCGCCACGATATGACACCCGTCGAGAACGGCTCCGGCGAGATCGGCGCCAGCTACACGCGACCTAACCGTGTAGGGGATCCCAGGACTGAATCCGCCGGTGGACGTAGGCCATCTCACGAACAATCGCGGCGACGGTATTCGGCTCGCCATGCTGAGTGAAGTTCGACCGGTCCCACCACATCATCTTGGTTCGATACCGCTCGTCCGGGTAAGGAGTGCCGGGGATGGGCGCCACCAGGCCGCCCGAGGAACTCCACCGCTCCAGGACATGGGTGGCCGCGGTCGCCATCAGGAACTTGGCGCCGAGCAACTGCATGCCATGGAAGCCGCTCCGCGGAATGATCTTGGTGGGCCGCTGCTTGGCATCGGGCTCGTCGTCCAGCCAGGCGCCCTTCATCTCGAGAACGCCGAACGGTACCCGGTCGGCGATCATCTTCCGGACCTGGCCGATCCCCGGCTGATCACCCCATTCGATGACCGCGCGTGAGTCGTCGGGGCTACGCAACGGCCCCTTCGCCCGCACCCCGCCGACGACCCGGCCGCTGCGGTCCGTGATGGCCCAGAACAGCACCGTGTCCGCCGCGCAGAGCGCGGCGCTCTCGTCGAGCGCGTTCCTGACGCCGAACCGGGTGTAGCTCGCCACGGCGCCCTCGTAGTACTGCTCGAACAGCCCAACCTCCGCCGATGGCGTCGCCATGGTGACCGAACAGCCCGTTTCCGCATCCCACCAATACGTGCTCAGCGGACCGTCGATCATCGATGGTTGGGGAGCGAGCTCAACGACAGACATGGTTCGGCCTCCTTGACCTGCATACCAACTACTAGCAACGTCCCACGATGGGAAGGATAGCGCAGTCAAGCAGGTATTTAAGTAGAAACGAGAAAAGACAGCGAACTCCAAAGCCATGGACTTTGGCACGGATCGACACTCCGCAACGCCGGATGTGCGTGGCGGGGGACGACTGACCAGGCGCGACGACGGGCGGCGGAGGGCAAAAGATGCCAATCGCTTGCGTGCATGTCCGCGCGCTTTCGGCGAAGTCACATTCAGCTCAGGGCGGACAACGCGAACAGTCAGGCCGCAGAAGACCGGGACCGCCGACAGCAAACCAAAGGCAAGTCGGGGGTCATGGGAACCCGGTTCGCCTCAGTGCAAAGTCGGCAAATTATCGCTTGCGTTGAAAAGCGCGCGACCGGTCCATTAGAGTGTGGTCGGGGCTTGATCAGCAAACGATTCGATGTTTGAATCGCGGTAACTGACACGTATGCGGCGGGGGCCGTCACGTAGGGACTTAATAGTGAGAGAACGCGAGCGATTCGTCGGCGACGGCGTCGATCACGACGGCAAACCCGACGCCGTCGATCGCGGCCGAGGCGAGGGCAGCGACCTCTCTGGCCACCCTGGCCTACCCCACCTCGCCTCCGCTAACGGTCAGGTCCGTGAGACGGAGCCGTTCCGGCGAATCGTCGATCACAGTCCCGATGCCATCTGCATCCATCAGGACGGGCGGTTCGCGTATGCGAACGTCGTTTGTGTGCGGTGGCTGGCCGCCGGGTCCGTCAACGAGCTCATCGGCCACGAACTCGCGCGCTTTGTGCACGCGTCGTCGATACCGCCGATCATCGCGCGCACAGCCACACTTCGCCGGCCGGGCGATGTCTCGGAGGCCACCGAAGCTGAGCTCATGCGCCTCGACGGCACCTACATGCATGTCGAGGCACTGTCGGTACTGACCACGTGGAACGGCCGAGCCGCCTATCAACTGGTCTTCCGCGACCTCACCGAGCATCAGGCGGCCCGAGACACGATGCGCTACCAGGCGGCACTCGTCGACCACGTCAGCGATGCGATCATCTCGGTGGCTGAAGCCGGGATCGTCACGACGTGGAACGCCGCCGCGGAATCCATCTACCGGCGTCCGGCGCATCGCGCGCTCGCCATGCCCATCAGCTCTGCCGTCGGCGCCCCCCTGGACCCGTCCGCGATCATCGCCGCCGGGGGACAGGTACACGCAACGCATCACGCGATGGACGGTACGGCCAGGGTGATGCGAGTTTCGGTGAGCGAGATCGACAACGGGTACGTGGTGGTCTGCTCGGACGACACCGCTCTCCGGCGAGCCGAACGGCACCTCAATGCCGTCGTGGACTCGCTGCAGGAGGGAGTCCTGGTTGTCCACCGCAACGGCTGGGTGCCGACCATCAATCCGGCGGCGCGCCGCATCCTGGGTCTGGGCCCGACGATTTCGGATGCCGAGGACACGGCCGCACTGCAAGAACTCAATCTGTACAACGTCGACGGTTCTCCGATCACCGGTGACGACAGCCCGCACCTCAAGGCGTGGAACAGTGGAATTCCGACGATCGGCCGGATGATCGGTATCGGGCGCGCCGACGGCGAGACGATCTGGCTGTCAGTGACCTGCCGGCTCCTCAACCCGCAGGACCGTGAGGGGTCGCCGGTGTTGCTGACCTTCACCGACGTCACCGCCCATCGGGCGGACAACGAACGCCTCGCGCACCGGGCCGCGCACGATGTGCTGACGGGCCTTCCGAACAGGGCGCACATCGTCGAGGCGATCGACGCGCTTCATGACGGAGAGGCGACGCTGACGGCGGTGCTCTTCATCGATCTCGACGACCTGAAAACCGTCAACGACACACTCGGCCACGAAATCGGCGATGCCGTCATCCGCGCGACGGCCGACCGGTTGCGCCAGGCGCTGCGACGGGACGACATCGTCGGAAGGCTCGCGGGAGACGAGTTCGTCGCACTGTTGGTCGGCGACGACCTCGACAGCCGCGCACTGGAACCGTTCGTCCAACGGATCCGCAATGTGCTCACCGAACCGATCACCATCCCCGGCGGCGCGCTGGAGATCAGCGCGAGCATCGGGGTGATCAGGACGGTGCCGGACGATCCGCGCGACGCGGCGGCGCTGCTTCGCGAAGCCGACGCCGCGATGTACGCCGCCAAGGCGAAGGGAAGGCAGGCAAGCCGCTTCTCCCGGAGGGCCGGGGACAACGTCGAGTCCGAGTCCCGGAGCCCAGGCGACATTCCGTTGTTCTGACGGCCGGGCGCCGTTTGCCGGCTATCGCCGGCTGCCCGCGGTCGTCAGAATGGTGTGATGACCGAGACCCGACCCCCCTTGCCGCCGTTCACGCTCGAGACCGCCCGAGAGAAGGTGCAGGCGGCCGAAAACGCGTGGAACACGCGCGATCCTGAGCGCGTCAGCCTGGCGTACACCGTCGATTCACAGTGGCGTAACCGTGGCGAGCATGTCGTCGGCCGGGACCAGATCGTCGCCTTTCTGACCCGCAAGTGGGAGCGCGAACTCGATTACGTGTTGCGGAAGAGCCTGTGGGACTTTCACGACAACCGCATCGCCGTGCGATTCCAGTACGAATGCCGCGACGCCGCCGGCCAGTGGTACCGCAGCTACGGCAACGAGCTCTGGGAGTTCAACCCCGAGGGCCTGATGGCCCGGCGCGAGGCGAGCATCAACGACATCACGATCGACGAATCGGACCGCCGCTACTTCGCCCCGCGGCCCGAATCGGAGTACGGACAGGACATCGTGCTGTACTGACCGCCTCGAACGCCAGTGCCCGGATTACGCCGCAAGGGAGGGCCTCTGTGGAGTCGGCTCAGGGCAGGTCGATGACGAAGCCGCGGTCGCGGTGCCACCGCTTACCCGGGTAGACCATGACGGGCGGTTGCGCCTTGACGTTGGGGGTGGCGACGATGCCGGGCCGGGGCGACGGGTCGTGGGTGGGGTAGGTGCCCGCGTTGGCCATGCCGGCCAGTCCGACGGCCGCACCGCCGAGGACGCCTGCCGAAACGGCGGACAGGGCGATCCAACGGGTGATCGTGTTGGTCATTTCGGTAATCTCCTGGGGGACTGTGCTTTTCGGTCTTGGTTGCCGGTTTCTCCGGCGTTGAGATAACTGTCCCGCACCGGCGGCGTGACGTCTGTCGGGCGATCGGCGGTGGAGACGGTGGAATTCGATGTCCCCCGATCGGGGGAAGCGGGCCGTTCGGCGCAGGTTGAGGCCCTCCCCGGGGTCGCTTCGGGGAGGGCCTCAAATCTGTGGGGTGGTTACACCGCGGGCTGCAGGTTGGTGAGGTGGTGCATGCCGCGGTGCCAGCGGGCGCCGGGCTGGGCTTCGGGGGCTGGGTGGGCCTTGACGCTGGGGGAGTAGGAGTAGCCGGGCCCGGTCGGCTGGGTGCTGCTGGTGGCGGCGTGGGCGACGGCGGCCGCACCGAGGTTGAGGTTGCCGACGCTCGAGAGGCTGAGCGCGGCGGCGCCGAGCAGTCCGGCCATCACGACCGGCGTCGCGATGTAGCGGGTGAAGTTCTGCTTGAAGTTTGCGTTCGTTTCGACTTCTCCTGTGTCAGTGGTCTTTTCAGGTCTTGCGCCGGTTGATTCGGCGGCGGCTCAAGACTCCCGCAGCGGGGCGGCCGTGTCTGTCGGGCGAACGGCGGGCGTGACGGATGAATTGCGTGTCCCCCAATCGGGGGAAGATCGGGCGTTGCCGTGCGAGGCTTTCTTCGTGGCGGGCGAAAGGGTGCGCGTGGTGGTGGGTGATGACCATCCGCTCTTCCGCGACGGTGTGGTGCGGGCGTTGACGTCGAGCGGTTCGATCGACGTCGTCGCCGAGGCCGACGACGGGGTGAGCGCGCTCGCGGCCATTCGCGAGCATTCGCCGCAGGTGGCGCTGCTGGACTACCGGATGCCGGGTATGGACGGCGCGGAGGTGGCGGCCGCAGTGGTCCGCGACGAGCTGCCGACCAGGGTGTTGTTGGTGTCGGCCCACGATGAGTCGGCCATCGTTTTCCGTGCGCTGCAGGAGGGTGCGGCCGGCTTCCTGCCGAAGGAATCGACCCGCTCCGAACTGGTGAACGCCGTGCTGGACTGCGCGAAGGGTCGCGACATCGTCGCACCGAGTCTCGCGGCCGGACTCGCGGGCGAGATTCGTCGGCGCGCCGAACCGGAGGGCCCGGTGCTGAGCCCGCGCGAGCGCGAGGTGCTGAAGATGATCGCGGCGGGCAACAGCATTCCGGCGATGGCCAAGCAGCTCTTCCTCGCACCGTCGACGGTCAAGACCCACGTCCAGCGGCTATACGAGAAGCTCGGCGTCAGTGACCGCGGCGCCGCTGTCGCCGAAGCGATGCGTCGCAAATTGCTGGACTAGCCGTACCAGCGTGGACAACCCGTTTCACCGGATCGTCGACTATTTCGCGGCCGAACCCGTTCGTGTCTCGGCCAGCCCGCGCGTGCCGTTGATCTGTCTCATCGGCGCCCTGGTCTGGATCTGGGAGGTCGACCACTGGCTGCCGGGGCTATATGCGCTGATCCTCGGGCTGTACGCCGCCGCCGCGGTGCTTGTGGTTGGAAGCGGTGCTGCGCGGACCGCTGCCGCCGTGGACGGATTGGGCGTCGACCGCCGTCGACGTGCTGGTGATCATCACGCTGTGTCTGGTGTCCGGCGGCGCCACCGCGGCGCTGCTTCCAGTGTTCTTCCTGCTGCCGATCTCCGTCGCGTTCCAGGATCGCCCGTCGTGTGGATCTTCTACTCCAAGCGCGACGACAAGGTCGGCCTGCCGCACATGGTGTACCCCCATTTCGGCTTCCTGCTGTGGCTGGCCATCGCGACCACCGCGCAGTGCTTCGTGCTGGCGCGTCGATCGGTGCGGGTGAAGGCGCTGCAGGAGACTCGGCGGAACCTGGTGTCGGAGGCCATGCAGTCCGACGAGCGGCACAACCGCGACCGCATCGTGCTGACGATCGGTGACGACGGCTTCGAACCGGAGATCGTGAGCCAGTACGTCGCGGACGGCCACATCGGGCTGGGTTCGCTGCTGGCGCGCTTCGACGCGATGGGCGGATGGATGGACATCGACTCGCATAGGGGCTACGGCACCCAGATCACGGCGACGTCGCCTCCCGAGCCGGTCGCGGAGCTGGTGAACTCTGTTAAGTGACGGTCAAGCCCCGGGCGATGACCAGGCGCTGAATCTGGTTGGTGCCCTCGAAGATCTGCGTGATCTTGGCCTCCCGCATGTACCGCTCGGCGCGGAAGTCGCGGGTGTAACCCACGCCGCCGAGGACCTGTACCGCATCGGTGGTGACCTTCATCGCGGCGTCGGTGGCGATCAGCTTGGCGATGCTGGCCTGTTGTGAATACGGCCGGTCCAGGTCGCGCCGCCGCGCCGCATCCAGGTAGGTCGCGCGGGCACTGGCCACCGCGGCGGCCATATCGGCAAGCAGAAAGCCGAGCCCCTGGTGGTCGATGATCTTGCGGCCGAACGTCGTTCGCTCATTGGCGTAGCGAGCGGCCTCGTCGAGCGCGGCCTGGGCCAGCCCGACGGCGACGGCCGCGATACCCAGCCGCCCGGAATCCAGTGCGGAGAAGGCGATCTGAAGACCCTGACCCTCCTCGCCGATCCGTCGGTCGGCCTCGATCCGGGCGTGGTCGTAGAACGCCGCCGTCGTCGGAATGGCGTGCAGCCCCATCTTCTCCTCGGGCCTACCGAAACTCAGGCCGGGCAGATCTCCGGGGACCAGGAAGCACGACACCCCGCGTGAACCCTCGCCGGTGCGGGCGAACAGCGTGTAGAAGTCCGCGACGCCACCGTGCGTGATCCACGACTTTGCGCCGTCGATGACGTAGCCGTCATAGCCGTTCGATTTCGTTGCCGCGCACCGCAGGGCCGCGGCATCGGAGCCTGCCTGCGGTTCGGACAGGCTGTACGCGCCGATCTGCTCACCCGAGAGCATGCCGGGCAGCCAGCGCTGCTTCTGCTCGTCGTTGCCGAAGGCCAGCAGCGGATGAGACGACAGGCTGTGCACGCTCACCGCCACCGCGACGGCCGCCCATCGCGCCGCTATCTCCTCCAGCACCTGCAGGTAGACCTCGTACGGTTGCCCGCCACCGCCCCACTCCTCGGGCTGCGGCAGGCTGAGCAGCCCCGCCGCGCCCAGCTGCGCGAACACGCCGTCGGGGTAGGTTTCGGCCTTCTCGTGCGCGTCGACGATCGGGTCGAGCACCTTGTCGGCGATATCGCGGGTGAGCGCGATCAGATCTTCGGCTTCCTGCGACGGCAACAGCCGGTCCACGCTCATCCGCGATCCTCCTGTCTAACTTGGTCAGCACAGTACCGCCGCGGTTTAGCTGTGACTGCCGGTAGCGGCTATGGTGTCTCGGGCAGAATCCACACGGATCAGGGGAGCAGACGGTCACGTCATGAGTGAGCAGACGAATGCCGATGCCGCCGGTGGGGCGGGTGCGACGGTCGGGGTGGTGCGGGAATCCGGCGCCGACGAGCGGCGGGTGGCGCTGGTGCCGAAGGCGGCCGCGACGCTGGTCAACAGCGGTGTCAAAGTCGTCGTCGAGGCCGGCGCCGGCGAACAGGCGCTGCTGCCCGACGACCTCTACACCGCCGTGGGCGCAACGATCGGCGACGCCTGGGCCGCCGACATCGTGGTGAAGGTCGCGCCGCCGAGCGCCGAGGAGGTCGCCAAGTTGCGCAGCGGGCAGACGCTGATCGGCTTTCTGGCCCCGCGCAACGCCGACAACCAGATCGCGGCGCTGAAGACCGCGGGCGTGCAGGCCTTCGCGCTCGAGGCGATCCCGCGGATCTCGCGCGCCCAGGTGATGGACGCGCTGTCCTCGCAGGCCAACGTCTCCGGCTACAAGGCGGTGCTGGTGGCCGCGTCGGAGGCGACGCGGTTCTTCCCGATGCTGACGACAGCGGCGGGCACGGTCAAACCCGCCACCGTGCTGGTGCTCGGAGTCGGCGTGGCCGGCCTGCAGGCCCTGGCCACCGCCAAGCGGCTCGGCGGGCGCACCACCGGGTACGACGTGCGTCCCGAGGTTGCCGACCAGGTGCGCTCGGTGGGTGCGCAGTGGCTGGACCTGGGTATCGAGGCCGCCGGCGAGGGCGGCTACGCCCGCGAGCTCTCCGAGGACGAACGCGCCGAGCAGCAGAAGAAGCTCGAAGAGGCGATCAAGGGTTTCGACGTGGTGATCACCACCGCGCTGGTGCCCGGCCGCCCGGCGCCGCGACTGGTGACCGCCGCAGCCGTCGAGGGGATGAAGCCCGGCAGTGTCGTGGTGGACCTCGCCGGCGAAACCGGCGGCAACTGTGAGTTGACCGAACCGGGCCAGACCGTCGTCAAACACGACGTGACGATCGCGTCGCCGCTGAACCTGCCGGCCACCATGCCCGAGCACGCCAGCGAGCTCTACTCCAAGAACATCACCGCCCTGCTCGACCTGCTCATCAAGGACGGCGGCCTGGCACCGGATTTCGACGACGAGGTCATCGCCGCGTCCTGCGTCACCCGGGCCGATGAGCGCTCGCGCGAAGAGCGATAGACGGGGAGAGTTGAAATATGTATGACCAACTTCTGGCCAACCTGGCGATCCTGGCGCTGTCCGGGTTCGTCGGGTTCGCCGTTATCTCCAAGGTGCCCAACACCTTGCACACGCCGCTGATGTCGGGCACCAACGCCATTCACGGCATCGTGCTCATCGGCGCGCTGGTGGTGCTGGGCCGGGTCGAGCATCCCTCGCTGGCGGAGCAGATCATCCTGTTCGTGGCCGTGGTGTTCGGCACGCTCAACGTCGTCGGTGGCTTCGTGGTGACCGACCGGATGCTGGGCATGTTCAAGGGCAAGAAGAAACCGGCGCCCAAGGCTGAGGCCGCGGCGGCGAACGGGCAAGCGCGATGAACTATCTGGTCGTCCTGCTGTACCTCGTGTCGTTCGGGATGTTCATCTACGGCCTGATGGGTCTGACCGGGCCGCGCACCGCGGTACGCGGCAACTGGATCGCCGCCGCCGGTATGGCCCTGGCGGTGATCGCCACGCTGATCTACATCCGGCACACCGAGAACTGGGGCCTGATCATCGCCGGCCTGCTGCTCGGCGTGGTGCTGGGTGTGCCGCCCGCGCGGTTGACGAAGATGACGGCGATGCCGCAGCTGGTGGCGCTGTTCAACGGCGTCGGCGGCGGCACGGTCGCGCTCATCGCACTGTCGGAATTCATTGACACCAAGGGGTTCTCGGCGTTCCAGCACGGTGAGACACCCACGGTGCACATCGTGGTCGCCTCGCTGTTCGCCGCGATCATCGGGTCGATCTCGTTCTGGGGCTCGATCATCGCCTTCGGTAAGCTCCAGGAGATCCTGCCCGGCAAGCCCATCGGAGTGGGCAAGGCCCAGCAGCCGCTGAACCTGCTGTTGCTGGTGCTCGCCGTCGCCAGCGCCGTCGTGATCGGCATTGCCGCCCATCCCGGCAGCGGCGGTGCGTCGCTATGGTGGATGATCGGCCTGCTGGCCGCCGCGGCGATCCTGGGGTTGATGGTGGTGCTGCCCATCGGTGGCGCCGATATGCCGGTGGTCATCTCGATGCTGAACGCGATGACCGGATTGTCGGCCGCCGCAGCCGGTTTGGCGCTGAACAACACCGCGATGATCGTCGCAGGCATGATCGTCGGCGCCTCGGGCTCGATCCTGACCAACCTGATGGCCAAGGCGATGAACCGCTCCATCCCCGCGATCGTGGCGGGCGGCTTCGGCGGCGGCGGGGTTGCCGTCGGTGGCGGCGACGACGCCGACCGTACGGTCAAGGCCACCTCGGCGGCCGACGCCGCGATCCAGATGGCCTATGCCAACCAGGTCATCGTGGTGCCCGGCTACGGGCTGGCCGTGGCGCAGGCCCAGCACGCCGTCAAGGACCTGGCGAATCTGCTCGCGGACAAGGGTGTTGAGGTCAAGTACGCGATCCACCCGGTGGCCGGCCGGATGCCCGGGCACATGAACGTGCTGCTGGCCGAGGCCGAGGTCGACTACGACGCCATGAAGGACATGGACGACATCAACGACGAGTTCGGCCGAACCGACGTCACGATCGTGATCGGTGCCAACGACGTCACCAACCCTGCGGCACGGAACGACCCGTCGAGTCCCATCCACGGCATGCCGATCCTCAACGTCGACCAGTCCAAGTCGGTGATCGTGCTGAAGCGCTCGATGAACTCCGGCTTCGCCGGCATCGACAACCCGCTGTTCTATGCGGAGGGCACCACGATGCTCTTCGGCGACGCCAAGAAATCGGTCTCCGAGGTCGCCGAGGAACTCAAGGCGCTGTGAGTACTTCCGCGTAACGGCAATCACAAATTCAAGTAGTCTGCTACGCGCGCTGTGTGCGTTAAACCCGGAAACGATGGCATCAGGCCAATCGTGAGAGGGGACGCATGGAACCCATCAGGAAGTCGGCGCGCGAGCAAGCACCGACCGTGAAGGACAAATCGTCATTCAGGCAGGCCGAGCCCCAGCATGAGGTCGAGGCGCTGCAGCGGCAGCGAATCAGATTCGACTCCCTCTTCACCGGCCCCACCTGGTAGTCGACTGAGAGGGCGACCCTTACGGTTTCGGCTTCGGCCCAGACGGGAATGTGTAATCAACGGATGCGTCAAAGGCGCTTCCGAGCATCCCGACTTAAGGAGCCGGCATGGAGAGCAACACAGTCGTCTGGATCGTCGTTGCCATCGTCGCCGTATTGGTGATCGTGGGCTTGGCGTTCGCGGCCCGCAGTAGGCGCAATCAGCATCGGCACGTAGAGGCCGAGCGGATCCGCGAAGAGGTCAACGCGCACACCGCGAAGGTGGACAAGCGCGAGGCGCTCGCCGAGGAGACCGCCGCGAAGGCACGTGCGGCAGAGGCCGAGGCACAGGCGAAGGCCGCCGAGGCCGCCCGCCTCAAGGGGCAGGCAGCGTCCCACCATGACGCGGTCGCCATGTCGCGCGAAGAGCTCGAGGATCGCAGGCAGCACGCCGACGATCTCGACCCAAGGACCCCCAAAGTCGACGATCGCGATGTCGACAGTCGCGACGACGTCGCGCGCAACCAAGCCGTCCGCGAGCAGGGTGTGCGCGAAAACAACACCAACACTGGACAATACGAGCGCAGGTAGCCGGCGCCGAGATGTGAGAAGAGCCCAGTGTCGCGCTCGGGGTAGGCGTATCCCTATGAGCGCGGCACTGCTCTCTGCGCGACTTAGCTTCTGCGCGCGCGAAAATATTGAGTTCGGGTCTGCCGGCCCGTTAGCTGGCAACTCGTGTCCGTCTTTGTCGATATCGCGCCGGACGAGCCGCAACTCGGCTCGCCGGCCCCCGTCGCGCCATCGGGCAGGTGGCGCGGACGGCTGACCCGCGCGGCGCTGCCGCTGTTGTCCCTCGTCGTCTTCTTCACCGTCTGGCAGGTGGTCGCCGCCAGCGGCATCTGGAACCAGACCTTCGTGCCCTACCCGAGCACGGTGTGGCGCGCCTTCCTCGACGTGTCCACCACCCACGACGGGGTCCGCGGCTACGCGGGCTACCTGCTCTGGGAGCACCTTTACATGACGCTGCGCCGCGTGTTCGCGGGCGTGATCATCGGGGTGGCGCTGGGGGTCCTGCTGGGGTTGGTGATGGGATCCGTCGGCTGGGTGCGCAGCGTCCTTGAACCATGGCTGACGTTCCTGCGCGCATTGCCGCCGCTCGCGTACTTCTTCCTGCTGGTGATCTGGCTGGGCATCGACGAGGCCCCGAAGATCACGCTGCTGGCGCTGGCCGCATTACCCCCGGCCGCGGTCGCCACCACCGCCGCCGTGGTCGCCGCTCCGGTCGGGCTGCAGGAGGCCGCGCGTGCGCTGGGTGCGTCGCGCCGTGAGGTGATCCGCGACGTGGTGGTCCCGTCGGCCCTGCCGGAGACCTTCACCGGCATCCGGCTCGCGGTCGGGATGGCGTACTCGTCGGTGGTCGCCGCCGAACTGTTCAACGGGCTGCCCGGGATCGGCGGTCTGGTCAAGGACGCCAGTAACTACAACAACACCCCTGTCGTGCTGGTCGGGATCTTCGCCATCGGGATCTCAGGCTTGATCATCGACGGTCTGCTTCGCGCCGTGGAACGGCGTGCTGTCCCTTGGAGAGGAAAGATATGAAGCTCAAGGCACTCATCGAGACCGTAGCGGTGGTTTCAGTGGTCTCGGCGGCAGCGCTGGCGCTCGCGGGATGCTCCGTCGACCGGTCGACGAGTCAAGGCGACAAGCCGACCATTCGCATTGGCTACCAGAGCTTTCCGAGCGGTGATCTGATCGTGAAGAACAGCCGCTGGCTCGAGGACTCGCTGCCGGACTACAACATCAAGTGGACGAAGTTCGACTCGGGCGCCGACGTCAACACCGCGTTCATCGCCAAGGAGTTGGACTTCGGTGCGCTGGGCTCAAGCCCCGCCGCGCGCGGGCTGTCCGCGCCGCTGAACATCCCCTACAAGGTCGCCTTCGTCCTCGACGTCGCGGGTGACAACGAAGCGCTGGTGGCGCGCAACGACAGTGGCGTCAACACCATCACCGACCTGAGAGGCAAGCGGGTCGGCACGCCGTTCGCGTCCACCGCGCACTACAGCCTGCTGGCCGCGCTGTCGCAGAACGGGTTGTCCGCCAACGATGTTCAGCTGGTCGACCTGCAGCCGCAGGCCATCCTGGCAGCGTGGGACCGGGGCGACATCGATGCCGCCTACAGCTGGCTACCCAGCCTCGACGACCTGCGCAAGACGGGTAAGGACCTGATCACCAGCAGGCAGCTGGCCAAGGACGGCAAGCCGACCCTGGACCTGGGGGCGGTGTCCGACGATTTCGCCAACGCGCATCCCGACGTCGTCGACACCTGGCGCCAGCAGGAGGCGCGGGCCCTGTCGCTGATCCACCAGGATCCCGCTGCGGCGGCCAAGGCCATCGCCGCAGAGATCGGACTGTCGCCCGATGATGTGGCCGGACAGCTGAAGCAGGGCGTGTACTTGACTCCCGAAGAGGTCGCGTCACCGGAATGGCTTGGCTCCGAAGGCAAGCCGGGCAACATCGCGAGCAACCTGCAGAGCGCATCGCAGTTCCTCGCCGAGCAGAAGCAGATCCCGTCGGCGGCCCCACTGCCGGCGTTCCAGGACGCGATCTACACCAAGGGATTGCCCAGTGTCCTCACCCAATGATGTCAAAGATGCGACCGCGCAACACCACAGGCGGCGCCATCCGGATCAGCGGGGTATCCCACCGCTACGGCCGCGGCAACAGTGAGGTCACCGCGCTCGGGCCCGTCGACCTGACCGTCGACCCCGGGTCGTTCCTGGTGCTGGTCGGCGCATCAGGGTGCGGCAAGAGCACCCTGCTGCGCCTGCTGGCCGGTTTCGAAGCCCCGAGCGAGGGTTCGGTCGATGTGGCGGGCGGGCGCCCGCGACCGGGGGTGACCGCGGGGGTGGTGTTCCAGCAGCCGCGGCTGTTCCCGTGGCGCACGGTGGGCGGCAACGTCGACCTCGCGCTCAAGTACGCGAAGGTGCCGCGCGAGCGGCGGGCGGCGCGTAGGGAGCAGTTGCTGCAGCGGGTCGGCCTCGAGGGGACGGCCGACCGCAAGATCTGGGAGATCAGCGGCGGCCAGCAGCAGCGGGTGGCGATCGCCAGGGCGCTGGCCGCCGAGACGCCGCTGTTCCTGCTCGACGAGCCGTTCGCGGCGCTGGACGCACTCACCCGCGAGCGGCTCCAGGAGGATGTCCGTCAGGTCAGTGCGGAATCGGGGCGGACGACGGTGTTCGTCACCCATAGCGCCGACGAGGCGGCCTTCCTCGGCTCGCGGATCGTGGTGCTGACCCGGCGCCCGGGCCAGGTCGCGCTGGACCTGCCGGTCGATCTGCCTCGGACAGGGATCGACCCCGAGCAACTGCGTCGCTCACCGGACTACACGGAGTTACGGGCGGAAGTAGGCCGGGCCGTCAAGGCCGCGGCGGCATGAGGTCGCGCCTCAGGCGCACAAGAGATTTAGACCGGCGGATAGGCGGGCGGCGGGTAGACGCCGCGCAGGATCCATGCGAACCAGTTCACGCCGTACTCGAGTTCGTCGCTCGCGTCATAGTCCGGGTTCGGATCCATGTCTCCACCTCTCGGGTACGGCCGCTCTCGGGAGAAGTCTAGACCCGGCATGGCTGCGGCGACAGTGCGACGACCTAAACTGTCCAACCAGTTGATTGATGCCCGGCGGGTGCCCGGGCCTGCCTATAGTGAGTCGCCATGCCAACATCGGAAGCCCTCGGTTCGAACGGGATGTCCCGTCGCGAGGAGTTGTTGGCCGTCGCCACCAAGCTGTTTGCCGCGCGCGGTTACCACGGCACCCGGATGGACGACGTCGCCGACGCCGTCGGTCTGAACAAGGCGACGGTCTACCACTATTACGCCAGCAAGTCGTTGATCCTCTACGACATCTACAAGGGCGCCGCGGACTTCACCGTCGACGCGCTGCACGACGATCCGTCGGCATCCGCGCGCGAGACCATCTACCACTTCACCCGGCGACTCCTCGTCGGCATCGCCAGCGACATCGAGCGGGCGGCGGTGTACTTCCAGGAGGGCCCCTACATCTCGGAGTGGTTCACCGAGGACCAGGTCGCCTACATCCGGGAAAAGGAAACCCAGGTCTACGAGCACGTCCGCGATGTCATCGACCGGGGCATCGCCAGCGGCGAGTTCTACGAATGCGATTCCCACGTGCTGGCGCTGGGTTACATCGGGATGACGCTCGGTTCCTACCGGTGGCTGCGCCCGCACGGCCGGCGTACGGCGCAGGAGATCGCGGTCGAGTTCAGCACCGCGCTGCTGCGTGGCCTGATCCGCGACGAAGCCGTGCGCGTGGGGTCTCCGCTCGGCGTCGACACGGAGCACGACACGAACGCGGCAGCGTCGGGCTAGAAGCCGAAACGGTAGAGACGGTCGTAATCACGGACGGCCGGTATCGCGTGGAGCAGCCGGAACACGATGCGCTGCGGCGTCAGCGGTATCCGGTCGTAACCCGCCAGGGCCGAGACCTCGTCGAACCAGGTCAGCCGGGGGTTCGCGTCCGCGAGTCGGCGCCCGTCCCCGCCCCATTCGAAGAGCTTCGAGGCGCGCGGACCCCACTTCGATATGACGTCGGCCGACACCTCACCGCCGGGAAAGCGGTCGGTGATGCGGCGCAGGAGGTCGTCGACGTCGGCCGGGGTGAGGTAGGGAAGCAGACCCTCGGCGACGACGGCCACCGGGCGGTCCACCGGGATCGAGTCGAGCCACCGCGGGTCGGTCACCGATGAGCCGATCATCCGGTAGCCGGGGCCGTCGGAGTACAGCTTGCGCCGCAAATCGATGACGTGCTGTTGGTCCACGTCGAACCATTGCACCGTCGCCGGGCGCTCGAGCCGGAAGGCCCGGGTGTCCATACCGCACCCGAGATGAAGCACCACCGAGTCGGGATTCCGCCTGAGAAAGTCGGCGGTCCAGACGTCGAGCTGTTTCGCACGCAACGCGACCAGGAACTGGTTGCCCCACGGCCCCGCCCCGAGGCGCATCCTCGACCAGTTGTAGTCGATCCTGTCGACCGCCTCGGCGGCGGCCGAGTCCCCGAGAATCGGCCGCTCCAAACGACTTTCGCAGGCCCGCAGGTAAAGGGTGACCAGCAGCGTCCACTCCACCGAACCCCATCGCACACCGGTGAAATCGACTTTGTCGGCTCGGGTGTTCACGTTCGCCTCCTGTTCTCGCGGTACTCGGCCCAGCGCCGGATGAGCTCGTCGCGGTAGTCCTCTGCGGAGAATCGGCAGAAATCCCGGAAGTCCTCCAGACGCTCGCGTTGTTCGCTGCTGCCGTCGGCGAGCAGTGCGAGACCGAGGTCCGCCGCGTCGATGCCGAACCGCATCCGGGACAGCTGCGTGCTGAGCACACTGCTGAAGCCGCCCGGGGTGACCCGGTACACGTGTTGACGGGTCGAGGTGGGCAGCCGTTCGACCATTCCGCCCTCCTGCAGCTGGCGCGCGACGGTGCTGACCGACGCCTTGCTCACCGACAACTCCTCGGCCAGTTCGCCGAGCGACTTCTGCGGGGGGTCGCAGACGAGCAACCAGCCGTAGACCCGGCCCATGGTTCTCGGGCCGCCGAGCATCTCCATGAACAGTCCGATGCGGTCGACGAACTCGGCCTCTCCGGGGGTCACACACACCTCGCACAGATCGTTCAGTACAAACCAAACACACTATACGTCGACCCTCGACCACGCCGAAACTGCGGCCAGATCGCTGCGTCGGCCGATTTCGCGATCTCACAGCAGTCTCGGCGAAGATGGGGGTGTGAAATCCACCCTGCTGTCGAGGCGCGACCTCGACTTTCTGCTCTACGAATGGCTGCGGGTCGACGAGCTGACCAAGCGGGACCGATTCGCCGAGCACTCGCGGGAAACCTTCGACGGCCTGCTCGATCTGTGCGAGCAGCTGGCCACCCAGTACTTCGCGCCCCACAACAAGAAAAGCGATGCGAACGAGCCAACCTTCGACGGGCAGACGGTGACGGTCATCCCCGAGGTGAAGGAGGCGCTCGACGCGTTCGCGCAGGCCGATCTGGTGGGCATGGCGATGGACTTCGGCGGTCGGTGGCGCCCAATTGCCGCATGACGGTGGCCCAGGCCGGCTTCGCCTGGTTCTCGGCGGCCAATGTCAGCACCGCTGGCTACCTGATGCTGACCATCGCCAACGCCAACCTGCTGGCCGAGTTCGGCACGCAGGAGCAGATCGACGCGTTCGTCAAGCCGATGCTGGCGGGCCGGTTCTCCGGGACGATGGCGCTTTCCGAGACGCAGGCCGGTTCGTCGCTGGCCGACATCACCACCCGCGCCGAGCCGCAGAGCGACGGCACTACCGGCTGTTCGGCGTCGAAAATGTGGATCTCCGGCGCGGAGCACGAGATGACCGAGAACATCGTCAACCTCGTGCTGGCGAAGATCCCCGGCGGTCCGGCCGGGAACCAAGGGCATCTCGCTGTTCATCGTGCCCAAGTTCCTGCGCCGAGCGCCGACGGCCCGGTCGGCGAGCGCAACGACGTGGTGCTGGCCGGCCTCAACCACAAGATGGGCTAGCGGGGCATCACCAACACCGTGCTCAACTTCGGCGAGGGCACCTACCGGCCGCGCGGGCAGGCCGGTGCGGTGGGCTACCTCGTCGGCGAACCACACCGCGGCATCGCCTACATGTTCCACATGATGAACGAGGCGCGCCTCGGCGTCGGGATGGGCGCCGTTGCGCTGGGCTACACCGGTTACCTGAAGTCGCTGGAGTACGCGCGGGACCGACCGCAGGGCCGGCCCGTGACGGCCAAGGACCCGTCGGCACCGCAGGTCCCGATCATCGAGCATGCCGACGTCAAGCGAATGCTGTTGGCGCAGAAGGCTTATGTCGAAGGCGGGCTCGCGCTGGCGCTGTACTGCGCCAAACTCGTCGACGAGCACCTCGGAGCGACAGCGAGCGGACCTGCTGGACATTCTGACCCCGGTCGGCAAGAGCTGGCCGTCGCAGTGGTGCCTGGAGGCCAACAACCTGGCGATCCAGGTGCACGGCGGCTACGGCTACACCCGCGAGTACGACGTGGAGCAGCACTACCGCGACAACCGGCTCAACCCGATCCACGAGGGCACGCACGGCATCCAGAGCCTGGATCTGCTGGGCCGCAAGGTGACTCAGCGCAACGGGGCCAGCCTGGCGGCGCTCGGCAAGGCGGTCTCCGAGACCGTGCATGCCGCACACGACGCAGGCGGCGAAGCCCGCGAGCTGGCCACTCAGCTGGACGGGTCGGTGCAGCGCCTGGCGGCCGTCACCGCCGCGATGTTCGACTCCGGTGACGTCGAGGCCGCGTTGGCCAACAGCGTCGTCTACCTCGAGGCGTTCGGCCACATCATGATCGCGTGGATGTGGTTGGAACAACTGCTCGCCTGCAATGGCCGGTCCGGGGATTTCTACGACGGCAAGCGCCAGGCCGCCCGCTATTTCTTCCGCTACGAGTTGCCGAAGACCGCGCCGCAACTGGATCTGTTGGAACGCCTCGACCGCACCACGCTGGAAATGCGCGACTCCTGGTTTTAATACCGAAGCAGCATCGACCCATGCCATATCAGGCTTGGACAGGTATCGCCAGTGCTTCTAGTTTAAGAGTGATCGCCGCCACAGCGGCGCGACTCGTATCACTCGGGAGACACAGGAGTCACAGGTGTTTACGTTCATACCCACCGCCGCCATACGCCGCACCCGCCTCCGCGCCGGCCTCGCGGCGTGCGCCGCCACCGCACTCGCCCTGACCGCATGCAGCGGAGTCCAGACCAGCACCGGCTCCGGAAGCGGCAACGGCTATCCGTCGGGAACCGTGGAGATGTACGTCGGCGCGTCGGCCGGCGGGTCCAGCGACCTGATCAGCCGGGCGGTGTCCAAGGGTCTCAGCGACAACCTGAAGGCGTCCTTCCCGGTGATCAACCGCGAGGGCGCCAACGGCGCGCTGGCCGCCGCCGAGGTGGCCAAGGCAAAGCCGGACGGCTCGGTGATCGCGATCCAGAACGCCTCGCTGTTCACCATCACCCCGCTGGCCGTCAACCCGGACGAGGTCACCAAGGTCGACGACTTCGACGTCGTCTACGGGGTGTCCCGCGACGACTACGTGCTGGTCACCAACCCGGCCAGCGGATACAAGACGCTCAAGGACCTCGAGAACGCCAACCGCGTGATCCGGTACGGCACCACCGGCGTCGGGACCGGCGCCCAACTGGCGGCCGCGCTGCTGTTCAAGACCGCGAGCGTGGAATCGCAGGCCGTCCCGTTCGACGGCGGCGCGCCCGCCCTGGCCGCCCTGCTGGGCAACCAGATCGACATGGCCTCACTGCAGGTCGGCGAGGCGATCGAGAACATCCAGGCGGGCAAGCTCCTTCCGCTGTCCGTCTTCGGCCCGGAACGAATCGAATACCTGCCCAACGTCCCGACCGCCAAGGAACAGGGCCTTGACGTCGAGGTCACCCAGTACCGGTTCATGACCACTCCGAAGGGAACGCCGCAGGAAGTCAAGGACAAGATCGTCGAGGGCATGAAGGCGACCTTCGAGACCGAGGACTACAAGGCGTTCAACAAGCAGAACAGCCTGACACCCTTGGAGGAGCCGGGCGACCAGGTGTTCAGCAGCTTCAGGCCGACCAGAAGCGCTATGCCGATCTGGTCAAGCAGTACGGAATCAGTCTGCGTGACGAGGGCTGAGCCCATGGCCCGCGAAGAGTCTCAGGAAACCCATCCGCATACCCGCGACATCCTCGCCGAGATCGAGGCCGAGGTCGCCCACGAACTGGAGGAGGACCGCCCGCCGGAGGGTGGGCCCGCCTACCAGACCGTAGGCGCCCTGGTCGGGATTGCGATCGGCGTCGGCGGCGGGGTGCTCCCACGGTTACGGCCTCGGTTCCTTCGAAAAGCCGGGCCCGGGCCTGTGGCCGTTCATCGTCAGCGTCGTCATCGCCGCGCTGTCGGCAGTGCTGCTCGTCGTCGGACGCGGGCTGGCCGATGCTGAGGCGTTCACGCGCAGCAGCACACTGCCCCTGATCGGTGCGATCACCTTCATCGCCTTCGGATTCCTGATGCCGGTGACGGGCTTCGAGATACCGGCGCTCGTGCTGAGCGTGATCTGGCTGCGCTTCCTCGGCGGCGAGAGTTGGCGCAACACCGTTGTGATCAGCGTGGTCACCGTGGCCGTCTTCTACTTCCTGTTCCTCTACGGGTTGCGCATCCCGCTGCCCCACCTCATCGCCTTCTGAGGCCACCCGAAACAAGGCCACTGAAACCATGGACTTCACAGCATTTCTGGACGGATTCGCGCTCGTCGTCGAGCCGAAGAACCTGCTCTACTGCCTCGTCGGCGTGCTGATCGGCATGATCATCGGCGTGCTGCCCGGGCTGGGCCCGGCGGCCACCATCGCGATCCTGCTGCCGATCACCTACACCATCGACCCGGTGTCGGCGATCATCATGCTCGCCGGCATCTACTACGGCGCCCAGTACGGCGGCACCATCACCTCGGTGCTGTTGCGCCTGCCCGGTGAGGCGTCCTCGGTGGTGACGGTGTTCGACGGCTTCGCCATGGCCAAACAGGGAAGGGCCGGAACCGCGCTGGGCATCGCCGCGATCGGTTCCTTTGTGGGCGCGACGATCTCGATCATCGGGCTGACACTGCTCGCCCCCGTCGTGGCCAGCGTCGCGCTGGACTTCGGCCCGCCCGAATACGCCGCGCTCGCGCTGCTGGGTGTGCTGCTGGTGGCGACGATCGGCAGCGGAAACAAGCTCAAGGCGTTGATCGCCGGTGCGGTGGGACTGCTGTTGGCCACCGTCGGACGCGACAGCTTCAGCGGCGCTTCGCGTTTCACGTTCGAGAACCTCTCGCTCGCCGACGGTATCGACTTCGTCGTGGTGGCGATGGGTCTGTTCGGCGTCGGCGAGATCCTGTACAACCTCGAGCAGCGACACGGAAAGCGGCACGTGCCCGCCGAAGTGGGCAACGTGTGGCCGTCCCGCAAGGATCTCCGACAGTCCGCCGGCGCCATCGGCCGCGGTTCGATCATCGGCTTCGTGCTCGGCGTGCTGCCCGGCGGCGGCGCGGTGCTCTCCTCGATCGTGGCCTATGCCACCGAGAAGCGCCGCTCCAAGACGCCCGAGCGGTTCGGCCGCGGCGCGGTGGAGGGCGTCGCGGCGCCCGAGACCGCCAACAACGCGGCGGCCACGTCGTCGTTCATCCCGCTGCTGACGATCGGCCTGCCCGCCAACGCGACGATGGCGATGCTGTTCGGCGCGCTGCTGATCCTCGGCGTCTCGCCGGGGCCGCAGCTGGTCGACGAACATCCCGATGTCTTCTGGGGCGTCATCAACTCGATGTACATCGGCAACCTGATCCTGCTGATCCTCAGTATTCCGCTGGTGGGCTTGTTCGTTCGCATCCTGCGGGTCCGCCCGGCGATCCTGGCCCCCATCACGGCGCTCATCACGATCCTGGGTGTCTACACCATCAACAACTCGACGTTCGACATCTTCTTGATGGTGGCGTTCGGCATCATCGGCTACCTGATGAAGAAGGCCGGCTTCGACCCTGGGCCGATGGTGTTGGCCTTCGTCCTCGGTTCGATCATCGAGTCGAGCTCGCGCCGGTCGCTGCTGATGTTCGGCGGGGACCCGACGGGTTTCGTCACCCGACCGATCTCGGGCACCATCCTCGCGGTCTTCGTCGCCCTGGCGTTGCTGCCCGCGGTGCGGATCCTGATCAAGCGCCGCAAGTCAACGACGTCCGCCGTCGAGCCGAAGGCGGGTGTTGCCGAGGTGGACACGCATCGCGGCCCTGGCGATGTCGGGGTCACCGGCGATGACGCCGGCGGCGACGCTGTCGTGCTCCCGCCGGACCCGGTCGACGTGAGCGGTGTCGGTGAGCGAGTACGCGTCGCCGAGTCGGGTGCGCGGAAGCAGGATCATCATCGGTCCGAGTGAGTCGACCAGACCGACGTAGAAGCGGTTACCGCTGGCGGCCGCGACGGCGCGGTGGAACCGGAAGTCCGCCTCGACGGCGTCCTCGGGGGCGGCCTCGACGAACGCCTCGAGCGCGGTTCTGATGGATTCGGCGGCCGCGTCGTTGATGCGGGCGGCGGCCAACGCGGCGGCCTCGGTCTCGATCCCGACGCGGAAGTCGATCATGTCGAGTACGTCGTGATGGCTGCGGATCGTCGCGGACTCGACCGTGAACGACGTCGGCTCGGGCATCGCGAGCACGAACGAGCCGCGGCCCTGGAAGGTTTCGACGAGGCCCTCCGCCCGAAGCCGGGTGACCGCCTCTCGGACCACCGTCCGCGAGACGCTGTACTCGTCGATGAGCTCGGCTTCCGAGGGCAGCTTGTGCCCGGCGGGCAGTTCGCCGGCGAGTATCTTGTCTTTCAGGCCGGCGACCACCCGTTGCGCCAGTGTGGTTGTCATCCGAACTCGGCGCTCTCCTTCGTCAAGCTGCGCATCTGGTCGCTCAGCGTGAAGCCGAGTCCCGGCCGATCGGGCACCCAGATGCGGCCGTCGCGAATCTCCATGCGCTCGTTGAACAATGGGTTCAGCCACTCGAAGTGCTCGACCCACGGCTCGGTCGGATAGGTCGCGGCGAGATGCAGATGGATCTCCATCGCGTAGTGCGGCGCCAGCGCGAGTCCCGCGTGTGCGGCCAGCGTCGCGAAGCGCAGGAACGGGGTGATCCCGCCGATCCGCGGCGCGTCGGGCTGGACGATGCCGCGGTAGCCCGCGTCGAGCAGCGCCATGTGCTCGCCGACCGAGGTGAGCATCTCACCGGTGGCGATCGGGGTGTCGAAGGTACGGCTCAGGTCGGCGTGGCCGACGGCATCCCAGGCGTCCAGCGGCTCCTCGATCCAGACCAGGTCGAATGCCTCGAGTTCCCGGCACATGCGGCGCGCCCTGGCGCGGTCCCACTGCTGGTTGGCATCGACCATGAACGGGGTGTCGCCGAGGTGCGCCCGAATCGCGGCGACGCGATCCAGGTCGGTCCGCCAGTCGGGCTGGCCGACCTTGATCTTGATGCCGCCGATGCCGGATTCGCGCGATGCGGTGGCCTTCTCCTTGATCTCCTCGACGGATGCCTGCAGGAAACCTCCCGAGGTGTTGTAGACCGGGCACGAGTCACGATGTGCACCAATCAGTTTCGCCAGGGGCAGGCCGGCGCGCCGGGCCTTGAGGTCCCACAGGGCGACGTCGAGCGCCGCGATCGCCTGCGTCGCGACACCCGCGCGTCCGACCGAGGCGCCGGCCCAGAGCAGGGACTGGTAGATCCGGTCGATATCGGAGGGATCCTGGCCGAGCGCGACCTCTGCGACCTCGGCGAGGTGGGCGTACTGAGCCGGGCCACCTGCGCGCTTGGAGTAGCTGAACCCCATCCCGTGGTGGCCCTGGTCGGTGACCACCTCGACGAACAGGAGCACCGTCTCGGTCAGCGGCTTCTGGCGCCCGGTGAGCACTTTGGCATCACTGACGGGAGTCTCGAGGGGCAGGACGACATGGGACAGCTTGAGATGACGAATCCGGTCTGACATACAACTAGTATAATGAGTCAATAACTCATCATACAAGTGGTGGGCAGGCGAGCGCGCTGGGAGACTGCTGCAATGACCGCCAGCGGGCAATCGCTCACCAGTCGGGACTTTCCGGTGCACTGGCCGGTTCACACCCGATGGACGGACAACGACATGTTCGGCCATCTCAACAACGCGGTGTACTACCAGCTGTTCGACACCGCGATCAACGGATGGATCAACACCACCGTCGGCATCGATCCACTGACCGCCCCGTGGCTTGGGGTGGTCGCCGAGTCCGGCTGCCAGTACTTCTCCGAATTGCAGTTTCCCGACCCGCTGGTGGTGGGTCTGGCGGTGGCCAGGCTGGGCAACAGCAGCGTCACATACCGGCTCAGCGTGTTCGAGGCGGTCGGCGAAGACGCGGCGGCCCGGCCCGTCGCCGCCGTCGGCCACTGGGTGCACGTGTACGTCGACCGCGCGGATCGCAGGCCGGTTTCCATCCCCGAGGAGATCCGCACCCTGCTCGAACAGGCCCGCAGCGGTTAGTCGATATGCTCGCCGGGTGCCGCTGGTAAGCAAGACCGTCGAGGTGGCCGCCTCGGCCGAGTCGATCATGGCGATCGTCGCCGACTTCGAGTCCTATCCGTTGTGGAACGAGGAGATCAAGGGTTGTTGGGTGCTGGCCCGATATGAGGACGGCAGGCCCAGCCAGCTCCGCCTCGACGTCGTGGTCCAGGGACAGGCGGGCACCTTCATCACCGCCGTCTACTACCCGGGTGAGAACGAGATCTACACCGTGCTGCAGCAGGGGGATCACTTCGACAAGCAGGAGCAGAAATTCTCGGTCGTGCCGGTCGGGGCGATCTCACTGCTGACAGTGGACCTCGAGGTCGAGACGAAGCTGCCGTTCCCCAAGCCGATGGTGAAGAAGGCCATCGGCGACACGCTCGAGTACCTGGCCGACAACCTCAAGAAAAGGGCCGAGCAGCTGGCCGCCAGCCCCTGACGGTCACGCACCCAGCGAGTCCCAGAACGCATCGACGTCATCACCCGCGATCAGTGCCGCTTCGGAGCGCAATGCCAGCACCCGGTCGCGAATGCGGATTTCCGTCGCGCGGGGCATCTTCGCGGGTCCGTACCGCCCACGTGCCGGCCGACGCACTCTGCCGTGTGCGATCTCCCAGCGCAAGGCGTCCGACATCGCCTTCGATGCCCGTCCCGATATTGCGAAGTGGTGGTAGTGGAGAGCTTCGATCAATTCAGGCACGGTCGCGGCGCCGTGCTGAAACAGCTGAAAGGTCAGCGCGTAGCGCAGTCCGATCCCATAGAGGCTGCGGCGTTTGCCAGGCATGGAAGACATGGATGAACTGTGCCGGTGGCCACCGACAACATGCGGCGGGGACGGCAGCCGGGATGTTCACCTCGAAGCGACAGTGTCGCTTTGAGCGACAGTGTCGCTCATAGTTGGACACTTCACGCGGTGGGTCAGCGCGCTCAGCTCCACAGCCCGATCTCGTCGAGCCGCCCGATCAGCCGGCGCGCGCCGTCGGTGAACTGGCCGTCGGTCAACCGGACCACCGTGTCGACATCCCGCCGGCGCAGCGCCGCGATCAGCTGCCGATGGCTGGCCACCGCCTCGGTACCCCACTGCTGATCGTCGGTGTAGATGTGTGGCGGCAGGTAGCGCGCCACATGTAAGAGGAACCAGGACAACTTGATCCGCCCGGTGGCGCGGTTGAACGCACGGTGAAACGCGAACTCGGCGCTGGCCACCTCCTCCGGGTCGCGGCGCCCGACCGCGGCGGCCAGTGCGTCGTTGAGTCGCTCCAATTCCACGATCTGCGGCTCGGTGATCCGCGCGGTCGCGGTCACCGCCAGCTCCTTGGCCATCGTGGCCTGCAGCCAGAAGATGTCCTCGATGTCACCGCGGGTGAGCGGCACCACCACATGTCCGCGATGCGGTTCGAGCCGCACCATGCCCTCACCCCGCAGCGTGCGAAGCGCCTCGCGAACCGGGGTGATGCTGACTCCCAGTTGCGCGGCCGTCTCGTCCAGCCGGATGTACGTGCCCGGTCGCAACGTGCCGGTCATGATGTCGGCCCGCAGGCGCGCGGCGACCTCGTCGGAAAGCTGCTCGCGACGTCGGACACGCCTCTTGCTCTGCCGAGGCCGCACGGGTGCGTTCACGCTGCCTCTCTCA
This sequence comes from uncultured Actinomycetota bacterium, assembly GCA_963699655.1. Taxonomy (GTDB): domain Bacteria; phylum Actinomycetota; class Actinomycetes; order Mycobacteriales; family Mycobacteriaceae; genus Mycobacterium. The sequence goes on from CAVOUV010000010.1 coordinate 163,084, forward strand.
GGTTTTCCGAGGCTTGGCGAGGGCTTGTCCCCGCGCCGCCGAGGCCATATTGTGACCGCTGCGAACCATGTTTGATCACATATAAACATCGCGCAACCCCGCAAATTTGCCTGATCAGGGAGCACCAGCCCGTTGACCCCACCGCCCCCGACCGAGCAGCCGTATCTGGCGCGCCGGCAGAACTGGTCGAACCAGCTCGCCCGCCACGCGCTGATGCAGCCCGACGCCACGGCGCTGCGGTTCCTCGGACACACCACCACGTGGGGTGAGCTCGATCGACGGGTCACCTCGCTGGCCGGTGCGCTGAGCCGTCGCGGTGTCGGATTCGGCGACCGGGTGTTGATCCTGATGCTGAACCGCACCGAGTTCATCGAGTCGTTACTGGCCGCCAACAGGCTGGGTGCGATCGCGGTGCCGGTGAACTTCCGGATGACCCCGCCCGAGATCGCCTTCCTGGTGGGCGACTGCCGGGCCGAGGTCGTCCTCACCGAGTCGGTGCTCGCCAACGTCGCCACCGCGGTCCGTGACATCGACCCGACGCTGAAGACGGTCATCGTCACGGGCGCGAGCACCGACTCCGCCGATTATCACGTCATCGGCTACGAGGACGTGCTCGCCGAAGAAGGAACCCCGGCGCCGGTGGTCGACGTCCCGAATGACTCGGCGGCGCTGATCATGTACACCTCCGGAACCACCGGCAGGCCCAAGGGGGCGGTGCTCACCCACGCCAACATCGCCGGGCAGGCGACAGCCAACCTCTTCACCATCAGCCCCGACATCAACCGGGATGTGGGATTCATCGGGGTCCCGCTGTTCCACATCGCCGGCGTCGGCAACATGATCACCCCGCTCCAGCTGGGCCTGCCGACGGTGTTGTACCCGCTGGGAGCCTTCGATCCGGGCGCACTGCTCGACGTGCTCGCGGCCGAACAGGTGACGTCGATGTTCCTGGTGCCCGCCCAGTGGCAGGCGGTGGTCGCCGAGCAGCGCGCCAACCCACGCACGCTGCAGCTTCGCACGCTGTCGTGGGGTGCCGCGCCGGCGTCGGACAGCCTGCTGCGCGATATGGGCGACACCTTTCCTGGCACCCAGATCTACGCCGCGTTCGGGCAGACCGAGATGTCGCCTGTGACTTGTATGTTGTTGGCGCAGGACGCAATTCGTAAACTCGGCTCGGTCGGGAAGGTCATCCCGACGGTGGCTGCCCGGGTCGTCGACGACGATATGAACGACGTGCCTGTCGGTCAGGTCGGCGAGATCGTCTATCGGGCACCGACACTGATGGCGGGCTACTGGAACAACCCGGAGGCCACCGCCGAGGCGTTCGCGGGCGGTTGGTTCCACTCAGGTGATCTGGTCCGTCAGGACGAAGAGGGTTACGTCTGGGTGGTCGACCGCAAGAAGGACATGATCATCTCCGGTGGAGAGAACATCTACTGTGCCGAGGTCGAGAACGTCCTGGCCGGCCACCCCGCCATCGTCGAGGTCGCAGTCATCGGACGCGCCCACGAGAAATGGGGCGAGGTGCCCGTCGCGGTCGTGGCGCTGAGCGGAATTGGCCTCGGTCTGGCCGACCTGGACGAGTTCCTCTCCGAACGCCTGGCGCGGTACAAGCATCCGAAGGCGCTCGAGATCGTCGACGCCCTGCCCCGCAACCCGGCTGGCAAAGTCCTGAAAACAGAATTGCGCGTCCGATACGACGGAAAAAATCAGATTGACGCGGGCGAAAGTTCCGCTCCGCCAACGCTTTCTGCGGCAGCGCAAGACAATTAACGGTCAGGGGCGACTTTGCTAACGGTTACGGGCTCAATCCCGCCGATGCCGTGCAACTCGGCGATTTCATCGGGTACAGTCCTGTGGTCTGTCTTACTACCCGCGAGTAGGGAGACGGCGGTCACACACACGGGGTTGGGGCAAGGAGGGGGCGTGCGACAGGGGCTGCCGTTGCGCCACGGACGCTGCGATTTCGTCGTGGGAGCGCGCCGGTGACGGCGTCGACAGGCGTCGTCGATTACGTTCGCAACCAGGTCAGGCCCGGTCTGACCGCGGTGGGCGGCTTTGTGCGGATGTGCGTGCTCACCTGGAAGGCACTCTTCAAGTCACCGTTTCAATGGCGTGAGTTCATCCTGCAGAGTTGGTTCCTCATGCGGGTCGCGTTCCTGCCGACCGTCGCCGTGTCGATCCCACTGACCGTACTGCTGATCTTCACCCTCAACATTCTGCTCAAGGAGTTCGGCGCCGCCGACATCTCCGGGGCCGGGGCGGCACTGGCGGCGGTGACCCAGCTCGGCCCGTTGGTGACGGTGCTCGTGGTGGCCGGCGCCGGGTCCACCGCCATCTGTGCGGATCTCGGCGCGCGCACCATCCGCGAGGAGATCGACGCACTCGAGGTGCTCGGCATCGATCCGATCCACCGGCTGGTGGTGCCGCGCGTGGTCGCATCGACATTCGTCGCCTTGCTTCTCAACGGCGCCGTGATCACCATCGGCCTGGTCGGCGGCTTCATCTTCGGCGTGTATCTGCAGAACGTCTCAGCGGGCGCCTACGTCTCGACGCTGACCCTGGTCACCGGACTGCCCGAGGTTTTGATCTCGGTGGTCAAGGCCATGACCTTCGGACTGATCGCCGGCCTCGTCGGCTGCTACCGCGGCCTGACCGTCGCCGGCGGTGCGAAGGGTGTGGGCACCGCGGTCAACGAGACGCTGGTGCTCTGCGTGATCGCGCTCTTCGCCGTGAACGTGGTGCTGACCACGATCGGCGTCCGATTCGGAACGGGGCGCTGACATGTCGACCGGCGCCGTCCTGCGTTCACGGTTCCCGAGGGGCATCGCACGGGCGGAGAAATTCGCCGGCGCCCCCGCCCGCGGGTTGGACGCCGTCGGCCACGTCGCGTGGTTCGTCGTCACCGCGGTCGGTTCGATCGGTCATGCGCTGCGCTACTACCGCAAGGAGACACTGCGGCTGATCGCCGAGATCGGCATGGGCACCGGCGCGATGGCGGTCATCGGCGGCACGGTGGCCATCGTCGGTTTCGTCACGCTGTCGGGTTCCTCGCTGGTGGCCATCCAGGGTTTCGCCTCGCTGGGCAACATCGGTGTCGAGGCGTTCACCGGCTTCTTCGCCGCACTGATCAACGTGCGCATCGCCGCGCCGGTGGTCGCGGGTCAGGCGCTGGCGGCCACCGTAGGCGCGGGCGCCACCGCCGAACTCGGCGCCATGCGGATCAGCGAGGAGATCGACGCCCTGGAAGTGATGGGCATCAAGTCGATCTCGTATCTGGTGTCCACCCGCATCATGGCGGGCTTCGTGGTGATCATCCCGCTCTACGCGATGGCGATCATCATGTCGTTTCTGTCGGCGCAGGTCACCACGACGTTCTTCTACGGCCAATCGATCGGAACCTACGAGCACTACTTCCGCACCTTCCTGCGCGCCGACGACGTGATGTGGTCGTTCGTGCAGGCGATCATCATCTCGGTGATCGTGATGCTCAACCATTGCTACTACGGCTACTTCGCCAGCGGTGGCCCGGTCGGCGTCGGTGAGGCCGTCGGCCGGTCGATGCGCGCCTCGCTGGTCGCGATCGTCTGTGTGGTCCTGTTCGCATCGTTGGCGCTCTACGGCGTCGACCCGAACTTCAACCTGACGGTGTAGTCGATGACCGCGCCCCTGAACGAGCCGCGCACACCGCCGTACAAGATCGCCGGCCTGGTGCTGACCATCATCACGATCATCGCGATCGTGCTGGTCTACCTCCAGTTCCGTGGCGACTTCATGCCGACCACGAAGCTGACGCTGATGTCCGCGCGCGCGGGCCTGTCGATGGATCCCGGGTCGAAGGTCACGTACAACGGCGTGGAGATCGGCCGGGTGGCCAGCGTCGACGAGGTCAACGTCGGCGACGAGCCCCGGGCGAAGATCATGCTCGACGTGAATCCCAAGTTCCTAAATCTGATCCCCAAGAACGTCAACGCCGACGTCAGCGCCACCACGGTCTTCGGGAACAAGTACATCTCGTTCACGTCACCGAAAGATCCCTCACCGCAACGTATTACGTCCGCCGATGTGATCGACGTGTCGAAGGTGACCACCGAGTTCAACACGCTGTTCGAGACCATCGTCTCGGTCTCGCAGCAGGTGGACCCGATCAAGCTGAACCAGACGTTGAGTGCGACCGCGCAAGCCCTGGACGGGCTTGGCGACCGGTTCGGCCAGGCGATCGTGCAGGGCAACGAGATCCTGGGCGACCTCAACCCTCAGATGCCGCAGATCCGCCGCGACAACCAACTGCTGGCCGACCTCGGCGAGACGTACGCCAACGCGGCGCCGGATCTGTTCGAGGGCCTGGATCACGCGGTCACCACCGCGCGGACGCTCAACGAGCAGCAGGGCAATATCGACCAGACATTGATGGCCGCAGTCGGTTTCGGCAACACCGGCGGTGACATCTTTGAACGCGGCGGCCCCTACCTGATCCGCGGCGCGCAGGACCTGCTGCCCACGTCGGCGCTGCTCGACGAGTACAGCCCGGCACTGTTCTGCACGATCCGCAACTTCCACGACGTCGAACCCAAGGTCGCGGCATCGCTTGGCGGCAATGGGTATTCGTTGCGGACCCACTCCGAGATCCTGTTCCCGGGCAACCCGTACGTGTATCCGGACAACCTGCCGCGCGTGAACGCCCACGGCGGACCCGAGGGTCGCCCGGGCTGCTGGCAGCCGATCACCCGTGACCTGTGGCCCGCGCCTTATCTGGTGATGGACACCGGTGCGTCGATCGCGCCGTACAACCACGTCGAGCTCGGTCAGCCTCTCGCCATCGAGTACATCTGGGGGCGGCAGATCGGGGAGAACACGATCAACCCATGAAAATCACCGGTACCGCCATCAAGCTCGGCATCTTCTCTCTGGTGCTGTTGCTGTTCACCGCGATCATCATCGTGGTGTTCGGCCAAATGCGGTTCGACCGCACCACCGGGTATTCGGCGATCTTCTCGAATGCCAGCGGTCTGCGGGCCGGCCAGTTCGTCCGTGCGTCCGGTGTCGAGGTCGGCAAGGTCTCCAAGGTCGAACTGATCGACAACGGGTCGAAGGTCAAGATCGACTTCGACGTGGACCGGTCCCTCGAGCTGTTCGACCAGACTTCGGCGTCCATCCGGTACCTGAACCTGATCGGTGACCGGTACATGGAACTCAAGCGCGGCGACAGCAACAAGCGCCTGGCCGCCGGCGGCACCATCCCCCTGGAGCGCACCCAGCCGGCGCTTGACCTGGACGCGTTGATCGGCGGGTTCCGGCCGGTGTTCCGGGCACTGGATCCGGACAAGGTCAACAACATCGCGCAGTCGATCATCACGGTGTTCCAGGGCCAGGGCGGCACCATCAACGACATCCTCGACCAGACCGCGTCGCTCACCTCGGCCCTGGCCGACCGTGACCAGGCGATCGGCGAGGTGATCAAGAACCTGAACACGGTGCTGGACACCACGGTCAAACATCAGCAGCAGTTCGACGACACCGTGAAGAACTTCGAGGTGCTCATCACCGGCCTGAAGAACCGCGAGGATCCGATCGCGTCGTCGGTGGCCAACATCAGCAACGCCGCAGGCACGGTGGCCGATCTGCTCGCCGACAACCGGCCGCTCCTGCAGAGCACGGTCGGTCAGCTCGAGGCCACTCAGCAGCCGCTGGTCGACCAGAAGGACCAACTCAATGACATCCTCGTCAGGCTGCCGACGGCGTTGAAGATCATCGGCCGCGCCGGCGGCATGTACGGCGACTTCTTCAACTTCTATGCCTGCGATGTGACGTTGAAGCTCAACGGATTGCAGCCAGGTGGCCCGGTGCGCACGGTCAAGGTCTGGTCCCAGCCCTCGGGTAGGTGCACCCCGAAATGAGGACACTTGAGGGATCGAACCGCGTTCGCAACGGGCTGATGGGCATCATCATCCTGGTCGTCGTGATCGGGGTGGGGCAGAGCTTCGCCAGCGTGCCGATGCTCTTCGCGAAGCCGACGTACTACGCCCAGTTCTCCGACACCGGTGGCCTCAACACCGGCGACAACGTCCGGATCGCCGGCGTCGACGTCGGACAGGTCAGGTCGATGGACATCGAGGGCGACAGGGTGAGGATCGGCTTCTCGCTCGACGGCACCCAGATCGGCACCGACAGTCGCGCGGCCATCCGCACGGACACGATCCTGGGCCGCCGCAACATCGAGATCGAACCGCGCGGAACCCAGGCTTTGCGGGCCAACGGAACCCTGCCGCTCGGTCAGACCACCACCCCGTACCAGATCTACGACGCGTTCTTCGATGTCACCAAGGCCGCGTCCGGGTGGGACACCCAGACGGTGAAGCGGTCGCTGAACGTCCTGTCGGAAACCATCGATCAGACCTCCCCGCACCTGAGCGCCGCGCTCGACGGCGTGGCCCGCTTCTCCGACACCATCGGCAAGCGCGACGAGGACATCAAGACACTGCTGGCCAACGCCAACAAGATCGCCGGTGTCCTCGGCAACCGCAGCGAGCAGATCAACCGGCTGTTCGTGAACGCCCAGTCACTGCTGGCCGCGGTGAACGAACGCAACTACGCGGTGAGCATGCTGCTGGAGCGGGTCTCGTCGTTCTCCGATCAGGTGAAGGGGTTCATCGACGACAACCCGAACCTCAACCACGTGCTGGAGCAGCTGCACACCATCAGTGACATCTGGTGCAACGGAAGTACGACCTCGTCGACATGCTCTCCACGTTGTCGAAGTTCACCGCATCGCTCGGTGAGGCCATCGCGTCCGGACCGTACTTCAAGGTCATGGTGGTCAACCTGTTGCCGTACTGGATCCTGCAGCCCTTCGTCGACTCCGCATTCAAGAAGCGCGGTATCGACCCCGAGAAGTTCTGGGGTAACGCGGGTCTGCCCTCGGCCCAGTTCCCCGATCCGAACGGGGCCCGGTTCCCCAACGGTGCTCCCGCGCCGTCGCCGCGATCATCGAAGGCACGCCCGAGAATCCTGGCCCAGGGGTGCTGAAGGGCTCGCCGTGCTCGTACACGCCGCCGCCCGATCTCCTGCCGCGGCCCGCGGATCCACTGCCGTGTTCACACCTGACCACCGGTCCGTTCGGCGGCCCGAGTATCGGCCCGCCGAACGTGGCGACCTCACAACCGAACCCGAACGGGCCCGGCTTCACGCCCGGTGTGCCCAGCGCGGCCATCCCGGGTCAGCTGCCGCCCGACATGCCCGGTGTGCCAGCCCATTGGCGCCCGCCCCGCCGGGTGCGCGCACCGTGCCGCTGGGTCCGCAGCCCTCACCGCCGGACTTCACGCCCGGCATCGCACCGCTGCCGCCGGCCCTCGACGGCCCGCCGCCCCCACCCGGACCGGGTCCGGATGCGGGGCCAGCAGGTACGCCGCCGCTCCCGGGGAACCCGCCGTTCCTCCCGCCCGGGTCGCAAGGAGGGTAGGGCGTTGTCGACGATCTTCAACGTCCGAAACATCAAGATGCCGAGCATGTCTCGCGCATCGGTGATCATCGGTGCCCTCGTGGTGGTGCTGGCCGTGGTGGCCGGCGTCGTCGGGTGGAACCTGTACAAGAAGCTGACCAACAACACCGTCGTCGCCTACTTCCCCGACACCCTTGCGCTGTATCCCGGTGACAAGGTCCAGATCATGGGCGTGCAGGGTCGGCACGATCGACTCGATCGAGCCCGCCGGCGACAAGATGAAGGTGACGTTCCACTACGAGAACAAGTACAAGGTCCCGGCCAACGCCACCGCCTCGATCCTGAACCCGAGCCTGGTGGCGTCGCGCAACATCCAACTGGCGCCGCCCTATACGGGCGGACCGGTGATGGAGGACCACGCCGTCATCCCGCTCGATCGCACGCAGGTGCCGGTGGAGTACGACCAGCTGCGCGACTCGCTGAACCGGATCCTCACCGACCTCGGCCCGACACCGGAGCAGCCGAAGGGCCCGTTCGGCGACATCATCGAATCCGCGGCCACCGGGTTCGCCGGAAAAGGCGAGCAGCTCAACAAGACCCTCAACGGTCTGTCGGAGGCGTTGTACACGCTCAACCAGGGCCGCGGCGACTTCTTCAGCGTCGTGAAGAGCCTGGCGCTGTTCGTCAACGCGCTCTACAAGAGCGATCAGCAGTTCGTCGCGCTGAACAACGATCTTGCGACGTTCACCAACTCCTTCACCAACAGCGACCACGAGCTCGCCAACGCGCTGCAGGATCTCAACCAACTGCTCACCACCACACGCAAATTCATCGGTGAGAACGGTCAGGTGCTCAGCAAGGACATCAACAACCTCGCCGAGGTGACCAACGCGATCCTGCAGCCGGAGCCCCGGGACGGCCTGGAGACCGGCCTGCACGTGTTCCCGAACCTCGGGGTCGAACCTCGTCAACATCTCGTCGCCGAACGCGGGCGGCATCGTCGGCCTCCCGGTGATCAACGGCTTCGCCAACCCGATGCAGTTCATCTGCAGCGCAATTCAGGCCGGCAGCCGGTTGGGTTACCAGGACTCGGCCGAGCTGTGCGCGCAGTACCTGGGACCGATCCTGGACGCGATCAAGTTCAACTACCTGCCGTTCGGCCTGAACCAGGTCAGCACCGCGATGACACTGCCGAAGCAGATCGCCTACTCGGAGCCGCGGCTGCAGCCGCCGCCGGGGTACAAGGACACCACCGTTCCCGGCATCTTCTCGCGCGACACGTTGTTCTCGCACGGCAACCACGAGCCGGGCTGGACCGTTGCCCCCGGCATGCAGGGTGTGGATGTGCAGCCGTTCACCGCGAATATGCTGACGCCCGAATCGCTTTCCGAGCTGATGGGCGGGCCGGACATCGTCGCTCCGCCTGCGCCGCCCGCGTTCGGTGTGCAACCAAACGGCAAGCTGCCAGGGCCGCCGAACGCCTACAGCGAGAACACCCCGTTGCCGCCGCCGTGGTACGTGCAGCCTGCGCCGCCGCCGGGCCCCGCGCCCGGTGTGATCGCGGGCGACCCGCTGGGTGCGATCGCACCCGCCGCGCCGCCGCCCGGACCCGCTCCGGCCGCACCGCCGGGACCCGCGCTACCAGCTGAGGCAGGTGGGTGATGAGCCTCGTGGGCAACAAGCAGAAGGCAGGGATGGCCAGGCGCAGATGGAGCCGGATCGCACGCCGCACCGGTGCGGCGGCAGCGGTCGCGTTGGTGCTGACGTCATGCGGGTCGTGGAAGGGCATCGCGAACGTTCCGCTGCCGGGTGGTCCCGGCACCGGCTCGGACAAGATGACGATCTACGTACAGATGCCGGATACGTTGGCGCTCAACGTCAACAGCCGGGTGCGGGTCGCCGACGTGTACGTCGGCCGGGTGCGCGCGATCGAGCTGAGGAACTGGGTCGCGACGCTGACGCTGGATCTGGCGCCGAATGTGAAGCTGCCGGAGAACACGCTGGCCAAGATCGGCCAGACGAGCCTCCTGGGATCGCAGCACGTGCAGTTGGACCCGCCGCCGGATCCGTCCCCGCAGCCGATGCGCAACGGTGACACGATTCCGCTGAAGAACAGCTCGGCGTTCCCCACCACCGAACGAGTGCTGGCGAGCATCGCCACCATCCTCAGCGGCGGCGGAATCCCGAACCTCGAGGTGATCCAGACCGAGATCAACAACGTGCTGACCGGCCGGGCCGATCAGATCCGGGAGTTCCTGAACCGGTTGGACACGTTCACCGACGAACTGAACCAGCAGCGCCAAGACATCACCCGTGCAATCGATTCCACCAACCGACTGCTGTCGATCGTCGCGCAGCGAAACGACACGCTGGACCGGGTGCTCACCGAATTCCCGCCGCTGATCAAGCATTTCGCTGATACCCGCGACCTGTTCGCCGACGCGGTGGAAGCGCTGGGCCGGATCAGCCTCGCCGCCGACAACGCGCTTGGCGCCGACGAGCGACAACCTGCACACCAACCTGGTGAACCTGCAGCGTCCGCTCAAGCAGCTGGCCAAGTCGTCGCCGTACCTGATCGGGGCACTCAAGCTGATTTTCACCGCGCCGTTCTCGATCGAGAACGTGCCGAAAGTGGTCCGGGGCGACTACATCAACGTGTCGCTCAACGTCGACGCGACGCTTTCGGCGCTGGACAACGGCGTCCTGTCCGGGCACCGGTGTCTCGGGCATGCTGCGCGCGCTCGAGCAGGCCTGGGGACGTGACCCGAACACGATGATCCCGGACGTGCGGTTCACGCCGAACCCGCACGACGTCGCCGGGCGGACCGCTGGTCGAAAGGGGTGAGTGAGCAGTGCTGACCCGTTTCATCAAGATCCAGCTGGTGCTGTTCACGATCCTGACGATCATCGCGATCGTCGTGTTGGGCTGGTACTACCTGCGGGTGCCCTGCCTGGTCGGCATCGGGACCAGTACAAGCTGCATGCCGATCTGCCGCGCTCCGGTGGGTCTCTACGCGACGGCCAACGTCACGTATCGCGGCACGCAGATCGGCAAGGTCACCGCGGTCGAGCCCACCGAGACGGGGCGCAGAGGCCACGATGAGCATCGACAGCCGCTACAAGATCCCGGTCGATGCGGTCCGCGAACGTGCATTCAGTCTCGGCGATCGGCGAGCAGTTCCTGGACCTGGTGTCGACCGGCAACCCGGGCCAGTACTACAGCGACGGGCAGACCATCACGACAGCTGGGCACGGTGCCCAGCGAGGTCGGTCCGGCGCTGGACTCGGCCAATGAGGGACTGGCGGTGCTGCCCAAGGAGAAGATCGACGCGCTGCTCACCGAAACCGCGCAGGCGGTAGGCGGATTGGGCCCGGCGCTGCAACGGCTGGTCGACTCGACGACGAACGATCGCCAGGGCTTCCGGGACAACCTGCCGCAGGTCAACGACATCATCGCGCACTCGGCGCCGATCCTGGACAGCCAGGTCAGCTCCGGCGACGCGATCGAGCAGTGGTCGCGGAACCTGAACATCCTGGCGCGCAGTCCGCCGAGCAGGACGCGGCGCTGCGCAGCGGCCTGCAGCAGGCCGCGCCGACGCTCGATCAGGTTCCGCGGTGTTCAGCGATGTGCGCGACGCGCTGCCGCAGACGCTGGCGAACCTCGAGGTCGTCATCGACATGCTCAAGCGCTATAACAAGGGCGTCGAGCAGGCGTTGGTGATTTTTCCGCAGGGTGCAGCGATCGACGCAGGCGGGCACGCATATTCCAGGACGAGGGCCTGCTGCACTTCGGCCTGTCGATCAACCAGCCGCCGCCGTGCCTGACGGGCTTCCTGCCGGCCTCGGAGTGGCGGTCACCCGCCGACACCAGCATGGCGCCGCTGCCGACGGGTACGTACTGCAAGATCCCAAAGGACTTCCAGGGCAACGTGGTTCGCGGTGCGCGCAACTATCCGTGCGCCGACGTGCCCGGCAAACGCGCGGCTACGCCGAGGGAGTGCCACAGCGACGATCCGTACGTGCCGCTGGGCACCAACCCCTGGTACGGCGACCCCAACCAGATCCTGTCGCTGCCCGGCGCCGGGCGCGCGCTGCGACCAGCGGGTCAACCCCGGCCGGAGTCATCCCGGCGCCGTCGATCAACACCGGGATGAATCCGCTGCCGGCGGGCCAGTTGCCTCCACCGCAGTCGTACGCGCCGATCAGCGACCCACTGAGCCCGCCTGGCCAGGGCAACGTCTCGTGCAGTGGACAACAACCCAACCCGTGCATCTACACTCCGGCACAAGGGCCACCCGGTTCCACTGCGGTCGTACAGCCCGCAGCAGTGGCGAGGTGGTCGGACCTGACGGCGTCAAGTACAACGTCAGCAATTCGAGTAACCCAGGAGACGACGGATGGAAGGAGATGCTGGCACCAGCCGGCTGAACCCCACCGATGCTGATGCAGCGCCCGACGATGCTCCCGCAAAGCCGGATGAGTCGCTAGCCCCCACCACCCCTGAGGAAGAGTCCGCCGCGGACAGCCGTCGCGAGTCGCGGCTCGGCCGCGGCTTGATGTCGACGATTTGCGCGGCGCTGCTGCTGTTGGCCGCGGGTGCGGCGGTCGGAGGATATTTCGCGCTGCGGTCCCACGACGAGAGCAAGGCCATCGCGCGTGCCGACGCGGCGGCGCTGGCGGCGGCCAAGGACTGTGTGACGGCGACCCACGCCCCGGACACGGCGGCGATGACCGCCAGCCAGTCGAAGATCATCGAGTGCTCGACGGGTGATTTCGGTGTGCAGGCCGCGCTGTACAGCGGCGTGCTGGTCGAGGCCTACCAGGCCGCCAATGTCACGGTCCAGGTGTCTGACATGCGCGCCGCGGTCGAGCGGCACAACGACGACGGATCGGTCGACGTGCTGGTGGCGGTGCGGGTGAAGGTGACCAACTCCGAGGCCGCCGACCAGGAGCAGGGCTATCGGCTGCGGGTGCAGATGGCGCCCGCCGACGGCACGTACAAGATCGCCAAGCTGGACCAGGTCACCTCGTGACGGCGTGCTCGACGCGAAACCGGACGCACCCGCCGACGAATCGGCGCCGGCGCCGCCGCTGGCATCGTGGTGGCCCGCGCCGGCGCGTTCGCCGTCGACGTGCTGCATCGGTGCCGCGGTGATCGCACGATGGCGCTGCTGGCTGCGGCGCCGCAGGACGGCTGGCTGTGGTGGGTTTAGCCGGGGCTGGCCGCGGCTGGCCTTCTTGGTGATGGCGGTCAACCGGTGGTTGCTCCCGACGCTCACCGGTTGGTCGCTGGGCCGCGCGCTGTTCGGGATCGCGGTCCGCCGCCGTGACGGCGCGCCCGTCGGCATGCTGCGGCTGGCGGTCCGCGATCTGGCGCACCTGCTGGACACCGCCGCGGTGTTCACGGGATGGCTGTGGCCGCTGTGGGACCGGCGCAACCGCACGTTCGCCGACCTGCTTGGCTGCGCACCGAGGTGCACAAGGTCGAGCGACCGCAGCGCGACATGCGACGGCCCGACGGCGGGGTGCTGGTGGCGGCGACGCTGCTGTGCGCCGCCGCGGTCGGCCTGAGCTATCTGGTGGTGTACCGCCACGACCGCGCGGTGGATCAGGCGCGCGCGCAGATCTCCGAGCAGGGGCCGCGCATCGTCGAGAAGATGCTGAGCTTCAGCGTCGACACCCTGCAGCAGGACTTCTCCCACGGCCCAGTCGCTGGCCACGGACGGTTACCGGCCACAGCTGGCGGCCCAGCAGCAGGCCGTGCAGAAGGCCGGCGCGACGACCAACGAATACTGGGCAGTGAGCAGCGCGGTGCTGTCGGTGTCCACCGAGCAGGCGTCGATGCTGCTGGCGATGCAGGGTCAGCGCGGCGCGGATCCGGGCACGATGAAGTTCATCACCGCGACCGTGCGGGTGGAGTTCGACAAGGCCAGCGACGGCCGGTGGCGCGTCGCCAATCTCACCGTGCTGAAGAAGCCCCAACTTGAATCAGGCCGGCCAGTGAGCCCGCGCCGCAAGGTCGAAGCCGACGAGCCGGATTTCTTCGAGGTGGTGCCCAAGCCGCCGCGGCGGTGGGGTCTGCCGATCGTCGCGGCACTTGCGGCGTTGCTGATCGCCGCGGCGATCACGGCCAGCACGCTGATACTGATCCGTCACGAGACGGACCGGCGGGTCGCGATCAAGGACTCCGACGCACTGGGCTATGTGCGCGAGTTCATGACGATGTACACCACGCTGGATCCGTTCCACGCCAACGCCTATGGGGACCGGATCCTCGCGCAGGGCACGGGCGACTTCGCCAAGATGTTCAAGGACAAACAGAACGAGATCATGATCCAGGTCGCCCGCGCCGAGCCGACCACGGGCGATGTGATCGAGGCCGGCGTGCAGCGCTGGAACGACAACGGCAGCGTCGATGTCCTTGTCGCGACCAAGATCACCTCCAAATCGCCGGATGGAAAGTCGACGATCGAGAGCGGAAACCGTTGGGTTGCAACGGCCATCAAGGAAGGACAGCAGTGGAAGATCAGCCAGCTGATTCAGGTGATCTGACCACGGACGCCGCAGGCACCGACGACGCCGCAGACGCGGCGGCCGCGCGTCGGCGGCATCGGATGCCGCTTCGCAAGCAGATGGCGGTCGGGCACGACGACGACTCGAGCACACCGGCCGCATCCGTCGAATCGGCCGACGGCACCCACGAAATCGTCGAGACGACGGCCGAAGCACCGGTGTCCGGCGCCGAGGAGACTGCGCCCGCGCCAGTGACGACCCGCCGCCGGTGGGGGTTCTTCCGCCGGAGAGCCACGCCGTCCGAACCTGCCGACAGGAGCCTCGAAGAGGCCCCCGAAAAGGCTGAGGAGACACCAGAACCTACGTCGGCGCCCCGCACCCCCGTCGGCAAACGCGCGCCGGACCACCAAGCCGGTCGACGAACCAGAACCTCCGGTCGAGAGCGAATCAGCCGAGCCGACGGTTGAATCCGAGACCGAGGCCGACGCCCAGGTGGAAACCATCCTGGTTCCGCACCGGCCGGCCGGGAGGCGTCTGAAGATCGCGGCGGTCGCCGCGGGCGTGCTCTTCATCGGCGCCGCGGCGTTCGCCGGCGCAACGGTGCAGCCGTATCTCGTCGACCGGGCGCTCGTGCACACCAAGCTCGACATGGCCAGGACCGCGGCGAACGCCATCACCACGTTGTGGACTTACACCCCGGACGACATGGAATCCCTGGCGGACCGGTCGGCGCGGCTATCTGGGCGGTGACTTCGCCGTCGAATACCGCAAGTACATCGACGCGATCGTCGCGCCCAACAAGCAGGCACAGGTCACCAACACCACGCAGGTGATGGGGACGGCGGTCGAGACGCTCACCCCGTCGGAGGCGACCGCAATCGTCTACACCAACTCGGTGGCGACCAGTCCGGTCAGCAAGAACATCCCGTCGCTGCGCTATCTGTCGTACCGATTGACCATGCAGCGCCAGGACGCGGACTGGTTGATCACCCGCATGTCCACGGTTACGTCGCTGGATCTGACGCCGCAGCTGTAGAAGCGGGCAGCGGGCCATGGCCGTCGACTCCCCGGTTTCAGAGCGGTTGACCATTGCCTGCCTGCTGCTGCTGACATTCGCCACCGGCATCGTCGATGCCATCAGTGTGCTGGTGCTCGGCCATGTGTTCGTCGCCAATATGACGGGCAACGTCATATTTCTCGGCTTCTGGTTCGCTCCGCATTCCGGGGTCGACCTGACCGCGGCGGTCGTCGCGTTCCCCAGCTTCGTGGTGGGTGCGGTGATCGGTGGCCGGCTGGCTCGCCATCTCGACGGCGACCGTTCGACGGTGGCTCACGGTGGCGCTCGGCACGGAGGTCATCGTGCTGGTGGTGTTTTCCATCCTGGCCGGGACGGGTGTGCTCGACTACCACGACAACAGCAAGCTGTTCCTGATCGCGGGCCTGGCGGTCACATTCGGTCTTCAGAACGCGACCGCCCGTCAGTTCGGTATCCAGGAGCTGTCGCACCACGGTGCTCACGCAGACGATCGTCGGTATCGGCCTCGACAGCCGGCTCGCCGGCGGCAGCGGTACCGCGAGAAAGCTGCGCTACAGCGTGCTGCTCGTCATGTGCGCGGGAGCGATGGTCGGCGCGACCATGACCCGGTTCACCGTCGCTCCGGTGATCGCACTGCGGCGGTCGTCGTCGCGGCGAGCGCGGTGATCTTCCTGTTCGGTCCGCGCAAGGGCAGCCGGTAGCGCCGGGCTAGTCTCCCGGTATGCCATCCGTACTCGTCACCGGCGCAGGTAGGGGTATCGGCAGATCGATCGTCGAACACCTTGCCGCCGCCGGATGGGACGTGATCGCCGGGGTCCGCACCGAACAGGACGCCGCCGCGCGTCACCACACTGAACCCTCAACGGATCTCCTCGGTCATCCTGGATGTGACCGACGCGGGACACATCGCCGCTTTGAGCGAAGCGCTTCCCGAGCGGCTGGACGCGATCGTGAACAACGCGGGAATCGCGGTGGGCGGACCGATGGAAACCGTCGGCTCCGATGAGTGGCGAAAGCAGTTGGAAATCAACGTGGTCGGTCAACTCGCGGTCACCCAGGCCGTGCTGCCCGGCTGCGTAAGACGCGCGGGCGGATCGTGTTCATCTCCAGCGTGAACGGAAAGCTGTCGATGCCGATGCTCGGCGCATACTGCGCGCCAGCAAGTTCGCGCTGGAGGCGGCGGCCGACGCGCTGCGAATGGAGCTGCGGCCGTGGCACATTCCGTGTCGTCTGGTCGAGCCGGCGCAGACCGACACCGACATGTGGCGCACCGCTGACACCATGGTCGAGGAAACCGAGGCGGCGCTGACACCGGAGCACCGTGCGCTGTACGCCAGGCACATCGCGGGCATGAAGAAGATGATCCCGTCGCGCGGAGGATGGCCGTTCCGGCCGAGAAGGTGTCGGCCGTCGTCGAGGAGGCGCTCACGGCCCGCCGGCCCCGCGCCCGTTACGTCGTCGGACTCGGCCCCAAGCTGCAGGTGGCGCTGTTGACGAACCTGCCCACCCGGGCGCGCGACCGGATGCTGCGCCGGGTGTCCGGCCAGCCGTAGGATGGCGGTTCGTCAAGCACAGCCCGGCGCGCCCGCGGGCTTCTTCGCGTGTGAAGCGGCGGGGCTGCAATGGCTTTCGGCCGCCGACGGCGGTGTCCGGTGTGCGCGGGTCATCGCGTCGGATGAGCACAGCCTGACGCTGGAGCGGCTACAGTCGGTACGTCCCACGCGCGGCACGCATACGAGTTCGGCCGGCGGCTGGCCCGTACTCACGACGCGGGCGCGACCGCGTTCGGCGCTCCGCCCGACGGCTGGACCGGATCGGGCTTCTTCGGACCGCTCCAGCAGCCGTTACCGATGTCGCTGGCCGGGCACGACACCTGGGGTGTGTTCTACGCCCGCGAACGACTGACGCCGATGGCCGAGCGCGCGGCACCGCGCTTGAGCGGCGAAGCCCGCAAGCCATCGACCACGTTGATCTCGCGTTGTGAGGCGGGTGATTTCGACGACGACGATCCGCCGGCGCGGCTCCATGGCGACCTGTGGAGCGGCAATGTGATGTGGACACCCGAGGGCGTGGTGCTGATCGACCCGGCCGCGCACGGCGGCCACCGCGAAACCGATCTGGCGATGCTGGCCCTGTTCGGGTGCCCGTATCTGGACGCGGTGATCGAGGGATATCAGAAGCAGCGGGCCGCTGCGGGACGGATGGCGCGAGCGGGTCGGGCTGCATCAGCTCTATCCGCTGCTGGCGCACGTTGCGCTGTTCGGCGGCGGTTACGAGGGCCAGACGCGGCGTGCCGCACTGAACGCCGTTGGCGCCAGCTAACGACGGGTGAGATCTCCGTAGACGCTGAAACTGCCAGCGGACGATGGCGCGATTGGTGACTTACGGCACCTGATCGCAATGCGGATAGTCCTCGGTGCGATGCCGGAAATCGGCCTCGGCGGTTGCTGGCGTCAATCTGGCAACCTCGATGCGTGGCAAACCGACGCTTGCGTGAGCTCTCGGCCGAAAACGGATCCGACATCTGCGCTAGAGGACATCACAGTCCTGCTTGAAACACACCCTGAAGTGGCACAAGTAATCTACGACTGCGTCAAATATTCATTTGCCGAAACGTACGTCGGCGTCCGCGAAAATTTCCCCGGAATTCCGTTCCGCAAAGTTGGTCCCCTGTTAGCGTCCTCTGGGAAAAAACGGACACGGGGGCCGAAAGGGTGAAGATGGCAGGCAAGCACCGGACGATTCATCAGCAGACGACGAAGATCGCCCTTGCGGGTGTCGCCACCGCGACAGTGACCGCAATCACGGCCGCGAATGTCGCACCAACGCCAAACCTCGAGCTGGCCCAGGTGCAGCGTGAGATCCGCTTGGCCGCGGGCTTCAGCCCTTTCCCTCCACCGAACGACATCCCCGATCTCACCGGGGGGCTGGGCACGTTCGCCTACAACTTCAACCAGGCGCTGGCGGACGCAGTGCTCAGGGCCGTCGCCGGGGTCAACCTCGCCGCGCTGGCGGACGCGGCCGGCTCGAATCTCGGCAGTCTGTTGCTCAATCTCCCCGGAGCCGCGCTCAATGAGGTCTTGGGCGCGGTGCCGATCGACCTGGCGCCGCTGATCAATCAGGTTCTGCCCGGCGTCGGGGGAGTCCTGATTCAAATCCTCGATGCGCTCGGCATCACAGACGGCGCCGGGCAGACGACCCTCACCGGTCTTCTGGGGCTGCTGGGCCTCACTCCGAGCGATGGACTCGATCTCGCCAATCTCACCATCCCGGGCGTACGCCTGATCACCGCCGGCTCGCCGTTCACGCTGTTGAAGATTCTCGGCACTGACCTGGGCTGGGTGCCTGGCCTGCCGAATTCGCTTGGGGCAGCGATCAACAGCACCCCGTACATCAAGGTCGGAGTGAACGGGCTTCTGGAGACGCTGCAAACGACGGCGAACGAATTCGGTGACCCAGTAGTAGCCGGCACTGTTGCCGCACTTATCGGCACCATCCGCACATTGGTCCCCGACCTCCCCGACCTCCCCGACCTGGTCGACCTTCGGGTGCCGATCACCGCCGCGTTCGGCATCGGAGCGTTTGCGGCTGGCATGTCGTTTCCGCAGATTATCGCGGACCTGAAGAATCAGCCCGTTCCGCTGGTGACGGGCGTGACGGTACTGCCCCTGGTTCTGCTGCGAAATCTTGGCCGGGCCAACGGCGGAATCCTGGCGCGCGCATATCCGCTTGCACGGTTGTTGGGCATCGACACCGTCACGCCCGAGACCCAAGCGACGAACGGCGGTGGGCTGCCCATCCTTGGTACGGGTATCGCACTGGGCGCGCAGAACATCATTCCGATCAAGATCGACGCCACCGTGAGATACGACTTCCTGTCGGACTTCCCCTCGTGGCCAAATGCTTTCGCACTCTTCAATTCGGCGGTGGGCTTCGCTCTCCCGACACATCTACTTCGAGGCATCGATACCACTGGCCTGACTGGCCAGATCCTCGACCAGGTCACGGACGCCGTCGGGAATGCGACAAATCTGAATCAGCCGCTGGGTCTGAACCTCTATCTCACCCTGCCGACGGCCACCCTGCCGCTGCTCGAGCCGCTCTATCTGCTCAGCGACGTCACCCAACTCGCGACGTTCGGCTTACTCCCGACGAATCCGTTCGCGCAGTTGGCCAATGCGCTGGCACCGGCGATGACGAGCCTCGCCAATCTCGGCTACACCGACGTCGTCCGGCAACCGGACGGCAGCTACATCCGGACATTCACCAACCCTGGCGACCCGACGGGCTTCTTCACAGTCCCGGACGTGAACTGGGGACAGGTGGTGCCCGACGTCCTCAACCAGTTGGTCGCGGGCTTCCAGAAGGAATTCTTCAGCGGCAACCCGACAGGTTTGCCGCCAAGCGCCCTCACCGGACTCGTCAATCTGGTCACTGGTCTGTTGAATTCGGTGGCCACGGGCGCGGGTGGCATTTTGGGCGGCGGCTTGGGTGGCGTGGGTGGCGGGCTCGCAGGCAACCCGCTCGGCGGTCTTGTTGGTGGACTGGGCGGTCTTGTTGGTGGACTGGGCGGCCTGCTCGGCGGCCTGCTGAACCCTCTGACCAACAAGGTGACGTCGCCGCCTCCGAATGCGCTGATGGCGGCCAACTCGAGAATGGTCACGCTGTCCACCGAGACCGAAAATCAAGACGCGCAGAGCCTTTCGAAGTCCGGATCACTCGACGAAGAGAAGGGCGACGTGAAGCCAGGCGATGTGCAGGGACGGACAGATCCAACCGGTGCCTCGGGCAGCGAACTCAGCGAACAGGATCAGGCCGGCGGCGAGCAGGCTCAGCCCGGTGGCGAGGAGGGCAAGCCGGGTGATGAGGAGGGCAAACCGGGCAAGCCGGGCAACGAGGATGGCAAGCCGGGTGACGAGCAAGGAAGTGCCGGCGGGCACCAGGGCTTTCCGGTGGACAGCAGGGTCGTCCACGGCACGCGAAGCCGGACAGCGACAACGAGTCGGGCACCGGAACGCAGTGCGGATCGACTCCGAGGCACGCCATGCACCATGACGGTCAGGGCCCGTCCGGCGCGACGCAGGGCAGGACACCGCGGCATGCCAAGCCCGACCACGGCAACGGCGCGGCGTCCGGCGGCGAGAACAACGAAACGTCGGGCGGCAGCACCGGCGGCACCTCGGGCGGAGCGAGCGGGGCGGACAAGGCCGCCGCCTGACGGTCAGTTGAAGGCGAGCCAGCTGGGCAGCGCCCGTTCGCGGGAGTCGCACAGCACCTGGCGGGTGTCGCAGGATCCGCGCGGCACGCCGGCGCCTGCCCACATCCCGCCGGTGTCGCGCCGCAGCACGATGGCCGACGAACCACCCCCGTCCAGCAGGATCGCCGTATCGCTGCCGAGCCCACGGAACAGATCCTGGATCTGGTCCGGCGTGTAGCTCCCGCCCTGGAACACGTACATCTCGTCCTTGGCCCTCGCGTACGCCAGCGCGGTTCGCGCCGCACTCGGACCACCGTCGTTCATCTGTGCGGTGTCACCCGGCGCCAACAGCCCGAGGCCACTGACCGCCACGAACCGTACGCCCTTGTCCATCAGGCCCTGGATGACCGGGGCGGCGGCGGCGTAGTCGTCGGGAGCCTTCGGGCTGACGAGGAACGGCGCCCCCGACACGGGCAGGATCATCGTCGTCAACGCCGTCCAGGTCTCGTCTCCGCCCGACAGCCCCTGCTTGCCGGCGTAGGCGATGGTTCCCGTGACCGCCGTGTTGGCCCGGCCCTGCCCGCGCGTGTTGTCGACGTAGGCGCCCAGCGGCGAGCTGCATCCGGTCGACTTCCACGACCCGCCCTTCTGCCCGCGGATGTCGAAGAAGTTGGCGTTGATCGCGATCGTGGGCTGGCCGAGCGCCTGCCACGCCTGGGTCGGTGTGTAGATCTCGGAGGCCTGCCACAGCCCTTCGCCGGTGCGGGCGCGCGGATCACGTTCGCAGCGGGCCTGATAGCCGCCATGCGAATCGACGAGCAGCCGCGGCGCGAGACGCGACGACGCCGCCTTGATGATCATCAGATGCCCGCCGCTTGCCATCTCGTACCAGCCGCCGCCCGCGTTCAGCATCGGCGCCGGTGCCCCGCCGCCGAAGTTGTAGACGAGGTATGACCCGCGGGTGTTCGCGATCGCACTGGCCAAGAGTTCCCGCCCGTCGGCGGCACGCGCCGGGGGTGCACTGGTCGCCGCCAACGCAGCGCAGAGCACCAGCGCGGCGGCGTGTGCCACGAGGCGCCGCATGTTTGCGGTCGGAGCTGACACGGTCGGCCCTTCGGGAAGGTGTTCAGGTCCAGACAACATTAATCACAGCATTAACACTGTCAACTTTCGTCACAGCTACATCACGATCCGATTGCGGGCGAATCGCTTGCCGGACGGCGCATTTGCTACAACGGCGCGTTCATCGAGGGTGGGTGAGATCGCCGAGAATGGGTAAACCCCCGCCATGCCAACCGTGTCACGGACTTTCTCCGTCTCCGCGCCACCTGACCACGTCGTGGACTACCTCAAGGATTTCGCCAATGCCGAGAAGTGGGATCCCGGGACCCAAAAGTGCACACGCATCGATTCCGGACCACTCGCCGAAGGCGCCTCATGGCACAACGTGTCGAACATCTTCGGCGTCACCGCGGAACTGACGTACAAGCTGACGACGCTCAGCCGACCGCAAGCTCGTGTTCGTCGGCAAGAACAAATCATCGACCTCGGTAGACACGATCACCGTCGACGCCGCCGGCGCGGGTTCGGTGCTCACTTATGAGGCCGACCTCGAAATGAACGGACTGGCCAAACTTCTCAATCCGGTGATGAAGCTGGCGTTCGAAAAGCTGGCGAACGACACCGAGAAGCAACTCACGACAGTTCTCAACACGCTGGAGACCAAGGAGCAGAAATGATCGGCACCATCCTGAGCGCACTCGTCGTCGGCCTGATCGTCGGTGCGCTGGCCCGGCTCATCATGCCGGGAAAGCAGAGCATCGGCGTCATCATGACGATCGTGCTCGGAGCGCTCGGCTCGTTCATCGGGACGTGGCTGACGTATCAGCTCGGATACTCCAACTCCAACGGAGGATTCGAGATCATCCCGTTCCTCGTCGGAATCATCATCGCTGTCGTGCTGATCGCCATCTACATCGGCATCACCGGTCGCCGACGGGACCACTGTCCGCTAGCCGGGCGGCGCCAGGCGATAGATGGCACCGGCGTAGTCGTCAGTGATGTACACCGCGCCATCGGGACCCACCACGGCAGCCACCGGGCGGCCCCAGCGGCGCCGTCCTCGGCCTGAAAACCACCGACCAGGGTCTCGCTGATTGCCGAGACCGCCATTGCGCCAGGGAAAGAACACACCTCGGGCGCCCGAGGCGGTCTGGCGGTTCCATGAGCCGTGCACGCCGACCAACGCGCCGTCTGGCATACGGCGTCGGGCAGCTGGCCGTCCGTGAAGCTCCATGCCCAGCGGAGCCGCATGCGCGCCGAGGCTCTGCTCGACCGGCGGGAGTGATGCACAGTCAGCTTGCTTCCGTCGGCGTTGGTCTGCACATCGCGAATGAACGGTAGGTCGGCCGGGCCGCCGTCGGGATTGCAGTAGGGCCAACCCAATTCGCGCCCCGGTGTCAGCCTGGCGACTGCCTCGGGCGGATGGTCGTTGACGTATCCATGGCGACCTCGCCGGTGACGGCCCATCGGGGATGGCGATGTTGTCGCGATTGTTGACCGCCGTCCACACCGAACCATCGGGTGCGACGGCGAGCCCGGTGCCGTTGCGCACGCCCGTCGCGAACGGTTGCGCCGGACCGCCGCCGGGCGGGACCCGCATGATGGTCGCGCGCGGCGGGTTCGCCTCGCGGTCCTCGGCGGAGATGTTTCCCGTCGAGCCGATCGAGAAGTATACGGCTCCGTCCGGGTCCGACGACGACGCTCTTCAGTGCATGGGCGTACGCGCCGCGCAGGTCGGGGCTCTTGGCGTCGGGCAGGCTGGCTGCGACGTGCGGCGGTTGGTGGCCGCGCCGTCGGCGTAGTCGTAGGCGTCGATCTGATCGCTTTCGGCGACGTAGAGCGTGTAGCCGGCGAACGCCAGGCCGTGTGGCTGGTCCAGCCCGTCGAGCAATACCGACTCGCGCGGCCGGGCGTCGCTCGGCGCCAGAGTGCAGCACCTGCCCGGCGCTCGGCACCGAAATCAGTAGTGCGCCGTCCGGGGGCCACAGGCCGCGAGTCGGGCCTTGGGGATGCGGGCCCACACCGAAATCGTCCAACCGGCAGGAACCAGCGCCTGGCGCGGGCTCGTCGAACGGCGACTGGGCGAGCTCCGGTCCACCTGCACCGTGACGGGAACCAGCGCGGTCGCGGCCGCGGCGCCGTCGTCGCCGGCGGCGACGTGGCGGCGCGGCGGTCGGGGCTGGGAGCCGGGCTTGTGGAGCAGGCGCCGAGAGCAGCGCGGCTCCGGCAAGATATCCAATTCGCTTATGCCGCAGCCAAGCCCGCATGCATCTCCCAGACCAGAATTTCGGCGGGTTCGGTGGCGGTGAGGCGCTGGCCGCCCGACGCGGTGAACCGGACGGCGTCACCTTCGTGCAGGGTTCCTGCGCCTTCCAGGGTGACTTCACCGCGGGGAACGAACAGGTGCAGATACGGCGCCTGGGGCAGTTCGATGCTGTCGCCGGCCTGCATGCGGGCTGCGTGCAGAGCGCCGCGTACTTGTTACGGATGGTGATCGCGGTGTCGTCGATGTGCTCGGGCATGCCGGACGCGATCGTCACCAGGCCGCCGCGCAACAGCTCGTCGTCGATCTCGAGCTGCTGATAGCCGGGCGTGATGCCGGACTCGTCGGGGACCACCCACATCTGCACGAAATGCACTGGCTCGCTCGTGGGATTGCCCACCGGTCAGCGTCCAAGAGTCGTTCTTCTCCGAGTGCAGGATGCCACGACCGGCCGACATCCGTTGCGCCAGACCGGGATAGATCACGCCCGAATGACCAGTGGAGTCCTGGTGCACCAGGGAGCCGCGCAGCACCCATGTCACGATTTCCATGTCGCGGTGCGGGTGGGTATCAAAACCCGTGCCCGGCTTGACGATGTCATCGTTATTGACCAGCAGCAGGCCGTGGTGTGTGTTGTCGGGGTCATAGTGGCTGCCGAATGAGAACGAGTGCTTGGAGTCGAGCCAAGCGATCTTCGTCTTCGCGCGGTCGTCGGCACGCCGGATCTCGACGGTCGTGGGCTGTCATGTCATCACCCTCTCGATGGGCCAGCCTAGGTGGGCGGCATTGACCACGACAACATAGATGATGTGTCATGTATTCCATGTGGTTGACCGAGCGAGCAACAGCAGATCTGGCGCGGATACCTCACGATGGCCGGCCGGCTGCAGACCGCCATGCACCGCCAGCTGCAGCAGGACTGTGAGCTGTCGCTGCCGGACTACGACGTGCTGGTGGCGCTGTCGGAAGGCGGAGCGCAGCGGATGAACGAGCTCGGCGAGGTCCTGGGATGGGAGCAGAGCCGGGTCTCGCATCAGGTCCGGCGGATGCGTGGCCGCGGCCTGGTGGCCCGCCACGGCAGCAACGACGACCGGCGTGGTGCGACCGTCGAGTCTGACGGCCGCGGTCGCGCGGTGCTGGAGGCGGCCGCGCCGGGGCACGTCCGATTGGTGCGCTCCGTCGTGTTCGACGGACTGACCGCTGCCCAGCTGCGGGCGTTCGGGCCGGTGGTCGAGACGGTGCTGGAGCGGCTTACCAGTCCGTTTCCGCGAACTTGATGACGCCGCGGATGTTCTTGCCGTCCAGCATGTCCTGGTAGCCGTCGTTGATGTCGTCCAACGAGTAGGTGTTGGTCACCATCTCGTCGATCTTCAGCAGCCCTGACTTGTACAGACCGACCAGCTTCGGCGTCTCGACGTGTGAGCTGCCGCCGCCGAAGATGTTGCCCTTCAACGTCTTCTGCAACATCGTGAACAGGAAGAGGTTGAGCTTGACGTCGACGTCCATCATCGAGCCCATGCCGGTGACGACGCAGGTGCCGGTCTTGGCGGTCAGCGTGAGCGCCTCTTCGATGTACTCGCCGCGCATCTCGCCGACCGCGATGATGGTCTTGTCGGCCATCACGCCGTGGGTGACATCGATGAGCGGCGCGATGGCCTCCGCCATCGACGGGTAGACGTGCGTGGCGCCGAACTTGACCGCCTGGTCGCGCTTCCACTCGTTGGGGTCGATCGCGACCACGTCTTGGCGCCGGAGATGACCGCGCCCTGCAGCGCGCTCATGCCGATACCGCCGACGCCGACGATTACCACGGTCTCGCCGGGCTGGACTTCGGCGACGTTGGTGGCCGAGCCGAAACCGGTCGGCACCGCGCAGCCCATGATGGCGGCGGTCTCGAACGGAATGTCTTTGTCGATCTTGACGACAGAGTCTTTGTGGACGGTCATGTACGGGGCGAACGTGCCGAGCAGGTTCATCGGCGATACCTCGTGCGAGCCGGCATGCACGCGTGAGGTGCCGTCGGCGATGGCCTTGCCGCCGAGCAGCAAAGCGCCGCGGTCACACAGAGAACGGTAGCCCTTCAGGCACGGCTGGCAGTCGCCGCAGGCGGGGATGAACGCCAGGATGGCGTGGTCGCCCTCTTCAAGCCCGTGACGTTCTTGCCGACCTTGGTGACGATGCCCGCACCCTCGTGGCCGCCGAGCGCGGGCAGACCGATCGGCGTCGCGCCGGTGGTCAGGTGGTAGTCGGAGTGGCACATGCCCGCCGCGTGTACCTGGATCTGCACCTCGTCGTCGACCGGGTCGCCGAGATCGATCTCGTCGACCTTGAACGGCGAATTGAGCTCCCACAGCAGAGCGCCCTTGGTCTTCATAGCCCGCGATCATAGAACACGTTCCAAAACATGTGTCAAGTAGCGGCTTGACCTGTAATAACCGCTGGCTAGAGGAAGTCACGTGCGAGTGGCCACGGCGCGGACTGCATTCGACCTCGGGCACCGACCGTGGCGAACGCAGGTCGAGCCGTGCTCCGCCGCCACGTCGGTGTGCGCGGCATGGTGCAGCTCCGCGCGGTGCCGAGCTGATGGACGGGGGAGCCGAATGGCCGCAGGAAACGCGAACCCGGATCCTGCTGATCGATGCGGGGCTGCCACGACCGCAGACGCAGATCGCGGTCGATCGATGGCGCGTCGCGCGATAGATATGGGGTTGAGGAGTACTAGGTCGGTGTCGAATATGACGGAGAGCAGCACTGGACGGATCCGCCGCGACGGGCATACGACATCGACAGTATGCGGAACTACTTGCGCGGGGCTGGCGGATCGTGCGCGTGAATGCCGAGCTACTGCGCTACCGACCCGACGTGATCGTGGCTCGAACATGCGAGGCACTTCGGCAAGCCGGCGCCGAATGGCCTGGGGGCACCTCCCGATTGCGGGGAGTGTCGTGCGGATTCTGGGCGATCGCGTTGCATAACTGGCCACTCGAGCGCTTAGAGCGACGCGGGCAGGCCGAACTCGCGAACAGCCCGTGTCCGGCGTGAAACGCCACCACATGCGACACGCCGCCGGGGCGGATCGTCGAGCACGTGGAGCTGGAACGCCTCGTGCGCGCCGGTCTCATTGTTGACGCATGTACAGCGCGGCGGCGGGCTGGCCGTTGGCGGTCGGTCGGGAGGAGCCGCATGTCGCCGGGCCTTTTCGGCGGGGCAGTGCGTCTGGATGAGCGCGGCGATCGCCGCCGGCCCTTGATACCAGCCGTCGAACGGCGGCATCTCCCAAAACGCCTCCTCGGTGAACAACTCCACCAGCCTGTCGATGTCATAGGCCTCGAACGCCGCGATGTAGCGATGCGAGCAGATCCTTGGCCTCCGGCGAATCGGGCGCGGCGAGCTGGTCGTCCTCACTGGGGCCGACCGCGTCGAGTTGTGCTCGGGCCCGCTGCAGCAGGCTGTTGACCGCGGCGGTGGAGGTGCCGATCGCGTCGGCCACCTCGGCGGCCTTCCACTGCAGCACGTCGCGCAGACACCAGCACGGCCCGCTGGCGCGGGGACAGGTGCTGCAGCGCGGCGACGAACGCCAGCCGCACCGACTCGCGCGATCCGACGATCGTCGAAGGGTCGGTGGGGTCGTCGTTCGCATCCGGCAGCGGCTCCAGCCACGGCACCTCGCGCGTTCCGCGAGCTCGCCGGCCGGGTCCGAGCTCGGCGCACCCAGCCCGGTGGGCAGCGGCCGGCGCTTGACGGCCCTCCAGCGAGGTCAGGCAGGTGTTGGTGGCGATCCGGTACAGCCAGGTGCGCACCGACGATTTGCCCTGGAACCCCTTGTAGGACTTCCATGCCCGCAGGTAGGTTTCCTGCACCAGATCCTCGGCGTCGTGCAAGGAGCCGGTCATCCGGTAGCAGTGCGCCAGCAGCTCGCGGCGATAGCGCTCGGCGTGGGCCAGGAAGACGCTGGGGCTTCCTCATCATCTGTTTCGTGTGCGAGGACGCTCACGGCGCCGAGCTTACGCAGAGTCCGACAACCGGCACTGTCGCGAGCGCTACATGTTCGCCCGCTACTCTCCCTGATGGCCACAACCCGCAGCGAACGGAGCTTCGACGGCGTCGGCGGCATCCGCATCGTCTACGACGTGTGGACACCGGACGCCGACCCGCGCGGCGTGGTCGTGCTCTCCCACGGCTACGCCGAGCACGCGCGCCGCTACGACCACGTCGCGCAGCGGTTCGGCGAAGCCGGCCTGGTCACCTACGCGCTGGACCATCGCGGCCACGGGCGATCCGGCGGCAAGCGCGTCTACCTGAAGGACATCTCGGAGTACACCGGCGACTTCCACACCCTGGTCGGCATCGCGGCCGCCGACATCCCGACCTCAAGCGCATCGTGCTCGGCCACAGCATGGGCGGCGGCATCGTGTTCGCCTACGGCGTCGAGCACCCCGACGACTACGACGCGATGGTGCTGTCCGGCCCCGCAGTCGACGCGCAGGACGCGGTGTCGCCGGTGATGGTGTTGCTCGCCAAGGCGCTCGGCAAGGTCGTGCCGGGCCTGCCCGTCGAGCAGCTCCCCACCGACGCGGTGTCGCGCGACCCCGAGGTGGTGGCGGCCTACAACGCCGATCCGCTGGTGCACCACGGCAAGATGCCCGCGGGCATCGCCCGGGCGCTGCTCGGCGTCGGCGAAACCATGCCGCAGCGCGCGCTGCGCTCACCGCGCCATTGCTGGTGGTGCACGGCGAACAGGACAAGCTGATCCCGGTGCAGGGCAGCAGGCATCTGGTCGAGTGCGTGGCGTCCGAGACGTGCACCTCAAGGTCTATCCCGGGCTCTACCACGAGGTGTTCAACGAACCCGAGAAGGACGTTGGTGCTCGACGACGTGGCCTCGTGGATCGAGGTCCGGCTGTGAAAGCCGTGAAGTGTTGCCGCCCTGTGGCTGTCGTTGCGCTGTGCTGGCCGGCTGCTCGTGGCGACAGACGCAGACAGCCGCACAGGGCTGGGTCGACGACGAGGTCACCTTCGTCGCCGACGGCCTCACCATCCACGGCACCTACCGGCATGAGCCACGACGCGCGACCCGGGCCGGCCGCGCTGCTGATCTCCGAGAGCGGCGCCACCGACCGCAACGGCGACAACGCGGTGGCCGGCCCGGTCGGCAACATGCGGCAGCTCGCCGAACTGCTGTCGGACCGCGGCGATCGCCAGCCTGCGCTACGACAAGGTCGGCACCGGCAAGACCGGCCTCGGCCCCTACGCGCAGCGGCCCGCCGACGTCGGCAGCGCCGTCTACACCACGGCGCCAAGGCCGCGGTGCGGTTCCTGGCCGATCAGCCCGGCACCGACAAGGCCCGCATCTCGGTCTACGCGCTCGGCGAGGGCACCATCCACGCGATGGCGCTGGCGACCGATACCGGCCCGACGCGCCAAGATCCACTCGCTGGGGCTGTTTCAGCCGCTGCCCGGCCGCTACCTCGACATCATCACCGACCGGGTGCGCGCCGACGCGAAGCCCGGCGACGCCTGTCGGCCTGGTCGGCCGCCGTCGACGAAGTCCGCACCAGGGGCACCGCGCCGGCCAAGCTGCCCGAGGGGCTGGGCGCGATCCTCAACCCGGGCAACGTCAAGGCCGTCGTGGAAGCCGACGCGATCGACCCGCTGGCGCTGGCGGCCAAGGTGCCCGCAGGCACACCGGTGCTGCTGACGTGTTCGGACTCCGACGGCCAGGCCAACTGTGACGCCGAACAGCCGCTGATCGCCGCGCTCAAGCACACCGCTCTGACGGTGGTCGAACTCAAGGGCGTCAACCATGTGCTGCGCGACGACCCGACCGACAACGTCGCCAACTACGCCAAGAAGGATCCGCTTTCTCCACAACTGGTGACCGCGCTGGACGACTTCGTCACAAGTAGTCGCCAAGGGGCTCTAATCTGACGGCATGAGCGACGACAAGATGCTGGCGCGCATCGCCGCCCTGCTGCGCCAGGCCGAAGGCACCGACAACCAGCACGAGGCCGAGGCGTTCATGGCCGCCGCGCAACGGCTGGCCACCGCGACATCCATCGACCTCGCGGTGGCGCGGTCGCATTCGGACAACGCACCAAGGCGCAGACGCCCGGCCAGCGCACCATCACCATCGGCAACGCGGGATCGCGCGGGCTGCGCACCTACGTGCAGCTGTTCGTGGTGATCGCGGGGCCAACGACGTGAAGTGCGATGTCGCATCCAACTCGACGTTCGTCTACGCCTACGGCTTCGCCGAGGACATCGACGCCAGCCACACGCTGTACGCCAGCCTGGTGATGCAGATGGTGAGGGCCTCCGAGACGTACATCGGGTCCGGTGCGCATCGGCCGACGCCGACGATCACCGCCCGGATCAACTTTCAGCTGGCCTTCGGCGCCCGGGTCGGCAAGCGGCTGTCCGAGGCGCGCGAAGAGGCGCAGCGAGAAGCCACCAAGGGTCGTGACAGCCGTCCGGGCACGGCCATCGCGTTGCGGGACAAGGATATCGAGCTGAAGGACTTCTACCGTCACACCTCCGAGGCGCGGGGTACCTGGCGGGCCACCAGCGCCACGGCCGGGTACTCGTCGGCGGCGCGGCGTGCCGGTGATCGCGCTGGGCAGCGGGCCCGGCTGGGCAACAGCCCCGAGCTGGCAGGCGCCCGCTCCGCGCTGAAGAAGTGACGCCCCGCGACACGCAACGCGCGAGGGTCTACGCCGCCGAGGAGTTCGTCCGGACGCTGTTCGACCGGGCCAACGAACACGGCAGCCGAGCCGTCGACTTCTTCGGCACACAGCTGACGCTGCCGCCTGAGGGACGATTCGCGTCGGTGCCGGCGGTGCAGCGCTATGTCGACGACGTGCTCGCGCATCCCGGCGTCCGTCAGCGATGGCCCGCCACCGGCCCGCTGACCGTGCGCGCCCGTCGCGGCGCCACCGCCGCGCACTACGAAAGCTCAGACGGCACCGCCACCATCGCGGTGCCCGACCGGCGGACCGCCTGGGCGCTGCGGGAACTGGTCGTACTGCACGAGATCGCCCACCACCTCAGCGCGCGGAGCCGCCGCACGGCACGGAGTTCGTCGCCACGTTCTGCGAACTCGCCGAAGCCGTGATGGGCCCCGAGGTCGGCCATGTGCTGCGGGTCATGCTACGCCAAAGAAGGTGTGCGATAGCGGGTAACGTCGGACCGTGACCAAGCCGGACCCCAAGTCCCTCGACGAGATGTTCAACCGGGTGTTGCGCACCGAGGACGACGCGCTGCGCGCGGCGCGGGAAGCGGGTGGGCGGCGGGCATGCCCGCCATCGAGGTGTCGGCCCAACACGGCAAGCTGCTGGCGCTGCTGGCGACCGTGATGCACGCGAGCCGGGTGCTGGAGATCGGCACGCTGGCCGGCTATAGCACCATCAACCTGGCCCGCGGTGTCGGGCCCGGCGGCCGCATCGTCACGCTCGAATACGAACCAGGCACGCGGAGGTGGCGCCAGAAACTTCGAGCGCGCCGACGTCGCAGACCGAATCGAGGTGATCGTCGGAGCGGCGCTGGACACACTGCCGCAACTGGCGGACCGCGGTGAGCCGTTCGACCTGATCTTCATCGACGCCGACAAGGAGAACAACGTCGCCTACGTCGAGTGGGCGATCAAGCTGGGCGCGCCAGGTTCAGTCATCGTGGTGGACAACATTGCTCGCATGGGCCGGGTGCTTGACCCCGCCGCCGATGATCATCAGGCTCGTGCCGTGCGCGACATGCTCGAGATGATGGGCGAGCACCCGCAATTGGAGGCGGCGGCATTCAGACGGTCGGAACCAAGGGGTGGGACGGGTTCGCGGTGGCGGTGGTGACGTAGTCGTCAGCGTGCGGGGACGTCGGCAGGACTCGTGCCCGCGATCAGCGCGTCGACCTCGGCACGTTGCCGTGGACCCCACGTCTCCGCCGTGACGAGAACGCCTGCGAGGCCGACGAATCCGACGAACACGTAGAACATCGCGGGACCCATCCAGCCGAACGAGTTCGCCAGCATCACCGCCAGGAACGGCGCGAAGCCGGCGATCGACGCGGCGACCTGATAGCCGATCGATGCGCCCGAAGTGCGGGTGTTGGTGCTCGACGACTTCCGCGAACCACGCACCTTGCGTTCCGGTCAGAGTCGCGTGGATTATGCCGATTCCGATGATGAACACCAGTGCGATCAGGAAGGGCTCGCCGGTATTCACCAGCAGGTACATCGGAACACCAAAGCGACCGCGAGCAGGACCAGTACCGCCAGGTATACGCGTCGCCGCCCGATCCGGTCGGTGAGCGTGCCTGCGCCGAAGGTGGTGCCGACCGCGATGATGCTCGCGATCACCACACCCGTCGGGGCCACGGTGGCGGGCGTCGGAATTGCGACTGGTCATGTAGGACAACAGATATGTCGCGGTCAGGTAGTAGGCGCACGACTCCACCAGCGCGCGAAGAGCGATGATGCGCAGGATGTTTCGCCAGTCCTCGCGGATCACGGTGAAGAACGGGTTGCGGACGATGTTCCCCGCCGCCTTCGCCCGCTCGAACTCGGGTGACTCCTCGAGTCGTAGGCGCACGTAGAGACCGACGATGATGAGGACTGAGCTGGCGAGGAACGGAATACGCCATGACCAGTCGCTGTCCAGTGGCGCCGCGGCGAGAAACGCGATGTTGGCGAGTGCGATTCCGAGCGGATTTCCCGCCTGGGGGATAGCGGCGAATCGTCCGCGCTTTCGCCACGGCGCGTGTTCGTACGCCATCATCACCGCGCCGCCCCACTCGGCGCCGAAGGCCAGGCCCTGGATGATTCGGATGGATACGAGCAGGATCGGCGCGAGGACACCCACCTGCGCGTATGTCGGCAGAAGCCCGATCGCAACCGTCGCGATGCCCATCAGCAGAAGTGCCCCGACCAGCACGGGCTTAGGACCGAACCGGTCGGCGGGTACCCACCGACCGAGCCGCCGATCGGCCACATGAGGAAGCCGACCCCCAGCGTCGCGAACGAGAGCAACGTCCCCACGGTGGGATCCGACTTCGGGAAGAACGCGTCACCGAAATAGAGGGCGGACGCGGTGCCGTACGCGACAGAGTCATAGTTCTCGACACACGTTCCCGCGGCCGCGCCGAACGCGGTTCTGAGCTTGCCGGGCGAGCCGTGCTCCGCCTGCTGTCGACGTTGATCGATGTCGGTGCTCATTGCGTATCTCCTTCGATAGCGATTGCAGGTCCGAGTTGGTCGGCGAGCTCACGGGCGGAATTGCGTTCCAGGTCTTGCAGTTTGCGAACTCGGCGAATCGTGTCGTCGTCGTTGTCGAATCGGGCGTTGAGGAACGCCGCGAGGACCTCGGCGGCCGTCGCGCGCCCGATGACCCATGCGCCCATCGCGATGGCGTTGGCATCGTCATGCTCAACGCTCTGATGCGCGGAGTAGACATCGTGGCCGAGCGCGCAGCGGATGCCGGCAATCTTGTTGGCCGCCATGACCGCGCCGACACCGGTTCCGCAGACGAGCACTGCTCGGTCGGCCTCACCTTTGCGGACCGCATCACCAAGATGTCCCAGGTGATGTCGGGAAAATCGACCGGCGCCTCGCTCGGTGCGCCGCGGTCGATCACGTCGTGACCGAGATCCTCGAGAACCGTGCGGACGTACTCCTTGAGCGGGTAGCCCGCGTGATCGTTACCCAAAGCGACTCTCATGCTTGCCCTTTCGTGCTGAACCGTCGAACGGCGCCGACGACCTCGTCGTTGAATGGAATCGAGTCGATCGCGCCCTCGCGCGTCACCGCCAAACTCGCTGCGCGCACAGCGGCTTCGCTGGCACCCGCCAGGTCGGTCCGGCGTTGCGGGCAAGTCCGGCCGCCAGGAAGCCGATGAATGTGTCACCGGCGGCGGTGGTGTCGACGGCGCCGACGGCCGGTGCCTCGATGTGCTCGGTGCTGCCCTGGTGCCTGACGTAGGCGCCGTCGGCACCGGCAGTGCAGATGACGCCGGCGCCCGACGCGTCGGCCAGTGCTGCCATGTCATGGTCGCCGGGCTGTTGCAGCATGCGGGCGATCCCGGCCAGCTCGTGCTCATTGACGATGAGGACGTCGACATCGTCGAACAACCCGTCGATTGCGTTGGGCACCGGGGCAGCGTTGAGAATGACGACGCCCCCGGCCCGGGCGGCTGTACGCGCGGCGTGGCGGACCAGCCGCTCAGGCGTCTCGAGCTGCAGCAGCAGGATGTCGCCGGCTGCCATGTGTTGCAGACCCACGCTGATACCCCGTTCGGTGAGCCGGGCATTGGCGCCGGGAGAGACGACGATCGCGTTGCCGCCGTGGTCGTCGACGGCAATGAATGCCCGGCCCGTCTGCGCTCCGTCGACAATGCGCACATGTCGGGGTGCCGACGCCTTGGCGGTCGAGCGCGGCCCGCACGGCCACGCCGTCGGCATCGTCGCCGCACGCGCCGATCATCGTGGTCGCCGCACCGGCCCGCGATGCGGCAACGGCCTGGTTCGCGCCCTTGCCTCCGGCCCCCACGACGATCTCGGAGCCGAGAACGGTTTCACCCGCTTTGGGGATGCTGCCCACGCGAACACGATGGTCGGCATTGAGGCTGCCGACGACAAAGACGTCAGCCATCGCGGTTCCCCGACCGGTCGATGAACGTCGTCGGCAGGATCACTGATTGGGGCTCCTCGCCGGCGATCGCATCAGTGGCGACTCGACGGCAAGGCGACCGATCGCACCGGCATCCTGTGCGATGACGGAGACGGGTGGATCGGGGTCGTGAACCACTCGATGTCGTCGAAGGCGATGACCTCGACGTCGCCGCCCACCCGCAGACCCTGCCGCGCAATG
>CAVOUV010000011.1:0-474670 GCA_963699655.1 uncultured Actinomycetota bacterium
CGCGCGAATCGTCGCCCGGCAGGCCGACGTTCGCGACGAGAAGGCGCTGCGGGCCGCGCTGCAGGATGGCCTCGACGAACTCGGCCGGCTCGACATCGTGGTCGCCAATGCCGGCATCGCGCCGATGCAGAACGGGTATGCGGGCTGGCGTGACGTGCTGGACGTCAACCTCACCGGCGCCTTCCATACGGTCGAGGCCGCCATCCCGACGATGATCGAGCAGGGCGACGGCGGCGCGATCGTGCTGATCAGTTCCGTGGCAGGACTGGTCGCGATGGGTGGAGATGATCCGGGTGCACTCGGCTACACCGCCGCCAAGCACGGCATGGTCGGCCTCATGCGCCAGTACGCGAATCTTCTTGCCAAGCACAGCATTCGGGTCAACACGGTGCATCCGACCGGAGTGAACACGCCGATGATCAACAACGAGTTCATCCGCGGGTGGCTGGAAGAGGTCAGCCGGTCGCCCGACTGCCCACGGGACCTGGGCAACGCCTTGCCGGTGCCGGTTGTCGAACCCGAGGACATCGCCAACGCGGTGGCGTGGCTGGTCTCTGACTCCGCCAGATACGTAACGGGCACGACACTTCCGGTCGACGCGGGCGCCGTCAACAAGCGCTGACACTCATGGCAGGCGAGCACTCGGTCACTCAGACGGCATTCGGCCCGATGGTATTGGCCGCCGTGGAACAAAATGAGCCGGCGGAGCGACGCTTGGTGTCCGACGATTTGGCCCGGTCCTTCCTGCCGGGCGGCCTGCGGGCGGTGGTCGACGCCACGCGCCTGGCTCCGCTACGGCGACTCATGATCTGGGGGTTCTGAGCGTGCCGGACCCGGACTGTGGGCGAATCTGGCCAGCCGGAAGCGGTTCATCGACGAGAGACTCGACGAAGCGCTCTGCGAGATCGACGCGGTCGTCGTGCTCGGGGCCGGTTTTGACACCCGCGCGTACCGACTGGCCCGGCGCAGCGATATCCCGGTCTTCGAGGTCGACCTGCCGGAGAACATCACGCGTAAACGAGCGGTGGTGCAGCGGGCGGTCGGCGCGGTGCCGCCGTCAGTTCACTTGGTGCCGGTGGACTTCGAGAACGACGACCTTGCGGCGAAACTCGTCGAACAGGGCTACCGAAGTGACGCGCGGACATTCTTCATCTGGGAGGGCGTCACGCAATACCTGACCGAGGCCGCGGCGCGTGCGACGCTCGAACACCTGCGCGACGCCGCCTCCGGTAGCCGACTGGTCTTCACCTACATCCGCAAGGATTTCCTGGACGGCACGAACATGTTCGGCGCCGAGACCCTCTACCGCAGATTTCGGGTGCGGCAGCAGATGTGGGACTTCGGGATTCAGCCCGACAATGTATCGGCGTTCGTGGCCGGATACGGCTGGCGGCTCGTCGAGCAGGCCGGGCCGGATTACATCGAACGCAACTACGTCCGGCCCGCGGGCCGAGACCCTCACCGCGTCACAGATCGAGTGGACCGCATACGCGGAGAAAGCGTAGCCCGGCCGGCGAATTCGCGCCGAAACTGTATTCCATCAGGCCTCTACTCGCACTTCTTCTGCTGGAATACAGTTTCGCGGTTGACGGGCGAACGCGATCAGATCTCGATGACCGTCGGCACGATCATCGGTTGACGCCGGTAGGTCTCGCCCACCCACTTACCGATGGTGCGGCGAACGCACTGCGCGATCCGGGTGGGATCGGTGACGTTGTCCGACGCGAGGTTCTCCAGCTCTTTTTCCACCTTGACCGCCACCGGTTCCAGCGCCTTGGGATCCTCGGAGAAGCCGCGAGAGTGCAGGTGCGCCGGTCCGGCGGGTTTGCCCGTCCCGCGCCGCACGACAACCGTCACCGCGATGAAACCCGAAGACAGGATGAGTCGTTCGCCGAGGGTGGCGTCGCCGACGTCACCGGTGATCAGGCCGTCGACGAACATCTTCCCGACCGTGACCCCCCCGGCGATACGCGCCCTGCCCCCCACCAGGTCGACGCTGACCCCGTTCTCGGCCAGCACGATGTTGTCCCGGAAACCCCGGTGCGTTCGGCCAGTTTCGCATTGGCCCGCAGCATCCGCCAGGTGCCGTGCACCGGCATCACATTGCGCGGCCGCACGGCGTTGTAGAGGAACAGCAGTTCGCCGGAATAGGCGTGGCCCGAAACATGGACGCGGGCTTGGGCATTGGTGACAACGCGGGCGCCGATCTTGGCCAGTGCGTCGATCACACCGTAGACGGCTTCCTCGTTACCCGGGATCAACGAGGACGACAGGATGATCAGATCGCCCGCGGTCAGCGTGATGCTGCGGTGCTCGCCACGCGACATCCGCGACAGCGCCGACATCGGCTCGCCCTGCGTTCCGGTCGTGATCAGCACGATCCGGTCGGCGGCATCATCTCGGCGGCGCCGATGTCGAGCACATCGGAGTCGTCGACGTGGAGATATCCCAGATCGCGGGCGATTCCCATGTTGCGCACCATCGAACGGCCGACGAACGACACCCGCCGCCCAAGCGCCACCGCGGCGTCGATGATCTGCTGCACCCGGTCGACGTTCGACGCGAAGCACGCGACGATCACGCGCCCTTCGGCACCGCGGATCAACCGGTGCAGCGCCGGGCCGACTTCGCTCTCCGACGGACCGACGCCGGGGATCTCGGAATTCGTTGAATCACAGAGGAACAGGTCGACCCCCGCATCGCCCAACCGGGACATACCCGGCAGGTCGGTGGGCCGGTCGTCGAGCGGAAGCTGGTCGAGCTTGATGTCACCGGTGTGCAGCACCGTGCCCGCACCGGTGTGGATCGCGATCGCCAAGCAGCCCGGGATCGAGTGGTTGACGTGGAAATACTGGCACTCGAACACACCGTGCGTGGATCGCTGGCCCTCGGCGACTTCGGTGAACACCGGCTTGATGCGATGTTCGCGGCACTTCTCCGCAATCAGTGCGATCGTGAATTTCGAACCCACGATGGGGATATCGGGTCGCAGCTTGAGCAGGAACGGGATCGCGCCGATGTGGTCTTCGTGGGCGTGGGTGATCACCAACGCGTCGACGTCGTCGAGACGATGCTCGACGTGACGGAGATCGGGCAGGATCAGGTCGACGCCGGGCTCGTCATGGGTCGGGAAGAGCACGCCGCAGTCCACGATCAGCAGGCGGCCCAGATGCTCGAAAACCGTCATGTTGCGGCCGATTTCGCTGATCCCGCCGAGCGCTGTGACCCGCAGGCCGCCCGGGGCCAGCGGCCCCGGTGGTTTGAGTTCGGAGTTCACTACCGGAGCACCGCGGCGGCGCGCATATCGGCGGCCAACGCCTCGATCTGGTCGGGCGTGGCCGGAAGCTGCGGCAGCCGTGGGTCGCCGACGTCGAAGCCCTGCAGGCGCAGGCCCTCCTTGGCGAGGGTGACGCCACCCAGTCGCGACTGGGCACTGCTCAACGGCCCGAGCGTCACGTTGATCTTGCGTGCGGTGGCGACATCGCCGGAGTTGAACGCCGACAACATGTCTCGCAACTGACTGGCAGCGACATGCCCCCATACGCTGACGAAACCGACGGCCCCCATCGCCAGCCACGGCAGGTTCAGCGCATCGTCACCGGAGTAGTACGCCAGACCCGTCTCGGCGATGATCTGCCCCCCGCCGTGCAGGTCGCCCTTCGCATCCTTGATGGCGACGATATTGGGGTGCCCGGCCAGCCTGCGAATGGTGTCCCATTCGATCGGCACCACCGACCGCGGCGGGATGTCGTAGAGAATCAGCGGCAGCGGCGTGGCTTCCGCGACGGCGGTGAAGTGTGCGAGCAGACCGGCCTGCGACGGACGGGAGTAATACGGCGTCACCACGAGCAGACCGTGTGCCCCCTCGGCCGCACATGCCTTCGCGAGATGCACGCTGTGCGCGGTGTCGTAGGTGCCCGCCCCGGCGATCACCCGCGCCCGGTCGCCCACCGCGTCGAGCACGGCGCGTAACAGCGCGATCTTCTCGTCGTCGGTGGTCGTTGGCGACTCGCCCGTGGTGCCCGACAGCACCAGACCGTCGCAGCCCGCGTCGACGAGGCGGGCGGCCAGCCGGGCCGCGGCGTCGGTGTCCAGCGAGCCGTCGGGCTTGAACGGAGTCGCCATGGCGGTCAGCACGGTGCCCAACTGGGCGGTCACGTCGAATCCGCTGGTACTCACGGGGAACAAGATTACCCG
The DNA here is from genome assembly GCA_963699655.1 of uncultured Actinomycetota bacterium. Taxonomy (GTDB): domain Bacteria; phylum Actinomycetota; class Actinomycetes; order Mycobacteriales; family Mycobacteriaceae; genus Mycobacterium. The sequence goes on from CAVOUV010000011.1 coordinate 4,198, forward strand.
CTGGAACTCTGAGTTCGGTGGACCGGATCCGATCAGGCTTCGGCTACGCCTCTGTCGCTAGCGGGCTCGTCGCCACTTCGGTGCCATCTGCCAGCACGGAGATCTCGAAGTCGGAGAAGACCTGCGGCGCGACGTCGATCAACTGGCGCAGGCACTCGATCGCCAACCTGCGGATCTCCACGTCGGCGTGTTCGCTGGCACGCATCGCGATGAAATGACGCCATGCCCGGTAGTTCCCTGTGACTACGATGCGAGTTTCCGTGGCATTGGGCAGCACCGCGCGAGCCGCCTGCCGGGCTTGTTTACGACGCAACACGGCGTTGGGCTGGTCGGAGAACTTCGCCTCCAGCTTGTCGAGCAGCTCGGCATACGTCGCGCGGCTCGCGTCGGCGGCCGCCGTGAACAGCGCTTCCAGCTCCGAGTCACCCTCGATGCCCGGCGGCACGACGACCTGCGATTCGTGTTCGGGAACGTAGCGCTGCGACAGCTGCGAATACGAGAAATGGCGGTGCCGGATCAGCTCATGGGTGCACGACCGCGAAAGACCGGTGATGTAGAACGACACGTTCGCGTGCTCGAGCACCGAGAAATGTCCGACGTCGATGATGTGGCGAAGGTAGGCGGCATTGGTCGCGGTCCGCGGGTTCGGTTTCGACCAGCTCTGATAGCAGGCCCGTCCGGCGAACTCCACCAGCGCCGGACCGCCGTCCGCGTCGGTGCTCCACGGCACGTCCGGCGGTGCCGCGAATTCGGTCTTGGCAATCAGTTGCACGCGCAGCGGCGCCGTCTCGGCCACGGCTCACCCTAACGTGGACCTATCCACGGGCTGTGTTAGTGGACTAACATGTTAGTCAACTAACACATCGTGGAGCTCTGATGGATACAGATGTCGTCGTAGTCGGAGCGGGCCCGACGGGATTGGCCCTGGCCTGTGGTCTGCGGGCCGCCGGTATCGCTGTGCGAGTGGTCGACAAGGCTCCGGGCCCGGCGGTGACATCGCGTGCCCTGGGTCTACAGCCACGCGGCGTCGAGGTGCTCGACCGACTCGGCGCCCTCGGCGACCTCCCGCAACGCGCCATGCCGATTCAACAGGTCGTGGTCACCGTCGAGGGGCGCGAGCTGGCTCGACTTCAGATCGGATCGTCGATGCAGCGGCTGGGCGGGCGACCCGGCTTGATCGTGTCGCAAGCCGAGATCGAGGCGGCATTACGGGACCGACTCGCCGAACTCGGCGGAACAATCGAGTGGAGTCGTGGCGTCGCCGCGCTCGACCCGAACGCGGACGGTGTCTCCGTGCGATTGGACGACGACAGCAGGATCGACGCGGGCTGGGTGATCGGGGCGGACGGTGCCCACAGCGTGGTCCGAAAGGCGCTCGGCGTCGGGTTTCCCGGTGTTCCGCTCGTCGAGCGTTTTCTGCTCGCCGACGTACATGCCGATGTGGACCGGCCACGCGATGCGGCATCCGTGTGGATGCACGGAACACAGTTGCTGGCCGCGTTCCCCTTGCCCGGCGAGGACCTGTGGCGGGTGATGGCACCGGCACCTCAGGAGATGGGCGCGGATCCGAGATCAGACGACATTGTCGATCACCTTGCTACGCGCTTGGCCGACGAGGCGGGCGGCGTGGTCCGCACGGTCGATTGGACATCGGTGTTTCGCATCCAACGGCGCCTCGCCGACACCTACCGGCGCGGCCGGGTGCTGCTGGCCGGGGACGCTGCGCACATCCACAGCCCGTTGGGCGGACAAGGTATGAACACCGGTATCGGCGATGCCGAGAACCTCGCGTGGAAGCTCGCGCTCGTGATCAACGGCCGCGCCGATGACAGCCTGCTCGACACCTATGAGGCAGAGCGGCGCCCGATCGCGAAGGATGTTCTCGAGTCGACCAGCGGTTTGACCCAGATCGTGGTGGGACACAGCCGGATAGCCCGCCTCGTGCGCGACCGTATCGCGGTGCCGCTGCTGAACCGTGGCTGGATCCAGCGGTTGATCGCGAAGAAGGCGTCGCAGCTGCGGGTGTCCTACCGAGATGGCCCACTGGGCGCGGATCGGCGTCGTCGGCTGCCCGGGTTACGGCCGGGCGATCGAGTCCCGGACCGGGATGGCATGTACGACGCGCTCGGGCCGGCGTGGGCATTGGTCGGCCCCGAAGCGCTGGCCGATGTCGCGCGTGCACGCTTGGGTGACGTGATCACGCTCCCGGGTGAAGGCGGCGCGCTGCTGGTCCGGCCGGACGGCCATCTGGCGTGGCGTGGGAACGAGGTCGACCGCCTCCAGGCGTGGCTCGACCGCGCCCTTGGCGCGCGCGGGCGCGTGCCTGCCCGATGACCGACGACTGGCGTGCGCGCAAGAAGGCGGCGACGAAACACGCAATCCAGCAGCACGCACTCCGCCTGTTCGCCGAAAAGAGTTATGAGGCGACGACAGTCGAGGAGATTGCCTCGGCAGCCGGAGTGTCGCACATGACTTTCTTCCGGTACTTCCCACGCAAGGAGGACGTCGTCGAGTACGACGAATACGACCCGCTCATCGAGGACCTCATCGTGGCGCGGCCGCCACTCGAGGCTCCATTGACCGCGCTGCACAACGCCATCCGCGTTGGATTGGGCCAGGTTCTCGAGGCCGACCGGGAGGCACTACTCATCCGAACCCGGCTGATAGTGAACAATCCGATACTGCGGAGTCGTAACTTGGTTGCGCAGGACGTGACTCGCGACCTGTTCGCGCGGGCGCTCGCGCGCCGCGCCGGCCTGCGCGAGCCCGACCTCTCCGATACGGTGCAGGCGTCCGCGGCGCTCGGAGCGATCGCACCGGCGATGATGCGATGGGCGGCGGGCGCCGATGAGGATCTCGTCGCACTCGTCGATACCGCGTTTGCCGCCTTGGAGGCCGGTGTGTCACGTTAGGGTGAGCGCCATGGCAGCAACGACGCTCGCTCCCCGCCTGCTCGAGGTCATGGAATCGGACATCCTGCCGATGACCGAGCGCGGTGTCAGTGCGGGGAACAAGGTTTTCGGAGCCGCACTCCTACGCAAGTCGGACCTGTCCTTGGTGATCGCGGGAACCAACAGCGAAACCGACAACCCGCTTCTGCACGGCGAGGTCAGCACCCTGAACCAGTTCTACGAGTTGCCCGGGCGACCGCCGACCCGCGACCTGTTGTTCCTGTCCACCCACGAACCCTGCCCGCTGTGCCTGTCTGCGATCACCTGGGCCGGCTTCGACAACTTCTATTACTTCTACACCTATGAGGACTCCCGAGACGCCTTCGGAATCCCGCACGACCTGCGGATCCTCAAAGAGGTGTTCGGCGTGGAGAACGGGAACTACCGGCACAGCAACGCGTTCTGGACCGCCCGGTCGGTAGCGACTCTGATCGACGCCGAACCCGAGCCGCAACGCGCCCAGCTCCGTGAGCAGAATCAGCGGATCCGCGATGTCTATGCGGCGCTGTCGCGGCAGTATCAGGATTCCAAGGGCGACAACGACATTCCGCTGAACTGACGATAAAGCGTCAGTCGGCGAGGGCGCCGGCGCGGCGCATCGCCGCGGTGATGTGCTCGAAGTCGATGGCACCGTGCGTGCGCGCCAGGGCGTCGGCGTCGTCACTGCGGCGGTCGGCTATCGCCGTCAGCAGCGCCTTGTGCTCATGTAAGGCCCGCTTCTCCATCTCGCGCATCCGCGACGGCTCGCCCCACAGGTGCGCAGGCGAGCCGATGCTGACGGTCGTTTGGAGATCCAGCAACACTCCCTTGAGAACGTCGTTGTGCGCGGCGTCCATGATCGCCAGGTGGAATCGGCTGTCGGCCTGCTGCGCCGCCAGTCCCGTGCCCGCCCCGCGGTACGCCTCGAGTCTCCGCCGAATCCGCTCGAGGTCCGCGTCCGACCGCGCCTCCGCCGCGGCCCTGCACACCGCACCCTGCAACCGGCACACCGCGTCGCAGCGATCCCGCAACTCGCCGAGGCGCATGCTCAGTGTGCGTCCCACCACCTCTGTCGACGACTCGGGCCACTGATCCAGCACATAGGAACCGCCGCCACGGCCGCGGCGGGTTTCGAGCAGGCCGCGGTCCACGAGGCGGGCCAGCGCGGCCCGCACCGTCATCCGGCCGGCCCCCAGCGATGCCGATAATTCACGTTCGACCGGCAGCCGCGCGCCGGGCAGATACTCTCCGATCGCGATCGCGGTGATCAGCCGGTCGGTGATCTCGTCGACGCGCGAAGGCGTTTCGATTTGCTGGGCAAGCAGCCCCGGCCCGGCCGGTGCGCCATCGTGAGCCATTGGGCCGCACCCCCCTTCGTCTCCTCGATGCTAATTGTAATCAATGGTCTTGCCACAAGACCTTTACTGGTCCATGCTGTTCGACGTGAATCGCGAGACGCGCATGGTGCCCTTCCGCGGCTATGAAACCTGGGTACAGATCACCGCACACGACAATCCGCGGCCCGGGGCCCTGCCGCTTTTCGTCCTGCACGGCGGACCGGGGATGGCCCACAACTACGTCGCGAACATCGCGGAGCTCGCCGACGAGACCGGCCGCACCGTCATCCACTACGACCAAGTTGGTTGCGGGGCAAGCACTCACCTACCCGACGCGCCCGTCGACTTCTGGACGCCGGAACTGTTCATCGAGGAGTTCCAAGCCGTGCGGACGGCACTCGGCGTCGAGAATTACCACTTGCTGGGACAGTCCTGGGGCGGGATGCTGGGCGCCGAGATCGCGGTGCTGCAACCCCCGGGTCTGACGTCACTGTCGATCTGCAACTCCCCCGCCTCGATGCAGCTGTGGGTGGAGGGCGCCGCCGAACTGCGCGCGCAGCTGCCACCCCAGACCCAGGACGCGTTGGAGCGGCACGAGGCGGACGGCTCCGTCACCGATCCGGAGTATCTGGCCGCGACGCAGGAGTTCTACCGCCGCCACGTGTGCCGGGTGGTACCGATGCCCCAGGACTTCGTCGACAGCGAGAAACAGATGGAGTCCGAGCCGACGGTCTACTACACCATGAACGGGCCCAACGAGTTTCACGTCGTCGGCACGCTGCGCGAATGGAGCATCGTCGATAGGCTGCCGTCGATCACCGTTCCCACCCTGGTGATCGCGGGCGAATACGACGAGGCCACCCCGGCGACCTGGCGACCGTACGTCGAGAACATCCCCGACGCCCGCAGCCACGTTTTCCCCGACAGCAGTCACTGCACCCACCTGGAGAAGCCTGAGGAATTCCGCGCCGTCGTCGCCGAATTCCTCGCCGGTCACGACACCGCCGGCCTCTGATCCCCTCGACCGACAGGACTACAGGATCTTCTATGGACGTCTCACCCTCGCAGACCGGCGCCGACGGACAGCGCACGCTGGAATCATTCGGCTACAAGCAGGAACTGCACCGCTCCGTCGCCACCGTCGACCTGCTGGTTTACGGGCTGGTCTTCATGGTGCCGATCGCGCCGTGGGCGATCTTCGGCACGGTCTACAACAGCGCATCGGGCATGGTCCCGCTGGTTTACGTCATCGGCCTGGTGGCCATGGTGTTCACCGCGCTGGCCTACGCGCAGATGGCCAAATCGTTTCCCCTTGCCGGATCGGTGTTCTCGTATGTCGGCCGCGGGATCCATCCCGGCGCCGGTTTCTTCGCCGGCTGGGCCATCCTGCTGGACTACCTGCTGGTGCCGACGCTGCTGTACGTGTTCGCCGCCGAATCCATGATCGGCCTGTTCCCCGGTACGCCGCGGTGGATGTGGGCGATCGTGTTCGTCGTCGTCAACACGGTCATCAACCTGCTCGGTGTCGACTCGTTGAAGATGGCCAACCGCGTGTTCCTGGCCATCGAACTGGTCTTTGTGGTGATCTTCGTGGTCATCGCGGTCCGCGCCATCAGCGGTCAGAGCCTGCCCAATGTCGGCTGGAGCACGACGCCGATCTGGAACCCGGAGCTCGTCAGTGCGCCACTGATCGCATCCGCGCTGTCGATCGCCGTGCTGAGCTTTCTGGGCTTCGACGGAATCTCCACTCTCGCAGAGGAGTCCACGGGTAAGCGCAACCCGGCCGGCAGGGCCATGATCGGCGCGCTCTTCATCGTGGCGTTCCTCTTCGTCACGCAGACGTGGCTGGCCAGCCTGCTGGCCGGCGGCCGCGAATCCTTCAGCGACGACGAAGCGGGCAACGCGTTCTTCGATCTGGTCCGGGCGGCGTCGACGACCGGCTGGATGAACGCCTTCTTCGTGGTCAACGTGCTGGCCGTCGGATTCGCCAACGCCATGGCCGCCCAGGCCGCGACCAGCCGGCTGCTGTTCTCGATGAGCCGGGACCGCCAGCTGCCGAGCTTCTTGTCGAAGATCAGTTCGCGGCAGGTGCCGATGGCGGCGATCCTGACGGTCAGTGCGATCAGCCTGGTGCTCGTGCTGTTCTTCGTCGGCCAGATCGGGCTGATCTCGTCGCTGGTCAACTTCGGCGCGCTGTTCGGCTTCTGCCTGCTGCACATCTCGGTGATCTGGTACTACGTGGGCCGCAAGAAGTCGAAGAACTACCTGCTGCACCTGGTGGTGCCCGCGCTGGGTTTCGTGATCATCGCCTACGTGTTGTTCAACGCCGACTCGCTGGCCAAGATCGGCGGCATCGTCTGGCTGGGCATCGGCGTCGTGGTGTACGTCGTCAACAGGGTGGCCGCGGTGTCGGACGCGAGGAGGTCAGGTCACCGCAGGGCCCGCGCCAGAGCATTCGTCAGAACTCCCCGCTTCCCGACCGTAACCTCACCCAGACCCAGCCAGGACGCCATCGCCTGCAGCTCGGCGGCCAGCGCTTCGGCCACCCGGGACGGCTGCTCCTGGCCGGGCTCGGCGAACGCGCCCACGACGTGCAGGGCGTCCCGGGTGCGTTCGGCTTTCAGGTCGACCCGGCCGACCAGCCGGCCGTCGAGCAGGAACGGCCACACGTAGTAACCGTATTGGCGCTTCGGGGCTGGGGTATAGATCTCGATGCGGTAGTGAAAATCGAACAGCCGCTCCACCCGTGGCCGGAAGAAGATGAGCGGATCGAACGGACACAGCAGTGCCGTGCCGCGATCACGCCGCGGAATGATCTGCCCCGACCGCAGATATGCCGGCGCACTCCAGTTCTCGACCTCGACGCGCTCGATCTCGCCCGCGTCGACCAGTGCGGCGATGGCGGGCTTGACCATCTTCGCGCCGAGCCGGAAGTAGTCACGGATGTCAGCCTCGGTCGCCACCCCCAGCGCGGTGGCCGCCCGCAGCGTGAGCTCCCGCACCGCCTCGTCATCGTCGACTTCGCGGGCGACCACCTCAGGCGGTAGCACCCGTTCCGTGAGGTCGTAGTGGCGGGCGAATCCGACGCGGGTGGCCGTCGTCAGCACCCCGGCGGCGAACAACGCCTCGGTCACCCACTTGGTGTCGCTGCGGTCCCACCACGGACCTTTCCTGCCGCGTTGTACGGCGCCCAGATGCGCCTCTATCTGGCCGGCGGTCGAGGGCCCGAGTTCGGTGACGGCGGCGATGATGTCATCGGCCAGCTTCGGGTTCTTCCTGACGATCTGGGTGCCCCAGCGCCCGTGGGTGTACTCCCGCATCCGCCAGCGCAGCAGTGGCCAGTCGTCCACCGCCATCAGCGCCGCCTCATGCGCCCAGTACTCCACCAGAAGCCGCGGCGAGCGGGCCGAGTGGCTCCACGCCGACCGGTCGAGGACGTCGCGATCGTACGGACCCAGCCGGCTGAACAGCGGCGCGTAGTGTGCGCGCACCGCCACCGACACCGAATCCAGTTGCAGCACTTGGATTCGCGAGATGATCCGGCGCAGATGTGCGCGGGTGACGGCACCCCCCGGCTTGGCCTCGTAGAAGCCCTGAGCGGCCACCCCGACCCGGCGGGCCGCATCGGCCGTCAGCGTTGTCACGGCCGAACGTAGCTGAAGAACCGGTAACGCAGGCCGGAGCTGCTGGTGAGCCACTCCCCCTCGTCGCCCACCCACGATTCATCCAGCACGGGAGCCACCGCGTCGCCGTCGTCGCGCGGCAGGTCGACCTCGATCTCGGTGACCTCGCATCGCGTCGCGAGAGGCAGCGCCAGCGTATAGAGCTGCCCACCACCGATCACCCAGGTGAGGTCGTCCGTCAAGGCTTCTTGGAGAGTCGAGACCACATGTGCGCCGTCGGCCATGTAGCCAGCTTGCCGGGTGAGTACGACATTTTTTCGTCCCGGCAGTGGGCGCACCTTCGACGGCAGCGATTCCCAGGTCAGCCGGCCCATGACGACCGTGCGGGTCATGGTGAGCTCTTTGAACCTGGCCTGGTCCTCGGGCAGCCGCCAGGGGATCCCGCCGTCGCGACCGATGACGCCAGAGGTCGACTGTGCCCAGATCAGTCCGACCGTCGTCATACCGCGACGGGGGCCTTGATCGCCGGGTGCGGGTCGTAGTTGAGGATCGCGATGTCCTCATAGGTGTAGTCGAAGATCGAATCTCGAGGCGCCAGCACGAGTTCCGGATACGGCCGAGGTTCGCGGCTCAACTGCTCGGTGACCTGGGCGATGTGATTGTCATAGATGTGGCAGTCACCGCCGGTCCAGATGAACTCCCCCACGTCCAGACCGGTCTGCGCGGCCATCATGTGCGTGAGCAGCGCGTAGCTGGCGATGTTGAACGGCACACCGAGGAACAGGTCGGCGCTGCGCTGGTAGAGCTGGCACGACAGCCTGCCGTCGGCGACGTAGAACTGGAAGAACGCGTGGCAGGGCGGCAGCGCCATCTGCGGGATCTCGCCGACGTTCCATGCCGACACGATGTTGCGCCGGGAGTCCGGATCGGTCTCGAGCAACTCGACAGCGGCGGCGATCTGGTCGATGTGCTCGCCGGACGGTGTCGGCCAGGACCGCCACTGAACGCCGTACACTGGCCCCAAATCGCCTGTGTCGCTCGCCCATTCGTCCCAGATGGTGACGCCGTGCTGATGCAGCCAGCCGACGTTCGAGTCGCCGCGCAGGAACCACAGCAGCTCGTAGACGATCGATTTGGTGTGCACCTTCTTGGTGGTGATCAGCGGGAAACCGGCAGTCAGGTCATACCGCATCTGATGACCGAACAGGCTGCGGGTGCCGGTTCCGGTGCGGTCCGATTTCGGCGTGCCCCGCTCGAGCACCCGACGCAGCAAATCCTCGTATGGCGTGGCGATCGGCACTCGGTCAGCTTACGTCGAGGGACGAGGAGTAAAACGAAGGCATGCCGAGCATCGCTGCCACCGTCACCACACCCGACGGCGCCTGTCCCGTGACACTGCACACCCCCAACGGCCCGGGCCCATGGTCGGCCGTCGTGATGTACGTCGACGCCGGCGGGGTGCGCGATACGTTCCAGGAGATGGCCGCCAGGCTGGCCGGCTTCGGGCACGCGGTGCTGTTGCCCGACGTCTACTACCGCCACGGAGACTGGCAGCCGTTCGACATGCAGACCGCGTTCAGCGACGCCGACGAGCGCAAGCGACTGATGGGCATGGTCGGCAGCATCACCCCGGACATGATGGCCGCCGACGCCGGGGCCTTCTTCGACTTCCTGGCCGCCAGGCCGGAGGTGAAGGGCGACGCGTTCGGCGTCTGCGGGTATTGCATGGGTGGCCGTACGTCGGTCACGGTGGCCGGCCGAGTGCCCGACCGGGTGGCCGCCGCCGGATCCTTCCACGGTGGCGGACTGGTCACCGAGGACCCGAGCAGTCCGCACCTGCTCGCCGACCGGATGAAGGCGACGGTCTACGTCGCGGGCGCCGAAAACGACGGCGGCTTCACCGCTGAGCACGCCGAGACTCTGGACAAGGCGCTGACCGCGGCCGCCGTCACCCACACGGTCGAGTTCTATCCGGCCGCCCACGGGTTCGCGGTGCCCGACAACCCGCCCTACGACGAGGAAGCCGCCGAACGGCACTGGATCGCGTTGCAGGATCTGTTCGAGACCAACCTCGCCTGACGCCGCACCCCGCGTCGCGCCTGTCCGGGTGGGTAGGCGACCATGAACGCGTGTACGACCAGAACATCGCCGGCGAGCCGGATCCCAGTGACGCCGGATCGCGCATCGACCCCGTGCTGGCCAGGAGCTGGCTGCTCGTCAACGGCTCGCACTACGAGCGATTCGCGCCCGCGGTCCACTCCCGTGCCGACATCGTGGTCCTCGATATCGAGGACGCCGTCGCGCCCAAGGACAAGGCCGCCGCGCGCGAGAACGTGGTGCGGTGGCTGGCCGCCGGCAACCGCGACTGGGTCCGCGTCAACGGCTTCGGAACCCGCTGGTGGGCCGATGACCTCGAGACACTGGCCGGCACCGGCGTCGGCGGGCTGATGCTGGCGATGGTCGAATCGGTCGACCACGTCACCGAGACCGCGAAACGGCTGCCGGACGTCCCGATCGTGGCCTTGGTGGAGACGGCCCGCGGCCTGGAGCGGATCACCGCGATCGCCGCGGCGAAGGGCACCTTCCGGCTGGCCTTCGGCATCGGTGACTTCCGCCGCGACACCGGTTTCGGAGAAAACGCGACCACACTGGCCTATGCGCGGTCGCGGTTCACGATCGCCGCGAAGGCAGCGCATCTGCCCAGCGCCATCGACGGCCCGACGGTCGGCTCCAGCGCGCTGAAGCTCAGCGAGGCCACGGCGGTGTCCGCCGAATTCGGGATGACCGGCAAGATCTGCCTGACCCCCGATCAGTGCCCGACGGTCAACGAGGGTCTCTCGCCGTCACTCGAGGAAATCAGCTGGGCCAAAGAGTTCTTCGTCGAGTACGAACGCGACGGTGGTGAGATCCGTAATGGCTCAGATCTGCCGCGGATCGCCCGCGCCACCAAGATTCTCGATCTGGCCCGGGCCTACGGCATCCATGAATCGGAGTTCGACGACGTCGACGATCCGGCCCACATCCCGGCGCCGTCGGACACGTATCACTACTGAGAGTCGGCCTCCGGCCGCTTTCCCCGCGAGTGCATGAAGGTCGCGAGTCCCCGGAAGATGCCGCGGGCCGCGTAGAGACCCGCGAGGATCGACAACACGATCAGGACGATGAACATGATCAGCCAGTTGGATCGGCTGTGGCTGACGTTCCACCAGATGATCGTGAACAGGATGACGCAGATGAAGACGACGATGTCGCGCCAATTGCCCTGATAGGAGGCCGCCATCTGGCGGATCTCCCTGCCTTTTTCGGTGGCCAGGATCAGGTCGTTGATGCGCTCGTCGATGCTGGCCTTCAGCCGGGCCTTCAGTTCGGGCTGATCGTCCGGAATCCGGTCCAACAGGTCCATGTCCTTGATGATCAAGGCCCGAACGTCGGGGCCCTTGAAGGTTCCCGCCGCCGCGCCCAACAGCGCGCCGCCGGCGATCGGTGCTGCACCCAGGGCGAGTTCGGCAAATCCAGGCATCCGCTGTCTCCTTCGTCAGTCCATCAGCATTGCGGCGAGCGTGCCGCCGAGCTCGTACGCCCGTTCGCGGACGCCGGCGTCGATCGTGGCGATGACTTCGACCACGTCCGCCGCCTTGGTGAGCTCGAGCCCGGTCGCAAGCTTTTCTACCGTGTTGACCGCCCCGACCGTGTCGTTATTGCCATGGACCCACAGTCCGTACCGACGACCGGCCACATGGTCGATCGGAAACAGTCTTTGAAACACGTACATTGGCGCAATAATCTACGCTCGCGTCAACCGGTGATCGGCATCTGCGGTTGACCTCAGCGAAAGGGGGCGAAATGACCGAGGCGGCGGATGTGGACGCGGGCCTACGGCGACTGAGGGAGAAAACGGTCCTCGCTCATCTCGAAGCCGAGAACGAGCACGACATCGCGGCGACGCTCGCGACGTTCAAATCCGGTGCCGCGCGAACGGAATTGCCCGGAGAAGTCGCCGATGGATTCGATGCGGTCGCCGACTCCTATCGTGAACTCTTCGCCGCCTTTCCGGACATGCGCTTCGACATCGACCCCGGCTCCCTGTGTCACCACGGCGACCGGGTGATGGTGGAGACCCGGGTACTCGGTACCCATCGGGGACCATATCGCGGCCTTCCTCCGACGGGCTGCCCGGTCGTTCTGCCGCTGGTCGCGATCTTCCAGTTCGACGGCGCCGACCTCGTCTGCGAACGCGCCTACTTCGACCGCATCACCTTGCTCATTCAGCTTGGCGTCGGACGCGACCCCAACTCCACAGCCGGGCGGATCGCGACTCTAGTCAACCACCCCATGACGGTCGCCCTCGCGGCGCTGCGTTGGCGCAAATCCACAATTCGTAGGCCGTAGGCCGTGGGCCAGGGTTCGACGAGATTCAGCCCATCAACTGCGCCGCGACTGTCGCGCCGAGTTCCCAACACGATTCCAGGTCGCCCTTGCTTGGCTTGCCCGACACCAGCACGTAGTCAGCGGCTTTCACCCAACCCAGGCCGGTCGTGATGGCAGTGACGCCCCGCTCGGCTCCCTCGGTCCCCTCGTTGCCGTGCACGTACAGGCCGAAGGGTCTCCCTCGAGTTGAGTCCAGACACGGGTAGTAGCAAACGTCGAACGCATGCTTGAGAGCGCCGCTCATGTACCCCAAATTCGCCGGCGTACCCAACAGATAACCGTCGGCCTCGAGCATGTCGCTGGGCGAAACGATGAGCGCGGGCCGCCGCACGACCTCTATCCCCTCGATTTCGGGGTCGGTGGCGCCCGACACCACGGCCTCGAACATCTCCTGCGTATACGGCGACGGCGTGTGATGGACGACCAGCAGAGTCTTGGTCACGCTCGTTCCTGCATCTCGACCGCCTTCTTCATCGCCTCCCGGGCGCGGCTCCGGTCCCCGGCGTAGTCGTAGGCGCGCGCCAGCCGGTACCAGCGCCGCCAGTTGTCCGGATCGTCGTCGAGCTCGCCGCGCACGGTCGCGAACAGCGCGTCGGCGGCGTCGCGCTGGATTCGTCCCGAGGGCATCCGCGGCAGCGAGCTGACGTCGAGTTCCATGCCCTCCTCGCGGGCGATGCGGGCCAGCCGTTGATGTGCGAGCCCGGCCCGCACCGTGCTGACCATCACCCAGATACCGATCAGCGGCATGATCAGCAGCGCCAGCCCCAGCGCGATCGCGGCGGGCCGGCCGGACGTGATGAACGCCATCGCGATTCGTCCGAGCATCCAGAAGTAGACGGCCAGTGCCACGCACAAGAAGCCGATGACCAGCTGGATGCGCAGTGCGCGTGCGCCTTCGCTCATGCCAAGTCGAGTAAGGGCTCGATGCCCACGGTGAGGCCAGGGCGCTCCGCCACCCGCCGCACGGCGAGCAGCACGCCGGGCACGAACGACGTGCGATCCAGACTGTCGTGCCGGATCGTGAGCGTCTCGCCCTGCGTGCCGAACAGCACCTCCTGATGCGCGACGAGTCCCGTCAACCGGATGGAATGCACCGGAATCCCGTCGACGTCGGCGCCGCGGGCGCCCTCGAGGCCGGTACTGGTGGCATCCGGGTTGGGCGGCAGGTCTTTTCGCGCCTCGGCGATCAGCCGGGCGGTGCGTGCCGCGGTTCCCGACGGGGCATCGGCCTTATGGGGATGGTGCAGTTCGATGACTTCGACGGACTCGAAGTAGGGCGCCGCCTGCCTCGCGAAATGCATTGAGAGCACGGCGCCGATGGCGAAGTTCGGGGCGATCAGGACGGCGACGTCGGGCCTGGGGGCCAGCCACGTCCTCACCTGGCTCAGACGCTCATCGGTGAACCCGGTGGTGCCGACCACGGCGTGGATGCCGTTGTCGATCAGGAACTTCAGGTTGTCCATGACCACATCGGGATGGGTGAAGTCGATGACGACGTCCGTCTGACCGTCGACCAGCAGGCTGAGCGCATCGCCCGCGTCGACCCCCTCGGTGAAGGTGAGGTCGTCTGCCGCCTCAACCGCCTGCACCATGGTCGCGCCGACCTTGCCCTTGGCACCCAGAACTCCGACTCGCATGGGGCCACCCTAGCCCGCTCGAGACCGCCGCCCGACGGCGCTGAAGCTTGTCGGGGCGCCGGCCTAGTATTCGAACATGAGTTCGAACAAGGCTGAATGGATCGCGGCCCTCGATGCCGCGGCAGATGCACAAAACGCCGTGGCCCGGCTCCCTTGGCACGCGTTGACCCCTGCGGAGCGGCGCGCACTTCTGAAGCGGATGGACGAACTGGACCAGCTGTCGGCCAGCACCCAGCGACGGTTGCTCGCGGCGGTCATCGCCGAATCGGCGCCTGCGCATTTCGGTGCCGGGTCCTGGGCGGAAATCCTGTCGCGGCGATTGCGGATCTCCATCGGGGAAGCGCAGCGACGCGTCACCGAAGCGACCCGAGGCCCCGAGAGATGAGTCCGGCCGACTGTCCAAGCCGCGCGGCTGGACAACACAAAACGCAAAGACGGTCGCGCTGAATGGATTCCGCCGCCGCGCCTGGAACTCGAGGAATGCTCACCTGCGGAGATGATCCCGTCGCGGCACGACCGTCAACATGTCACGTCGACGTACACCGTCATCGCAGTGACCGTGGTGACGATGTCCTCCCCGGCGCCGGGCGCACCGGAATCCATCCGGGAGAACGTCTGACCTGGGCGCACCGAATTGACCACGCACTGATCCAGCGCAGCCGTGCCGACCTTGTTGACGATGACGTGGTAGCCGTCGGACTGTAGCTCGCTCACGGTCTGCGATGCGGTCGCGGGCCCGGACGGCACCGCGTTGGCGGCGCCGGCAAGTCCCAGCGCTGCGACGCCGGCCGCCGCGGCGATGACAGTAATTGTGAAGGACTTCATTGTTCTTCCTCTCGAAGACAAGGCTTATGGGGCATTCCCGGCTGTCGTGTGCTGCTGCACGTCATTCGTTACAGCCGGCCCGTCGGATGGGCCGTGGCAGCCCAATCAGAGGTATGCGTGCGGGTTACACCGCACGACTGGCGCTAGAGAGGTGAGGCGCCGCGGAGGTGTTCGAAGATCAGCGAGGTCTGCGTGCCCGCCACGTCGGCGTCGGCATTGAGGTTCTCCACAACGAACGACCGCAGATCGTCGGTGTCCCGCGCGGCGACGTGCAGGAGGAAATCGTCGGCGCCGGCCAGAAAGTAGACATCCATCACCTGGGGCTTGCGCCGGATCTGCCCGATGAAGTTGCGAATCTTGCCGCGGGCATTGGACTGCAGGCTCACCGAGATCATCGCTTGAAGGGTCAACCCGATCGCCGTCGGGTCGATGTCGGCGTAGAAGCCGCGGATCACACCGAGGTCGACGAGCCGCCGGACCCGGCCGTGACACGTCGAAGCGGCGATGCCGACCAGCTCGGCCAGCGCGCTGTTCGGCATCCGCGCGTCGGCGTGCAGTGCGGTCAGGATGCGCCGGTCGACGTCATCGAGATCAACGGCCTGAACATCCTTCGGTCGGCCCCCCGGAGGCGTTGCTCTTCTTGATGATTCTTCTGACATATCACAATACTAACGAAGGATCATCGCAATCATTGCCATTACGTCGCATGTTCTTCACAATCTATGTAGTCCAATTCGACTCAGAGGAGCGATCATGCGCGTCGGAATCCCGACCGAGATCAAGAACCACGAATACCGAGTGGCCATCACGCCGGCCGGCGTCGCCGAACTCACCCGCCGCGGCCATGAGGTCATCATCGAGGCCGGGGCCGGCGAAGGTTCAGCGATCTCCGATCGCGATTACAAGGCCGTCGGCGCGCAGATGATCAACACCGCCGACGAGGTCTGGGCCGAGGCCGAACTCCTGCTGAAGGTCAAGGAGCCCATCGAGGCCGAGTACGGCCGGATGCGCAAGGGGCAGACCGTCTTCACCTATCTGCACCTCGCGGCGTCCAAGCCCTGCACCGATGCGCTGATGGCCTCCGGCACCACATCCATCGCCTACGAAACCGTCCAGACCGCCGACGGCGCCCTCCCGCTGCTCGCTCCCATGAGCGAGGTCGCCGGCCGCCTGTCCGCGCAGGTCGGCGCCTATCACCTGATGCGCAGCCACGGCGGCCGCGGCGTGCTGATGGGCGGCGTCCCCGGCGTCGCACCGGCCGAAGTCGCGGTCATCGGCGGCGGCGTGGCCGGCTACAACGCCGCGCGGGTGGCCAAGGGCATGGGCGCGCGCGTCACCGTGTTCGACCTCAACGTGAACACCCTGCGCAAGATCGACGGCGAGTTCAACGGTGGCATCGAGACCCGCTACTCCTCGATGCTCGAACTCGAGGAAGCCGTGAAGAAGGCCGACCTGGTCATCGGCGCCGTGCTGGTCCCGGGCGCCAAGGCCCCCAAGCTGGTAACCAATTCGACTGTGGCGCACATGAAGTCGGGTGCCGTACTCGTCGACATCGCGATCGACCAGGGCGGCTGCTTCGAGGACTCGCGGCCGACCACCCACGACGACCCGACGTTCGCCATTCACGACACCGTCTTCTACTGTGTGGCCAACATGCCGGGCGCGGTGCCGCGGACGTCGACGTTCGCCCTCACCAACGCGACCATGCCCTACGTGGTGAAGCTGGCCGACAAGGGTTGGCAGGCCGCTTGTGCGGCCGATGCCGCGCTGGCCAAGGGCCTTTCGACACACGAAGGGGCCCTGCTGTCCGAGCCGGTGGCCTCCGACCTCGGTCTGCCGTTCACCGATCCGGCGATGCTGCTCGGCTGACCCCTCCGCACTCCCCTCCTCCGGCGCGCCGCCTCACCAGAAGCGGCGCGCCGGGTTTTCATTGTCATGGCAGCGATTTGCTGGACGCGATTATGCGGTAATCGTCCGTCCCGCGATCTTGCGTAGTTCACTACGCATATGAACCGATGGCGCGCCGTCCGGCTTCGAGGGGTGGCCGGTCGGCAGCGCCATTGCGTTCCCGGCCGCGACGACACCTGAACGATCGTTCGTCGCTGCTCTGTCTATTTATCGGGCCGTTGCGTCTCCGCGAACCAACCGGGCCGCGTCAGACTCTTAGATGTCGTCGACGTTGATGATGCCGTCCTGAATCGCCCTGGCCACCAGTGAGGCCTTCGTCGTGGCAGGACGTCCCACCGCGGCGTATTTGGCGCGGACACGTTGCAGATGCGTGCGGACGGTTGTCGGGGCAATGTCCAGTTGCTGGGCGACCAGGTCTTTGCTTTCGGTGCGGACCCAGGCGATCAGCACTTCCCGTTCGCGCGGCGCAAGGTTCGGCCGGCCGACCGCACCGTAGTTGCGCATCGCCCTCGCCATCCGCGGCCCGACGTACGGGGTGTCGGTGCCGGCCGCGCGGATCGCTGCCAACAGGTGATCCTTGCGCTCCGATTTGGCCACGTAGGTGCGCGCGCCTCGATCCAGCGACGTGAGGATCACCTCTTCGCTCAAGGCATGCGAGTACACGATCACCTCGTGCCGACGCTGCACGAGTCGGTCCAGGACGGTGAAATCGACGCGATGATGCGCCTGTTCGAGCTCCAGCACTACCGGCCCGACCCCGGGCAGAGCCGGCGAGGGATGAGCATCGAGAAACTGGTCGGCAGAGAAATAACTACCCGCGAAGCGGATCTGCGGATTCGTTTGGGAGCACCACGACTCGATCGCCGCATGGGTGGCGTCGTGACCGTCGACCACGGCTACCGACTGCACCATGATGGGTGCGCGAGGCCCCGCAGGCGCTACACCGGTCCGGTCGAAGCCGTGCAGAATGGCTCGGCGCGCCGTGTCGTCGGCGACGGTGCGCATGCCGATCCCATTGAGAACTGTGCTCGTTTGCTGTCCCCGCATGTCTTTCCGTCCGTCTCGGGTGCCCGCCTGGTTTTCCAGCATGGCTGCTTTGCAGGGCGAACGTATGACAAGAAGGCCCGCGGAGGAATCGGGTGTTTCCCTCTCACTGACACCCACTATCGAAATGAGGGCAGAACGAGGGTGGTGAGCTCGCCGATCAGCGGGCGCAGGTTCTCCGCCTTCGCGTCGTTGACCTGCGATTTCGTCATGATGGCAAGCAGAAGCCGCTCGCCCGCGGGTCCATAGGCGATTCCGACGTCATTGGTGCTTCCGTAGTCCCCGCTGCCGGTTTTGTCGGCGGTCGTCCACCCGGGCGGGAGTGCGGCCCGCACGCTCGAGGTCTGATTTCCCCGCATCCAGCCCTCGAGCTGACTTCGCTGTGACGGTCCAAGCACGTTTCCGGCGAGCAGATTGCGGTAACCCGCCCCGAGCGCCTCGGGTGTGCTGGTGTCGCGCGGGTCGCCGGGCACGGCCGAGTTCAGCTCGGTCTCCCATCGGTCCAGCCGCGACCGGTCATCCCCGATGCTGCGCGCGAACGCCGTGATGGACGGCGGGCCCCCGATCGTCTTGAGCAGTAGGTTGCCCGCCGTGTTGTCGCTTACCTGCAGAGCCGCCTGACACAGTTCGGCCAGCGTCATGTCGCCGCCTGCGCGCGGGCCCGTGACCGGGGAATTGGCGACGACGGCACCGGGCTCGACGAACACCTTCTGGTCCAGCGAGAGCTCGCCCTGTTCGGCCATCTGCAGCACTCGCGCCGAGGCGTAGCCCTTGAAGGTCGAGCACATCGCGAACAAGTCCTGGGCTCGATGAGACACGGTCTTTCCCGAGTCGAGGTTCTCGCCATACATGCCGATCACCGCGTTGTGACGGCGTTCCAGCGCGCCGATTCGATCTTCGATCGGCGGCAGCGGCTCGACCGGGTCCGCGAGAACCGTCTTGCTGGAACATGCGGCCACCGTTGCGAGCGCCAGCCCGCCGAACAGTGCGTGTCGTCGGGATACCGAAGTCATCGCGCCTAGGTTACCGATCAGCCGGCGATGCTCCGAAGCCGCTGGGGCAATGACCTTTTGGATCGCTGCGGGCCCAGGATCGCGGCGCCGAAGGGCCGGGTCAACAGCTGCCGCGCGACCCCGTTCACCTCGTCGAGCGTGACCTCGTCGATCTTCGCCAGGGTCGCGGCGATGCTGCGATGCTCGCCGAAATTCAGCTCGTTACGCCCGATGCGGTTCATCCGCGAGCCGGAATCCTCGAGCCCCAGCACCAGTCCGCCACGCATCGATCCCTTCGCGATCCGGCATTCCGATTCGGTGATGCCGTCGCGGGCGACCGCCTCGAGCACGTCGATCGTCACCCGGACCACTTCGTCGAAGCGTTCCGGCAGGCATCCCGCGTAGATCGACAGGGCGCCGCTGTCGGAGAAGGTGTCCACCGTCGAATAGACCGAGTACGCCAGCCCTCGCGTTTCCCGAATCTGTTGGAACAGACGTGAACTCAGTCCACCGCCGAGCGCGGTGTTGAGCACCGACAGGGCCCACCGATGATCCCAGTGCCTACCCGGGGTGCGCACTCCCATCGACAGATGCGTCTGCTCGCCGTCGCGGCTGACGAGTTCGAGCGTCGGCCGGCCCGGCACCTTGCCGGTGCCCTTGCGCGGCGGCACCGGGTCCCGGCCGTCCACCAGACGCGGCCCGAAGTACTCCCGCACCAGCCTGACGACATCGTCGTGCTCGATGTTTCCGGCGACCGCGACAACCATCCGCTCCGGCGTGTACCGGCGGAGGTGAAACGAGTGCAACTGCGCACGGGTCATCGCCGAGATGGAGTCGACGCTGCCGATCACCGGCCGGCCGACCGGGTGGCCGCCGAACATCGCCGCCAGGAAGACGTCGCCCAGCGTGTCCTCTGGATCGTCGTCGCGCATCGCGATTTCCTCGAGCACGACGTCGCGTTCGATCTCGACGTCATCGGCGGCGCAGCGGCCCCGCAGCACCACATCGGCCACCAGGTCGATGGCCAGTTCCAGGTCGGTGTCGAGCACGTGCGCGTAGTAGCAGGTGTGTTCCCTGGCGGTGAAGGCGTTCAACTCGCCGCCGACCGCGTCGACCGCCTGCGCGATCTCGACGGCCGTCCGGGTGGGGGTCGACTTGAACAGCAGGTGTTCCAGGAAGTGTGCCGCGCCCGCGACGCTCGTACCCTCGTCGCGCGACCCGACACCCACCCACACGCCGACGGACGCCGAATGCACCGACGGGATGTACTCGGTGACCACCCGCAGGCCGCCCGGCAACGTGGTACGCCGGACGGCTGCGGATGTTTCGTCGTCGCGCTGGCCGCGACGCAAGGCCCTAACTGCTGGCGGTTGCGGCATCGGCGGGCGCCGGCGCGTTCTCTTGTGCCTCTGCACCGTCTTCTTCGGCGACGAGGATCAGCGAGATCTTGCCGCGGTTGTCGATGTCGGCGATCTCCACACGCAACTTGTCGCCGACCTTGACGACATCCTCGACCTTCGCGATGCGCTTGCCCCTGCCGAGCTTGGAGATGTGCACCAACCCGTCGCGGCCCGGAAGCAACGACACAAAGGCGCCGAAATCGGTTGTCTTGACGATGGTTCCGAGGAACCGCTCACCGATCTTGGGCAATTGCGGGTTGGCGATCGCATTGATCTTGTCGATCGCGGCCTGCGCCGCTTCGCCATTGCTGGCGCCGACGAACACGGTGCCGTCGTCCTCGATGGAGATCGACGCGCCGGTCTCCTCGGTGATCGAGTTGATCATCTTGCCCTTGGGCCCGATGACCTCGCCGATCTTGTCCACGGGCACCTTGATGGTGGTGATCCGCGGCGCGTACGGGCTCATCTCGTCGGGCTGGTCGATCGCCTCGGCCATCACTTCGAGGATGGTCAGCCGCGCGTCCTTGGCCTGCGACAGCGCGCCCGCCAGCACCTGCGACGGGATGCCGTCGAGCTTGGTGTCCAGCTGCAGGGCGGTGACGAACTCCTTGGTACCGGCGACCTTGAAGTCCATATCGCCGAAGGCATCCTCGGCGCCGAGGATGTCGGTCAGCGCGACGAAACGCCGCTCGGTGCCGCCACCCTCAACTTCGATATCGTCGGACACCAGGCCCATCGCGATGCCCGCGACCGGAGCCTTCAGCGGCACACCGGCATTCAGCAGCGCGAGCGTCGAGGCGCACACCGAACCCATCGACGTCGAACCGTTGGAGCCCAACGCTTCCGACACCTGCCGGATCGCGTAGGGGAACTCCTCGATGCTCGGCAGCACCGGTACCAGCGCGCGCTCGGCGAGCGCGCCATGGCCGATCTCGCGGCGCTTGGGCGAGCCGACGCGGCCGGTCTCCCCGGTCGAATACGGCGGGAAGTTGTAGTGGTGCATGTAGCGCTTGCTGGTCTCGGGCCCCAGCGAGTCGATCTGCTGGGCCATCTTGATCATGTCCAGCGTCGTGACGCCCATGATCTGGGTCTCGCCACGCTCGAACAGCGCGCTGCCGTGTGCCCGCGGAATCACGGCAACCTCGGCCGAGAGAGCGCGGATATCGGTGATGCCGCGACCGTCGATACGGAAGTGGTCGGTCAGGATGCGCTGACGCACAAGCTTTTTGGTCAGCGAACGGTATGCCGCGCCGATCTCCTTCTCGCGTCCGGCGAATTGCTCACCGAGCCGCTCGAGCACCTCGACCTTGATCTCCTCGGTGCGGTCATTGCGTTCTGTCTTGCCCGCGATGGTCAACGCCTTGGACAGCTCGTCGGTGGCCACCGAGGCCACCGAGTAATAGACGTCCTCGCCGTACTCGGGGAAGACCGGGAACTCCCCGGTCGGCTTGGCGGCCCGATCGGCCAGCTCCTGCTGTGCGCTGCACAGTGCGGCGATGAACGGCTTGGCGGCCTCCAGGCCCTCGGCGACGACGGTCTCGGTCGGCGCCTGTGCACCACCGGCCGTCAGCTCGATGACGTTCTCGGTGGCTTCGGCCTCGACCATCATGATCGCGACGTCATCTTTTCCGTCGGCCTCTACCTTGCGGCCGGCGACGACCATGTCGAACACCGCCCGCTTGAGCTGCTCGACGGTCGGGAACGCCACCCAGGTGCCGTCGATCAGCGCGACACGCACACCGCCGACGGGACCGTTGAACGGCAGGCCGGAGATCTGGGTGGACGCCGATGCGGCGTTGATGGCCAGCACGTCGTACAGGTCGTCGGGATTCAGGCTCAGGATCGTGACCACGACCTGGACCTCGTTGCGCAGGCCGGAGATGAACGTCGGGCGCAGCGGACGGTCGATCAGGCGGCAGGTCAGGATCGCGTCGGTGGACGGCCTGCCCTCGCGCCGGAAGAACGAGCCGGGGATACGCCCGGCGGCGTACATGCGCTCCTCGACGTCGATCGTCAGCGGGAAGAAGTCGAAGTGGTCCTTCGGGCTCTTGCTGGCGGTCGTGGCCGACAGCAGCATGGTCTCGTCGTCGAGGTACGCGACAACGGCTCCGGCGGCCTGCTGGGCGAGCCGGCCGGTCTCGAATCGGATGGTGCGGGAGCCAAAGCTCCCGTTGTCGAGCACGGCGGTGGATTCGTACACACCGTCTTCAATTTCAACTACAGACATGGACGTCCGTATGGCCTCTCTGGATTCATGTTCAGCTGTTTTCGCGTCGTCACGCTCAGGATGCGGAACAGCCCCGCAGAGACACTGGCCTTGATGCGGCTACGGCCATCGATCGAAGCGGCCGGGATATCCTCCCGGCTGCCACTACCGAAGACCGCGCGATCAGGCGGGCCCTGACATGACACGCGGGAACGGCGCTCGCGGATCTGCGAGTACCGCACCCATTGTTCGCTCCAAACGGCTGGCGAACGAACTCATCTTACATTGCAGCAGGTACGCGACCCCAAACCCCGCGGTCGCCGACGCCGCAGCCGAGGCGACGAAAAACAGTGTCCGGAAGGACTCCGGCGTCAGCGGCGCAGGCCCAGCCGTTCGATCAACGAGCGGTAGCGCGCCACGTCGACCTGAGCGACGTACTTCAGCAGCCGGCGGCGCCGGCCGACCAGCAGCAGCAGCCCCCGCCGCGAGTGGTGATCGTGCTTGTGCACCTTCAGGTGCTCGGTCAGGTCGGCGATCCGCTTGGTCAGCAGCGCGACCTGGGCCTCCGGCGAGCCTGTGTCGGTGTCATGCAGGCCGTACTGGCCCAGAATGTCTTTTTTCTGTTCGGCAGTGAGCGCCACGAATTCAACTCCATCAATCGGTCCGCGAACATCGGAGCCATCAGGCCCCTGAACGGCGCAGCCACCGCGAACTGCAGCACACGCCGGGTCGGCAGGCAGTCTAGCAGTGCATCACTGTGCAGAAAGAATCGTGCGGGCCCGTTCGGTGTCGACGCCCATCTCGGCCACCAGATCGTCTACCGAGTCGAATTTCTCCTGGCCACGGATCCGGGCGACGAAGTCGACCGCCACATGCTGCCCATACAGGTCGGCGGTGGTGTCCAGGACGAACGCCTCCACGGTGCGGGTGCGGCCGCTGAATGTCGGGTTGGTGCCGACGGAAACCGCGGCCTGATACCGCTCACCCGGGATGACCGTGCCCATCACCGGACCGTGGCCCAGCACGGTGAACCAGGCCGCATACACGCCGTCGGCGGGGATGGCCGCATACATCGGCGGGGCAACGTTGGCCGTCGGGAACCCCATCACCTTGCCCCGGCCGTCGCCGCGCACCACCACACCCTCGACCCGGTGCGGCCGGCCCAGGGCCTCTGCGGCGGCGACCAGGTCGCCGGCGTCCACGCAGGACCGGATGTAGGTCGAGGAGAACGTCACGCTCTCGTCCTTGTGGTGTTCGGCGACCAGCGACATGCCTTCGACGGCGAACCCGAACCGGTCCCCGGCCTTGCGCAGCAGTCCGACGTTGCCGGCGGCCTTCTTGCCGAACGTGAAGTTCTCCCCCACCACGACTTCCACCACGTGCAGCCGCTCGACGAGCAGTTCGTGGATGTAGCGCTCGGGGGTGAGCTTCATGAAATCGGTGGTGAACGGCACCACCAGGAACACGTCGATGCCCATCTCCTCGACCAGTTCCGCCCGTCGGGTCAGCGTCGTCAACTGGGCGGGATGGCTGCCCGGGAAGACCACTTCCATCGGGTGCGGATCGAACGTCATCAACACCGTCGGCACGCCGCGGGACCGGCCCGCCTTGACCGCGTGATTGATCAATTCCTGATGACCGCGATGGACACCGTCGAAGACGCCGATGGTCACCACACATCGGCCCCAGTCCGTCGGGATCTCGTCCTGTCCCCGCCAGCGCTGCACAGCGCTAGCCTACGGCGCGCGCGGACGCTCGGCGGCGCGAGATCCCCGGATCAAGTGGTGATTGCCTAAACTTTGTTGCTGTGAGCCCTTACGGTAACCCTCGCGACCTGACGACGGTTGCCCAGGACTATCTGAAAGTCATCTGGACCGCCCAGGAATGGTCCCGCGAAAAAGTCAGCACCAAGATGCTGGCCGAGCGGATCGGCGTGTCGGCGAGCACCGCGTCGGAGTCCATCCGCAAGCTGGCCGACCAGGGCCTGGTCAATCACGAGAAATACGGTGCGGTGACGCTCACCGACGCGGGTCGGCGAGCCGCGCTGGCGATGGTGCGCCGGCACCGGTTGATGGAGACCTTCCTGGTCCGCGAGCTGGGCTACGGCTGGGACGAGGTACACGACGAGGCCGAGGTGCTCGAGCACGCGGTGTCCGACCGGATGCTCGACCGGATCGACGCCAAGCTCGGCCACCCCACCCGCGACCCGCACGGCGATCCGATACCGGCCGCCAACGGACAGGTGCCCACTCCGGATGCGCGGCAGCTGTCAGTCTGCGCGGATGGTGACGCCGGAACCGTCGCCCGCATCTCCGACGCCGACCCAGAGATGTTGCGTTACTTCGACAGCGTCGGTATCAGCCTCGACTCGCGGCTGCGGGTGCTGGCCCGCCGCGACTTCGCCGGGATGATCTCGGTGGCCGTCGAGGGGCCCGAGGGATCGGTGGACGCCGCCACCACGGTCGATTTGGGAAGCCCTGCGGCAGAAGCCATCTGGGTGGTCGGCTAGCCGATGGCCAAGGTCGAGTTGTCCCGGAGATTGTCGCTGCGTCCCGAGGATGCGTGGGCACATGTCTCCGATCTGTCGGAGCTGGGCGACTGGTTGACGATGCACCAGGGGTGGCGGTCGGAACTGCCCGACGAACTCGCAGTCGGCGCGATCATCGTCGGCGTGGCGGGTGCCAAGGGGATGCGCAACCGGGTGACATGGACGATCCGGAAATACGATCCGCCGAAGTCGATCGAGATCACCGGTGACGGCGTCGGGGGCACCAAGTACAAGCTGGCAATGAACGTCGCTCCGACGGACGCGGGCAGTACGTTCACGGTGCGGATCGACCTCGGCGGCAGACCACTCTTCGGGCCCATCGGCGCCGCCGCCGCGCGGGCGGTCAAGGGCGACATCGAGAAGTCGATCGAGCGGTTCGAGAGCCTCTACGCCTGATCGCGAGGGCGGTCAGTCTCCGCCCTTGCCGGCACGGCCGCGTGCGAGCGAGGCAATTCCGGCCAACGCCGCCAACGCAACTGACACCCCGAACACGACCATCAGCCCGTGATGGAAGGGACCCGAGATCAGGTTCGGGAAGAACTCGCGACCGGTGATCAAATCGCGGTTCTGCGATGGCAGGTGTGTCAGCACGCCACTCGGTTCCAGCAGGTGCTCCAGCGGATTGACCCCCAGCACGGCGGCGAACAGCGTCGACACCGGCGGCAGACCCGCCACCTGCGTGGCCACCGCGTGCGGCACGCCCTGGTCCTGCAGCCCGCCGGTGAGCACCCCGGGCAGGCTGGCCGCCAGGCCGACGACCATCAGCGAGAAGAAGACCCCGATCGACAACGCCGTGCCGCTGTTCTGGAACGTCGCCCGCATACCCGACGCCACCCCGCGCTCGCTGGGCAGGACACTGCCCATGATGGACGACGTGTTCGGCGCGGCGAACATGCCATTGCCGATGCCGTTGAACGCGATCAACAATGCGAACGCCCAATAGGGAAAGTTGATCGGCAGAAGCATCAACCCGACGAAGCTCAGCCCGAACAACAGCATGCCGACCGACGCGATGCCACGCGCACCGAACCGATCCGACAACGCGCCCGCGGTCGGGCCGGCAATGAGAAATCCAGCGGTCAGCGGCAACATGAAAATGCCGGCCCACAACGGGGTGTCGGCATAGTCGTAGCCGTGCAGCGGCAGCCAGATGCCCTGCAACCAGATGATCAGCATGAACTGCAGGCCGCCCTGCGCCAGGGCCGCCGCCAGCGCCCCGGCGTTACCCGCACTGAACGCCCGGATCTTGAACAGGCTCAGGCGGATCATCGGTTCGGCAACACGGGATTCGATGAGGACGAAGACGATCAGCAGGACGATGCCGACCAGCAGCGTGCCCAAAACGAACGGGCTGTGCCAGCCGGTGGGATGGCCACCGCGCGGTTGTATCCCGGCGGTGATCGCGACGAGAACGGCCGACAGTCCGACGGCGAAGGCGATGTTGCCCCACCAGTCGATACGGCCGCGGTGCCGCTCGCCGTTGTCACGCAGCCGCCGGTAGGCCCAGACAGTGCCGAAAATGCCGACGGGCACGTTGACCCAGAACACCGCGCGCCAGTCCCACGCGGCCAGCAGGCCGCCGGCCACCAGCCCGACGAATTGCCCGGAAAGCGCCGCGACCTGGTTGAAGCCGAGCGCGAATCCTCGCCGGTCGGGCGGGAACGCGTCGGTGAGGATCGCCGCCGAGTTGGCCATCAGCATCGATCCGCCGACGGCCTGCAGTAGTCGCCAGCCGATCAGCCACTGGGCCGCCGCCGAACCGTCGAAGGGGTCGAACGACAGCAGCACGGACGCGACGGTGAACACGGTGAAGCCGAAGTTGTAGACCCGCACCCGGCCGAACATGTCGCCGATGCGGCCCAGGGTGACCACCAGCACCGACTGAACCAGCCGATAGCCCATGATCATCCACAGCAGATAGGTGATGTTGGACGGTGCCAGCGGGTCCAGGTGGATGCCGCGGAAGATGGCGGGCAGCGAGATGATGACGATCGACCCGTCGAGCGCCGACATGAATACCGCCGCGGTGGTATTGGTCAGCGCCACCCAGCGGTAGTTGTCGCGGGTTTCGGTTTCCTGCTGTTGTGTCGTCATCTACAGGCGGTATGTGAGTCGTTCGATCAACGGTGCCGCGGCGGCCAGTTGATCGAGTTCGGATTCGGTGAAGTCCGCGAGCCCACGGGCGAGTTGTTCGATGCGGGCATTGCGGCGCCTGTTGAGTTCGCGCCTGCCGGACGCGCTGATCGACAACAGGATTCGCCTGCCGTCGTCGGGATCGGGCTGACGTTTGACGAAGCCACGCGCCTCGAGCTCACTCAGCGTGGCCCCCATCGACTGCGGGCTGATCTGCTCCAGTCTGGCCAGGTCGGCCGAGGCGGCGGGACCACCGCGATCGAGACGTCCCAGGGCCGCAGTTTCCGGGAAGGTCAGCTCGCCGTCGACCGGTGTCTGGCGCAGCCGCCGGCGCAGCATTCCCACGCACAACAGCAGCGCCCTCGCCACGTCCTCAGTCTGTTTGTCGCGGGCCATATTCATCAGGCTAGACTTATCAGCTGATACTGATCAACTTTACCTGCGGACCATGACCATCAACGGCTTGAGCCAGAAGAGCTCGCCCGGGCGGTAGTCACATCCTTCGCGGAGGCGACCGCCGATCGCCCTGTCCTGCAACCAGATGTACCGCCGGGCTCTGCGCGCGTGGAAGGTGTTGGACGCGATGACCACTGGTCCTGGACCGATCAGCGGCAAGGCATTCTCGATGTTCTGCCACGTCGTCTGCGAGTGTCCTTCGACGACGACCGAATCCCTCGGCAGGCCCAGGCTCACCGCGTGATCGGCCATCACCGCCGCCTCCGAGCGCGCGCTTCCCCGGGTGATCCCGCCGCAGAAAATCACGGTGTCGCCGCGGCGGTAACACCGTCGGGCAATGCGAATCCGGTAGCGCTGCACCCACGACGGCGAACCGTCGGGCGCGGACGGACAGCCGAGCACAACGATGGTCTTCGCGCCGGACTCGTCGAACCGCGAGGCACGCGACGGCAGGTACTGCGTGCTGGCCCGCCACGCCGCGACCTCGCCCCAGACGACCGCGCCCATGACGCCCGCCATGCCTGCATACACCGCGCGTGCGTCGGACATGACTAGGATGCGTCGAGCGTCGCCGGTCGCAGCACCACCACTGACTTCGTGCGATTCGCCTCGTCGGTCAGGAGTGCGATGACACGCCGGTCCGGTGCGATCGCCGCGTAGACCCCTTCGATGCCTGCGGGTGTCAGCGGCCGTCCGTGACGGGTGTGCTCTGCCTCGTCGGCGGTCAGGTCGCGGTGTGGAAATGACTGCAGGCACGCCTCGTCGAGGGTGTAGGACAGCCGCGGCAGGTCTGCGAGTTCGTCGAGGCTGCGGGCCTCCGCCAGGCCAATCCGGCCGACGCGGGTGCGCCGCAGCGCCGTGAGATGCCCACCGACATTCAGGGCTGAGCCGATGTCACGGGCCAGCGCGCGAATGTAGGTGCCGCTGGAACAGTCGACCGCGACGTCGAGGTCGACGAAGCCGTCGGCACCCTCGGGTTGCCGCCGGATCGCCAGCACGTCGAACCGCTCGATGTGGACGCGACGCGGCGCCAGCTCGACGGGCTGTCCCTCGCGTGCCAGGAGGTAGGCCCGCTTGCCGTCGATCTTGACCGCGCTGACCGCGGAGGGGATCTGGTCGATGTCGCCGCGCAGCGCCGCGACGGTGCTGTCGATCTGCGTCTCGGCGATGTGCAGCGCCGAAACCGTCTGCAGCACTTCACCTTCAGCATCATCGGTGGAGGTCGCCTGGCCAAGCCGGATCGTGGCATCGTAGGACTTGTCGGTCGCGGTGAGCTGGCCCAGGATCTTGGTGGCCCGATCGATGCCGACGACCAGCACTCCGGTGGCCATCGGGTCCAGCGTCCCGGCGTGCCCGACCTTGCGAGTGCCGAAAATGCGCCGGCAGCGGCCGACGACGTCGTGGCTGGTCATTCCCTGCGGCTTGTCGACGACCACCAGTCCCGGGTCGGTCACAGCACGATCGCCGTCAGTGCCAACCCGTCTCGCACCGACCATCGACCCGACAACGTTTCCAGTGGCGGCCCGCTCAGCGCCGCCGGGTCGATCAGGATGCGCGACACGAACCCGCCGGCCGTGCCGGAATCGTCGACGTCGAAGGTGATGTGGGCGTCTTCGAAGCCGAGCCAGCGGTGAGTCACCGGATACCACGCCTTGTACGTCGCCTCCTTGGCGCAGAACAGGATTCGGTCCCAGTGTAATGAGTCCGGCAGGGCACGGATAGCGGCGCGTTCTTCAGGCAGGCTGATCGCGTCGAGCACACCGTTGGGAAGCGCACCGTGGGGTTCGGCGTCGATACCCATGGAGCGAACATCGCCGTGGCGGCCGACGGCGGCGCCCCGGAAACCCTCGCAGTGCGTCAGGCTGCCGACCACCCCGTCGGGCCAGCAGGGTTCACCCTTGTCTCCCTTGAGGATCGGCGCCGGCGGCACTCCGAGCTCACTCAGCGCCTTCCGAGCGCAGTACCGGACGGTGATGAACTCATTGCGCCGTTTCGCCACGGATTTGGCGATCAGCGGCTCTTCTTCGGGCAGCGGCGCCAGTTCCGGCGGATCGGTGTACATCTCGGCGGCGGCAAGCTGATGCGACGAAGCGGGCAACACCTCCGAGAGCAGCGCAGCGTCGCTCATGATCGCCTGTCCTTGATGCGCTGCTGGATCTTCTCGGCGCCCTCCCGCATCTCGGGAGTGATCTCGAAGTGGCCGCCGAACTCGTTGAGGTAACCCGGCGGATACTTCGGATCGGGCAGCACCTGCCGCAGCCATCGGTATGGCTTGCGGCGCCGCCATTCCCGCGGGTACCCCACCGAGACCTCTTCGTGCCGAACGCCGTCGTACCACGTGGTGCGGGGAATGTGCAGGTGCCCGTAGACCGAGCAGACGGCGTTGTAGCGGGTGTGCCAATCGGCGGTCGCGGTGGTGCCGCACCACAGCGAGAATTCCGGATAGAACATCGCGTCGCAGGGCTCCCGGACCAGCGGGAAGTGGTTCACCAGCACGGTCGGTGTCATCCAGTCGAGGTCTTCGAGCTTCTTGCGGGTGTGGGCGACCCGGTCGCGACACCACGCGTCCCGCGTCGCGTACGGCTCGGACGACAGCAGGAACTCGTCTGTGCCGACCACGTTGCGCTCGCGTGCGATCGCCAGCCCCTCGGCCTTGGTGGCGGCGCCCTGGGGCAGGAACGTGTAGTCGTAGAGCAGGAACATCGGCACGATGGTGGCCGGGCCGCCCTCTTCGTTCCACACCGGGAAGGGATGTTCGGGGGTGATGATCCCCATCTCGTCGCACATGTTGACGAAGTAGTCGTAGCGCGACTGCCCGAAGATCTGCATCGGATCCCGGTTGGTGGTCCACAGCTCGTGGTTTCCTGGGACCCAGATGACCTTGGCGAACCTCTTGCGCAGGAGATCCAGCGCCCAGCGGATCTCGTCGGTGCGCTCGCCGACGTCCCCCGCGACGATCAACCAGTCGTCGGGAGACACGGGATGCAGCGCTTCGGTGATCGGCTTGTTGCCGGTGTGACCCGTGTGGAGGTCGCTGATCGCCCACAGCGTCGGGCGTCTGTCGTCGCGTGTCACAACCGACCAGCCTACTTGCGGCGGCCCGACCACTCCGTCCGGCAACTAGAACCTGTTCTCGTTTTCTCGTCAGGAGCCGGTCGGCGGCCGCTACACTCCCCGCAGGGTCGGACGCGTACCGGCGGCTCGGCCGCCATGACAACAGGGGGTGGGATGGTCGCCAAGCTGCGACTGCTGTCGGCGCTGTCTGCGCTGGTCACGGCGGTTGTCGTGGTCTGGCAGACCAATCCGGTCGGCGCGGTCGGCAGCCGCACCGTCGAGCTGAGATCGACGGCGGCGCCCCTGTCCGACGTCTCCACGACGATCAAATGGCCGGTGGTCGAAACGGTCAACCCGCGACCATTCGACCCGTGCCAGGACATTTCCCTCGACGTGATCCAGCGGATCGGGCTGGCGTTCACACCGCCCACGCCCGAGGACAGCCTCCGTTGCCATTACGACGCCGGCAACTACCAGATGGCCGTCGAGGCGTTCGTCTGGCGCACCTACGAGGCGACGATCCCGGCCGATGCGCTCGAGATGGACATCAACGGCCACCGTGCCGCGCAGTACTGGATCATGAAACCCACCGACTGGAACGACCGCTGGTGGATCACCTGCATGATCGCGTTCAAGACCGGCTACGGCGTCATCCAGCAGTCGCTGTTCTACTCCCCGATCGAATCGGCCGACAACCCGGACTGCCTGCAGACGAATCTGCAGCGCGCGCACGAGCTCAGCCCGTATTACGTCTACTAGGGCCTGTCCACTGGCTCCGTCCACCGGTTACGCGAGGCTCAGCAGGACCGCGACGACATCGTGCGGCCGAGACAGCAGCGGGGCGTGGCCGCCGTCCAACTCGATGAGTTCGGCGCCCAACCGCTCCCGCGCGACCTTGCGTGACCACACCGGGTCCAGGATGCGGTCGTCGGCGCACACCACGTAAGTGCTTGCGACCGCGGGAAACGCCGTGAGCGAGCACGGCGGCGTCAGGGGGTACAGAGCCTGCGGCCGCAGCCGGTCGAAGGCGGCGTCGACCGTCGCCTCGTCGCAGTCGGCGTACATCAGGTCGCGTGCCAGATCGCGGTCGACCCAGTGCCATACGTTCTGTGCGTCGGGCTCGCTCATACCGGTCTCGTACGCCGGATTGAGCATCCGGTCGCGACTCCCCTGCTCGCTCAGGCTGCGCCCGAGCTCCGGCGGGATCCCGCAGAGATAGACCAGGTGCCGCACGGGCCGGCGCGCAGCGACCAGCGGAATCGTCTGACCGGCCAGCGAATGACCGACGAGCACCACGTCGTCTTCTCCCTGCAGGGCATCGCAGACGACGGTGGCGTAGTCGTCGAAGCCGGCCGACGGATCCTCGCCGGGCAGATCCATGGTGACCACCCGATGGCCGCGCTGCTCCAGCGCGGGCGTTACGGAATCCCAGCTCCAAGCACCGTGCCACGCCCCGTGCACCAACGCGAATGTCGTCATGTCATTCCGAACGCCGCTGCGGCAGTGGTTTGTCCACGCAAATCTCGGATGCGGCGCTAACGCTCGATCTGGTCCATCGGACTGGAGCGTTCGAGCATGCCGATCGTCTCCTCCCCTCTCCACCGGTACCGCACGCCCGCCTGCTGCAGCGCCGGGAAAGTCCAGTTGGCCATCAACGCCCGCTGCTCGGCAGGCACCTCGCTGGGATCGGTGATGTCGTAGGTCGACAACACCGTCTCCCCCTCGACCCGCTCGGTCCCGTGTTCGGTCTCCAGCACCACCGACACGTCCTCGCCGGAGGGCAGGCGGCGCAGCCACGGCGCCTCGACCACGCGGGCGGCGATCAGCTCGCCGTCGCCCTCGAACACGTAACCCTGGTTGAAATTCGGCTGCCCGTCCGGGCGCGGCGGATAGGCGATGTATCCGAACGCCCGGCCGCTCGGGAAGAGTGCCGACTGCCAGCAGTGGCCCCAGAACCCTTCCAACCGGCGAACACCCTGGCGGCGGATGCGCAGACCGGTGCCGGAAAAGACGCGTTCCCGGCCGGCGACTCGCACGGAACCCGTTGCGCGAAAGAGCTGTTCATACCGCGGGCCGCCCATCAGGTCACCGACGATCGACGTCTTCAACTGCGAGTCGGCCTCGGCCTGTAGGGCGCCCTGCACCCACGGCGGCACCGCCAGTCGCGCCTCGACATCAAAGCGGAGGTCGACGAGCGGTCCGTCCTTACGGCCCGTCGCCAGGTCCGCCGACGACGTCTGAACCGCCTCGCCGTCGAACGTCATCGTCCAGACGTGGAACGGCTCCACACAGGTGAACGCGAGCGGGCCGGCGCCGAGCACCGCCGGCATGCCGTTGGGCCCCTCGACGGGCCAGCTCTTGCCGTCGTCGCGTAGCCGGTAGACCGTGCCGTCGGCCAGGGTGACGTTGACCTGGACGCTGTGCGCCTCCCAGTTGGCCGCCACGGCCTCGATACCGATCCGCGGCAGCCCGACTTCCCCACTGCCGTCGAACACCCAGAAGCTGACCGGCTCGGGTGTTCGCCTCACTGCAGCGGTTCTCGGTCGGGCAGTCCACGCAGGAGCCGAGCGAGCCGACCTTCGTCAGCGTCGACGAACGCCGACGGGGCGCTGCTGCGTGCCGTTTCGGCGGAGACACCGCGGTGGTCGGATAGCCAGCAACGGGTGACCGCCGGCCTTCTCGACGTGCTGTGGAACCTGCCGAGTTACGAGAGGCTCGTCGGCGCATGGGGTGTCGACGGCACCGACGCGACCCGTGCGGTGCAGTGGCTGATGGCCAAGGTGGTCGAGGCAATCGATGGCGACAATCCTCCGCCTGCGTAACCTCGGTCAGGTGACTGCCGTATCTACCGCCTCCCCGTCGTCACCTCCCCGCTCGCGGATCAGGCAATTCACCGGCCGCGCCGTCGCGGGCCTGCTGCGCCTGCCACCGCAAACCACCGACTTCACCGTCCACCGGCGACTGCGCGTGCCGATGCGCGACGGCGTGGAGTTGCTCGCCGATCACTACCAGCCTGCGACATCGACGCCCGCGGGCACATTGCTGGTGCGCGGACCGTATGGCCGCGGATGGCCGTTCGCCCGACTGTATGCAGGTGCCTACGCGTCGCGCGGCTACCACGTCGTGTTCCAGAGCGTCCGCGGAACCTTCGGCTCAGGCGGCGAATTCACGCCGATGGTCAACGAGATGGCCGACGGAGCGGACACCGCAGTATGGCTGCGCGACCAGCCGTGGTTCACGGGTTCGTTCGCCACCATCGGGCTGTCGTACCTCGGCTTCACCCAGTGGGCGCTGCTCACCGACCCTCCGCCGGAAATGAACGCGGCGGTGATCGTCGTCGGTCCGCACGACTTCAACGCCTCGTCGTGGGGCACCGGCTCGTTCTCGCTGAACGACTTCCTGGGCTGGAGCGACATGGTCGCCCACCAGGAGGACCCGGGCAGGGTCAGGGCGATCGTCCGGCAGGTGCGCTCGCGTCGCGGTGTGGCCCAGGCCGCGGACGGTCTGCCGCTCGGCGAGTCGACCAGGGCGCTGCTCGGCGCCGGCGCACCCTGGTTCGAGTCCTGGCTCGAGCACCCCGAAGCCGGCGACGCATTCTGGGCACCCCTCAACGCCACCAAAGCCCTTGACAGCAGCGAGGTTCCGGTGTTGCTGATCGGCGGCTGGCAGGACCTCTTCCTCGAGCAGACGCTGACGCAGTATCAGCGGTTGACCGGCCGCGGCGTTCCGAGCGCACTGACCGTGGGGGCCTGGACACACTCCAACTTGATGGCGAAGGCCGCACCCATGGTCCTCCGTGAGACATTGGCCTGGCTGCACACGCATGCCGGCGACGAAGGCGCCACCGCGGATCGCAGCCCGGTACGCATCGAGGTCAACCACCACGGCTGGATCGACCTGCCCGACTGGCCACCTGCCATGCCGGAGCGCATCCTGTACCTGCAGCCGGGCAGCCGTCTCGGCGACGCGGCGCCGCCCGCCGACGCGCCCCCGTCGACATTCACCTACGACCCCGAGGACCCCACCCCCACCATCGGCGGTCGTCTGCTCTCTCCGGAAGGCGGCTATCGCACCGACACCAAGCTGTCCCTGCGGGCCGACGTCCTGACCTTCACCGCCGACCCGCTGCATTCGGATCTCTACGTCGTCGGTACGCCGGTAATCGAGCTCGCGCACACCTCCGACAACCCCCACAACGACCTGTGGGTCCGCGTCAGCGAGGTCGACGCCAAGGGCCGATCACGCAACGTCAGCGATGGATTCCGCAGGCTCACAGTCGATTCCGGTATGTTGCGGATGGAGCTCGACCCCGTGGCGCATCGGTTCCGGGCCGGATCGCGAATCCGGGTCCTCATCGCCGGTGGTTCGCATCCGCGCTTCGTCCGCAATCTGGGCACCGACGAACCTGTCAGCACGGGCCGCGAGTTGCGCCCGGCGAGGCACACCATTCACCTCGGCGAAGGCGGCACGTCGCGGCTGGTCTTGCCGGCCGGACCACTGCCGTCGTCAGCCACCTGACGCACCGGTCCTTGCGGGGCACTGGGGCTCTGCCCCTACCATCGCGGTATGGGCACCATGACCGCCATCGGCTCGTTCGCCGGGCTGCCGATCGAAAACCCTGACGCGCTACAGGATCTCGAGATGCCGGTACCGGAACTTCGACCGCACGATGTGCTGGTCCGCGTCGAAGCCGTTTCGGTCAATCCGGCCGACGTGAAGCGCCGCGCCTCGCTTCCCGAATCGGACTCGGCGGTGATCCTCGGCTTCGACGCGGCCGGTGTGGTCGAGGCCGTCGGGTCCGAGGTGACGACGATCGCCGTCGGCGATGAGGTCTGGTACGCCGGTGACATCAGCCGGCAGGGCAGCAACGCGCAGTTCCATGCGGTCGACGAGCGAATTGTGGCGCAGAAGCCCGCATCGCTGTCCTACGCCGACGCCGCGGCGCTGCCGTTGACGACCATCACCGCCTGGGAGACGCTGTTCGAACGATTCGGCCTTGACGCCGAGTCGAGTGGGGATCTGCTGGTGCTCGGCGGCGCGGGCGGGGTGGGATCGGTGATGATCCAACTCGCCAAGGCCCTGACGCGGGTCCGCGTGATCGCCACCGCCAGTCGTGATGATTCGCGGCAATGGGCGACGCTGATGGGCGCCGACGCCGTCATCGATCACCACGATCTGCGCGCGCAGGCCCTCGGCGTCGCACCGGATGGCGTCGACTTCCTGTTCTCCCCGCACTCGCGGGACAACGTCGACACGTACGCGGAGATCATGCGCCCCTTCGGCCACATCACCGCGATCGACGAGCCGGACGGTCTGGATCTGTTGCCGCTCAAGGAGAAAAGCATCGCGTGGCACTGGGAGCTGATGTTCACCCGACCACTGTTCGGTTACGACATGGCCGCCCAGCAGCGGCTGCTGACCGAGGCCGCGTCGTTGGTCGACCGCGGCGTGCTCCGCAGTACCGTGACCAGCGCAGTCAATGACTTCACGGCGGCCGGCCTGCGACAGGCACACGCGCTGGTGGAGTCGGGCCGCATGATCGGCAAGGTCGTCGTGCACCGATGAGAGATCAACCCACCGAACGGCGCACCTTCTCGGCGATCGACTGTAGATAGGACTCCTCGTATACCGGCGCGCCCCACTTCGGGTCGACGGGCAGGGGCACCCAGCTCTTGCACCCGGCGTAGTCGGGTGACCGGGGCAGTGCGACTGGCTCGACGAGCGGGCTCGCCTGCACCACGAGCACGGTGAGCCGGTGTTTGGGCCGGAAGTCCAGCCGGTCGGCACGAATCGATTCATCGGTCCAGATGTGCAGCGCCGCGATGTCTTCGAGCGACTCGGGTCGGTTCACTTCGATGGCGGCGACGACGTTGGCGCCCGCACGCACCAGCACCTGGTCATCGGTGCTGTCACCGGCCGAAACCCCCAACAGGTCCCGATGTTCGGGTCGCACCCGTTCTGCGTGGCTGTGCGCGACGGTCGGAAACAGCAGGAAGCGCGATGCCGTCACGGCGAACCGCTTTTCGTGGATTCCGCCCTTGCGCAGCAGCACGGTCTGACGGCCGCCGAGCATCGCATGGACGGCCGCACTCCATTCCTTGAGTGCGGGCTGCGTCAGGGTTGCCGTCATGCCAGATTCAGCCGGGCCCGCACCTCAGGCCGGCGCAGCGGCGGCACGGTCTTGGGCGGTTGCCGCCGGGGCGGCAGGCCTCGCAGCAGCCGGGTGGTGGTCGCGGTGACCTCGGCCACCGCTTCTTCGAACGCCGCGGCATTGGCGGCCGTCGGCCGGGTGATGCCGCTGATCTTGCGGATGTACTGACGTGCGGCGGCCTCGATCTCCTCGGTGGTGGCCGCCGGTTCCAGACCGCGTAGCTCGGTGATGTTTCGGCACATGCCTCCACGATAGGTGCCCGCCCGATCGAGCAACCTCGCCCTCACCGTCGGCGAGGTTGCTCAGCGCCTGCGCCGGCTAGCAGGGATCGCCAGGTGGCGTGTAGTACGGCACACCTTCGACCGTGTAGCACGGTATCTCGCCGGGAACGTAGGGGTCGGTGGCCGACGCGATGGCCACACCCGTCGCCACGTCACCGGCGATGTTGGTACACCCGCCCACCCCGACATGGCGTCCGTGGGCGCCCGCGCAGATGTCGGCCTGCGCTGCCGGCGCCATTGCCAGCGGCGCGACCGCCATCGCCGTCGCCGCGAACAGCGCTGCTGTCAGCTTCTTCATCGAATTCGTCCTTTGCTAGCCCGGCCCGCCGTCATTATCACGCCCGGCGTCGCTCGGTGGCGGGGCTTCGGACATTGTTGTGACTCTCGATAGGTTGATGCCATGACGAACGACGACGTGCTGCTCATCGACACACAAGACCGGGTGCGCACCCTGACGCTGAACCGGCCGCAGTCACGCAATGCGCTGTCAACCGAGCTGCGCAGGCGCTTCTTTCGCGCACTGCGTGACGCGGAAACCGATGACACCGTCGACGTCGTCATCCTCACCGGCACCGATCCGGTGTTCTGCGCCGGGCTCGACCTCAAGGAGCTCGGTGATTCCACCGAACTGCCCGACATCTCGCCGCAGTGGCCGCCGATGACCAAACCGGTGATCGGCGCGATCAACGGTGCCGCGGTCACCGGTGGCCTGGAATTCGCCCTGTATTGCGACATCCTGATCGCCTCCGAGCGGCCCGCTTCGCCGATACCCACGCCCGCGTCGGGCTGCTGCCCACCTGGGGCCTGAGCGTGCGGCTGCCTCAGAAGGTCGGCGTCGGGATGGCCCGCCGGATGAGTTTGACGGGCGACTACCTGTCCGCCGTCGAGGCGCTGCGGGCGGGCCTGGTGACCGCGGTGGTGCCCCATCAGGAGTTGTTGCCGACCGCTCGCCGGGTCGCCGCGTCGATCGTCGGCAACAACCAGAGGGCGGTCCGGGCGCTGCTGGCGTCCTATCACCGCATCGACGACGCCGGTACCAGTGCGGGTTGTGGATCGAAGCCGCGTCGGCCCGGCAGTGGATGTCCAGCGCGACCGGTGAAGACATCGCCGCCAATCGGGATGCGGTGTTGCAGCGAGGTCGGGCACAAGTGCGCTGAGCGCGTTCTAGGCTGCCGATGTGAACAAAGCGCATGAGATGTGCGGCAGCGACGAATGGCGCCAGGCGATTCGCGAAGTCATCCTCCCGTGGGCCCTCGACGGCACCGACCTCGGTGATGACGTGCTCGAGGTCGGGCCGGGATACGGCGCCACCACCGACGTGCTCAGCGGTGCCGTGCCGCAGCTCACCTCGGTGGAGATCGACGACGAACTCGCCGCGATGCTGACCGATCGGTTCGCCGGCATGCCGTCGGTGCAGATCGTGCACGGCGATGCGACATCGCTGGCGTACCAAGACAACCGATTCACCGGTGCCGCGTGCTTCACGATGCTGCATCACGTGCCCACGGCCGAGTTACAGGACCGCCTGTTCGCCGAGATCGCCCGCGTGCTGCGGCCCGGCGCGCCGCTGGTGGCCAGCGACAGCCTCGGCAGCGCCGAGTTGGAGGCGCACCACGAGGGCGACACGTACAACCCCATCGACCCGTCGACGCTGCCTGCGCGGTTGGCCGAGGCGGGGTTCGCCGACCTGAATGTGCGGACCAATGAGCACGGCTGGGCACTCATTGCGCGGGTCGCAGACGTCTAGTGTGTCGCGTCTGATTGCTGTGCCCGCGGTGTTGACCGAGGGTGAGCGTGGGCAGGTGCAGTCTTGGGCTGGCAGGCCCACGAGCGCTCAGGCGAGCGCGGAGCTTGGTGAGGGCGTTGGATAGCGGGTCGGCGGCGATACGAGCTCTGGTTGTCAGCCTCGATTTTCACCATGCGGTAGCTGCCCGCGTATTGCGAACGGATTGCTCTATGCCCCAACCCGTTTGCACTGCGATAGCGTGCCGGCGATAACCGACCCCGGTGACTGAACCTAGACGGTATGGGGTGACCGTCGGCGTTGTGTCGGGGGTTGCGGGCCGGGGCCTCGCTCACCCATGTTCGTGGGTTACCGGGTGGGTAGTGGGCCCGCCCGGTCTATCCGACAGTGGTGGGAGGCCCCGGTGTTCACTGAGCGTACGAGTATTGGGCTGGACGTGCACGCACGTTCGGTCGCGGCAGCGGCGATTGACGGCGTCACCGGGGAGGTGTCGCAGACCAGGTTGACGCCGTCCTACGAGCACATCCAGGACTGGATCAAACAGGTGCCGGGACCGGTGGCGGTGGCCTATGAGGCTGGTCCGACCGGTTTCGGCTTGTATCGAGCGCTGACCGATGCGGGGATTCGGTGCGAGGTCGTGGCGCCGTCGAAGCTGCAGAAGCCGGCTGGGGACCGGGTGAAGACCGATGCCCGCGATGCACTGCATCTGGCCCGGTTGTTGCGCCTGGACGAGGTCACCTCGGTCTCGATCCCGAGTGTGAACCAGGAGGCCTGCCGCGATCTGGTGCGTGCGCGCGAAGACTGCCGCGGTGATCTGATGAGGGCGCGTCATCGACTGTCCAAGCTGCTGCTGCGCCACGGCATCGTCTATCACGGTGGTGCCGCCTGGACCGATGCCCACGATCGCTGGTTACGAGCCCAAGCAGCACCGCAGTTGTCGACACCGGCCACGCGGATGGCCTTCGACTCCGACTATGAGCAGGTGTTGATGCTGCAGGCCAGACGTCGAGCTCTGGACTCGGCGATCGAGGACATCGCCGCCGACAGTGAGTTCACTCCGGTGGTGCGCAGGGTGTCGTGCCTTCGAGGGGTGGCCACGTTGACCGCGTTCGCATTGGCGGTGGAGATCGGCGACTGGGATCGGTTCACCGGCAACACGATTGGTTCGTTCGTCGGATTGGTGCCCTCGGAGTCCTCGTCGGGTTCGGCGCGGGCGTAGGGACCGATCACCAAAACCGGAAACACTCACGTGCGTCGGTTGCTGGTTGAGGCGGCCTGGCATCACCGACCCAAGTACCAGGTGAGGGCGGTGATGCGTTCGCGGTGGGAGCCGGCCCCGGCGGCGGCCCGCGCTCGTGGTCACGAGGGCAACCGTCGTCTCCATAACCGATGGGTGGGATTCCTGGCGCGACGTAAGCGGTCCACCGTAGCCAACGTCGCGATCGCCCGTGAGCTGGCCGGCTGGTGCTGGTCGCTGGCGGTCATGGACGACTGACCGCCACCTGACTACTTCCTCGCGAGCGCGGTGGTGGCAGCGCGTGGATCGACCCGCGACTGAACTATGAGCAGATCCCTCGGTCGACGCTCGACCCTAGACACGCGGATGCGATCCAGCCGAAACCCCGTCCTGCGGTATCCAACCCGCGAATATCAGTCTGACCGCGCGTCGCCAACCGACACGCTCACCACACGGACTCGCCGAGGAAGCAAAGAGGCTCCGTGGGGGTAGCTCCTCGACGGCGCCTCCCCCTGCCCACTTGACAGAATTGCCTACATATCAGTTCAGTGTCGGTGGTGGTTGGGGTTGGAAGGGTTGATACCACCACCAGTGGGCGCGTTCGCCGGTGGGTCCGGGACACGGCGGCACCGCCGGTGGGGGTTGGGTCGGTGGGCGGGCCAGCGACCCCGGGCTCAGGGTTCGGCCGGCGCGGTCGGTGACCGACAGATCGTGTGGGGGTCCGGTGAGGGTGAGGCCGCCGCGGTGGTGCAGCCGGTGATGGTAAGGGCAGAGCAGCACCAGGTTGTCCAACTCGGTCGCCCCGCCGTCTTCCCAATGCACGAGGTGATGGGCATGCAGACCCCGGGTGGCCCCACACCCGGGAACCACGCACGTGGGATAGCGGTACTGCAGGGCGCGGCGCAGCCGGCGGCTGATCACCCGGGTCGCCCGCCCCGCCCCGATCGGCTGCCCGGCGCGTTCGAACCACACCTCACAGGTGGCGTCACAGGTCAGATAGCGCCGATCAGCATCGGAGAGCAGCGGACCCAAATGCAGGTGAGCCACCGTGTCCTTGACATCCACGTGCACGACCACCGTGGTGTGCTGCCCCTGCGGGCGGCGGGTGACCTCGGTGTCCCAGCCGGCATCCACCAGCCGCATAAACGCCGCCCCGGTGCTCGGTCGCGGCGGCCGCTGCCCGGACTCGTCGGCGCCGTTGTCGTGATCGAGTTTCCACTCGGCCGCCAGCGCATCACGATGCGAGGCCAAGGCCGCGTCGAACTTCGCCGCCTCCAGATGCGGCAGGGTGATCCGGTAATGGGTGTACTGCTCATCGGAGGTCTTGGTGATCGACGCCTGCGGCTCGGGATCGGGCCGCGACTCGGGCTGCGGCTCGGGTTCGGTTGGGTCGGGGCGGGGTTCGAGTTTGACCGCGGTGCGCAGCTGGGACACCGAGGCCACCCGGGCGAACTCCGCGTAATGCGCATCGGAGCCCTCGGCCGCGCCGGCGGCGATCACCCCGACCTGATCCAACGACAGCCGACCCTCCCGCATCCCCTGGGCGCAGCGGGGAAACTCGGCCCACCGGTGCGCGACAGTGGCGACCGTTTTGGCATTCGCCGACGAGGAGCCCAGCTTCCAGGCCACCAACTCCGCCATCGACCGCGCACCCGTGGCACCGCACAACCCGTCACGATCCAACTCGGCGACGATCTCCACAATGCGCCCATCAATGCCATTGCGCTGACCCGCCAACTCCCTCAACTCCCCGAACAACACCTCAACACGCTCATCCCCACCCACCACCGGCACCTCAGGCGAAGCGGTCGAAGACATAACCCCATCCTCGCACCCGGGTACGACAAGTTCGGGCCGCCCGATCCACACCCGATCCCGGCCGTCTCAGATACCAACCGGCACAACCCGATCGGCCGCGACGACACGAACTGTGTTGGCCGCCGGACTGGCTCTGGACAACGCCTCCACCCCACAAGACCTCGGCGGTAAAACGTTGGCCGACAACCCATCCCCGCTTCGTGCTGAACAGACCACCAAGAAACCACGCCGCGGAACCCACACCTCAATGCGCCAACTCGACACCTACATCCGGGCCTGGATCCACACCTGAAACGACAACCCGCGACCCAACATCTGAACCACGACCGCCGACCAAATCTTCGAATCCGTCCCCCAACTACTACAAACAAACTCAAGACACTAGCCGGTGCCCGGCACCAGCCAGCGGCCCGAGAACGCGCGCCAGCCGACGAACAACAGCCGCAGCACCATGAAAGTGCTCAGGCCGGACCAGATTCCGAGCAGGCCCCAGCCGTATGCGAGCGACAACCAGATCAGGGGCAGGAATCCGGCCAGCGCGCTGATCAGCGTCGCATTGCGCATGAACTTCGCATCACCAGCCCCCAGCAGTACCCCGTCGAGGGCGAAAACAATTCCGGCGATCGGCAATTGGGCGACCATGAACCACCACGGCACATCGATCGCATCGAGGACCGATCGGTCGTCGGTGAAGATGCTGGGGAACACCGAGGCGCCGACAGCGAAGATCACGGCCAGCACCA
Organism: uncultured Actinomycetota bacterium; assembly: GCA_963699655.1. Taxonomy (GTDB): domain Bacteria; phylum Actinomycetota; class Actinomycetes; order Mycobacteriales; family Mycobacteriaceae; genus Mycobacterium. The sequence continues at coordinate 46,693 of CAVOUV010000011.1, forward strand.
CCGAGGCCAGGGCCGAGAAAATGGTCACCCGCCACGCCACCGATTTCGCGTGCGCCAGATCCCCGGCACCCAGCGCCGCGCCGACCAGCGACTGCGCGGCGATGGCGAGTGAATCCAACACCAGGGCAAGGAAATTCCAGAGTTGCAGGACCACCTGATGCGCAGCCACCGCGGCCGCGCCGAACCGCGCGGCGACTGCGCCTGCGGACACGAAGCACGCCTGGAACGCCATCGTCCGCAGTAGCAGGTCGCGGCCCATGACGATCTGGGCGCGCAGCACTGCCGGCTGGATGTGCCGCGGCACGCGTTCGACCAGTAGAGCCCCGATGAACAGCACCGCGGCCACCCACTGCCCCACCAGATTGGCCACGGCCGAGCCGACGAGTTCGAGTCGCGGCAGGCCCAGCCACCCGTACACGAGCAGCGGGCACAGCACCGCCGACAGCGCGAAGCCGGCGACCACATAGCGCAAGGGCCGCACCGTATCCTGCACGCCACGCATCCAGCCGTTGCCGGCCGCGGAGACCAGGATCGCCGGAACACCGACTATCGCGATCCGCACCCACGGCAACGCCTCAGAAGCGATGTCCCCGCCCGCGGCCAGTGCCGACACCAGCGGCACCGCGAAGGCCTGCACCGCAACGACGATGAGGACGCCGAGACCCAACGCCAGCCATGTCGCCTGCACCCCTTCACCGACCGCCGACCTGCGATCACCGGCGCCGAAGAACCGGGCCGAGCGGGCCGTCGTGCCGTAGGACAGGAAGGTCATCTGCGAACTGAGGGTGCTCAGGATCAGCCCACCGATCGCCAGACCCGCCAGCGGCAGGGCGCCGAGGCGGCCCACCACGGCGAGGTCGAAGAGTAGATAGATCGGTTCGGCGGCCAGCACGCCAAGAGCGGGCAGAGCAAGACCGGCGATGCGACGACCGGTGGCAGCGGCGACCGGCAGATCGCCCTCCGTCTCAGCCAAGGGCTACATACAGGGCCTGCACGACGTCGTCGGCCGACCCGGTCGCCGAGTAGCCGGCCGCCAACCGGTGACCGCCTCCGCCGAAGGCGCTGGCGACGGTGGAGAGGTCGAAGGACTTCGCGCGCATCGACACCGACCAGTGCCCGTGTTCGATCTCCTTGAACACCGCGGCGACCTCGGCCTGCTGCGTGGTGCGCACGATGTCGACGATGCTCTCGACTTCTTCGGGGCGTGCCTTCGCCCACTCATGGTGTCCGACAACGGCATACACCAGGCCGCGGCCGTCGGCGGCATCCGGCATCAACTGCGCCGAGGCCAGCACCCGCGACAGCATCGGTAGCCACGCGAACGGGTGTGTGTCGAGCAGCGCCCGGCTGATCGAGGCGTTGTCGACGCCGAGTTCGAGGAGGCGGGCGGCCAGCCGATGTGCGCGGGCACTGGCCCACCGGAACGATCCGGTGTCGGTGGTGAGTCCGGCGTACAGGCAGTGGGCGACACCCGCGTCGATCGGCTTACCCCACGCGTCGAGGATTTCTGCGATCAGCATGGTGGTGGAATCCGCCGCCGGGTCCACATAGTTGGCGCTGCCGAACAGCTGGTTGGAGGCGTGGTGGTCGATGACCAGCACCTCGCGCTCGGGATCGGCCAGTTCTCGCAGCGCCCCCAGTCGGTTGACGCTGGGAATGTCGACCGTCACGACCAGGTCGGCGCCGCGGAGCAGCGCGTCGGGAGCCACCAGCAGGTGCCCACCCGGCAGCGACTGCAGCGATTCGGGCAGCAGTGCGGGCGCGGCGAAGCTGACCTGAACGCCCTTGCCCGCATGGTCGAGCACCAAAGCCAGGGCAAGGCCTGCGCCGATGGTGTCGGCATCGGGATAAACATGGCAGACGACACTGACGGTGGCCGCAGCGGATAACAGGTCGGCGGCGCTGCGGGCGTCGACACGCTCCCCTGCGACAGGGATATCAGTCGTCTTGTCGATCGCGGTCACCGGTGTCCTCAACGTATGTCGGGGTCCCCGCCGGTTTCCTCCCCGCTCACACGGTACGGGTCTGCGTCACCCGCGTGCTTGGCACCCTGCCGAACTCTGGCCAAATCCTCATCCGCCGCCCGGGCGCGGGCCAGCAGTTCTTCCATGTGCGCGGCGGTGTCGGGCACCTTGTCCAAGACAAATGACAGCGTCGGCGTGAACCGCACACCGGTGCCGGCACCGACCTTGGTCCGCAGGGTTCCCTTCGCCCGTTCCAGCGCGGCCGCCGCGCCGGCGTAGTCGGGTTCGTCCTGCAGGGTCTCACCGCGCACCGTGTAGTACACCGTGGCGTCGTGCAGGTCTCCCGTCACCTTCGTGTCCGTGATGGTCACGAAGGCCAACGGGGGATCCTTGATCTCGAACTCGATGACCGAGGCGACGATGGTGCCGATGCGCTTGGCCAGCTTGCGCGCCCGACCGACATCGACCATCTAGACGCGCTCCTTCTCCACGAGCTCGTAGGTCTCGATGACGTCGCCTTCCTTGATGTCGGAGTACGACAGCGTCAGACCGCATTCGTAGCCGTCGCGCACCTCGGTGACGTCGTCCTTCTCCCGGCGCAACGACTGACACCGTCATGTTCTCCGCGACCACGACGTTGTCGCGGAGCAGCCGGGCCTTCGAGTTGCGCCGGATGATGCCCGAGGTGACCAGGCAGCCGGCGATGTTGCCGACCTTCGACGACCGGAAGATCGCCCGGATCTCGGCGCGGCCCAGCTCGACCTCCTCGAAGACCGGCTTGAGCATGCCCTTGAGCGCGCTCTCGATCTCGTCGATGGCCTGGTAGATCACCGAGTAGTACCGGATCTCCACACCCTCGCGGTTGGCCAGCTCGGTGGCCTTGCCCTCGGCGCGGACGTTGAACCCGATGATGATCGCGTCCGAGGCCGACGCCAGGTTGACGTTGGTCTCGGTGACGCCACCGACGCCGCGGTCGATGACCCGCAGCTCCACCTCGTCGTCGACCTGGATGCCCAGCAGGGCTTCCTCCAGCGCCTCGACCGTGCCGGCGTTGTCGCCCTTGAGGATGAGGTTCAGCTGGCTGGTTTCCTTCAGCGCCGAATCCAGATCCTCGAGGCTGATCCGCTTGCGGGTACGCGCGGCCAACGCGTTGCGCTTGCGTGCGCTGCGCCGGTCGGCGATCTGGCGGGCGATGCGATCCTCGTCGACGACGAGGAAGTTGTCGCCCGCGCCCGGCACCGAGGTGAAGCCGATGACCTGCACCGGCCGCGACGGCAGCGCCTCCTCGACATCCTCGCCGTGCTCGTCGACCATGCGCCGCACGCGGCCGTAGGCGTCGCCGGCGACCACCGAGTCGCCGACGTGCAGGGTGCCGCGCTGAATCAGCACGGTGGCCACCGGTCCGCGACCGCGGTCCAGGTGCGCCTCGATGGCCACACCCTGGGCTTCCATGTCGGGGTTGGCCCGCAGATCCAGTGCCGCGTCGGCGGTCAGCAGCGACCGCCTCGAGCAGGGCCTCGATGTTGGTGCCCTGCTTGGCGGAGATGTCGACGAACATGGTGTCGCCGCCGAAGTCCTCGGCCACCAGGTTGTATTCGGTGAGCTGCGCCCGGATCTTGGCCGGGTCGGCGCCCTCCTTGTCAATCTTGTTGACCGCCACCACGATCGGCACGTCGGCGGCCTGCGCGTGGTTGATGGCCTCCACCGTCTGCGGCATCACGCCGTCGTCGGCGGCGACCACCAGGATCGCGATGTCGGTGGCCTTCGCGCCGCGGGCACGCATGGCGGTGAACGCCTCGTGACCCGGGGTGTCGATGAAGGTGATCGGCCGCTCGTTGCCGTCGAGGTCGACGGCGACCTGGTAGGCGCCGATGTGCTGGGTGATGCCGCCGGCCTCGTCCTCGCGGACATTGGCCTTGCGGATGGTGTCCAGCAGTCGGGTCTTGCCGTGGTCGACGTGACCCATGACGGTCACCACCGGCGGGCGGGTCTCGCAGGTCGTCCTCGCCACCCTCGTCCTCGCCGTAGGTGAGGTCGAAGGACTCCAGCAGTTCGCGGTCCTCGTCCTCGGGGGACACGACCTGCACGACGTAGTTCATCTCGCCGCCGAGCAGCTCGAGGGTCTCGTCGCCCACCGACTGGGTGGCGGTCACCATCTCGCCGAGGTTGAACAGCGCCTGCACCAGCGAGGCCGGGTTGGCGTCGATCTTCTCGGCGAAGTCGGACAGCGACGCGCCGCGGGCCAGCCGGATGGTCTCGCCGTTGCCGTGCGGCAACCGCACGCCACCGACGACCGGCGCCTGCATCGATTCGTATTCCTGGCGCTTCTGCCGCTTCGACTTGCGGCCGCGACTTGGGCGCGCCGCCGGGACGTCCGAAGGCGCCTGCGGCACCGCCGCGCTGGCCGGGGCGGCCACCGCCGCCACCACCGCCGGGACGACCACGGTAACCACCGCCGCCAGCACCTGCGCGCGGGCACCACCGCCGCCGCCACCGGCGCCGCCGCCGCGGTAGTTACCGCCACCACCGCCGCCACCGCCGGGGCGACCACCGGCGCCTGCACCGGGGCCACGTCCGCCGGGGCCGGGGCGGGGTCCGCCGCGGGCGAGGCCGCCGGGAGCGCCGGGCCGCGCGCCGGCGGGACGCGGAGGCATGTTGCCGGGCGACGGCGCCGGGACGCGGGCCGCCGCCGGGCCGCGGGGCACCCGGCCGGGGTGCCTGCGGACGCGGAATCGGCCGGTCGACCGGTTGCGGCGGACGAGAACGGGTTGTTGCCGACGCGCGGGGTCCGGGCGGCGGGCTTGGGCGCACCGGGCACCGGGCCCGGGCGTGGCCGGGCGTCGGCGCCGGGCGTCGGGCCGGGCGCGGCGGGCTGCGGCAGGCGGCGCAGCCGGTGCAGGAGCCGCGGCGGGCGCGGCAGGTCGCCGCAGCGGGCGGGTGCCGCGGGCGGCGCCGGTGCTGCGGTCGCCGCCGGCTTGGCGCCGGCGGCCTCTGCCGGGGCCGGCCGACTCTCGGGCGCGGCGGGCTTGGCCGGCGAGCCGTTGCCGTCGCTCTTGACCTTCTCGCGCCGCGGGCTTTGCTCCGCCGAATGATTCGCGCAGCCGGCGCGCGACGGGCGCCTCCACCGTGGAGGACGCGGATTTGACGAATTCGCCCTGTTCATTCAGTCGGGCGAGAACTTCCTTGCTGGTGACACCGAGTTCCTTGGCCAACTCGTGCACGCGGGCCTTGCCTGCCACTACATCTCCTGTCTAGGAGGCGACAGCGGTGGTAGGCGCCGCGCCTCGGGTTTAGCTATGACACATGGTCATCGGGACTTCACGGTGTGCTCATGTTCTTCGCTACCTGTTCTGTCGCCGGGTGGGTCAAGCGCCTCGAGTCGCGCTGAAGTGCTCTACGCACCGCGGTGGTGTCCGGTGAACCGGTGATGCGCAGCGCTCGGGCGAATGCTCGCCGCCGGATTGCTGCGTGTAGACACTCCGGATCGGGATGCAGCCAGGCACCCCGCCCCGGGAGGTTCTCGCTGTGTCAACGGTCACGGCGCAATCGCCATTCCCGCCGTCGACAGCGACAACTCGAAGCAGTTCGACGGCCAGCTCTCGTTTCCGGCAGCCAACGCAGGTCCGCACCGGTCCACCCGAGGTGTCGATCGCGCTTCTCTGCGTCCGAGCCGAAGTCTCGCGCTGGATCACAGCTGAGTCTACCGTCACCGCAGCCCGCGAACGGAAACGGCTGCGCCGGTGACGCCGCGTCGCGGTACCGCGCCGTGCACCGCGCCGGCGGGCCGCGCCGGGGTCCGCTCGGGCTGTCCGCCGGCGCGCGTCGCTGCGGATGTCGATCCGCCAGCCGGTCAGCCGGGCCGCCAGCCGGGCGTTCTGGCCCTCCTTGCCGATCGCCAGCGACAGCTGGAAATCCGGGCACGACCACCCGCGCCGCGCGCGCGGCCTCGTCGATCACCGACACCGACACCACCTTGGCCGGCGACAGCGCGTTGGCCACGAACCGGGCCGGGTCCTCGTCGTAGTCGATGATGTCGATCTTCTCGCCGGACAACTCGCTCATCACGTTGCGCACCCGCTGGCCCATCGGGCCGATGCAGGCGCCCTTGGCGTTCAGCCCGGGCACCCGCGACGTGACCGCGATCTTGGAGCGGTGGCCGGCCTCCCGGGCCACCGCGACGATCTCGACCGAACCGTCGGCGATCTCGGGGACCTCCAGCGAGAACAGCTTGCGCACCAGGTTGGGGTGCGTGCGCGACAGCGTGATCAGCGGCTCGCGCGCGCCGCGGGTCACGCCGACGACATAGCAGCGCAGCCGGTCGCCGTGTTCGTAGCGTTCGCCGGGCACCTGCTCGGCGGCCGGGATGACGCCCTCGGATCCCTTGGTCTCGCTGCCCATCCGGACGACGACGAGGCCGCGGGCATTGGCGCGCGCGTCGCGCTGGATGACACCGGCGACGATGTCGCCTTCGCGGGCGGAGAACTCGCCGTAGTTCTTCTCGTTCTCGGCGTCGCGCAGCCGCTGCAGGATCACCTGGCGCGCGGTGGTCGCCGCGATGCGGCCGAAACCCTCTGGGGTGTCGTCCCATTCGTGGATGCACGTTGCCGTCGGCGTCGGTCTCGCGGGCGATCACCTTCACGACGCCGGTCTTGCGGTCGATGTCGATGCGGGCGTCGGCCTCGTGGCCTTCGGTGTGCCGATAGGCCGTCAGCAGCGCCGATTTGATGGTGTCGACGACGACGTCGACGGTGATGCCCTTGTCGGCCTCGATCGCGTGCAGCGCCGCCATATCGATGTTCACGCTCCGGCCTCCTTTCCAGATTGGCCGGCCAGCTCCAGCTCGCGCTGGTTTGGAGGCGAAAACTCAACCTGGACAACGGCTTTGGCGATGCTGTCGAGCGGTAGCTTCACGCACCGCGAGGCGCCGCGGGCGCCCTCGCGAACCACCAGCCGCACGGACGCCATCCGCGGATCTCGCCCAGCCGACCGGTCAGCAGCGATCCGTCGGACAACGTCAGCTCCACCTTGCGTCCGCGGGCGCGCCGGTAGTGCTTTTCGGTGGTCAATGGCCGCTCGACGCCCGGCGAAGTGACCTCGAGGACATACGCTGCGGCCGGTGTCGAGTGCGGTCGAGCAGTTCGGATGCCGACCGGGACAGCTGCCGCGATCGAGTCCAGATCCAGGCCGTCGTCGCCGTCGGCGACCACAGTGATCCGGGGCGGCCGCGCTGCGGCGTCGATCACCACGTCTTCGATTTCGTAACCGGCGCGCGCGAACTCGCCGTCGAGTAGCTCGATCACCTGTTTCTGCGACGGTAATCCCGCAGACCGCTCCGTCCACGGCGAGCTCCTCATCTTGAGTTGTCCGGACCGGGTTGGAAGTGACTGAAACCGAGATCAACTCCTGGACCCGACCATCCACGATACGCCAGGCCGCACGCGCGGAAGCGGCAAACGCGTGTCCGACGTCCAGTTGGCGCCCGCGGCCGCCGCCGCGGCAATGGCAGGATGTTGCTCGTGCCGAGCCCCCTGCCGACCGTCAACCGACGACGCGTGCTCGTCGGGGCGGCCGGCTGTGGCCCTGCTGGCGTCGCACCGGCCGCCTGCGGATCGCCGCCACCGCCGCCCGATATCGACGACCTCGACCGCGCAACTGGACCGGGCCCGCGCCGACAGCCGGCTGGCCACCGATGCCGCCGCGGCCGCCGCGGCCCGCCGCGGCACGGCGCTGACCGCGGTCGCCGTCCGAGCGCGCGGCGCACGCCGAGGCGCTGTCCGATGAGATCGCCCGGATGACCGGCCAGGCCGCCCCGACGACCAGCACGACGCCGACCACGCACCACCGGCGCCGCGCCGCCGAGCCGCCCGACCGCCGAACGACGTCATCGGCGCGCTGCGGGACGTCGGCGCGACAGCGCCGCGCGCTGGCCGCCGACGCTGTCCGGTTACCGCGCCGGGCTGCTCGGGTCGATCGCCGCGGCCTGCACGGCCGGCCTACACCGTGGCGCTGACCGCCGGACGAAGCCGCAAGGCGTCCGCGACGTCCCGCGACCTCAACCGGCACCCGTCGACGACCGACGTCCTCGCGCGCAGCCGAGCCCACCGACCCGGCGCGCCCAGCGACGCCGCCGACGGTGCGTTGTTCGACGCGATCGCCACCGAGCACGCCACCATCTACGGCTACGGGATCGTGTCCGCGCACTCCGACGCCCGAGGTCAACGACCTGGTGTCGGCGGCGATGGCCGAGCACCGGACCGGCGTGAGGCGGCGATCGTGATGCTCGAGGCGCGACGGTGCGACGCGCCGCTGCCCGCCGCGGGCTACCAGCTGCCGATCGAGGTCGACAATCCCACCGAAGCGGCCAACCTCGCCGTGCGGATGGAAGAGGACGCCGCGGTCGCGTGGCGGGCCGTCGTCGAGCAGGCGACCGACGAGCGACGAGCGCGCATTCGCGGTGACCGCGCTGACGCAGAAGTGCGGTCGCGGCGGCCCGGTGGCGCAGGGTGCTCGGCGACTGGCCGATCACCGTCGCGTTCCCCGGCGGCACCGAATAGTCCTCGGCTGCGCCGACGCAGCTAATCGCGCGAGTGCGCGCGCGAGATCTCGGTCGCGCGCGGCGTCGACCGGGATCTCCCGGGTCTCGCCGGTGAACCGGTTGCGCAGCTCGACCACGCCGTCGGCCCAGCCACGACCCACCACGACGATCCACGGCACCCCGAGCAACTCGGCGTCCTTGAACTTCACCCCGGGGGACGCCTGCGGTCGTCGAGCAGCACCTCGACGCCGAGCCGGTCCAGGTCGGCGGCCAACTCTTCTGCGCCGGCACGGGCCTCGGCGTCCTTGTTGGCGATCACCACGTGCACGTCGAACGGCGACACCGACGCCGGCCAGCGCAACCCCAGCTCGTCGTGATGCTGCTCGGCGATCACCGCGACCAGCCGGGACACCCCGATGCCGTAGGAGCCCATCGTCAGCCGGACCGGCTTGCCGTTCTCGCCGAGCACATCGGCGGCGAACGCATCGGTGTACTTGCGGCCGAGCTGGAAGATGTGCCCGATCTCGATGCCGCGCGCGGCGACCAGCGGGCCCGCGCCGTCGGGCGACGGGTCGCCGTCGCGGACCTCGGCGGCCTCGATGGTGCCGTCGGCGGTGAAGTCGCGGCCGGCGACCAGGCCGACCACGTGCTGGCCCGGCTCGTCGGCGCCGGTGATCCACGACGTGCCGTCGACCACCCGCGGGTCGACGAGGTAGCGAACACCGTTGGCCAGCAAGCCCTTCGGGCCGATGTAGCCCTTGACGAGGAACGGATGCCTGGCGAAGTCGGCGTCGTCGAGCAGCGCGAACTCGGCCGGGTCGAGCGCGGCGCCGAGCCGCTTGTCGTCGACCTCGCGGTCGCCGGGCACGCCGATCGCCAGCAGCTCCCAGTCGCCGCCGGGCTGGCGGACCTTGAGCAGCACGTTCTTGAGCGTGTCGGCGGCGGTGACCTCGCGGCCGAGTCCGGCGCCGTTGGCCCAGTCGACCAGCGTGGCGATGGTCGGGGTGTCCGGGGTGTCGTGCACCTCGGCTTCCGGCAGCCCGTCGATCGGCAGCGACTCGGGCACCGCGGTGATCACGGCCTCCACGTTGGCGGCGTACCCGGACTCCAGGCACCGCACGAAGGTGTCCTCGCCGACCTCGCTCTCGGCCAGGAACTCCTCGGACGCGCTGCCGCCCATCGCGCCCGACATCGCCGAGACGATGACGTAGCGCACCGCGAGCCGGTCGAAGATCCGCTGGTAGGCCTCGCGGTGCGCGTGGTAGGCGGTCTTGAGCCCGTCGTCGTCGACGTCGAACGAGTAGGAGTCCTTCATGATGAACTCGCGGCCGCGCAGGATGCCCGCCCGCGGGCGCGCCTCGTCGCGGTACTTCGTCTGGATCTGGTACAGCAGCAGCGGGAAGTCCTTGTAGGAGCTGTACTCCCCCTTGACCGTCAGCGTGAAGAGCTCTTCGTGCGTCGGGCCCGAGCAGATAGTCGTTGCCCCGGCGGTCCTTCAGCCGGAACACGCCGTCGCCGTACTCGGTCCACCGGTTGGTCGTCTCGTACGGGCGCGCGCGGCAGCAGCGCCGGCAACAGGATCTCCTGTCCGCCAATGGCGTTCATCTCCTCGCGGACGACCTGCTCGACCTTGCGCAGCACCCGCAGCCCCAGCGGCAGCCAGCTGTACAGGCCGGGCCCGACGGGCGGATGTAGCCGGCGCGGATCAGCAGCTTGTGGCTGGGCACCTCCGCGTCGGCCGGGTCGTCGCGCAGGGTGCGCAGGAACAGCTCGGACATGCGGGTGATCACAGCGGACCACCTTACTGATGGGCGTGCGGGGTGTTCGCGCGCGTCAGGCCGGTTGTTTCGATCTGCGCATGAGCGCCGAGGCGGCCAGCGTGGCGACGACGCCTCCGACCGCCCACAGCAGCAGCACCACGACGTGCTGGGTGATCCCGTGCGAGCCGAAGTAGACGATCCGCCGGATAGCGTCTGTACCTGCGCCATTGGGTAGCGCGCCGCTGATGACCCGCCAGAAGGTGGGCAGCAGGACGGGCTGATAGGCGCCGCCCGCCGACGGGTTGCCGAGGATCACGAAGATCACCACGGTCAGGCCGATGCCGATGACGCCGAACAGTGTTTCCAGCGCGATCGTCACGGTCGCAGCCGAGAGCGTGACAAGGACCCCGATGCCGGCGACGGCCCAGAAATGCCCGCCGAGCGCGTGCAGGATGTGCTCCGCTATCACCGCGCCGCCGATGCCGGACGCCAGCGCGTACGGGACCGTCGCGCCGAGGCGCCACAGCGCCCGCGGGAATGTCGCCGCCCGCGATCCCTTCGCGATGCCGAGCATCGCGGCGAACAGATAGCCGCCGACCGCCCACCCGATGACCAGGTAGAAGCCCGACAGGCCGCGGGCGTCGCCCTCCTGCAGCGGCACCACGTCCTCGATGGCGAAGGTCCGATGTTGTTGCGCTGCGGCCTTGGTGAACAACTCCTCCACCGCGGTGGCCACCGCCGTGCCGCCACCGGAGGCGACCAGAAGGGAATCGTCGGTGCCCTCGGGGTTGACGACGTACACCGCGGAGGTCTCGCCGATGCGCAGGGCGTTGCGCGCCTCGTTCGCATCGGCCGATGTCGTTGCGGTGACGGGCTGTCCGGCGATGGCGTTGAGCTGGTCGATGATCTGTCCGGACACCTGCGCGGGTGCCACCACGGTCACCGGAATGCGGTACGGCTGAGGAGCGTGGAACGCGCCGATGTAGGAGAAGATGAACGCGAACTGCAGCAGCAGCACGCCCACGCCGAGCATCAGCGTGCGCGGTGCGATGGCATCCCTGAACCGGTCTTGCAGGGTTTCGGGTTGCTCGGGTGCCTCGTGTCGATTCGTCACGTCAATCCCGTCCCTGCCATGTACAGATGCACGCCTCGTTGCCCTCGGGGTCGGCCAGCACCCAGAACGCGGGCGCCCGTCGTCGCTGACGCAGGGTGCCGCCCGCCGCGAGCGCCGCCGCGATCCGGGCACCGGCCGACGTCGTGCGGCACGGTCGACGTCGAGGTGGATCCGGTTGCGCTGCGGCCGCGGCGCATCCATCTGCTGGAACCAGATCGCCGGTCCGCGTCCCAGCGGGTCGATGAGCTCGTCGGACAGATCGGACCCCGGCTCGTCGACGTAGCCGGTGATCGCCTTCCAGAACGGCCGCACCGCGGGGATGTCGAGCGCGTCGATGGCGATCTCGAGCGCCTGCACAGCTCCTTCGCCCGGCGTCGGCGCCAGTCCCGTGGCCGTCAGCGCGCGTGATATCTCGTGCGCCAGCCGAATGTCGCGCCCGGTGACTCCGCCGGTGTCGGCGGACTGCAGCCGCAGCACCGCGCGCTCCGCACGGATGTCGACCGTCAGATGCCCCTGCCCGTCGGCGGCAACCGCCGAAACGCTGAGCGACGCCGCGTCCGCGGCCTCCGCGAGCGTGGCGGTCTGCACCTGGGAGTAGATGGCACCGAGGATGAGGCGCCAGCCAGCCGGCCCGACCGCGTCCGAGATCTGTTGACGGGTGGCTCGGGTGTCGTCGTCCACGGCGTCAGACTATCTACAGCTCGCCCGCCTCCACGGCCTCGCGGGTGTGCTGTGCAGTCGCGATCTGGCGCGCCGAGAAGCCGATCCAGAACGCGGCGACGCCGACGATCACCGCGATCCCGGCCACCCACAGCAGCGAATAGGTGTAGCCGTAGCCCAGCGCGTCGAGCTGCGCGGGCGTCATGTTCTTGACCGGTCCGGTGGTGCCGCCCAGGTAGAGCGTGCGCGACGTCTGCACCGCCTGGATGACGACGAGCACCACCGGGCCGCCGAGGTTGTACACCATCAGCGTGATCGCCGACACCGGGCCGATCTCCAGCGGCCCGACCTCGGCGACCGCGCACAGTGGCAGGATCACCGCGATCATCCCGATTCCGAAACCACCGACGACGATCGCGGCGAACAGGTCAGGGAAGTACGGGATGTAGCGGGTCAGCGTCGAACCGTAAAGCATTGCGGCGAGTACGAATACCCCGCCGCCGATGATCAGCCACCGCGGTTTGACACGTGGTGCCAGCTTGGCCGCGAGCGCACTGCCGAGGGCGAAGGCGATCGCGAACGGAATGAAGCTGATGCCGGCCTTGAGCGCGGAGTAGCCGAGCACGTCCTGCACCAGCAGGCCGATCATCACCGTCAGCGTCAGCATCACACCGCCGGCCAGGAACAGCGAGACGAACGTCATCACCCGGTTGCGGTTGTCGAACACCGAGAACGGCACCAACGGGTTCTGGGCGGTGCGCTCGACGAGCAGGAAGGCGGTGAAGAACACCGCCGCCGCTGCGGCGGCGCTGAACACCCACGGATCGATCCAGCCCCGCGGCGGGCCCTGGGTGAAGACCAGCACCGCCGCGGTGCAGCCGAGGGTGGCCAACAGGGCGCCGGTGATATCGAGTTTGAGGCGTTCGTGGTGCGTTTCGCCGATCCGGTAGACCGCGATCGCCACGATCACGATGCCGATCGGCACGTTGATCAGAAACGCCAGGCGCCAGGAGATCACGGTGAGCGCACCGCCGAGCACCAGCCCGAGCACGGAGCCGATGCCCTGCATGGCGGCCGACACCGCCATCGCGCGATTGCGGGCCTGCCCGACGGCGTAGGTCGTCGCGATGAGCGCGAGCCCGGTCGGCGCCGCCACCGCGGCCCCGGTGCCCTGTATCGCCCGGGCGACGATCAGCGTCCCGCCGTCGGTGGCGAGACCGCACACCAACGACGCGATCGTGAAGACACCGACACCGGACAGGAATGCCCGTTTGTGTCCGATCGCGTCACCGACGCGTCCACCGAGCAGCAGCAGACCGCCGAAGGTCAACACATAGGCGGTGATGACCCAGCTCTTGGCGGCGTCGGAGAGATCCAGCTCGGCCTGCATCCGCGGCAGGGCCACGATCACGATGGTGCCGTCGAGCGTCGACATCAGCTGCATGCCGGTGATCGCGACGATCGCGATCCCGAGCACGGAGGACGACAGCGGCTGTGAAGACGGCGACGAGGTGCGCTCCGTCGAGCCCCCAGAACCCCCCACCGCAGACATGGATTGCCAGCCTACCGAGAAGCGGTGACGGGTCCGTCAGGCGTCGAGCCAGAGCTCTCTACTGCCCGATGTCGAGCTAAAGCTCTCTACTGCCCGATGTCGAGCTAGAGCTCTCTACTGCCCGATGTCGAGCTAGAGCTCTCCGGCGTCGATCGCGTCCTTGACTTCCTGCGCGTGCGCAACCTGCTCGGAGGTGTAGCCGATGAACAGCGCCACCACGCCGACGATCACCGCGACGGCGGCCACCCACAGCAGGCCGTACGTGTAGCCCTGATCAAGGGCGTGCAGCTGGAAGCTGTCCATGTTCTTCACCGGGCCCGTGGTGCCGCCCAGGTACAGCGTGCGTGAGGTGATGACGGCCTGAATCACCGCCAGCACCACCGGCCCGCCGAGGTTTTGCAGCATCAGCGCGATCGCCGACACCGGGCCGATCTGGTCGAAGCCGACCCCGGCGATCGCGGACACGGTCAGCGGAACGACGATCATGCCGATGCCGAAGCCGCCGACAGTGATCGGCAGCACCAGGTTCGGGAAGTACGGAATGCCGCCGTTGAGCGTGGAGCCGTAGATCATCGCTGCCAGCACCAGCACGCCGCCGGCGATCACCAGCACCCGCGGCGGGAACCGCGACACCAGGGCCGAGGACAAGCCCAGCCCGATGCCCAACGCGATCACGAACGGGATGAAGCCGATGCCCGCGCGTAGTGCGGTGTAGCCCATGATGTCCTGCACGTACAGGCCGATCAGCACCGTGAGCGTGAACATCACGCCGCCGGCCAGGAACACCGCCGCGAACGTGGCGACCCGGTTGCGGTCGCGGAACAGGTCGAACGGGAGCACCGGGTTCTCGGCAGTGCGCTCGACGTAGAGGAACGCGATCAGGCAGGCAACCGCCGCGCCTCCCGAGGCGAGCGTCACCGGCGACAGCCAGCCCTGCTTCGGGGCCCATCGAGAAGCCGAACACGGCGGCCGTACATCCCAGGGTGGCCAGCACGGCGCCGGTCGCGTCCAGCTTCAGCCGTTCGCGGTGGGTTTCCCGCAGTGTCTTGCGGGCGAGATGAATCATCAACAGTCCGATAGGCACGTTCACCAGGAATGCCCACCGCCACGACACCTCGGTCAGCGCACCGCCGACGACAAGGCCCATCACCGAACCGACGCCGGTCATCGCGGCGAACACCGCGGTGGCAGCATTTCGGGCGGGGCCTTTGGGGAAGGTCGTCGCGATGAGCGCCAGACCGGTCGGTGAGGCGATCGCGGAGCCGACGCCCTGCAACAGCCGCGCGATCACCAACGTGGTCTCGTCCCAGGCGATGCCACAGAGGACCGAGGCGATCGTGAAGAGCGCGACACCCACGATGAAGGTGCGCTTGCGGCCGATGGTGTCACCCAGGCGACCACCCAGCAGCATCAGCCCACCGAAGGTCAGCACATACGCGGTGATCACCCAGCTCCGGCCCGCATCGGACAGGCTCAGTTCGTCCTGAATCTTAGGAAGCGCGACGATGGCGACCGTGCTGTCCATGGTCGCCAGGAGCTGCATGCCGCCGATCGCGATGACCGCGGCGAAGAACCGGCGCGACGGCAACCACTCCGGGTACCTGCGGGTTCGCTCCGCCGACGCACTCACCACGTGCGTGGGAACCGCCCGGTTTGCCCCGCCTTCAGCGTCGCGCTGCATCGCTGCGCGCTCTGCGTCGTTGAGAGCCGTCATAGCTGGTTACCTTACAGTAATCTTAAGAATCCTTTATCCGCCGAAGGCCGCGACCGCCCCGATCACGATGATTGCGGGGGGTCGAACGCCCTCGGACCGGATCCGCTCGGGCGCGTCCTCCAGCGTCGCACGCAACGTCCGCTGCGCGGTGGTCGTGCCGTGCTGCACCACCAGAACCGGCGTATCCGCAGGTCGGCCGCCGTCCAGCAGCGCCTTGGCGAAAAGCTCGATGCGCTCGACCGCCATCAGCAACACGATCGTGCCCGTCATCGCGGCCAGCGCATTCCAATTCACTAACGATTCGGGATGGTCCGGCGCAACATGGCCGCTGACCACCACGAACTCGTGCGTCACGCCCCGGTGGGTGACCGGAACGCCCGCCAGCGCCGGCACGGCTATGGCGCTCGTCACACCCGGCACCACTGTGACAGGAATCGCAGCATCGGCACACGCCAGGACCTCTTCGAAACCGCGTGCGAATACAAACGGGTCGCCACCCTTGAGACGCACGACGAACTTGCCCGCCCTGGCCCGGTCGATGAGCACCTCGTTGATCGCGTCCTGCGCCATCGCCCGCCCGTACGGGATCTTGGCGGCGTCGATGACCTCGACGTGCGGCGGCAGCTCGGCCAGCAGTTCCTGCGGAGCCAACCGATCGGCGACGACGACGTCGGCGTGCGCCAGCAGGCGCCGGCCGCGAACGGTGATCAGCTCCGGATCGCCCGGCCCGCCGCCGATGAGGGCGACCCCGCCTGGCAGCACACCCGGCGCCTCTGCCGTGATCACGCCCCGCTGAAGCGCCTCGTGGATGGCCGACCGGATCGCGGCCGACCGCCGGTGGTCACCGGCGGCCAGCACACCGACCGACAGGCCCTCGTATTCGAAGGAGGCGGGTGTGACGGCCGTGCCCTCGCGCGCGATGTCGGCGCGCACGCAGAAGATGCGCAGGCGTTCGGCCTCGGCGACGATCGCCGCATTGACGTCCGCGTCGTCGGTGGCCGCGATCACGTACCAGGCGTCGTCGAGGTCGCCGCCCCGGAACTCCCTTGTTTCCAAGGTGATTCCCTCCATCGCCTCGACGGCGGGCGTGGCGCTGCGGGTGATCACGTGGACGTCGGCGCCGCTGGCGATCAGAAGCGGTAACCGCCGCTGCGCGACCGAGCCTCCACCGACGACGACGACCTTCTTGCCGGCCAGGCGCAGGCCGACGAGGTACGCGTTATCGGTCACCCGGCGAGCTTAGAGGGTGCGGCCGCGGCGACGAAGCGGGTTATCGCATGCGGGTGTGCGGCCGGATGGGTGTGCAGGTACCCGGCGTGCACACCGTCATCGACCGCGCCGTCGCGGACCCGGTCGACGACCGCGCCGCTGTACACCCACGCCGGTGGATAACCGTCGGCGAATGCCACTGTCGTCCGGTGGAACTCATGCCCGACGGCGCGATCGCCGATGGCGTGCAACGGCGAGTTCACCACCGTGACGGCTTCGCGGTAGCCCAGCGTCAGCCGATCCGTGAACCGGGCGGACCCGGACAGCACACCGCACATCGGGTAGCCGTCCAGTTCGTCGACCAGATAGGTCAGGCCGGCGCATTCGGCGTGGATGGGTGCGCCGGTGCGGGCGAGTTCCCGGATTTGCTGACGCACAACGTCATTCCCGGACAACTCGGTGCTGAACTGCTCGGGGAAGCCGCCGGGTAGCACCAGCGCAGACGTGTCCGGGGGCAACGGGTCGGTCAGCGGGTCGAACTCGACGACCTCTGCCCCGGCCGCCCGGAGCAGCTCGCCGTGCTCGGCGTAACCGAAGCTGAACGCCTTGCCGGCCGCCAGCGCGACGGTCACGCGCTCCGACACGGGTGCGGCGACGGCGGGATCCCATGCGTCTCCGGTGACGGCACTGGTGGCCAGGTCGGCGATTCCCACCAGGTCGATGTGGCGTCCGATCAACGCGGTCATCGCCTCGACGGCGGCACCGGCCTGGCGGCCATGTTCGACCGCGGTGACCAAGCCCAGATGCCGTGACGGAAGCGACAGTTCGTCGGCCCGCGGGATCGCGCCGAAGACCCGGACTCCCGCATGTTCGCAGGCTTGCCGCAGGACGTCCTCGTGCCGCAGCGAGCCGACCCGGTTGAGGATGACGCCGGCGATCCGGACCGAATGATCGAACGTCGAGAACCCGTGCAGCAGCGCGGCGATGCTCTGGCTTTGGCCACGGGCATCGACCACGAGGACCACCGGGGCACCGATGAGTGCTGCCACGTGGGCGGTCGATCCCTGCGCCGTCCCACCCGCGTTCGCATCGATGCGGCCGTCGAACAGCCCCATCGCGCCCTCGACGACCGCGATGTCCGCGCCCACGCTGCCGTGCAGGTACAACGGGCCGATCAGCACATCGCCGACCAGGACGGGGTCGAGGTTGCGGCCCGCCCGGCGTGCGGCCATTGCGTGATAGCCCGGGTCGATGTAGTCGGGGCCGACCTTGAACGGCGCCACCCGGCGTCCGGCCCGGCGCAGCGCTCCCATCAAACCCGTTGCCACCGTTGTCTTTCCACTGCCTGATGCGGGCGCGGCGATAACGACGGCGGGAACGCTACTCATCTCGTCCCCACAATCGCGAGCGCAAAGTCGTGGGTCACCACTCGATTCCTTTTTGGCCCTTGCGGCCGACGTCCATCGGATGCTTGACCTTGGTCATCTCGGTGACGAGGTCGGCGGCGTCAAGCAGAGACTGGGGAGCATCGCGGCCGGTGATGACGACGTGCTGGGTGCCGGGGCGTTGGGTCAGCGTGGCGACTACCTCCTCGACGTCGACCCAGCCCCACTTCAACGGATAGGTGAACTCGTCGAGCACGTAGAAGTCGTGGCGTTGCTCGGCCAGTCGGCGTGTGATCTCGGCCCATCCGTCGGCCGCGGCGGCGGCGTGATCGGTGTCGGTGCCGTGTTTGCGCGACCACGACCAGCCCGCGCCCATCTTGTGCCACTCGACCGGACCGCCGACGCCGTGCTCGTTGTGCAGTCGGCCCAGCTCTTGGAAGGCGGCTTCCTCGCCGACCTTCCATTTGGCGCTCTTGACGAACTGGAACACGGCGACGTCGAAGCCCTGGTTCCAGGCGCGTAGCGCCATGCCGAATGCGGCGGTCGACTTCCCCTTACCCGCACCGGTGTGCACCGCGAGCAGCGGAGCATTGCGGCGGGCGCGCGTGGACAGTCCGTCATCGGGAACCGTGACCGGTCGGCCCTGTGGCATCCGAAGCCTCCTATGCTGCGCTGCGGTCGCCCTGGTTCTTGACCAGGGTGGTCAGGGCGTCGGCGCGAAGCGCAGCCAGGCGGACCGACGGCGCACCCAGATGCCCGGCCAGCTGTTCGGCCAAACCCAATCGGACATGGGATGTTTCGCAGTCCACGACCACAGCCGCTGCACCCTCGGCGAGCAGGCGATCGGCGGCGATCCGGGTCCGGCCCAGCGGATCCTGCCCTCCCGTCGCACGTCCGTCGGTGAGCACTACGACCAGGCTGCGCCGCGCCCGGTCGCGCGCCTTCTCCCGCACCACGAGATCGCGGGCGGCGAGCAACCCTTGCGCCAGCGGTGTTTTGCCGCCCGTGTCGAACCGCGCCAGGCGGCGCCCCGCGATGTGCACCGATGTCGTCGGCGGCAGTAACACCTGCGCATCCTGCCCGCGGAAGGTGATCACGGCCACCTTGTCGCGCCGCTGATACGCGTCGCGCAACAGCGACAGCGTGGCACCGCTGACCGCCGCCATCCGGTCGCGCGCAGCCATCGATCCCGAGGCGTCGACGACGAAGATCACCAGGTTCCCCTCGCGGCCTTCCCGCACTGCCCGCCGCACATCGTCGGGCCCCGGCCGCGGACCGCCAGGCGCACGCTGGCGTCCGGCCGCGGCGAGCAGTGTCGCGAACACGTGAACACCGTGACCGGTCTCGCGGTCGGTGGTCGCGGAGACAACGGTGCCCGTGCGGTTGCGCGCGCGGGAGCGCCGGCCGGGCGCCCCCTCCCCCACGCCGGGAACGACGAGGGCACGCGTCCGGAACACCGCGGACGGGGCCGCGCTCGGACGGCTGGCAGAGTTCGAATTGCGATGCGGCGCGGCCTGCTCAGAGACCTCCGGGGCCGATTCCCCCCGCCGGGCGGGTCGGGATCCGGCTCTGGTGCGGCCTCCGATTCCGCCTGGGAGGCCTGTTCCATCGCCTCGTCGAGACGCTCGGGATCCAGCCCGGGATCGTCGAAGGGATCCCGGCGCCTGCGGTGCGGCAAGGCGAGTTCGGCGGCCACCCGGATGTCGTCCTCGGTCACGGAGGTGCGCCCCTGCCACGCCGTGTGCGCGACGGCCGTCCGGGCCACCACCAGATCGGCGCGCATCCCGTCGACGTCGAACGCCGCGCACAGCGCCGCGATGCGCCGCAACTCGTTGTCCGGCAGCGTGACCTCGGCGACCGAGGCGCGCGCCCTCGCGATGCGGTGGGCCAGCTCGGCGTCGGCCTCCGCATGCCGTTGCGCGAACGTCGCGGGGTCGGCCTCGTACGCCAATCGCTGACGGATGACGTCGGCCCGGACCTCGACGTCACGAGAGGCGTGCACGTCGACGGTGAGCCCGAACCGGTCCAGCAGCTGCGGCCGGAGCTCGCCCTCTTCGGGATTCATGGTGCCGATCAACACGAAACGCGCCTCGTGGCTGTGGGAAATGCCGTCGCGCTCCACATGCACGCGACCCATCGCCGCGGCATCGAGCAATACGTCGACGAGATGGTCGTGCAGCAGGTTGACCTCGTCGACATAGAGCACGCCGCCGTGGGCGCGGGCCAGCAGTCCCGGCGAGAACGCGTGCTCGCCGTCGCGCAACACCTTCTGCAGGTCAAGGGATCCGACGACGCGGTCCTCGGTGGCGCCGATCGGCAACTCCACCAGCTGGCCACCGCCGCCGGGAATCGCCGTGAGCACCTGCGCCAAGCCGCGCACCGCAGTCGATTTCGCGGTGCCCTTCTCGCCCCGGATCAACACGCCACCGATCTCGGGCCGCACCGCGCACAGCAGCAGGGCCAGCCGAAGCCGGTCATGACCGACGATCGCGCTGAACGGATACTGTGCCGTCACGACTGCCCGATTCCGGGCTTCACCATCGGCACGTGCGGGATGCCGTCGTCGAGGAATTCCTCGCCGTCGCGGACGAATCCGTGGCCGAGATACATCTCCTCGAGATAGGTCTGCGCGTCGATGTGGCACGGGAAGTCGCCCACCTCGGCCAGCGCCGCCTGCATGAGGCGGGTGGTGTGGCCATGGCCGCGCGCGCTGCGCTTCGTACACACCCGGCCGATGCGAAAGCCCTTCTGGCCGCCGGGGTGTTCTTCCATCAACCGCAACGTGGAGATGACCTCGCCGTCGACCCCTTCGAGCCAGAAGTGACGCGTTTCAGCCAACAGGTCACGCCCGTCCAATTCGGGGTAGGGAGTGGCCTGCTCGACGACGAACACCTCGACGCGCAGCTTCAGCAGTTCGTAGAGCGTCCTGGCGTCGAGGTCCTTGGCCCAGCTGCGGCGCAGTGCGACCGTCATTCGCTAACCACGGTCAAGCAGTCGCCGCGGTAGCCGAATTGACGGTGTCCGAACCGGTTTCGTGCGGCTGCTGGGCGGCGGGCACTCCGTTGGCGGGCTTGTCGAGCTTGAGCACCTTGGTCCCCCGCGCCCACACCTCCTCGAAGAGGCGCGGCTCGTTGGAGAGTTCGGTGCCCAGCGACGGCACCATCTCCTTGAGCTTGGGCAGCCAGCCGGCATACCGGCCGGCGAAGCAACGCTCCATCACGTCGAACATCGCGGGCACCGCAGTCGACGCACCGGGCGATGCGCCGAGCAGTCCGGCGATGCTGCCATCGTCAGCGGAGAGCACGGTGGTGCCGAACTCCAGCACACCGCCCTTGCCCTTGGCCCGCCGGATCACCTGCACCCGCTGACCGGCCACGTCCAGCTCCCAGTCGGAATCGACTGCGCTCGGCGCGAATTCACGCAGGGCATCCACACGGTCGGCCTCGGACAACATCAGCTGGCCGACGAGGTACTTCACCAGCCCCAGCTCGGTGACGCCGACACCGAGCATCGACACCAGGTTGTTCGGCTTGACCGACAGCGGCAGATCGGTCAACTTGCCCTGCTTCAAGAACTTCGGCGTCCAGCCCGCGAACGGGCCGAACAGCAGCCACGACTTCCCGTTGATCACCCGGGTGTCCAAGTGCGGCACCGACATCGGCGGCGCGCCCAGGGGCGGCAGGCCGTACACCTTGGCCTGATGCCCGACGGTCAGCGCCTGGTTCTGCGTGCGCAGGAACTCGCCGCCGACCGGGAAGCCGCCGAAGCCCCTGGCCTCCTTGATGCCCGCCTTCTGGAGCAGCGGCAGCGCACCGCCGCCGGCGCCGACGAACACGAACTTCGCATTCAGCTTGCGCGTCTGGCCGGTGCGACGATTGGCGACCTTCAACGTCCAGCTGCCGTCGGACTCCTTGTTCAGGTTGCGCACCTCGTGGCCGAACAGCGTGGTCATTCCCCGCTCGGCGCCGTACCCGATGAGCTGTCGCGACAGCGAGCCGAAGTCGACGTCCGTGCCGTCCTGCGTCCAGTTCAGCCCCACCGGGTCGGAGAAGTCGCGCTGGGCGGCCATCAGCGGAAGTCGCCGGCTGAACTCGTCCTTGTCGTCGATGAACTCCATCGAGGCGAACAGCGGGTTGCTGATCAGCGCATCGTGCCTGCGCTTGAGGTAGTCGACGTTCTCCGCGCCGTGCACGAAGCTGACGTGCGGGATCGGGTTGAGGAAGCTGCGCACATCGGGCAGCACCCCGTTCTCCACCGCATACGTCCAGAACTGCCGCGACACCTGGAACTGCTCGTTGACGTGCACGGCCTTGCTGATGTCGATGGAGCCGTCGGGGCGTTCCGGGGTGTAGTTCAGCTCGCACAGGGCGGAATGCCCGGTGCCGGCGTTGTTCCACGGATCGCTGCTCTCCGCGGCCGCCCCGTCGAGGCGCTCGACCAGCGTGATCGACCAGTCCGGCTCCAGGAGCCGCAACATCGCGCCCAGCGTGGCGCTCATGATGCCCGCCCCCACCAGCACGACGTCGGTCTTGGTGGTTTTGGCTAAGTCTTGTTCAGACACCGGATCCTTGGTCCTTCGTGGTCGTCGCACGGCCCGCTAGTCACGGCTTATTGGTGTTCAGGTTATCCCGCCGCCCGGTACGGCAACCCGCCGACCACGTGACGTCCGCCTCCATCGGCGCTGGCCGTCGGCACGCCGCGATTAAGGTAACTGTCGTGCCTGAATGGGAGCCCGATGTGCTGCCGGGCTACTGGCAGCAGACCCTTACCCTCGGGGCCGATCCCGATGGAGAAGGACAGCTGGTCGCGACCGTCGTCCGCCGCGGGGATCCCGACCCCACCGCCGGCCGCGCCGTGCTTCTGGTGCACGGGTTCACCGATTACTTCTTCAACACCGAGCTGGCCGACCATTTCGCGTCCCGCGGGTTCGCCTTCTACGCGCTCGACCTGCACAAATGCGGTCGCTCATGGCGGGAGGGTCAGACCCCGCACTTCACCACCGACCTCGCCCGCTACGACACCGAGCTGGACCGCACGCTCGACATCATCAGCGCAGTCTCGCCCGCGAAGGTGCTCGTCTACGGGCACTCGGCGGGCGGGCTGATCGTGTCGCTCTGGCTGGATCGGTTGCGCAGCCGCGGTGTGACCAAAATCAAGAACCTCACCGGCCTCGTGCTCAACAGCCCCTGGCTCGATCTGCAGGGGCCCGCCTTTCTTCGCATCGCACCGACGGCCGCGGCCGTCGCCGCGATGTCGCGGGTGCGCAAGCGCATGGTGATTCGGCCGCCGACCGCGGGCGGCTACGGCTCGACCCTGCACCGCGAGTATCACGGCGATTTCGACTACGACCTGAAATGGAAACCGATCGGGGGATTCCCGGTGACGCTTGGCTGGATCCACGCCATCCGGCGAGGACACGCCCGACTGCACCGTGGTCTGGACGTCGGCGTGCCGAACCTGATCCTGCGATCGGACCGCAGCGTGCGCGAGGTCAACGACCCCTTGAAAGTTGACGCCATCCAGCGCGGCGACGCCGTGCTCGACGTCAACCAGATCGCCCGCTGGGCCGGCTGCATCGGCAATCGCACCACGGTCGTGCCGATCGCCGACGCCAAGCACGATGTGTTCCTGTCCGTCGCGGAGTGTCGGCGGGCGGCGTATCACGAACTCGACAGCTGGCTGAACTGGTACACCATCTGGTCGGAGACCACTGGTGCCACACCACAACCCGAACGAGGATGAAAACCATGACCCACTTCGACATCGCGATCATCGGAACCGGTTCGGGCAACACCATCCTGGACGAACGCTACGACGACAAGAAGGTGGCGATCTGCGAGCAGGGGGTGTTCGGCGGCACCTGCCTCAACATCGGCTGCATCCCGACGAAGATGTTCGTGTACGCCGCGGAGGTGGCCCACACCGTCAGGGACGCAGCTAGATTCGGGGTGGACGCGCATGTCGACGGGGTCCGGTGGGGCGACATCGTCTCCCGGGTATTCGGCCGCATCGACCCGCTCGGCCATGGGCGGGGAGAATTACCGCAGTTCGTCACCCAACGTCTCGGTGTTCAAGAGCCACACCCGGTTCTCCGATCCCCTACCGGACGGCCGATACGCGCTGCGCACCGATGACGGCGACGAGTTCACCGCCGACAAAGTGGTGATCGCCGCCGGATCACGCCCGGTCATCCCCGACGTGATCGCCGAATCCGGTGTGCGGTACCACACCAGCGACACGTCATGCGGGTCGTCGACGTACCCGAACACCTCGTGATCGTCGGCGGCGGCTTCATCGCGTGCGAGTTCGCCCACGTCTTCTCGTCGCTGGGCAGCCGGATCACGTTCATGATCCGCGGCAGCACCCTGCTGCGCGGCCAGGACGACACGATCTGCGAACGGTTCACCGACATCGCGGGCAAGAAGTGGGAACTGCTGAACCATCACGAGGTCAAGAGCCTGCGGCGGGACGGCGATGGCGTGGAACTTCGATGCCAGGACGACTCGAAGGTGCACGGCGACCTGCTGCTCGTCGCGACCGGCAGGACGCCCAACGGAGACCTGCTGGATGCGGAGCTGCGGGCGTGAAGGTCAGCGCCGACGGCCAGGTCGTCGTCGACGAGTTCCAGCGCACCACCGCCCGCAACGTTTTCGCGCTCGGCGACGTCTCGTCGGATTTTCAGCTCAAGCACGTGGCCAACCACGAGGCCCGGGGGTCAAGCACAACCTCCTCCAGGACTGGGACGACACCGCATCGCTGATGCCCTCCGACCACCGCTACGTGCCGTCGGCGGTCTTCACCGAGCCGCAGATCGCCAGCGTCGGGCTGACCGAGAACCAGGCCCGGCAAAGGGATTCGCAGTCAAGCAAGGTGCAGGACTACGGCGACGTCGCGTACGGGTGGGCGATGGAGGACACCACCGGCATCGCGAAGATCATCGTCGACGACGACACCGGGGCTGATCCTGGGCGCCCACATCATGGGCCACCAGGCGTCATCAATCATCCAGCCGTTGATCCAGGCGATGAGCTTCAACCTGCCCGCCCAGGACATGGCACGGGGTCAGTACTGGATCCACCCCGCACTGCCCGAATTGATCGAGAACGCGTTGCTGGCGCTCTGCGGAGAGCCGCCCTGGCCGCCGTCGCGACGGCATTGAGCGCGCCGTCCGCCCTCGGCCGGGTGATCACGACCGCCCAACTGAACCCGCATCTCGTCCGCGTGGAACTGGACGTCCCCGGGCTGACCGGTCTCGACCTTCCGTACGCACCAGATGCCGCCGTCGGACTCTATTTTCCGGCGGGCGATGAGGAATCCGCTCGAGAGGGCCGGACCTACACGGTTCGCGAACACGACGCCGTCAACAACCGGATAGTTGTCGACTTCGTGATGCATGGCCGCGGCACCGGCACCGAGTGGGTGAGGCGCGCCGGGCCCGGCGACGCGGTCACGCTCGCGCACGCACGGTCGTGGTACCGGCCGCCTGCGACCACTGACTGGCAGGTGCTCGTCGCCGATATGGCCGGCTTGCCCGCACTGGCGCGGCTCATCGATGAGCAACCCGACATCGAGTCGATCGCCGTCATCGAGGTGCTCGACGGTGACGATCTCGGCTATCTGCCCGACCATCCGGCCATTCCGGTGGTGGAATCCGTCGGGACGGGAAACGGCGGCGCAGCAAGCGTGCTGGCGGCTCTCACGGCCGAATACTGTCGCGTGCCCGGCCGGGGCTACTGCTGGTTCGCCGGAGAAGCGGGCGAGGCGCGTGCGGTCCGCAAATACCTGCGCCACGAAGAACACTGGCAGTCAGACCAGGTGGACTCGATCGGCTACTGGCGCCGTGATTCTGAAGACTGGGACGAGCGCTACGCGCGGGTCGGGCCGCGTCTCTTCTCGGTGTATGAGCGGGCGCGCGCGGCCGGCAAGAGCGACAAGGACGCCGCCGAAGAGTTCGACGACGCGCTCGAGCGCTCGGGCCTCTAGCGTGAAATCAGCCGGACGGCAGGGCATCCGGACTGCATCACTCGGCCACCGGTGTCCAGCGCTCCTCGACCCGTCCGAAGTGCCAGACCGCCAGGGCGATCAGCCAGGCTGCGACGAATAACCCGACGATCATGAAGCCGACGAACTCCAGGTTCAGCGAGCCGATCGCGGCCAGCGGACCCGAGTGGAGCCCGAGCCGGTCGGCGAGCAGACCCGCGAGCAGGATGACGCCGATGACGAGCGCGACGATCACCGACAGCACCGTGACCGTCAGGTTGTAGTAGACCTTGCGGACCGGCTTGAGGAACGCCCAGCCGTAGGCCCGCGACATGAAAATCCCGTCGAGGGCGTCGAACAGACTCATCCCGGCCGCGAACAGCACAGGGAGTACCAGGATGGCGTACCAGGGCAGCGTGAACGCCGCCGTTCCCGCGGCCAGCACCAGCAACGCCACCTGCGTCGCCGTGTCGAAGCCCAGCCCCATCAACAGCCCCACCGGGTACAGGTGCCACGGCTTGCTCACCCGTCGCATGAACCTTCCGAGCAGCCGGGCCAGGAAGCCGCGTTGATTGAGCTGGTGTTCGAGTTCGGCCTCGTCGTACTCACCGTTGCGCATCGCCCGGAACACCTTCGCGATACCGACTGCGGCGAAGAGGTTGGTCAGCCCGATCAGGATCAGGAAGGTGCCCGCGACGAGGGACCCGATCAGGCCGAGGGTCTGCAGCAGTGGCGAGCCCTCGTCCTGCACCGGCCCCACGATCGCGCGCACACCGATCGCCAGCAGGAAGGCCAACCCGAAAACGACGCTGGAATGACCCAGCGAGAACCAGAATCCGGCGGACAGCGACCGCGTGTCCTCCCCAACCAGCTTGCGGGTGGTGTTGTCGATCACGGCGATGTGGTCGGCGTCGAACGCGTGCCGCACCCCGAGCAGGTAAGCGGTCACACCCAGCCCGACGCCGAACACGCCCGCCGATCCGAGCGTGATGTGTTGGGGTGCCACCCCGAGAACGAGCACGCCCCACCCGAACAGGTGCAATGCGAGTACGACGGCGCCGATCGCGGCGATCGTCGTCCAGTCGGTTCGGTCGAATTTGCTGGCCTGAGCGGGTTCGGACGGGGCGGCGAGGGTCACCACCCGAGCCTATGTCCGTGACCCCTTATCTGTCTAGATGAACAGATGTTCATGTCGGCGTCCGGGCCGACTCACCGCTTGCAGGCGGTGACCACAAGATACTCGGCCTCCCAGGATGCCCGCCCGGCGCCGCCCCGATCCCAGGTCGTCAGAAAACTCAGGAAGTCACGGTCCAGAGCCTCGACCCGGTCGGGCTGGTCGGCGTTGAACGTGTACGCCGCGATCGTCGGCCCGTAGTTGCGCTTCCAGTACTCACGGAACTCGACCGGTTCGGCGCAGTGGTCCAGCACCACGATCTGGCGCCGCATCGTCAGGTCGGCAACCCGGTCGCCGAACAGTTCGCGGATGTGGTTCTCGTCGCCCCACAGCGGTGCCGGGCTGGCGCCCGGCGGCGGCGGCGGGGCGTACGGCTTCATCGTCTTGAACAAGTTGCCGATGAAACCCTCGGGCGTCCAGTTGATCATCGCCACCGTTCCGCCGGGCCGCACGACCCGCAGCAGTTCGTCTGCGGCCGCCTGATGATGCGGCGCGAACATCGCGCCCACGCAGGACATCACGACGTCGAAGCTGTCGTCCGCGAACGGCAGCGCCTCGGCATCGGCCTCGACCCACTCCAGCTCTACGCCGCGGTCTGCCGCGATCCGGCGGCCGGCGTCGAACAACTCCGGGGTCAGGTCGCTCGCGGTGACGACCGCACCTGCGACGGCGGCCGGGATGGCGGCATTGCCCGAGCCGGCCGCGACGTCCAGCACCTTGTCGCCGGGCCGCACGCCGGCTGCGCGCACGAGTTCGGGCCCCAGCGACGGGATCAGCTCCGCCGCGACGGCGGGATAGTCACCGGTCGCCCACAGCGCGCGGTGCTTGGCCTTGAGCGCGCGGTCGGCGCCGGCATCTTCGGGGCTCTTCATGGTGTTCTCCGCTTCGAGGATGACAGCTTCGACGCCGCCTCGCGGAGGTTCGGCAGGCATCGCCGGACAACGCACCGAATGGCGGACGGCCGCGATGAGTTATTTCCCATGGACGGCCGATGCGGCCGCGCACTCTGGGAGAGATATGACGGTCATCGCTACCACCGGCTTGGTCGGCTGGCTGTTCATTCTCGGGTTCGCGATCGCTGTCGGCTCCGCGACGGCCAAGCGCGGCGACCGACTTCATCAGTCGACGCGGCGATATCTACCCGCCACCCGTTCAGGCGTGGCGGGCGCCGATCCAGTGCAGTAGGTCGTGCACGATCTCGTCTTCGAGTCGATAGCTGACCGCCCGCCCGATCCGCGTGGAACTCACCCAGCCCTGCTGCCGGAGTACCCGCAGCGCCTGCGACACCGCGTTCTCCGACCGGCCCAACGCCGCGGCCAGGTCGCCGACGACAGATGCCCGGCGCGCGGTGCAGGCTCAGCAGGATCTCCAACCGATTGGGGTCGGACAGCAAATCGAAACGCTGGGTCCACACCGGGGTGTCGACATCGGCCAGCGCCGACGACGCACGCTCCACCTGTACCTGGTTCCCAGGGTGTTCCACGCCTTGAATTTAGTCCAGGAACCCGTGCAAAAGGGCGGCCGAGCCCGCGACATGCGCCCGCATGGCTGTGGCGGCCTCCTCGCCGTTGCCGGCCAGGATCGCGATCACGATCGCCTCGTGCTGCTCGTCGGAATGCGCGATGTTGCGCGGCAGCAGCGGAATCTGGTCCAGCAGGCCGTTGAGCCGCATCCGGTTCTCGGCCAGCAGCGGCACCAGCGACGGCGACCCGGCCGCCTCCGCGATCGCCAGGTGCAATCGCGAGTCCAGCCGCCGGTAGTCGCTCGGGCGTCGGCGCCGCGCACGTCGGTCAGCCGGCGACCACAGCCCCTCCCGCTCGGCGGCGGTCAGCGTGCGCTGCGCGGCCATCCGCGCGGCGCCCACCTCGAGGATCTCGCGCAGCCGCAACGCGTCGTCGATCTCCGCGCGAGTCACACCGGGGTCGCCGCCGGTGTGCCGTCGGCAGTTCGTCGGCCAGGAAGGTGCCGCCGTAGCGGCCGCGCCGCGAGACCAGGTAGCCGGCGTCGGACAGCGACTTGATCGCCTCCCGCACGGTGTCGCGGCTGACGCCGAGCCGGGCCGCGAGTTCCCGTTCGGGCGGCAGCGATTCGCCGGGCTGCAGCACGCCGAGCCGGATGGTCTGCAGCAGCCGCTCGACCGTGTCCTCGAACGCGTTCCCGGGCCGCACCGGGCGCAGCAGCGCTTCGCTTGCCAGCGGTACGTCCGGGTCGACCGACATGCGTCTTACAGCGGCGTGACGTAGTGGCCGCTGATGCCGCCGTCGACGAGGAACGTCGAGGCGGTGATGAACGACGCGTCGTCGCTGGCCAGGAACGCCACCGCGGCCGCGAGTTCCTCCGGCTCGGCGAACCGGCCGACAGCGGCACGTGGACCAGCCGGCGCGCCGCGCGCTCCGGATCCTTGGCGAACAGTTCCTGCAGCAGCGGCGTGTTCACGGGCCCGGGGCACAGCGCGTTGACGCGAATCCCCTGCCGGGCGTACTGCACACCGAGTTCGCGCGGACATGGCCAGCACGCCGCCCTTGGATGCGGTGTAGGAGATCTGCGACGTCGCCGACCCCATCACCGCGACGAACGACGCGGTGTTGATGATCGAGCCCTTCTGGCGCGGCACCATGTGCCGCAGCGCGGCCTTGCAGCACAGGAACACCGATTTGAGGTTGATGTCCTGCACCCGTCTGCCACGCGTCGCAGCCCGGTGGTCTCGATCGAGGTCGTCCTCCGGCGGGGAGATGCCGGCGTTGTTGAAGGCGATGTCGACCGAGCCGTGGGTCTCGGCGGCGGTGTCGAACAGCGCGTCGACCGCCACCTGATCGGAGACATCCACGGGCACAAACGGTTCCGTCGAGGTCGTCGGCGACTGTCTTGCCCGGTCGTCGGGTCGATGTCGCCGATGACGATCGTGGCGCCCTCGGCCTGCATCCGGCGGCGCCGTGGCCAGACCGATGCCGCTGGCGCCGCCGGTGATCACGGCGACCTTGCCCGCCAGTCGCTGGGTCAGATCCATCAGGCTTCTCCGATCGCGAAGAAGACGTTCTTGGTTTCGGTGAACGACAGCGGCGCGTCGGGACCGAGCTCGCGGCCGAGCCCGGACTGTTTGAAGCCGCCGAACGGCGTGTTGTAGCGCACCGACGAGTGCGAATTGACCGACAGATTGCCGGATTCCACCGCCCGCGAGACCCGCAGTGCCCGTGACAGGTTGTCGGTCCAGATCGACCCGGACAGGCCGTACGGAGTGTCGTTCGCCAGCGCGATGGCATCGGCCTCGTCATCGAACGGCAGCACCGTCACGACCGGCCCGAAGATCTCCTCGGTGACGGTGCGGTCGGTGCGCGGCGGGGTCAGCACGGTGGGCGGGAACCAGAACCCGGGCCCGACGGTGCGTCACCGCGGAACGCCACCGGCGCGTCGTCGGGCACATAGGAGGCCACCGTGTTCCAGTGCGACTTGGACACCAACGGCCCCATCTCGGTGTCCTTGGCCTGCGGGTCGCCGACCACGACGCCCTTGACCGCGGGTTCGAGCAACTCCATGAACCGGTCGTAGACGTTGCGCTGCACCAGGATTCGGCTGCGGGCGCAGCAGTCCTGGCCGGCGTTGTCGAAGACGCCGTACGGCGCGGTCGCCGCGGCCCTCTCCAGGTCGCAGTCGTCGAACACGATGTTGGCGCTCTTGCCGCCCAACTCCAGGGTGACCCGCTTGACCTGCGCCGCAGCACCTGCCATCACCCGCGTGCCGACTTCGGTGGAGCCGGTGAACACGATCTTGCGCACGTCGGGATGGGTGACGAACCGCTCCCCGACCACCGAGCCCTTGCCGGGCAGCACCTGGAACAGGTCGGCGGGCAGGCCCGCCTCGACGGCGAGCTCGCCGAGCCGGATCGTCGTCAGCGGCGTCCACTCGGCGGGCTTGACCAGCACCGCGTTGCCCGCGGCCAGCGCCGGTGCGAAACCCCACGAGGCGATGGTCATCGGGAAGTTCCACGGCGTGATGACCCCGACGACGCCGAGCGGCTCGTTGAACGTGACGTCGAGGCCGCCGGCGACCGGAATCTGCTTGCCCGACAGTCGTTCCGGAGTGGCGGAGTAGAACTGCAGCACGTCGCGGACGTGACCGGCCTCCCACCGCGCGTTGCCGATCGGATGGCCGGAGTTGGCAACCTCAAGCGCGGCGAACTCGTCCACGTGCGCATCCACCACCGCGGCGAACGCGCGCAGCGCCGGCGGCCCGTTCGGCGGGCGCCAGCCGCGCCCACGCCCGCTGCGCGACGACTGGCGCGGGCCACCGCGTCGTCGACGGCCGCCTCGTCGGTCTGCTCGACGGTGCGCAGCAGTTCCTCGGTGGCCGGGTTGACCACATCGCTGGTAGTCATGCTGATGCCCTCTCCCCAGTCGTCCCCCTGCTCTCCGAGCGGGTGGGCCCCCCGCTTGCGTGGGGAGTGCCCCCAGCGCTCCTACCCTCCGGAGCCACTTTCTGTGTGCTGTGTGTCGCGTACGCCGCGCCTGCCTGGACCACACCCGCGAACAGGCGCAGGTCGTCCAGCCGCTCCTCGGGGTGCCACTGCACCGCCAATGCCCACGTGCCGGGTTCTGCGCCGGGTCGAGCTCGACCGCCTCGATGACACCGTCGGCGTCCTGCGCGCTCACGATCAGGCCGTCGCCCAGCTGGTCGATGGCCTGGTGGTGGTAGCACTGGGCGTCGGACGACTCGCCGATCAGCGCCGCCACCCGGGTGCCGGGCACGGTGCGGATCGACGACGTCGCGAAGACCGCGTTGCCCTGCTGGTGGTGGGTGTGGCCGAGTACGTCGGGCAGGTGCTGATGCAGCGTGCCGCCCAGCGCGACGTTGAGCACCTGCGCGCCGCGGCAGATGCCCAGCACCGGGATGCCCCGGCGCACCGCGCCGCGAAGCAACGCGAACTCGAAGGCGTCACGCATCCGGTTCTCGGCCACCGGCTTCGTCGGTGGCGGGATGGGGCTGCTGGCCGTAGCTCGCCGGATCGAGGTCCCTTCCGCCGGTGATGACCAGTCCGTCGAGCCCGTCGAGAATGCGTGTCGCGATCTCGTCGTCGACCGGCTGCGGCGGCAGCAGCACGGCGATTCCGCCGGCGCTGTTGACGCCCTCGAGGTAGATGGCGGGCAGGAAACTGGCCCGCACATCCCATACCCCGGTCTGCGCCTGCTGCAGGTAGGTGGTCAGGCCGATCACCGGCCTGTGACTAGAGCCGCTCAAAGCCACGCACCCTTTCCCAGTCGGTGACCGCGGAGTTGAACGCGGCCAGTTCGACGCGCGCATAGTTGAGGTAGTGCTCGACGACATCGTCGCCGAACGCCTCGCGCGCGATCTCTGACTTGTCGAACAGCTCTGCGGCCTCGGCCAGTGTCGTCGGCAGCCGTTCGGCGCCACTGGTGTACGCGTTGCCCTCCAACGCTTCCGGGAGCTCCAGCTCATGCTCGATGCCGTACAGGCCGCCGGCGATCAGCGCCGACACCGCCAGATATTGGTTGACGTCACCGCCCGGTGCCCGGTTCTCCATCCGCATGCCGTGCCCGTGGCCGACGACACGCAGCGCGCAGGTCCGGTTGTCCATCCCCCACGCGACCGCCGTCGGCGCGAAACTGCCTTCGACAAAACGCTTGTAGGAGTTGATGTTCGGCGCGTAGAACAGCGTGAACTCGCGAAGGGTGGCCAGCTGGCCGGCGATGAAGCTGCGGAACATCGGCGACATGCCGAGTTCGTCGTCGGGATCGGCGAACACCGCACGGGCCGCCGTCCCCGATGCCGCAGAACGAGATATGGATATGGCAGCTGTTGCCTTCGCGCTCATCGAATTTCGCCATGAAGGTCAGGCTTTTGCCGTGCTGGTCGGCGATCTCCTTGGCGCCGTTCTTGTAGATGGTGTGGTTGTCACATGTGACTCGGCGCGTGGTCGTAGCGGAACGCGATCTCCTGCTGGCCGAAGTTGCACTCGCCCTTGACGCCCTCGCAGTACATGCCTGCGCCCTCCATGCCCAACCGGATGTCGCGCAGCAACGGCTCCATCCGGGTCGACGCGAGCATGTCGTAGTCGACGTTGTAGTCGGTAGCCGGCGTCAGGCCGCGGTAACCGGCCGCCCACGCCCCGCGGAAGCTGTCGTCGAACACCATGAACTCGAGTTCCGTGCCGATGTATGGGCACCAGCCCGCGCTCGGCGAGTCGGTCGATCTGGTGGTTGAGGATGCTGCGCGGCGCCTGCGTGACCGGCTTGCCGTCGGTCCACGTCAGATCGGCCATCATCAACGCGGTGCCCGGCAGCCACGGGATGAGCCGCAGCGTGGCGAAGTCGGGGTTCATCACCATGTCGCCGTAGCCGGTATCCCAACTCGACATCGTGTAGCCGTCCACGGTGTTCATGTCGACGTCGACGGAAAGCAGGTAGTTGCAACATTCGGCGCCGTGCTCGGCCACCTCCTCGACGAACAGCCGTGCCGATACCCGCTTGCCGGTCAGCCGACCCTGCATATCGCAGAACCCGACGATCACCGTGTCGATTTCGCCGGCGGCGACCAACCGCTCGAGGTCGGTCTGCGACAACATGCCGGTATTGGGGCTCACGGTTGCTCCCTCTCGACGAATGTGCACCACGTGAAGACGGATGTAACTCTAACGTTTAAAGGTCGGACAACCGACCAATAGCACTCTACTGGCTGGCGGCAGTGCCCGAGGGTTCGGCAGTAGTAGCACTCCTGTACTCGCCTCGCGTGTGGGCCGTCCGGTTGATCCGGACATCGAATGCTTCGGAAACGTGCCATTCCCTGGACACCATGACCGGGGTCCCTTCCCGGTCATAGTCGATCTCTTCGATGTAGAGCAACGGTTTTGCCCGCCGGATACCAAGCATTTTCGCGACGCGGTCCGTACTTGCCACCGCACGCAGCGTCGCCGTGGCGTGGTCCGCCTCATGCCCGGAAGATCGCAGCAGCGCGAACAGCGAGGGATCGAGTTCGCGTAGATCGAGTCCAGGGTGGAGAAGGCGGGCGGGAATGCGATCGCGCGAGTAGATCACCGGTCGATCGTCGGCCGTGCGCACACGTTCGACCGCCAAGACCGTGTCGCCTGGACGGAGCCGCAGGGAAGCGTCATCCACCGCGCAGGGCTCGAGCACCGCTTCGACCACATGCATCCCAGCCCGAAATCCCGCGTTCTCGATCATCGCGAGATAACTCAGCGTCGAATCGAGGCTGTGGGGCATCCGCCGGCGCTCAGTGACATAGCTCCCCGAACCACGTCGACGGACGACATAGCCGGCCTCGATAAGCGCACTCACCGCGTCACGCACCGTGGCACGTGACACCCCGAAGCGCTCGGCGAGTTGGCCCTCGGTCGGCAGCTTCGTCCCAGGCGGCCACCGCGAATTGACGATTTCCTCCAGCAAAACGTCCCGCAACCGGTCAGCGAGCAGTGTTCGCCTTGGCATGTCACGAGCCTAGATCTGGGTATCGCCCGAAGCAGCGGCGACGTCACGGCCCACGTCGAGGGCAACCCCCCTTACGCTCTGCGAGTCGACGTCGACTCCCAGAACCACCGCCACCACCCCTTCAGGTTTCGGTGCGAGTCTGCGCGCTGTCCGGCCTTATGTCGGCGACGGAAACCGCGCCATATCCCTCCTCTTCCAAGTTGACGCCGTACTGGCCCTGCGACATCGCGAATTCTTCTTCCGGTGACAGCACCAACTTGTGTCGCCCTCTGACCGCAAAGTAGAGAAGTCCGGCCAGGAAGTAGATGAGCGTCCCGTAGACCCCTGGCCGGTAGTCCTCGTTGAGGAACAGCGAGACGAGCGCCACCAGCGCGATCGCACCGGCGATCGCGGCGCCCCAGACACCTAACGGGCTCCGGTAGGGACGCTCGATGTTCGGTAGCTTGCGGCGCAGCATGATGAACGCCAGGCACTGCATGAAGTAGGAGATCACGGCGCCGAACACGGCCATGTACAGCAGCGCGCCCACGATCTTGCCCGCGAGCGCATTCTCGCTCTGCCCGGCGAAGTAGATGACGAGCGACAGCGCGTAGCCGATTACCGCACCGACAATCAGCGCGACGTATGGCGTATTCCTGGTCGGGTGGGTGATCGACAGGCTCTGCGGGAAATAGCCCGCGCGAGACAGCGAGTAGGTGTTGCGGCCGTAGGCGTAGATGATCGTGAAGAAGCTGGCGATGAGCCCGATCAACGCGAGGAGACCCAGTAACGAAGCGCCCGCGCCCTCGCCGAATACCGCCTTGAACCCGTCGAAGAACGGGGTCGCCGACGTTCCGATCTCCGCGGCGCCGCCGCCGACGCCGGTGTTCAGGAACAGGATGCCGACGGCGAACACCATGAGCGTGGTGAGGCCCCAGATCGTCGCGCGGGGGATGTCGCGCTTGGGGTCGTGGGATTCCTCGGCGGCCAACGGCAGTTCCTCGATCGCGAGATAGAACCAGATCGCGAACGGCAGGGCAGGGAAGATTCCGGCGATGCCCTTGGGCAGGAAGCTGCTGCCCCCCTCCTCCGGCGGCATGTTGGTGAGCAGGCCGGCGTCGAATTTCCCGCTGAAGATGACGGCGACGAAGAAGAACGCGAGGACGGCCAGCGCAGCGACGGTGACCACGACGGTGAACCGCATGGTGATCTCGATACCGAGGATGTTGATCCCGACGAAGATGATGTAGTAGACGGCCCACCACAACACGGGGCTGTTCCACCACCCGTCGGCTCCGGTCAGGTCGAACACGATGTCATGCGAGAGGAAGCCCATCGCGCCGACGACCACCGCGGGCGTGATCACGTACTCCATGTTCTCGGCCAACCCGGTGATGAAGCCGCCCCACGGGCCCATAGCCGATCGGGAGAACGAGTAGGCACCGCCGGTGTGCGGCAGGGCAGGCGACATCTCCGCGATGGAGAAGCAGAGGCCGTAATACATGATCGTGATGACGATCGCGGCGATCAGCAGGCCACCGAAACCGCCGGCGTCCAGGCCGAGGTTCCAGCCGTAGAAGTCGCCCGAGATGACCGCTCCGACACCGAGTGCCCAGAGCGACCAGAAGGCGGCATGACGCCGCAATTTCCGCTTCTCGAAGTATCCGTGGCCAGCCTCTTGATAGGTGACCGATCCGACCGCCCGCTTGTTCTCCGCCATGGCCCCTCCTCGGGATTGAGGCGCAAGTTGTCAGACAACTTGGACAATAGCGAGGGGCGAACTCCACCGTCAAGGATTTGGAGCCCGTCAAGGTTTACGCATCCGTCACCCCAAAGGTAGGACAACCGACCAATGGCGTTCTATTGTTCCTAGTCAGTGAGCGCGAGTGCCGCCCCGTTTCAGGCTAAGGAGACCGCCATGCCAGAGGGTCACGAACTCCTCGACGACGACGAGAAACACCTCGCCAGCCTCGGCTACGTGCAGGAGCTGAACCGAAGCTGGTCCGGCTTCAGCAACTTCGCCATCTCGTTCTCGATCATCTCGATCCTGGCGGGCTGCTTCACCTCGTTCGGCCTCGGCTGGAACAACGGCGGCCCGGCCGCCATCGCGTGGGGCTGGCCGTTGGTGTCGGTCTTCATCCTGATCATCGGGCTGTGCATGTCCGAGCTGGTGTCGGCGTACCCGACCTCGGGTGGCATCTATTGGTGGGCAAGCAAACTCGGCGGAGCCAAGGCCGGCTTCTACACCGGCTGGTTGAACCTGATCGGATTGATCGCCATCCTGGCGTCGGTGTCCTACGGCTGCGCGACGTTCCTGGACCTCACGCTGAGCACATTCAGCGAGAGCTGGGCGGCGGGCTACAGCCTGACCAGGGTCTTCATCATGTTCGTCATCATCCTGGCGGTGTCGGCGACCATCAACATCTTCTCGAGCCATCTGCTGGCGGTCATCAACAACATCTCGGTGTGGTGGCATGTGGTGGGCGCGGTCGCGGTTGTCGCGATCCTGTGGATCATCCCCAAGCGGCATG
Source organism: uncultured Actinomycetota bacterium (assembly GCA_963699655.1). Classification (GTDB taxonomy): domain Bacteria; phylum Actinomycetota; class Actinomycetes; order Mycobacteriales; family Mycobacteriaceae; genus Mycobacterium. The sequence continues at coordinate 83,707 of CAVOUV010000011.1, forward strand.
CGAGCTTCAGCGACGTGTTCGCCACGACCGTCAACAACACCGGGATGTTCAACGGCGACAAGGGCTTCGGCTGGCTCATCTTCGTGCTGCCGATCGCCGCGATCCTGACGCAGTACACGATCACCGGCTACGACGCGTCGGCGCACCTGTCCGAGGAGACCAAGAGCGCGGCAGACGGCGCCGCGAAGGGCATCTGGCGTTCGATCTTCTATTCGGCCATCGGTGGCTGGATCCTGCTGCTGTCGTTCCTGTTCGCGGTCCAGAATGTGGACGAAGTCACCGCGGGCGGCGGCCTCGTGCAGGTCATCTTCGCGCAGGCGATGGATACCCAGTGGGTCGCGATCGTGCTGCTGATCTCGAGCGCGGGCCAGTTCTTCTGCACCACGGCTTGCCAGACCAGCGCGTCGCGGATGCTGTTCGCGTTCAGCCGCGACCGCGCGGTGCCGGGTCACCAACTGTGGTCCAAGGTGAGCAAGAACAGAATCCCCGCCAACGGCGTCATGGTCACCGCGGCGCTCGCCGCGGTCATCACATTGCCTGCCCTCGTGCAGGTCGACATCAATGGCGCGCCGGCCCCGATCGCCTTCTACGCGGTGGTCTCGATCGGTGTGGTCGGGCTGTACCTGTGCTTCGCCGTGCCGATCTACTACCGCTGGAAACTCGGCGATTCGTTCCAGGTGGGCAAATGGAATCTGCGCGGGCACCACAAGTGGATGGCGCCCGTGGCCCTGATCGAGATCGCGATCACCTCGCTCATCGCGCTGTTCCCGACGTCGATCGGGGGCGTGCCCTTCGGCGGGAGCTTCGAGTGGAAGTTCGTGAACTACACCCCGCTACTCGTCGGCGGCGTGCTGATCCTGCTCTACATCTACTGGCACGTGTCGGTGAAGCACTGGTTCACCGGCCCGATCAGGCAGGTCGACGCATCCGGCGAGCAACTGGAAGGCGTTTCCTAGCAACCAGCCCCGTCGTCCACCCGGCAAACGTCACATCGCCGCCGAGTTTCCACCGGCGCGAACTCGGGTAGTGTCCTTCCCGTGTGTGGAGCCACCGGTGAGGTGCGTCTCGACGGCCAAACACCCGATATAGGCGCTGTCTCGGCCATGGCCGAGGCGATGGCGCCCCGGGGGCCGGACGGTGCGGGGGTGTGGTCGCTGGGCCGTGTCGCTCTCGGCCACCGCCGGCTGAAGATCATCGACCTGTCCGAGGCCGGCGCCCAGCCGATGATCGATTCGGAGCTGGGCCTGTCGGTCGCCTGGAACGGCTGCATCTACAACTACCAGGATCTGCGGCGCGAGTTGAGCGGGCACGGCTACCGCTTCTTCTCCACCAGCGACACCGAGGTCCTGCTCAAGGCCTACCACCACTGGGGCGACCGCTTCGTCGACCACCTGCTGGGCATGTTCGCCTTCGCGATCGTCGAGCGCGACAGCGGCAGGGTGCTGCTCGGTCGTGACCGTCTGGGGATCAAACCCCTCTACCTGACCGAGGACAGCCACCGCGTCCGGTTCGCGTCATCACTGCCGGCCCTGCTCGCCGGCGGCGGCGTCGACACCCGGATCGACCCCGTCGCGCTGCATCACTACCTGACATTCCATTCCGTGGTCCCACCGCCGCGGACGATCCTGCGCGGAGTGACCAAGGTGCCACCCGCGTCGCTGGTCGCGATCGAACCGGACGGCCGTGTCACCACGTCCACCTACTGGGAGCCCGACTTCACCCGGCACGCAGACCGGGCCGACTGGTCCGAACGTGACTGGGAGGACGCGGTTCTCGCCTCGCTGCGGCTGGCCGTCGAACGCCGGTTGGTGGCCGACGTACCGGTCGGATGCCTGCTGTCGGGCGGTGTGGACTCCAGCCTGATCGTCGGCCTTCTCGCCGAGGCGGGCCAACACGGACTGAAGACCTTCTCCATCGGCTTCGAATCGGTCGGCGGCGTCAAGGGCGACGAGTTCCGCTACTCCGACATCATCGCCGAGCGATTCGCGACCGATCATCACCAGATCCGCATCGGCACCGACCGGATGCTGCCCGCGCTCGACGGCGCGATCGGCGCGATGAGCGAACCGATGGTCAGCCACGACTGCGTCGCCTTCTACCTGCTCAGCCAGGAGGTGGCCAAGCACGTCAAGGTCGTGCAGTCGGGACAGGGGGCCGACGAGGTATTCGCCGGCTATCACTGGTATCCCCCGATGGGTGAGCCCGACGCGGCGTCGCTGGACGGCTCGGTGGCCAGCTACCGCAGCGCGTTCTTCGACCGCGATCCCGGCGGGGTCGGCGCGCTCGTCACCTCGCAGTTCCTCGCCGACGGCGACCCGAGCGGGGCGTTCGTCACCGAACACTTCGCCCGCGAAGGCGCCCAGACCGGCGTCGACCGCGCCCTGCGGCTGGACACCACCGTGATGCTGGTCGACGACCCGGTCAAACGCGTCGACAACATGACCATGGCCTGGGGGTTGGAAGGCCGGGTACCGTTCCTCGACCACGAGCTGGTCGAACTGGCCGCCACCTGCCCCCCGGAGTTGAAGACGGCGCACGAGGGCAAGGGTGTGCTGAAAGAGGCGGCCCGCCGGGTGGTTCCCGCCGACGTGATCGACCGCCCCAAGGGTTACTTCCCGGTTCCGGCCCTCACTCACCTGGAGGGGCCGTATCTCCAGCTGGTCCGCGACGCCCTGTACGCGCCCGCCGCCAAGGAACGCGGGCTGTTCCGCCCCGAGGCGGTCGACCGCCTTCTCGGCGACCCCAACGGCAGGCTGACCCCGTTGCGCGGCAACGAACTCTGGCAGATCGCGCTGCTGGAACTGTGGCTGCAGCGCCACGGTGTGACAGGTCCCGCGGCATGACCGCCGTCGAACCACACGAGGATCATCCCGAGGCCATCACGCTGGGCCTGCACGACGCGTCGCCACAACACCTGGTCGACGCGATGGCTGACGATGTGGCGCTCGAACTCGGTTGGGGCCGATTGATTTTCGGCCAGACCTTCGCCGAGCCGGCAAAGCTTGCCGAGGTGCTGCGCCAGGAGGGCCGCGGCCGGCGTGACATCTGCATCTACGCGCGCGAACCGCAAGTGCTGGTCTCGATGGCTCCCGCGGAGCTGTTCATCGACCCCAGCCACACCTACCGGTTGCGGTTCGCCGCCGACGACGCCGCGGACGGACTGCAGAACGGCTTCACGGTGCGCACGCTGGAACGCCCGGCCGATGCCGATGAGATGAACCGCGTGTTCGTGCGCTGCGGGATGGTGCCCGCACCGACGGACGTCATCTGGGACAACCACCTGCACCGGGATCCGGTGGACTACCTGGTCGCGGTGCGCGACGACGACGGCTCCGTGATCGGCACGGTCACCGGTGTCGACCACGAACGGCTGTTCTCGGACCCCGAGGACGGCTCCAGCCTGTGGACACTGGCAGTGGACCCATCGGCGAGCCTGCCCGGTATCGGCGCGGCCCTGACCGGTGCGCTTGCCGACATCTACCGCGAGCGCGGCCGCGCCTACATGGACCTTTCGGTGGCCCACGACAACGAGGCCGCGATCGCGCTCTACGAAAAGCTGGGCTTCACCCGCGTGCCGGTGATGGCGGTCAAGCGCAGGAACGCCATCAACGAACCGCTGTTCACGCATCCGCCGGAGACGGTCGAGGACCTCAACCCCTACGCGCGCATCATCGCCGACGAGGCGATGCGCCGCGGGATCTGGGTGGAGGTGCTCGACGCCGAGGCGGGCGAAATGCGACTGTCCCAAGGCGGTCGCAGTGTCGTCACCCGAGAGTCACTGTCGGAGTACACATCCGCGGTGGCAATGAGCCGCTGCGACGACAAACGGCTGACCCGGCGCATCGTCTCCGACGCCGGCATCGCGGTCCCCACCGGCCGGTTGGCCACCTTCGGCGAGGAGGATCACGCCTTCCTGGAAGAGGTCGGTGACGTCGTGGTGAAACCGACCCGCGGCGAGCAGGGTAACGGCATCACGGTCGGCGTCGACGGCACCGAAGAACTCGACGCCGCGTTGGCCCGGGCCCGCGAGCATCACCCCGAGGTGCTGATCGAACAACGGGCAACGGGTGACGACCTGCGGCTGGTCGTCATCGACGGCAGGGTGGTGGCCGCGGCGATCCGCAGACCCGCGGAGATCTTCGGCACCGGCAGGCACACCGTCCGCGAGCTGATCGACACCCAGAGCAGGCGCCGGGCGGCGGCGACGGGCGGCGAATCACGCATACCGGTGGACGCCGTCACCGAGAGCACCGTCCGCGAAGCGGGCTGGTCATTCGACGACGTCCTGCCCGAGGGAACCCGGCTGCGGGTACGCCGGACGGCCAACCTGCACCAGGGCGGAACCATCCATGACGTCACCGCCGAGGTCCATCCGGATCTGTGCGCGGTCGCGGTCAAGGCCGCAGACGCGATCGGGATTCCGGTGACCGGGATCGACCTTCTCGTGCCCGACGCCACCGAACCGGACTACGTGTTCATCGAAGCCAACGAGCGGCCCGGCCTGGCCAACCACGAGCCACAGCCCACCGCAAAGGCTTTCGTCGACTATCTGTTTCCGGGCACGCCCGCACTCCCCCAGGCGTGGACGCCTTCCGAAGCACCGGACTGAGCGCGCCCGGCTACCAGGTGCTGGTTCGCATCACGATCTCGGCGGCCAGCTGCGCGGTGGAGTCCTGCGCATTGCGCCGCCCCAGCAGGTCGACTAGCCGGAACTCGCCGTAGACGTAGCGCTGGCTGGCCTTGGCCACCGCCCTCGATGCCGGCGTGCTGACCAGCGCCGTGGTGTTCATCTCCACCGGCGGGCAACTGTCGTCGCGGATCACGCCGTTGAGATCGGCAACGCGTGGATGACCGCGATCGATCACCACCAGCCCGATGAATCGGTCCAATCGGGTGGCCGCCAGCTCCCACGCCAACTCACCACCCACCCGGTCGCCGACCAGCAGCGCCCACCGCACATCGAGCGCATCGAGGATCCCGACCACCAACTTCGCCGTCAGCCGCGGGTCCGGGCCGATGACGATGGTCCGCAATGACGCGGTATGGAGTCGTTGGCACACCGCGTCGTAGGCCGACGGTGCGTGATGAGCGGCACCGAGCACCACCACGACCGAGCCCTTGTCCGGGCCCGCAACGTCGACGGGCACGGGAAAGCCGTCGACGGTAACCATGGTGGAAGGCATTCGGACACGTTAGCGCCAACACCTGTGTTCCCGGGCGTGTTTTCGCCGTCTTGACCCGGGGCTCAGGCTGCCGCCGCGCGCTCCGCCTGCTTTGCCGCGATGTCCAGAAACGTTTGCGGCAGCGAGGCTTTGACAGTGATTGCTGGATTCGGTGTGGGAAACGCAATGCCGAAAACCGCCATCTGGCCCAGGTTCTCGAACGAGAAGTAGGCGCTGCTCTCCTCATTGCCCAATCGCATGGTCTGCTGATACACCAACGCGTCGGGTCGCGACGTCTGCAACCTGGTGGTCGTCATCGGGATACCGGGCGCCGATCTGTCGAAGTACGCCTCGAACTGCGCGCAGCGGTCGGCCGTGGCCGAGAGGCGGTCGAGATCGAGCGGCCAGGACAACACCGTCATCACGATCCGCGCGCCGTCATACCCCACGACGTACTCTGCCGCGCTGCCCGGCCCGCGCTCGGCCATGTCGGCGATCGCCCGGGTGAGCCCGTCCGAACAGCCTTCTGGATTGGACAGCATCGTCGGCGGACCACCCGCTCCGTCGGACTGGCCGGGCCGTCTTGTCACGCGGTCGTACTCGACGCCCGGACGGGAAGTCGGCCGCGGTCAGAACCGCCTTCTCGAGCCTGGCCCCCGGCCAGGTCGCGCTTCCCGCGGTCATGTTTGCGCAGCCGCCGAGGACCGCGACCAACACGGCAGCCACCACAGCCTTAGCTGCGTGGCGCCTGGTCATGTTCACAGGTTACCGAGAGGGCGCCCCATCTGGCCGCTGCGGAGAACGTCGGCGTGGTCGCGAGCATGTCGTCCGGCAACGTTCAGCGGCAGGTGTACCCGCCGTCGATCGGCAACGACACCCCGGTGATCATCGAGGCGTCATCGCTGAGCAGGAAGGTGATCGGCGCGGCGATCTCATCCTCGGTGGCCCACCGGCCGAGTGGCATCTGCGCCAGGAACGCGGGCCCGATGTCGGGGCGCCCCCAGTAGGACGCCGACATCTCGGTCATCACCACGGTGGGATTGACGCTGTTCACCCGGATGTTGTGCTTGCCCAGTTCGAGCGCGCTCACCCGGGTGATGTTGTCCAGCGCGGCCTTGGACGAACCGTAGGAAATGTGGCCGGACAGTGCCACGAGGCTCGCTTGGCTGGCGACGTTGACAATGGACCCGCCGCGGCCGCGCGCGATCATGCCCGGAGTCACGTATTTGATGACCAGCAGACTGCCCCGCGCGTTGATGCTGATCACCTTGTCGAACACCGCGATATCGGTGTCCTGCGGCGTCGCGATCTCGCCGCCGAAACCGCCGCAGTTCACCACACCCCACAGATCCAGGCCCGACAGCGCGGCACGGATCTCGTCTTCGGAAGTGAGATCGAACGGCACCGGCCGCGCACCCGTCTCGCTCTCCAGTCGGGCGAGTTCGGTGCTGTTGCGCCCGCCCGCATAGACCGTCGCGCCCTGTCCGACGAGTCGGCGCACGGTGGCCGCCCCGATACCGCCGGTCGCGCCCGTCACCAACACTGCGCGTCCCGTGAAATCGGCCATGCAGCTGCTCGCTTTCGGTATCGGGATGAGCAGGCGGAGGCCAATCATCACACGCCATGTCATCGGTGTCATATAGCCTGGCAGCGATGGTGACATGGGTGTCCTCGTGACCGACGGCAGTACCGTGAGCTCCGACGTGGTGACCTTCGACGTCGACGGCCTGCTCCTCGACTGCGATGGAGTCCTCGTCGACTCGCACAGCGCTGCGGCGGTGGCCTGGAATCTCTGGGCGAAGCGCTGGGCGCCGGGGTTCGATTTTCACCGCGACATCGAGCACGGCCGGCGGATCAGCGACCTTGTCGGCGAATTGATAAGCATTCCAGGCGATGTCGCCACGGCGGTGGCCGAGCTCAAGCAGCAGGAGCTGGACTGCGCCACCGATGTGGACGCGATACCGGGTGCGCGCCAGCTCCTCGACTCCTGCCCTGCCGGACGCTGGGCGGTCGTCACATCGGGCAGCCGCGCACTGGCCACCGCGCGCATGGCGTCGGCCGGCTTGCCGTCCGCAGACGTACTGATCACCGGCGAAGACGTGGCGAACGGGAAACCGTTTCCCGACCCCTACCTGCTCGCCGCTCAGCGCCTGCGGCTGTCGCCGGCCCGGTGCGCGGTCTTCGAGGACGCGCCCGCCGGCATCGACGCGGCGCGCGCGGCGGGCATCGCGACCATCATCGGGGTCGGCGCCGGCGCGGCCGCCGCGCCCGTCACCCTCGCCGTTGCCGACCTGCGCGGCGTCCGCTTCGACGCAAACCGACTGACCATCGCCGCGGGCACGATCCTGCCGCCCGCCGGCGGGTAGGTTGCACTCAGACTCAGGAGGTCCTTCATGCGTGTACCCGAACGGATGCGCCGCGTCGTGGTCTCGCCCGACTCCATCGACGTCGTCGAATCTCCCACGCCCGAGCCATTGCCGGCGAGGTACTGGTCCATTCGGTGGTCTCCGGCGTGTGCGGCTCGGACACCCACGCCGCGCACGGGCGCCACCCGTTCATCGAACTGCCCTACCACCCCGGTCACGAGGTCGTCGGCGTGGTCGTGGCGCGGGGCACGGGCGTCGACGGCATCGAGGTCGGTCAGCGGGTCACCGTCGAGCCCGACCTTCCGTGCTGGGAGTGCAAGCAATGCCGCCGCGGCACGGAGAACCTGTGTGAGAACCTGCGATTCTTCGGATGTGGCTACGACCAGGGCGGGATGGCCGACTACTTCACCATCCCGGCGAATCGCGTCCACGTCATTCCCGACGATCTGGACTACCGGGCCGCAGCGCTCATCGAACCCATGTCCACGCCCGTCCACGCCGTCCGCCTCGCCGGCGACGTCCGCGACCAGACCGTCGTGATCCTCGGAGCGGGAACCATCGGACTGCTCGTGCTGGCCGTGGTCCGCGCGCATGGGGCCAAGCGCATCGTGGTCACCGATCCGCTGCCCGACAAACGGGCACGGCGCAATTCGCAGCTCGGCGCCGACGTCGCGCTCGACGCTGCGGTCGACGACATCGTGGCGCAGGCGCGCGCCGCGCTCGGCGAAAGCGCCGACGTCGTTTTCGACTGCGTTGCGGTCACACCCACGGTCCGGCAGGCGATCGAGATGGCCGAGCAAGGGCGGCACCGTCGTCATCGTCGGTGTGCCGACCGGCGACGTGAGCGGTCCCGCTGGCGGTCGTCCAGGACCACCAGATCCGCATCCAGGGCAGCGCCACCTACCTGCCCGAGGACTACGCCGAGTCGATCCGCCTCCTCGTCGACGGCGAAGTACACGTCGACGAGATCGTCACCGCCGAGGTGCCACTTACCCAGGTCGCCGACGCGTACGCCCTGTCGTGCGGCGGCGAGCACGTGAAAGTCCTTGTCGGCGTGGACGAGGAACTGCTCGGCGAGCCGTCAACGGTCGAGCGGCAGTCTGCGCCGCCGCGGCGACGATGGTGACCGGGCGGCGCGGATCGGGTACGCCGAGCAGCGTGCCCTCGTGCTCGACGGCGGTGGCGCCGAAGCGCAACGCGTTGGCCAGCGCATCTGCACTCGTCGCTCCGGCGTCAACGGCGGCGAGCCAGCCCGCGAGGAATGCGTCGCCTGCGCCGACCGTGTTGACGACCCGCCGCACGGCTGCGGTGCCGTGCAACGGCTGCGGCAGGTCGGCGTCGACGAGCAGCGCGCCGTCGCCGGCCCAGACTGACCAGCACGAAGCGCACACCGCGGGCGTGCAGCATCTGCGCCGCATCGGCCACATCGCCGACCGTCCGCAACGACCGACCCGTCACTTCGGCGAGCTCCTCGGCGTTCGGCTTCACCAGATGCGGCAGCCCGCCGCCCTGCTTGCGCCAGCACATGTCCAGCGGGCGAGCCGGAGCAGTCGAGCGCGACGAACCGGCCGGCAGCCCTGCGTGCTCGGCCACGGCGTCGGCGAGCCGCTGCGGGGTGAACCCGGACGGGAGGCTGCCCGCCCACACCACCCAATCACCGGAAGTCGCTGAGCGACAACGACTTTGCACACAATGCGTCGACCTCGGCCTCCGACAGTTGCGGGCCGGGCTCGTTCACCTTGCTGGTGCGCCCGTCGGCCTCGACGAGCGAGATGTTCGAGCGCAGCGCGCCGGCGATCGGCACGTCGACGTGGTCGAGCCCGAGATCGTCGAGCAGCAGGGCGATCTCGTCGCCCTGCGCTGCCGCCCACCGGGAGCACCGCACGTGCACGGGCACGCCGACGCCGTGCAGGGCCAGTGCGACGTTCACGCCCTTGCCGCTCGGCTCCACCATCGTGGCGGTGGCCCGGTTGACGTGGCCGGGCACGAACCTGGGCAGGTGCAATGTTCGGTCCAGGCTCGGGATTCGGCGTGACGGTGGTGATCATTGCGCCACCTCGAGGGTGACGTCGGCGGCGAGCAGGCACCGGCGCTGTTCGGCGGTGAGGGCGCTGTCGGTCACCAGGACGTCGATGTCCTCGAGCGTGGCGTGCCGGGCGAGGCTCTCCCGACCGAATTTGCTTGAGTCGACCAGGAATATCCGTTGCCGGGCGGCCGTCAGCATCGTCGTTCTTGACCAGGGCTTCGTCGGGGTCGGGGGTGGTCAGCCCCCGTTCGAACGACAGCGCATTGGTGCCGAGGAACGCGACGTCGACGTTGATCTCGGCCAGCGCCGCCACGGTCAGCGGCCCGACCGCGGCCGCCGTCTCGGACCGCAAGCGGCCGCCGAGACCGACGACGGCGATCGCCGCGTTGCAGCAGCATCGACATCAGCGGTACCGCGTTGGTGTACACGACGAGATCACGGTCGGTCGGCAGCAGTTCGGCCAGCCGCATGGTGGTCGTTCCGGCATCGAGCAGGAGCGTGCCGCCGTCCGGCACGAATCGGAGGGCATGGCTCGCGATGGCCATCTTCTGCTCGGCGTTCTCGGTGCGCGTGTCGACGTTCGGCTCTTCGCGTCAGGCGCCGGCCGGGGACGGCGCCGCCATGCACGCGACGCAACAGGCCACGCGCCTCCAGGTGCGCCAGATCCTTGCGGATACTTTCGGCGCTGACGCCGAAGTGCCGTGCCAGACCGGCGCTTTCGACGCGGCGTTCGGCGGCCAGCAGCGGAGTACCTCGGCATGCCGTTCGTCGGCGAACCACGTCCGCTCCGGCGACGTCACTGGTCGCCCAAGTGGTCAGTGCGGGCCGATCGCACCGGCGGCACGCGCGGCGAGCGTCGCGGCACCCGAGCGCGCCCGCCTCGTCGACGGACGAGACCTCGAGACGGTCGGGAAGCGGGCGGCCTTGGCGCGCATGACTTCTGCGCTGTGCCGCCAGCCGCCGGTGACGACGACGCGCACGGCGGGCCCGACGACATCGTCCATCGCCCGGTGCAGCGCCAGCGCTTCGTCGGCGGCAGCGGCGACGACGGCCTTCCACACTTCACCCGGTCCGACCCCGCCGGCGATCCCGCCGAGCGTGAGCGCGTCGGATCCGAGCCCGCCGACGACGACGCGGCCCTCGGGCGCCCGCTCGGCCGCGGCGTCGAGCCGGGCCAGCCCGTCGGCGTCCACGCCGAGCAGCTCGAGCGCGCGGTTCTGCGCCAGGCCGCCCTCGGTGCCTCCGAGCAGGGTCCAGTGGTCCGGCTCGATGCTCGGGTCGGTGGTGATTCCCGAGGCGGCCAGCCGTGCGACGTCGGCGCGGCTCGGGCAGTCGGGACACGGTGCGCACCAGCGCTTCTGCGGTGCCCGACGAGTCAAGCTCGTGACCCGGGCCGATCGCGCGGGCGCCGAGCGCGGACGCCTGGTGGTCGTGACCGGCGAGCGTCAGCAGCGCGCCGCGCAGCAACGGGCTCACCGCATCGGACGTCACCTGTCCCGACCGGCACGCCCGCCTGCGATCAGCGGCGGCATCAGCTCGCGACGCGGCACCGGACCATGTCAGCGCGTCGTCCCACCAGTCGCGTGCCGCCACGTCGAGCCAGCCGGTGCGGCCGGCCAGCGACAGCTCGAGGACGACGTCGCCCGCCGAGGCGCCGCACCACCCAGCCGCCCACATCGAAGCGCAGCGTTGCGGCTCGGGTGGAGGGTTCGTGATCGCAGCAGCCAGCGGTGCTTGGTCAACGAGAACTGGCCGCGCAGCGGCTTTCCCGCGATGCCGCCGAACGCCTCGGCGACCGAGCTGGTCGGCTGAGATCGGCCACTTCGTCGCCGTCGCGGTCGTCGTGCCAGGCGATGACCGGAGCCAGCGGCCGCTCATGGGCGTCGGTGAGTACACCCGACTCCCCCATGCTGGCCACGCCGACCGCCGCACGGGCATTCCCGCCGCCGCCGCGGCCGCGTTCAACGCGTCGACAGGCGCTGCGCCAGAGGGCTTCCGCGTCGGTCTGGGTGCCGTGCGGGCCGACGTCCCACGTCGTGGGGGCGCGCCCGGTGCCGAGCACCCACCGTCCTCGCCGTAGACGACGGCCTTGCTGGACGTCGTACCGACGTCGAGCCCGGCGAAAGCGGCCATCACTCTCCATCACACGGCATTGCCCAATTGGGTTTTACGTGGATATGGTTGCGTCTAATTGGAACACGTCAAGCACTAGAGAGGAGCATCATGCCGCTGGTCACGACCGCCGCGCTCGTCGGCCACGCCGCGGTCGAGCGGTTGCGGCGTCGCGGCCTTCAACGTGATCACGCTCGAACACGCGGAAGGCATCGCTGCCGGCGCGGAGCGGGCCGGCCGGACCGGTGATCCTGCAGGTCAGTGAGAACACCGTGAAGTTCCACGACGGCCGGGTCCGGCCGCTGGCCGCTGCGCTCGCCGCCCTGGCGTCCGAGGCTGCGGTCCCGGTAAGCCTGCACCTCGATCACGCCGAGACGGCAGACGCTGTGGCACGAGGCCGCGGCGGCCGGCTACTCCTCCGTCATGGTCGACTGCCGGCGCGCTGCCGTACGAGCAGAACGCCGCCATCACCGCCGAGGCCGTCCGCCAGCTGCACGCGCAGGGCCTCGCGGTGGAGGCCGAACTCGGATACGTCGGCGGGAAGGACACCCAGGCCTCCAGCGCGCATGCGCCCGGGGTACGCACGGACCCGGCAGGCGGCCAAGTTCGTCGCCGCAGACGGACGTGGACGCACTGGCCGTCGCCGTCGGCAGCTTCACACGCGATGACCACCCAGACCGCCGAACTCGACCTCGAACTGATCGGCGCGCTGCGCGGATGCGCTGCCGGTTCCGCTTGTCCTGCACGGATCCTCGGGCGTGCCCGGACCACACGCTGCGGGCCGCCGTCCACGCCGGCATCGTGAAGGTCAACATCGGCACCGCGCTCAACGTGGCCTACAGCCGGCGCGCTGCGGGAGACGCTCACCGGCGCGGCGGACCCCCGCAAGGCGCTGAGGGCCGCCCGCGATGCGGTCGCCGAACGGTCGACGCGCCTGGTCGACGTCGTCAGTGCCGTTCAGCAGTTCGACTTGTAGGCCGCCGCGCCGCCCTCGCCGTCGAGGTTCTCCTTGGTGATGATCGTGAAGCCGGTCTGCACCTTCTTGGTGTTCTGGCCGCCGTCGAGCGCCGCCACCGCCTCGTCGACGCCGTCAACTTGCCGATGGTCCCGGGCTCCTGCGCGACGAGCGCCTGGACGGTGCCGTCCTCGCAGCGCCTGATCTGGTTGGGGCCGGCGTCGAAGCCGACGACCTTGACCTGGCCGCTCTTGCCCGCCTGCTGGATGCCGGTGGCCGAGCCCTCGGCGGAGAACAGGTTGGTGGCGAAGACGCCGACGATGTCGGGGTCCTTCTGCAGCTGGGCGCCGATGAGCTGCGCCGCGGTCGCCGGGTCGTTGTGGCTGTACTGGACGCCGACGTAGTTGAACTTGCTGTCGGCCTTGGCCGCGTCCTCGAAGCCCTTGACCCGGGCGTCGGTGGTGGAGACGCCGGGGTCGGTGGACATCACCATGACCTTGCCGCCCTCGGGGCGCAGCTGCTTGATCGCGTCGAAGGCCGCCTTGCCGCCGCCCTCGTTGTCGGAGGCGATCTGCGACACCGCATACGACGGGTCGTTGGTCGTGGTGTCGACGAGCACGACCTTGATCCCGGCGGCGGCCGCCTGCTGCAGCGGCTGCTGCATGGCCTGGACGTCGGTGGGTGCGACCAGGATCGCGTCCGGCTTGCTGGCCACGACCGAGTCGAGGATCGGCTTCTGCAGCGTCGGGTCGAACTTCTGCGGGCCCTGCGTGTTGACCGTGACGCCCAGCTTGGCGGCCTCGTCCTGGACGCCGCACTGCATGGTGATGTAGAACTGGTCGCCGGTGACACCCTGAATGAACGCGATGTTGTAGTTCTTGCTGGCCTTCGGCGGTGCGGTGACGGTGCGTCGCCGCCGCCGCGGGCGGCGTGCCGTGCGCTCACGGCCAGCAGCGGAGCCGAGCCGGGCCGCTCCGACTGCGGCTTCGACGACGTGCAGGCATGGGGCGCGGCACAAGCGCCCCGATGCTGCCGCGATCGGCATTGCGCGCTTACGGTTCACTGGCGTTCCTTTCGTTGCGACTGTTCTGCGTTTGGACAGGCTTGCGGTGCAGCGCGCCCCGCGCAGGGCGGCGGCGCGTCGGGTCTGGTCGACGTAGACGGCGGCGATCAGCACCGCGCCGACCGCGACGCCCTGCCAGAACGGTTGCGACGCCGATGATGACGAAGCCGGACTGCAGCACGGCCGGGATGAACAGGCCGACGACGGTGCCGAAGATCGATGCCCTCGCCGCCGAAGATCGACGTGCCGCCGATCACGACCGCGGCGATGACGTTGAGGTTGGTCAGCGACTGGCCGGCGATCGTCGTGGTGCCGAACTGGGCCAGCGCAGGATCGCGCCGATGCCGGCGAGCGTGCCGGCCAGCGCGTAGACGAGCACCAGGTGCCGGTCGACCTTGATGCCGACCCGGCGGGCCGCCTCCTCGTTGGAGCCGATCGCGTAGGTGTAGCGGCCGAACCTGGTCTTGTGCAGCAGGATCCCGCCGATGACGACGATGACCAGCGCCACGAACGGCAGCGCCGGGATGCCGCCAAGACTTGTGTAGACACTGAAGTCGGTCAGCGCGGCGGGCACCGACGCGGATGTCGATGCCGCCGGTGATGCACCTGGGCCAGCCCGAGCGCCACCGACAGCGTGCCGAGGGTGACGATCAGCGGCGGGGACCTTGGCCTTGGCGACCAGGACGCCGTTGAGCGACGCCCCAGACCATGCCGCCGACGATCGCGGCGATGAAACCCGACGAGCGCGCCACCCCGGCCCGTCGCCGCCCATCGCCTCCATCACCTTCGCCGAGACCACGGAGGCGAACACCAGCACCGAGCCGATCGACAGGTCGATGCCGGAGGTGATGATCACGAAGGTCATGCCGACGCCGAGCACCGCCAGCACCGCGAGGTTCTGTGAGATCAGCGAGAAGTTGCCGGCGGACAGGAACGTGCCGCCGGCGAGCGACGGAGAAGGCCAGACAGATCGCGATCAGGACGCCGAGGATCCACGACCGCCTGCAACCCGACCACCCGCTTGAGAAACGATTGCGCCGGGTCGAACCGCTCGGCGCCACCGGTCAGACTCGGTCTTCTCGTTGGCGACAGTATTCATGCCGCGCTCTCCTTCTCGCGTCGAGGCCCCGGTCATCGCACCGACGAGCTGCTCGACAGTGGTGTCCGTGTCCCGGTAGGTGGCGACCCGCTACCGAGCCGCAGCACCTGGATACGGTCGGCAGACCTCGAGCACGTGCGGCATCGAGTGGCAGATGAACACCACCGCGATGCCCTTGTCCCGCACCCGTTTGATCGACTCGAGCACGTTCCTGGTCTGCACCACGCCCAGCGCCGCGGTGGGCTCGTCGAGGAAGACGTATCTTCTTCGCCCAGGCGATCGCCCGCGCGATCGCGATTGCCTGTCGCTGCCCGCCCGACATCGAACCGACCGGGTGAGTGCAAGCGACTCACCGTGGCCGCCGAGTTCGGCGAAGGCCGACCGCGCCTGGCGCGCATCTCCTTCTCGTCCATGAACCCGAGATGGCCGCAGGATCCCGTGCCGCAGGATTTCACGGCCGAGGAAGATGTTCTGGACGGGGTTGAGATGCGGTGCCAGCGCCAGGTCCTGGTACACCACCTCGATGCCCAGCTCGTCTGCCTGTCGCGGCCCGGACAGCTGGACCGGGCTGCCGTCGAAGTAGATCTGGCCCGCGTCCAGGTCGAGATTGCCGGACAGCGCCTTGACCAGCGTCGACTTGCCGGCCCCGTTGTCGCCGATCAGGCCGACGACCTCCCCTGCGATTGACGTCGAAGTCCGCATCGTCCAGCGCGCGAACGTGGCCGAAGCTGCGCGACAGGCCGCGTGCCTCCAACAGTGCGGTCATGCTGCGCCTTCCCGTGAGTTCGGTATGCGAGGCGGCGGCCACGAGTCACCCGGCCGGCACACCAGCAACCGGACATCGCCATCGACGCGCCAGTCACCGCAGGACGCCGGCACGACGAGCGTGTTCCCGGTGGACACGGAGATGGAGTCACCGCGCGCCGCGTGAAGCGACCCGGCGCCCGACAGCGCCACCGCCACGGCGAAGCCCGCAGGCACGTCGACCCCCGGTGAGAGCAGGTCCATGTGGAAATACGGGGCCGCAGCCTCCGGCAGCACCGGCGTCAGGGCATCGACGCTGCGACTGTCGGTGTGCCGCATCAACTGGGTGACGTCGGGGAGCGCCGCGGAGTCGACGGCCGACAGCGCCACATCCCGGTCCAGGCCGAGGAAGATCTCCGCATCGGATGCGCTGGTGTTGACGCGCTCGAGCAGGATCGACTGGTCGGTCGGTTCCTGAGCCTCCACGAGCAGTACGCCCTGCCCGATCGCGTGCGGGGTGCCACCCGGCACGAGCACCCCGTCGCCCGGCCGCACCGGGATCCGGTGCATCAGTGCCAGCATCGCCTCGGTGTCCTGCGCGTCGACCAGAGCCGAGAGTCGTTCGGGTTCAACAGTTTCATGCCAGCCCACCCACACCGCGGCGGCGTCGTCGTCGGTCTCCAGGATGTACCACGCTTCGGTCTTGCCGTAGGCGCACCCGAGATGCCGGGAGGCGAACGCCCGGGTGGGGTGCACGTGCACGGGCAACCGTTGGCCGGCGTCCAACAGTTTCACCAGCACGCCGGTGTCGCCGGGTTCGCCGTCGTCACGGCCGAGCCAGCCGCGCGGATCGCCACAGACCGCGTCGTGCAGCCGCGCGCCGTCGGCTAGGCGGGCGGGACCGAGGTCCGGCTCGCCGAATCGCGCGACGGT
Organism: uncultured Actinomycetota bacterium; assembly: GCA_963699655.1. Lineage (GTDB taxonomy): Bacteria > Actinomycetota > Actinomycetes > Mycobacteriales > Mycobacteriaceae > Mycobacterium. The sequence continues at coordinate 100,167 of CAVOUV010000011.1, forward strand.
GGCGCCGATCCACTCCTCGGGTGAGCGTTCACCGACCGGGGGCAGTCCACGCCATGCGGCCAACGCCGGCCCGCCGGCGTACCAATGCGACACCACGTTCGGGGGCAGGAGTTGCGGTTGCGCAGTCACCTGTCCGGCGCCTTTCTGTTCTGTTACCTGCGTCACGCGGCCTTTGGCCTGTGCCGGACAGTACGCCACATTCGCAGCTATGTCACCGGTGTCAGGAATTCGGGCCCGCGTGGTCTGACATCGGTGACATACTGACCGCTGACCGAGCGAGGAGGGACGGTCGATGGCAACCATGCGCGACGTTGCCCACCACGCCGGGGTGAGCGCCAAGACAGTTTCGCGCGTGATCAACAACGACCGCTACGTGTCCGCCGACGTGCGTGAACGGGTCGCGCGGGCGATCGATGAGCTGCAATACGTACCCAACATGCTCGCGGTCACCTTCCGGGCCGGACGCGACGCCGCAATCGGTGTAGCGGTGCCCGGTGTGGCTGATCCCTTCTTCGCCAGCATCATTGACGCGGTCGAGCGCGAGGCAAGCAGGCGCGATGTCGCCGTCATTCTGACCAGCGTCGGATGGGAACCGACGCACGAGCAGCGGTCCATCGAGGCGGTGCTGAAGCGACAGGTGGCGGGCATGATCATCTGTCCGGTCGGCCGGGACATGTCGTATCTGCGTCCGTGGCAGAAGCGCACCCCACTGGTGTTCGTCGATCGGGAACCCGGGCGACTGACCGCGGATGCGGTGGTGCAGGACGACGTCGGCGGCGGGCGGAATGCCACCGGCCACCTGATGTCGCACGGGCACCGCAGCATTGCGTTCATGGGCGACGACACGGTGACGGGACAGCTGCGACTGGACGGCTGGCAGCAGGCGCTGCAGGAGGCCGGCCTGCCGCACCACCACGTGCATGTCGGCGCCCTCGACATCTCCACGCTGACGACCGCGCTACGGACCATGCTCGATGCGCCCGACCCGCCGACCGCGGTGTTCTCCTCGAACGCCCGCTGCACGATAGCGCTCGTGTCGGTGTTGAAGGTGTTGCGCCGTAAGGACATCGGTCTGGTCGGTTTCGGCGACTTCCCGACAGCGGCGGCGCTGCGGCCCGCGGTCACGGTGATCCACCAGGACGGCGATGCGATGGGACGCTTCGCCGCCGATCGGCTGTTCTCCCGGCTGGACCAGCCCGACCGCCGGCTGCGGCGGCGGACCGTGCTGCCTGTTTCGCTGATCACCCGCACATCGTGCGCAATGCCCGGCCAGAAGGTGCGTGAGGGACATGGCCGGCCGGGTGACGCCGCACTCTCAGGTTGAGGAGACGATCGTCGGCCTGTCCGGCGGGCCGTCGTCCAGCAGGGCGAGGACGGCGTCGACGTCGAGGTGCGCCGTGAGAAGGTCTGACATCAGGTCCAGCTGGCCGTCGCGGCGGGCCGTGACGTCGACTTCCCCGGCGACCACGAATCCGGGCCTGTGCGCCGCGGCTTCCGTCAGCCACCGTCGACGAAAGTCGTTGTTGTCCAACAGTCCGTGCCAGTGGGTGCCGTAGATCGTCTCGCGCCGGATACCGACGCCGAACCAGTCGTCTTCGGCTGACCGGGCGAGTTGTCCGTGGTGGATCTCGTAACCGCGCAGTCCGGTGCCGTGGTGCCGCAACGTCTTGTCGGGGGCGAACACGATGTCGGCATCCAGCAGACCGAGGCCCTCGACGGGACCGGCCTTCGACTCGACCGCGTCGTCGATGCGCCGGCACAGCATCTGGAAGCCGCCGCAGATCCCAGCACCGGCTCGGCCCGCCGCGGCATGTGCGGCGATCGCCGTCGGCGAGCCCGCGCTCGCGCAGCCAGGCGAGGTCGGCCACGGTGGCCTTGCTGCCCGGGCAGCACCACGAGGTCGGCGTCGGCGAGGTCGGCCGGGTCGGTGACAGCGCACCAGCACGCCCGGCTCGCAGGCCAGCGCCTCGACGTCGGTGGCGTTGGAGATGCGCGGCAGCCGGATCGCCGCGACCCGCAGCCACTCGGCGCCGCGCGGGGGCTCCGGTCGCCCGACGACGCGGTGCGGCGAGCACGCGACAGCGAGTCCTCGGCGTCGAGCCACAGGCCGTCGGCTGACACGGCAGCACGCCGAGCGTCGGCCGGCCGGTCAGTCGCTGCAGCTGGTCGAGCCCCGGTGCGAGCAGCGCCGGGTCGCCGCGGAACTTGTTGACCACGAACCCGGCGACCAGCGCCTGGTCGTCGGGCTCGAGCAGCGCGACCGTGCCGAACAGATGCGCGAGCACGCCGCCCCGGTCGATGTCGCCGACCACGACGACCGGCAGCTCGGCCGCGCCGGGCCAGCCCCATGTTCGCCAGGTCGGTTGCCCGCAGGTTGATCTCGGCGGGCGATCCGGCGCCCTCGCAGATCACCACGTCGTATTCGCCTCGCAGCGACGGCCAGTTCGTCGGCGACGACGCTCGGCCAGCCGGTCGCGGTGGGCGCGTAGTCGCCGGCGCGCGACGGTGCCGGCGACCCGGCCGCGCGACGACCAGCTGCGACGGTGCGGTCGCTGCCGGGCTTGAGCAGCACCGGGTTGAACCGCGACGTCGGGCGCCAGGCCCGCCGCGCCGCGCCTGCATGGCCTGCGCCCGGCCGATCTCGCCGCCGTCGGCGGTGACCGCCGAGTTGTTGGACATGTTCTGGGCCTTGAACGGCGCGACGCGAACACCCTTGCGGCGCCAGCAGCCGGCACAGCCCGGCGACCACCACGCACTTGCCGGCGTCGGAGGTGGTGCCGGCGACCAGCAGCGCACCGGAGGTGCTCACGGCAGGGTCAGGATCTCGGCGCCGTCGTCGGTGACCACCAGCGTGTGCTCGAACTGCGCGGTCCACTTCTGGTCCTTGGTGACCACGGTCCAGCCGTCGTCCCAGATGTCGTAGTCGAGCGCCGCCGAGGGTGATCATCGGCTCGATGGTGAACGTCATGCCCGGCTCGATGCACGGTGTCGACGGCGGGCTCGTCGTAGTGCAGCACGACCAGCCCGTGTGGAACGTGCGGCCGATGCCGTGGCCGGTGAAGTCGCGCACCACGCCGTAGCCGAACCGCTTGGCGTACGACTCGATGACCCGGCCGACGACGTTGAGCTGCCGGCCCGGCGCGACCGCCTTGATCGCGCGCATGGTCGCCTCGTGGGTCCGCTCGACCAGCAGCCGGTGCTCCTCGGCGACGTCGCCGGCCAGGTAGGTGGCGTCGGTGTCGCCGTGCACCCCGTCGATGTAGGCGGTGACGTCGATGTTGACGATGTCGCCGTCCTCGATCACCGTCGAATCCGGGATGCCGTGGCAGATGACCTCGTTCAGCGAGGTGCAGCAGGACTTCGGGAAGCCCTTGTAGCCCAGCGTCGACGGGTACGCGCCGTGGTCGCAGATGTACTCGTGCACGACCCGGTCGATCTCGTCGGTGGTCACGCCCGGGGCGATTGCCTTGCCCGCCCGGCGAGTGCGCCTGCGCGGCGATCCGGCCGGCGACCCGCATCTTCTCGATGGTCTCCGGCGTCTGCACCCACGGCTCGGTGCCCTCGCGCGCCGTCGCTTGCCCACGTACTCGGGACGGGCGATCGAGCGGGGCACCGGCAGCGTCGGTGACAGCGTGCCGGGACGAAGAGCGGTGCGAACAGGCATAACGCCAGGATAGTCACAGTTGGTTGCTGCGCTGAGACGGCCGTCTGCCGCCGAAATGGAATTCCCGGTCGTTGAGCCGCGGGACACCGAAAAGGTCAGCCGCCGCGTTTGAGCCACGACTTGCGCGGACCGCGGACCGCCACCGACCCGCACACCACCTTGCCGGTCAGGATGACGTGCGGGGTGCCGTCGGCGGGGGCATCCTTGCGGTAGTCATGGGCGCTGCCGACGTTGACCTCCACGTCGTCGATCGAGGCGCTCGCTCCGTCGGGAAGCCGCAGCTCCAGCCCGCCGAACTTCATGTCGAGCTCGATGACCACCATCGGGCCGGCGAACCGGGCCCTGGTCAGGTCGAGGTCGATCGACCCCATCCGGCGGTGCAGCGCCAGCCGGGTGGGCACGATCCACTCACCCTGCCGCTTGAGCGACCCGAGCACACCGCGAAGCTCCACCCGATCGGTCGCCGAGGTGACGATCGCACCGGGTCCCGGCAGGTCGCCGACGAGAGAATCCAGATCCGAATGCAATCGGGCGTGCGACACCAGCGCCGAGCGTTCCTCGAACTCCTCGATGTCGATCAACCCCAGCGCCACCGCATTGTGCAGCCGCCGCAGCGTGCCGTTGCGGTCGGCGTCCGAAATGCGCATCGCCGTCGGGTCGTGGTTGATGTCCGTCATACCGCTGTCAACGGTACCGCTGCAGCTCAGGTCACGGACACCGATGCCAGCGCCTCGCGCACCCGATCCGACAGCGCTCCCCCGTCGCGCAACCAGTCGTCGAGCGCGATCCGGACCGACGCCATCGCCAGCGCACCCAGCAGCCGCGGCCGCGGATCGTCAGGTCTGGCGTCCGGCAGCCGCGGCGCGACCAGATCCGCGATCGCCGTCTCGTAGCGCAGGTAGATCTGCAGCGTCCACGCCGAGAGAGCGGGCGATGAGCGGGTCAACGTCGCCAGCTCGCGCACCTGATCGCTGATCCCGGCGAACCCGTCGCCCAGCTCGCTGAACGCCGCGCGCACGGCGTCGGCGGCCGACAGCCCCCGGGCTGCTGCGCGAGCGCCGCGGTGATGCTGTCCAGCCAGTGCTTCGTCAGCCCCTCGGCGACCGCATCCTCCTTGGAGCTGAAGTACCGGAAGAAGGTGGCGCGGCCGACCTCGGCGGTCTCGGCGATCTGCTCCACCGTGGTCCGGGCGAGCCCGTCCGACGCGACAAGCGCGGCCGCCGTGGTGGCGATCCGATCCCTGGTTGCCCTGCGCTTACGCACGCTCAGCGAATCTCCGGAGACGACCTTTGAGACGACGTCCATCCTGATACTTTGTCTCATCGTGGCGGCGAATGACAACCTCCGGGCACCGAAGACGGTCGAGGCGTGGGCGTTCGTGCAGCAGATGCTCGCCGACATCACCCGGATCGTGAACGAGGACGCCGAGAACGAACGCGAACTCATCGAGGGCCTGCGGGTGGTCGCGCGCGTCACGGCGCTCTGCTCGGAATTGTCTGTGGAGTCCGACCCGGATCTGCCGTGGTTCTTCGCCATGTGCTCGCCCACCCGCTTGATCGGCGGCCCGAATCCGGACGGCGCCTACCTGCTCGCGATGATCCGCGGTGACCGCGCCTACCGGGTGACCGGAACACGCGGCACCACCGCGTATCTCGGGATTCAGGTGTGGCCGGTACCGGTATGACGCCACGCCGGATGGCCGCCTACGTCAGCGACACCGACCTGAAGCTGGATGCCGGCGGGTTCGCGCTGGTGTTCGCGGCCGCCGAACCCACACACGCGGAACTCGTTGGCGCGCAGTGGGTCCCGATTCCCGAGGACGCGTCGTCGATCGTGGTGCGCGAGTACATCGCCGACGCCGCGACCGAGGAGGCCGCCGCGCTGAGCATCGACCCGCTGACCGCCCGGCCGCCCCGGGTCGTCCCGGATGCCGAAGCGGCCGAACAGTTCACCGCGATGGCGTGGACCATGATGAAACTCACGACGTTGCACCGCACGATCAAGCCCGAGTTGCTGGGCGCCCCCAACACGCTGGTCACCTCGGCGGCCGCCGACCTCGGCGAGGCCGACACCACACCGGACAACCTGTACATGATCGGCACGTTCCGGCTGGCCGACGACGAGTCGCTGGTGCTCGAGTTCCGCCCACCCGACACCCGGTACTGGAACGTGACGCTGGAGAACATCTGGCATGAATGCCTGGAGCCGCGGCGGCGGCACAGCTCGGTCACGAACAAGGGAATCGAACCCGACACCGATGGTGTGGTGCGTATCGCCATCGGCGCAAAGACTTCGGCCACGGGCACTGGCTGGACACCGGGGGCCGTCATCGCGGCTTCGTGCTGTTGCGGTGGTTGGACAACCCCGACTCCACCCGCCGTGCCGTCACGGTGCGCACGGGCGGGGCGGCGCGGTGAGTGCGGCCGACCGGTTGAAACCCGCGATGTTGATCGATCAGGCCTGCGAGTGGGCGGGCAGCGACGACTTCGGAACGGAGTTCGACGAGAACGAGACCTGGCGCGAGGGATTGGGCCTCTTCTGCGAGGGGCTGATCCGCGACGCGCGACTCAACGAACTCGGCGTGGAGCTGGCCGCCCTGGACGTCGTGCAGCCGTTGAAGAACCGGCTTCAGATCGTCGAATGGCGAAAGTCTCACCCCGCAATTGCGCGCGAACCGATCAGCAGTCCAATATTCATCATCGGTCAGCCCCGCACCGGGACCACGATCCTTTTCGATCTCCTCGCCCAGGACCCGCAGTTGCGTCCCCCGCTGACCTGGGAGGTCGACAACCCCTGTCCACTGCCAGAGCCCGCGACCTACGACACCGACCCTCGCATCGCCGAAACCCAGGCCACCCTCGATATGAGCGAGCAGATCATTCCCGGCTTCATGAAGTTCCACCCGATGGGCGCGCTGGTCGGCCAGGAATGCGTGCGGATCACCGCCGGCCAGTTCTGCAGCATGATCTTCACTGTTCAATACCGGCTGCCCAGCTATTACAAGTGGCTGCTGTACGAAGCCGACCATCGGCCGTCCTATCGATATCACCGAATCTTCCTGCAACACTTGCAGTCCGGGGTTGGTGGCCAATGGCTGCTGAAGTCGCCGGCGCTCACCGTCATCTCATCGATCAGCGCATTGGCCAATCACCTACGCCGGATGGCCTCCGACCAGACAAGCGTCGCCGACTGCGCGCAGCAGTATGTAGAGGACATCGTGGTGGGGCTCAACCGCGGGATGACGCTGCGCGACTCGCTGCCGCCGAACCAGGTGATCGATGTGCAGTTCGCCGATTTCATCCGCGATCCGTTCGCGACGATCAGATCCCTGTATGCCCGCCTCGACCGTGAGCTGACCCCGGAGGCCGAGCAGCGGATGCGGGAGTTCCTCGCCGCGCATCCCGGCGACGGCGGCGGCGGGCACTACACGTGGGCCGACACCGGGCTCGACGCGGGGCCGATTCGCGAACAGGTGAGGGATTACCAAGAGCGCTACGGCGTTCCGACCGAATCCCTCCAGTAGTCCTCAGTCCAGGTAGTCCGGCGGCAGCTGCTCGAACATGCCCTTGAGCATCCGTACCGCGTATTCCGAGCTGCCGCCCCCGACGATCAGCGCCGCGAATGCCATGTCGCCACGGTAACCGGCGAACCACGCGTGGGATCCACCGTTGAATTCGGCCTCACCGGTCTTGCCGCGCACGTCGCCGGCAGACTGCAGGTCGTCGGCGGTGCCGTTGGTGACCACCAGCCGCATCATCGGTCGCAGGCCGTCGAGCATCTTCGGCGTGATCGGCGCGCGGTCCCCGGTGACGGTCGCGGGTCGACCCTCGATCAGTTGCGGCACAGGCGTTTTCCCGGCCGCCACCGTCGCCGCGGCCATCGCCATCCCGAACGGGCTGACAAGCACCCGGCCTTGCCCGAAGCCGTCCTCGGTGCGCTCGGTGAGGTTCACCGTCGGCGGAACCGAACCGGACACCGTGTCGATGCCGTCGATCTGGTAGTCCGGGCCGATGCCGTACTGGGCGGCGGCCGTCGTCAAACCACGCGGGGGCATCCTGCTGGCCAGCTCGGCGAATGTGGTGTTGCACGAGCTGGCGAACGCCCGCGACATGGGCACCGTGCCGAGATCGAACCCGCCGTAGTTCGGGATGGTGCGCTGTCCGATGTCCATGTGCCCCGGGCATGCGAGCAGCGTGTTCGGGGTGGCCATATCGCGGTCGATGGCGGCGCCGGCCGTGATGATCTTGAAGGTCGAGCCGGGCGGGTACAGCCCCATCGTGGCGACGGGCCCCTCGGAATCGGCCGCGGCGTTCTGCGCGACGGCCAGGATCTCTCCCGTCGACGGCTTGATCGCCACGATCATCGCCTTCTTGCCGGTGGTGTTGACCGCGCCCTGCGCGGCGTTCTGCACCGCCCGGTCCAGACTGATGGTCACCGACGGTGCGGCGGCCCCTTCCACCTCGTTGAGCACGTCGACGTCGACGCCGTTCTGGTTGACCGTGACGACTCGCCAGCCGGCCTGGCCGTCGAGTTCGTCGATCACCGCGGACTTGACCTGACTGACGATTTCGGGTGCGAAGGTGTCGTCCGTGGGCAATAGGTCGGCCTGTGGCGTCACGACCACACCGGGCAGCGCGGCGATGGCGGGCGCCACCCTGTCGTGATCGGACTGGCGCAACGTGATGAGGCTCAGCGGATCCTTCGACGAACTCGCCTGTTCGGCGAGCCGTTGGGGGTCCATGGTGTCGTCGAACGGGCGGAGTGCATCCGCGACGGCCCTGGCCGTCGACATCAGCGCACCGCCTGCCGCCTTGGCATCCAGCGTGTAGTGGTACAGATTTCCCGGCACCAGCACGTCGCTGCCGCCTCGTTCGTTCACCGACGCGCGCCGCGGCGGGTCGGCCCGCAGTGCCAGGGTCTGGTGCTCGCCGAGTTTCGGGTGCAGTCCCGTTGCGCTCCAGCGCACCTCCCAGTGGCCCTCGTCGCGCACCATGTTCAGCTGGCCGTCATAGGTCCAGGTGCGGCGCTTGGGCAGGTGCCAGGTGTAGCGGTAGGAGATGCTGCCGGTGTCCTCGGCGTACCGCGAGCTCAGAATCTGCGTGTCGAGGCTGATCGCCTGCAGCCCCGCCCATGCCTCGTTGAGCGCGGCCCTGGCGTCCGCGGGATGGTCGCTGAGTTCGGCGGCGGCGGCCGTATCGCCCTTGGCCAGCGCGGCGAAGAACTGCGCGGCCGCCGGCTCGGGCCCATTGGGTTTCGGGGTGCAGGCATTAAGCGATGCGACCACGGCGACGGCCGTCAGCACGCTGGCCGCACGTGATGCTGATGAGATCCATGTTGCCATTGGGGCAGATGTTAGAAGGGTTGCGCGTGATATCCACGAAGGCGCACCGAGATCGAACCGTGACTGTCGCGCCGGCAGGCGCGCCCGTGCGCCGAAACGGGCGAACTACGCCCTGTCTTGACTACGCCCTGTCTTGACTAAGCCCTGTTTTGACTACGCCCCGTACCCACCGGCGCCGGGCGCGCGCACCACCAGTGGCACCGCCGGGAAATAGGCCGCCATCTCCGAGCGTGACTTCCGAAGCGCCGCCGTGCCCAGACCCTGCTTGCGGTGGGCCGGGTGGATCCAGATCCGCACGTTCACCTCGCCGCCGGCCAGCTCGCCGAACACCATGCCGACCTTGTCCGGACCGTCGACCGCGACGAACCACGCCGCCTCTTCGGCGTCGAGGCGACCGATCGCATCGCGGATCTCCTCGTCGAGGTCTCCGGCGGGTGCCCCGGAGCCGTCGCCCGCCGCACGGACGTCGTCGGTGCGGGCGGCGAAGATGTCGCGGTCGGACTCGGCCGAGAAGGGCCGCAGTTGCAGGTTCGCGCCCGCACTCGCCGGCTGGTTCCCCTTCGTAAAGCTGAGTTCTTTGTTCAGATCCTCGAGCTCGGCGGCGATTCGACGCCGGGACACCTTGGTGAGCCGGTCAAAAGACAGCCTCAGTACCGCTTCTCCGCACTCCGGCGTCGTCTCGAGGAGCGTGGCGATCGACTCGATGGCGGCGTCGTAGTCCTCCGAGGTGACGATGACGTCGAGCACCTCGTGCCGGCGTTCGAGCGCACGCACCAGTGCGTCGGCGATCTCCCTGCGGGCCACTTTCGGATCAAGCTCAACCATGCCGTGAGCCTAACCACCGCAACGGGGTTGGCCGTCAAAATGTGGCTTTCGGATGAAAGTCACTATCCCAGGCCGTTGTCCGGCTCGCGGGTCGTCAGTCCAGCAGCACGGTGGCGAACGTGCCGACCTGAGTGAAACCGATGCGGGCATACGTCGCTCGGGCGACGGTGTTGAAGCTGTTCACGTAGAGGCTGGCGATGCGACCGCCGCGAACCACGGCCGACGCCAGCGTCGCCGTCCCGGCGGTGCCCAGGCCGCGGCCGCGCCAATCGGGATGCACCCACACGCCCTGGATTTGGCCGACGGTCGGTGACTGCGATCCGACCTCCGCCTTGAACACGACCTGCCCGCGCTCGAAGCGGGCCCACGCCCGTCCGGTGGCGATCAGCCCGGCGACCCGCCGACGGTAACCGCGACCGCCGTCGCCGATCCGCGGGTCGATGCCGACCTCGCCGATGAACATGTCGATGGCCGCCACCAGGTATGCGTCGAGTTCGTCGACGCGGACCGGCCGCACCGCGGGGTCCATCGGGCTCTGTGGTGCGCCGGAGAGCGCCATCAACGGCTGGTGCTCACGCACATCGCGCGCGGGTCCCCAGACATGCTCGAGGCGCTGCCACATCGGCATCACCAGTTCGGCGCGGCCCACCAACGACGAGCACCGCCGCGCTTGGCTCATCGCCTTGTCGGCAAAGGCGTGCAGATCGCTCGATCCCCCGCGCAGCGGAATGAGATTCGCGCCTGCGTAGCAGAGGGATTCACTGGCCCGCCGCCGTGTCCACAACTCGCCGCCGATGGCCGACGGCTCGACGCCGTGCTCGCACACCCGGGAGGCCACCATGCAGGATCCGACCGGATCGTCGTCGAGCACCCGGCGCACCGCCGCGGCATCGCGAACGACGGACACCCGGCGCTCGTCGACAAGACGAAACAGAGGCGGAGCCGACATGCTGACTCTTTCTGCGAATCCCGGCGGGAGGTAGGTGACCCCGCTCACAAGGGCCGTCCTTTAGCTTACGGTCACAACCGGTGAACCGCTCGCATCTGTTCCGCGCTCTTCAGCGATTCGCATCGCCTCTTCGATCAGTGTCTCGACGATCTGCGCCTCGGGGACGGTCTTGATCACCTCGCCCTTGACGAAGATCTGGCCCTTGCCGTTCCCCGATGCGACGCCGAGGTCGGCCTCGCGGGCCTCGCCCGGACCGTTGACGACGCAGCCCATCACCGCGACGCGCAGCGGAACCTCGAGCCCTTCCAGTCCCGCACTGACCTCATTGGCCAGCGTGTACACGTCGACCTGGGCGCGGCCGCAGGACGGACACGACACGATCTCCAGTGACCGGGGCCGCAGGTTGAGCGACTCGAGGATCTGGTTGCCGACCTTGACCTCTTCGATCGGCGGCGCCGACAGCGACACCCGGATGGTGTCGCCGATGCCCTTGGACAGCAGGGCGCCGAACGCGACGGCGGATTTGATCGTGCCCTGAAACGCCGGCCCGGCCTCGGTGACGCCGAGGTGCAGTGGGTAGTCGGACTTGGCCGCCAACTGCTCGTAGGCGGCGACCATGATGACGGGGTCGTTGTGCTTGACGCTGATCTTGATGTCGCCGAAGCCGTGCTCCTCGAACAGCGACGCCTCCCACAGGGCGCTTTCGACCAGCGCCTCCGGGGTCGCCTTGCCGTACTTCTCCATGAAGCGCTTGTCCAGCGATCCGGCGTTCACGCCGATGCGGATCGGGATGCCTGCAGCGCCTGCCGCTTTCGCGACTTCGGCGACGCGGCCGTCGAACTCCTTGATGTTTCCGGGGTTCACCCGCACCGCGGCGCATCCGGCGTCGATCGCGGCGAAGATGTACTTCGGCTGGAAGTGGATGTCGGCGATGACGGGGATCTTGGACTTCTTGGCGATCGCCGACAGCGCGTCGGCGTCCTCCTGTCGCGGACACGCCACCCGGACGATGTCGCAGCCCGACGCGGTCAACTCGGCGATCTGCTGCAGCGTCGAGTTGATGTCGTGGGTCTTGGTGGTGCACATCGACTGCACGGCCACCGGGTAGTCGCTACCGATGCCGACGTCGCCGACCATCAGCTGACGGGTCTTGCGCCGAGGCGCGAGCGTCGGTGCGGGCGGGGCCGGCATGCCTAAACCGACGGACATGAATTCTCCCCTACTGGAATAACCTGATCGGGTTGACCAGGTCAGCGGTCACGGTCAGCAGCATGTAGCCGACCACCACCACCAGAATGACGTAAGTGGCGGGCATGAGCTTGAGATAGTTCACCGGCGCCGCGGCCACCATGCCGCGCGCCTTCCGCATCATATTGCGAAGTTTCTCGAACACCGCAATCGCGATGTGGCCGCCGTCGAACGGGAGCAGCGGCACGAGGTTGATGGCGCCGAGCACGAAGTTCAGCTGTGCGAGAAAGAACCAGAACGCCACCCACAGCCCGTGCTCGACGGTGTCACCACCGATGATGCTGGCGCCGACCACGCTGATCGGCGTCTCGGGATCGCGTTCTCCGCCGCCGATCGAATGCACGAGGGCGCCGATCTTGGTCGGAATTTTGGCCAGCGACTTGCCCAGTTCGACGGCGAGGTCGCCGGTGAAGGCGAACGTCGCGGGCACCGCGGAGAGCGGGTTGTAGTGCGTCGGTCCGAACTGTGCGGCGCTGATGCCGATGGCTCCCACCGTCGACATCTTGTCGCCCTTGTCGTCGAGGCGCTGGGTCTGCGCGACGTTCACCACCGCGGCGATCTTTTGGCCGTTGCGCTCGAAGACCACCGGGGTGGGCCCGGACGCCTTCTGAAGCGCGGTCCTGGCTTCGTCGAAGGTGCCCACCGATGAGTCGCCGACCTTGACGATCACGTCACCGGATCGGATTCCCGCCTCGGCGGCCGGTCCGGGACCGGTGCAGTCGGCCAGTTTGTCCTTACTGATCTGCGCTGCGACACAACCGGTTTCACCGACCAGGGCGGTGGTTGGGGGGTGCAGGTTGGGCAGACCCCAGACGACGGCGATGGCGTAGATGAGCACCAACCCGATCACGAAGTTCATGGCGGGGCCCGCGGCGAGGACCGCCGCGCGCTTCCACGTCTTCTGGCGGAACATGGCGCGCTCGTGTTCGTCGGGCGCCAGTTCCTCGATCGACGTCATGCCCGCGATATCGCAGAACCCACCGAGCGGAACCGCCTTCACCCCGTACTCGGTGGAGCCCAGCCGGTTGGGCCGGCGGGTGGACCACAGCGTGGGGCCGAAGCCGACGAAGTACCGGCGCACCTTCATCCCGGTGGCCCGCGCGACCCACATGTGCCCACATTCGTGCAGGGCCACCGACAACAGAATGGCCAGCGCAAACAGCACGACGCCCAAAACCCACATCATCATTTGGCGGTGACGACCTCCCGGGATACCGCGCCCCTCGCCCGGTCACGGGCCCAGCGTTGCGCATCGAGTACGTCATCCACGGTAGCGGGTTCGGCCGCCCACTGGTCGGCAGCGCGCAGCACCCCGGCAATGGTGCGCACGATTGCCGGGAACCGGATGCGCCCGTCCAGGAAGGCCGCCGCGGCCTCCTCGTTGGCGGCGTTGTACACCGCGGTCAGGCAGCCGCCGCCCTCGCCGGCCCGCCGCGCGAGTTCCACGGCGGGAAAGACGCCGGCGTCGAGTGGCTCGAACTCCCAGGTCGAGGCGGTGGAGAAGTCGCACGCCTGCGCCGCGCCGGGCACCCGGGACGGCCAGCCCAGCGCCAACGCGATGGGCAGTTTCATATCCGGCGGGCTGGCCTGGGCCACGGTGGAGCCGTCGGTGAAGGTCACCATCGAGTGCACGATCGACTGCGGATGGACGACGACCTCGATGCGGTCGTACGGGACGCCGAAGAGCAGGTGCGTCTCGATGAGCTCGAGGCCCTTGTTGACCAGCGATGCAGAGTTGAGGGTGTTCATCGGGCCCATCGACCAGGTCGGGTGCGCCCCGGCCTGCTCAGGAGTGACACCCTCGAGACGGCCGGCGGGCCAGCCGCGGAACGGGCCGCCCGACGCGGTGAGGACGATCTTGGCGACTTCTTCCGGGCTCCCGCCGCGGAGGCACTGCGCCATGGCGGAGTGTTCGGAGTCGACGGGCACGATCTGTCCCGGCTTGGCCGCCTTCAGCACCAGCGGCCCGCCGGCGACCAGCGATTCCTTGTTCGCCAGGGCCAGCCGTGCACCGGTGGCGAGCGCCGCCAGCGTGGGCTTCAGTCCGAGCGCCCCCACGAGGGCGTTGAGAACCACGTCGGCCTCGGTGGTCTCCACCAGCCGGGTGACCGCCTCGGGTCCGGAGTAGGTGACGTCACCGACCGCGGCGGCGGCGGCATCGTCGGCGACCGCGATGTTCACGACGCCGGTCTCGGCGCGTTGCCGGGCCAACAGCTCCGGATTGCCGCCACCAGCGGCCAGTCCGACGACCTCGAAGCGGTCCGGGTTGGCGGCGATGACCTCGAGCGCCTGGGTGCCGATCGAGCCGGTGCTGCCCAGGATCAGCACTCGAAGGCGGTCGTTCGTGGTCACGGAACCATTGTGCCGTCTTCGGAGGCAAACCCACGAGGTGCTGCCCGTTGCGGGCCGTACCGCAAAAGTGACGCATGTGTGACGTACTCCGCTGCGCGGCATCCGTGACGGCCGTCACTCCGAATCCCGGGTGTCAGTGCAGAGGGTGGGCCGCCCGGTCCGTCCGCGACAAGGGAGCAGACAGCACCATGAGAATCGTCAACCGCAAGACTCTCGCGGCCGCAGGTTTGGCCGCGGCAGCGATCCTGAGCGTGTCGGCCTGTTCGGGTGACACGTCCACGTCCGCGACGGCCGAGCCCATCACGAGTTCCAGTGCGGTGGCGCCGAGCGCCGCACCGGCCCCGATGGACGCGCCGATGGATCCGGCCAGCGGCCTGGTCGGCGCGGCTTGCGCGGACTATGCCGCGCAGAATCCCACCGGCCCCGGTTCGGTGACCGGCATGGCGCAGGACCCGGTGGCCGTCGCCGCGTCCAACAACCCGATGCTGACGACGCTGACCGCCGCGGTGTCGGGCAAGCTCAACCCGAACGTGAACCTCGTCGACACGCTCAACGGCAGCGAGTTCACGGTGTTCGCACCCACCGATGCCGCGTTCGCGAAGATCGATCCTGCGACCATCGAGAAGCTGAAGACCGATTCGGCACTGCTCAACAGCATCCTCACCTACCACGTGGTGCCCGGCCAGGCGAGTCCCGCTCAGGTCGCCGGCGCCCACAAGACGGTGCAGGGCGGCGACCTGACGGTGACCGGTGCGGGCAACAACCTCAGGGTCAACGGCGCGGGCGTGGTGTGCGGCGGCGTGCGGACGGCCAACGCCACCGTGTACATGATCGACACCGTGCTGATGCCGCCGGCCAATTAGCCTTCGGCACAACCGAATACCCAAAACAGCCCGGCTCAACGGCCGGGCTGTTTTGTGCTGTCACCCATCCGAATCCGTTGTGGCTCCGAATAACTGGCATGTTCACACTTGTCCTGATCGGCTTCATCGGAGGTTTGATCACCGGCATCTCACCATGCATCCTGCCCGTGTTGCCGGTCGTCTTCTTCTCCGGCGCACAGAGCGCGCGCGCCGACGGGGACAAAGGCGGCGGTACGGCGATCGCGGTCAAGACCGGGCCCTCGCTGTCCGAGAGGCTGCGGCCCTACCGCATCATCGCGGGCCTGGTGCTCAGCTTCAGCGTCGTCACCCTGGCCGGTTCGGCGCTGTTGTCGTTGCTGCATCTGCCGCAGGACGCGATCAGGTGGGTCGCGCTCGTCGCGCTGGCGACCATCGGCATCGGGCTCATCTTCCCAAAGGTCGAGGCGTTGCTCGAGAAGCCTTTCTCCCGACTGCCGCAGAGGCAGTTCGGTTCCGGCAACAGCGGCTTCGGCCTCGGCCTTGCCCTCGGCGTGCTCTATGTGCCCTGCGCCGGGCCGGTCCTCGCGGCCATCGTCATCGCCGGCGCCACCGGAACCATCGGCCTGCCGACGGTGGCCTTGACGCTGTCGTTCGCCGTCGGCGCCGCGCTGCCGCTGCTCTTCTTCGCGCTGGCGGGTCGCCGCGTTGCCGAACGCGTCGCGGCATTTCGGCGCAAGCAGCGTGAGATCCGGATCGCGGCAGGTGTGGTGACAATTCTGTTGGCGGTGGCGTTGGTGTTCAACCTGCCTGCCACGCTGCAGCGAGCCATCCCCGACTACACGGGCAACCTTCAGAAGAGTGTCGGCGATGACGAACAGCTGCGCGACAAGCTGAACCTGGGTGGGCTGGTCAATGATCAGAACAGGGAGCTGGCCAACTGCACCGACGGCGCCCCGGTCCTGGAATCGTGCGGCACCGCCCCCGACATCACCGGAATCTCCGGTTGGCTGAACACCCCCAACGGGTCACCGGTCAATCTGAAGTCGTTGCGGGGCAAGGTCGTTCTAGTCGATTTCTGGGCGTATTCGTGCATCAACTGCCAACGCGCCATCCCCCACATCGTCGACTGGTACAAGGCCTACAAGGACGCCGGCCTCGAGGTGATCGGGGTGCACACCCCGGAGTATGCGTTCGAGCGGGTCCCTGCGAATGTCGCCAGTGGCGCCAAAGACCTCGGCATCACCTATCCCGTGGCACTCGACCCGAGCTACTCGACCTGGACCAACTACCGCAATCGGTACTGGCCGGCGAAGTACCTCATCGACGCGGACGGCACCGTCCGGCACATCAAGTTCGGCGAGGGCGACTACGACGTCACGGAAACCCTTGTTCGCCAACTACTCTCGGATGCGAATCCCGGGACCGAGCTACCCGCGCCGACGGAGGCCGTCGACTCCACCCCCACCACCGAGCTGACCCCGGAGACCTACCTGGGAGTGGGCAAGGTGGTCAACTACGGCGGCGCGGGCACCTACGACGAGGGCGATGCGATGTTCCGCTACCCGGATCGCCTGGCCGATGACACATTCGCCCTTCGCGGCGCGTGGACCCTGGATTACCAGGGCGGAACCGCGGTCGGCCCGGAGTCGGGCATCGAGCTGAACTACCGTGCCCGCAATGTGTACCTGGTGGTGGGTGGTACGGGCACCGTGACCGTGGTCCGCGACGGGACGTCCAAAGAGATTCCCGTCAGCGGACCGCCCACGCTGCGTCAGATCGTCGCCGACGACACCGCGCGGCGCGGATTGGTGGAGGTCCGGCTGAGCCAAGGGCTGCAGGCCTTTTCGTTCACCTACGGATGATCCGCGACCGCCGCCGCCTCGAATGCCGCGAGGAGATCGGCGACGTCGGTTCGCCTGGAATTGGCGGGCCACACCGCCCAGGTGCGCCTCATCAGCGGCTGGCCCGCGAGCGGACGCCACGTCACCTGGTCCGGGATCGGGCTCACCCAGCTCTCGGGCGCCAGCGCGAAGGACCGGCCTCCACTCACCGCGGCGAACACGATCGACGTGATCGGCAGCAGTTCGTCGCTGTCGGCGTTGTCGACGTTGATGCCATGGCTTCGCAGCACCGCGGTCATCTCGTCGTACCAATTCGGGCTGTCGGCGCGGGCGAACCGGATCCATTCCAACGCCGACAGGTCCGCCAGCCGGATGCCGTCGGGCCCGCTCAGCCGATCGGCGATGTGCGATGCGACCACCACGCCGAGGCTGTCGCGCTTCAACAGCATCGTCTCGAACTCTTTTCCATTGGGTCGTTCCCGCGTCACCGACAGATCGAGCTGGCCGGTGCGGAGTGCGACGAACTGTTCCGGCAGGGACAGCTGCCGCACCCGCACATGTGGCGAGGCGCTCCCGGCGGCGTACGTGGCCAGCGCCCGCAGGAGCGCCGGACTCAGTTCCGCCGGCACGCAGAGGTTGATGACCGGCCGTTCCCTGTTGTGCTCAGCCATCTTTCGAAGGATCCTGTCGTGATGCGCCAGGAATGCGCGCGCCTCGGCGAGCAGTGTCAGCCCGTGCGAAGTCGTCCGTACTCCGGTGTTGCTGCGCTCCAACAACTTGATGCCGAGCTGGCGTTCGAGCGCATTGATGGTTTGCGACAGGGCGGGCTGGCTCACGTGCAGCCGTCGCGATGCCGCTGAAAGGCCGCCCTCCTCGGCGATCGCCACGAACGCCTCGAGTTTGGCCGGCGTGAAATGGCTGCTGCCGCGGTAGACGTGCTCGGCTACCCGCAGCGCGCTGGACTGAGCGGTGGTCAGCTCGGCGGTCAGAACGCTCACGGCGGTCCTCCTCGGGCGTCCTTGGGTTAGGCCCGATTGTCACGTTATGCGCTGCGTCACACGATGGCTGGAGAGCCTCTGTGGCTTTCCTGTGAAACGACTGCCAGCTTCCCGTTCACTTGCCGAGGGCGGCGCCAGGATCCACCGTGGCCTCGATCTTGAGGATGCGGCCGTCCCGCACGGTCAGCATCACCACCGCGAACAGCCGACGGTGCGCGAACGCCAGCAGCACGGGCTCGCCGACCGGTCCGCTGACCAGGGTGGCGCCGCTTCCGAGATAGCGCAGCAGATTGCGGCCCACCTCCTCGGCCCCGTGATTGACCTGCGGCGGCGGCGCAGGGTCGGCCAGGATCGTGCCGACGCCCCACACCGTGGGATCCAGGACCGAGATCAACGCCTGCAGGTCGCCGTTCGCGCAGGCGGTGATGAACTTCTCGGTGACGTCGTGATGTTCGACGTCGTCGATGTCGGGCCGCCGCGCGGCGGCGCCGGAGAACTTCGCCCGCGCCCGCCGCGCGAGCTGGCGACACGTGCCGACCGGTCTGCCGACCGTCTCCGCGATCTCGTCGAACGGCAGACCGAAGACGTCGTGAAGCACGAAGGCCACCCGTTCACCGGGGCTCAACCGCCGCAGCACTTCGAGCATCGCTAGGCGGACTTCGTCGTCGAGGGTGACCCGATCGGCGGGATCGAGGTCGGCCGCGGGGGCGGTCTCGGCGGCGCCCGACTCGTCGGGCCGTTCGTGGCGGACGCGCGCCGACCGTAGCTGGTCCAGGCAGAGACGGCCGGCAACGACAGTCAGCCAGGCGCGGACGTCGTCGATCTCCGACTGGTCCGTCCGGGACAGTCGCAGGAACGCCTCCTGCGCGACGTCCTCGGCATCACCGATGTCGCCGAGCATCTGATACGCGAGATTCACCAGGTAGGGGCGATGGCTTCGCCATGCCACCTCCACCGGCGCGGAACGACTCATGACGGTACGACGGCGCAGCGCCGCAGAAAGTTACCGAAGCGGGGAGGTAACTTTCTCGGCCATCGCGTCGTCCTTGATCGCATGAACGCAATTCTTGTCACGGGCGCCACCGGCAACGTCGGCCGCCCACTGGTCACTGAGCTCACCGCTGCGGGCGCGCGGGTCCGCGCGGTCACCCGCGATCCGGAACACGCCTCGTTTCCCGCCGGTGTGGAGGTAGTGGCGTCGGCGGCCCAGGGGCTCCCCGGATCGTCGGCGGTGTTCCTCAATTCCCGCGCCCTCGGCGACGAACTCGCCGACGTGGTCGAGGCGGCCCGTCGCCGCGGGGTCCGGCGCCTCGTCGCCCTGTCCGCCATCAACGCCGATGACGACTTCTCCCGGCAGCCGTCGCGGTTCCGCGGCGACCGCAACAGGGAAACCGAGCAGCTGGCCGTCGATTCCGGTCTCGAATGGGTGAGTCTGCGTCCAACGGTGTTCGCCACCAACTTCTTCGGCATGTGGGCACCCCAGATACAGGCCGGCGACGTGGTCACCGGGCCGTTCGCGGCGGCATCGACCGCACCCATCGTCGACCGTGACATCTCGGCGGTCGCGGCACGGGCGCTGCTGACCGACGACCTTGTCGGTCAGAGGATTCCGCTGACCGGTCCGCAGGCCTTCACGAATACCGAACTCGTGGGCGCCATCGGTGCGGCGCTCGGCCGCACGTTGAGTTACCGGGAGGCGCCCACCGAGATGGTGCGGCAACGCTTCGTCGCCCTCGGGTTCTCCGCCGAGTTCGCCGATGCGTACATCGCCTTCTTGTCGGCCACGGTGGGAACGCCGGCGCTGGTGACCCATGACGTCGACAAGATTCTCGACCGCCCGGCCACGACGATCGCCGAGGCCGTCCTGGCCCATCGGCATCTGTTCACCAAATAGACAAGGAGACGTGCCATGTCAGCGCTTCATCCGCCCGGTTACCTCAAACCGATGAACAAACTCGTGCGGGCCGTGCAGAAGCTCGGTATCCCGACCGGACCGGCGATGGTGCTCACCGTGCCGGGGCGCAAGTCGGGCCGCCCGCGCAGCACCCCGATGACGCCGTTCGAGCACGACGGCCTCCTGTATGTGGTGGCCGGCTACCCGGGTGCGGATTGGGCGGCCAACGCACGGGCCGCGGGCACGGGAACCCTGTCTCGTGGCCGCAGGTCACGACCCGTGAAGATCGTGGAACTCGGTGCGGCGGAGGCGGGTCCGGTACTCAGGGCGTTCGCGGTCAAGGTGCCGGTCGGCGTCGGCTTCGCGAAGCGCTCGGGGCTGGTGCGCACGGGCGCCCCGGACGAGTTCGAGGCGCTCGCCGATCGGCTCGCCGTCTTCAGGTTCGATGACTGCGACCATGGAGACGCCGGCACCGGCCGTCAACGCATCTCATAACGGATGGGTAACCGCTTCAGACCGCCGAGCAGGGTGGTCGCGATGAGCTTCGGTTCACCGGCCAGCTCGATGGACCGCAGGCGCGGCAGCAAGTGAGTGAAGAAACTCGCGATCTCCATCCGGGCCAGCGCAGCACCCAGGCAGAAATGAATTCCAGCACCAAAGCCCAAGTGTTTGTTCGGATTTCGACCGACATCGAAACGGAACGGCTCGTCGAAGATCTCGGCGTCGCGGTTGCCCGACTCGTAGGCCAGGTACGCAGATTCGCCTGCGGCTATCCGTATACCGCGGACAGTGGTATCCGCGGTGGCAGTGCGCATGAATTCCTTGACCGGCGTCGACCACCGGATCATCTCCTCCACCGCGGTCGGCATCAAACTCGGGTCACTGGTCAACCGCTCACGCTCACCGGGATGTTCGATCAGCGCCAGAAGTCCCCCGGCGATCGACGCCTTGGTCGTGTCATGACCGGCGGCGGCGATCGTCGCAAAGTAATTCAGAGTGTCGGCGTCAGACATCAACTCGCCGTCCATTCGGGCATTGGCGATTTCCGATGAAAGGTCCCCGGTGGGATTGGCCCGGCGATCCCGGACGACGATACGGAAGTAGTCGAAGAAGTCCGCGATCACCTCGAGATAGCTGACGGGATTCCGGTCACGCTGTAGTTCGCTGTCGTCCTGGCCGAACGCTTCCTGGGTCAATCTCAGCAGGAGTGGGAAATCGCGCTCCGGCAACCCCATGTAGGTGTAGATGACCTCGCCGGGAAAGTCGGTCGCGATATCGACGACGAAATCGCACTGTGGACCGATGCGCGCCATGCGGTCCACATGCCGCTGCGCTATTCGATCAACCTGAGTCTTCAGCTTGCGCATGGCCATCGGGCGAAACCACTCGACCCCGATGGCCCGCGCGGCGCGGTGGCGTTCGCCGTCGGTCTCGACCAGCGCACGCACCTCGACACCACCGGCCCGCGCTCTCTGCAGACTGTCATCAAGGGCCGGTGGGCGCAACGACGGGCGCGGCTCGGTCACCCACAACGTGTGGTTGCGTTCGATCTCGCGGATGTCAACGTGCTTGGTGATGGCCCAGAACGGCCGATATGGAGGATGGTCGACCCAGACCACGGGTGCTTGTTCGCGAAGCAGGGCCAGCCCGGCGTGCAGCTTTGCGTCATCGGTGTAGGCCACCGGGTCGGCCAGTAGCCTTGCTGCGTCAGCGACCGCAAACGTCCTCATTTGGACCTTCTCTGCCAAGGGCTGATGCCAGGCGGCATCAGACTGAACAACGCTTCGACACTCGGCATTGATCCGTCGGGTCGATGAATGTCGTTACTATTCGCGCTATTTCATCATCGGTGTGAGTATTGGTTATCCGTCAGACTGACAGTTCCGGGCATGCGGGCCTGTAGTGCCATACGGCGGCAGCGTGCGTTGTAGCCGGTATGACCAAACGACCGCCGGTCCTGAACACGCCGATGTACACATTTCTCTTGAGATGCATCTCGCGGCTTGATATCTGGCGCTATCGGTGGATCAAGGGAGTGCACAGGGACATCGTCGGCCATGTTCCTGTGGCGTTGTTGACGACAACCGGACGCAAATCTGGGACCGAGCGCACCACAGCGCTGTACTACCTGCCTGAGGACAACCGAGTGGTGTTGGTCGCGTCCCAAGCCCGCCGTGACCGACATCCGCTGTGGTATCTCAATCTCAAAGCACACCACGTGAGCGCGAGGAGAATCTCGAACGGTTCGTCCTCGCGGCCGTATTCGTGCCGCAGCGCGACGAGCTATCATCATCTCCGGCACCCGGTAGTACCCGCCGGTCCACGACACCCACCACGCCACAACTCGCGCAGCGCCGGGATCATCTCGTCGAGCCGCTTGCCGCCGTTGCCGAAGTGCTGGCCCATCAATTCGAACTCCTCGCGCATCCAGCCCACGCCGACCGCCAGCGATACCCGGCCATCCGAGACCACGGACGCGGTCGCCACCTGCTTGATCACCTCGAGCAGCGGCCGCGCGGTCTCCGGCGGCCACGGCGGCTTGCCGGTCGGCGAGTCCGGGTATGGGGACGATGGCTCGCGCGGGTAGATCATGTGATCGGAGCACACGATGCCGTCGAAGCCGGCCTCGTCGAGCACTCGGGCCACGGCGAGGCCTCCGAGGTCTTCATGAACGCCGTTCCAGACCAGAACTGCATACATGTCACCCTTCCGTCAGCCGCGACACGAGTTTGTTTGCGGGCAAATTCGGGCAGCATCTACGCATGCCCACTCTCTTGTGGTTCCGGCGCGACCTGCGACTGCACGACCTGCCGGCGCTGCTGGACGCGGCCGCCGACGATCAAGAGGTGCTGGCCTGCTATGTCCTGGACCCGCGGCTGAAGGCGACGTCAGGGCCCCGCAGGCTGCAGTACCTGTACGACGCGTTGCGGGATCTGCGGGACGGCCTCGATGGCCGGTTGTTCGTCACCCGTGGCCGTCCGGACAAGCGAATCGCCGCGGTGGCCAGAGCAATCGGCGCCACATCGGTCCACGTGTCGGCCGACTACTCGCCGTTCGGGCGCCGGCGCGACGACGCGGTGCGCGACGCCCTCGGAGACGTCCCGCTCGAGGCCTCCGGATCGCCGTACCTGGTGTCACCGGGCCGCGTCACCAAGGGCGACGGCACGCCCTACAAGGTGTTCACCCCCTTCTACGAGGCCTGGCGACGGCACGGCTGGCGGGCGCCCGCAAAAACGGGCCCGAAGTCGGCACGGTGGATCGAGCCGGCGGATGTGCCGGGCGGCGTCGAGATCCCCGACGCCGGAGTCGAATTGGACATGCCCGCCGGAGAATCGGAGGCGCGGCGCCAGTGGAAGAAGTTCGTCACGAGCGGCCTTGACGACTATTCCGAGGACCGCAACCGGCCCGATCTGGACGGCACCAGCCGGATGTCCGCACACCTGAAGTTCGGCACGATCCACCCCCGCACGATGGCGGCCGATCTGGGCCGCGGCACGGGCGCGCAGGCGTACCTGCGGGAGCTGGCGTTCCGCGACTTCTATGCCTCGGTCCTGCATGAGTGGCCCGACAGCGCGTGGTGGAACTGGAACAAATCGTTCGATTCGATCGAGGTCGACGAGGGTCGCGACGCCGAGAAGGCCTTCGAGGCGTGGAAGGCCGGCCGCACGGGGTTTCCGATCGTCGACGCCGGGATGCGCCAACTCGCCGAGAGCGGGTTCATGCACAACCGGGTGCGGATGATCGTGGCCTCGTTTCTGGTCAAGGACCTGCACCTGCCGTGGCAGTGGGGTGCGCGGTGGTTTCTCGAGCAGTTGGTCGACGGCGATATGGCCAACAATCAGCACGGCTGGCAGTGGGCGGCGGGCTGCGGGACCGACGCGGCGCCGTATTTCCGGGTGTTCAACCCGATCACGCAGGGCGCGAAATTCGACCCCGGCGGCGGCTACGTGCGCCGGTGGGTGCCCGAGCTGGCCGACGTCGACGATGTGCACAAGCTCGACGACAACCGGCCGTCCGGGTATCCGGAGCCGATCGTGGACCACAAGCGCGAGCGGGCCGAGGCGCTGCGCCGCTACAGCACCATCACTTGAGCGTCAGGCCGCCGTCGATCGGGAGGGCGACCCCGGTCAGGTAGCGTCCCGACGGTCCGCACAGGTAGACCATCGCCTCGCTGACGGCCTCCGGCTCGATCGGCGGGATGGACAGCAGCGGCTGTTGCGCCGCGCCGAAGCTTGCATGCTCGCCGATGAAGCGGCCCGAGGCCTCGTTGAGGATCATCGGCGTCGCCACGCCGCCGGGATGGACCGTGTTGACACGAATGTTCTTGTCCGCCAGCGATGTTGCGTAGTGTCGCATCACACCGATGACGCCGTGCTTGGCTGCGGTGTAGCCGGCCGCTCCGTGACTCATCGTCTCGAAGTTCGTGCTGACCGACTTGAATCCGGCCGCCGAGCTGGTGATCACGATCGCCCCTCCGTCGCCGTGCGCGAGCATCGCGGGAAGCGCCGCCTCGATCGTGTAGTAGACGCCCTTGAGCATCACGTCGACCGCATCGACAAAGGCCGCCACCTGCAGGCGCTGGTCGCCGAAGGCCGGGAAGACGCCGGCGTTGGCGAGCACGAAGTCGATCCGGCCGAGTTCGGCGACGCCGTCGCCGACGGCGGCCTTCAGGCGGTCGAGATCACGGACGTCGCCGCGTTCGGCCACGATGCGTCGACCGGTTTTCTCGACGAGGTTGACCGTCTCGTCGAGGTCCTCCGGGGTTGCCATCGGGTAGGCGATGCTGTCGATCTGGTCGCACAGGTCGAACGCGATGATGTCGGCACCCTCTTCGGCGAACCGGACGGCGTGCGAGCGGCCCTGGCCTCTGGCCGCACCGGTGATGAAGGCGACCTTCCCCTCGAACAGTTTCGCCATGACGGATGACCCTACGGCGTGTGTAGTAGGCCTGTGCCAGAATGACGGCAGCGATCAGCGCGACGTGAGGAGCAGCCGTGGCCAACACCGAGGTGGAACGACGCGTCGATGTCGACGTCGAGGATGTGCCGTCCGCGGAATGGGGCTGGTCCAAGGAGAACCCTCGGCTGATTCAGATCGGTGGCCTGCTCTCGGCCGGCTTTCTCCTGCTCATGCTGCGCGGCAACCACGTCGGCCATGTCGAGGACATCTTCCTGATCGGTTTCGCCGTGCTCCTCGTCGTCCTGGTGGGGCGTGACTGGTGGCTCCGCCGCCGCGGCTGGATCAGGTAGCCGAGCGGCCTCACACCGAATAGAGCGTGCGGAACGATCCCGTCCCGATTCGGAACAGGGTCTCCGTCCGCACACCCGAATCCCCGGACACCGCGGCGGCGGTGAGCGCGTGCGACTTGAACGCCCGCGCCGCCGCACTCAACCGGTGCTCGACGGGGTCGACGCGACGACCGAACTCGACCGGCCATGCCTGGCCCCACACGGTGACCTCGGTGCCCCCGCGTTTGAGGATGTTGAGGATGTCGCTGCGGACACCGGCGTCGGCGGCCGGTAGCTCGGCGCTCACCGCCAGCGCACCCTTTCGCGCGAGCGGCGCCACCGCGGCGCTCCACTGCCCGTCGGTCTGCAGCGCCGTCGCGCCCAGAATCGTCAGCGGCCGCGCGTCGCCGCGATCGGCCACCAGCACGTTGACGTCCCATCCTGCCCTGGCCCGGTCGCACAGCCATCCGCCTGCCGACATCACCACGTCGGTCAAGCTGGTGGCCACGACATTGAGCTGGTAGCGACGAGTCCGGCCGGCACGCTGTGGGTCGTCGGCGGGCAGGACGCCGTCGAGGCTGTTGTCGCGGCTGATGAAGGGTCGGGTCGCCATGGTGTCCTATCCGCTTCGTTCGGGGATGACGTCGACTGGCTGGGCGTGAGCGGTCATCCGGTGCCGGCACAAAGAGCGTGACATTTTTGTATTGATCTGTAAAGGCTGGGAATGCGGTCGGGTCCTGGATCCAGAAATTCCACCGTCGCCGGCAGGAACACTTTCAGGAGCGCGGGCACGGATCAACGGACCGCCGCGGCCAGTGGCAGCACATCGCCCACGGAGGTGAGATCGGCGGAAAGCCCTGCAGCGGTCCTGATTTCGATGAACGCCTCGAGCATCGCGTCGGTGGCCTCGTGCGGATCGTCGAGGGTCACATCGTCGGTCAGCACCGAGATCGCGAGCTGGTCGACGTAACTCCACACCGTGATGTTCATCCCGCTGCCGGCGACCACCGGTCCGACGGAATAGATTTCGGTGACAATGGCGCCCTCGATGCGCCCCCGCTCTCGTGGCCCCGGCACGTTGGAGATGGTCAGGTTCATGACACTGGCCGACTCGACGCGCCTGGCCTGCGCGCGAAAGAACCGGGGCGCCAGATCCGGCGGCAGGTACGACAGCCATGCCGGCAGCAACGTCGGCCCGAGCAAGTGGTGGTTTTCCTTTGCGATGGCGGTCGCCGTGGCGGTCAGCTTCACCCGCTCGATCGGGTCGTCGATATGCACGGGCAGCGACGGCGTCATGTAGGTGAACTCGTTGCCCGCCAACCGGTCCGGAGAGGTGTTGCAACTGATCGGCACGCCGGCGATCAGTGGTGAGTCGGCGCGCCGGTCGTAGCGCAACAGCAATCGCCGTAGGGCGCCGGCCGCCGTCGCCAACACGATGTCGTTGAGCGTGACTCCGAGATGCTTGCCGGTCTCCTTGACATCGGACAACGCCAGCGGCGCCGTGGCGAACCGCCGTCCCGGCGACACCACGTGATTGATGAAGCAGTCGGGTGGGGCGAAGTTGCGAGCGAGATCGGGATGCGCGCCCCGCTCCTTGGCGCGCCGACGGACGCGCGATACCCCGGTGGCCGTCTCGCTCACCAGCCGCGGCAGCTTTCGGATCAGACCGAGATGGTCGCGGCCGGCAGCGGTCAGCAGGCTCGCCCGGGACCGGTCCCCATCCGGGAGGTCGGGCCCGTGCCCCTCGGCGGGCGGCTCGTCGGGGTCCAGCGCCCTGGCCATCTGGTTGGCCGACGCGACGCCGTCGGCCAGCACGTGATGAACCTTGTGAACGATCGCGATGCGGCCGCCTGCCAAACCCTCGACGACGTACATCTCCCACAGGGGGTGACGGCGGTCCAGAGGAGTGCTGGCGATTTCGCCGATGAGCTGGTCCAGTTCGCGCCGTCCACCGGGGGCGGCCACCTGTGCCTGCCGCAGGTGATAATCCAGATCGATGTCGTCGTTCTGGACCCACATGGGGTGGTGGAGCTTGAGCGGGATGTCGATGAGTTGATAGCGCAGCGGCGCGAGGGCCATCAGCCGCGAATAGGCGACGCGGCGGAACACATCGAAGGTGAAGCCGCCATCGACACCCGACACGTCGAGGACACCCACTTTGAGGGTGTGCATGTGGACTTCGGGTGTCTCGGTGTAGAGCATCAGTGCGTCTACGCCGTTGAGTCGTCTCAAGTCCCACCCCGTTCGCCGACGAACTCCCCCATTGCACCCCTTTCGCGCTGCCCGCGCGCGGGTTCGGTCAAACGGATCACCCCTGCGGAATCGCCGTGACACCTGGTCGGATGTTTGTAAAGTCGGTCGGAAGAGCCCACGATCGGAGGTCGCCATGAGCCTTGTCGCAGGCCGTGGTCCGCTCAGCAAGGACCCGGCGGGATGGTTCTCGTCGCCCATTCCCGACGAGCTGGTGTTCATCGAACCCCACCCGCGTCGCGTTCAGGGCATCCGGGACGGCCGGACGGTGATCGACACCGAGCGCGCGCTGATGGTGCACCGGCAGGGTCATCCGCTCAGCTATGTGTTTCCCGCCGACGAGATCGGCGGCCTTTCCGGCGAGCCCGAACCGGAGGCACCCGGTTACCTGCGTGTGCCCTGGGATGCCGTCGACATCTGGCTGGAGGAAGGACGCAGGCTCGTCCACTACCCGCCGAACCCGTATCACCGCGTCGACTGCCGCCCCACGACCCGCCGACTGCGGGTCGACGTCGCGGGCACCACCCTGGTCGACACGGTGGACACCGTCATCCTGTTCGAGACGGCGCTCGAACCGCGGCTCTACGTCGACCCGTCGCTGGTCCGCACCGATCTGCTGCGCCGGTCGGACACCGCGAGCTACTGCAACTACAAGGGCGACGCGACATACTGGTCGGTCGTCATCGGCGGCACCGTCATCGATGACGTGGCGTGGAGTTACCAGGATCCATTGCCGGAAACCCTTCCCCTCAAGGGATTTCTCAGCTTCGACGCCGCCCGGGCCGACGTCGCGGCCGAGCTGCCGGGGTCGGACGGGGCTGCCGACCCAGGCGGTGCGATATGACGCGCGTCACATCGAGCGGCGTGACGTCGAACCCTACGGTTTCGTCACCGTAGGTTACGGTTGCGTACGTTTTCCCTGCTCAGACACACTGCCGGGTAGTCGTCAGTGTGGAGGGAAGAGCCTTGGGCCACTACATCGCCAACGTTCGTGACATCAACTTCAACCTGTTCGAGGTGCTGAACCTCGGCGAGGTTCTCGACGCGGGCCACTACGGCGAACTCGACTCCGACACCGTGCGGACGATGCTCGACGAGGTCGCCCGCCTGGCCGAGGGTCCGGTCGCCGAGTCGTTCGCCGACGCGGATCGCGACCCGCCGGTGTTCGACCCCGACGCTCACACCATCTCTGTGTCAGCGGAACTGGCCAAGTCCGTGCAGGCGGTCAAGGACGCCGAGTGGTGGCGCATCGGCATCGCCGAGGAGATCGGCGGCGTGCCCGCCCCCGCGGCGCTGACGTGGGCGATCCACGAGATGCTGCTGTGCGCCAATCCGTCTGCAGGTTTCTTCTACGCCCTCGGGCCGGCCATGGCACACGCGCTGGCCATCGAAGGCAACGAGCAGCAACGACAGTGGGCGGCAAAGGGTCTCGAACGTGGCTGGGCGGCGACCATGGTGCTGACGGAGCCGGATGCGGGTTCCGATGTCGGTGCGGGCCGCGCCAAGGCAATCGGCCAACCGGACGGCACCTGGCACATCGAGGGCGTGAAGCGGTTCATCTCCGGCGGCGACGTCGGCGAAACCGCCGAGAACATCTTCCACCTGGTGCTGGCTCGCCCCGAGGGTGCGGCCGCGGGCACGAAGGGGTTGAGCCTGTTCTACGTGCCGAAATACCTCTTCGACCCCGACACGCTCGAATTGGGCGCTCGGAACGGGGTTTTCGCGACCGGACTCGAACACAAGATGGGCCTGAAGTCCTCGCCGACATGCGAGTTGACGTTCGGTGCGCACGGCATCCCCGCGGTGGGCTATCTCGTCGGCGATGTGCACAACGGCATCGCGCAGATGTTCACCGTCATCGAGAACGCCCGCATGACCATCGGCGTCAAGTCGGCGGGCACGCTGTCGACGGGCTACCTGAATGCACTCGCCTACGCCAAGGAGCGGGTGCAGGGCGCCGACATGACCGAGATGACCGACAAGACGGCACCGCGGGTGACGATCATCCACCACCCGGATGTCCGGCGCAGCCTGATCACCCAGAAGGCCTACGCCGAGGGGCTGCGCGCGCTGTACATGTACGCTGCGGCTCACCAGAACGACGATGTCGCACAGCTTGTTTCGGGAGCGGATCCCGGCATGGCGCACCGGGTGGACGATCTGTTGTTGCCGGTGGTCAAGGGCGTGGGTTCCGAGCGCGCCTACGAGATCCTGTCCGAATCGCTGCAGACGCTGGGCGGATCGGGCTTCCTCCAGGATTATCCGATCGAGCAGTACATCCGCGACGCCAAGATCGACTCGCTCTACGAGGGCACCACCGCGATCCAGGCACTGGACTTCTTCTTCCGCAAGCTCGTTCGCGACCGTGGTGAGGCGTTGGCGCACGTCGCGTCGCAGATCAGCGACACCATCGACAACTGCGACGCCGGCTTGAAGAAGCAGGCCGCCCATTTGCGTACCGCACTGGAAGACGTGCAGGCCATGACGGCCACCCTGACCGGCTACCTGATGTCGGCCGCCGAACGTCCCACGGAGATCTACAAAGTCGGCCTTGCATCGGTACGGTTCCTGCTCGCGGTCGGCGATCTGCTCATCGGGTGGCGTCTGCTCGCCCAGGCCGAGGTCGCGCAGGCTGCGCTGGACACCAACCCGCCCGCCACCGATGCGGCGTTCTATGAGGGCAAGATCGCCACCGCGGCGTTCTTCGGCGCGAACATGCTGCCGAAGCTCACCTCGGTGCGCGGCGTCATCGAGTCGCTCGACGACGAGATCATGAGCCTGCCGGAGGACGCGTTCTGAGCCGCTTCCCGCGCCGAGACTGCGGGGAGATCGCGAATTCGGGCGAGATCGCGCACTCACCGCAGTTTCGGCGAGGTGGCACCGTCGATGTACTGTTCGAATCCGCAGGATTTCACCAGGTTTCGATGCTCTGCGAATAGCGAGCGATACCGGGGTTCGTCGCCGCGCGCTCTGGCCAACAGCGCTCGCAGTCGAGACAACGCGACCTCGAAGACGACGTACCGGGGCTCCGTCGGCACCGCGGCCAGCCGTTCGATCGCCAGCTCCGCTTCCGCCAGGTCAGCTTCGCCGCCCCGGGCCAGCAGCGACTCCACGAGAACTGTGGTCGCCCGTCCGCGGTACAGGAATTCGCCGGTGGCGACCTGATCCTCGATGACGGCCCTGGACAACGCGAGTGCACCCTCGATGTCACCCCGGCGCAGCAGCTCCCACGCGAGATGGACGTCGATCATCATCACGCCCATCACGTTCGACAACTCGTGGGCGGCCGACTCGCGACTGCGGGTGAGCAACTCGAAGCCGGCCGCTCGATGTCGGTCGGTGTGATGAATGAGCGTCATGCCCCGGGTGACTTGCGCCATCCACAGTGTCACGTCATCGCCGGACGCCTCCGCAACCTCCAGTGCCTCAGCGGTTTCGGTCATCGCTGTTGTGTCGGCAAGAAGTGCACCGGTGGTGATGCCGAATGCATACTTGTACGTCACGACCAGCGCCCTGCTCATCGGGTCGAAGGGTCTTGCCATCGTGATGCCGTCGGCGAGATCGTCGCGCCAGCCCGGAACGCCCAGCGCACATCGACTGACTCCACGGGCGATGGTCGCCAGCGCCAGCGGCGACCCGAGCACCAGATTGCCCTTGGCCGGATCGCCGTCGGCCAGATCGATGACGCGCTGCGCCAACCGCTGGCACGCTGCCATCTCCCCCGCCTCGCCTTTGGCGTAGATCGCTCCGTACAGCAGTCCGACAGTCATGGTGGAATCACCGATCGACTCCAGGGTCTCGGCGAGTTCCGTCGCAAAGAACGACGATTCGGCGAACTTGCCGTTCATCGTCAACTGCGCCAACAAACCGGCCATGCCGATCGCCAGCGACAACTTGTCGCCCGCGGCCGCCGTCAGCTGCCGCAGTTCGTCGAAACCGTTGTCGGTCGCGATCCCCCCTGCGCGCCAGGCTGTTCCGCACAGTAGCGTCCGAGGGGCGATCTGCATCGCCACCCGATCGCTGTCGTCGGCCGGCAGTCGATCGGCCACCCCTCTCGCTACCTGCCAGCTCATCCTGGCGGCCGTGATGTCACGGGTGGCCGACCACGCGCCCGCGCGCATGCGCCACGCGAAGGCCTCCCGGAGATCTCCGGCGGCCTCGAGATGTTCGGCGATCAAGGCGGCGTTTGCGTCGGCGGACGCGAGATCAGACTCTTCGATGCAGGTGGCCAGGCGGCGATGGAGTTTGGCGCGTCCCGACTTCAACTGGGACTCATAGGCGACGGTGCGGATCATGGGATGGCGGAAACAGTATTCCGGGCGTGGGACCGCCATCACTTGGTCGACCAACTCAGCCTCGATCAACTCGGCCATCATGGTGCTCGGCACCAGCTCGTCCAGCAGGTCCGCCCCGAAACGTGACCCGATGACCGCCGCGGCGCTGAGCGTTCGCTTGGCCGGCACTCCAAGGCGGTCGATGCGGGCGGCAATGGTGGCCTTCAGGGTGGCGGGGACGTGGGCAACGGTGGCATCGTCGGCGCACGCATAGTCGCCGTATCGTCCGTAGATGACCCTGCGCTCGGCGAGGTCGCGCACGATCTCCTCGGCAAAGAAGGGGTTTCCGGCCGCCCTGTCAGCGACTTGGGCGGCCGATCCCGCCACCGACGCGTGCGACCCGAGCAACTCTTCGACAACTGCGGTTGTCTGCGAATCATCCAGCGGAGTAAGCGCAATCGTGCGAGATCCGACGACGTCTCTGAGCGGGCCACGGTACTCCGGCCGATACGTGAACACGACCAGGGATCTGGTCTGCGGGATCACGGACACCAGGCCCGCGAGCATCGACTCGCTCACGTCGTCTATCCAGTGCACGTCCTCGATCACGAAGACCGCCGGGGTCGATCTGGCCAGCGATGCGGCGTTCAACAGCTGCATGAGTCGGCGCCGGCGCGCGTCCGGGTCGATCTCCGGCAGGGAGATCTCGGGGTCCCCGATTCCCAGCAGGTCGTCCAGCAGCACCAGGTCGTCGGCATTCCCGTCGGGCGTCCGGTCCCGAACTCGTTGGCGGGCAACGGCAAGATCCGAGTCATTGACATCGAACACCGCTCGCAGCAGCGCCGCCAGTACATGCGACGGGATCGCCCGCGCGTGTGATTCACAGTAGGCGGCGAAATGAACCATGCCCCGCCTCGTCGCCCCCGCGCACAACTCTCGGACGAAACGGCTCTTACCGATTCCCGGTGCCCCGACCACCCCGAGAACGCCCCCGCCACCGGCCAGTGCCCCGTCGAGCATCCCCGCGACGTAGTCGAGTTCCCGTGTGCGCCCGACGAACGTCAACTCATGGCCCGCGCGATCGGGCCGCTGTTTCGCCGCAATCAGGCGTCGTGCGGGCACGGTGTCCGCCGAACCCTTTATATGCACCCACTCGCGTTCGCCAGCACGACGGCCCCGTCCACCAACCACGCCACAGACTCCGCGAGCAGCACGGTGTCCGGCGCGGCTGCCGATTGCATCCGCTGCGCCATCCCCACGTGCTCGCCAACCGCAGTGAAGGAGAACGGCGACGATCCGAGTTCACCGACGATCACCTCGCCAGAGTTCAGCCCGATGCGGATATGCAGCTCGATCCCATCACTCTCCCGCAGTCGTTCGGCCAGGGCCTTGATCTCGGACTGGATTGCCAGCGCCGCCAGACAGGACCGAAGCGCATGGTCCTCCAGTGCGATCGGCGCGCCGAACAAGGCCATGACGCCGTCGCCGGTGAACTTGTCGAGCGTCCCGCCGTACCGCCGCACCACCGTCGTGCAGCGGTTGATCAGTTCGGTCATCACCTCTCGCAACCGCTCGGCACCCAGCGCGGCAGCAATGCCCATCGAGTTCACGACATCCACGAACAGGATGGTGATCTGCTTGTACTCCGCGTTGTCGGCATCGGTCGGTACGGGCGCTCCGCAGGAGTCGCAGAACCTGGCATCATCTCGGAGCGGGTTCGAGCAGGTCTGACAGGTTTCGCTGGCATGGCACCTCCTATCTCGAGCCCTTCTGACGATTTACCGCCATGTCAATATCGTGGCACCGCATCCGGGATGTTGCCCGGTGACTTCACACCGCCTTGATGACTACGCTGCCGAAGCGTTCGATCACCTCGACCGCGTGCGCCACGCTGTCCCCCGGGACGGAAACCTGCAGCCAGGTCACGCCGAGTCCGGCCAACTTCTCCGCGCCGCTCAGATAGGCGTCGGCGTTGAAGTCGTCGTCGCCGGCGCTACCCCCTCGATGTTGGTGAACGTGATGTCGGTACCCGCCGAGTCGCGGCCGGCCGCATCGAATCGGCGCCGCAGATCGTCGATTCCGTCGGATAGGGCCTGCAGCGAGTCGAGGGCGGCGGTACGCGCGGTCTGGGCGAGAACGGCCGGCGCGGGGAACGGACACCAGCCGTCGCCGTATCTCGCCACCCGTTCGCGAGCCGCCCCGGTGTTACCACCGATCCAGATGGGTGGATGCGGCCGGCTGATCGGTCGCGGATGCGCGGTGATGCCGTTGGCGCTGAAATGCCGCCCGCCGTATGAGATGTCGTCTCCGGTCCAGATCGCGCGGATCACCTCGAGCGCTTCCTCGAACAGTGCGGCGCGCTCCTCGAAATCCACCCCCAGTGCGGCGAACTCCCGCTTCAGATAGCCGACGCCGACAGCCAGGGTGAACCGCCCCCCGGAGAGCATGTCCAGGGTGGCTCCCGCCTTCGCCACCACGAACGGATTGCGGTACGGCAGCACCACGATGTTGGGGATCAGTCGCAGCGTTGTCGTGTGCGCCGCGGCGAAGCCCATCGCGACGAAGGGGTCCAGTGCGTCGTGTCCGCCGGCCTCGAGCCAGCGCTGGGTCGGAGCCGGATGGTCGGTGAAACCGAACCCGTCAAATCCGGCCGCCTCAGCCGCCGCGGCCACCGTCGCGATGCCCGACCCGGTGACGAGTTCCGGGTTGTAGGGATGGGTGTGCATCGGGTGGGTCATCGTGAAGTGCATTTCGCCTTCCTCGCAGAAACAGCCTTCTCCATTAGTGAGAATCTCGTTACCATGCCAGATGCGGAATGTACAGCGCTTGTGCCGCGGAAGGGCCGGGTCATGGAGGACATGATGGTGGCGCCCGGACGGCATGGACCGTTCCGCGGCCGGCTGGCGACGGACGTCATCGCCGCCTACGCGACCGCCACCGGCGACCGGACGCCTGCGGTGCGCGACGGCCTCGCGGTACCCGCCGTGTTTCCGGTCATCCTCGTCTTCACCGCACAGGAAGCCGCCAGGGCCGACCTTCCCTCCGCCGTATGGCATCGGGTCCGTGGCGGAGTGCACGGCGAGCACGACATCGTGTTTCACCGGCCCCTCGTCCCGGGTGAGCCGCTCGACACCTACTCGCGGATCTCGGCGATCCGGACTTCCCGCGCCGGCACGCACGTCGTGGTCCACCTCGCGCAGGTCGCCGCTGACGGGCAGGTCGCGGTCGACCAATGGTGGACGATGATTCTGCTCGGGTTGAACGGCCTGGGCGAATTCGGCGATATGCCGGCCGATCACCGGTTCCCCGACTTGGCCAGACGGAAGCCTCTTGGCTCCCTCGGCCAGCACATCGACGCCGAAGTCGCGCACCGCTATGCCGAGGTGTCAGGCGATTGGGCGCCGCATCATTTCGACCTCGAGGCGGCCCAGGCCGCCGGTTTCGATTTCGTGTTCACTCACGGTCTGTGCACGATGGCGGTCTGCACCCACCTGCTCCAGCGCCGGCTCGGCATCGACGACCCGCGCCAGATCGCGCGGGTGGCGGTGCGTTTCGCGTCGCCGACACCGTTGGATGCGGAGCTGACGGTCGACGCCTACGAGATCGACTCGGGTTCGTTCGCCTTCGAGGCCACCAGCCGCGACGTCCTCACCATCACCCACGGCAGATTGGAACTGCGGTCATGACCTCCGAAGTCCCGCGGACCGGCATCCCACTGGGCCGCGACGACAATGTCATCGCTGCGCGGCTATCGCGAGTTCTTGCCATTTCTCCCAGTTTTCGATGCGCTGCCGGTAGGCATCGCCGACCATCTCGAGCGCGGATCCTCCGAAGAAAACCCGCAGAGGCGGCGCGTCGGTGTCGACGAGTCGCAAGAGAACGGCCGCCGTCGCCCGCGGATCGCCCGCCTCGGCTTCCATTTCTCGCATGAGATCGCCGAAGGTTTGGTGCCCACCGAGATAGGCCCCACTCGGCTTGGCATGCTTCGCCGACGAGCCGTGCCAGTCAGTCTTGAACAGGCCGGCTCCACCAAGGTCACCGAGATCCCGTGCGGTGCAACTTCCTTTGCCAACGCCTCGGACAGGCCCTCGAGCGCCCACTTCGAGGCGTGATAGATGCCCACATTCGGCATCGAGATGTGCCCGGCTATCGAGGACACCTGAATGATGTGCCCGCTTCGTTGAGCACGCAAGTAGGGCAGCGATGCCTGAGTAACCCACAGTGCCCCAAAGAAATTCGTGTCGATTTGAGCTCGGACCTCGGCTTCGGTCAGCTCTTCGACGAATCCGAACTGCCCATAGCCGGCATTGTTGACGACGACATCGAGCGAACCGAAGTGGTTCTGTGCCGAATGCACGGCGAGAAAGGCAGCCGAGCGATCCGTCACGTCGAGTCTCACGCGGAACAGCTGATCGCCGAACTTCTCCTGTAAGTCCTCCAGCTTCGCGATGTCTCGTGCCGCAGCGGCAACGCGATCACCGCGCTCCAACGCACCAATCGCCCACTGCCTACCGAAACCTCTCGACGCGCCGGTGATAAACCAAACTTTGGGGTTTGCGCTCTCCACCCTGTTTCTCCTTCTGATCGATGTGTCTGCGCCTGATCCGAGGTCAGTCGATGATGGCGAATTGGCCCGTCGATGAACGAGACCACTGCCCTATCTGGAACTTGGCACGGCCGAGCCGTTTACGCACCTAGTGCAGACGTTTCGCACGTTGTCGTGGACAATTCGCGAACGGCCACGACCCCTGGTCGGCAGGACCGACTCGCCTTGTATCTAGGACAATTTCTCGATTGTTCTACCGCACCCTCATACGCTGGAGACACGGATACGAGGAGGTTGGCAATGACGGATACGGCTCGGCATTGTCCGCCTCAAAGTCTGCGCCATGCGCGCGTCTCGCCCGGATGCCGTCCTGGATCGGTGACCGATTAGCGCCCCGTGTGAGTCGTCGCCGGCGACGACGGCGGGCGGCCGGCCACCCGGTGTGAGTTCTGCACATCCGAACACTCTTGGTAGGCCGTCCCTCTATGCGCGACCGATCAGGCCAACGGACGCCCCCGCGGTGCTCAGCATGCACGAGCGTTGTAGCCGTGAGACGCGCTATGGCAGATGGTTGACACCGGCCGCACATTTTCCAGGGGCGTACCTGCGGTCGGTGCTGGCCGGCACCGCCGAGCAGATCGCCGTGGTAGCCATCTGTGAAAGCCACCCCGAAGGGGTAGTCGGATTGGCCAGTGCGGCTTTGACTTCGGACGGCGAACGGGAACTCGGCATCCTGGTCGAAGACCCCTATCAGGGGCAGGGGATCGGCAGTCTGATGCTCGACTGCCTGCTGGCCCTTCTCGATCCAAACGAGGATCTCTACGCATTTTCGTTGACTGAAAATCGCTGGCTGCTGGACAAGCTCGCGCGTTACGGCACAGTGACGATCCGGCACGACCACGGAGTCAGCCAGGCGTACATAGGTCGCACAGCATCGACCCGCTTATCGCCATCCCGTGCCCGGTGAACGCCGTCTGTCGGTAGTGATATTCGCGAATCGTCCGGTTGATTGCGCGATCTGTCCGGCATCGCGGCGCGGCGCTGAATCAAGCCTTAACGTCGACCCGGGACGCCGACATGCGTCGTGGTTGGCGACTCGAAGGAAAGGGAAAGAGGAATCGCGGTGACGTTTGAGTATGCGGTTGTCCCCGAGTGGATCACCACGACGGGCCGGCCGCATCCTGACCGGTGCAGGATCGGTGTCTATCCGATAATCGAAGGCAAGGCGGCTCGCTACAGTGACATGGACGTCAACGGGCACCTGAATCACCTCGCGTTGGAGTCCCTGCATGAAGATGTGCGCGCGGGAATCAACGAGCAGTATGTTCCCGGTACGTACGACCCCAAGGTCGATACATATCGATTGGTGACTTCTCAGAACGTCGTTCACTTCTTGGCGGAGGCGCACTGGCCTGCAACCATCGAGGCGGGCGTCGGGGTGGGTGGCATCGGCCGAAGCTCGCTCGTGATATCCAGCGGTTTGTTCCTCGACGACAGGTGCCTCAGCGTTTGTGACATGACCCTGGTCTTGGTGGGAGACAACGGACCCGTCGTCATTCCCGACGACACCCGTGAAGTGATGCGCAAACTCATGCTGCGGCCCGTATGACGGCGCCGCACCAGCGTTTGGCCAGGCGATCGCTCCGCAGAGAAGGACTCAACATGGTCAACCGGCGTGACTTCTCCAAATCGATCCTGGCAGTTGCGGCGGCCGCCACGGCACTCTCGGCGTGCTCCTCGGTCTCCGGTAGCGCCCGCACGTCGTTTGCCTCGATGAAGCAGATCGATGCCGGCCTGCTCAATATCGGGTACGCCGAGGACGGTCCGGCCGACGGGCCGCCGATCATCTTGCTGCACGGCTGGCCGTACGACATTTACTCTTACGTCGACGTCGTTCCGTTGCTGGCTGCGAAGGGGTTTCGGGTACTGGTGCCGTATCTGCGCGGTTACGGCAGCACTCACTTCCTGTCCGAACACACATTTCGCAATGGGCAACAAGCCGCTCTCGCCACCGATGTCATCGATTTCATGGATGCGCTGAAAATTCCAACAGCTGTCATCGGTGGATTCGACTGGGGATCACGTAATGCCAACGTGGTGGCAGCGCTGTGGCCGGAACGCACCAAGGCCCTGGTGGCGGTGAGCGGATATACGATTCAGAACCTCGCTTTCAACAAGAAGCCGCTGTCGCCACAGGCCGAGCAAGGCTGGTGGTACCAGTACTACTTCGCTACCGACCGCGGGGCACATGGGTATCGGGAGAACACTCGTGTGTTCAACAAGCTGATCTGGCACGACGCATCCCCGCATTGGAATTTTGACGATACGACGTTTGAGCGGTCGGCCGCGGCCTTCGACAACCCCGACCACGTCGATATCGTCGTCCACAACTACCGCTGGCGGTTGAGTATTGAGCCAGGCGAACCGCGTTATGCCGATCTCGACGCCAAGCTTGCTGCCACACCGGTGATTACGGTGCCCACGATCACCGTCGGCAGCGACTTCGACGGAGCCGCCAAGGATGGAAAGTCCTATCGCCGAATGTTCACGGGAACCTACGCCCACAAGGTCCTTTCCGGCGTGGGGCACAACGTCCCGCAGGAGGCGCCCCAGGATTTCGCGAACATCGTCATCCAGGCGGCCGGCCATTGACGACCCGACACAACTGCGGCAGTCCAGCCAAAACCGCCTGAGAGAACAGGGGCGAGATTTGACACCCGCATACAGACCGCGTGCCGGCGTTCAACGTGCAACCGTTCACACGCTGAACTGGCTGGCGACGCACTTTCCGTCGCACCAGGCGGCCGGGGTACTGGAGTCTCACGAACGCTTCTCGTTGACGCAGCGTGTCGACATACTCGGACCGATCACAGTGATCGACCTGGAATTCGGTGTCGATACCTGGATCCGCTGCAGCGAAGAGCGGACGTACTACCAGGTCAATGTTCTTGCGGCAGGGCGGATGGACTTCCTGCACCGAGACTCCGCTGTTGCCTGCACTCCAGGTCTGGCCACCGTCGTGCTGCCGGAGGGCAAACTGGCCATCCCGCGATGGGACGCCGGTACTCGCTTTCTTGCCTTCAGGGTCGATCGCACTGCCGTCGAAGACGCGCTGAGCGAGGCCCTCGGACGCGAACTGGCCACCCAGATCGACTTCAGCCCGGCGATGGTCACCACCTGTGGTCCAGCACGGACCTGGTTGTACATGTTCTCAACGCTGATTCGGGAACTGGCTCGCCCCGACAACAGCCTGTCCCAACCGCTCGTTGCGAAGCCGTACGTGAGCAGTTTGATAAACGCAATGCTTCTCGCTGCCGACCACCCCTATCGGGGTGCACTCACCGCTGCCGCCAAGTACGTGGCGCCCCAAGCTATTCGGCCCGCAATCGAAATCATCGAAGCCGAACCACACCTTCCCTTGACGGTGGCTTCGTTGGCGCAGCGATGCCATATCAGCTCCCGTGCGCTGCAACAGGGATTTGTTCGCCATGTGGGAATGTCTCCGATGACATATCTACGGCAGGTACGACTGCACCGAGCGCACAAGCAACTTCTGGCGGCCGACCCGTCGGTTGACACGGTGGCCTCGATCGCGAAGCGCTGGGGCTATACCAACCCTGGACGGTTCGCGGCAGCACATGCCGCGCGCTATGGGGAGTCTCCCGCCGAAACCCTGCACCGTCCGAGCCGAGCCTTTCGCGTTGGCCAACAAATGGATCCGGTGGATCGGATCCATACGATCGAGCCGGCACCCGAGAGTTACCAGTCGATCGAGGAGGTGTGATGACTCGGGAAGGTGGACTCAGCGCGATCGGGAACACGCCGTTGGTCCGATTGTCCCGGCTCGTTGATTCCGAGTGCGCCGAGGTGTGGGTCAAGCTCGAGGGAGCCAATCCCACCGGTTCCTATAAGGACCGAGCGGCGATCGCGATGATCGAAGCCGCAGAAAGTGACGGGCGCCTGAAACCCGGCCAAACCGTTGTCGAATACACCGGCGGAAGTACCGGATCATCGCTGGCGCTCGTGTGTGCCGTGAAGGGATACCCGCTTCACATCGTCTCATCGGATGCCTTCTCCACCGAGAAGCTCCGCACCATGCGGGCTTTCGGCGCAACAGTCGAACTGATCCCCGGCCGGTCAGGAATGACAGCCGAACTGATGGGGTCGATGAAGCAGCGAGCCGACGAAATCGCCGCCGAATCAGGAGCTTTCGCCACCGATCAATTCCAGAACCCCGATGTGGCGGCGGGCTACTGGACACTGGCCGACGAACTTCTCAGGCAATTGCCCGGACCGCCCGTCATCGACGCATTCTGCTCGTTTGTCGGAACCGCCGGCTGCTTCGTCGGCGCCACCCGCGCGCTGGTGCGTGAGCTGCCCGAACTGCGCAGGGTGGTAGTCGAACCGGCCGAGTCGGCCGTGCTCTCCGGAGGACCGGCAGGCGCACATCACATCGAAGGTGGCGGTTTCGGATATCGACCGCCTCTACTGGGCGCCGATGATTACGACGAGGTCGTCGCGGTGTCCGAAGCCGAGGCCCTTGCGATGGCCCGGCAGGCCGCGCGCCTCGAAGGCATCTTCTCCGGGCCGTCCACGGGCGCCAACCTCGTCGCCGCCATGAGGCTCGCCCGCACGCTGGGCCCCGACCGACGAGTCGTCACCGTCCAGGTGGACAGCGGCCTGAAGTACCTCGCCGGCACGT
Source organism: uncultured Actinomycetota bacterium (assembly GCA_963699655.1). Taxonomy (GTDB): domain Bacteria; phylum Actinomycetota; class Actinomycetes; order Mycobacteriales; family Mycobacteriaceae; genus Mycobacterium. Next base: position 141,121 of record CAVOUV010000011.1, read on the forward strand.
TGTACACCCAGTAGCCCGGAGAGTGATGAAACGACAGGAGTATGCGATGACCCAAGTCGAGCACTACGAGCAGTTCCTGGCGCTGCATCGGCAATCCGAGGCATTCATCATGCCGAACGTATGGGACGGCTTGTCGGCCTTGATCCTGAAGAAGGCCGGTTTTCCCGCGTTGGCCACGTCGTCGGCGGCGTTGGCCGCCTCTCTTGGTCGCCTCGACGGACGGCATGCTGTCAGCGCCGCAGAGCATCTGGCACACGCCAAGTTACTCATCGACGTCAGCGGATTACCGGTCAACGGCGATTTCGAGGACGGTTATGGCCATACGCCCGACGACGTGGCCGCAACCGTGCGCGCCGCGATTGCAACAGGGTTGGCGGGCATCGGCGTCGAGGACACTTCGGCCGACCCCGCCAATCCCATTCGTGATTTCGATGACGCGGTGGCGCGAGTCAGGGCCGCGGCACAGGCCGCACACGGCCGTATCGTCCTCACCGGTCGCACCGACAACTTCGCGCACCGCCGCAATGATCTCGACGACACGATCCGGCGACTCACCGCGTTTGCAGAGGCCGGTGCCGATGTTCTCTTCGCCCCGTATCCGGACGACATGGCCGCGGTGCAGGCGATCGTGAAAGCTGTTGCCCCGAAGCCAGTCAACATCGTCGTCGGCACCAAGACCGGTACGCCGACCGCGGCCGACTTGTCGCAGGCCGGGGTGAAACGCATCAGCACCGGGTCGGCGCTCTACACCCACCTCGCGTCGGCGCTGAGCGCCGCCGCAACGGCGCTGCGCCAGGGAGATATCGCGACCGCGACGAGCGGTATGCGCCTGCGCGAGGTGGATGACATCATCGAGGAGGCACAGCGTCGGTCTGGCGGCTAACCGCGTCCGAACGCGGGGCGGCGCCACGGGCCCATCCGGCGAAACCCGACGTACTGCAGCGCGCCGATCGCTGCGGTGTAGACGCCGACCACCAGTGCCAGGACCACACCCGTGGTCGTCATCGGCGCGGCGCCGCGAACCACAGTCATTACCACAGCGACCGTGGATCCCAGATTGGACGCGATCACCACGATGCCGCCCGGCCGGACCTGCTTCACGGCCGCCAGCGCAAATGCCGTGGGTCCGTAGGCAATACTCAGCAACCCGGCCGAGTGCATGCCATCCGTCGGCAGTCCGGTGATCCGCGAAACGGCCCCGACCGTAAGGACCAATAGGACGCCGAAGAGGCCGACGATGGTGCCGTCCAGACGGATGGCGAACCGAAGGAGTGCGTCCGGTTTGAGAGAAACGGCGTCGGTGGTCATGATTCCTTTCACGGCAGCGATGAGGTTCGAAGGCAGTTAGGCCTTGAAGTAGACGACCTGATGTGAGGTGGCCAGGAGCACGCCGTCACGAGTCCACAGCTGTGCGCCCTGGTCGAAATAGCCGCCCGAGAAGCGGTTGGCGTTGGCGGCGCCCAGGACGTAGTCATCGTTGAGTGCGTCAAGCTGCTGCTGATCGGCATGGAAGTACGTCGTCACCGAGATCGTCCCCGCGGGGGTGAATCCGCCATGGCGAAGGAAGACCCGCGGGCAGAAGACGTCAGACAACGCCGTCAGTGCCGGGTAATCGACGCGGCGACGCGCGCTGTCGCGCATCCACATCGTCGTCGTCGAGAGGCTCGGTTGCGCGTCTTCTCCGGGGAATGGTCCTTCCGCGAAACGCAAGTCGTACAGACGCGACCAGCCGACGAAGTCCCCCTGCGCGCTATCGGGAGAGATCTCTTCGGGGGGCGGCACGCATGGCGGCAGCGCTTCGGTGTCCCCCACGTGTCCCGCCGGATTCCGAACACCGAGGTCGCGGTGGTCTTGACTTCGCCATCCTGAGCCAGTTCCAGAATCCAGTGCTGCGTAGTGCGATTGGTGCGTGCGGCGCGGAGCGAGATGTCGAAGTCGCCGTCCACGATCGGGGCAGCGAAGTTGACGGTCACCGCCAGGGGATCACCGATGCGGTCGGGGTGTGTCTGGACCGCGCGCACCAGGATCGCGGCGGTGATCCCGCCGAACGGCCCGACCATGGAGGCCCACGTCGGATGGGTACTGCCGCGCCTGATGCCGTCGTCGATGGCGGCGAGTTGGATGGCGCTGTCGAAGGGGTGCATTGTGGTGGTGGTCATTCTGGCTCTTTCCAGGTCCGAGGTCGGGTACCGGCTAGGTGCGCACGGCTACCGTCGACAGCAGTTCGGCGAGCCGGTCCGGCTGGTCCACCATCGAGAACGTGCGCGCCTGATCAATCACCTCGAGCCGCGCGTTGGGAATGGTCGCGGCCAGTCGTTCGCCATCCGCGACGTCGAAGAACAGATCATCTGCCGACCATGCGATGAGCGCGGGCTTGACGAACTCGGGCAATCGGGCAGCGACGCCTGTGGTGACCTCGGTGCGCAGCGAGAGGGTCAACTCGCGCAGGTCTTCCGCGATCGCCGGATCCGACAGCGCCGGACGAACCCACATCCGGGCGAGATGGGCGATGTCACTGTGCGCCAGGTCGCCATACGCGCGCTTGCGGACGAACGGCGCACGCAAGGTCTGGATCGCAATCCAGAAACTCATTCTGGACTTGGCAGCTTGGATCACCGGCTCCAGAATGGGTGGCGGAAAATGTTCGAACGCATCACAACTCGTCAGCACAAGGGCACCGATCCGCTCGGGGTGGTGCACCGCCACGAGTTGGCTGACGACGCCGCCGCTGTCGTTGCCGACCAGCACCACATCGTCGAGGTCGAGGGCCGCAAGGAACTCGGCGACGACGCCGGCGACTCCGGTGATGGTTCGATCGGCGCCGGGGCGCAGCGGCTGCGGGTGCGCGCCCATCGGCCAGGTGGGGGCGATGCACCGCAGCCCGTGACGGGCGAGTCGTTCGCCGACCTGGCGCCAAACCTGGCCGCCCATCAGGTAGCCGTGCACGAACACCACGGGCCTGCCGTTCTCGGGTCCGAAAGTCTCGAAATGAACTGTCCCGGCGTTGATCTCGATCGTCGGCATGGGATCACGCTTCCTCTTCGTAGAGATGCCAACCCAGCGGTTGGTCGGTTGCCCCTCAGAGTATCGGTGCGCGCTGGAACAATCGACGGATTGTCCTAGATACAAGTCGGGTTTCGTTGCCGGCCTGCGCTATATAACTGAGCCGTGACCGACCCCGTCCTTGATCTGTTGCGTGAGCGACTGCAGCACGGAAGTACCCCCGCGCATCGCAGCGACGACGCACGCCTGGTGTTGATTGTCGAGGGCGGAAGCTCTCGGGGCGCCTATTCGAGCGGCATGACGATCGCCATCGAACAACTCGGGCTGCTGCCGTTGTTCGATGCCGTCTATGGCAGTTCAGCAGGGGCGCTGAACGCCGCGTGGCTGCTGTGCGGCCGCGCCGAAAGCACCATGCACGCATGGTGGGATCCGAGCATCATGCGAGCGACCATCGACCCACGGCGCGCGCTGCGCCGGCAGCCGATCGTGGACACCCGGTTCGTCGTCCACACCGTGTACACCGAGATCATGCCGATGGGGTTCCAAGAGATCCTTGACAATGCCGTCGAGTTCCACCCGATCGCCACAGACGCCCTCACCGGCCAGGCGACGGACCTGCACGGGTGGATTGCGGACCAGTCCAGCTTGCAGGCCGCCCTCTGCGCGACGACGGCAATGCCACTGTTGGCGGGCGATCCGATCGCGATCGACGGGCGTCGGTTCGTCGACGCCGGTGTGAGCGAGCCGGTTCCCGTACGGACCGCACTCGCTCAAAAGGCGACGCACATCATCGCGCTTCGCACCCGACGCATCGACGAGAAAGCCTCCGCTCCATCTCGCGCCGAACGTCTCGTCCTGTCTCGGTGGTTCACCAAGCACGCACCTGGAGCACTCGAGCCATGGCTGCGCCGCGAAGCCGTCAGAGCCGAGGAAGAGCGCCTTCTCGCCTCGCACCCGGCGACCGTGCAGATCCGACCGCCGCTCGGAAGCGTGCGGATCGGCCGTACCGAGCGGCGTCCCAGTGTGCTTCGCGAAGCTGTCCGCACGGGCCGACAGGCGGCCCTGAACGAACTGTCGGCCTGCCTTGGAGTGATACATCGGCAGTAACGCCAATACCGTTGCCGCACTGGCGATCGCGATCGACCATGCGCGTATGTCACCATTGGGTAGAGAGTACGGTTTCGCGTACCCGGCGTAACGCGCTGGCGAGTTCGGCGGACGTCGGCGTGCCGAGTGCGAGCCGCAGGGCGTTGGGGGGATGCGGTGTGACGCAGAAGGCTTCGGCGGTGGACACCAGGATGCCTTCGTCGGCCAACCGGTGGGCGATGTCGTCACTCCGGACGTTCTCGGGCAGCTGAAGCCAGCCGTAGTAGGACGCGGCATTGGCATGGTATTTGAGCCCCGCCAGCGCGTGATCGGCGATCTGCTGCCGTTCCCGGGCGTCACTGCGCCGCTTCTTCTCCAGCCGGGTGACCGTGCCGTCGACAAGCCAACCGGTGACCAATGCCGATATCAGGCTCGAGGTGCCCCAACTCGACGTGCGGACAGCTTCCTTGGCGCGCGAGATGTATTGGTCTGGCGTCACATTGAATCCGAACCGCAGACCGGTGGCGAGATTCTTCGACAGGCTTGCGACATAGACCGTGCGCTCCGGTGCCAGTGTGTAGATCGGGGGTCCGCTGTGCGGTTCGAGGAAGGCGTAGGTGCCGTCCTCGATGACGGCGCAATCGAAGCGGCGTGTGATCTCGGCCAGACGAACGCGCTGCTCCCCCGACATCGTGTAGCCGAGTGGATTGTGCAGTGTCGGGATGACGTAGACGGCCGCGACTTGTCGGCGCGAGCACAGCGCCTCGAGCGCGTCGAGGTCTGGACCGTCGGGATCGGAAGGAAACGATGCCAATTCCAACGCCCGGTCGGTCGCGTGCAGCTTGATGCCGGGATAGGTCAGTTCGTCGACGGCAAGGACTGCCCCAGGACGAGCCAGCATGCGCAGCGCAATGTCAAGGCCGTGTTGGGATCCGGCAGTCAGCACGACGTTGTCCGGCGGCACGTCGATACCGCGATCGAGCAGATACGTGGCCACTGCGGCCTTTTCGGTGGTTTTACCGGCGGGCGAATGCTGGGTGAGCACCGACTGCAGGTCCCCCGTGGCGGCCATCTGCCGCAATGCCTCGCGCAACTGCTCCGCCTGATCGTCGGCCAGCGGCTGGTTGAACGACAGGTCGGCGACGCGTGACGCGGGCGGAATCCGGCGCGCGTCGAGCCCTCCATAACCTCCCTGATCTCGCACGAACGTGCCGCGTCCGGGTTCGCCGACAACCAGGCCGGCGCGCGCCAGCTGGGCATAAACGCGTGTCGCGGTGGCCAGTGCGGTGCCGTGCTCGCGGGCGAGGTCGCGATGGGTTGGCAGACGCGTACCGGGCGCCAGGCGTCCGGTACGGATCGCGTCGGTCAGTTCATCCACGATCGCGGTATATCGGCTGGTCGGCATCGTTAGCCTGCCTTGTATCTAGGACAATCTCTCGATTGTTCTATCACATCTTCCTACGGTGGTGGAACAGACGTCAGGAGGTCGGTGGTGACAGATACGGTTCGCGGAGTGATCCATCGGTAGGCGGTGGCCTGCGGCGTGTGGGGTGTCCAATCATTGTGTGATCATTGGTTTGATCGAGGACCGGGTCATTCGGCTTTGAAGCCATCGCCCACGCCAGATTGGAACCGCGCTCATGACCAAGCCGGAAATCGGCGTCTATCTGCCTCAGATGGGCTTCACCTACTCCGAGATCCTGCACCGCGCGCAGCGCTGCGAGCAGGTCGGGATCGACTCGGTCTGGCTCTACGACCACCTGTACGGTCCCGGCATGCCCGAGTATCCCTCACTCGAGGCGTGGACATTGGCGACCGCGTTGCTCAGTCGGACCGAGCGTATCCAGGTCGGACACATGGTGTTGTGCAACCAGTTTCGGCACCCCGCGGTGCTGGCCAAGATGGCGACCACCCTCGACCAGATCTCGGCGGGCCGGCTCCAGCTCGGTGTCGGGAGCGGCTCGATCGAGGACGAGCACAACCGTGTCGGCCTGGACTGGGGCACATTCGCCCAGCGCTCCGCGCGCCTCGGCGAAACTCTGGAGATCCTCCGTCAGGCGTTCGCGGAGGAACGGATCGATTTCGAGGGCACGCATTACACCGTGCGAGACATGCCGATCAAGCCGGGTCCCGTCCGGCAGCCACGGCCGCCCATCATCGTGGGCGGGGTCGGCGAGAAGTACACGCTGCCCCTGGTCGCCCGTTATGCCGACGTGTGGAATGTGCCCACCTACGCGCTCGGTGAACTCGAACACAAGTCATCGGTGCTGCGGTCGATCTGTGCGGACATCGGCCGGGATCCGGACACGATCGTCCTCTCGGTCGAGGCCGTGATGGCGCTCGCCCCAGATGACGCTGCCCTGCCCGGCGTCCGGCAACTCGCCGAGAAGCGTTTCGGCATACCAGCATTCGGTCTCAAGGAGGGTGGTCTGGTGGGCACCCCGCCCGCCATCGTCGACCGCCTGCACGAGCTTCAGGCGCTCGGTTTCGGTCAGATCGTGTTATTCACCCACGACCGGGGCTCCGACGAGACACTGGAACTGCTGTCGTCGAAGGTGATCGCCCGGCTTTAGGATTTCGGCGTCGCCGGCGGCGAATAGTTCGGGCGACCCAGCCCCAGCGCGTGCTGGGCGATCATGTTGCGGAAGACCTCGAGGGTGCCGCCGTAGATTCCCGTCGGACCGGCCAGTCGGAAGATGTACTCGGCCGCACCGTCGGCCGCGGCCCCATCCGCCCCGACCGGCAGGCTCGACGCCGCCCCGAGGATGTCCATCAGATCCGGCGACACGTCCCGCATCGTCTGGGCGATGGCGACGCGGCCGAACATCTCGGGCGTACTCATCGCCGCCTCCGTCCGCGCGACGCCTCGGCCCAGCCGGTAGCGCACCGACTCGTCATCGATGGGCCGCCGGCCACCGGCATCCGCGACCATGGCCGTCGCCGCCACCCTGTCGATCGCCTCGCCGAGCAGCAACAGGTGTTCCGACATCACCGCCAGCTTCTGAAGACCATCGACATCTCGCTCGATCGTTCCGTGCTCGGCGTTGAGTGCGTCACGAAGAACGGCCCAACCGCCGTTGACGGCGCCGACGCGGTATTTGTCCTCGACGCGCACATCGCTGTAGTACGTGATGTTGGTGCGGTCGCCGTCGACGGTGCGAAGAGGCTGGATCTCGACGCCGGGCGAATCGAGTGGCACCAGGAACATGGTCAGGCTCTGATGTTTCGGCGCGGCCGGGTCGGTATTGGTGATCAGGAAGACAAACTGCGCATTGTGCGCGTTGGACGTGAACATCTTGGATCCGTTGATGATCCAGCCATCACCGTCCCGCACGCCGCGGGTCTTGCAGGTCGCCACGTCGGAGCCGCCCTCGGGCTCGGTGTAGCCCAGGCACAGCCGGTACCGGCCGGCCAGCACCTTCGTCAGGATCTCGTCCTTGAGTTCCGCGGAACCGAACTGGTCGACGGCATGCGCGACCATCGCCGTCGTGCCCCAGTGGAACCATGGCGTGTGCGCCCGGCCGACCTCCAGCTCCCAGATGCGACGCTGCACGGCGCTCAAACCACCGTCGGGTTCGGCTTTCCAGTCGCGGGCCAGGTAACCTTCGGCCCCCAGCGCAAGATGCACGCCCTCGTCGAAGTTCTCGCCCGTCTCCCGGTCGCGCCTGATGACATCCTCGGTGACGAGCGTTGTCAGAAACCGTCGGAGTTCGTCCTGGAACGCGCGATCATCCGCGGACAGGTCGACGCGTGAGAAATCCACCGGCCCGTCCTTCCTGTGCGGGGGCCATGATCACAGCGTGACATTTGTGCATAGATTTGTAAAGTAGACTTCGAGTGCCGGCTTCACTGAAAGGCGAACCGTTGGGCATAGTCACGACGAGTTCGGAGACGAGCTTCGCGCATTCATCCGAGACCATCTACAACTTCGTGACCAATCCCGCGAACTGGACGAAGACCTATCCGGGACACTGTCGGATCGCCGGGTCTTCGCCGAAGGGCTGGACGGCCCGCCGGACGGGATCACCCTCGACGCCGAGGGCGGCGTCTGGGCCGCGATGACGCTGGCGCACCAGTTCGAGCGGATCGTCGAGGGGGGCACGGTCACCGACCGCATCGACATCGGCGACCGGACGGCGATCGCCTGCACGCTCGGCGGCGCCGAGGGCCGCACGTTGTTCATGCTGTCCGGCACCGACGTTTACCCGCACCGGCTCGTCGGCACGAAGCTATCGCGCCTCGACGCGACGACGGTCGACATCCCCGGCGCCGGACTCCCCTGAAAGGCAGAGATGTCGGACTCCTATTACGAACTGATCGACGAGGACGACGCGCGCGGCGAGCTGTTCAGCGCCACCGACATGGTCCGCAGCACCTGGTCGGCGTCCATTCAGCATGCCGCCCCGGTATCGGCACTCCTGGTGCGCGGCCTGGAACGGACGGTGCGGCGCGACGACACCCGACTGAGTCGCGTCGCGATCGACCTGCTGGGTCCCGTTCCCGCCGACGGTGAACTGTGGGTGCGCTCGCGAGTCGAGCGCGCAGGCAGGCAGATCGAACTGGTCAGCGCCGAAATGCTGGCGCCCGGCCCTGACGGGCAACCGCGGGCCGTCGCCAAGGCGAGCGGTTGGCGGTTGCAGACGCTCGACACACCCGATGTGGTGCACGCGTCCGAGCCGCCGCTCCGCCCGTTGTCGGAGGCGCGCGGCCGCGATATGGCCAAGGACTGGGATCCCAACTACGTTCACAGCCTGGACTGGCGGTGGCTGACCAAGCCGATGGGTGAGGGCCCCGGCGAATCGTGGATCACGCCGACGGTCGACCTCGTCAAGGGCGAGAGCATGACGCCGTTGGAACGGCTGTTCGCCGTGGCCGACGACGCCAACGGCATCGGCAGCAAGATCGACATCCGCAAGTGGACCTTCCTGAACACCGACCTCGTCGTGCACCTGCACCGGGTGCCGGAGGGCAAGTGGATCGGCATCCGGGCGGAGACGAACTACGGGCCCGACGGGATCGGCATCACACTCGGCGCCCTGTTCGACGAAGCCGGTCCGGTGGGCGCGATCCAGCAGTCCGTGCTGGTTCGCCCGCGCCGCACCCGCTGACCCCATCCGCCGAAAAGGGGGATCCTGTCAGTCGGCCAGGCGCAGGGCCGCGGCGGGGCATTGCGTCACGGCCTTCTGCATGCGGTCGCCGTCGGAGTCGGGCCGCTCGTTGTCGGTGATCAACACCGTGCCGTCGTCCTGCACCTCGAACACGTCCTCGGCGATCGATTCACAGATGCCGTGTCCTGTGCACTTGTCGAGGTCCACTTCGACTCGCATCGTCACTCCGATCTCGATCCCGTTCACCGGACGACGGCCGGCAGACGTTTCACTCCGTGGACGAAGCTGCTGTACAGCAGGTCGGGTTCGCCGAACTCGACCGTCCGCAGCCGGGTCAGCAACTCACGGAACAGGTTTCGCAGTTCGGCCTTGGCGAGCTGATTGCCGAGGCAGAAGTGCGGGCCGCCGCCGCCGAAACCCAGATGCGGGTTGGGCGAGCGCGCCAGATCGAATTCGCCCGGCGCAGGGAAGACGCTCTCGTCACGGTTCGCCGAGCAGTAGAACAAGCCCACTTTGTCGCCGGCCCGCACCGGGTGTCCGTTGATCTCGGTGTCCTCGGTCGCGAACCGGGCGAACTGCATGACCGGCGACGCCCACCGCACGAACTCCTCGATCGCCGGGCCGATCCGGGTCTCGAAGTCCTCCGTCAACCAGTCGCGTTGAGCGGGGTTGTCGACGAGCGCCATCATCACGTGCGTCGTGCTCTGCTTGGTGGTGTCGTTCCCCGCCGACGCGAGCAGGATCAGGAAGGCGCCGATCTCCTCGTCGGTGAGCCGATGCCCGTCGACCTCCGCATTGACGATGCTCGTCATCAGGTCGTCGCCCGGATTGGCGCGCCTGAACTTCGCCAACTCGGCGCCCGTGGTGCTCAACAACATGATCTCGCTGATGGTGTCCTGCGCCCGCTCTTCGATCGTGCTGTACTCGTCGTCGCTCATCGAGAACAGCTTCTCGGCGGCCTTCGCGACAGCGGGCTGATCGGCGGCGGGCACACCGAGCATCTCCATGATGGTCAGCATCGGCAGCCGGGCCGAGCAGTCGGCGACGAAGTCGATATCGCCCGCGCCGATCAGATCGTCGACGATGCTCGCCGCGCTCTTGTGGATCTGCTCCTCGATCTGCCGGACGTTCCGCGGGGTGAACGCCGAGCTGATCAGCCGCCGGTAGGTGCTGTGCTGCGGCGGATCCATGGTCAGGAAGAACGAGGCGAACCGCTGGATCTCGGCAGGCATCGGATCGAGCGCAACCCCCTGCGCCGACGTGAACAGCTCCGGGTGCTGGCTGACGAACGCGATGTCGGCGCGACGCGTCAATGCCCAGTAGCCGGGCTCCTCCATCGGGAACAGCGACGGAAACGGCCGGTGCCAGGTCAAGCCGTCGGTCGCCCGCAGCTCGGCGAATGTCTCGTCGCGCACCGCGAACGGCCGGCTCCAGAAGTCGTGTGACGTGATGTCGACGGAGCAGTGTTCGCGAGCGGCTGTCACAAACTTAGCGTGACACTTGCAAGAAAATTTGTAAAGCTATGGCGATGCAGCGGCCGTTGCCGGGGGACGTGGAGGCCTTCACCGACCACGACACCTCGACCCGGCAGCGGATACTGGCCGCCACTGCGGAAGTCCTCGGGCGCAACGGCATGACCAAGCTGAGCCTGTCGGAGGTCGCGACGCAGGCGTCGGTCTCCCGGCCCACGCTCTACCGGTACTTCGCCGACAAGAAGCAATTGCTGGACGCCTTCGTCGTCTGGGAGCGGCAGTACTACGAGCGGGCCGTCGCCGGAGCCACCGCCGACCTGCCGGCCGGCGAGAAACTCGACGCCGCACTGCAAATCATCGTCGAGTACCGACAGGCCTATCCCGGGCTGCGGATGATCGACATCGAACCCGCGCAGGTGATCAGGCGACTCGCACAGGTATTACCCCTCATGCGTGAACGGCTGGAGCGCCTCATGCCCGGGTCGGACGGATCTGTCGCCGCGGCGACGGCGGTGCGCGTGGCGATCTCGCATTACCTCGTGCGCAGCGACGATGACGACGAATTCCTGGACCAGCTTCGCCATGCGGCCCGCGTCAAGCACCACCCACCCGGAAGTACGCCATGACCATTCCCGCCAGACCCGACGAGCTCACGCCTGAGTGGTTCAGCCACATCCTCGACACACCCGTTCGGGGCGTGGACGTGCTCGACGCACATTCCGGCACCACCGGCCGGGCCCGCGTCCGTCTGCGCACGTCGTCAGGCCTGCCACACCCTGTTCGTCAAGCTGCAGCCCTTCGTGCCGGAACAGCGAAAGTTCCTGCGGCAGATCGGCCTCGGCGTCGCCGAAGCGCGCCTGTACGCGGCGGTCGGGGATGAGCTGCCGGTTCGCGCGCCACGGATGTGGCACGCCGATTTCGACGAAGCCGACGGCGCATTCGTGATGGTGCTGGAAGATCTCCAGGCGTCGGGTTGCCGCTTCGCGCACAGCCCAATTCATCGTGTCCGCCATCGACCAGTTCGCCGACGACATGCCGCCGGTGTTCCGCCACCTGGGCGACCTCCACGCGTCGCGCGCACTGGACATCGTCGCGTTGTTCAGTGAGGGCGACCGCACCCTCATCCACGGTGACACGCACAGCGGCAACCTGGTCGTCGACGGCGGGCGTAGCGGCTTCTACGACGGGGCGGTCGGCGGCCACGGGCCCGGCGTGCGCTCGCCGGTCAGGGCGTGGCACTCGACGCGCGCATCGCGCACGAGCAGTACCGGTTGTTCTCGGTCTACTCGTGGATCGCCGCGGCGTCGACCGCCGCCATGGGGCGCAATGGCAACCGATCGAGGTGTCGCTGGCCGCCATGGTCAGCACGACAGAGGCGATCGCCGACCTGGACGCCGTCGGATCGCTCGAGGAGCGGCTGGCCGCCGGGTGACGGTCACACCGTGCCGGCGCCGACCTCGCTCACGGCGGCCGCGATCTCGGCGACCCGGGCCAGGTCGAGGCCCCACGGATGCTCCACGCCGACATGGGTGTCGAGATCCCAGAGGACACACTTCTCGCCCGGTTGGGCGACCATCGCCCACGCGATGACCGTCCTGCGGAGTTGGTCGTCCATCGAACCGGAGGTATTCACGACGCCGGATGGTGCGCCGCCCTCGGGATGGTGATGCAGGAAGCGGCCATACGCTACCTCGCAGAACGCCGAATACCGTGCGGTGCACAGGATCAGGCCGTGCCACGCCTCGTCGACCGCGTGGGACGGCATTCCGATCACCTGGTTGTCGCGCATCGCGGCGCCGCAGCACCGCAGCCACTGGCGCAGACCGGTCTCGACGAGCGTCCGCGGTTCCCACGGGCACGTCTTGAACACGGCAGGCGGAAGCTCGAGTTCCGCCACCGCAGAAGACAACCGGTCGAATCCCCCGCGTCGACGCCACATGCCTTTCACTGTATGGGGCAAGTCACCGCGGCGTGGCCTTTGCACCAAGGATGTCAGGTCGACTGCGCCGCGCGGATCCGCTCGTCGCGTGGCATCACCGGGCCGTCGTCCGGCCTGTCGTCGATGCCCAAATCGGCCAGACCCAGCTGGGTCAGCAGCCCAATTCCGCTCGCGTTCAACAGGAACCGCTGGTCATCGGAGTGGCCTGCGTCGAACAACATCGAGCCGATCAGGCAGATCACCGCCATTTTGTACGCGTTGAGGGCGCGATACCACCTTCATCCGCGCCGAGCAGCGGACCGATGCCCTCGATTGCCACCACGTCAGCGTGACAGTATTGATCTAATCTGCAAAGTTACCCAGTTCGGCGAGGATCTCCTCGGTGTTTCCCCGAGACGGGGCGCGGCCGACCGGGGCGCCCAGGGCGTGCCGTGAAAGTCCGCCGGTGTGGCGACCATCGGCATCCCGCCGTCGCCGTCGGGTACATCCACGATCCCGCCCGCAGCATGGAACCGCTCGTCGGACACGATGTCTTCCATCGTGTTGATGAGCGACCAGAAGAAATCCGGTTCGGCCGCAAAGGCATCCGCCCATTCCGCCAACGTCCGTGTCGCGAAGATCTCGTCCAGCAGGCCGATGATCTCCACCGCGTTGGCCGCGCGGGTGCGCGCATCGGCGTGCCGCGCTTCGGAGAGCCACTCGGGTCGGCCGACCGCGCGGCACAGCGCGGGCCAGTGCCTACCGGCCTCCAGTCCGACGATCCAGAATCGCCGCCCGTCGGCCGCAACGTAGTTGTTCATGCACGGGTTGCCCATCGACTCGCGCTGGCCGATCGCGATCGGCTGTCCGGTCAACGGGAAGGTATTGAGGTCGAAGCTCACCGTGTACGCGCCCTGCCGGTACAGCGATGTGCTCACCAGTTGACCCGTTCCGGTGCGGTCGCGAGAAACCAGTGCCGCACACACCGCGGCGGCCAGCGTCATCCCGGCCATGTGGTCACCCATTCCGCCGCGCTGGAACGGCGGAGTCTCGCCGGGCCGGGTGAGTAGGTGCGCCAGCCCGGCCCGGGCCCAGAACGCCGCGACGTCGAATGCGGGCCGGTCCGCATCGGGTCCGGCCGTCCCGTAGCCGGTGATCAGTCCGTAGACCAGGCGGGGGTTCGTCGACGCGACCGCATCGAAGTCCAGGCCGAGGCGGCCCAGCGCGCCCGGCCGACATTGGTGAGGAAAACGTCAGTGCCCGTGACCAATTCGAGGGCGGTGGCCCTGCCCTCGGCGGCCGTCACGTCGAGGACGATGCTTCGCTTCGAGCGGTTGTCCATCTCGAAGGGCGGGTTGACGTCCAGGCCCAGCATTCGGCCGAACATCCGGCCGGGGTCTCCGCCTGGCCGCTCGATCTTGACGACGTCCGCGCCCCAGTCGGCCAGGATTCCGCCCGCCGCCGGCCCCGCCACCCATACGCCGAGTTCGACGACCCTGATGCCTTCGAGAGGTCCGGCCATGGTTATCCCTTCCACTGCGTTTACAACTCGGCGGTTTTTTGTAAACTTGGCGAGAATACAGGCTCAGACTGGGAGGCATGGTGGCGGACACAGCGAGCCGGGTGGCGCCGGTCCTCGGCCTGGCCGCACACATGGGCCGTGGCTTTCAACGCATCGCAACCGATGCCGTCGTCGGCCGCACCCGGTCCCTGCCGCGGACGCTCGACACCCTGGACGCCGCCTACCTGTCTCGGCTGATGGGGCGCACCGTGACGTCGGTGTCGGTGATCGGCGGGGACGGGGGGGGGGCTGGCGCTGGCCGGCGACGGCGTCCCGGAATCGGTGTTCGTGAAGATGGCAGCCGAGACCGCAGCCACCCGGCTGATGGGTGAAGTCGGCAGGCTGGCCGACACGGAGACGCGCTTCTACCGCCAGCTCGCACCCGAACTGACCGGCGTGCGACCCCGTACGGCTCGGTGTTCGATTCGTTGACCGGCCGCTTCGTCCTCGTGCTCGAGGATCTGGCGGTCGACGAGTGCGAGTTTCCCGACACCCTGCATCCGTTGAGCGGGGACCAGGCGAGCCTGATCGTCGAGCTTCTCGCCGCGGTGCACGCGACGTTCTGGGGCCGGCTGCCCGCACGCAGTGGACAGGGTCCGCTGGGCTGGCTGTACGCCGCATCGGCGGATAGGGCGGTACCGCTCATCGGGCCGCTGCTGAAGACATCGGCGCGTCGGATCGCCGAGAGAACCGACATCCCGGTGCGGAAGGGCCGCTTCATCGACGAGAACTACCGGGCGGTCGCGCGGCTCATCGACGAACCGCCGCACACGGTCATGCATGGTGATGCGCACCCCGGGAACGTGTACTTCCGCAACGGAGAGGCGGGACTGCTCGACTGGCAGGCCGTGCGGCGCGGCCACCCCGGCCGGGAACTCGCCTACACCCTGGTCACAGGCTTGACTACCGCAGATCGCCTGCAGCACCAACGCGAACTGCTCGACGTCTACCGGCGGGCGCTGGCGGCCGCGGGCGGCCCCGAACTCGATCGCGACGACCTGTGGGAGCGCTACCGGCGGGGAGCGCTCTACGCATATGTCGCGGCACTGATAACGGCCGGTTTGGGCGGCATGCAGGCCGAGGCGATCGCGCTGGAAGGATTGCGCCGCGGCGTTGCCGCACTCGACGACCTCGACACAGTGGCAATGCTGCAGAAGTCCCTGTGAACCGCCACCAGCCGTGCCGATGCCCTCACCAGCGTTCTCACGGCATACCATCATCGAAACGACAGCGATCGAGGCCGGGGACGTGAACGAACCACTACGCGACACATCCGGGATCGTCGACGACAGTTCGACGAGACATCGGATCCTGGTCGCGACCTCCGAAGTCCTCGGACGCAGCGGCCAGACCAAGCTGAGCCTGTCGGAGGTGGCGCTGCAGGCCGGCGTCTCTCGGCCCACGCTGTATCGGTGGTTCGCCTCCAAGGGGGAACTCCTCGACGCGTTCGGGGTCTTCGAACGCGAGATGTTCGACACCGGCATCAGCAGGGCGACGGCAGACCTGCGAGGTACCGAAAAGCTCGACGCCGCACTGAGATTCATCGTCTCCTACCAGCAGTCCTATTCGGGTGTCCGGTTGGTCGACATCGAGCCCGAGGTGGTGATCGCACAGCTGGCGCGGATCATTCCGGTGATGCGGGCGCGTCTTCAGCGGCTGATGCCGGGTCCCAACGGCGCCGTCAAGGCGGCCACCGCCATCCGCGTCGCGATATCGCACTACATCGTGCGCAGCGACGACGACGACCAGTTCCTGGCCCAACTGCGCCACGCGGTGGGCATCAAGCCGGCCGATCCCTCAACCTGACCTGCCCGGCGCGACGGCGCCGCGCGGCCGCCTGAAAGATCGACCAACGCGCTGACACTCTGGCCTGAATTTGTAAAGCTGTGTGCATGACCGATGTGCAGACAGAAAGCGGCGTGCTGGCCGGCGACGAGCGGATGCTGATCGACGGCGAACTGCAGTTCACCGGCAGCGGTGCGAAGTTCGACGTCATCCATCCCGCCAGCGAGGAAGTCGCGGGCCAGGCCACCGACGGGACCGTCGAGGACATGCAGCGTGCCGTCGGAGCGGCGCGCCGGGCCTTCGACACCACGGACTGGTCGCGCGACCTCGAATTCCGGTACCACTGCCTCACGCAGCTGCACGCAGCGCTGGAGAGGAACAAGGAGCGGCTTCGGCGGGTGCTGGTGACCGAGGTCGGCTGCCCCATCACGGTGTCGGGTTCGCAGATCGAGAGCCCGATCGACGAGGTCCGGCACTGGGCCGAGCACGGCCGCGCCTTCTCCTACCTCGTCGACACTGGGGTACACGAGACCCAGTTGGGCCCGGCGCGGCGCAAGATCCACTACGAGCCCGTCGGTGTCGTCGGCGCCATCACGCCGTGGAACGTCCCGCTCTACCTCAACATCGCCGAGACCGTGCCGGCGCTGATGGCGGGCAACACCGTGATCCTCAAGCCGGCCCAACTGACGCCGTGGTCGGGCAGTGAGTATGGGCGCATCGTGGCCGAGGAGACGGACATCCCCGCCGGTGTGTTCAACGTGGTGGTGTCCAACGCCAACGGGGTGGGTGCGGTGCTGTCCGCCGATCCGCGCGTCGACATGATCACCTTCACCGGTTCGACGGCGACCGGCCGGGCGATCCTGGCGGCCGGGGCAGCGACGGTGAAGAAGACGCTGCTCGAGCTGGGCGGCAAGTCGGCACATATCGTGCTGGACGACGCCGACTTCAATTCGGCGTTGCCGATGGCGGCCATGATGGCGTGCGTGATGTCCGGACAGTCCTGCATCCTGCCGAGCCGGATTCTGTTGCCACGCAGCCGGTATGACGAGGGCCTCGGCATTCTCAAGGCCATGATGGAAGGCTTCCCCGTCGGCGATCCGTGGATGCCCGGCAACATGCAGGGCCCTCAGATCAGCGAGACCCAGCGGCAGAAGGTACTCGGCCTGATCAAGAGTGGCATCGACTCGGGTGCCCGGCTCGTCACCGGCGGCGGCGTTCCGGAGAATCTGAGGACCGGCTACTACGTGGAACCGACCCTGCTCGCCGATGTCGACCCCGATTCGCAAGTCGCCCAGGAGGAGATCTTCGGCCCCGTGCTCGCGGTGACGCCGTACGACACCGACGACGAGGCCATCGCGATCGCGAACAACTCCATCTACGGGCTGTCCGGCGAGGTCAGTGGCGGCGACGTCGACCGGGCCTTCGAAGTCGCCAAGCGGATGCGCACCGGCAACGTCACCATCAACGCCAAGAGCCACTTCGGGATCACCAGCCCGTTCGGCGGCACCAAGCAGAGCGGCCTCGGCTATCGCAACGGCGAGGAAGGCTACAAGGAATACCTGGAGGCCAAGACGATCGGGATGCCGAAGTGATCGATCCCGAACACGCCTGCGACAAACTCGAGATCGCCGCTCTGCTCACCACATACGCCCGGGCGGTGGACACCAAGGACTGGGCGCTCTCCGGTCGGTGTTCACCGCCGACGCGTTCATCGACTACTCCTCGGCCGGTGTGATCGCGGGTTCGCTCGATGAGGTGACGGACTTCTTCGCCGGGGACTTCAGCGCGCTGGTGCTGATGAGCATGCACTACATCACCAATGTCGAGAGCGAGATCACCGGCGACACCGCGCGCGTACGCGCCATGTTCTACAACCCCACAAGAATTCAGGGGGTTGCGGAACTGTGCCTCTTCGGCGGGTACTACCACCACGAACTGGTCCGAACGGCCGACGGCTGGCGCAGCCGCCATCTTCGCGAGGAGTCCGTGTGGACCATCAATGCGCCGGCGAAACCTCAGCCCTCGGCGGCCAATTGACCGCAGGCCGCGGCGATTTCGCGGCCACGCGTGTCACGCACCGTGCACGAGACCCCGCGTTCGCGGACCCGCCTGACGAATTCGCGCTCGGCGGCCTTCGGGCTGGCGTCCCACTGGCTGCCGGGTGTGGGGTTCAGTGGGATCAGGTTGACGTGCACCAGCGGGCCGAGCGCACCGTGCAGGCGCTTGCCCAGCAGGTCGGCGCGCCACGGCTGGTCGTTGATATCGCGGATCAACGCGTACTCGATCGACACGCGTCGGCCCGTGGTATCGGCGTAATACTTTGCCGCATCGAGGACTTCGCTGACCTTCCATCGATTGTTGACCGGCACCAGGGTGTCGCGCAGCTCGTCGTCCGGGGCGTGCAGCGACACCGCCAGCGTGACGTTGAGCCGTTCGTCGGCGAGCTTGCGGATGGCCGGCGCCAGTCCCACGGTGGACACCGTCACCGAACGCGCCGAGATGCCGAAGCCGTTCGGCGGCGGCGCGGTGATCCGGCGTAGCGCGGCGAGCACCCGGTTGTAGTTCGCCAGCGGCTCGCCCATACCCATGAAGACGATGTTGGAAAGCCTGCGGCGCGGCATGCCCGTCGCGTCACCGGCGGTCCCGACGGCGGCCGCCCGCACCTGCTCGAGGATCTCGGCCGTCGACAGGTTGCGGTTCAACCCGCCCTGCCCCGTAGCGCAGAAGGGGCATGCCATGCCGCAGCCCGCCTGTGACGAAATGCACACGGTGATGCGGTCGGGATAGCGCATCAACACCGACTCGAAGGTGGTGCCGTCGACCGCACGCCACAGCGTCTTGCGCGTCTCCCCCGCATCACACTCGATCTCACGCACCGCGTCGAGCAGCTTCGGGAACAACGCCTCGGCGACGTGCTCGCGCACCGCCGCGGGCAGGTCGGTCATCTGGTTCGGGTCCGCGGTCAACCGGCCGTAGTACTGGTTGGCCAGCTGTTTACCGCGAAAAGCGGGCAGCCCGAGGTCCGCGACGGCCGCGGCGCGGCCGGCCTCGTCGAGGTCGGCCAGATGGCGCGGTGGCATCGCGCGGCGGGGTGCGTCGAAAACCAGGGGCAGAGATGTGGCCATGAGCTTCGGTCAGTATCTCATCCATCGATGGCGGAAATTGAATGGCGGACGGGAACGTTGGTGGCAACTATGGGAACCATGGCGCTGCCCGCGATGTCTGCCCGCACGGCTTCCTCGCTGGCATTCGTCTATGCCCTCGGTTATCCGATTGGTGCTCTTGCGGTTTCGGCGATGTCACCGATGGCGGTGCTGGTGTTCAGGTTTGGTCTGGCGGCTGCGCTGCTGTCGGGGTGGGCGTTGATCGCGCGAGTGGCGTGGCCCACAGGCCGCACCCTGGCGCACGTATTGGTCAGCGGCTTACTGGCGCAGGGACTGCTGTTCACCTGTCTCTACCTCGCATTGATGCACGGCGCGCCGGCCGTGCTGGGTGCGGTGATCATCTCGATGAACCCCGTCGTCACCGCGCTTCTCGCGGCGATGTTCCTGGGCGAGAGCCTGTCGTGGATGAGGGTCGGTGCGCTGGCGTTGGGTGTGCTCGCCGTGTTGGCGGCCTGCGCGGGCCGATTGCTGGCGGTGGGTGGCGTCGACCCCGTTGTGCTGCTGCTCCTCGTCGGGTTGTTCAGTGTGGCCGCCGGTGGGGTCTATCAGCAGCGATTCATCTCGGGCGTGGACTTTCGCGCCACGGCAGCGCTGCAGAACGCGGCCTGCGTGCTGCCCGTCATCGTGCTGGCCACGCTGATGCCGTTCAATGTGACCGACCCGTGGAAGGCGGCGGGCGCGGTGGCCGCGGTCGTCCTGCTCAACGCGGCCCTGTCCATGACGATGTATGTCCGCGCGGTCAACAACCACGGCGCCGCGGCGGTCGCCATGCTGTTCGCCGTCATCCCTGCCATTGCGGGGGTGCTCTCGTGGGTGCTGCTCGGCCAGCGTCCGGATGTCGGAATCGCCGTGGGTCTGCTGATCGGAGCAGCGGCGTGCTGGCTCAACGTGCGGGGCTCACGCCGGCAGCGCGAGCGCACATCCGAAAGCGTCAGCGACTCGGCTCCCAACCCGACACGCGTGGGATCCAGCGAGGCACATTCCGGTGGTAATTGACATATTCAACCCCGAACCGGCGGCCCAGATGGGGCTCTTCCCACACCTGGATCGCAGTCGTCAGGACCGCGAAAAACAATGCGAACCAAAGTAAGAGCCAGCCGGACGCGGTGAGGGCGGCCTCCCCGAGCAGGATCGCCAGCACGCCACTGATCATCGGATTGCGAACGTGGCGATAGGGACCGCGGACCACCAGATTGACCGGCTGTCCCATCACGTCTCCGATGCCCAGCGTTCCCTCACCGACTCGATCGAACAGGTAGACCGTCCAGCACAGCATCACCAGTCCGCCCGCGATCAACAGCACACCGACGCTCATCAGTCCGACCATCAACGGCGAGCCCGCATCCGGCAACCGCACGTCGGCCCAGACCACGATCAGTGCCGGGATGACGATCGCCATCGTCGCCGGGAAGAGCAGAAATGACAGGATGTGCCGCCACCACAGCCGTCGTTCCAGCGCCTCGGTCATCATCGTCCTCCTTCTTCAACATCGGTTCAAGAACAAGAATACGACTGCCTCCGCAATACATCAACATGTGTTGAAGTACGCTTCGAACATGCCCGAAACGCGGCGCACCGGCAGGTGGCGCACCGGCCAGCAGAACAAACAACGCATCGTCGAAGCGGCGCGTGAGAACTTCATGCGCGACGGCTATGAGCGGGCGACGGTCCGGAAAATCGCCGGCGACGCCGGAGTCGACGTCGCGATGGTCTACTACTTCTTCGGCAACAAGGAAGGGCTGTTCGGCGCGTCGGTGCTCACCGGACCCCAGCACCCGCTGCACCAGCTGGCATCGCTTCTCGACGAGAGCACCGAGCAGATCGGGCCCAGGCTCGTGCGCGGTTTCCTCGAACACTGGGACGACGGCGGGGTCTTCGAACCGCTGCTGACGCTGTGGCGGTCAGCCTCGATACAGCCGCAGGCCCGCAGCGTGCTGCACGATGCGCTCGCCGGACCGATGGCAGAGCGGGTCGCCGCAGAGTTCAAGGTTTCCGACGCCGAGCTACGCGTGGAATTGGTGGCCAGCCATCTCATGGGTTTGGCGTTCGCGCGGTATCAACTGAAGATCGAGCCCATCGCGTCGACCCCCGTCGACGACCTCGTGACCTTGGTCGGGCCGACCGTCGAGCGTTACCTGACCGGCCGCTGAGCACACTTCACGCGAGTAGCGTCAGCACGATCCAGCCCGCAACGGCCGACGGCAGCATCGCGTCGATCCGGTCCATCAGTCCCCCGTGCCCGGGCAGCAGCGTGCCCATGTCCTTGATGCCGAGATCCCGCTTCACCTGCGATTCGACCAGATCGCCCAGAACGCCCGTGATCACCAGCATCAGACCGAGCGGCACGCCGACCCAGGCCGGTTTGCCCATCAGGAACGCCACGATCAACACGGCTGCCGTGACACCGAACAGGAGCGAGCCGCCCAGTCCCTCCCATGACTTCTTCGGGCTGATCGCCGGCACCATCAGGTGTTTACCGAACAGCACCCCGGCGACGTATCCGCCGATGTCGGCGAAGACGACCGTGGCGATCACGGTGAACGCCCGGGCACCGCCGTGATCCTGGAAGATCAGCAGCGCGGTGAAGCTGGCGAACAGCGGTATCCATGTCGCGATCAACAGGGTGGCCGAGATGTCCCTCAGATAGTTCTGTGGCGGCGCGCGGAGCCCCTGTCCGACCAAGCGCCAGACCATGCACACGACGACCGTTCCGCCGTACGCGCCCAACAAGCCGGCCGGGCCGAACGGCCACGTCAACCAGATCATGGCCTGGCCGCCGACCAAGAGCGGAATCACGGGCAGGACATAGCCCGCCTCGCGGAGTCGGCGAACGACCTCGTGAGTGGCGATCGGCATCGCCACCGCGAGCACGGGCAGCCATCCGATCGGCGCGAAAAGCAGGATCCCGATCGCGAGCCCGCCGAGCACAACGCCGACGCCGATTGCGGCCGGCAGATTGCGGCCGGCCCGGGACGCCTTCTTGGCCGGCTCCGTCGGACCGGGGTCGGTGTCTGCCACTGGAGAAGCTTGCTGATCGGCCACTAGACCTCCAGCAGCTCGCCCTCTTTGTGCTTGACGAGGTCGTCGATCTGGCTGGTGTAGGTGTGGGTGGTCTTGTCGAGGTCCTTCTCGGCGCGGCTGACCTCGTCCTCGCCCGCCTCGCCGTCCTTGCGGATGCGGTGCAACTCCTCCATGGCCTTCCGGCGGATGCTGCGCACCGACACCCGGGCATCCTCACCCTTGGCCTTGGCCTGCTTGACGAGGTCGCGGCGGCGCTCCTCGGTCAGCTGAGGGATCGCGATGCGGATGACGTTGCCGTCGTTGGTGGGGTTGACGCCGAGGTCGGAGTTGCGGATGGCGTCCTCGATGTTGCGCAGCTGATTGGACTCATACGGCTTGATCACGACCAGACGCGCCTCGGGCACGTTGATGGACGACAACTGCGTGATGGGTGTCATCGAGCCGTAGTAGTCGATGTTGATGCGGGAGAACATGCCGGGGTTGGCACGTCCGGTGCGAATCGACGACAGGTCGTCGCGGGCCACCGACACCGCCTTCTCCATCTTCTCCTCGGCGTCGAAGAGCGTTTCGTCGATCACGGTGAGTTGTCTCCTTCTCTCCTCGCGTGCGCACAATGCGCTGAGTGCCCGGTCGACCGTCAGGTGGTGACCAGTGTTCCGATCTTCTCACCTGCCACCGCCCGCGCGATATTGCCGTCCGTGAGGAGATTGAACACGAGGATCGGCATGCCGTTGTCCATGCACAGGCTGAAGGCGGTGGCGTCGGCGACCTTCAGGCCGCGGTCGATGACCTCACGGTGACTGATCGCGGTGAGGAGTTCGGCGTCGGGGTCCTCGCGCGGATCGGCGGTGAAGACACCGTCGACGGCCTTGGCCATCAGCACCACCTCGGCGCCGATCTCGAGGGCCCGCTGCGCCGCCGTCGTGTCGGTGGAGAAGTACGGCAGGCCCATGCCGGCGCCGAAGATGACCACGCGCCCCTTTTCGAGATGACGCACCGCCCGCAAGGGGATGTACGGTTCGGCGACCTGTCCCATCGCGATGGCCGTCTGCACCCTCGTCGCAATGCCTTCGTGCTCCAGAAAATCTTGCAGCGCAAGGCTGTTCATCACGGTGCCAAGCATGCCCATGTAATCCGAGCGGGTGCGCTCCATGCCGCGCTGCTGCAGCTGCGCGCCGCGGAAGAAGTTGCCGCCGCCGATGACGACGGCAACCTGCACCCCGCTGCGGACCACCTCGGCGATCTGCCGGGCCACCAGCGCCACCACGTCGGGGTCGAGGCCTACCTCCCCGCCGCCGAACATCTCACCGCCGAGCTTGAGCAGGACGCGCGAGTACATCGGCCTGATCGGTCGCGATGTTCCGGCGCCGTTGGTGGTGGTGGGTTCCGCCATCCGACTCCTTCGGGGTTCTCGCAAGAGATCGCCATCCCGGCGTACGGCCAGGGACGGCGCCCCTCATCCTGCCTTATCGCGGGCCTTGAATCGCCAAGGGGTCGGTAGGTGTCGGGTTAGCCAGCCGATCAGCCGGGCAGATGCGCCGACAGCAGGAAGGCCGGCACCGACTTGCGGCCCTCGGCCTCGTCCCGGATGTCCCCGCCGGCGAAGTCGGCGAAATTGGCGGCGAACGCTTCGGGCACGTTCGCGTGGATGCGGGCGGGCCGGATCTCGTCGACGATCCAGTACTTCGACACCGCGTCGCGAAGTTCCTGCTCGGTGACGGGGTGGGCCGGCCGCTTCGGGCAGCCGTTGGCGTCGAAGACCAGCACGAAATACGACGCGCCAGGTGCCGCCGCCCGCACGATGGACTGCTGGTAACCGTCCCGCAGTTCGACGGGCATCGAATGGAACAGAGTCGAGTCGACGATGGTGCCGAACCGGCCGTCGTAGCCGGTGAACGCGCTGATGTCGGCGACCTCGAAGGTCGCGCTGGTCAGACCCCGCTTTTCGGCTTCCTCGCGGGCCAGCTTGATCGCGGTCGGCGACTGGTCGAGGCCGACCGTGGTGAATCCCTGTCCCGCCAGGTGCAGCGCCATGGCGGCCTCACCGCAGCCGGCGTCGAGCACGTCGCCGTGGAACTTGCCCTGCCTCGATGAGCGCCGCGATCTCGGGCTGCGGCTCACCGATGCTCCACGGCGGGCGCTGGCCCTCGAACTCGTCAGCCTCGCCGCGATATGCCGATTCGAACATTTCTTGTGGTTGTGGTGTAGTCATGTCTCATGGATATCAACAAGGTTGATATATGTCAAGATGCTTGATATGAACGAGTCCCTCGAGGACCAGCCGCTGGGCTACCTGCTGTACCGCGCCAACAACGCGCTGCGGTCCGAGGTCACGACGGGCGTCCTCGATCCGCTGGGATTGGCGTTCCCCCAATACATCTGCATGCGGATCCTGTCCAAGCTCCCCGGCCGCTCCAACGCCGAACTGGCCCGCGACACCAACGTGTCCCCGCAGGCCATGAACATGGTGATGCGCAGCCTCGAGGAGCGCGGACTGGTCAGCCGGCCGGCCAGCGTGGCGTCCGGACGGTCGCTGCCGGCCGAGCTGACCCGCGAAGGCCGGGAGCTGTTGAATCGCACGGATGCGGGTGTTCGCGCCGCGGAGGGGCGGGTGATGGCGGACCTGACCCCGGACCAGCGCGCCCTGTTCAAACGCATTCTGGTGACGATCGGTTCCGACCCGAAATAAGCGATTCGGGCCGATTTCGCGCCTGCTACCGCATCCCGTGAGTTAACCTCTCAGGAGATTTACATCTGCGCTGATTAAGCGCTGTGATTACGGTTCTACATGCTGGTTCGGCCGGATATCACCGTCCGAATTCGAGACCGCAGCTAAGTCGTCGCTCGCTTGAGGGGGGGGGGCGACTCCAGCGGGCAGACGCAGACTCGCATGACGACTCGCACAGGCGCGGGTCTGCGTCTGCTCGCCGATCAGTGATGGTGGCAGGCGGCGGGCGGAGATGGCGGAAGGTCCAGCGCCGGGTTGCCATCGAAGAAGCCGAGCGGTTTGAGATGGAATCCGGTGTACGCGCACGGCATGACCGGCCAGTCCTCGGGGCGGACGACGTGGTGCGCGCCCAGCGTGTACCAGAGCACCACGTCGGTGTTCTCCAACGGCGCGTCGTCGGCGATGTACTCGGC
Organism: uncultured Actinomycetota bacterium; assembly: GCA_963699655.1. Classification (GTDB taxonomy): domain Bacteria; phylum Actinomycetota; class Actinomycetes; order Mycobacteriales; family Mycobacteriaceae; genus Mycobacterium. The sequence continues at coordinate 166,380 of CAVOUV010000011.1, forward strand.
AGGCCCTGGATGTCCGGTGACTGGTACATGTAATCGCCCGCCGCGAACTTCTCTGCCGGGTCGTACTTGGTCACCCACAGGTTGTGCTGCACGAACCGGGCACGGTCGCAGATGTACGAGCCCTCCTGCACCATCACGGGCACGACTTCGCGCGGCATCAGCTTGTAGCCCACCGGGCTGCCGAGTTCGTTGACCTTTGACGGGTTGGTGATCTTCCAGTACCGGCCCGTCGACCAGTTCCAGTCCCGCGCACCCTGGCCTCGGAGGCCACCAGTGTGTCCCGGGTGATCCACGCGTTGTGATGCGGATTGAGCTCCGGGTCCGGCTCGGGGATCGAGTCGACCTCGTACACGCTGTTGCTGCGCACCGTCGACGCTCATGTCCAGCCGGAAGTTGAAGAAGTGCTGGTGATTCGGCCCGTAGATGTTGGGCGCGACCAGCTTCCCCACCGCGGTTCCTTGCCGTCGGCGCACCGCACCGGTGGTCAGCACGCCGGAGAGCTTGACCTCGACCTCCATCGACGCGTCGTTGTAGAAGTACCAGAAGAATCCGTACTCGTAGTTCCCGACGGTGCAGATCATCGAGATCACCAGCCGCCTCGACCGGCGCACCTCGACCTCATCGGTGCGGAAGTCGGTGTGCTTCCACGAGATTCCGTAATCCTCCTCGTGCATGCAGATCGCGTTCGGGATCGTCGACCGGCATTGCCGGAAGAGTCGTTGACCGTCCCGTCGAAGTAAAAGATCTCGCCAAGGCAGTCGCAGCCGAGGGTCAGCGGATTGGCCGAGAAGCCCATCCCGACCTCGCCCATGTCGAAGACATTCTTGTTCCAGTGTGTCGGTTCCGTGTCGCCGTATGGCACCACCATTTCCGACAATGACGCCCGGTACACGATGGGCGCGTCTCGCCGCGATCGGGTAGGTGATCTCGTGCAGGACGATCCCCTCGCGCGGGTTGAACCCGACCCGCATCGACCATTTCTGCCACTGGACCTTCCAACCGTCGACGGTGAAGCTCGGCCCCTCGGGCTGGGTGATCTCGATGGGTTTGACGTCGTCGCGGAAACCGGTGAACGCGGGCCGGTTGTTCTCGTCGAACATGAACTTCTCGGCATAGTTACCCGCCGTCGGCGGCAGCGGCACCACACCGTGATCCTCGATGTCGATCACCTTCATCGCATCGAGATCGAACGTCACGATCAACCCCTCGACCGGCCGCGCATAACCGTGCTCCGATGGTGCCGCCCGCATGAACGTCAGTGGACGACAGATCAACGGAGAGTTCTCGTAGTGATCTTGTGAGCCGTAATAGCCTGCGGGCCAAGGGTCGATCATCGCGAGATCGAAGTCCGTGACGCCGCGTTTTCGCATCGCACCCTGCCACCGCGGATCGGCGCGCACCACCTCTTCGACTCCGGTCATGTGCTCGACCAGATAGGACGGAAACCGCCCGGGCACCGATGTCCACGAGTCGATGACTCTGGCGCCGAGATCGACCACCGCCTCGTAGATCAACTTCGCCGCGCCGTCGTACATGGTGGCGAAAGCCCGCCGCGGCACCTCGACGCCGTCGAAGGTCAGCTCGCGGGTCTTGGCCGGTTCTGCCAGCTGGATCATCACGAATTTCAGTGACGGCGTCGAGTATTCCGAATCCATGATGACGGCGGCCGCGGCCTCGATCTCCGCTCCGCTGAGCGGATCGAGCGGGTACGAGGTACCGCCGCCGGTCCTGTCCGCGTGCACCGCGGTGCTGTCCATCGTCATCTGCGTCAAACCGCCTCGGTGCCGGTGGATTCGGGTTTCTTGAGGTCCAGAACGGCGAGGTGCGCCAGGGCGTCCTCTTGGCTGACCTTGGCGGCGGACCGGCGACCGAAGTAGTAGACGATCGCGCCGAGGACGAACATGCCGACGGCGATGCTGCCGACCCACGTCATCCAGGTGGCCTGCGGAACATCGATCCACGGAGACGCGAATGAGTAGTACACACCGGCACACGTCGCGACGATGCCGATCGCGGCGACGGCGTAGACCGCTGGCATTCCGCCGAGGATTCGCCAGAAGTCCTCGCTGGCATAGCGATCCGCGTACTTCTTGCGCGCGATGAGCAGCGGGATGAAAAAGAAGAAGCCGGAGATCAGCCACACCACGCTCAGACCGCCCTGAAGGTAGACGGTCACGTTGGCCATGCTGCTCTGCGAGTACAGCCCGACGAGGATCAGCGACGACAACACGCCCTGGATCAGCACCGCGGTGACCGGATTGCGGGTGCGCGGATTGAGGTGGGTGAAGATCCGCGGCAGGTGGCGTTCGAGGCCGGACACGAAGATCAGCCGCGAATAGGCGACCTGATACGTCGTCATGGCGACGAACACGATGACCGCCAGCACGACGGCGCACACCTCCATCAGACCTGGGAAGCCTGAGACTGCCAGGTTCCCGATGACGCCGGTGACCGGATCGATCTGATCTCCGGGCAGCACCATCATGGTGCCGAGGGTGGTCAGCAGGTAGATGCCGATCAGCGCCGCAGACCCCAGCCGATCATCTTGGCGGCACTTCGCTTGACGGACAGGAACTCCGCACCCATGTTGAAGGGTGTCTCCACGCCGACCAGATACAGCAGGACCGTGCCGTACAGGAATCCGGCGCCGGCGAAATTCGGCACCAGCGAGTCGTGCCAGCTGAACGGCGTGGCCGAGCCGTGGCCGGCCGCATAGATCACACCGGAGATGAAGATCAGCAGGGTCAGCACGCCGTACACCACAAATGTGATGTTCATGATCCGCTGGTTGGCGGCCAGCTTCGCCAGCGCCAGCGCCACCACCGTCCACAGGATCACCAGCTGCAGAATGATGCTGACCGTCAGACCGAGCTCCGCATGGAAGGCCAGCAGCAGGAACTGCAGCACGATGGCGGGCGACGAGGCGGTGTTGAGCACGACCGGCACCCACGACAGGTAGCCGCCCAGGAACGACCATCGCTCGCCCATCGTGCGGAACGCCCAGATGTACACGCCGCCTTGGCCCGGCCACAGGTTGCCGAGTTCAGCACGGCCAGCGCCGCGGGCACCAGGAACGTCACGATGCCCAGAATCCACATGGGAATGGCGGTCCACCCCCGCCGGCCATCACCGAAGATCCGGTGATCCAACAGATGATGAACACGTATGTCGCAGTCAGCCCGAACGTGCCCAGCACCTTCGGCAATACCTGCTCGGGCACCAGCTCTGTGGTCATCAGCTCGTCGCGTTTGGACGGCGGCGCAGCCTCGAGTTCTTGGGTCATGCGAGTTTCTCCCAATGACGTTGGGTCAGTTGACGATTTGTCCGTCTTTCATTCGGACGACACGGCTTGCTTCGTCGGCCACCGTGGGGTCGTGGGTGCTGGCGACAACGGTGACGCCCAGTGTTGAACACAGGTCACGCAACATGCGCACCACCGTCTCCCCCGTGCGGTGGTCCAGGTTCGCCGTCGGTTCGTCGGCGAAACGAGGGTCGGGCCGCTGATCAGCGACCGCGCGATCGCGGTGCGTTGCTGTTCGCCGCCCGACATCTTGGTCGGCTGATGGTGGACACGGTGGCCGAGACCGACGAGCTCGAGTAACTCCGTGGCCCTCTTGCGCAGCGACTTGCGGTCATACGGCTCGAACATCAACGGCAGTTCGACGTTCTCCACCGCCGAGAGGAACGGGATGAGGTTGTAGCTCTGGAAGATGAAGCCGATCGTGTCGTGGCGCAAGGCGGCGAACTGGCTTTCGGTGAGCGCGGACGTGTCGCGGCCGGCCACCTTCACCATGCCCTTGGTGGGCCGGTCGAGTCCACCGATGATGTTGAGCAGCGTCGACTTGCCACTGCCGCTCGGGCCCATCAGGCAGACGAATTCACCGGGCATCACCTGCAACTCGGCCGCCACCAGTGCACGGACGACTTCGTCTCCCAGCTTGTGCAACTTCCATACATCCGAAATCTCGATCACCGGCGCGGGCCCGCCGGCCTCGATCCCGGTGCCGGCGGTGTCGGCTCGGTCTTCGATCGCTGTCATGGCGCTACCTTCCGGCGGTCAGAGAACGAATGGGTGGACGTGATGCGGCAGTCCAGGTGGGCACGATGCTGGTCGCCAGCGCTGCGACGATGCTGACGCCGATGGCGATTCCGGCGCCCAGCGCCAGCCCGGATATCGAGACCCCGGTTGTCACGAAACCGGCTGCCCCGAGGACCATTCCGGCGATCGCGGCGAGCAAGGCTCCGGTCAGGGCGCCGAGGACCGCGGCGATCACGGGCTCGACCATCAGCGCTGCGACGACTGATGTGCGGGCTACCCCGTTGGCTCCGAGCACACCGAGTTCACGGGTGCGGTGCGCCACGGTGCGGGTGGTGGCGATCGCCACCTCGACCACACCCACCAGCAGCACGGTCACGGCGATCAGCACGACGGCCCGACCGATCTCGTCGGCGTGGCCCAGCGATGCCGACTGGGCGTGGATCCCGTCGGACATCCCGAACACGATCACGACGAGGAATGCTCCGGTCGCGGTGGTGATGACGGGCAACACCATCTCCCGGATGCGCCGGCGCGCAGCCAGCCAGCCATATGCCAAGCCCTTTCGCACCATCACTACCCTCTGTTCTTCGCGCAAGCGCTCATCACTGCCCGCCCAGGAGGTCGACCGGTCTCTGTTGCAGCAACCGGTGCACGGGTACGAGGGCACCGACGATCGCCATCGCCGGCAGGAATGCGGCCACCATGGCGGACGCCTGCAGCCACGCCGTCGGAGTGGCGATGCCTGGGATCGTCAGCGCCACAGCGGCCCCCGCGCCGAGCACACCGATCACGTATGCGGCCGCGAAGACCAGGGCCGATTCGACGAGGAAGAAGTAGAGCACCTCATCGGCCAGACCGATGCTGGACATGATGCCGAATTCGCGGCGCCGCTCCGCGACTGCCGCAAGGAACGACGACACAGCGATCACGAACCCGAGCCCGAGCCCGATGACGGAGATCAGTCCGAGGGTGGAGGACGTCACCTGGCCGGAGAACAATGCGGAGAACTTCTGCTCGAAGGTCAGCGGTCCCGAACCGCCCACGGTGTCATAGATCAGGCCTCCTCCGCCGGCATCAGGGATGACCGACGGGTCTGAGGTCGATTGGAGGCCGACCGCACCGCCGAAGATCTGCGCCAGATCGCGGCGCTTCTCCTGGCCCTGCGGCGCAAAGACGGTCCACCAGCCGTTGTCGCCGATGACCGACTGCGCCAGCGGTGTGGCCACCAGCATCGACTGGCCACTGCCCACGATGTCGACGGCGAGGCTCTGCCCGCCGACCACCACTCGTCCACCCGGCTGCAGCCCGAGCCGTTCGGCCAGCGGAGCGCCCAATATCGCTTGCTCGGAGCGAATTCCGTCGCTGCTGCGCACTGAGACCGATTGGTCGTCGATATTGGTCACCCCCGCCAGCGTGCGTGTGGCGGTCCAGTCGGCGGGGATCGTGATCGTCGGCACGTTGCCGTCTGCCACGAGCGCCTGCGCTCCCGCGTCGTAGTGCACGCCCGCGGCGGGCACGACCCAGAGTTGTGCGCCGCCGAGCACATCGGTCACCGAATCTGCACCCGTGATCGCAAAACTCGACGAGATCGTGCGGACGACGGTGACGCAGGCGATCGCGAGGGCGATGCCGAGCACCGACAGCACAGACCGTTCCGGGCGCCGCCGGATGTTGGCCATCGCGAACCGGAGGAGACGCCCGAAGGTGTTTCCCGGTGTGCTCGCGATCTCCGGCGATCGAACGGCTGTGGTGATGCCGACCTGACTGGTCTCCACAAACAGGGATGGTGGGGCCGAAAAGTTTCACCGACGGCTGCGCGGAATGTCGGCGGCGTTAACTCGGGCCGGATCCGGTTACGGCGTTGTGTCGCCGACGCAACGGATTTCGTCGTTCCGTCGCGCGATCACCGGATCCGCACCCACGGACGCGCCGCTTCGAGTTCGTAGGCCAGCTGCAGCAGACGGGCTTCGTCCCCGGCCGGGGCGCAGAACATCATGCCGACCGGCAGCCCCTCCGCCGATTCGGCGAGCGGCAGCGAGATCGCGGGTTCGCCGGTGGCGTTCTGCAGCGGTGTGAACGCCACCCAGTCGATGAGCCGGTCGATGATCTGTTGATAGTCGGCAGTCGGATCGAGGTGTCCGATCGGCGGCGGCGGGTCGGCCAGCGTCGGCGTCAGCACCGCGTCGTAGGTGCGGAACAGCCGCGCGGTCTGCGGCCGGACAGCGCGCAGCCGCGCGATCGCCAGCGGCATCTCGGTGCATGTTGCGGCGCGGCGTGCCGCTCGAATCCGAGGGTGAGGTTGTCCAACTTGCCGCGGTCGAAACTCGGGCCGAACGTGCGACGTCCGCCGCGCACCAGGGTAAAAGCCAACAGCGACCAGTACAGCAGGAAGTCATCGGCGAAATGCGCTGGCACGGGGACTGTCGAGATCGTCGACGCGATGGCCGAGTTCCTCCAGCAGTGCCGCCGTCTTGAGGGTCAGCTCGCGGATCTCGGGGCCGGCCTCCCGGACAACGGACGGGTGATACGGCGATACTCAGCCGCTGATCGCTCGGTCCGGTGACGTCGCCGATCGGCCGCAGTTTCGGGTTGCGCGAGATCCGCTCCGCCTCGCGGAAGAACGCCGCGGTGTCGCGGACCGATCGGGTGACCACACCGTTGTGCGACGACCCGCAGCGGCATCTGTCGCATCTGCTTGTCCAGCGGCAACCGGCCGCGGGTCGGCTTCAATCCCACCAACCCGTTGCAGGAGGCCGGAATACGGATCGAGCCGCCGCCATCGTTGGCATGCGCGATCGGCACCACGCCGGCGGCGACGAATGCGGCCGAGCCCGGACGACGACGCACCTGCGGTGTGGTCGGGGTTCCACGGGTTGCGCACCGGGCCGATCCGCGGATGCTCGGCCGCCGCGCTGAACCCGAATTCCGACAGCTGCGTCTTGCCCAGCGGGATGAGCCCGGTGGCCAGGAAGGTCGCGCGCGCAATCGCCGTCGGCGGGCATGGGGCGCGGATCCCAGGCATCGGTGCCCTGCATGGTGGGCATGCCCGCGACGTCGACGTTGTCCTTGACGAAGGTCGGGTACGCCGTCGAAGTAACCGCCGTAAGGGCGCGGCGCCGCCGGCCCGTCGCCGCGCCCGGTCGGACGCCGCGTACGCCAGGCCGTTGAGGGTCGGGTTGACGGCCTCGGTGCGCGCAATGGCGGCGTCGACGAGTTCTGAAGCCGACACGTCGCCGGCGCTCAGCGCTTCGACGAGGCCGACCGCGTCGAGGTCGCCCATGGCGTCGTCGCCGAAGGCGTGAATGCGTGTCATGCACCGACGGTACCAATACGTACCGCGGCGGCGTCGCAAGGCGCCCAGGGAAACGCAAAAGGCCCCCGACCATGGGGGGCTTTGCGTAGCCTTACTCTATCGTCGTCAGGCCTGGCCGACCTCGAAGCGCACGAACCGGGTGACCGTCACGCCTGCCTCGTCGAGCAGCGCCTTGACCGTCTTCTTGTTATCGGACACCGACGGCTGATCCAGCAGCACGACGTCCTTGTAGAAACCGGTCACGCGGCCCTCGACGATCTTGGGCAGCGCCTGCTCGGGCTTGCCTTCGTTGCGGGCGGTCTCCTCGGCGATGCGGCGCTCGTTGGCCACGACATCGGCGGGCACGTCGTCGCGCGTCAGGTACTTGGCCTTGAGCGCGGCGATCTGGAGAGCGACCGCGTGCGCCGCGCTCTTGTCGGAACCCGTGTACTCCACCAGCACACCCACGGCCGGCGGCAGGTCGGACGCCCGCTTGTGCAGGTAGGTCTCGACCGTGCCGTCGAAGTAGGCGGCGCGGCGAAGCTCGAGCTTCTCCCCGATCTTGGCGGACAGGTCGGCGATGACCTGCTCGACGGTCGTAGTCGCCGACCTTCGCCATCGGAGAAGCCTTGAGCGCGTCGACGTCGGTCGCCTTCGCGGCGGCCGCCGCGGCGACGATCTGGTCGGCCGCCGATTGGAACTCGGCGTTCTTCGCGACGAAGTCGGTCTCGGAGTTGAGTTCGATCAGCGCGCCGTCCTTGGCGGCAACCAGGCCTTCGGCCGTCGCCCGCTCGGCACGCTTGCCGACGTCCTTGGCGCCCTTGATGCGCAGCAGCTCGATGGCCTTGTCGAAATCACCATCGGCATCGACCAGCGCGTTCTTCGAGTCGAGCATTCCGGCACCGGTCAGGTCCCGAAGGCGCTTGACGTCGGCAGCGGTGTAGTTCGCCATTTCAGCCTTTCCCTATGACTCTTGAGGGGTTTCGGTGGTGGGTGCTGCCTCGGGTGCCCCCGGCTCAGCGGTGGCGGTGGCACCGGCGAGCAGCTCCTGCTCCCACTCGGCCAGCGGTTCGGCGCCCTCGGTCTCGGCCTTGTCGCCGTCGCGGCCGACATTGGCGCGCGCCTGCAGGCCCTCGGCAACCGCCGAGGCGACGACCTTGGTCAGCAGTGCGGCCGAACGGATCGCATCGTCGTTGCCCGGGATCGGGTAGTCGACGAGGTCGGGATCACAGTTGGTGTCGAGGATCGCGATGATCGGGATGTTCAGCTTGCGAGCCTCCGCGACCGCCAGGTGCTCCTTGTTGGTGTCGACGACCCAGATCGCCGACGGCACCTTCTGCATGTCGCGGATACCGCCGAGGCTGCGCTCGAGCTTGTTCTTCTCGCGGGTCAGCATCAGGATTTCCTTCTTGGTGCGACCCTCGAAGCCACCGGTCTGCTCCATCGCCTCGAGTTCCTTGAGGCGCTGCAGCCGCTTGTGCACCGTGGAGAAGTTGGTGAGCATGCCGCCCAGCCAGCGCTGGTTCACATACGGCATGCCGACGCGGGTCGCCTCTTCGGCGATGGACTCCTGCGCCTGCTTCTTGGTGCCGACGAACATGATGCTGCCGCCATGGGCGACCGTTTCTTTGACGAACTCGTACGCCTTGTCGATGTAGGTCAGCGTCTGCTGCAGATCGATGATGTAGATGCCGTTGCGGTCGGTGAAGATGAACCGCTTCATCTTGGGATTCCAGCGTCGGGTCTGATGCCCGAAGTGGGTGCCGCTGTCCAGCAGCTGTTTCATGGTTACGACGGCCATAGTCGCCATGTCCTCTTGTTGTCGGTTGACGCACAGCGTCGGGTGACGCCGAGCCCTGGTGCCCGCTGGTTGCCGGACTCGTTCCGAGAAGTTCGGGACGAGACCGCCGGCATCCGGGTATGACCGCCAATTGGGTGGCCATGGTGCAGACACGCGAAGTCAGCCCGCGCAAGCGAGCTGCGGGTAGAAGTTTACACGCTGGAAAAGGGTGCTTTTTCCACACCGAGCCCGCCATCCACAACATCGGTCGTCGGGCTGGTTCGTGTCGATGCAGCGCGCTGAACTGGTCAGATGCGCAAGCTGGTGGCAATGCTGGGGGTGGCGGTGGCCTGGGCGCCGTCCGCCGGCGCCACCGACGGCAGGCTCGACTGGCCGGTACGCCCGCGACCTGCGGTGATGCGCCCGTTCGACGCTCCGTCGCCGAACTGGAACCGCGGCCACCGGGGCGTGGACCTGGCCGGGACGCCTGGCCAGCCGGTGTACGCGGCGGGCGGGGGCACGGTGGTGTTCGCCGGGGAGCTGGCGGGGCGCCCATTGGTGTCGATCGCCCATCCCGGCGGGCTGCGCACCAGCTACGAGCCGGTGCGGGCTGCGGTGCGGGTCGGCCAGCTGGTCTCCGGCGGGGCGGTGATCGGTGAGTTGTCGGCGGGCCATCCCGGCTGTGCGGTCGCGGCGTGCCTGCACTGGGGTGCGATGTGGGGTGCCGCCGCCCGCGCCGACTACGTCGACCCGTTGGGACTGCTGGCCAGCACGCCGATCCGGCTGAAACCGCTGCACCCCTGACCGCGACCGAGCGTGTCCGCGGGCAACACGCCGGTCGGCGACGCGACTTTGCGCACGCTCACGGTCGCTGCGCGGCTGAACAACACGCCGTCGGCGCACAGACCCCGAGCACGCGAGACGCTGCTCGCACCCTGGGGTCGTGCTCAATACCGTCACGACCGTCGTCGTTGCGCTGCTCGGCGTGCACATCATTGCCAAGTACGGGTTCTTCGGCCTCCCCTGCCGCAAACGCCGCGAAGCCCTGGACAACAGCTACGGCGACAAACCGTCGGCCACCACGCTGTCCGATGTCATCGTGCTCGGTTCACGGTCGTCTTGTCCGGCCTGCTGTTGTGGCGCGGGGTCGAAGCGGTCAGCTTCCTCGGCGGACTGTGGATCGGAGCGACGTTGATCCGGCTGTACTTTCACCGCTTTCACGAGCCGGTGCCGGCAGGCCGGTCAGCGCCGCCGGAAACCTCGCCGCTCAAGGCGATGTCGTATGCGATCCAGGCGTCGCCGTGGCGACCGTGGCCGCAGATGTCGGCGCTGGCCGTCCTCGTCGTGTGGAGCCGTGTCCTGATCCTCACCGGATAGACGCGCCTACCGTCGGTGGCATGACCGACGCCGTCTCCGAAGCCCACCGCTCACGCTCTCCGCGATTCGGCCTGCACTCCGCATTGCCGCGCGGCACCGACTTCGGTGACTTCGCGGTCTCGGTGGAAGCTGCCGGGTTCGACGTGCTGACGATTCCCGACCATCTCGTCGCGTCGCTGTCGCCGTTCGCCGGCGCGACGGCCGCGGCGATTGCCACCTCGCGCCTGCACACCGGGACGCTGGTGCTCAACAACGACCTCCGACATCCCGTCGAGACGGCGCGCGAGGCCTCCACGGTCGCCGCGATCTCCGGCGGTCGGTTCGAGCTGGGTCTCGGTGCCGGGCACATGAAATCCGAGTACGACGCGGCGGGCATCCGGTTCGATCCCGGTGGCACGCGTGTCGACCGGCTGATCGAGTCGGCGAATGTCATCTGTCGGCTGCTGGCCGGGGAAGCCGTCGACGTCGACGGTGCCCACTATTGTGTCCGTGCCGCCGCGGGCGAACTCGTTGCGCCGCCGAAAGTTTCGGTGCCGTTGCTGATCGGCGGCAACGGGACGCGGGTGTTGCAGCTCGCCGGCCGGGTGGCCGATATCGCCGGGCTGGCCGGATTCAGCCACAACCGCGATGCCACCAAGGTCAACCTGACGCACTTCGACAGCGCGGGACTGCGGGATCGAATCGCGATCGTGCGGGAGGCGGCAGGCGACCGCTTCGAGTCCATCGAACTCAACGCGTTGATTCAGTTCGTGGTGGAAACCGACGACCGTGAAGCCTCCGCGGCCGAGCTCGCCGCGGCGTTCGGCGGGGTCTCGCCGGACTTCGTGCTGGACTCCCCGTTCGTTCTGCTCGGTACACACGAGCAGATGGCCGAGGATCTCACCGAACGTCAGCGGCGGTTCGGGGTGAGCTACTGGAGCGTCTTCGACCAGTGGCCAGGCCGCCCGTCGGCGATGCCGGACATCGCCAAAGTCATTGCGCTGCTGCGCTAGCGTCAGCTTCGAGACAGAAGCCTGGGCTGCTGAGGCGGCGAGTTAGCGGCCGGGAATTCCTTTTCGGCGAAAATTCAGGCGCGGGGGTGAGCCTGGTCGTGGACCGCGCGCAGCCGTGCGACCGTCACATGGGTGTAGAGCTGCGTGGTCGCCAACGTCGAGTGACCGAGCAGCTCCTGCACGACGCGGAGGTCGGCGCCCCCCTCGAGCAGATGCGTGGCGGCGCTGTGCCGAAGCCCGTGTGGGCCGATGTCGGGCGCACCGTCGACGGCGGCGACGGTCTGGTGTACGACGGTACGGGCCTGCCGCGGGTCCAGCCGCCGGCCACGGGCTCCGAGCAGCAGCGCCGGCCCCGATTCTGCGGCGGCCAGCGCCGGGCGCCCGTCGGACAGCCACGCGGTCAGGGCCACCTGGGCCGGCTCGCCGAACGGCACCGTGCGCTGTTTGTTGCCCTTGCCCAGCACGCGCAGCAGTCGCCGGGTGGTGTCGACGTCATCGATGTCCAGGCCGCACAGCTCGCTGACACGAATGCCCGTGGCATACAGCAGCTCGACGATCAGCCGGTCCCGCAGTGCGAGCGGATCACCTTGCTGCGCACCCGAATTGGCGGCCGCCATGGCATCGAGTGCCTGATCCTGACGCAGTACCGATGGCAGCGTCCGGCGCGCCTTGGGCACCTGCAACCGGGCGGCCGGGTCGCCGGACATCACCCCGCGCCGCGCCGCCCAGGAGGTGAACGTCTTGACCGCGGAGGTGCGCCGCGCCAGCGTGGTCCTCGCCACGCCCGCGGCCGCCTGGGCAGAGAGCCACGACCGCAAAACCGGCAGGGTCACCCCCGTCAGGGTCGGGTCGGGCGCCCGTTCGGCCAGGAAGTCGAACAACGACCGCAGATCGCCCAGATACGCCCGGCGGGTGTGGTCGGAGCGGCCACGCTCCAGCGCGAGGTACTCGTCGAACTCCTCGAGTATCGCGTCCACTTCCCTACCGTCGCAGACGCGGAGGCACTCGCTCAGGTGACGCGCCGCAGCACCTCGGGCGTCAACTCCTTGAGTGACCGATACCCGTCGACGGCCATGGTGAGATCGGCCTCGGCGAGCAGCGACCGCAGGACGTGGACCAGCCGTCGACCCCGCCCAGCGCAAGCCCGTAAACGTAGGGTCGGCCGATGACGACGGCGTCGGCGCCCAGCGCGAGCGCCTTCACGATGTCGGGTCCGCTGCGGATTCCCGAGTCGAACAGCACCGGCAGACCGTCGGTGGCCTCGGCGACGGCGGGTAGGCAGTCGATGGCGGGGATGCCGCCGTTGGCCTGCCGGCCACCATGGTTGGAGCAGTAGATCCGTCCACGCCACCGTCTTTGGCGCGCCGCGCGTCGTCGGGATGGCAGATGCCCTTGACGATCAGCGGCAGGTCGGTCAGCGACCGCAGCCATGGCAAGTCGTCCCACGTGAGTGGGTTGCCGAAGATCTGAATCCAGCGCAGCCCGGCGGCCTGCGGATTCTCCTCGGGTGTCTGGTCCAGGCTGTCCGGAAGACCGGATCGCTGGTGTAGTTGGCCAGACAGTGGCCCCGCAGGAACGGGAAGTTCGATGTCGCTGAGGTCCCGCGGCCGCCAGCCGGGGATCCAAGTGTCCAGCGTCACGACGATGCCCTTGAAGCCGGCCGCCTCGGCGCGATGGACGAAACTGGCGGCCAGGTCGCGGTCCGTCGGGGTGTAGAGCTGGAAAAAGCCTGGGGTGTCGCCTAATTCGGCGGCGATCTGCTCCATCGGGTCGGCGGACATCGTCGACGCGATCATCGGCACACCGGTACGGGCCGCGGCGCGGGCGGTCGCGAGGTCGCCGTGCCCGTCCTGGGCGCAGAGGCCGATGACTCCGACCGGGGCCATCATCATCGGAGACGGCAGCGACAGCCCGAACAGGTCGACGGAGAGATCACGTTCGTCGGCGCCGACGAACATCCGTGGCATCAGGCCCCAGTTCTCGAACGCCGTGACGTTGACGCGCTGAGTGCGCTCGTCGCCTGCGCCGCCCGCGACATAGGACCAGATCGACGGCGACATCGCCGACTGCGCCCTGGCCTCCAGTTCGGCGAAGGACATCGGCATCGACGGCAGGACACCGGACAGTCCTTGAAGGTAGATCTCGAGCTGGTAATCCCCGAACGCCATCGGCCTAGCGTGTCAGCCTTCGATCAGTTGTTCGGCCTGTTCTTCTGCCTTGGCGAGTTCGCGCTTCCACTGCCGGAAGGTCTCCTCGGTGCGGCCGCGCCGCCAGTAGCCGGAGATCGATGCCGCCCATTTGGCGTCGACACCGCGTTCCTTGCGAATGTACGGCCGCAGGTTGTGCATGACGGTCTGGGCTTCGCCGTGGATGAAGACCTGAACCTGGCCGGGCAGCCAGGCCGCTTCCTTGACCGCGGCGATCAGCGGCGCGTTGTCGCCCGCCTGCTCCTCGGGCACCAGATCGGCGCGACCGCCGCGATAGACCCACGTCACCTCGACCCCGGGCGGCGCGGTCAGCGCGATCTCGTCGTCGGGCCCGCCGACCTCGACGAAGACCTTTCCGATCGCGTCGTCCGGCAACGCTTCCAGCGCCGCGCCGATAGCCGGAGGGCCGCCTCGTCGCCGGCGAGCAGGTGCCAGTCGGCGGCCGGGTCCGGCGCGTAGGCGCCGCTGGGGCCCATCAGGTAGGCGGGCTGGCCGGGCGTGGCCGCGGCGGCCCACGGGCCCGGCGACACCGTGCTCGCCGTGCACGACGAAGTCGACGGTGATCTCGCGGCGCTCGGGGTCGACGTCGCGGACGGTGTAGGTCGCACGACGGGACGCTGTTCGGCAGGCAGGTCGTTGAAGCTGTCGAGCGTCAGCGGTTGCGGCAACGCGGCGACGTCGATGTCGGGTTCGACGAACACGATCTTGACGTAGGCGTCGGTGAAGTCGTTGGGCTTGAACGTGTCGAAGCCGCGACCGCCCAGGACGACGCGGACCAGGTGCGGAGCCAGTTGTTCACTGCGCACCACTTCGAATGTGTGCACCGGACGTCCCGCCACTGCTACCTCCTGCTCGTCCCCCGACCTCGTCGAGGATACGAGCGCAGGCCGCCCACCGGCGGCCCACGGTGGCTGCGCGGCGGGATTACCTGACCGTCACCTTTGGCTTGCAGTCCGTCGTCACCAGTGCCCTTTCAGGCCCGCCGGGCACCAGCTTCCATCGGCCGTCTTGGCGGACGACCAGCCCGCGAAACCTCCAGCATCGCCAGCGGACCCAGCACCTGCGTGGCCGGCAAACCCGATGCCACCGCGATCTCGTCGGCGGTGCGGGCGCCGCGGGCCGGCAGCGCGTCGTAGACCCGTCGCTCGGCCTCGGCCAGGCCGTCGAGCGGCGACGTGGGCCGCTGCGTCTCGGGCGCGAGTTCGCCGACATCGTCCGACCAGTTCGACGACCTCCTCGGCCCGGGTGACGAGTTCGCGCCGGCCCGCAACAGCGCGTGGCATCCCGACCGACGCCGACGACGTGACCGGGCCGGGCACCGCGCACACCGTGCCGACCCAAGGCCCGCGCCCACGCCGCGGTGTTGGCGGCCCCACTGCGCGCGCCCGGCCTCGACGACCACGGTCGCACCCGCCAGCGCGGCGACCAAGCGGTTGCGGGTGAGGAAGCGGTGCCGTGCCGGCCGGACGCCCGGCGGATATTCGCTGATCACCAGCCCGTCTTCCGCGATCCGGTGCAACAGCGCGGAGTGCCCCGCCGGGTAGGGCACATCGATGCCGCCGGCCAGCACCGCCACAGTGAACCCGTCGGCGGCCAGCGCCGCCCGGTGCGCCGCGCCGTCGATGCCGTAGGCGCCGCCGGACACCACGGCCACGTCGCGTGCCGGCCAGACCGGCGGCCAGGTCGGCCGCGACGTGTTCGCCGTACGCGGTGGCGGCCCGCGTCCCGACGATGCGCCGCGGCCCGATGCGGCGACGTCGTCCAGTCGCGCCGGGCCCACCGCCCACAGCACCATCGGCGGATGGGCATCCGGCCGCTGCCGCGCGCCACGCACCGGAGAACGCCGCGAAGGCCAGCACGCGGCCATTCGGCGTCCGTCGCGGTGATCAACCGTCCGGCCAGCCGGTCGAGTCGACCTCCAGATCCTTCAGCGAGCGCAATCGATGTCGACGACGCGCCTCGGTCGACTCGCGCAAGGGATTCCGTCGACGTTGCCCCGCAGAATGCGGTCAGCGGCCTCCACCGGGCCGCGGTCGCGGACCAACGCCGACAATTCGGGGCATGGCGGCTCGGCGACCCGCGACAGGTAGGCCCAGGCACGGCGGACGTCATCGTCGCTCATCGCGCCGCGCCCCGCCTGCCGGAAACTCAGCGCCGTGCTGACGTCGTCGAGGCCCGGCGACGTGCGGCCCGCCAAATCGCTCAAGCGTCCACGCGACCCGCAATGTGCGGTCGACCCCCCGGATGCTGAGCACGCCGCGGTCCAGCGCGAGTCCGCAGCGGTTCCATCGCCGCGGCGTCCAGTCGAAACTTCCGCCGCAGCAGCGGCACCGCTGACCTCGGCGTTGGTGCGGATGCCGTGCGGTGCCAGCGCTGCGCCGCCGCCGCGCGTGCCGCCGCGACCCGCTCGCGAACACGCGCGGTGGACTCGCCCTCCTCAGCGGCGAACGCGCCCGCCCGCACCGAGTGCATCTGCACCCGCAGGTCGACCCGATCCAGCAGCGGACCCGACAGCTTGCCCAGGTATCGGCGCTTCTCGCTCGCGGCGCAGATGCAGTCCCGCGGGTCGGCCGGCGCACACGGACACGGATTGGCGGCGAGCACCAACTGAAACCGCGCCGGATAGCGCGCCACGCCGTCGCGGCGGGCAAGCCGAATCTCGCCGTCTTCCAACGGAGTTCGCAGTGCCTCCAGCACGCTCACGCCGATCTCGGCGCACTCGTCGAGAAAGAGCACGCCCCGGTGCGCACGGCTGACCGCGCCGGGCCGGGCCATCCCGGAGCCGCCGCCGACCAACGCCGCGACGCTCGACGTGTGGTGCGGCGCCACGAACGGCGGCCGGGTGATCAGCGGCGTGCCGCCCGACAGCAGGCCGGCCACCGAATGGATCGCCGTCACCTCCAGCGACTCGCTTCCGTGCAGCGGCGGCAGCAGTCCCGGAAGCCGTTGCGCCAGCATCGTTTTGCCGACTCCGGGCGGCCCGGTCAGCATCAGGTGGTGCGCACCGGCCGCGGCGACCTCGACCGCGAATCGGGCATGCGATCTGGCCGACCACATCGGCGAGATCGACAGACGGCTTCCGGCGCCGAAGGCGGGGCGTCGATCCGGACGTCCAGTTGCGCCTTCGCCGGCCAGCCAGGATTGCAGCTGGCCCAACGTCCGCGCGCCCCACACTTCGATGCCGTCGACGAGGCTGGCTTCGGCCAGGTTGTCGACCGGGACCACCACGGCGGGCCAGCCCTCGCGCTTGGCGGCCAGCACCGCGGGCAGCACACCCTTGACCGGGCGCACCCGCCCGTCGAGCGCGAGTTCGCCGAGCAGCACCGTCTTCTCCAGCCGCTCCCACGCCGTCTTCGCGTTCGCCGACAACACCGCCGACGCGAGCGCCAGGTCGTAGACGGAACCCATCTTCGGCAGGGTCGCCGGCGACAGCGCCAGCGTCAGCCGTGCCATCGGCCAGCCGTTGCCGCAGTTGGTGATCGCCGCGCGCACCCGGTCCCGCGACTCCTGCAGCGCCGCGTCCGGCAACCCGACCAGATGCACACCGGGAAGCCCCGAGGTGATGTCGGCTTCGATCTCCACGATCTCGCCGTCCAGACCGCGCACCGCCACCGAGAACGCCCGCCCCAGCGCCATCAGCCCACCCCCTGCACGATGGGTGATCTCCGGGGTGCGGCCGCCGCCCGATGCGCACCCCGACGACATCGATGCGTACCGCCGACCAGCGACCGTCCTGGGCGGCCAGCCACAGTCCGGCGAGCCGCCGCAGCCGCCGCACCTTGTCCGGCGTCACGGCCTGCGCCACGCCGCCGAACTGGTCGCTGGTGCGGGTCTTCACCTCGACGAACACCACGATCCGTGCGACGCGTCGTCGACCGCGATCACATCCAACTCGCCATATCGGCAGCGCCAGTTGCGGGTCAACACCCGCAGGCCCAGCGAACTCAGATGATCGACCGCCAGTTGCTCACCCAACGCGCCGATCTCGGCACGCGTCCATGTCGTCATGGCGCCACCATGCGAGCCGGGACCGACAGGAAACGACGGGCAAGCCGACTCGTCCGTGCTCCATCCCCAACCGGCCGGCCATCCACAGACGCCCGCGATTCGGTTTCGCCACCGCTAAAGAGCGGTATACGGCGCCGGCCGCGTCAGCCGTCGATCACGCGTAGTAGTCGTTCCCGCGGGAGAACTCGACGAACGTGCATGCCTCGGCGCCGACCGCCCAGGCGTCGTGGCCTGGCGGCAGGAGCATCACGTCTCCCGCCGAGAAGACGTCTTCGGATCCGTCCTTCATCCGCACTCCCAGAGCGCCGCTGATCACCAGTGCGACATGGGGAAGCTCGCAGAGCTCGGTGCCGGCGTACTCCTTCAGATCATTGGACCAGCGAGCGCCCTGGTTGAACGTCACCTGGGTCACCGAGAGGCCGTCGAGTTCAGCGGTTCGTTTGGAGATCAGCCCGTGCGCGTCGCTTGCGACGTCGGCCAAGCGCACCTTCTGCATCGCGGGGTTGTAGTTTCCCATTGCGCTCCCTCGTCACCTAGTGCCGTTGGGGTGATTGCAGCACCCATCGACGTGTCATTCAAGACAATGACGCGCACGGATTCCGGGAATCGGCGCGCAGGGGCCGCCGCGTTTGGCGAAGTAGCGTCTGCCCCGGTGGCACACATGCGGTTTCGCCGCCGTCACGAAGGGGGTATACGGAGCCATCCATCAACGGCGCCCAGGCGGCGCGCAGGAGGATTCATGGTCGACAATTCCGTACGGAGCATGGCAGGCAAAGCGACCGACAACGATCTCTTCGAGTACGCGGCCCGCGCAGGATTCGCCGTCAGCGGGTTACTTCACTTCGTCGTGGCATATATCATCCTCCAACTCGCCTTCGGCTCCGGCGGCAACGCCGACCAATCGGGTGCGCTCGCGACACTGTCGGGTCAGCCCGGAGGCACCGCGATCCTGTGGGTCGCCGCCATCGGGCTAATGGCCCTGGGGCTCTGGCGGATAGCGGAGGCACTCATCGGTTCGAAGCCCGGCGAGCCATCCGCCCAGAACAGCGACGACTCCCCCGCATGGAACCGCGTCAAAGCGCTGGGCCTGGCGATCGTCAACTTCGCGATCGCGTTGTCCGCCGCGCGTTTCGCGATGGGCAGCGGTCAGCAGAGCACGCAACAGAACGCCGGCATGAGTGCTCAGATGATGCAATCAGGTTGGGGCAAAGCCGTTCTCATCGCCGTCGCCCTGGGGCTCCTCGCGGTCGGCGGGTACCACGTCTACAAGGGCGTGTCGAAGAAGTTCCTGAAAGACCTCCGGGTGTCAGGCGGAACCGCAGTCACCGCGACCGGCGTCGCCGGTTATGCCGCAAAGGGCTTGGTACTCGCCGGCGCAGGCGTGCTGGTGATCATCGCGACACTGCAGGCAGACCCGTCGAAGGCGTCGGGTCTCGACGCGGCGGTCAAGTCACTTGGCCAGGCGCCCTTCGGCAAGTTCCTGCTCATCCTCGCCGCACTCGGGCTGGCCGCCTTCGGCGCCTACAGCTTCGTCCGAAGTCGGCACGGCCGAATGTAGCGATCCTTCGAGCCCGGACTACGGCTGGAACGATTCGACGAGCGACGCCAGCTGCCCCGGCGTGACCGAGACACCGCACTGGTTGCGCAGGTCGGTCAGCGGTTGGGCAATGCCCTTCAAATCCAGGAACTCGCCGGGGTGGCCCAAGAAGTACGACTCGACGTTCGACTGGCCTGATCTCTTGGCTGCGATCCGGCCGCGGTCAGTACGTCATTGGCACCCGGGTGGGCGTCCAGGTAGGTGCCTGCCGAGGCCAGCACGCCGCTGGCCGTGCTGGCCAGTCCGCTCGCCGAGCACGGTCCGCCGCGCCGGCCACGGGCGCCGACGATGGTCCCCGCCACCACGCCGCCGAGCACGCAGCCCGCGATCGCTCCGAAAAGTCCGCGGCGCACCGCCGTTGCCGAAGTTCTCATCAGTTCGTTCCCCTCGGTCTGGTTGCGGTGGGTCTCCGACCCCGATTCTCAGACAACGTACCTCTCCGACCGTCGTCCGCCTTCGCAACGAGACAAGTCCTCCGGCGTTGACCTCGCTGCGCCCCCGCAGAACGCGACCGCGACCATGGGCCGGACCCGCCACACCACAACCGACGTCCGGCGCAGGGTATGTTCATAAGGTAAACCTCAGCTAAAGCGCGCCGCTATGCGGCAGGAGCAGGAAGGATCTGCCTGGATGCGACCTCGTTGGAGCCGGATCGCCGCAGTCTTGTCACGCTCGCCGTCGTGCGTCGGTGCGACCGCATGCTCGAGCTCCGAGGAGAGCGACGAGCTGCTGATCTACAACGCCCAGCACGAGTCGCTGACCAAGGAGTGGATCGACGCGTTCACCAAGGAGACCGGCATCAAGGTGACCTACCGCCAGGGCGGCGACACCGAACTCGGCAACCAGCTGATCGCCGAGGGCGCCGCGTCGCCCGCCGACGTGTTCCTGACCGAGAACTCCCCCGCCATGGCCGCCGTCGAGAAGGCCGGACTGTTCGCCGACCTCGAACCCCGACACCATCAATCAGGTTCCCGCGCAGTACCGTCCGGCCACCGGCAAGTGGACGGGCGTCGCGGCGCGCACCACCGTGTTCGTCTACAACAAGACCCGGCTGCAACCCGACCAGCTGCCGAAATCGATGCTGGATCTGGAGCAGCCCGCGTGGAAGGGCCGGTGGGGCGCACCGCCGGCCAAGGCGGACTTCCAGGCCATCGTCGCGGCGCTGCTGCAGCTCAAGGGCGAGCCGGCGACCGCGCAGTGGCTGGCAGGCATGAAGGCCAACGCCAAGATCTACAACGACAACATCGCCACGCTGAAGGCCGTCAACGCCGGTGAGGTCGACGGCGGCGTGATCTACCACTACTACTGGTTCCGCGATCAGGCCAAGACCAAGGAGATCAGCGGCAACACGGCGCTGCACTACTTCAAGAACCAGGATCCCGGCGCGTTCGTCAGCCTGTCCGGTGGCGGCGTGCTCAAGTCCAGCAAGAAGCAGGACCAGGCGCAGCAGTTCCTGACGTTCATCACCGGCAAGGCCGGCCAGGAAGTGCTGGAGAAGGGCACCTCGTTCGAGTACCCGGTGGCCAGCGACGTGCCCGCCAACCCCGCCCTGCCGCCGCTCGACCGCTGCAGGCGCCCACGGTCGACCCGTCGACCCTCGACGCCCAGAAGGTGTCGGACCTGATGACGAAGGCGGGCTTGCTGTAGGTGGTCGCTCCCCCCGTTCCACGCCGCCGCGGCACCGGTCTCGCGGTCGAGCGCCGCGCCCGGCCCGGCCCGCTCGGTGTCTGCCACGGTCGCGATCCTGGTCGCCGCCACGTTCATCCCGCTGGGTTATGTGGCGTGGTCGGCGGTGTCGGTCGGGTGGACGCGCGCCTATGAACTGGTCGTCCGGCCCCGGGTCGGCGAGCTGCTGGTCAACACCGTCGCGCTGGTGGTCGTCACGGTGCCGCTCTGTGTCGTCGCTCGGCGTCGGCGCTGGCCTGGCTGGTGGAGCGCACCGACCTGCCCGGGCCGGGCGTTCTGGCGTCCGCTGTTCGTCGCGCCGCTGGCCGTGCCGGCATTCGTCAACAGCTACGCGTGGGTCGGCGTGATCCCGTCCCTGCACGGGCTGTGGGCGGGCGTCCTGGTCACCACGCTGTCGTACTTCCCGTTCATGTACGTGCCCGTGGCCGCGACGCTGCGCCGGCTCGATCCGGCCATCGAGGAATCGGCCCGCGCGCTGGGATCCGATTCGGCCGGGGTGTTCTTCCGCGTCGTGCTCCCGCAGCTGCGGCTGGCGATCCTCGGCGGCGGGCTGCTGATCGGGGTGCATCTGCTCGCCGAGTACGGCGCCTTCGCGATGGTGCGCTTCGACACGTTCACCGCCGCGATCTTCCAGCAGTTCCAGGTCACCTTCGACGGCGCGGCGGGCAGCATGCTCGCCGGCGTGCTGGTGCTGCTGTGCCTGGTCGCTGCTCGTCGCCGAGGCGGCGGCGCGCGGCAACGCGCGGTACGCCCGGCATCGGCGCGGGCGCGCCACGCGCGGCGACCCCGATCCGCCTGGGCGCAACGACGATTCCCGCGCAGCGTGGCGCTGGCCGGCGCTGGCGGTGCTGGCGCTCGGCGTGCCGGTGTGGACGATCCTGCGCTGGCTGTGGATCGGCGGCACCGAGGTGTGGGCGCTCGACGAAATCGGCACCGCGCTCGGCCAGACGATCGGCGCTGGCCGCCGCGGCCGCGGTGCTGACGACGGTGCTGGCGTTTCCGGTCGCGTGGGTGGCGGTGCGCTCCAGCGGCGTTCTTGGCGCGCGTCGTCGAGGGCGCCAACTTCGTCACCAGCTCCCTGCCCGGCATCGTCACCGCGCTCGCGCTGGTCACCGTCACCATCCACTTCGCTCGCCCGCTGTACCAGAGCGTGCGCTGATCGTGTTCGCCTACGTGCTGCTGTTCATGCCGCGCGCGTTGGTCAACGTGCGGCCGGGCCTCGCCCAGGTCCCGCCCGGCCTCGAGGAGGCGTCCCGGTCGCTGGGCAGCTCGCCGACGCGCGACCTTCCTGCGCGTCACCCTGCGGCTCACCGCGCCCGCCGCGGCCGCCGGCGCATCGCTGGTATTCGTCGCTGTGGCAACCGAACTGACCGCCACGCTGCTGCTCGCGCCGACCGGCACCCGGACGTTGTCGATGCGGTTCTGGTCGTTCTCCAGCGAGCTGGACTACGCGGCCGCCGCGCCGTACGCCTGGTGCTCGTCGTGCTCGCGATCCCGGTGACGCTGGTGCTGTTCCGGCAGTCGACGAAGGTGGCGGCGCTGTGACGACCGCCGCCACACCCTCGAGATCACGCGGACTCGCCAAGTCGTTCAACGGTCACACCGTGCTGCATCGACATCGACCTCGAGCTGACACCGGGCACGCACGACGGCCGTCGTCGGCGTCGTCGGGCTGCGGCAAGACCACGCTGCTGCGCCTCATCGCCGGGTTCGAAACGCCCGACGCCGGGACCATCACCATCGCCGGCCGGCAGGTGGCGAGCCCGGAACGCGCTGTGGCGCCGCATCGTCGGAGCGTCGGGTACGTCGCCCAGGACGGCGCGCTGTTCCCGCACCTGACCGTCGGCCAGAACATCGCCTACGGCCTGCCCGGCTCGGCGCGCAGCGCGCAGGTACGGCCCGGGTCGACCGAACTGCTCGAAACCGTCTCGCTCGACGCGTCATACGCGTCGCGCCGGCCGCACAGCTGTCCGGCGGCCAGCAGCAGCGCGTCGCGCTCGCCCGGGCACTGGCCCGCCAGCCGGTGCTGATGCTGCTCGACGAACCGTTCAGCGCGCTGGACACCGGGCTGCGGGCCTCCACCCGCAAGGCCGTCGCCGGGTTGCTCGCCGATGCGGGCGTGACGACGCTGCTCGTCACCCACGACCAGGAAGAGGCGCTGTCGATCGCCGATCAGGTCGCGGTCATGCGCGACGGCCGGTTCACCCAAGTCGGTACGCCCGCAGCCGTATACCGCCAGCCCAACGACCGCTTCACCGCCGAGTTCCTCGGCGACTGCATCTCGCTGCCGTGCACGGTCGCGTCGGGGATCGCCGACTGCGCGCTCGGGCCGCATACCCGTGCAGACGCCCGTGGCCGACGGGCCCGCCACGCTGATGCTGCGGCCCGAACAGCTTGTCGCGACGGTGGTCTCGGACAGCGAAGGCGCGCAACGGCGTGGGCACCGTGATCGCCACGGAATTCCTGCGGCCACGACGTGCTGTTGACCATCGACCCGGCCGGTGACGCCGCACCGATCATCGTGCGCCAGCACAGCCTCAACCCCCCGCCGTCGACGCCAAGGTGCGCATCGACGGTGCGTGGGTCAGCGGGGTGGTGCTCGCACGGTGAGCCGCACTCGTCGACCATCTCGCGACCAGCCACGGCGAACGGGTCGGCGGTGCTGACCGACGACGGAGCAGCTCGACCTACCGCGAGCTCGCCGACCGGGTCGCCGACGCCGCGCAGCCGAACTCGGCACCGAGCGCCGGCTGGTGCTGCTCGAAACCCGCAACGAACTCACCACCTTGGTGCACTACCTCGGGGCGCTGGCCGGCGGCCACGTGTGCTGCCGGTTCCCGCCGGGCGCGACCACACCGCGATGCTGCGACACCTACGACCCCGACGTCGTCATCGACGCGCGACGGCGTCTCGAGCACCGGCACCGCGGCGGCCACCGACCTGCACGACGATCTCGCGCTGCTGCTGTCGACGTCGGGCAGCACCGGCTCGCCGAAGCTGGTGCGGCTGTCGCGCACGCAACCTGATCGCCAACGCCGCCGTCGATCGCCGAGTATCTCGACATCCGCCAAACCGACCGGGCGGCAACGACATTGCCGATGTCGTACTGCTACGGCCTGTCGGTGATCCACAGCCACCTGCTGCGCGGCGCCGGGATCATCCTCACCGACCGCTCCGTGGTCGACGACGAGTTCTGGGAGCTGTTCCGGCGCCATCGCGGCACCACGTTCGCCGGCGTGCCGTACACCTTCGAACTGCTCGACCGCATCGGGTTCGACGACCATGCGACCTGCCGCGACCTGCGCTACGTCACCCAGGCCGGCGGCCGGCTGCCACCCGAGCGGGTGCGCCGCTTCGCCGACCTGGCGCAGCGCCACGGCTGGGACCTGTTCGTCATGTACGGGGCGACGGAGGCGACCGCCCGAATGGCCTACCTGCCACCGGAACTCGCGCTGTCACATCCGAGCTCGATCGGCAGTGCCGATACCCGGCGGGTCGTTCACCATCGAGCCGGTCGACGGTGGCCGGCGACGGACGTCGGCGAACTGGTCTACCGCGGGCCCAACGTCATGATGGGGTACGCGCACGCGCCCGCCGATCTGGCGCTCGGCAAGACGGTCGACACACTGCACACCGGCGACATCGCCCGCGCGGACCCGACGGGCTGTACGAGGTCGATCGGCCGCAGCAGCCGCTTCGTCAAGATGTACGGCCTGCGCATCGACCTGCAGCGCGTCGAGGCGACGCTGCGCGAACGCGGCGTGACGGCGATCTGCACCGACGACGACGGCCTCTGCTGGTCGCCGCGGCCAACCGGCCCAACGGGCTGCGACGTCCACGCGGCGGCCGCCGACGCTGCCGGTGCTACCCGCCGCCGCGGTGCGCGTCGTCGACCGTCGACGAGCTCCCGCTGCTGCCGACGGGCAAGCCCGACTACCAGGCGCGTGCGCGACGCTGGCACGCGAGCGCCGAACCGCGGGCATCCGACGCCGCTCGACCTGCGCGGCCTGTTCGCCGACGTGCTGCAGATCGACCCGGCCACCATCGACCCCGACGCCAGCTTCGTCGACCTCGGCGGCAACTCGCTGTCGTACGTCGACCATGTCGGTGCGGCTGGAACGGGCGCTCGGCACACCTGCCGTCGGACTGGCAGCGGCTGCCGCTGCGCGAGCTGAAGGCAGCCGCGCCGGCGCGGCGACGGTGGTGGGGCGCGACGCTGGAGACCAGCGTGGCGCTGCGCGCCGCGGCGATCGTGCTGGTCGTCGGCTCGCACGCCGAGCTGTTCGAGCTGTGGGGCGGCGCGCACATCCTGCTCGGCATCGCCGGCTACAACTTCGGCCGGTTCTGCCTGACCCCGCTGCCGCGCGCCGACCGGGTCCGGCACCTGCGCAACACCATCGCGTGGATCGCGGTGCCGTCGGTGGTCTGGGTCGTCTCGCGCTGGTGGTCACCGACGACTACACCGCCGACGAATCTGTTGCTGGCCAACAAGTTCCTCGGCCCGCACGACAGCATGACCGCCGGACGGCTGTGGTTCGTCGAGGTGGTGGTGTGGATCCTCGTCGCGCTGGCGCTGGTGTGCTGGCTGCCCGCTCGGCGATCGGCTGGAACGCCGGTGGCCGTTCGCATTCGCGGTGGCGTTCCTGGCGTTGGGCTGGCGTTGCGCTACGACGTGTTCGGGCTGGGGCTGGGCCGCGACGCCTGGTTCACGATGCTGGCGTTCTGGTTCTTCGCCGTCGGCTGGGCGGCGGCGAAGGCATCGACGACGCTGGCAGCGGTCGCCGTGACCGCGTGCTGGCCGTCGGCGTGTACGGCTACTTCGGCAACCCGCACCGCGAAGCCCTGGTGTTCGTCGGCCTGGCGCTGCTGATCTGGCTGCCCGCCATCCGCTGCCCCGCTGCGCTCACCGTCGCCGCGGGCGTCGTCGCCGAGGCGTCGCTGTACACCTATCTGACCCACTACCAGGTGTATCCGATGTTCGGCGAGCACACGGCTGTCGGGCGTCATCGCGTCGATCGCGGTGGGCGTGTCTGCTGACCCAGCTGGTGACGGTGCTGCGCAGGCGGATTCGCGACGCGTCGGCGCGCGCGCGGTCAGTTCGGCAGCGCGGCTCCCGCTCGGCGATGAGACCCTCCTGCACCAGGGTGGCCGCGATGACGCCGTCGGCGCCGATCAGGCTGGCGGTGATCACACCGCGGCCGCGCGCCGCGGCCGGTGACCGGGACTCCAGCAGATTCCACTGATCGGCCCGCACCGGCCGGTGAAACCAGATCGACGAGTCCGTGGTGCCGCTGCGGTGGGTGCGGGCCTTCATCGAATGGCCGTGCACCTGCAGCGCGGGGTCGATCATGTAGACGTCGGTGACGTATGCCGCGATCAACGGTGTGCAGCAGCGGATCGTCGGGCAGCGGAACGGTTACCCGCCACCACAGCCGCCGCACGAACTCCCCCGCCGAGCCGTCGTCGGCGATCCGAATGTCGAGTCTCGTCCAACGGCATCGACGGCGCCGGGCCGGCCGGTCCGGTCCGCGGCAGCGAGTCGGGGTCGCCGCGGAGCGTGCGACGCCGCCGTGCTCGGGCCCGGCGCAGTCGGCGGCAAACGACACGGTCGCCGTGGTCAGCAGCCGGCCGTCCTGCCGGGAGTCGACGCGGCGCGCGGCCGCGGTCCGGCCGTCGAAGACCCTGGTCGACGGCGTACTCGACGGTGTCGCCTGCCTCGCCGCCGCGCAGGAACTGCAGATGCATGTTGGTGGGCGATCTGGCCGGCGTCGACGGTCCGGCAGCGCGGCGGCCAGGCTCTGCGCGATGAACTGCCCGCCGAACGCCCGCTTGCCCGTCGGGTCCGCTGGCGGCCCGATCCAGGTGTCGTCGTCGCTGCCCGGCCGCAGTTCGAGCAGTCGAGCAGCGCGCTCACCGGCGGCCCGTCGTCGGAACCGGTTGCCACCGTTCCTGATTCGGCGAGCCGGCCACGTCGTCGTCGGGCGAGCCCCAGCCAGTTCCGGAAGCACCGTCGGCGGTATCGTCGCCGAGCGCGGGAGCGGCCACGGCCGGCGGGTAGACGCCGTCGATCGACATGGGCAGCCCGGGCGCCAGGTATTCGCCGATGCGGGGCTGATCCAACGGCGTGAACATCGGGTTGGCGGTGACCCTGTCGTCGGTGACGACGTCGGCGAAGGTGCGGTAGCGCTCCCACAGTACCGATGTCGCCGACAGCGCGGCGCTGATCTCGTCGCCGCTGCGCTCGGAGAACCACTCGGTGAACAGCCCGGTGAGCGCGTCGCGGTGTCGGTACCGGTCGCCCTCGTCGGTGAAGTCCGCGCCGAGCGTTTCCGCCAGCGCGGCAACGGCTTTCGTCGTTCCGGTGAGCTCGGTCAGATCGCGGAAATGCCGGCCGGTGAGCGCGACGATCATGAATGACACGCCGTCGCTGCTGGTGAAATCCTGCCCGTACTGCCCGTAGACCGAGTTGCCGATGCGGTCCCGTGCGGTGCCGTTGACCATCACCTCGGTGAAGAAGCTGAGGTTGCCCGCCGTCGCCAGCGCCACGTTCTCCAAGCGGAATGCTGATCTGCTGACCGTGGCCGGTGGCGTCGCGGTGCCGCAACGCGGTGACGACCGCCAGTGCGGCGTAGATACCGCAGGCGACGTCCCAGGCGGGCAGCACGTGGTTGACCGGCGCGGCGAGCTCCGTCGGGCCCCGTCACCAAGGGAAACCCGATGCCCGCGTTGACGGTGTAGTCCACGCCCGTGCCGCCGTCGGCGCGACCGGACACCTCCACATGGATCAGGTCGGGCCGCAGCCGCTCCAATGTCTCATACGAATGCCATTGGCGCCCAGCGACATTCGTGATGAGGACGCCGCTGTCGGCGATCAGCCGCTGGACCAGGTCCTGCCCCTCGTCCGAGCGCACGTCGGCAGCCACCGAACGCTTGCCCTTGTTAAGCCCGGCCCAGTAGATGCTGTCGCCGTCGTCGGTGACCGGCCACCGGTGATAGTCGGCCGCGCCGTCGACCGGGTCGACCCGGATCACCTCCGCTCCCAGTTCGGCGAGCGTCATCCCGGCCAACGGCACCGCGACGAAGCTGGAGATCTCGACGATCCTCACGCCACTGCAGCGGTCGGGTCGGGTCGGGTATTGCGGTCATCTGGCTAAGCTATCAGCGCCCTCGGCACCGGCATCTGACCGCCCAAGCTGTCGTCTTGGTAAATACACAGCGAACGCCGGTGTTAAGTCCCACGCTCGGTCGACCACGCTGAAGGCTCACTCCACCGTCGTGATCGTGAGGGACCGTGAGCGCCATGAGATCAGCCGAGACCAGTGCCACCCCGGGCCGAGTCCTGCGCGTGCCGGCCGGGGCCCGTGGCTGACGACCTGCGCGCCTCGTACGACGAGGCGCCGTACGAGTCGTACGCCCACCCGCAATCGTCACCCGGACATCTCGCCGCGCTCGCCTGGGTCTTCGGATTGGAGTCGCCCGAGGTGTCCACGGCGCGCGTGCTGGAGATCGGCTGTGCGTCCGCAGGCAATCTGATCCCGTTCGCGGCGGCCCACCCCGGCGCCCGCGCCGTCGGAATCGATCTGTCACCGGTGCAAGTCGAGCGCGGACGGTTGCGCATACGGGAACTCGGCCTCTGCAACATCGCGCTTGCCAGTGGAGACGTTTCCCGCCTGGACTTCGCCGCGCTGGGCCAGTTCGACTACATCATCTGCCATGGGGTTTACAGCTGGGTGTCGTCCGGTGTGCAGGAGGCGATCCTGGCGGCGTGCCGACATGCACTGGCGCCCTTGGGCATCGCGTACGTCAGCTACAACGTGTATCCGGGCTGGAAGGCCAAGGAGATCGTGCGCGACGCGATGTTGCTGAGCGCGGGCGAGAGCGCGAACCCGGCCGAGAAGGTGCGCTTCGCCAGGGACATCGTCGGTTTCCTGCAGAGGGTCGCCGAACCCGACAGCGTGTTGGCCCGTGCCCTCGCCGATTACCAGTCGATGACCGCGCAGACGGGTGATTACTACCTCCTGCATGAGGAGTTGGAGGCGTTCAACAATCCGTGCTATTTCCGCGATATGGCGGCCAGAGCCCGGTCACACGGGCTGGAGTACCTTGCCGAGGCACAACCGGAATTCATGTTCGCCCAGAATTACGGGCCCGTCGCATGCGACCGCCTGCTCCGCGGATACGGCGACAACCGGTTACTGCTCGAGCAGCATCTGGACTTCGTCGTCAACCGCATGTTCCGGCAGACGTTGTTCGTCCATGCCGGACGGGAGCCACAAATCCGCCAACGGCTGGACCCCAGTCGGTTTCACCGGCTGTACTTCGCGTCCTGGACGCCACCAATCGCCGGCAAGACCCGGCTCGACGCATCGAATCAGCCTTACGGCCATGGCGGGATGACCTTCGGCAGCAATGATCCCGCGGTCAAGGCTGCCGTCGATACGTTCAACACGCGCTGGCCGTGGACGCTGTCGCGCCGACAGCTGTTAACCGCTGTCCGCACGCGGCTCAGCACCGCGGGCGTTGACCATCACGACGACCTCACCGGTCGGATCGACAGCCTACTCGAGATTCTGATCGTGCAGGGGCACGCCCGAATTCGATTGGACGCGGTGACCCCGGCCGCGGTCGGCTCACCGATTCGGCTCGCGTCGGCAGTCCGGCGGATGGCCCGTCTGACACGCGATGACGAGGACGCGTTCGTGTTCAATACGTGGCACGAGATGGTGTCGCTCTCACCCGTGGACCGCCACCTGATCCCCCTGCTCGACGGCCGTCACGACTGCAAGGCGCTTCTCGATGAAGCGTTGGAGATCTTTCGCCAGAATGTGATTCGGATCGAGCAGGACGGCCTGCCAGTCGTCGACGAGAGCGCTGCCCGGAAGGTGCTCGCCGAAGAGGTGGACTCACTGCCGCGCCGCCTGGCCGACCTCAAGCTGCTGGACCTCGATCGCTACCCGCCATCGGCGCGGTCACTGCGAACACCGGCTAGTGCGGCGAGATCGGTGTTGACCGATGGTGATCGTGAGCAGGTGCAGTCTTGGGCTGGCACGCCCACGAGCGCTCCGGCGGGCGCGGAGCTTGGTGAGGGCGTTGGATGGCGGGTCGGCGGCGATACGGGATCTCGTTATCAGCCCCGATCTTCACCATGCGGTAGCTGCCCGCGTGTGGCGAACGGATTTCTGTATGCCCCAACCCGTTTGCGCGTCGATATCGTGCCGGCGGCGATCACCGACCCCGGTGACTGACTCAGTTCAGTGTGGGTGGTGGTTGGGGTTGGAAGGGTTGATACCACCACCAGTGGGCGCGTTCACCGGTGGGTCCGGGACACGGCGGCACCGCCGGTGGGGGCCGGGTCGGTGGGCGGGCCAGCGACCCCGGGCTCAAGGCTCGGCCGGCGCGGTCGGTGACCGACAGCTCGTGCTGGGGGTCCGGTGAGGGTGAGGCCACCGCGGTGGTGCAGCCGGTGATGGTAAGGGCAGAGCAGCACCAGGTTGTCCAACTCGGTCGCCCCGCCGTCTTCCCAATGCACGAGGTGATGGGCATGCAGACCCCGGGTGGCCCCACAGCCGGGCACCGCACACGTGCGGTGGCGGTGCTCCAGGGCGCGGCGCAGCCGGCGGCTGATCACCCGGGTCGCCCGCCCGGCCCCGATCGGCCGCCCGGCGCGTTCGAACCACACCTCACACGTGGCGTCACAGGTCAGATAGCGCCGATCAGCATCGGAGAGCAGCGGACCCAGATGCAGGTGAGCCACCGTGTCTTTCACGTCGACGTGCACGACCACCGTGGTGTGCTGCCCGTGCGGGCGGCGGGTGGCCTCGGCGTCCCAGCCGGCATCGACCAGCCGCATAAACGCCGCCCCGGTGCTCGGTCGCGGCGGCCGCTGCCCGGACTCGTCGGCGCCGTTGTCGTGATCGAGTTTCCACTCCACCGCCAGCGCATCACGATGCGACGCCAAGGCCGCGTCGAACTTCGCCGCCTCCAGATGCGGCAGCGTGATCCGGTAATGGGTGTACTGCTCATCGGAGGTCTTGGCGATCGAGACCTGCGGCTCGGGGTCGGGCCGCGACAGCGGATCGGGTTCGGGGTCGGGGCGGGGTTCCAGTTTGACCGCGGTGCGCAACTGGGACACCGAGGCCACCCGGGCGAACTCCGCATAATGCGCATCGGAGCCCTCGGCCGCGCCGCCGGCGATCACCCCGACCTGATCCAACGACAGCCGACCCTCCCGCATCCCCTGGGCGCACCGGGGAAACTCCGCCAACCGATGCGCGACAGTGGCGATCGTTTTGGCATTCGCCGAGGAGGAGCCCAGCTTCCAGGCCACCAACTCCGCCACCGACCGCGCACCCGTGGCACCACACAACCCGTCACGATCCAACTCCGCGACGATCTCCACAATGCGCCCATCAATGCCATTGCGCTGACCCGCCAACTCCCTCAACTCCCCGAACAACACCTCAACACGCTCATCCCCACCCACCACCGGCACCTCAGGCGAAGCGGTCGAAGACATAACCCCATCATCGCACCCGGGTACGACAAGTTCGGGCCACCCGATCAGGCCATCAGATACCAACAGGCACAACCCGATCGGCCGCGACGACACGAACTGTGTTGGCCGCCGGACTGGTTCTGGACAACGCCTCCACCCCACAAGATCCCGGCGGTAAAGCGTTGGCCGACAACCCATCCCCACTTCGTGCTGAACAGACCACCAAGAAACCACGCCGCGGAACCCACACCTCGGTGCGCCAACTCGACACCTGAAACGACAACCCGCGACCCCACATCTGAACCACGACCGCCGGCCAAATCGTCGAATCCGTCGCCAACTACTGCAAACAAACTCAAGACGCCAGGCGGCGGGATCAGTGTTGAGGCCCGCCGACCGGTCGAACGCGTGCCAACGAGTTTGGTCTCGCGTGTTAAGGGCACTGCCCGTTGTTGACACATCCCGGCGCCGGTGTGGCCTTGTAGGTCGGTGCGGCCATCGATGTGGCCAGAGTGGCCGCCGGCGCAGCGGCTGTCGCGGTCCCACCGAGGTTCATCGCGCTGGGGTTGAGCTTCATCGCCGGGACTTGCGGCTGCGTGTACACGGTGGTCGTGGCGGAATCTCCCGATCCGCCTGCAACGTAGCGTGATGTCTGTTCGGGATAGATGACGGTAAACAGCGCGGCTGCCAGCAGGGCGCAACAACCCATCGCGGCGGAAAAAACCTTGACCCGAATAATGTTCATTGTCTGCTCCCACGGAGACCGCCACGGGTCGTCAGCGAATTGCCCGGCCCTGCAGCGGAACGGTTTCTCTACGACAGTGATAACCCCTCGCAGCCGACAGTCGTTCCCGCTGACAAGCCTCTGTAGGTGAATTGTCAGGCGATCGCTAGGTGACGATATTTGCCCCGGTGTCAGGCGAATCATCGGGTGTCGGCTACCTCGCTGAACCCCAATACGTTCACTCCGACGACGCGCGTCGTCCTGTCTGGACAGGCACAATTGCCACCACCCGAGCACCGGCCCGCCATTCGCCACGCAATATTCTGGCTAACTCGGCGGCATTGGCCCACAGGGTGTTTCAGATACCGTCACGACATAGCTATGGAGACAGGGCGCCCATAGTCTTGGCGAATACACAGCGAACACCGGTGATGCAGAACACCCTCTCGGCTCGTCAGCTGTGGGCGAGCTTGATCGCCGCGGCCTCGATCGTGTCCTCCGAGAGCAGCACATCCAGGGCGGCGTCTCCCAGCGGGATGAAACTGTCGGCGCTGGCCACCCGCATTACGGCACCGGCGTAGCCGTGCTCGACGAGCGTGGCAAGGACGCCTTCCCCCACCCCGCCGGTCCCACGTGTCTCATCGACGATCAGCGTCCGCCCGGAAACCTCGGCTTCCCTGATGATGTCCGCCGCCGGCAGCGGCGCCAGCCACCTCAGGTCGACGACTCGCGCGCGGATGCCGAGAGACTCGATCCGCCGTGCCGCCCGCAGGCTCATTCGCAGCCCATTGGCGAATGTGAGGATCGTCAGATCCGTTCCTTCGCCATAGGTGCGTGCCCGGCCGACCGGCACCGCGGACGTCGGGCACGGCGCCAGCCAGAGGTCGTCGCCGTCGTCGTACAGATCGCGGGTGTGATACAGCGCGATGGGTTCCAGGAAGACGCACACGACGCCCGCCGTTCGTGCCGCTGCGGCGCAGGTGTGCAGCATCGCCGCGGCATCATCTGGCCGGGCGGGGGACGCGATCACCAGGCCGGGAATGTCGCGGAGTGCGGCAATCGAGTTGTCGTTGTGGAAATGCCCACCGAAGCCCTTCTGGTATCCGTAACCCGCGATGCGCACCACCATCGGGTTGCGGTACTGCCGATTGGAGAAAAACTGCAGCGTCGCGCCTTCACCGCGAATCTGGTCGGCGGCGTTGTGAACGTAGGCGAGGTATTGGATCTCGGGTATCGGAAGCAGCCCCGACACCCCGGCGCCGAGCGACAGACCCAGGATCGACTGTTCGTCGAGCAAGGTGTCGAACACCCGCGCCGAACTCGTCTTGTTCAGCAGCCCCCGCGTGACGCCGTACACGCCTCCCTTGCGGGCCACGTCCTCACCGAAGATCATTGCCTCCGGGTAGCGGTCCAGAATGTCATGCAGCGCATGGTTGATCGCTTGCGCCACCGTCACCGGTGCCTCGGACTCGACGGACCTGATCGCGGCGGCCAGAGATTCCGGAGAGGCGGCCACGGCTTCTTCGAGGCTGGTGGTGAGCGGAGCCGCCACGGCCTGCGGGCTGTCGAGAGTTGGCGCGTCGGCGACGTCTTCGCCGAGGCGGACGACGGTGGCGCGCATCGCCGCGTAGCGCTCGAGCACTTCGGCGGGCGCCAGTGCACCGCTTTCGATCAGAAGTTTGGCGGTGCACAACAACGGGTCCGCGTCGTAGTCCGCGGCTATCTCGTCGGGCCGGCGATAGGCCGGCTCGTAGTCAGACCCGGCATGCCCCAGCAGCCTGACCATTCGCAGGTGCAGGAACGCCGGACGCCGGTGAGCGCGCACCCATGACGCCGCGGCGGCGGTGGCGTCGAACGTCGCCGCCACATCGGCGCCGTCGGCCTCGAAATACGCGAGGCCGTCGCGCTTTCCGTAGGCCTGCTGGATCCACCCGCGTGGCGTCTTGACGCTGATTCCGATCCCGTTGTCCTCGCACACGAACAACAGCGGCATCGGCACGCCCTGGTACGCCGAATGCAGCGCGGTATTGATGGCGCCGACCGCCGTCGAATGGTTCACAGACGCATCGCCGAAACTGCACACCGCCACCGCATCGTCGGGCCATGGGCAGGTGACACCGAGTTTCTTTGCACGAGCGATGGAGAACGCGACACCGACCGCCCGCGGCAGGTGTGAGGCGATGGTGGAGGTTTGCGGGATGATGTTGAGGTCGTGGCGGCCAAAGACCTTGTGGCGCCCCCCGGAGATCGGCTCCTCGGTCGCCGCCATCATTCCCAGCATGATGTCGCGCAACGGATCTCGGCCGCCGACCTGGGCGGCGCGGGCCAGGAAGAAACCGCCCGACCGGTAGTGAAGCAACGCCGGATCGGTGGGGCGCAGCGCGGCCGCGACGGCGGCATTGCCCTCATGGCCCGACGATCCGATCGTGTAGAAGCCCCGGCCTTGGGCACGCAACGCACGAGCGGCCAGATCGAGGTGGCGGCTGCCGAGTTGCGCGTCGAACAACGCCAGGCAGTCCTTCACCGTCAGCGAGGTGCCCGTCCGAATCGGCTCGCCGGGCGCGGGTACGGACGGCGATGCGCTCATCGCACCGATGGTTGCGGTGAAGTAGTCGTCAAGCGGTTCGGGCACGGAACTCCTGAGCTAGCGGCGGATTGTCGGTCTTGACACAATGTTTCGGATGAACGTCACGATCTGCCGGGCACAGGTCGCGCCCGGGTCCTGGTCCGGATCGTAGATCGCGATGCTCCCGCCGACACACGACGTCGATGTGCTGAAGAACGCGATGACCAGATCGGCGAGCTGCTCCACGTCAGACCGCCTGGCTCATCGTCGATGTCGGGTAGCCCCTGCGCGCTGAATTGCACAGGGTCGAGCACGTCGAGGTCGATGTGCAGCCACCAGCGGTCGACGCTGTGGGCCACGTGGGCCATCGCGCGACGCCCGGTTCCCGTCGGGTCGTCGGCTACCTCGGCGAGCGGGGCCACCCACACCCCGCTGTCGGCGAGCGTGCCGACATTGAACTGACGCCGCCAGGCGTCGTCGCGGGGTCCGAGCACGACGAGGTGCTCGGGTTTCAGCGCGGGCAGCCGGTCACCGAGTTCGCCGGTGAGCGCCGTCCGGTCAGCCCGAGAAGCAATCCGATCTCGGTATTGGCCGCCTCCCCGTCCTCGGACACGTCGAGCGGCATGGTGTCCTCGTGACCGTCGATGAACACCAATCCGATGTCGCCGACGTGGTCACGCAGGCCGGTGACGATGCCCAGCAGCATCGAGCAGTCGCCGCCGAAGACGAACGGAAATCGTCCTGCCGCAAGCGCAGAACCCACCCGTGTGTTGAGGGCGGCGGTCATCGCCAGCAACGCGCGTTCGTTGATCAGGCTCGTCGATGCGCCTCGCGCCGGGTCGGGAGCGGGCAGATCGAGGTCGCCGAGGTCGGCGACGTGATGATGTTCGAAAGCGTCGAGCAGTCCGGCGTCGCGCAGGGCGGCGGCCGCCCGCGCCTGGTTACCGGCCCGGCCGTAGCCGTCGAACGGAACACCGATCAAGTCGATCTCGGCCATCGCATTCAGCTTTCGGTGACCAGCACGCAGTCGACGATCACTCCCCGAACATAGGTGGAGTACGGCGCGCGCTCGACGGGAATCACACCAGCTCGATGGCCTCGGCGATGGAGGGCAGGATCCGGCTGGGCCGGAACGGGTACTGGTCGATGTCCTCGACGGCGGTCGACCCGGTGAGGACGAGGATCGTCTCGAGTCCGGCCTCGATGCCCGCGACCACATCGGTGTCCATCCGATCGCCGACCATGACGGTGTTCTCGGAGTGGGCCTCGATGCGGTTCAGCGCACTGCGAAACATCATCGGGTTCGGCTTGCCGACGAAGTACGGTTCGCGGCCGGTGGCCTTGGTGATCATGGCGGCGACGGAGCCGGTGGCGGGCAGCGGCCCCTCGGCCGAGGGCCCGGTGGCGTCGGGGTTGGTGGCGATGAACCGGGCGCCACCCAGAATGAGGCGGATCGCCTTGGCGATCGCGGTGAACGAGTAGGTCCTGGTCTCGCCGAGGACGACGTAGTCGGGCTCGGTGTCGGTGAGCGTGTATCCGAGCGCATGGAGTGCGGTCGTCAGACCCGCCTCGCCGATGACGTACGCCGAACCGCCGGGCAATTGGTCGTTCAGGAATGTCGCGGTGGCCAGCGCCGAGGTCCAGATGAAGTCCTCGGGGACGGTGAGCCCCGACCGGGCCAGGCGCGCCGACAGGTCGCGGGGGGTGAAGATCGAGTTGTTCGTCAGCACCAGAAACGGCTCGCCCCAGCTCGGTGAGTCGCTGCAGGAATTCCGCGGCCCCTGGTAGGGCATGTTCTCCCGGACGAGGACACCGTCCATGTCGGTGAGCCAGCACTGCGGTGTCGATCGCACGCGTCCAGTCTGTCAGTCGACGCAACCCCACGCCCACGATTGCCTAGGCTGGCGAATCATGGCGGAGATGGCGATGCGACGGGCCACGACGGTCGATCTGGCCGACATCCAACGCTTGATCGATGCCGCCTACGGCAAGTACGTCGAACGCATCGGCAGGGCCCCGGCCCCGATGACGGCGGACTACGCCGCGGCCGTGCGGAATTCACGCGTGTGGTTGCTCCACCGTCGCGAAGTTCTCGTGGGGGCACTGGTCACCGAAGACCGCGGTGACCACCTTCTGCTCGAGACGGTCGCAGTTTCCCCCGACGCGCAGGGTAACGGTTACGGTCGGCGCCTGCTTGAACGGGCCGAACGCGACGCGGTTGAACTCGGACTGAACGAGATCCGGCCGTACACGAACGAGGCGATGACGGAGAACCTCAGTTTCTATCCCCGTCACGGCTACCAAGAGACCGGCCGGGCGGTGCAGGACGGGTTCCGGCGCGTCCACTTCGCCAAGGCGTTGCCACTGCCCGCAAGCGATGAAGGCCGGCAGTCATAGGTCGCGTGCCCGCTCGGACAGTCGCGCGGCGGCGTCCAACAGACCGTCGGCATCAGGGATCACGTCTGAGGCTCAGGATGTGAAACGCGAGCAGGCCCGGGTGGTTGACACCCAGGGGCCTGCCGCGTGTTCGGCATGTGCTATCTACTTGCCACCCTTGCCGCCCCCCTTGGAGCCTCCCGCCCCGTCGCCGCCGCCCTTCTTCGCGCCGGCGGCTGCGTGCTTGGTCGCCCAACCGCTTGGGCCTGAGGTAGAGCTCCCGAGCCGCTTGCGCCGGAGGTAGACGCCTTCGAGCCGCTTACGCCCGAGGTAGAAGCCCCGGAGGCCGAAGCGTTGCCTTTATGCGACGTCGTTCCCGACGGAGCACCGTTGTGTGCGGCGTTCTCGCTCTTCGTCGCACCGTTGTTCTTCGCCGTGCCGTTGACCGACGAAGGGGCATTCTCATGCCCGCCCGTGGACGACTTAGAGGTTGGCGCGGTGCCGACCTTGGCGTCGTCGGCCGTCTTGGTGCTGTCGGCGGCGTTGGTTTCCGCAGCGTCGGTGCTGTCGGCGGCGTCCGCAGCCTTGGTGCTGTCGGCGGCCTTGGTGCGCGCCGTCCGTCTTGGTCGCGTCGGCCGCCTTGGCGTCGGCAGCCTTGGAGTCGACGGTGGCTTGGTTCTTCGCATCAATCGCCTTCATGGCGCTCGCCGCCACATCACCATCGTCGACACCAGTGCCCACACCGAACGCGTCTTCAACCCGCCGCGTGAGCTCGTCAAAGTCCGCCGTGGCACGATTGAGGAAATCCGGAATGGTACTGCCAATCTGCTGGAAGCCTTGCTGCACCTCGTCCATGTCGCCGAAGGCAAGGCCAGCAAGAACATTGACCACACCGAAGCCCGTGTTCTGGCCGACAGTGAACAAGGCCTCCGACGTCAAGACCGCAGGAATTTCGGCCAACAGCAGCGGGACTGCGACGATCCTGCTCAGGCCAGGCAGGCCAGGAAATGCTGTTGTGACAGCAGGCGACGGCGCCACAGCAGGCGAGGTTGCGGAGTCACTCTGCACCGCAGCTGCATTCGACGCATGATTCGACTTCGAATCCGCAACGGCTTGGACGGCCTTCGCCACCACGGTAACCGCCGCCGCCTGCATGAGCGGGTTGGTCTTGAGACCCGCTGCCGCTGTTGCCGTTCCCTGCGCAGCCGACCCGGCGGCACGAGGGACGACATTCGTGGCGGCCATGACTCCGACCGCGGCGTCACTATCCCATGCTCCGCCTCGCGCTCAGCTTCCAACCCGAACGCGGATAGCTCGACACTCGCCGATGACACCGACGGCTGAACCACTCTGCGCTAGCACTGGACTCGCAAACGCCACTCCCGCGATCGCCGTGGCCAATCCCGCCGCCACGTAGGAACGCGCTGAAACACCAATCACACTCACTCCTAGTTTATCGGTATCTCGATGCCATTTGTCGGCACCGTAATACCGGTATTGACGCCAGGAGGTCCGCCAGACACCCACACATGTGGTCGACATCACACCGACGCGAACAGACCCCCCGGGGCGGTGGCTACCCCGGGGGCCTGTTCGCATTCGGAGGGTTTACCTACTTGCTGCCGCCCTTGGAACCTTTGGAGCCCTTGGAGCCTCCCGCACTGTCGCCACCCTTCTTCGCTGCCGCGTGCTTCGGACCCGATACGCCAGCACTGGCACCCTTGGTTGCCGAGCCGGTCGCGCCCGACGCAGCCGAACCGCCACGCGACGACGTCCCCGACGGAGCACCGGTGTGTCCGACGTTCTCGGGCTTCGTCGCGCTGGTGTTCTTCACCGGTCCGTTGACTGTCGAAGGCGCGTTCTGATGCGCGGTAGAAGTCGAAGAGTCAGACGTTGACTGAATGCCGCCCCTGGTGTCGGTGGCAGACTTGGTGTCGGTGGCCGACTTGGTATCGGTGGCCGACTTGGTGTCGGTGGCCGACTTGCTGTCGGTGGCCGACTTGCTGTCGGTGGCCGACTTCGTGCTCGGTGGCCGACTTCTCGTGTCGGTGGCCGACTTGGTCCGTGCCGTCGGCCTTGGTGGTGTCACCAGCCTTGTCGATCGACTTCTTGGTTGCTAGGCTTCGGCGCCTTGCTTCTTCGCGTCGATCGCCTTCAGGGCACTCGTGACCGCAGCACCCTCATCGTCACCGGTCCCATCATCGATACCCAATGCTTCCCGGATACCTTCTGCGGTGCGCGATATATCAGTCTGAAAGTCACTGATGATATCCGGAAGCGTATTGCCAATCTCGGTGAAACCAAACTGGACCGTGGCCATGTCCCCTTGGGCCAATCCGAATATGACATTCTGGAGTCCGAAACCAGCATCTCCAGCGACCTCAAACGCCACGTCCGAAACCAGACCGACAGGAAGCGACGCGAGCAGCAGCGGAATGCCGAGGACCGCGCCCAGGTTGGGCGAGCCAGGCAATGCCGCTGCGACAGCAGGCGACGGTGTTACAGCGGGCGATACCACGGAGTCATGCTGCACCGCAGGCGCACTCGTCGCATGCTTCGATTTTGCATCAGCGATGGCTTGGACGGCACTTGCCGTCACTGTGACCGCCGCTGCCTTCACAAGAGGATTGCTCTTGATAGCGGTTGCCGCTCCCGGCACCGACTCGGCGGCGCGACGAACGACATCCCTGACCGCTTTAACGCCGGCCGCAGCGTCGCCCCCCGCGCGCTCTGCTGTGCGCTCTGCATCCGTAGCGAGTGCAGAGAGCTCCACACTCGCCGATGACACCGACGGAAGCTGAAACTGGTTCTGCGCCAACATCGGGCTCGCTACCACCGCTCCCGCGACCGCCGTGGCCAATCCGGCCGCCACGTACGAACGCGCTGAAACACCAATCACACTCACTCCTAATTTGTTCGAAACAAACCCCGACACAGGTAATTACGACGTCGGAGCCGCCGGATAAGCCCTCACGTGACTGACATCACAAGGCGGTCACAGCGCATCTAACCGCCCTTCCGGCCTGCAGGTCAGCGGTACCGC
Organism: uncultured Actinomycetota bacterium; assembly: GCA_963699655.1. Classification (GTDB taxonomy): domain Bacteria; phylum Actinomycetota; class Actinomycetes; order Mycobacteriales; family Mycobacteriaceae; genus Mycobacterium. Next base: position 206,562 of record CAVOUV010000011.1, read on the forward strand.
AATCACGAGAGCCACCTAACCGATCGACATCGTCGACCGGCCCGCGTTCGCGCCTCAGGCAATGAACGCGTCGCTCCACATGGTCCCCGCATCTGGCCCCGCTAACATTCGCACCGGCTCCATCGCAGACAAGTGTCATCTCGACCTCGTGGGCAAGACGTTGATCGACCACACTCTCTCCCATCAGCGCAAACATCTCTACCCACCTCTGCAAAGTGTGGGCCGATAACTTGATCGACGTGAACGAAATGTCTGGCTAATTAGCGGAATTCATGCACACCTAGAGTTGGTTATTGTTCGCGCTCCGCTGCGGAAGCGTCGATCGACACTTCTTCATAGGGCTGCCCTTCCATGCCGCTCCCATCCGGCGGCGTCGTGCGCATTCCGCGTACAGACGTGATCGAGCGGATGGGCTGACCCGCGTCAGAGACCACGACCTACAGTTGCAGCGGAGTCGGAGCAACGGGCACCAGTAATGCCACCGAGACTTGCGGCCACGTGAAGGTTGACGAAGGTCAGCGATACGCATTGGGCGTACCGGATCTGCGAGCAGGCCCCGGTCACCGGCATCGTCTTCTCGACCGTCGAGTCGATTTCACCGAGAACGCGGGCACGGCGCACGCGAAGGAAATCGGCAGTAAGTTGCTGCGGAACAACAGCTTCCATCGGGCCAACTTCAAGCTCCCAGACAGTTTCGATGCGGAAGATGGCTGACTTGACATCTTGACCGCCGACGCGTTCTTCGACTGCGTGTCGATTTGGATGCAGCGTGCCGAACTAACCCGAAATCAGCTCAGGCGGGTTCGTAGCGAAGCATCGTCACGTCCTGTTCGGGGTAGTCGCAGAACACCGGCCTCACGCGCATGCCCACTGACAGATCCTCCGGCTCAACATTCACCATCTCGGTGGAAAACCGCGGGCCCTCGTCCCATTCCACGATCGCCAGCAGTTGCGGAACCGCGTCGGCGAAGTGCGGGCCTACCGGACGACGGGCCACGGTGAAGGAGTACAGCGTTCCCAGGCCGGAGATCTCCCGCCATTCCAGATCGGCGGCCAGTGACCGTGGCGCACGCACTCTCGGGTAGAAGACCCAGGCCTGCGTCGAGGGCGAGTACTGGATGACGACGCGATGCTCGGCCAGGCCGTCCCAAAACGGAGCGCTGGTGGGTGTTTTGACCGGCATCGGCCGCTGCAATGCGGTCATTCTGTTCAGTCCCCTCCAGGATGAGAGTGGCCTGTTCGGAGAGGATGCCGCCGTTGCCCGACACGAAGGCCCGGTCGCAATCGGCTACCTGGGCCGGCCCGGCGCGGCCCATGATCTGACGGGTGGCGTCGCACACGTGATGCATACCGCCTGCGTTGCCGGCCTGCCCGAAACCGAGCTGGCCTCCCGCGGTGTTGAGCGGGAAGTCGCCCCGGAAGGTCAGATCGTGGCTGGGCGACGAAATCCATGCCCTTGCCCTTCTCGCAGAACCCGGCATCCTCGAGGCTCAACAGAACGGTGATCGTGTAGCAGTCGTAGATCGACACCATGTCCATCTGTCCGCGACTCAAACCCGACATGGCGAAGGCGGTTTCGGCCGCATTGGCGATCGGCGTCTGCAGGAGATCCACGGCATACGTCGGCGTTTTGAACGGCACATGCTCCCCGAAGCCCTTGATCCAGACCGGGCTGTTCCGCCCGGGCGGCGACGTCGGCGCCGGCGACGACCACCGCCGCGCCACCGAGGCAGGGCATCACGATCTCGAGCATGTGCAGCGGGTCGGCAATGACGGGGCTGGCCAGCACGTCCTCGATCGTCAACGGCTTGTCCTTCCAGATCGCCCCGTCGGTATGGTTCGCGTTGAAGCGCTGGTCCACGACGATCTTGGCCATCGCGCGCTCGTCGTAGCCGTAGACCGAGGCATACCGCTGGGCGACCTGCCCATAGGGGCCGTTCTGTCCGAGGTTTCCGTACGGGATCTCGAATTCGGCTTGCGGGGAACCGAATTGGTTGCTCGATGCGCCGAAGAACACCGCGTCGATCAACGGCTTGGGCTTCTTCTCGGATGTCGGGGTGAGGTAGCGGGCCGGTATGGCGCACAGCACGACATCGCAGATGCCCAGCTCGATCGCGGCGGCCGCCCGCCACACCATCCCCGCGGCCGTGGCCCCGCCGAGATCGACGAATTCGGCGAAATTGGCTCGGATACCGAGGTATTCGGTAACCGTCGACGGCACGAAGATCTCCGACTCGCCCAAGTGCGAGGTCACAATTCCGTCGACCAATTCTCCCGAAAGCCCGGCAACGGCGAGCGCCGCGGCCGCAGCTCGGCCCACTGCTCGAGAGTGAACGGGCGCGGCAGGGCCTTGTTCATCCTCTCGGGCGGCAACTCCACGTAGCCGACGATCGCCGCCTCACCGCGCAGACCCATGCGTGACCTCCTTCGCTGTCGAATTCATTTGCGGGGTAACCCGAGAATCATCTGCGCAATGATGTTCAGCTGGATCTCCTTGAGTGCCGCCGCCGATCAGCTCGGCCGGCAGCCGCAGATAGGGTGCCACGACCGCGGGATCGGAGTCCTGCACCAGCGCCAGCTCCCCGGTGTGCTTCAAGGGTGGCGGCGGCCGTTGCGCGCAGCATCACGTTGGTGGCTACTTTGGCGATGCTGGAAGCGGGCCCGGGAGCCTGACCGTCCAACAACCGGATGGTTTCCCGCACGCCGAGGGCTCTGATCGCGTTGGTGTAAGCGTCGAGCTCACCGAGTGCCCGCACGATCGCGTCATGGTCGCGTCCCTCCACGGACGCGATCTGGCGCAGCGCGCCGGCCCGGTCCATCTTGACGTACCCGCTGATGGCCACGCGTTCTTGCGCCATGGTGGCGATCGCCAGATCCCATCCGCCCGTAGGCTCGCCCAGAAGCATGTTGTCGGGTATGAACACGTCGGTCGAGGAAGACCTCATTGAAGTGAGGATCTCCGTCGGCCGTCCGGATGGGTGAGATCTCCATTCCGTCGGTAGCCATGTCCACGATGAAATAACCGATGCCGCGATGCTTGGCCGCGTCGGGATCGGTGCGCGCGAGCATCGCGCCGAAATCGGCGCGATGTGCGGCCGACGTCCAGATCTTGTGCCCGTTGACGCGCCAGCCACCGACCACCTTCGTCGCCCTGGTCGTCAGCGACGCCAGGTCCGACCCCGCGCCGGGTTCGCTGAACAGCTGACACCAGGCGAGGTCCCCACGCAATGTCGGCGCGACGAAGCGTTCGTGCAGATCGGCCCTGCCGGCGCTGAGCAACGTCGGCATGATCCACTCGGCAATCCCGATCGAGGGCCGGACGAGTTCGGTGCGCCTGTCGAACTCTTCGTCGATGATGAGCTGTTGCAGCGGGGTGGCAGCCAGCCCCCACGGCTTCGGCCAGTGCGGTGCGATCAGACCCGCATCGGCGATCAGATTCCGCTGCGGTCCCGTTTCGAAGTGGTCGTAGTCGCCCTGCCGGCCCGGTCCGTCGTTGCGCAACGCCTGCGCCTCATCGAGCACCGCGGCCACCCGCGTGCGGAATTCGTTCTGGGCGCCATCGAGATTCAGCGCCATGTCGCGTGACTGAACTCGTCCCAGCTCTCCCAGCTCCCCCGCCCACGCTGTCACGGGACCGATCGAGGCGGCCAGGCTGGTCGCCCGCCGCCAGTACAGATGCAGGGGGTGCTCCCACGTGAATCCGATGGCGCCGAACATCGTCAATGTCTCCAGCACGAGGTCGGGTGCGGGTGCGATGCCGATGACGGCCGCCGTCGCCGCCGCCAGCCGGTGCTGCTCGCGCGATTCGGTGGTGGCGCGCACCGCGTCCCAGGCCGCCGCCGTGGCCAGTTCGCTGTTCACCAACAGCATTGCCGCCTTGTGTTGCAACGCCTGAAACGTCCCGATCGGCTTACCGAACTGCTCGCGGGTGCGCAGGTGCGCGCCGACCGCGTCCACACACCAGCGCACCACACCGGAGGTGGCGGCGGCGACCAGCCCGGCGGCCACACTGCGGACTCGCTCGGCGTCGATGTCGTTCAGCACAAGCGCATCCGGGACGTAGTGGTCGACGAGCTCGAGAATTCCGGCATCGCCCGTCAGATCGGTACCGCGTTTCGGCTCAGCCCGCACGGTCGACCCGGTGTTCTCGGCCGCCAGCCACATCGGTGATCCGTCGTTCGTGCGCGCAGAAAGGACGATGTAGCGCGCCGAGCAGACGCCGATGGTGACGCCGGAGGCGCCGGTCACTCGCCATCCGCCGGCCTCCCGGACGGCGCGGAAATCCGACCCGCGAGACGTCACCAGCGCAGCCGTTGCGCCCGCGGCCAGCTCACGGAGCAGATGCGGTGCATCCGCGGTGGCCGCGACGGCACTCGCGATCGCAGTGGGCAGCAACGGCCCGGGAAGCAGCGCCGTGGCGGCCGCCTCCACCACGCACGCCATGTCGATCAGCGAACCGCCCTGACCGCCGACCGAATCGGGCAGATGGACAGCGTGGAAGCCCTGACCGACGAAGCTCGCCCCACCACGGTGGAATCTCACCGGCGGCCAGGGCGTCGAAGGTGGCCCTGGTCTTCTCCAAGGGCGCGTGTCGGGCGGCGAACCGACCGACCGCCTCTGCCAGCTGGTCCTGTTCCGGTGTCAGTCCTATTGGCACGGGGACTCCTGTGCGGAGGCGGGTTTGCGCGTCCTGTCCCGGAAGAACCGGGCGGCTTCCGCGATCGCCTCCGGGGTCGGCGAAGGTTGCCAGCCGAGTTCGCGCACCGCCTTGGAGTGATTCATCGGCGACATGATGTTCATCAGCCTGATGTTGACGGGGGTCAACTTGGTGTCGCGACCACGAATCCGGGCGACCAGGCCGCCGACGTGGCTGACAGCGGCCAGCAGGCGGATCGGCACACTGCGCCTTGGGGGTGCGACACCCACGGCATTGCAGGCGATCTCATAGATTTCCTGGGTGCTCATGAACCGCTCGGAGACAATGTAGCGCTCGCCGATCCGTCCGCGCTCACCCGCCAGCAGCATGGCGCGGGCCGCGTCTTGAATGCAAACCACCTCACCGTCGTAGCCCTTGATGGAGAACGGCAGCTTGCCACGCACGGCCGCGGCGACCATGCCGCCGTGCGGTGTCGGCAGAAAGTCGCCCGGCCCGTAGGTGTTCGAGACGCACATCGCCACCGCGGGCAGGCCCTTCTGCGAGGCGTAGCGCAGCACCATCTGCTCGGCGGCGACACGGCTGCGGATGTAGTCACCGCCGATATCGAGATAATCGTTCGGCAGCGTTTCATCGGCCGGGCCACTTTTCGCCCGACCGATCGTCGCGATGGAGCTGGTGAACACGAAGCGACGCAAGTCGGCATCCGCGGCGACGTCGAGCACATGTCGTAGGCCCTCGACATTTGTGCGCCACAGGGGAGTTGAGTCACGAAGCCACGGCCGCGCGTCGACGACGCAGTAGTAGACGACGTCGCATCCCCGCATGGCCGACCGCATCGCGGGCCCGTCGAAGATGTCTCCGTAATGGATCTCGACCGGTAGCCCGTCGATGCCGCGCGTCGAACTCGTGGTGCGGATCAGCACCCGGACGGTGTCGCCGCGCGCGACGAGCTGTCGGGCGACGTGCGATCCCAGGAATCCGCTGGCTCCGATGACCAACTTGGTTGACGGCACACTCCTCCGATCTCAAACGAGACGCAACGTCTCGTCTTATGGCAGACTACGGGGCGGTGATTCAACACGTAAAGCGGCGGGCCCGCTGAGGGCAGCTCCTCCGCGCAGGCGCAGTGAGAAGTCGAGGGTGGCGATCGTCAAGGCCACTCGCGAGCTGTTGCTCGAGCGCGGATTCGACGGGCTCAGCATCGAAGCCGTCGCCGGCCGCGCCGGGGTCGGCAAGCAGACGATCTACCGGTGGTGGCCCAGCAGGCACGCCCTCGTCGCCGATGTCGTGCTCGAGGACGCGGACAAGCTGCTCGCGCCCGTTGACCACACCGCGGACATCGGCGCCGATCTCAGCGACTGGGCCGTGAGGCTTGCCGCCACCCTCACGAGTACGCGGGGCAACGCCATGCTGCGCACCCTGACCGCCGCGGGAATGGAACACCAGGACACCGCCGCCCGCCTCCGCGCCGGGTTCAGTACTCCACTGCATGACGGCGTGAAGGCGCGACTGATCGCTGCAGCCCTGGACGACGCGACGGCCCAGGTCGCGGCCGATGCCATTGTCGGAGGCATCGTCTACGCAATCTTGAACGAGGGACGGTCGTTTCAGCGATCCCGGGCAGAGTCGATCACCCGGACGGTGCTCGGCGGTGTCGCCGCCACGACGGCGGCGGCGTCCGTGCACACCGATCACTGATCTGCAGGATTCATGCGGCACTTCCGGCCAACCCGGTCCATTCGCGTATCCGGCGTCCTAGGGTCGGACTATCCGACGCACAGCGAGGTGCACGCCATGACTGACCGGCCCGTTCGAGCACGACGTTCGTCGAAGACGATTGCGAAGAAGGCGCCCGCTGCCAAACCGTCTCCGGCCAAACGGGCAACCGCACAGCGCGCGACGACGAAGGCGACGCAGGCCAAGTCCCGCGAGATCAGCGTGGGAACGGACGCGGCGTTCGCCTCAGGCACGACCCAACAGCGGCGCAGGCTGAAGAACATCTCCGAGGTACGGCACTTCTTCCGGACGAATGACGTGCCCATCATCTTCTTCGGCGCCACCCCATTCAACTTGTTGGGCCTCGACCGCTGGGTGCGCAACTTTTCCTACGTCACCTACTACGACGCCTGGGACGGCGCCCACCCCCGCGTCTTCACCCCGAAGGACAAGCCGTATCAGGAGTTCGAGAGTGGCGAGGAGATCAACAATTGGCTGCTGACCAATCCGGAGGTGCGCGCCTATATCGACGCGGCGACTCCCCGGGGCGTCCGGCCCAAGGTGGCGATGGTCTTCTTCGACAGCGAAACCGAGGACATCTGTAAGGAACTCGGCTATGACCTGATCCTGCCCGCGGCCAGCCTTCGTCAGCACCTCGACTCCAAGATCGTGACGACCCGACTCGGCAACGAAGCGGGTGCGCCGAGCGTGCCCAACGTACTCACCCGCGTCGATGACTGGGCCGGACTCCAGGCGGTTGCCGAAAAGGCGGGTCTAGGCGACGAACTCGTGGTGCAGACCCCCTACGGCGACTCCGGCAAGACGACGTTCTTCATCTCTTCGGAAGCCGACTGGAAGAAACACTCCGCCGACATCGTCGGCGAGGAGATCAAGGTCATGCGCCGGATCAACAACCGACCCGTGGCGGTGGAGGCCGTGCTCACCCGGTGTGGGACCGTCGTCGGCCCATTCATGTCGGAGCTGATCGGTTACAAGAAACTCACGCCGTCCCGCGGCGGATGGTGCGGCAACGAAATGTTTCCTGAAGTGCTGACCGGCGAAAGCCGCCGCACGGCAACGCAGTTGGTCCGGCGACTCGGTGACCGGCTGGCCAAGGAGGGCTATCGCGGATTCTTCGAAGTGGACGTGCTGGTCGACACCGACACCGGTGAGGTCTACCTCGGCGAGTTGAACCCGCGGATCAGCGGCGCGTCGTCGATCACCAACGTGACGGCGGGGGCGTACGCCGATGTGCCGCTGTTCCTGTTCCACATCCTCGAGTACATGAACGTCGATTTCGACCTCGACGTCGACGAGATCAACGACCGCTGGGAGGAGCTGGCGTCCGCGGACGTGTGGAGCCAGATGGTTATGAAGGAAACCGACGACATCGTCCAGCAGCTCACATCGACGCCGCGCACCGGCCAGTACGCACTCGACAAATCCGGGGCGCTGGTGTTCCGGCGTGCGGCGTTGGACTGGCACCAGCTGCAGAACGAGTCCGAGGTGTTCTTCCTGCGCATCTACGGTCCCGGCGACTACCGCTGGAAGGGGGCCGACCTCGGCGTGCTCGTCACGAAGGGCCGGCTGCAGGTCGACAACGGCGGCAAAACGGCGCTCGCGATCCGGGCGCGTCATCTGATCGAGTCGATTCGCACCGAATACGCAGGTACTCCGATCGCCGAGCCCGCCACACCGCCGACCAATGTCGGGCTGAAATCGGGCTGAGCTTCGGGGAGGCGGGCGGGAGCAACTACAGTCGTCGCCATGGTGCTCGGTGGCAAGCCGGGACGCGTCCCGACCGACGTGACCCTGGAGAATTGGCAGTCCGCGTCACAACTGCACTGGACCTTCCAGCACGTAGCCGACTTTCTGCCGGTCGCCGTGATCTCCCGCGGCACCGGACCGGTCGCGACGCTTCCGGCGACGCCGGGCGAACTGTCCGACATTCCGCTGGACGATCAGACCAACGGGAAGCGGTCCACGGTGGGCACCGTGATGGCGGCCACCGCGACCGACGGCTGGATCGTCACCCAGCACGGGCAGGTGCTCGAGGAGCACTACTACGGCGGAATGGCCGCCGACACCTCACACCTGCTGATGTCGGTGAGCAAGTCGTTGATCGCCCAGGTCGCGGGTGCACTGACCGGAAGCGGCGCGCTCGACGTCGAGGCATTGCTGACCACCTACGTGCCGGCGCTGGCGAGCTCGGGGTACGCGGGCGCCACGGTACGACAGCTGCTCGACATGCGATCCGGCATCGCGTTCTCCGAGGATTACCTGAACCCGTTGGCCGAGGTGAGGCTTCTCGAACAGGCCATCGGGTGGGCGCCGCACACGGTTCCCGACCTGCCCACCACCATGTACGACTTTCTCCTCACTCTGCGGCAGGAGTCGCCGCACGGCGGGCCGTTCCACTACCGGTCGTGTGAAACCGATGTGCTCGGCTGGGTCTGCGAGGCCGCCAGTGGCATGCGGATGCCGGAGTTGATGTCGACGATGTTGTGGAGCAGGCTCGGGGCCGAGAACGACGCCACCATCGGGGTCGACTCGGTCGGCACCGGGATGTTCGACGGCGGCATCAACGCATCGCTGCGCGATCTGGTCAGATTCGGTTCGCTGTTCCTCAACGGTGGGGCGTCGTTGACGGGTGAACAGGTGGTGCCCGCGTCCTGGATCGCCGACACATTCGCCGGCGGCGCCGATTCACGGGAGGCGTTCGCCGGCAGCCCGGATGACAACCGGATGCCCGGCGGGATGTACCGGAATCAGTGCTGGTTCCCGCACCCCGGTGACAACGTCTTGCTGTGCCTGGGAATTCACGGCCAGATGATCTATGTCAACCGGTCCGCGGGTGTCGTGGCGGCCAAATTGTCGAGTTGGCCGCTCCCCCAGGACGCCACCAAGCTGTTCCCGACCATCGCCGCCTTCGACGCGATCGCCGCCAGCCTTTCCTGACTCCCGCTTGATTGGTATCGAAGCCCATCGTGAACATGGCCGGCGCGGTCAAGCGTTGGGCACGGGATCGAACTCGACGTGCAGGGCGCTGAGACCCCGCATGATGAACGTCGGGTCGTACTCGTACTTGCGGTCCTCGGCGGGGCCGTGCATCGCCTCGGAAATCCTGATGTCGGCCATCCGATCCAGCAATCGGTTCATCGAGATGCGTGCCTCGGCACGTGCCAGCGGCGCACCCGGGCACGAATGGGCCCCCCGCCCGAAAGCCACGTGCTCGCGAACATTGCGTCGGTCGTGCCGAAACTCATGCGGATCGTCGAACTTGCGCGGGTCCCGATTGCTCGCGCCGGGAAGCAACATGATGATCGTGCCCGCCGGGACCTCTGTCTCACCGATGCTCGTCGTCGTGCGCGCCAGGCGGAAGTGACTCTTCACCGGGCTCTCCATCCGCAGCGACTCTTCGAGGAACGCAGGGATCTGCGCCCGATTGTCGCGCACCGCTTGTTGGATGTCGGGACGCTCACCGAGCACCCGCATCCCGGTGCTGAGCAGCTTCGTCGTCGTCTCCATGCCCGCGGCGAACAGGAACGTCGCCAGTTTCACGACCTCGTCGACATCGGGCACAGAGCCGTCGGGGTAGGTGGCCGCCGAGAGTTCGGTCAGCACGTCCTCACGCGGTTCACGTCTACGGTCGGTGACGTAGGAAGCGAACTTCTCGTCCAGCCACATCAATGGGTTATGGGCGACGGTTTCGGCCTCACCCAGCTCGCCGACGGGCTCGTTGCCCAACGCGGCGCGGAAGTCGCCGTGGTCCTCGAGGGGTACGCCGAGCAGGTCGGCGATCACCAACATCGACAGCGGTTTCGCGTAGTCCGCCATGAACTCGCATGTGCCGCGGTCGATGAACTTGTCGATCTGCTGATCGACAAGGCGCCACATGAAGTCTTCGTTCTCGCTGAGTCGCTTGGGAGTGATGAGCTTGCTCAGCAGTCCCCGCGTCTTCGCGTGCTCGTCGGCATCCATCGTCACGACGTGTTCGGCCATCGGAATCGCCGCGCGGTGCTGCTCGATCTGTGCGCTGATGTCGTCCCCCTCCGGGGTGAACGGCAGCGGCGGAAACGGACCCGCCACCGCGACACACGAGGAGAACGCGCTGTCCTTGTATGCGGCCAGCGCTTCCTGGTGGCCTGTCACCGCCAACACGCCGTACGGCGTCGCGTTCTGCACGGAGCACTTGGAACGCAGGTAGTCGAAATACGGATAGGGGTCAGGGATAAGAGACATGTCGGAGAAGTAATCGACCGAATCGAATTCGCTCACTGCGCCTCCTGATTGACTTTCATGTACGTGTGGCGCCCTTACCTCCGGGGAGCCGCAGTTCGGTCAACGCATCTCCTACGCGGGGTCGAACAGCACCGGTAGTGACGTCGGCGACCGGAACACCTGCCCCCGGATGTGCGGATCGTCCCCCTCGGGGTCCATCCGCAGGTTGGGCAGCCGGTCCAGCAGAAGGTTGATGGCAGTCCGCATCTCGAGGCGCGCGAGGTGCATGCCGAGACAGACGTGCACGCCGTGCCCCCAGCCGAGATTTCCCTTGGCGGCCCGGAAGATGTTGAACTCGTCCGGGTCTTCCCACCGATCTTCCTGCCTATTCGTCGAACCGAGCATCGGTAGCACCGAACACCCCTCGGGAATCTCTACTCCGCCGAGCTCGGTATCGCAGGTGGTGGTCCGGGTGATGGTGAGCAGGGGTGGATTCCACCGCACTGCCTCCTCGATGGCCTGCGGCAGCATTGAACGGTCGGTGCGGACCGCCTCCAACTGCGATGTGTCCGAGAGCAATGCGAACAGCAGGTTCCCCAACGACCGGTAGGTGGTCTCCACACCCGCGGGCAGCAGCAGCCGCAGGAAGGAGAAGATCTCCTCGTCCGTGAGCTTCTCACCGTCGATCTCCGCCTCGGCGAGCAGGCTGACCATGTCGTCCTTCGGCTCGGCGCGGCGGGCGTCAAGGATCGGTGCGAAGTACTCGCACAGGGCAGCCGAAGCCGCAAGGCCGCGTTCGGGGTTCATGATCCAGCTCAGCAACGAGATCGACCAACGCTGGAACTGCGGGTAGTCCTGCTCCGGCAAACCCAACAGGCCGGCGATGATCCGGCTCGGATAATCGAACGTGAACTCCTTGACCAGGTCCGCCTTGCCGCTGGCCGCGAATTTGTCGATGAGTTCGTTTCCGACGCGCCCGACCAGTTCGTCTTCCCAGCGCGCCAAGGCTTTCTGCGAGAAGGCCTTCGACACCAGGCCACGCAGCCTGCCGTGGATCGGTTCGTCCATGCCCAACATCACACGTTCGCCGAGCACCGGGCCGAACGCCGCGATGACGCCGGACGACGAGAACGTCAGGTTGTCGCGCAGCATCTGCTGGGCGTCCTCGTACCGGTACACGATGAAGACGGGCTTGCCTTCCTCGCCGGGCATCGCGGACATGTCGATCCGCTGGATCGGCTCCTCCCGCCGCAGCCTCGCCAACTCAGGGTAGGGGTCGCGCACGTCGCCCGAAACGGCGTCGTCGAACGACCCGAAATCCTCGAGGTCATCGAAAAGATCTGACATTGATGCTCCTATTGGGCCGGGTAGGCCACCGATTTCACTTCCGTGTACTGGCTGAAGCCCGCGAGACCGTTCTGGCGGCCGACGCCGCTGTCCTTGTATCCGCCGAACGGCGTGTCCGCGCCGTAGCCCGCCGTGCCGTTGAGCCCGATGAAGCCCGCGCGCAGCCGACGGGCGACGGCAAGGGATCGGTCCAATGAGCTCGACATCACGTTCCCGGCGAGGCCGTACGCGCTGTCGTTGGCGATCCGCACCGCGTCGTCCTCGTCCTCGTAGGGAATGACCACGAGTACAGGTCCGAAGATCTCCTCTTGCGCGATAGTCATCTTGTTGTCGACGTTGGTGAAAAGCGTTGGGTTTACCCAGAACCCCTTGTCGAACTGCTTGGGCGGCTCCGTGCTGCCGACCAGCATCGTGGCGCCCTCGTCGACACCCTTCTGGATGTATCCGAGGATGCGCGTCTGCTGCTTGGCCGAGATCACCGGACCGCAGAGGGTGCCGGGGTCCTGCGGGTCACCGGCGGGAATGTTCTCGTAGATACCCCGCAGAATCGCCACGCCCTCGTCGTACCGGGAGCGGGGCAGCAGCATCCGGGTTGGCGCAGCGCATCCCTGGCCGGCATGCATCAACGGACCGATGCCGATGAGGCACGCCGTATTGAAGTCGGCATCCTCCAACACGATCGTCGCCGACTTGCCGCCGAGCTCGAGGAACAGCCGCTTCATGGTCGCGGCGCCTTTCTCCATGATCCGCTTGCCGACCACCGTCGAGCCGGTGAACGAGATCATGTCGACCTTGCGCGACAGCGTCAGCTCTTCACCGACGAAGTGGTCGGACGCCGTGACGACGTTGACGACACCAGCGGGAATGTCGGTCTTCTCGGCAATGAGCCGACCGAGCCGCGTGGCGTTGAACGGAGTGTCGGGTGCGGGCTTGAGCACCACGGTGTTCCCCGTCGCCAGGGCCTGCCCAAGCTTGTTGATCGTGACTTCGAACGGAAAGTTCCACGGCGTAATGGCGCCGACCACCCCGACCGGCTCATGCCACACCTTCCGCGTGGTGTTCACGCCGGTGACGGAGACGACCATATCGCCGAGATCGGTTTCCCACGGGAAGGTGTCGATCAGTCTGGCCGGATATCTGAGCCCGTCTTCGAGCGGCGCATCCAGTTGCGGGCCGTGCGTCACGGCGCGCGGCGCACCCACCTCGAGGATGAGCTCCTCACGCAGCTCCTCCTGCTCGCTCACGATCGCCTCGTGGAGCTGCTCGAGACACCGTTTGCGCAGTTGGTGATTGGTGGACCAGTCGGTCTCGTCGAACGACCGGCGGGCGGCATCGATCGCCCGGTTCATGTCCACCTTCGACGCGTCGGCGACTTCGCCGAGTACCTCCTCGTTGGCCGGATTGATGTTGGTGAAGGTCCCGGATTCGCCGTCGACGAGCTTGCCGTCGATCATCATCCTCGACTCGAAGTTGGCCTTCGTGGTGTCAGCCATGGCTCTCACTTCCTTGTGATGGCGCTTGCTTCGCGGGTGGAAACCGCATTAGCAAGGAAGCCAACCGCTGCATAACCGGCTGGGGAAGCACCTTGGCGGCGAACATCATCGCGCGCTGGCTCACCGTCAGCGGAACCACTCCGCCACGAAGTGCACCGTGTCGCGGAATTCCGAGCACCATGCGTAACATGTGGTGCATTCCCGCGGCCGGCAGAATTCGGTTGAACACCAACAACATCCGCGCGTCCAGGCCCACGCCATGCTTGCGAAACGGGGCGCGATCCTCCTGCAGTGTCTTGGCCAGCCCGATGGCGAAGCGCTCTGGTGATCGGGCGAACTTCATCGCGAACCGACCGCGACTGTTCATCGTGTTGTGCAACCGCGCGTAGGGGCCGTCGAAGTCACGGTCGTCGGTGGTGCCCGCATCGGTGATGATGTCGGTGTCATATGTCCCAGTGACCAGGATGGAGACGCCGATACCGAAGGGCGCGATCTCGCCGGCCAGCGACTCGCCCCACCCCTCCAACGCCGCCTTGGCCGACGAGTAGGGCGCCGTCGCGGGCATGCCGCGCACCCCATTGGCACTCGACACCAGCACGATCCGACCGCGCCCCGCCTCCCGCATGACCGGCAGCAGCGCCTTGGTCAAGGCCACCGGACCGAGCACGTGGGTGGCGAACATCTTCTCCCACAGTTCAATCGATGCCTCTTCCACCATCCCGGCCGCCGAGATGCCTGCGTTGTGCACCAGTGCCTCCGGGGCACCGATCGCTTCCTCGATGGACTTCGCCGCGGCGGCGATGGAGGCCGGGTCGGTCAAGTCCAGTTGGACACCGACGAGCCGCGGATCATCCTCGGCGGCACCGGTTTCGGCACGCAGCTTCGCCAGCCCAGCCTCGGGAGATCGCATCGCCGCCACGACGGTCCACCCGAGGCCGTACAGGTGCTTGGCCGAGGCGAAGCCAAGGCCCCGGGATGTCCCGGTGATGACGACCGTGCGGAGTTCAGTCACCGCGCACTCCCGGGCGCACAGGCGCCTTGGCCGGGCGGTGGCGGTTCGACGTCGGGTCGGCCGTCCGGCAGAGCGTACTGCCAGGTGGCCCACTTCCCCACCGAGAACGGTCCCTCGGCGCCCGCCTTCTCGTAGTAGCCCTGCGGGTCAAACACCTTCGCCTCGGGATATGGCCACGGGCAGGCGACCGACGTCGCAAGGCCGCTGGCCTTGATCGCCCAGAACCACCCGCCGTAGGCGAAGTAGGAGACGTTGATGATCGCGAACATCACCAGGAAAGTCCCGAGTACCGGCTTCTTCGGGAACACCTTGGCCTTCGCTGCGAGCTTCTCCGCCACCGACTTCCCCGTGTCGTCGCGGTACACGAGGATGGCCGCCGGGATCATCACGAAGGTCACCGAAAGCGACTCCCAGATCAGCGGGAACTGGAAGGTGCTGCCTCCGAACATCGTGCCGAATGGGATCGTCTGCGAGTAGATGTACAGCCCCGTGCGCACCAGGCTGATCTCCAGAATGGCGTCGAAGATGAAGCCGATCACCAGCACCAGCGCACCCAGGCTGATGAGCGGGTGCCGGGCGACGAACGCTTCCGGACCGCGCTTCGCCTGCATCTTGCGAAGAATCCAGATCGCCGGGAAGTACGGGCCGAAGTAGAACGTGACGTATCCGAACACGATGAAGGGTTCTACAGTCGGCGACATCATGATCAGGGGCCAGGATTCCGGCCAGTGCAACAACATCGGGTTGTACACCGCGTATGGCGACCAGTTCATGATCGGGTCCTGCCACACGATCAGGGTCGTGCACAGGACCATCATCAGCACCGGGCTGCCGGGGTTTTTCCGCCAGCCACGGATGAAGACGATGGTCAGCACCACGACCATGATCAATGCGCCGATCTGCGGGACGAGCTGCCAGTGATCGAATCCCGTCAGGAACCCGACCGGACGAGGCCGTCCCTCGACGTTCGGGTTGGCCACGCGCGGGTCGACGTCCGTCCGCATCATGGCGGCGGCGAACCCAAGGAAGCCCAGCCACGCGATCAAGGCAATCGACCGCCCCCAGTTCGGGCCGATGCGTGCTGAACCCGGTGAATCGGCCTGGATGTCGGGCGGGGTGGATTCCTGTGTAGTCATCAACCCTCCTGTCCGAACCGATCGACTAGATGGGAGTTGACACCATCGGCGTCGAGCGTGCGGGCCACCAAATAGCCCGCCCCCATCCACGCGCGCCGCGTCCACTTGCCCAGGGAGACACGGGTTCCCGGTGCGCCTGACGCGGCGGGCAGCATCTTGACCCGTTCCAACGCCTCCTTGACTCCGCGCGGGCTGAGCGGATGTGCGTCGGTGAACGCCCGCACCAGGGTGGCCGCGACGTCGCGATTGACCACGGAGACGCAGTACTCGGGCCGGCTGCCGTTGTATTTCTTCGCGTAGCGGTCCAGGAAGTCCTGTCCGATCGGGTTGCCTTCGTCGTACTGGTCGACCCCGACCCAGCCCATGAACGCGTTCCACATGATCGGGTTGACCCACGCGTTCTGGAACGCGGTCGTGGTGAAGCGCGGCGGATCCCAATCCACCGCCTCCAGTGCCGGATTGATGAATACGATCCCGAAACCGAAGCCCAGGTGCACGATCGCCTCGGCCTTCGCGTCATGCAGGGTGCGCACGGCTTCATCGATATCCTGTGCGGTCTGAGCGATCGGCGCTTCCGCGACGATTCGAATACCTTTGCGAGCGCATGCACTTCGCAGGCTCTTCAGATAGCTCTCACCGATGAGGTTCTGTTCGACCAAGACCCCGACCTCGGTCAGCCCCCGCTTCGCCACCAGGTCCGCGATGAAGATCGGCTCATCGGTCATCGACCCCTGTGGGAAGGCGAATGTCCATTCGCCCAGCCAGTCGTCGGTCCCGGTGACGCTGATCGCCGGCACCTTGAAGCGCTCCTCGATCGCCTCGCGCATCGGCACGCAGTTGTCGGTGATGTTCGGACCGAAGATCACCAGGCACCCCTCGTCGACGAGTTCGCCGAACGCGTCGATGACAGCTTTGACCGAACCCTTCGGCAGACCCTCCACCTCGCGGTAGATCATCTGCACCGGCCGATCCATCAGGCCCTGCTCGACCGCCTCCTCGAAGACGAGGTCGAAGCACTGGGTGAACGAGGCCAAGAGCTCGTCCGGAAAGCCCGGCGGAAGCGTGAAGTCCATCAGATAGCCGACCTTGATCGGCTCGGCGGTGCTTTCGTAGGACATGTGACCTCCCTGGGGGTCGACCTAATATTTGTTCAGACCTTATCGGGGACGCTGTGGACCGTCAATCATCTGGCCTCGTCCGGCTCACCCAGGTAGACCTCGATCAATTCGCGCAGAGCGCGGCCCACCGACACGTCATCCGTCAGGGGGCCCGCAATCGCAGCCCCTGCCGCATCGCGAGTCGGCAGGCCCTCGGCGATGAGTCGGCCCGCCGCGATCAGCACGCGGGTCGAGGCGACTTCGCGCAGCCCCCCGGTCTCCAGGCGACGAATTGCCTGGCCGAACCGGACCAGCTCGGCGGCGGTTGCGCGATCGACACCCGCTTCGTGCGCGACGATGCCCTCCTCGACGTCGGGTGCGGGAAATCCGAACTCGATGGCGACCATGCGTTGCCGCGTGGAGTCCTTCAGATCCTTCAGGACGCTCTGATATCCAGGGTTATAGGACACGACCAGGCCGAATTCGGGCGCCGCGTCCAGCGTGACGCCGAGACGCTCGATGGGCAGCTGTCGCCGGTAGTCGGCAAGCGGATGCAGCACGACGGTCGTGTCCTGACGGGCCTCGACCACCTCGTCGAGATAGCAGATCGCTCCCTCACGGACGGCACGGGTCAGCGGGCCGTCGACCCAGACCGTCTCGTCACCCTTCAACAGGTACCTGCCGACGAGGTCGGCGGTGGTGAGGTCGTCGTGGCAGGCGACGGTGATCAGCGGCCGGCCGAGGTCATGGGCCATCGCCTCGACGAAGCGCGTCTTGCCGCAACCCGTCGGGCCCTTCAGGACCAGCGACAGACCCTGCCGGTAGGCCGCCTTGAAGACCGTCTCCTCGTTGCCGACCGGCTGGTAGTACGGGCGCGATGAATCGGCCTGCGGCATTGCGCCATTCTGATGCGCGAGCCCGGACTCGGTGGCCATTGCGCCCCTTCCGTCACCCGCTCCGTTGCGGCGGGTGAAGCCTAACCCGGAACAGATGTTTGTTTCAAGCACACGGTTATTGGCGCGCAAGCGATGTCACGACACCCTGCGCCGCACCTCTGCGGACCGCAGCGCCGAGCGGAACAGCGGGCCGATGACACCGGCGAGTTGCTCGGGCCGGGCGATGGTCGCGTGAGCGGCGCTGCCGAACACCTTTCGCAGCGACGCGACGTCGGTGCCGGCGCCGACGGTCAGGCACACACAGCCGGTCCCGCGGCGGCGTGCCTCGGTCAGGGCGCGCCGCGCATCGGCCGCACCGTAGGCGCGCTCGTAGCCGTGGTCGTAGGCCAGCCCGTCCGACACCACGACCAGCAGCCGCCGCGACGTGCCGCCGCGGGCCTCCAGGACCGCCGAGCCGTGGCGGATGGCCGCCCCGAGTCGCGAGTACGCACCCGGCTCGAGGCTGTTCAGCCTTCTGATCACCCGGGCGTCGAGGTGGTCGTCGAACCGCTTGACGGGCACCATGTTCACCGCGGCCCGGCCCTGTGAGTAGTAGGCGTACAGCGCCACCCGGTCGCCGAGGTCGTGCAGCGCGACGGTGAGGTCGGCGATCGCGGCCCGCTGTTGCTGATGGACGGTGCGGCCGACGGTGCCCGGTTCGGCGGTCGAACCGGAGACGTCCAGCAGCAGCAGCACGGACAGGTCGCGCCGGCGGCGCAGGCTGTCGAGATAGACCGCCTCGTCGGGCACCGACCCGGCCATCACCTCGACGCGTGCCTCGACGGCGGCATCGATGTCGATGTCGTCACCCTGCGACTGGCGGTGGCGACGATGAAGACCCATACCGAGGCGCGCCAGTGGGCGCCGCACGCCGATGGCGGCGTCGATCGCCTGCGCGGCCGAGCGCCTTGATCCGCGGCTCGACCTCGCGCACCGTGCACCAGTCCGGGCGGTAGCGCTTGCGGTTCGCGTCCCACTCCGGGTAGGTGAACCCATCCGGTTTGAGGTCGGCGACTTCTTCGGATGACGACCGAGGCCGTGGAGGAAACCGCGTAGGCACCGCGGTTCGCCGAGTTGGTGCGATGGGTCGGCGCGTCGGCGCCGGGCGGTCCGCCACCGCTGCCTCCCGACTTCCGCGCCGACGACAACAGCTTCTTCAGCCACTTGCCGATGAATCCGCCCCCGCCGACGGGGCTGGTGAACAGGTCGGGTTCGTCGGTGTCGTCCACCTCGCCGTCGTCGAGTTCCTCCAGCGCCTCCTTGCTCTCGCGCCGCGGGACGTGACCGGCCGTTTCGTGATCCACCTGCTCGGCCGCCCGACTGTTGGCCGCAATCACCTTCTTGGCGCGAATCACGCCGAAACACTGCCGGCGGATCGTCGAGCGCGTCCTTGCCCGCCGCGATGGACAGCGACGAGGCGGGCGAGTCGCTGCGGCGCGCCACGTCGGGATCGGCCAGCGACATCAACACACCGGGCAGCAGGTCATCGTTCGCGGCGAGCGCCCGGTGGCCCTCGACCGCCAGATAGCGCTTGGCCAGCCGCGGATGCCGAACCAGCGCGCCCACGACGTCCGGGATCCAGGCTGCCCGCCGCGATCAGCGACGCGTGCACGGCCACCGATTCCAGGTTCGCGCGGGCACGGGCCGAGGGATCGACGAAAACCGTCTGCCCGTCGGTCCACGACGGCTCCCCGGACCGAGCGGCGCCACCGCGACAGGCCGGCCCGCGAGGGCGGACGCCAACATGCCCAGCGCCTGCAGCCGGTCGCCATCGGCGTCATCCGCCACGATCTCCTCCGACCGCCGCCACACATTGACCAAATATCTGTTCCACCGTAGAGTCCGGTCAGATCGGAGTCAATCAGATGAGGCCTCGGAGAACATGATCGACTACACAGGTGACGTCGCGATCGTGACCGGCGCCGGGCGCGGGCTGGGCAGGTTGTACGCACTCGACTTGGCGCGGCGCGGCGCGGCAGTCGTCGTCAACGACGTCGGGGGCACCATGCGCGGGGACGGCGCCGATGCAAACGTCGCCGACCAGGTGGTCGAGGAGATCAAACAGGCGGGCGGACAGGCTGTCGCGTCACATGATTCGGTGGCCAGCCCCGAGGGCGGCCAGGCCATCGTCGACGCCGCGGTCGATGCCTTCGGACGACTGGACGCCGTCATCAGCAATGCAGGCATCTTCAACAGCATTCCGTTCGATCAGCTCTCGACCGACGACTGGCGCCAGATGTTGCGGGTGCATCTCGACGGGGGCTTCTACCTCAGTCAGCCCGCGTTCAAGGTGATGGCGAAACAGCGATACGGCCGGTTCGTGTTCATCTCATCGTCGGCGGGCAACTTCGGTCAGCCGATGGAGGCGCATTACGCGGCCGCCAAGACCGGCCTCGTCGGACTTTCCAACGTGATCGCGATCGAGGGAGCGGCACACGGAATTCTCTCCAATACCGTCCTGCCCACCGGATTTTCGCGGATGGTCACCGAGACGGTCGGTGACGAGAAGTTCCTCGCCGAGTCGGGCTTCATGCGCGCGATCCGGGCAGAGTTGGTGGTGCCACTCGTGGTGTTCCTGGCGAGCCGCGCCTGCGATTTCACCCACCGCAACTACTCGGCGTGCGCCGGGCGCTACGCCCGGGTATTCGTCGGGCTCGGTGCGGGCTGGCTGATGGATGCCGACTCCAACCCGACAGCCGAGGACGTCCAGGCGCATCTCGACGAGATCTCGGCCACCGCGAAGTTCATCGTGCCCGATTCCATCGTCGACGAGGTGCTCGAAGTCTGTGACCGCCTCGGTATCAGCGCGATGCCCGACAACGCCGACGTCGCCTTCCCCGAGCCTACGAAGAGGTGACGACCGGCCATGGACGTCGAGCAGTTGCCCACCACAACCCGATCCGCACGGCGGTCGCTCGACCTGGACGGACGCGCGCGCGTGAACGCCGCCTCCGATCGCGGCATCCCCGCAGTTCCAACGGCGGTCGGTACGATTTAGCGATGGCCGACGCCGACGCCGTAGAACGGAATTCCAGACGCAACCGGCCTGCAAGCAAGAAGGGCCAGCGCGCCGCCAAGCTCACGGCAGTAACCGACCAGCCGTCGGTCGATGCGACACGGCGCACCGAGATCCTGCAGACCGCGAACTCTGTGATCGCCACGTCGGGCCTGCGCAGCTCGCTGCAACAGATCGCCGATGCGGCAGGCATCCTCGCAGGCAGCCTCTACCACCACTTTGAGTCGAAGGAAGCGATTCTCGTCGAGCTGATCAGGCGCTATCACGCCGAGCTCGACCGCATCGGCGAGATCGCCCTGGAACGCCTCGACGAGCCCGACCCTCGAGCCGCGCCCGAACAGATCACGGCGCTTGGATGCGCGATCGCCCGCTGCGCGGTCGAGCATCGAGCCGCGCTTCAGATGTCGTTCTACGAGGGTCCGAGCACCGACCCCGAGCTCGTCGAGTTGGCCAAGCGCCCGCCGTCGAAGATCCAGTCCGCGATGCTGCAGGCGCTGCGGGCCGGCCGCTGGAGCGGATACATCCGGTCCGACGTCGACCTTCCCACGTTGGCCGACCGCATCTGCCAGAGCATGCTGCATGTCGGGCTCGACGTCATCCGGCACAAAGCCTCCGCCGGACGACGTGGCGACGTTGAAATGCCGGATCGTTCTCGAAGGTCTCGCCGCCGACGCTCCCTCCGACGCAGACTTGGACAGGTCGAACGCATTCGCGGCCGCGGAGGACGTGATCAGGAGTTGGGTCGACACCGAGGACGACACCGATCTGAAGGCCGCGCACGTGCGGGCGGTGGCGCGCGCCGAGTTCGGCCGCCGCGGCTACGAGATGACGACCATCCGCGACATCGCGTCGGCCGCGGGACTGGGTACCGGGACGGTGTACCGGGTCATCGGCTCGAAAGACGAGCTGCTGATGTCGATCATGCTGGAATTCGGTCACAAGGTCGGCGGCGCGTGGACGGACATCGTGCGAACGGATTCGACCACTGTCGAGAAGCTCGATGCGTTGAGCTGGTTGAACATCAACGCGCTCGACCAGTTCCCCGACGAGTTCCGCATTCAACTGGCGTGGCTGCGTCATACGCCGCCGGATACCGCCAACCCGGCATGGTCGTTCACGACGCGCATCCGTCAGATGAAGGCTCTACTGTCCGAAGGCATCCGCGCCGGGGAGATACAGATCAACAGCCCGACCGCGGACATGCTGGCCCGATGCATCATCGGTGAGCAGTGGATTCCGGAGAACATCCTCCAAGAGATCGGCACGCGAAACTCGTTGATCCTGGCCCGTGACACCACCTTGCGCGGCGTCAGCATCCGCGATTGCTGACCAGTTTGTCACCAGGCAGGGATCCCGAACAGGTCTTCGCCGCCGTCGCCGAGGAGCGCCGCCGCATCGCCGACCTCGTCGATGGCCTCGACCACGACGCCCTCGCCACCCCGAGTCTGTGCGTGGGCTGGGACGTCAAAACGGTTGCGGCCCACCTCGTCAGCGTCTTCGCCGACAGCTTCTGGACGTTTCAACGGGCGGCACTTCGGCACGGCGGGTCCAACCGCGCGATAGACGAACTGGCGCGACGCCGGGCCCGCGCGCCGGCGGCGGAGATCGCGCGAACTTTCCGTGAACGCGCCGATCATCGGCTGAGTCCGCCGCTGACCGGACCACTCTCGGGGCTGACCGACGTCCTGGTGCACGGTGGCGATATCCGCATTCCCCTCGGTCTCGCCTTCCGCCCCGACGACGAGCGGGTGGGTCGGGCGTTGGACTTCCTGAACGGTCCGCGGCCGCTCGGGTTCGTCCCGCGCGGCCGGCTGCGCGGGATTGCCCTGTACAGCACGGACATCGGCAGATCATGGGGTACGGGAGCCGAGATCCGCGGCCCGGCCGCGCTCTTGATGATGGCTGTTACCGGTCGCGTCGAGATACTGCGCATGCTCGACGGCCCGGGCGTGCCGGTGCTGCGGAGGCGGCTGGGCGATTGACCCGCCGCCGATCCGTCAGCGGTTCGGCCGATCTGCGGCGTCAGGTGGTCAGTCCCAGACCACCTTCAGGTGTGCGGGCGAACGGAAGAACGTGCCGGCGACGTAAGGCGGCGGCGCATCCGGGTCGAGCCGGAGTCCGGGCAGCCGGTCGAAGAGCGTGTTGAAGATCAGGGTGCTCTCCAGTCGGGCGAGGTGCATGCCGAGGCAGACGTGTGCGCCATGACCGAAACCGATGTGGGGCTTGCGTTCCCGGAAGATGTCGAAGCGTTCGGGGTCGTCCCACCTGTTCTCGTCGTGGTTGGCGCTTCCGAGGTTGACCGTGATCGTCGAGCCCTCGGGGATGTCGACCCCGTGGAACTCGACATCGCGGGTGGTCTCCCGCATGAAGTTCAACAGCGGGGTTTCCCAGCGGATACCTTCCTCGATCGCCTGCGGCAGCAGGCTGCGGTCGTCACGCACCGCAGCGAGCTGATCGGGGTGGGTCAACAGCCCGATGGCCAGACTGGCCGTCGACCGCGACGTGGTCTCCGCGCCCGCAGGCAGCAGGTTGCGCATGAATCCATAGATCTGCTCGTCGGACATCTTGACGCCGTCGATGTCGGCCCCGGCCAGGACCGTCACCATGTCGTCTTTGGGCTCGCGCCGGCGATCAGCCAGGATCCCGACGAAGTATTCCTTCATCTGCGCGGAGGCCCTCATCGCGCGTCCATGTCGGCGTGGAAGCCGAGCAGGTCGATGGCAAGCCGATGGAACTCCGGGATATCGGAGTCCGGCAGTCCGATCAGTGCCGCGATCACCCGCACCGGGATCGGCATGAAGACCTCTTCGACGAGGTCCGCGCGCTTGGCGTCGCGGAGCTTCTCGATGGTGCGCTCCACCAGCGGCCGGACCAGCTCGGCCTCCCACCGCCTCATCGATGAACGGGCGAAGGCGAATTCGTGCAGCTTGCGGTAGACGGCATGCTCGGGTTCCTGCATCTCGAGGATGGTCGGACCCTGCAGCGGACGCACGATCGCTTCGTAGCAGCGTGTGCTGAACGTCATGTTGTCGGTGAATACGGCTTTCACGGCATCGAAGGTGTAGGCCGAGAAGATCTGCTGTCGCCTTCGGGAGCTGCGGCGGTATCCCCATCTCCGGCCAGCCGCGATGCACCGCCGCCTGCGCCCTCAACTCGGCCAGCATCGGATACGGGGACGCATCGCCGACGGCGCCCATGCCTTCATCGAACCTTGCCTGCGCATCTTTGATGCCCTGTGTCAGCTCGCCCGAGCCGACCGGCTCCGCCATATGACGACTCCCAAACCTAACGTTTGTTCAGACCATAGCCAACCGGATCGGAGCCAGTCAACGAATCGAGGAATGTCAGCGTCCACCAAACCGGCGGCATCACGGTGAACATCTCAGGACCTCAGTCGAATACGTGCCGAGGCAGGGTCGTCGGGAGGTCGAGAGAACTCAGCAGTCCCGGCTGCGCGTCGACGACGAACGGGACCGCGTTGACGACGCGCATCGCGGTGGCCGCCATGGCGGCATGGCCGGCGCCGTGACCCTCGGCCACCCCGAGCGTCATCGCGCAGTGGACATCGGGATCGCCTTCGATGTCGACGCGATAGGTCGCGTCGAATTCGGAGGCCGGCCAGTCCCGTGCGACATCGCGCGACATCCGGATGATGTGCTCGATGACGATGGCCTCCCTGCCGTTGACGACGCCGGCCGCGCGCGTGCGCACGGCACCACAGGTACCCGACTTGATCGTGCCGAACGCGACTTCGATGTCCCGGTCGGTCAACCGACGGTCGAGGGTGCCGCGCACTTCCTCCACTTCGACGCCGAGCCCGCGGGCGACGAGATGAATCGGTGCCTTCCAGGCCAGCTCGATGAATCCAGGCGTTTTCAGCATGGGCTCGAACTCGAGCGGGCGTCCGAAGCCCATGCCGTCCATCATCACGTCGGCGACCGGGTAGTGGTCGTTGAGCGCGACCTCGGTCGCCGTGATGGTGCGAATGTTTTTGGACTGCGTGGTCATCAGCAGCGCGAGCTGGTCGGAGGCGAAGCCGGGAAATATGCCCGAGGCGTAGAAAGAGGCGTCACCCACTTTGGCCGCCGTCTCCAGCTGAGCGAGCCAGTCCGGCGCGTAATACGACGGTGGGTACACGAGGCTGGTGGAGGTCGTCGACACGACGTTGACGCCCGCCTGCAGCAGCCGCACGTAGTCAGGTACCGCACCCGCGTCCCGCTCGGGACCGCTCGCCGCGTACACCACGCAGTCGGGGCGCAGGGCGATGAGCGCGTCTGCGTCAGTGGTGGCGGCCAAACCCATCGGCTCGCCGCCGGCCAACTCACCGACGTCCCTGCCGTCCTTCTCGGGCGAATGAACCCACACACCAACGAGTTCGAGGTCGGGGCGACGTCGTATCGCATCGATCGCGATCGTACCGACCCCCCCGGTGGACCATACGACGGTACGCAGGGCCTTCACGGGTGATGTCACACGCCACCTCCTCACGCCACGCAGCCGCAGTGCGTTCGACGGCCACCTCGCGCGCCTGCAATCGGCCCCTCCCGACCCTAACCTAATATTAGTTCTGCCCGAACAGATCGCTTCGATCCGCCCGGGGCGGCCGATTGCGCGGAGCTCTCAACCCACCGGGGTGAGGCGAAACGGCATGGTGACGTTGAGCCACTGGTTCTTCCCGCAGGCCCCGCTCGGGGCGATGGTCTGATCCCAGCCCAGGAGCGCGGGGTCGGGGTAGCCCCTCCAGAACGTGAAGGCCTGCTCCCCCGGCGCGGTGGTGCCGTCGGCGCAGGTGGCCCAGTTGTCAACGGTGTGACTGACTTTCCACCGGCCGCTGAGGTAGACCAGGTCCGCACTCCAGCCCTGGTCGCTCTGTCACATGTCCCGTGCAGTCCTGGTACGTGGCACACGTCGAGGTGATGGTCCAGGTCTGGGTGACGCTGGCTTCGTCGTGGTAGGACTGATCGGTCTGCGCCCATCGACCGTCCGAGAACGCGGTGTAGGTGCCGTTGACGGCGACCTCGTCGGATGCGTGAGCGACGGGCGCCAGCCCCATGGCGCACACGACGACGGATGCCGCCAAGCCGGCGACGCTCCTCACGGTCGGCGGGCGCGTCATTGGTCGGCCTTGAAGATCAAGTCCTGCCATGTCTTCGGCGGATCGACCAGATCGGTCTGCTGATAGACCGTGCCGTCGGGGGTCGCGTAGCGACCGGTCTGCGGGTCGTAGTGCGCGAGCGCCACCGACGGAGGGGGACTCGAACCGTTGCCGGCGAACGCAGTGGGCGCGGCGGGGACGTCTTCCGCATCCGGTGGCGCAAGGCCGTCCGTCGGCGGCGGCGGACCGACAGGCAGCGGGGGCGGGGGCGGGGGGGCAAAGATCCGATCTCCGAAGTCCACCCGGTCGTCCGGCGACACGCCCTGCGCAATCAGGTTCGGGTCAAAAGGCCTCGGGCCCAATGCGTGCTGCCGCATGGCCAACGGCTGGTAGGGCTTGTCGCTGTAGCACTCCTGCACCGTCGGGGCGCGTTTACCGGGAACACCCATGCAGGGGGTGTTGCGTGCACCGCGCACCACGATCGGGGAGTCCTGAGGGAGCTTGCAGTACAGGCCGTCCGGGGTGTCGATCGTGGTGGTGTCCGCCGGCGATCGCCACTGCGATGGCGGCAGGAATCCGACCGTGCACGGCGGCGGGTCCTCGATCGAAACCCTGAAGTCACCCATCGGGAGACCCGTGGGGTTGTTCTCGGGTGCCGACGACTGGATGAAGGACACAAATGGCGGCAGCAACACCAGGACCTGCTCGAGCGAGGGATGGTATGTCACGGCCACCTGACCGAACGTGGTCAGGTTCGCCAGCAGCACCGGCAGGGTCGGTTTGATCTGGTCGAGCAACCGCGACGCCTCGTCGGCCGCGTCGGGCCCTTGTTGGAGCAACGTGCGCACCTGAGGGTCGTTGGTCACGACCTGCCCGGTGATTTCGGCCAGGCTACGTGCCCATAGTCGCAGCGCGTCGGTTGTCTGCGCTTGCGAATCCAGCAGCGGTGCAGCGTCTTCGACCAATTTCGACGACTGATCGGCCACACCGTTCAGGTCACTGGAGATCGTCGATGACGAGTCGATCAGGGAGCCCAGATCG
This sequence comes from uncultured Actinomycetota bacterium, assembly GCA_963699655.1. Lineage (GTDB taxonomy): Bacteria > Actinomycetota > Actinomycetes > Mycobacteriales > Mycobacteriaceae > Mycobacterium. The sequence continues at coordinate 233,328 of CAVOUV010000011.1, forward strand.
TACCCGGACCCGTTCAACGCTGTGAACGACTCATCGATCAACCCACTCAACTTCTCCTTCGGCACGCTGTTGATCAAGTTGCTCACCTGATCGAGCATCGGGCCGACCGCCTGCGGAATCTTGGTGTCCCGCATGGCGATCACCGAGCGGTCCTGCAGATACGGGGGCGAGTCCGTGCGCGGTAGGAGTTCCACGTACTGCTCGCCTACGGCCGACACACTGCGCACTTCGGCCGTCAGGTCGGCGGGGATCTTCGGCGAGGTGTTCAGCGTCATGGTCGCCGTCGCCTCGTTGCGCGACACGTCCATCGCGGTCACCTTGCCGACCTCGACACCGCGGTAGGTCACGTTGGAGAACCGGTAGAGCCCGCCTGAGGCGGGAAGCTGGAGCTTCACGGTGATCTTGCCGATCCCGAGCAGTGTGGGAACCTGCATGTACGCGAACACCATCACCAGGACACCGATGATCGATGCGATCGTGAAGATCACCAACTGAATCCGGACGAAGCGTGACAGCATCAGCCGCCACCCCCGGGCTCCCACGGGGCCGGCGCCGAGTCCGGGATCGGTCCGAACGGCGGTGACGTGCCGACACCGAGAGGAAACTTGGTGTAGTAGGCGTCGTACCCCGGGTCACCGGGGGCGGGGATCATCGATGCCCGGTCCTGGCCGAGCCGGGTGCCGAGGAGGAGTCCCCGCTTCAGTCGGGAATTGGTGAAATCAACTGTCACCCAGAGGTTCACGTAGTCGCCCCGGACACCCCGGTCGATCAGGTTCTGCGTCAGCGGGAAGGTCGGGATGTACGCGAGCGCGGTGTCGATCTCGGGGCCGACGTCGGCGAGTGCGCGAAGCGTGGGTTCGAGGTTGTGCAGGTTCTTCACCAGGTCGTCCCGGGTGTCGCTGACCAGCCCGGAGACCGTTTCGCTGAGGGTGCCCAGCTTCTCCAGTGCGGTGGTGAGCCTGGGCCGCTCTCTGATCAGGACGTCCAGCGCCGGCGGAACCTTGTTCAACGCGCAGGTGATGACCTCCTGCTGGCCACCGAGAGTCGCCGAGAACCTGTTCAGTTCGCCGATCGTCGCGATGATGTTGTCGCGCTGCTGATACAGCGTCCCGGCGAAGGTGTCCAGCCGGGTGATCAGATCGCGGACCACATCCTGGCGTCCGGACAGGGCGGCGTTGAAGTTGTGGATGATATCGCCGACCTGCCCCAGTCCTCCCCCGTTGACGACCGCCGCCAATGACGACAACGTCTGCTCGGTCGAGGGGTACGTCGCGGATCCGTTCAGGCCGATGGTGGTGCCCGGCTTCAGGCGTCCGCTCGGGGCCTGTCCCGGCGGCGGATCGAGCGCCAGGTGCATGGATCCCAGCAGGCTGGTCTGTCCGACGGTGGCCATCGCATTCGCCGGGACGACGACGTCGGGCTTCAAGGACACATCGACGTCGACATGCCAGCCGTGCAATCTCATCTTGCCGACGCTGCCGACGACGACGTCATCGAGCAAGACCGGCGAATTCGACTCGAGGGTACCGATATTGGCGACCTCGACGTGATGTACGGCCGCATCGGATCCGCGTCCCACCGTCCCCGGCAACGGCAGCGAGTTCACCCCCTGGAACGCACATCCGGTGATGGTCAGGGCAACGCTGCAGCCGATCGCCAGCATGCGCTGCCCGTGCCTCGTGCCGATCATGGCGGTGTCCCGTCGCTGGGCGGCGGGCCCGGCGCGGGACCACCCGGCGCGGCCGGCATCTCGGCGGGCAACAGCATGTCCGGCAGGGTCGGCGGCCCGGCCTCAGGCGATGGGCCACGCGGTGCGCCTGGGGGTGAATCGGAGGGTGGGTGGGGGGGTGAATCGAGGGGGGGTGAATCGGAGCCGGGGGGCGGCGGCACGTCACCCGCGCCCGTGTAGGCGGATACCGCCGGCGGGGTCTCGGGTGGCGCCGGCGGTGCTGCGGCGGCACCCGGCATCAGATTCGGCTGCGTGTACCGCAACATCGAGGACGGCGGATTGGCGGTGAGGAACGGGTTGACCGGGAAGGGCAGACTGTTGAAGTTGGCCGGGCGCAGGCCGGGTCCGAGATACTGCGCGCAGAGCTTGGCCGATTCGGGGGATGTGACGTTTCCGAGCGCGCCGATCATGCCGCAGATGAACCACACCGGATTCGACATGTTGCTCAGTACGAATACACCGCTGGCCGCCCCGGTCCGGGGGTCGAACATGTTGTAGGCGTTCTCGATTGAGTGCGGCGCGATATGCAGGACGTTCTCCAGGTCCATGCGGTGATCCGCCAAATTCTGTGTGACGTCGGCGAGCCGCTCGATCTGTTCGGCCGTCTTGTCCCGCGTGCCCCGGATGAAACGTGTTGTCTCACCGACGACGTCGGAAAGGTTTTTCAGAGCGGCGTCCAGGTCGGATCTGCTGTCGTCGACCACGCTGGTCAGGGTGGCGAACCGGTCCTGGAACTGGACGATCTGCTGGTTGCTGTCGCGCAGAGCGGTGACGAAGGTCTGCAGGTTCGCGATGGTCCCTGCGATGTCTCCGCCGCCCTGCGCCAGGACCCGCCCGACCCCGGACAGCTGAGCCAGTGTCTGGCGCAGCTTGTCCCCGTTGCCGTCCAACGCGTTGGCCGTGCTGTCGACGAACCGGCCGACCGAACCTGTCGACATTCCGTTGCCCGGGCCCAATTCCGTAGCCAGCCGCATCAATTGCTCTTTGACTTCGTTCCACTCGACGGGCACGGCGGTGCGTTCGACCGGAATCACGGCGCCGTCCCCCATGCGGGGACCCGTTTCGTAGGCCGGCGTGAGTTGGACGTACCGCGCCGACACCAGGTTCTGGGCGACGATGACCGCCTTCGCGCCCGTCGGCACCGAGATGCCGCGGTCGACGTCCAGCGTCATTTCGGCCTGGGTACCGACCGGCTGGATCGACTCGATGGTGCCGACCTTCACGCCGGCGATGCGGACCTCGTCGCCCGGGTAGATCGCGGTTGCGGTGGTGAAGTAGGCGGTGATGGAGGTGGGCCGGAAGAACGTCCGCGCAATGACCACGACCCCACCCGCGACGATCAGGCCAATCAGGAGGAGCCCCAGTCCGAGCGTGAGCCGGTTCCTGGTCATCGCGGTGGACCCCACTGCTCGCCGGGGCCCGGAATCCCGTTGTACGGGAACGGTAGTTCTGCGCGAGGTCCGGCGGTGTCCGGCGGCTGACCGGCGTTGGTCCCCCTGCGGAACCCGAATGCGTAATCGAGGAAGGGCTGCAGGATCTGAGCGATGTCGAGATTGGGCACGAATGCCTGGTAATAGGGTCCGTTGCCGATGGTCTCGCCCAGAGTGGTCTGGAACTTCGCCAGGCCCGGCAGCGCTTTGCCGATGTTGTCCCGGTTCTTCTCCAATACCGCCGTCACCGCGTTGAGCTTGTCCAACGTCGGCGCCAACCGTTGCTCGTTGTCGTGGATGACCCCCGAAAGCTGTTTGGACAGTGCCGATGTGTGGACCAGCAGCTCGACGATCTCGCGGCGCCGCTCGGACAACACCGCCACCAGATCGTTGGCGTTGAGGATGAGCGTGTTCACCTGCCGGCTGCGCTCCGAGAGGATCCTGGTGACGTCCGCACCGTCCTTGAGGAGTGCCCCGAGGGTGTCGTCGCGGTCGTTGATCGCCCGCGACAGCCGAGTGACCCCGTCGAACGCCGGAGCGAGTTCGGGCGCAACCTGATCCAGGGTTGCCGACAACGTGTCGAGCGACTGGTTCAGAGATCCGGTGTCGGTTCCCGCGGTGTTGGTCGTCAGCTCGCTGACGGCTTCGGTCAGCGAGTACGGCGAGGCCGTGCGCGCCACCGGGATGACCTCCATCGGGCGCATCGTTCCGTTGCCCTTCGACTCCAGCGTCAGCACCCGCTCGCCGAGAAGGGTGCCGGTCCGCACATGCGCGGTGGTGTCCGATCCCAGGGACACGGTGCCGTCGAGGCCAAAGGTCACCACGGCGTTGCGGCCCCGCAGCGACACGTTCGAGACGCTACCGACCTTCATGCCGGAGATCGTCACGTCGTTGCCGACCGTCAGGCCGCCCGCGTCCTCGAACAACGCCTGGTACCGAACCGAGGTGGCCCACGACGACAACTTCTCGGGTGAAAGTCCCACGAGAATGACGAGGACCACCAGGACGACACCGATGAATCCCGTCCGGATGAGCTTCGCGCCTCGGTACTTCAACATCAGGGCTCCGAGCACCTCCCGCCCTCTTGCCTGACCCACGGGAAGACGGCGGTGCGGCCCTGGAGGTCGGTCACCCGGAACTTCAGTTCGCAGATGTAGTAGTTGAAGAAGCTGCCGTAGGAACCCGTGCGGGTCAGCTTGCGGTAGTTCTCCGGCGCCTTCTGCAGAGAGGCGTCGAGCCGGTCCTTCTGTCCGTCGAGGTTGATCGCCAATCGGCTGAGCTGTTCGACGGTCCCGCCGAGCGGTGTGCGGGCTTCGGCCAGCAGGTCGGCGACCGACGCCGTGCCCTCGTTCAACGACTCGATCGCCGAACCGATCGGATCGCGTTCTGCGGCAAGCGCAGTCACCAGCTTCTCGAGCCGGTCGACCGTGCCCGAGAACTCATCGCCTTCCTTGGTCAACGTGGCCAGCAGCGTGTGCAGGTTGTCGATCAACGCCTCGATGGTCTGGTTGTGCTCCGCCAGGGCCGCGGTGAATCCCGAGGTGTTGGAAAACAACGACTGCAGCGTGCCGCCCTGTCCCTGGAAGATCTGGATGAGCGAAGCCGACAATGCATTGACGTCCTGCGGATTCAGTCCCCGGATAACAGGTTTGAGCCCACCCAGCAACAGGTCGAGGTCAAGCGCCGACTGCGTCCGCTCCTTGGGTATCTGCGACCCGGGCGGCAACACCGTATCGCCCGGCCCGTCGATCAGCTCGAGATAGCGGTCGCCGACGAGATTGAGGTAGCGCACCGCCGCCCGGGTGCCGGTGGTCATCCGGACGCTGGGATCCGCGTCGAACGTCACGAGCACCGTCTTGTCCTGCTGGAGTTTGACGCTCTTGACCGTGCCGATGCGCATACCGGCCACCCGCACCGACTGCCCGGTTTTCAGCCGAGACGCATCGGCGAACACGGCCGAATAGTCCTTCGTTGAACCCGTTTGGTACTGACCGAATATGAAGAACAGGCAGGCGGTCAGCACGGCCATCACGACGCCGAAGATCCCGAACTTGACCACGGTCGGACGGAGCGAGCGACTCATCCGGGTTGTCCGATCTGCGCACTGTTTCGCGGCGGACCGTCAACCTCGGTGTCGCCGAACATGATCTGTTTGATCAGATCGGAGTTGAGCACGATACCGGGATACGTGCGCCGCCACGGGTTCGTTCCAGTGTCGGCCACGACGTACGGCGGGACCGTTTCGAACGGCAGGTGCGGCAGACCCGTGCACTGTGGGCCGCCCGTCGCGCCCGCCTTCGGCAGATCGCCCGGGTAGCGATACCGTTCCTGGCCCCACAAGAAGCCGGCCAACACCACGACACCCGGTTCTTTCAGAGGAGGGCGCTGCCCCAAGTCGACCATTCCGGCGAGTGCGCACCACAGCGCCTGTTTGTACTGATTGGTCAGATCGGTCGTGGGCACCAACATATGCAGTACATCGGTCAGCGGCTGCCGGTTCTGCCCGAGCACATCGTTGCCGATGTCGGCGAGTCCGATCACGCTGACGAGAGCAGCATCGAGGTTCTGCTGCTGATCGACCAGGGTGTCGCTGAATCTCGCCGCGTTGTCGGCGGTCGCCACGAAATCGGGCGCCGCATCCGCATACGCCCGCAGCACGCCGGGGGCAGCGTCCAGATCATGGTTCAGCGCCGGAAGACTCGGCTCCAGCTCGGCCAGATAGGAATCCAGATCCGAAAGCATCTGACCGAGCTTTTCCCCGCGTCCGCTCAATGCCGATGCGAGCGCGCCGAGGGTTTCGTTGAGCCTCGCGGGTTCGACCCTCGACAACACGGACGTGAGTTGCTCGAAGACGGTGTTCACCTCGACCATGACATGTTGCGCGTCGACGACCTGGCCGGGCTCCAGCGATTCGGGCGACGGATCATCCGGGAAGACGAACTGAACCGATTTCGCGCCGAACACCGTCGTCGAGGCGATGTCGACGAGTGCGTTGGCCGGTATGGCATTCAGGCGTGCCGGATCCATCGCAAGGTGCAGCGCGGCCCCGCCGTCGGCAAGCCTTTCGATCGAGGCGACCTTGCCGACCTGGACACCACGGATCTGCACCTTCGCGTCGGGGTTCATCACCAGACCCGCACGAGAAGACAGGACCGTCACCGGCACGGTCTCGGTGAGACCACCCCGGAACAGATTCGCGGCGAAGATGAAGACCGCCGTGATCACAGCGACGGTGACAAGGCCCATCAGCGGGCGAACAATCCCCTGCCTCATCGAGTCCGCCTACTCGCATACAGGGCCCACGGAGTGTCCGAGTCGCCGCGCGAAGAGCGCGAGGGGGCACAACCTGGCGTGAAGCTGCCCCCCGCCGCTCGGTATGACAAGCCCGTCCCACCCCTAGCGTGCGATCGATACGACGCTGCGGAACTTTACGCGCGGCACATATCTTTGGTCAATAACTGAGGTAGCCGATCGGCTACTTCACTGACGAATGTCGCTGGCAAGGGTCATCGGCCACGATTTGCCCCTATCGTTCGCCACATGAGACGTTTCACCACGAATTGTCCCATTTCCGAGTCAACCCTGCCGCTTCTGTGAGTTTCCTGGAGGGGAGGCAGCTGACATCGTCGAGCGGCGCTACGGTGGCTACCGATAGGTCGTCAGCACTGTGATTTGGAGCAAATATTAGGTACGTATAGCCACGGTTGACTGGCCGAAACGAATCGGCTGAGGTCCATGGTGGCGCGAACTGGAAGACTTTTTGGCGAATTTGACAATTTTTATAAATTTAGCCATTCGGCGAGGCCGGCGGCGGTCAGCGGCGGTGGCCCGCCAACCGTCCAGCGGCGGTCAGGAACGGAATCACTTCGGCGAGAAGCGCATCGGGGGCTTCCTCGGGAATGTAGTGCCCGCACGGCACGGCGCTACCGCGGACGTCGGCGGCGACCCGCCGCCACTCGGCGAGCGGATCGAAGCAGCGCGCGATGATTCCGTCGGCTCCCCACAGCACCATGAGCGGATGTGCGATCCTGCGATCGGCGTCGCGATCGGCGCGGTCGTGCTCGAGGTCGATCCCCGCCGCGGCGCGGTAGTCCTCGCACGTCCCGTGTGCGCTTCCCGGCAACGCGAGACAACGCTGGTATTCCGCGAAGGCCCGCGGATCGAACGGATCCCCGCCGGGCCGGCGGCGCATCACGGCGTTGAGGTAGGCCCCGGGATCGGCTTCGATCAGCCGCTCCGGCAACGGCGCCGGCTGGATCAGGAAGAACCAGTGCCAGTACGCACGCGCGAAGGCTTCGGTGGTCTGCTCGTACATCGCGAGCGTCGGGGCGATGTCGAGAAGCACCATCCGAGTGACCGCATCGGCATGATCTGCGGCCATCCGGTGCGCCACCCGAGCGCCGCGGTCGTGCGCCAGCACGGCAAAACGTCGGTGTCCGAGCCTGCTCATCACCGTCACCATGTCGATGGCCATCGTCCGCTTCGCGTAGGCCTGGTGGCGCTCCTCCCCCGCCGGTTTCGACGAATCGCCATAGCCACGGAGATCCGGCAGGACCAGGGTGTGGGTCTGTGCGAGAGCGGGGGCCACCCGATGCCAGATCGCGTGGGTCTGCGGATGGCCGTGAAGGAGCAGAAGCGGCGGCCGCTCGGTCCCGTCACCGCTGGTGACCACGAGGATCCGAACGCCGGGTTCGGTTTCGATCCACTGGCGCCGATAGCCGGGGAACAGTGGTCCGTCCACAGTCGCAGCCTAGCGGCGGCGGCGGGGGAACCTACTCCGGCAGACGCAGCTCGGGCTTTTCGACCTCTTCGATGTTGACGTCCTTGAAGGTGATCACCCGAACCTGTTTGACGAACCGCGCGGGCCGGTACATGTCCCATACCCAGGCGTCGGCCAGGCGCAGTTCGAAGTAGACCTCGCCCTCAGAATTGCGGGGCACCAATTCGACGCTGTTCGCCAGGTAGAAGCGCCGCTCCGTTTCCACGACGTAGCTGAACTGCCCGACGATGTCCTTGTATTCGCGGTAGAGCGAGAGCTCCATCTCGGTTTCGTACTTCTCGAGATCTTCGGCACTCATCCGCTCAGCTGTCCTTCATATTCATCTGATCCCATCATCCCCTACCCGAGTTCACTGCGCTGCTCAGGTTCCCATTCCGCTACGTCTTCGGGCACCAATACCGGGCCCATCTCACTGTCCACCGTGACCAGCCGGCGCACGTTGATGAACGAGTACCTGTGCTGGCTGCAGGGCCCCAAGTCGGCCAGCGCCGCGGTGTGCGCCGGCGTGCTGTAGCCCTTGTGGTCGGCGAAGCCGTATCCCGGGTGCTGGGCCTCCATTTTCACCATCAGGCGATCCCGGCTCACCTTGGCCAGCACGCTGGCCGCGGCGATGCAGGCCGCGGCCGCATCACCACCGACCACCGGAAGCGAGGGCATCGGCAAGCCGGGTACCCGGAATCCATCGGACAGTACATAACCGGGCCGCACCATCAGACCGGCCACCGCCCGCCGCATGCCCTCGATGTTGGCCACGTGCACGCCGCGCCGGTCCACCTCCACCGACGGGATGAACACCACGTGATACGCAAGCGCATACCGCCGGATCAGCGGGAACAGCCGCTCGCGTTCCTTCTCGTTCAGCTTCTTCGAGTCGTCGAGCGCGGCCAGGCTCTCCAACCGGTTGGGTCCGAGCACACACGCCGCCACCACGAGCGGACCCGCGCATGCGCCACGGCCGACTTCGTCGACGCCGGCCACCGGTCCCAGACCGCCGCGGTACAGCGCCGACTCCAGCGTGCGCAGGCCCGAAGACTTCCGGATCACCGTTCGCGGAGGCCAAGTCGCCGGCAAGTGCAGCTCCTAGGAGGTCGTCTGCGGGTTCACCGCAGCGACTCCGCCCCAGCGCGACGGGGGCCATGCGATGAACCGTGCCTTTCCAATGACATTGTCTACCGGCACCGTGCCGAGCGTCGGATCGCCCGTGCACAGCAACCCGCGCTGTGCGTCAGCGGGCGTGTTGGCGCAGTGCGCGCGGGAATCGGCCGAATGAGTGCGATTGTCGCCCATCACCCACAGCCGGCCCTGGGGCACCTTCACCGGCCCGAACTCGTTGCCGAGGCAAGCGGCGTAGGGGTTGGTGGGATCGACGTTCATCGTCACGAAGTTCAGGAACGGCTCGTTGAGCGGCTTGCCGTCCACCGTCAGCCCAGTGTTCATTCGGCACTCGACCGTCTGGCCGCCGACCGCGATCACGCGCTTCACCAGGTCGTTCTCGTCGGGTGGCACGAACCCCACGAATGACAGCGCGTTCTGCACAAAGCGGACCGCGGTGTTGGTCGACCGGATCGATTTGTAGCCGATGTTCCAGTTCGGCGGACCCTTGAACACGACCACGTCGCCAGGCTGCGGCGAGGAGAACCGGTACGTCACCTTGTCCACCATGATCCGGTCACCGACGCATCCGGTGCAGCCGTGCAGCGTCGGCTCCATCGACTCCGACGGAATCAGATACGGCCGGGCGACGAACGTCAGCATGACGTAGTACAGGACCAGGGCGATGGCGATGAGGATGGCGCCTTCGCGCACCGCACCGCGCTTCTTCGGTGGCTCGTCGGTCAGCGCGTGATTTCCGTCGGTATCCGACTGTTCCGTGTCGAGCGCGCGCTCGGCGGGGGACCCGTCGGGTTCGGTAGATCCGGTCACCGCATCAGAGTAGTCAGCGCGATGCTCACCGCCGCGCTGCTCGTCATCCAAGGATCAGACTCCGTTCGAAGCCGAAGTCAGCGCTTCTCCTTGATCTTCGCCTTCTTGCCACGCAGTTCGCGCAGGTAGTACAGCTTTGCGCGGCGCACGTCACCACGGGTGACGACGTCGATGTGATCGATGTTGGGCGAATGTACGGGGAAGGTCCGCTCGACGCCGACGCCGTAGCTTTCCTTGCGCACCGTGAAGGTCTCGCGGATTCCACCGCCCTGCCGGCGCAGAACGACACCCTTGAAGACCTGGATTCGTTCCTTGGAACCCTCGATGACCTTCACATGCACGTTCACGGTGTCGCCGGGGCTGAAGTCCGGGACGTCGTCGCGAAGCGACGTCTGATCGACGAAATCCAGCGTGTTCATCGGTGACACTTCCTTGTTGTTGGCGGCTCCTGGGAGGCTTCGCGATGGTCGCGCGCCGAGCCGATGTATTCGGGCGTATCTGGGGTGCATCTCGCAGGTGGGTGGAGTGTTCGCCTCCCCACGTCCTGCAGACAACTGCTCAATTGTGCCAGATGGGCCCCGAACTTCGAAATCCAGTGAAAAGCGCCGAATCGTCGCCACCCGGACCCGAAACGCATAGGAAGCCTAAGCACGCGAGTTATCCTCCCAACCGTTAGGCTTGGCTCACCCGTGGAAACCATGCTGCAGGCGCCGGGTTCGGTTCGAAAACATTGAGGGAGGGGTCATGCGACGGCGGCCGTCGAGGCTAGTCACGGCGATCGCAGCGATCGCCGCTGTGGTCCCGGTTGTCGCGGGTTGCGAGGCCAAGGTGTACGGCACTCCGCCGGAACCGGCTGGTCCGCAGCTGACTGTGGTCGCCCCCATGGGAACCATGGCCCCGCTGCCGGAGGCGCCGCCCGACCAGCCGGCCGCCACGTTCAATGGCTTGCAGGCACGTGCCGCGCAGGCCAGTTCCGACGCCGCCAAGGCGGGCGCAGACATCTCCGTGACGGTGCTCGACCGCAACACCGGCCAGACCATCTCCAGCGGCAACGACGCACTGCCCATCGCCTCGGTGGCCAAACTCTTCATCGCCGACGACCTGCTGCTGCAGGAGTCGAAGGGCCAGACCCAGCTCTCCCCCACCGACCGGCAAGCACTCGACGTCATGCTGAGGTCGTCCGACGACAACGCCGCCGAGAACTTCTGGAACCGCAGCGGCGGCAGCGCGATCATCTCGCGCGTCACCGCGCGTTATGGGCTGGGCGCCACGAAGGCGCCCTACAACGGGCGCTGGTTCAACACCACGAGCACGCCCACCGATCTGGTCCACTACTACGACATGCTGCTCAACGGCACCGGCGGGCTCCCGCCCGAACAGGCCAGCGTCATCATGTCCAATCTCGCGCAGTCGACGCCCAACGGTATCGACGGGTACCCGCAGCGGTTCGGCATCCCCGACGGGCTCTACGCCGAACCGGTCGCGGTCAAGCAGGGCTGGATGTGCTGCTGGAACGGCGGCAACTGGATGCACATGTCCACCGGCGTGATCGGCGCCAATCGTCGCTATGTGATGGTGATCGGCTCGATGCAACCCACCAACGACGTCACCGCACGCAACACGATCACCCAGGCCGTCAAGACGATGTTCCCGGGCGGGCGGATCTAACCGAGCAGATCGGGACGCCGCTCCCGCGTCCGCTGCAGCCCCTGTTCGCGCCGCCAGGTGTCGACCTTCGCATGATCGCCCGACAGCAATACCTCGGGCACAGCCAGGCCGCGCCAGTTCGGCGGCCGAGTGTAGCTGGGCCCTTCGAGCAGACCCAGATTCTGCACTGAATGCGAATCATCTTGATGCGACGCAGGATTGCCGAGAACATCGGGAAGCAGCCGCACGACCGCCTCGATCATGACCAACGCCGCCGACTCCCCGCCCGGCAGCACATAGTCACCGATCGAGACCTCCTCGACGCGCATCCGTCGGGCGGCGTCGTCGATCACCCGTTGGTCGATGCCCTCGTATCGGCCGCAGGCGAAGACCACGTGCCCCTCGGCGGTCCACCGTTGCGCGTCGTCCTGGGTGAAGAGCCGGCCCGCGGGCGTCGGCACCACCAGAAGTGTGTCCGCCGAACAGATTTCGTCGAGCGCCTCGCCCCACACCGGAGCCTTCATCACCATGCCGGGCCCGCCGCCGTATGGCGAGTCGTCGACCGAGCGGTGCACATCGTGGGTCCAGCGCCGTAGATCGTGCACGGCCAGCCGTACGATGCCGGCCTCGATTGCCTTGCCCGGCAACGACTGTCGCAACGGATCCAGATAATCCGGAAAGATCGTGACGATGTCGATTCGCATGACGTCCGCTCAGCCCAGTTCCAGCAGACCCTCGGGCGGATCGATCTCGATGGTCTGATCCTCCAGTGACACCGATGTCACGATGGCGCTGACGAACGGCACCAACACCTCAGGGTCGTCGCCCTCCCCCCTGATGGAGAGCAACTCGCCGGCGGCGGTGTGCAGGACCTCCGCGACCGTCCCGATCTCGACACCAGCCACGGTGCGCACCCGAAGGCCCTCCAGCTGGTGGTCGTAGTACTCATCGGGATCGTCGATCGGCGGTAGGTCCGCCGAGTCCACGATGAAGAGGGTGCCGCGCAACGAATCGGCCGTGTCGCGGTCGGCCACGCCCGCGAGCCGGACCAACAGCCGGCCACCGTGGTCGCGGGCGGAGTCGACGACGTAGTCACGCACGGCGCCACCCTTGGCTCGCCCCCGCAGTGTGCTACCCGGCGCGAACCGGCCGTCGGGATCGTCGGTGCGGACGTCGACGACGACCTCACCGGTGATGCCGTGCGCTCTGACGACCCGCCCGACTACGAGGTCCACTGCTACTGGTCGGTGTCCACCACGTCGACGCGGATACCGCGGCCGCCGATGCCTGCGACCAGCGTGCGCAGCGCCGTCGCGGTGCGCCCGCCCCGACCGATGACCTTGCCGAGGTCCTCGGGGTGCACGTGCACCTCGACGGTCCGCCCTCGGCGGCTGGTCACCATGTCGACCCGAACATCATCGGGGTTGTCCACGATTCCGCGAACGAGATGCTCGACGGCGTCGACGACGACAGAGCTCATCGCCGCGCTCAGCTCTCGGTGGTCTCGGCCGGCCCGGCCGACTCAGCCGACTCCGCCGGTGCGGCCTGCTCGGCCGGCGCCGCGGCCGATGCCTCGGCGGGCGCGTCAGCCTCGGGCTTGTCGGCAGCCTGCGGGGTCTGCTCGGCCTGCTCGGTCTTCTTGGCGGGCGCCTTCTTCTTCTTGGGCTGGGTCGCCTCGCCGGACGGCGCTCCGTCCGCCGCAGCCAGCGCGGCGTTGAACAGGTCCAGCTTGCTCGGCTTGGGCTCCTTGACCTTCAGCGTGCCCTCGGCACCGGGCAATCCCTTGAACTTCTGCCAGTCACCGGTGATCTTCAGCAGCGCCAGGACGGGTTCGGTGGGCTGGGCGCCGACTCCGAGCCAGTACTGGGCGCGCTCCGAGTCGATCTCGATCAGGCTCGGGTCTTCCTTCGGGTGGTAGCGGCCGATGACCTCGATCGAGCGGCCGTCGCGGCGCGTGCGCGCATCGGCAACGGCGATTCGGTACTGGGGATTGCGGATCTTGCCAAGCCGGGTGAGCTTGATTTTCACAGCCATGATGAAGCGTTTCTCCTGAGGTTGCCACGCTGCAATTCAGCGATCGGGGCGGATGCCCTGACCCGGTTTTGCCTTACGTGTGTGACCACCGCGCAAGCGCCCAGGGAGGAGCCGGAGGCGGATCACTCAGAACGGGTTGCGAGCAGACAGCCGCCTATTGTGCCAGAACAGGCGCTACCAGTGAAATTCCTGCCTCAAGGCACCGCGTGCCGGAGTCAGATCACCTTGTCGAAGCACTTCGCCTCGACGCGCCTGCTCATCCGCCAGCCCTCGGCAGTGCGGACGAATTCGTCCTCGTACCAGACCCCGACCTGCATGACGGCCGGCTTGTCACCCTTGAGCACCATCGGGTTGAAGCAGAAGGTCCGTCCCGTCGCGCGGTCGCCATCGATGCGCAGCGACGGCAACCCCAGCATGTGCGAGGTCACCGAGAAGTAGGTGGGCAGCACTTCCGCCAACCACTTCTTGACGTCCGGATACGTGCCGTCGACTCCGCCGGTGGCGCGGTAGTCGATGTAGGCGTCTGACGTGAAGAGTTCGTCCAATTCGTCGAAGCGACGGCCGTCGATGGCCTCCGAGTAGTCGATGAGCAGCTTCTGGAGTTCGAGACGGTCGGAGATCTCTTCGAGGCTCAACATGTGTCGATTGAACACTTGCAGGGCGTCATCCAGCCATCGGGGTTAGGCTGCTCATTCCATGGGCAGGTTTGTCGCGGTGGTCACCGCTTGTCTGGCTGTGGTCTTCGCATCCGTGGTGCCGATCGCATCGGCGGACGCCGACATTCAACCCGTCGGCAGCGTGCCGGTCCCCGAAGGCCCCGCCCCGGGATGGATCGTCGCCGATATGGACACCGGTCAGGTCCTGGCCGGGCGGGAGATGGACGTCGCTCACCCACCGGCCAGCACGATCAAGACCTTGCTGGCGCTGACGGCACTCGATGAGCTGCCCGACCTGAACGCGACGGTCGTCGGCACCGATGCGGACACTCATGTCGAGTGCAGCTGCGCCGGGATCAAACCCGGCCGCACCTACACCGCACGCCAACTGCTCGACGCGGTGCTGCTGATGTCGGGCAACGATGCCGCCAACGCGCTGGCGGACATGATCGGCGGGTACGACACCGCGGTGGCGAAGATGAATGCCAAGGCGGCCTCCCTCGGTGCGCTGAACACGCACGCGAGCACCCCGTCCGGCCTCGACGGCCCGGGTGGCTCCGGCGCCACCACACCCCGCGATCTGGCGATCATCTTCCGGGCTGGGATGGCCAATCCGACGTTCGCCCAGATCACCGCGCAGCCCGCGGCGATGTTCCCGTCCGACGCGGGCGACAGGCCGATCGTCAACGAGGACGAACTGCTGCACCGCTACCCCGGCACGCTCGGCGGCAAGACCGGCTTCACCGACGCGGCCAAGAAGACGTTCGTCGCCGCCGCCGACCGCGACGGGCGTCGCCTGGTGATCGCGATGATGTACGGCCTGATCAAAGAAGGCGGCCCGACGTACTGGGATCAGGCCGCCGGCCTGCTGGACTGGGGCTTCGCCCAGGACCGTCAGGTCAGCGTGGGTTCGCTCTAACCCTAGCGGTATCAAAAGTTGTTGATCCGCAACGTATCCGAGATCTCGGCGCCGCCGAAATAAATGTCCGCACCGGTTACGCTCAGCGGCCGTGCGAAAAGTGTTGGCCACGTTGGTGACCGCGCTTCTGCTGACGATCGTCAGCCACCCCGGCGGCGTCGGCCGAACCCGGCATCGAGCCCGCAGGCGCGGTGGCGATCCCGGACGGCCCCGCCGAGGCATGGCTGCTCGCCGACCTCGACACCGGTCGGATCCTGGCCTCTCGCAACCCCTATGAGCCGCACGCGCCGGCCAGTACCATCAAGCCACTGCTCGCCATGGTGGTGCTCGATCACCTTCGTCCCGACAACTTCGCGCGCGCAAACCAGTCCCACACCGAGGTCGAGTGCTCCTGTGTGGGGTTGAAGCCGGGCCAGGCCTACACCACGCTGCAGCTGCTGCAGGCGCTGCTGATGGTGTCGGGAAATGACGCTGCCAACATGCTTGCCGACATGCTCGGCGGGCAGCAGGTCGCGGTCGCGGCGATGAACCGCAAGGCCGCGAGCCTGGGCGCCAGGAGCACCAGGGCCTCGTCGCCGTCCGGGCTCGACGGGCCGGGATGGGAATCGATCACCACTCCCCATGACCTCGCGGTCATCTACCGGACCGCGCTGGCCTACCCGTTGATCGCCGCCATCATGCGGCAGCAGTCGGCGCAGTTTCCCGGCAAGACCCTCACCAACCAGAACCAGCTGCTGACGCGCTATCCCGGCACGTTCGCCGGCAAGACCGGCTTCACCAACCTGGCGCGCAATACCTTCGTCACGGCCGCCCAGCGGGGCAACCGGCGGCTGATCGTGGTCGAGATGTACGGCACGGGCGATCTCTACGGCCAGGCCATCGGACTCTTCGACTGGGGTTTCAGCCAATCCCAGTAGTTGCCACTACTCGCGCGAGCGTGCGTGTCGGCGGCCGACACGCCGCAGAATCATGCAAGTTGGCGCACGCTCGCAGCTAAAAGGCGCGGCCGCGCAGGATCACCACGGCGGGATCGTTGACCACGCCGGCACCCGTCCGCGGATCGTCGGTATAGCACACCAGGTCGGCAGGCGCGCCGTGCTCGAGCCCGGGCCGGCCCAGCCACGCGCGGGCCTCCCACGACGCCGCACCGAGCGCCTCGGTCGGCGTCATGCCGACGCCCTTGAGCGCCTCGATCTCGTCGGCGATGCGGCCGTGCGCGATCCTGCTGCCCGCATCGGTGCCCGCATAGATCGGCACACCGGCTTCGCGGGCTGCCGCGATCCGCGGATAGCAGGACTTGTACAGCTCCCGCATGTGCCGCTCGTACACCGGGTATTTACTCGCGGCGTCGGCGATGCCGGGAAAGTTCTCGACATTGATCAGCGTGGGCACCAGCGCGGTGCCGTGTTGCACCATCAGGTCGACCGTGTCGTCCGTCAGCCCCGTGCCGTGCTCGATGCAGTCGATGCCCGCCCCGATCAACGCCGGCAGGGCGTCCTCGCTGAACACGTGCGCGGTGACGCGGGCCCCGTTGGCGTGGGCGGCCTCGATCGCCGCCTCGAGCACGTCATCGGACCACAGCGGGGCGAGATCGCCGGTCCCGCGGTCGATCCAGTCACCGACCAGCTTGACCCAGCCGTCGCCCCAGCGCGCCTGCTCGGCCACCGCGTCGGGCAGTTGCCACTCATCGTGGAGTTCGATCGCCAAGCCGCGCTGATACCGCTTCGGCCGGGCCAGATGCCGCCCGGCGCGGATGATCGTCGGCAGGTCGGGGAGGTCGTCGAGGCCGCGGGTGTCGGTGGGCGAACCGCAGTCACGCAGCAGCAGCGCGCCGGCGGCGCGCTCGGTCTCCGCCTGCGCGACCGCTTCGTCGAGTTCGATCTCCCCGTGCTCGCCGAGCCCGACGTGGCAGTGCGCGTCGACCAGTCCTGGCACGATCCAGCCCGCATCGAAGACGGTCTCGGCCGCGCCGACCGGCTCGACGCTGAGGTGACCGTCGACGATCCACCACTCCACCGGCTCTCCGTCCGGCAATCCGCGGCCACGAACGTGCAGAGCTGTGCTGTCGGTCAAATCAGTTGTCCGGCTCAGTTTTTGGGAAACTTGAGCTTCGACAGGTCGATGTCGGCCAGGCCCGGCGGCAGCTCATCGAGGCCTTTGGGCATGTTCGACAGGTCGGGGAACCCCGGAGGCATTCCAGCCATTCCGGCTGCGCCCAACGGATTGCGCGTCTTGGGCGGTGTCGGTCCGCGCCCGCCCTTCTTGCCCTTTTTCTTGTTCTTCGCGGCCTTGCGGGTAGAACCCTTGCGGCCGAACGGCATTCCCATCTGTCCGGCCATCTGCGACATCATCTTGCGCGCGTCGAAGAACCGGTCGACGAGCTGGTTGACCTCCCCGACCGTCACCCCGGAGCCGTTGGCGATCCGCAGCCGTCGTGAGCCGTTGATGATCTTCGGGTCGGCCCGCTCGGCCGGCGTCATGCCCCGAATGATGGCCTGGACCCGGTCGAGCTGGCTGTCGTCGACGGCGGCGAGCGCGTCTTTCATCTGCCCGGCGCCGGGCAGCATGCCGAGCAGGTTGCCGATCGGGCCCATCTTTCGGATGGCCAGCATCTGCTCGAGAAAGTCCTCAAGGGTCAGCTCCCCGGAACCGATCTTGGCCGCCGCCTCCTCGGCCTTCTGGGCGTCGAAGTGCTGCTCGGCCTGCTCGATCAGGGTGAGCACGTCGCCCATACCCAGGATCCGACCGGCCATCCGGTCGGGGTGGAAGATGTCGAAGTCCTCGAGCTTCTCACCGGCGGATGCGAACAGGATCGGCACGCCGGTCACCTCGCGCACCGACAGCGCCGCGCCACCGCGGGCGTCGCCGTCCAGCTTGGTCAGCACGACGCCGGTGAAGCCGACCCCTTCGCGGAACGCCTCCGCGGTGGTCACGGCGTCCTGGCCGATCATCGCGTCCAGGACGAACAGCACCTCGTCGGGGTCGACCGCCCGCCGAATGGCGGCCGCCTGGCCCATCAGCTCGTCGTCGATGCCCAGTCGGCCCGCGGTGTCGACGACGACGACGTCGTAGTGCTTGGCCCTGGCCTCGGCCAGACCGGCCGAGGCGACGGCGACCGGGTCTCCGTGGCCGGCCTGTCCCTCGCCACTGCGGCCGTCCGGTCCAACTCCCGGGTGCGGCGCGAACACCTGGACACCGGCGCGTTCACCGACAATCTGCAACTGGTTGACGGCCCCGGGCCGCTGCAGGTCGCACGCGACGAGCAGCGGCGTATGACCTTGTTCGCGAAGCCATTTCGCGAGCTTGCCGGCCAACGTCGTCTTACCTGAGCCCTGCAGGCCGGCGAGCATGATCACCGTCGGCGGAGTCTTGGCGAACGCCAGCTGACGGGTCTCGCCGCCGAGGATGGCGACCAGCTCCTCGTTGACAATCTTGACGACCTGCTGGGCGGGGTTGAGCGCACCGGAGACCTCGGCGCCCCTCGCGCGGTCCTTGATGCGGGCGACGAACCCGCGCACCACGGGCAGCGATACGTCGGCCTCCAACAGCGCCAGCCGGATCTCGCGGGCCGTCGCGTCGATATCGGCGTCGGTCAACCGCCCTTTGCCACGCAGCCCCTGCAGGGCGCCGGTCAACCGGTCGGATAGCGATTCAAACACGCCGCAAGCCTACTTCCCTGAGTGTCTGCGCTCTCGCCCCGCACGCGGGTGGCGCCCGTCCGCCTGGCCCTAACTCGCCTCGGAAACCGGCTTCGCCGGCGCCGGTGCGGGTAGCACGGCGTAAAGGTCACGCTCCAGGTCGGCGCGGACCTCGCCGGCGTCTCCGACGGTGGTGATGCCGAACACGTCGACGACCGACGATCCCAGGGTGGTGACCTTGGCCCAGGCGATGTTCACCCCGTCGCGCTCGAACACCGCCGTCAGCCTGGCCAGCAGGCCGGCCCGGTCGGTCGCGCGGATCTGCACGATCAGCTCGCCCGGCTGCGCGCCGTCCGACCACAGGATCCGGGGCGGGGCCGGGGCATGGTTGACCGGCACCCCGGCCGGCGTCTCACCCGCGCGTCCGGTGCCGTACTGGGCGGCGTCGCGGTCGCGGCGATCAAGCGACGCCAGCACGTCGGGTTCGCCCTCGAGGGCGAGGATGAACTGCTGGCGCAGCAATTCGGCGGCGGGCGGGGACCCGAAGTGTGGCGACACCACGAAGGTGTTGATGGCCGACCCCTCGTGGCCGTTGACGGATGCCGAGTGCACCCGCAGGGAGTTCAGCGCGAGCACTCCGGCCGCTTTCGACAGCAGTCCGCGACGGTCGGGCGCGATCATCGTGACGTTGTAGATGTGCGGGCTGCCACCCGGCGTCAGCTCGACGTGCACGCCGTCGGAGGCGAGCGACAGGAAACGCGGGTCGATGGGATCGGGTTGCGGCAGCGGTTCGCCGGCCATCACCAGACGGCAGCGGCGGACCAGGTCGCCGATCAGCGACGCCTTCCAGTCCCCCCACACCCCGGGGCCGGTGGCCAGCGAATCGGCTTCGGCCAGCACCGCCAACAGCTCGAGCAGGACCGAGTCACCGTCCAACGTCTCGACGACCTCGGCGATGGTCTTCGGGTCCTGCAGATCACGACGGGTCGCGGTGTGCGGCAGCAGCAGGTGGTGGCGGACCATCTTGGAGAGCAGCTCGACGTCGGAGGGCCACAGCCCCAACCGCGTGCCGATCTGCGTGGCCAACTCCGCGCCGATGATGCTGTGGTCGCCGCCGCGGCCCTTGCCGATGTCGTGCACCAGTGCGCCGAGTACCAGCAGGTCGGGCCGCGACACCCGGGTGGTGAAAGCGCTTGCCCGCGAGACGGTTTCGACGAGGTGACGATCCACCGTCCAGATATGCACGACGTCGCGCGGCGGCAGGTCGCGGACCGCACCCCACTCGGGGAACAACCGGCCCCACAGACCGGTGCGGTCGAGCGCCTCGATCGTCGCCGTCGCCGGTGGTCCGGCCGCCAGCAGCACCAGCAGATCCTTGAGCGCCTGCCGCGGCCAGGGCCTCCGCAGCTCCGGTGCGGTCTCGGACAGGCGGGCGAGCGTGGAGGACGCCATCGGCAGACCGGTGGTGGCCGACGCGGCCGCGACACGCAGGATCAGGCCGGGGTCGCGCTCGGGCCGGGCATCACGCGCCAGGATCACCTCACCGGCGAATTCGATGACGCCCTCGTCCAGTGGGCGTCGCACCGGCCGACGGAAGGCGGCCAGCCCGCGCCGCGGCAGTGCGTTCGCGGCGGTGCGCAAACCGGCGTCGACATAGAAACTGATGGTCCGCGCGGCGTCGGAGATCATGCGCGCCAAGTCGAATCGGTCGCCGATGCGCAGGGCGGCACCGATCTCGTCGGCGTGTTGGGCGAGCAATAGTTCGCGGCCGCGGCCGGATACCCGGTGCAGTTCGGTGCGGACGTTGAGCAGCGCCAGGTGCGCCTCACCGAGGGTGGCGATCGGTGAGGCCAACGAGCGGCTCGGGTAGACGTCGGCCAGTTGAGCGATCGCAAGCGCGTTGAGCAGCTGGATGTCGCGGAGTCCACCGCGGCCGCCCTTGAGATCGGGCTCGGCACGGTGGGCGATCTGGCCGCTGCGCTGCCACCGTGCCTCGGTGTGCGCGACGAGTTCGTCGAAACGAGAAGCGATCCCGGTGCGCCACTGCCGACGAGCGCCGCTGATCAGCAAGGATGACAGATCGGAGTCACCCGCGATGTGCCGCGTCTCCAGCATGGCCAGTCCCGCGGAGATGTCCTCACCGGCGACCGTGATCGCCTCCGGCACCGTACGCACGCTGTGGTCGATCCGAATGTTGGCGTCCCACAAGGGGTACCACAGCAACTCGGCGACCTGACTCACCAAATCGCCGGGCATGTTGTCATGCAGCAGCATCAGGTCGAGATCCGAATACGGCAACAATTCGCCACGCCCCAGCCCGCCGGTGGCGACGATCGCGAAGCCACTGGTGGGCGTGATGCCGATCTCGGTGGCCTTTGTGGTGAGCCAGAACTCGTGAAGGTCCAGCAACGCATCTCGCAGTGCGGCCGAATCCAGCTGACGCGAACCACCCTTGAGCAGCTGTGCGGCCGCGGCCGCCAGATCGGTGGCCGGACGCGACGAGCCCGCCGCCGGAGCCTCCCAACGAGGGGCTCCGGCGGCCGCCTGCTCCTCGCGCGAGCGCTCGTCGGCGGTGGTCTGCTCCTCGCGCGAGCGCTCGTCGGCGGTGGTCTGCTCCTCGCGCGAGCGCTCGTCGGCGGTGGTCTGCTCCTCGCGCGAGCGCTCGTCGGCGGGATCTGGTGTCTGCTTTGCCATTTCGTGTCCTCCCCGGCCTGACTATCAGCGCTCACACGGTGCATTGCCGGGAGACGGCGTCTCAACTGACGTGATGGCTCAAAGGGCGTCGGCCCCCCGCTCGCCAGTGCGCACCCGGACCACGGTGTCGACCGGGCTTACCCAGACCTTGCCGTCACCGATCTTGCCGGTGCGCGCGGCCTGGACGATGACATCGACCACCTTGTCGACGGCGGAGTCGTCGACCACGACCTCGACGCGGACCTTCGGCACGAAATCGACCGAATACTCCGCGCCGCGGTACACCTCGGTGTGACCCTTTTGGCGTCCGTAGCCCTGCACTTCGCTGACGGTCATTCCGAGAATTCCCGTCTGCTCCAGACCGGTCTTGACGTCTTCGAGCGTGAACGGCTTGACGATCGCAGTGATCAGCTTCATATTCCCTTATCCCTCCACACCCGGATGACGACCGAGGCTCGAACCGGCGCCGACAGTCGTAAAGTCATAGCCGGTTTCCGCGTGCTCGGCCTCGTCGATGCCGGTCGACTCGTCTTCTTCATCGATGCGCAGCCCGATCGTGAACTTCACAATCAAGGCCAAGATAGCTGTCCCCACGGCCGAGTAGATCAGAACGGCCCCGGCGCCTACTGCCTGGCGCCACAACTGGTCGACTCCACCACCATAGAAGAGACCGGCCACACCGGCGCCCGTCTCGGGTGCGGCCACCAGACCGATGAGCAGCGTGCCGACAATGCCGCCGACCAGGTGCACACCTACTACGTCAAGAGAGTCGTCGAAACCCAGCTTGTACTTCAGGCCCACGGCCAACGCGCACAGCACACCTGCACACACACCGACGATCAGCGCGCCGAGAACGTTCACCGACGAACAGGACGGCGTGATGGCGACGAGGCCGGCGACGATACCCGACGCCGCACCCAGCGAGGTGGCCTTACCGTCGCGAAGACGTTCGGTGAGTAGCCACGCCAGCATAGCGGCAGCGGTTGCGACGGTGGTGGTTACGAAGGTCGAGCCGGCCAAACCTCCTGAGGCGGTGGCAGATCCGGCGTTAAAGCCGTACCAGCCGAACCACAGCAGACCCGCGCCCAGCATGACGAACGGCAGGTTGTGCGGCCTCATCGGCGTACCGGGCCAGCCGCTGCGCTTACCTAGGATTATCGCCAGCACCAGGCCGGCTGTACCGGCGTTGATATGCACCGCGGTACCACCGGCGAAGTCGATTGCCGTGAGCTTGTTGGCGATCCAACCACCGGTCTCCGCGGTCACGCCGTCGAACGAGAACACCCAATGCGCAACGGGGAAATAGACCACGGTGGCCCACAGGCCCGCGAACACCAGCCAGCCACCGAATTTCAGGCGGTCGGCGACCGATCCCGAGATCAGGGCGACAGTGATGATCGCGAACATCAACTGGAACGCCACGAACACCGTTGCGGGCAGCGTGCCCACCAGTGGAATGTCGACGGCCCGCGCGGGGCTGGTTCGGCGTCGACCGCGGCGATGGCGTTACCGCCGATCAGGCCCTTGAGGCCCCAGTACTGAGTCGGATTGCCGAACAGGTTGCCGACGTCGTTGCCGAAGGCCAGGGAGTAACCGTAGAGCACCCACAGCACGGTCACCACGCCCATGGAGCTGACGCTCATCATGACCATGTTGAGCACGCTCTTGGCGCGGACCATGCCGCCGTAGAAAAAGGCCAGGCCTGGCGTCATCAACAGCACGAGCGCGGCGCTAGCCAGCATCCATGCCGTGTCACCGGTATCCGGCGCACCCAGTATCGGAAATTGGTCCACTCGCAGTTTCCTCCTTCGACATGCCACAGCCGCAACGATTTACGACTGTTGACCTGGTCCAGAGACAATGCTGAGTGGTTGTTTCGTCCACGACGCTTCCGCGTTTCGCTCGTGTGAACGGATCGCCCTTGGCGTTTCGCTGGTGTTACATCCCGTGTTTTTGGCCGTGCCATGCGTTATCCGAGGAGCGCATCGACGAACGCTGCGGGCTCGAACGGAGCGAGGTCGTCGGGACCTTCGCCGAGGCCGACGAGCTTGACCGGCACACCCAGTTCCTGCTGTACGCGGAAGACGATGCCGCCCTTTGCCGTGCCGTCGAGTTTGGTCAGCACGACGCCGGTGATGTCGACGACTTCGGCAAACACCCGGGCCTGCGGGAGGCTGTTCTGCCCGATCGTCGCATCGAGCACCAGAAGCACCTCGTCGACGGCGGCGCGCCGACTGACGACACGCTTGACCTTGCCCAGCTCGTCCATCAGGCCGGTCTTGGTGTGCAGCCGGCCCGCGGTGTCGATCACGACGACGTCGGCGCCGTGCTCGATGCCGGTGTCGACGGCGTCGAACGCCACCGATGCCGGGTCGGCGCCCTCGGCGCCGCGCACGACCTCCGCACCCGACCCGGGACGCCCAGGTCTGTAATTGGTCGGCCGCGGCGGCGCGGAATGTGTCGGCGGCGCCGAGCACGACCCGGCGGCCGTCGGCGACCAGCACGCGCGCCAGCTTGCCGACCGTCGTCGTCTTGCCGGTTCCGTTGACTCCGACCACCAGGAGTACCGACGGCTTGTCATCGTGCGGCAGCGCCTTGATCGAGCGGTCGAGATCGGGCTGCAGCTCGGCGATCGAGCACCTCGCGCAGCACCGCGCGCGCATCCGCCTCGGTCCGCACCCGGCTGCTGGCCATCCGCGACCGCAGCGCGGTGACCACCGATTCCGTGGCGACGGGCCCGAGATCGGCGATCAGCAGGGTGTCCTCGACCTCCTCCCACGACTCCTCGTCGAGGTCACCGCCGCCGAGCAGGCCCAGCATGCTGCGGCCCAGCGTGTTCTGCGACTTGGCGAGCCGTCCGCGCAGCCGGCCCAGCCGGCCCTCCGTGGGTGCGATCTCCTCGACCGCCGCAGGTGTCTGTTCTTCGACCGGCGGCGGCGCTACCGGCGGCGGCGCGGGCGGTGCTACCGCGGCTGGCGGCGGCGCGGGCGGCGCTCCCGGCGGCGGCGCGGGCGGTGCTCCCGGCGGCGGCGCGGGCGGTGCTACCGGCGGCGGCGCTACCGGCGGCGGCGCGGGCGGTGCTACCGGCGGCGGCGCAGTCTCGGGCAGCGTCAGCCCGGCCTCACGGACCGGCGTATCCGGGAGCTGCACGTCGGCAATCGGCCGTTTCGGCGCGTCGCGCGGGATGGTGGCGTCATCGCCGACGGCGGGCAGCCCGCTGGTGTCGATGCGTTCGACCGGCTCGGCAGGCGCCGACTTGCTGAACGTGATGCCTGATGAGGTGGTATATCCACCGGATCGGTCGATCGGCGTGGCAGTGTCTGTAGAGGACAGCCTGATCTGTCGGCGCCGGTATCGCACCAGTCCGACGACCAGGGCGACCACCAGCAGAATGGCGATGACCGCTATTGCGATCCACAGCCCTATCTCGGTCCCTGTCACGACGCCATTGTGTCAGGGTGGCTAGTCGATGACGCTCGACCCCGGCGGCTCCGGCGCGAAGCTTGGCAGCCGCAAACGGCGCCACATCGACGTGTGCCTGACCGAAGCCGTCGAATACCAGACGGTGACCACCGGCCTGGAGCGCTACCGGCTGCCGTATAACGCGCTCACCCAGACCAATCTCGACGATGTCGAGTTGGGCACCGAGTTCCTCGGTGTGCGGCTGCGGGCACCGGTGTTGATCGGATCGATGACCGGCGGCGCCGAACTGTCGGCCACCATCAATCGCAACCTGGCGGCCGCGGCCCAGGAACTCGGGATCGGCATGATGCTGGGCTCGCAGCGCATCATGCTCGACAACGGGGCGGCGTCGATGAGTTTCCGGGTCCGGGACCTGGCTCCCGACGCGCTGCTGATCGGCAATATCGGGCTGGCTCAGCTCAGCGAATCGATCGTGCCGGCGCTCGCCGGGGCGCTCGACGATGTCGGTGCCAATGCGCTTGCGGTGCACACAAATCCGCTTCAGGAGGCGATGCAACACGAGGGTGACACCGACTTCTCGGGATCGGTTGCCCGGCTGCGCGAGATCGCCGGATCGATCGGCTATCCGGTGATGCTCAAAGAGGTCGGGCACGGGATTGGTGCGGCCGCCGCTGCAGAACTCGTGGACCTGCCGATCGCCGCGGTCGATGTCGCCGGAGCGGGCGGCACGTCGTGGGCGCGCGTAGAACAGTTTGTCCGCTACGGCGAGGTGCGCTATCCGGCGCTCGCCGAGTGGGGCATCCCGACCGCCCAGGCGCTCCAGGAGGTCCGGCGGGCACTGCCCCGCATCCCGCTCGTCGCCTCCGGCGGAATTCGAACCGGCATGGACGCCGCCAGGGCGCTGGCGATGGGCGCTGACGCGGTGGCGGTCGCCAAGCCGCTGCTCGCTCCGGCCATCGAATCCCCTGCCGCGGTGGTGGATTGGCTGCAACGTTTCATCGACGAGCTGCTGATCTGCCTGCACGGCTGCGGTGCGTCGAACCTGGTGGAGTTGCGCCGAGGAGGCGTCAGCCGCGTCGAGGGTTAGTTGGCGCTGGCGACCAGTTCCTGGCCGCGCATGCGCTGCGAGATCACCGCGGTGATGCCGTCGTCGCGCATGGTGACGCCGTACAGCGCGTCGGCGACCTCCATCGTCGGCTTCTGGTGGGTGATCACGATCAGCTGCGAGCGCTCACGGAGCTGCTCGAACAGACTGATGCAGCCGGCGCAGGTTCACGTCGTCGAGCGCCGCCTCCACCTCGTCCATCACATAGAAGGGCGACGGCCGGGCCCGGAAGATCGCCACCAGCATCGCCACCGCGGTCAGCGACTTCTCGCCACCGGACAGCAGCGACAGCCGCTTGATCTTCTTACCGGGCGGACGGGCCTCGACCTCGATGCCGGTGGTCAGCATGTCGTCGGGATCGGTGAGCAGCAGCCTGCCCTCGCCACCGGGGAACAACGTCGAGAACACCTGCTGGAATTCGCGTTCCACGTCCGCGTACGCCTCGGCGAACACCTGCAGGATGCGGTCGTCGACGTCGGCGATGACGTCGAGCAGATCCTTGCGGGCCGCCTTGACGTCCTCGAGCTGGGTGGACAGGAAGTTGTAACGCTCCTCCAGCGCGGCGAACTCCTCCAGCGCCAGCGGGTTGACCCGGCCGAGCTCGTTGAGTTCCCGCTCGGCCTTCTTGGCCCGGCGTTCCTGGGTCGGCCGGTCGAACGGCATGCGGCGCCGGCGCGGTGACCTGCTCACCGCGTTCGCGGGCCTGCTCGTACTCGGCCATCTCCAGATCCGACGGCGGCAGCGCAACGTCGGGCCCGTACTCGGCGACCAGGTCCGCGGTCGCCATCCCGAACTGCTCGAGAACCTGTTGTTCGAGTTGCTCGATACGCAGTGCCGCTTGGGCTTTCGCGACTTCGTCTCGATGCAGCGCGTCGGTCAGCGAGGCGATCTTGGCGCCGAGCACGTTGACCTCTTCGCGGGCGTGGGCCAGTGCGGCGGCCCGCTGCTGACGTTCCGTGGCGACCTCGATCACGGATGCGGGATGCCACCGACACCACGGCGCCCAGGCGTTGGGCAACCACGCGGCCCGATTCCGCGACCGCGGCGGCCACCGCGGCGGCGTGTACGCGTGCCTCACGGGCCCGTTTCGCCCGCAGCCGCGCCTCCCGTTCGGCGGCGGCGGCGCGACGCAGTGAATCCGCCCGTCCGCGAACGGCATTCGCGCGTTCCTCGGCTGTGCGCACGGTCAGCCGCGCCTCCACCTCGGCGGTGCGGGCCTCCTCGGCCGCGGCCATGGACTCCTGGCGGTCGACGGGTTCGGATTCGAACGTCGGCTCCTGCTGGGCGTTGTGCAGGCGCTGTTCGAGTTCGGCGAGTTCCTCGACTGTCCGGGTGCGGCCGGCCTCGAGTTCGTTGCGCTGCTGGATCAGGCGCTGCCACTCGTCGTCGGCGGCGCGGGCGTCCTGGCCGAGCCGACCGAGCTGTTCGTAGATCGCCGATATCGCGGCGTCGGATTCGTTGAGCGCGGCCAGGGCCTGCTCGGCCGAGTCCTGGCGGGACGTCTGCTCGGCAAGTGCGCCGGACAATGCCGCCGACAGCTCGCCGACCTGCTTCTCGGCGGCGGCCAGTTCGTTGCGCGCCTTTTCGACCTCGGAGGCGATCTCGAGCGTGCTGGGTTTGCGGTCCGAACCGCCGCTGACCCAGCCCGCGCCGACCAGATCGCCGTCGGCGGTGACGGCGCGCAGCTGGGGCCGGGTCGCCACCAGATCGAGCGCGGCGGTCAGATCAGCGACGACGGCGACCCCGGACAACATCGCCGTGATCGCGCCCTGCAGCCGCGGCGGAGTGTCGACCAGATCGATCGCCCAGACCGCGCCGGCCGGTGGCGGCGCCGCCGGAAGGGTGGATGCGGCAGGCCAGTCGCCGAGCACGATCGCGGCGCGTCCACCGTCGGACTCCTTGAGCGCGGCCACCGCGGACGCGGGCGGCTCCGAAACTCTCGGCGGCGACGGCGTCGGCGGCCGCGCCGAGAACCGCCGCCACTGCCGCCTCGTAACCCGGGCGCACCTTCAGCAGGTTGGCGATCGAGCCGAAAAGCCCTGCACCGCTGAGGTTGTTCTGCAACCACGCGGCGCCGTCCTTGCGGTCGAGGCCGACCGACAGCGCCTCGATGCGCGCCAGCAGCGAAGCCACCTGACGTTCGGCGCCGCGTTCGGCGGCCTGCAATTCGGCGACGCGCTCGTCGGCCAGCCGCAGCGCGGTGACGGTGCGGTCATGGTGGTCGTCGAGCCCGACCTCGCCGGCGTCGAGCTCACTGACTCGGCTCTGCACGGTCTCGAACTCGGCCTGTGTCTGCTGCGCGCGGGCGGCCGCCTCGTCGATGCCCGCGGACAGCCGGGCGACGGATTCGTCGATCGACTCCACGCGGGTGCGCATGGTGTCGACCTGGCCGGCCAGCCGCGCCAGTCCCTCGCGTCGGTCGGCTTCGGCGCGGACGGCGGCGAGGTGCGCGCGTTCGGCCTCGGCGGCGACGCGCTCGCGTTCGGTGAGCTCGGCGCGGGTGGCCTCCAGCCGGGTGCGCGATTCGGTCAGCTCGTCGAGCAGCTGCCGTTCCTGCGTCGGCGACCTCGTCGGCCTGCGCTTCGAGGGCGTCGGGGTCCGGGCCGCTGGACGCCTCCGGCTCCGCGTCCAGGTGCTGGGCCCGCTCGCTGGCGATGCGGACCGTCGCGCTGACCCGCTCGGCCAGCGCCGAGAGCCGGAACCAGCGTCTGCTGGGCGACGTCGGCGCGCTCGGCTCAGCGCCTCCACGGCCGCCTCGTGGGCCTGCAGCTCGACGGTCTTCGCCTCCAGCCTGGTCGCCAGCTCGTCGTGCTCGCGGCGCAGACGTCGTCTCGGCCTGGTCGGTGTTGTCGAACTCGGCCTTGCGGGTGACCAGGTCGTCGGCGGCCAGCCGCAGCCGGGCGTCGCGCAGATCGGCCTGGATGGTCTGGGCGCGACGGGCCATCTCGGCCTGCCTGCCAAGCGGCTTGAGCTGCCGGCGAAGTTCGGTCGTCAGGTCGGTCAGCCGGGCGAGGTTGGCCGACATCGAGTCGAGTTTGCGGACCGCCTTTTCCTTGCGCTTGCGGTGCTTGAGCACCCCGGCGGCTTCTTCGATGAAAGCCCGCCGGTCCTCGGGACGCGATTCCAGGATCTCCGCGAGCTTGCCCTGACCGACGATGACGTGCATCTCGCGGCCGATACCGGAGTCGGACAACAGTTCCTGGACATCCATCAATCGGCAACTGGTGCCGTTGATTTCGTATTCGCTGCCGCCGTCGCGGAACATCCGGCGGGTGATCGACACCTCGGAGTACTCGATCGGC
Source organism: uncultured Actinomycetota bacterium (assembly GCA_963699655.1). GTDB lineage: Bacteria > Actinomycetota > Actinomycetes > Mycobacteriales > Mycobacteriaceae > Mycobacterium. The sequence continues at coordinate 262,608 of CAVOUV010000011.1, forward strand.
AGCGAGTTGTCGGAGTTGTCGATCGTCACGGTGACCTCGGCGCGGCCCAGCGGGGCGCGCGACGACGTGCCGGCGAAGATGACGTCCTCCATCTTGCCGCCGCGCAGGGTCTTGGCGCCCTGCTCGCCCATCACCCAGGTCAGCGCGTCGACCACATTCGACTTGCCCGACCCGTTGGGGCCGACGACGCAGGTGATGCCCGGCTCGAAGCGCAGAGTCGTCGGCGAAGCAAAGGACTTGAAGCCCTTCAGCGTCAGACTCTTGAGGTGCACGACGTGCCACACTACCGCCGGGCGGGCTAGCGCTCGGTGAACCCCGCGAACGCGTCGCCGGGTTCTGACCAGTCCGCGACGACTTTGTCGACGATGCCCGGCGTCTTTCCGCTCTGCAGCAGGTCAAGCAGCTTTTCGCAGGCATCGCGCGGACCCTGCGCGACGACCTGCACGCGGCCGTCAGGCCTGTTGGAGGCGTATCCGGTCAGGCCGAGTTCCAGTGCGCGGGACCGCGTCCACCAGCGGAAGCCCACCCCCTGGACGTGGCCGTGCACCCAGGCGGTCAGCCGTACGTCAGCTAACTCCTGCATCACTGACCTCAAACGTCACTTTGGTCCCGGATTTGAGCGTGCGGCCGACGGTGCAGACCTGGTCGATCGCCCGCTCCACGACCGTGAGTACCCGCGCCAGCTCGTCCTCGGACAGCCCGGACAGGTCGAGCTCCATGCGTTCCTCGAGCAGCGGGTAGCGCTCCTGGTCGCGATCGGCCGGTCCGGACACCCGGATCGTGGTCGTGTAGTCGTCGCCGAGGCGGCGCCGCAGCGGCGGGTCGCTGCTCATCCCGCTGCACGCCGCCAGCGCGATCTTCATCAGCTCGCCCGGGGTGAAGACGCCCTCGACGTCCTCCGAGCCGACAGCACCTCCGCGCCGCGCGTGCTGCGCCCGGTGTAGCGGCGCACGCCGGTGCGCTCGACCCACAGTTCCGTCATGGCTCTCTTTCTACCTTTCCGCCGAAATCGGAGTTCCGTGCGCGTTCAAGAGTCGACGCGTCAGCAGCCAATGCAGTCCTTCTCGGCGAACTCAGGGGCGACGGGCGCGGGGGCGGGGCTGGCATTTCGGGCAGTAGAACGACGAGCGGTTCATGAACTTCTCCCGCCGCATCACCGCCCCGCAGCGGCGGCACGGCTCGCCTTCGCGGCCGTACGCGTCCAGCGACCGCTCGAAGTAACCCGACTCGCCGTTGACGTTGACATAGAGCGAGTCGAACGACGTGCCGCCCTGCCCGAGCGCCTCGGCCATCACCTCGGCGGCGGCGTCGAGCAGCTCGCCGAGCTGGCTTGCGGGTCAGCGACGACGCGAGCCGGGCGCCGTTGACCTTGGCCCGCCACAGCGCCTCGTCGGCGTAGATGTTGCCGATGCCCGACACCACGGTCTGGTCGAGCAGCTGGCGCTTGATCTCGGAATGCTTGCGCCGCAACACCGTAACGACACCGTCGCGGTTGAACTGCGGGTCCAGCGGGTCGCGGGCGATGTGCGCGACCGGCACCGGGACATCGGTGCCGTCGACGGTGACCATGTCGGCGAGCATCCAGCCGCCGAACGTGCGCTGGTCGACGAAGCTCAGCGTGGTGCCGTCGTCGAGCAGCGCCGCGATGCGCAGGTGGTCCTCTCGTCGGCAGCGGTCCGAGCAGCATCTGCCCGCTCATCCCCAGATGCACGACGAGCGCCGACTCGTCGTCGAGCGTCAGCCACAGGTACTTGCCGCGGCGGCCGGTGCCGGTGATGCGGCTGTCGAGCAGCCGCGCGGTCAGGTCGGCGGGGCCGGCCTCGTGACGGCGGACCGCGCGCGGGTGGTGCACCCGCACCGCGGTGATGGTCTTGCCCGCGACGTGCGCCTGCAGCCCCCGCCGGACGACCTCGACCTCGGGAAGCTCAGGCATCTACACCAGGAGCGGCGAGCGCGTTCCACGCCGCCGCGGCGGCCTTGAGTTCGGCCTCTTTCTTGGTCCGGCCGACACCCTTGCCGTACTCGGTGTCGGTGACGACGACCGTCGCGGTGAATTCCTTGTCGTGGTCGGGGCCCGTCGACGTCACCACATAGGACGGCGCGCCCATGCCGCGCGCCGCGGTCAGCTCCTGCAGACTGCTCTTCCAGTCCAGGCCCGCGCCCAGCGTCGGCGCGGTGTCGAGCAGCGTGCCGAACAGCCGCAGGATCACCTCGCGCGCGACCGACGATGCCGTGCTCCAAATAGATTGCGCCGAGCAGGGATTCGACGCCGTCGGCGAGGATGCTGGACTTGTCGGCGCCGCCGGAGTTCTCCTCGCCCTTGCCCAGCAGCAGGTAGGCGCCGAGCCCGTCGTCGGACAGGCGGCGGCCGACGTCGGCCAGCGCCTGGGTGTTGACGATGCTGGCCCGCAGCTTGGCCAGATCGCCCTCGGGGCGGTCCGGGATGCCGGTGGTAGAGCTCCTCGGTGATGGTCAGCCCGAGCACCGCGTCGCCGAGGAACTCCAGCCGCTCGTTGGTGGGCAGCCCGCCGTTCTCGTAGGAGTAGCTGCGGTGGGTCAGCGCGATGGTGAGCAGTTCGTCGGGCAGGTCGACGCCCAGCGCCTTGAGCAGCGGCGCGCGGTCGACCGTCACTGGTGTCGTCCTCGTCGCAGCAGGTCGGCACAGCTTCGCCCAGCGCGGGTCGATCTGCTCGTGGTGGTGGCCGGGCTCGGCGGTGGCCAGCGGGACACCGCATTGCGGGCACAGCCCGGCGCAGTCCGGCCCGCACAGCGGCGCGAACGGCAGCGCCAGCCCGACGGCGTCGATGATCGGCTGCTCGAGGTCGACGGTGTCGCGTCCGACGACCGGCCGACCTCGTCGGCGTCGGTGGTCTCGTCGGTCGCGCTGTCGGGATAGGCGAACAACTCGGTCAGGTCGATCTCGACGTCGCCGGTGATCGGCGTCAGGCAGCGCGCACACTCCCCCGACGTCGGCGCCGACACCGTTCCGGTGACCAGCACGCCCTCGGACACCGACTCGAGCCGCAGGTCCAGCTCCAGCGGCGCGCCTTCGTCGATCGCGATCAGGTCGAGCCCGATGCGCGACGGGCTGGGCACCGTCTCGTGCAAGGTCAGCATCGAACCCGGCCGCCGGCCGAGCCGGGAAATGTTGATCACGAGCGGCGATCGTGAGTCGCGGCGCGCCGCCGCCTTCGCATGCGTCGCCATGAGTGCAATCCTACGGCGGCCGCTACCGCGAACTACGGCGGTTCGGCCAGCGCCGCTCGCGCGGCGTAGTCGTGGGTGCCCGCCGCGGTGCGCAGCTGGTGGCGGCCGCGACCGACGGAGCGCAGCGTGCCGTTGAGGAAGTCCTCGAACTCGGCGAGTTTGCTGTCGACGTAGATGTCGCATTCGCCGCGCAGCCGGTCGGCCTCGGCGTGCGCGGAGTCGATCAGCCGGGTGGCCTCGGCGGTGGCCGTCTGGACGATCTCGGTCTGCGACACCAGCCGCTGCTGCTCCTTGATGCCTTCCTGGACGGCCTTCTCGTAGGCGAGGTTGCCGCTCTCGATGAGCCGGTCGGCTTCGGCCTTGGCCCGTCCGGTGCTGGCCTCGTACTCCCGCTTGGCGGTCGCCGCGATGCGGCTCGCCTCCTCGCGGGCCTCGCCGACCATGCGCTCGCTGTGCTGGCGGGCCTCGGCGACCATCCGGTCGGCCTGCGCCTTGGCGTCGGCGAGCAGCCGGTCGGCCTCGGCGCGGGCAGTGGTTGATCAGCGAGTCGGCCTCCGCGGTGGCCGTCGACACCATCGACTCGGAGTGCTCCTTGGCGTCGCGCAGCAACGAGTCCCGCGCGTCGAGCACGTCCTGGGCGTCGTCGAGTTCGCCGGGGATCGCGTCCTTGATGTCGTCGATCAGCTCGAGGACATCGCCGCGCGGGACCACGCAGCCCGCCGTCATCGGCACGCCGCGGGCTTCTTCGACAATCGCGCCCAGCTCATCGAGCGCTTCAAATACTCGGTACACGGCGACACCCTCCAGGCGTAGTTGACAGTTACCAGTGTGCCTGGTGTTACCCCTGTGACTCGGCTTCCGCCGCCGGTGTGTCGCCCACGGCGCTTTTGCCGCGCCCGCACCCCAGGCCGCAACTCCCGTGTGAATTGCTTCGCGCACATTATGTCAACGTCACCTGGGTCTGGCGCGTCCAGCTGGACTGATCCCTCAGCAGGCTGTGCGCTGCGGTATCGCGAAGCCACATCCTCGGCGCGTTCCGGGCGACCAGCCGTTGTCCTCGGTGCAGCGCTGAAGAAGCTCGCATATCCGAAGAAAAACCACAGCATGTCGGTGGCCTCGTCGATGGTCGATGTCGCGCTTCAGCGCGTCGAGAGTCGGCCAAGCTTGGCACGGCGCGCGGCGCCGAAGGCCGGATCCGGATGAGCGCCGCGGTATGACCGCACTCGAGAGGCTCTCGCGCAGCCCCCTTACCCGGGGGGCTCTGCACGGACAACCGCGTTCTGGTATCCGCGAACCGCACTTCCTCGTCGAGATCCTTGCCGCGTGGGATCCCGATGACGATCCGACTCCGCATCGGGCCTGGGCCGAAGCCGTCGACCAAGACCTCGCGCCACACGCGCTCGAAGGCGGATACCCAAACCTGATCGGCCCCGGGCAGGCCGCATCAAGCACGTGAGGCATACGGCCCCAATGCAAGTCGGCTGGCCGAGCTGAAGTCACGGCTATGACCCGGACAGCGTGTTCAACGCGACCACGTTGCCCAGTCGCCCCTGACTATCGAAGCGCCGCGGAGATGGCGTCACGGGCCCGGTCGAGCATCGAAGCGAAGGGTCCGACGGCGAAGTTCGCCTTGGCCGACTCCACGCCCGGGTGGGGCCGGGTCGGCGCGATGGCCTCGGCGGCCTGCACCGCGCTTCGACCATGCGTTTGCAGATCGTCGGCGTCGAGCTCATCGCCGCAGCTTGTTGAACTCCTCGTTCTCCTCGTGCTCGGCATGTTCGACGACCGCGTCGCGGAATTTCGTGAGCTCATCGATGAATTCGTGCGGAGTCGATGTCCATCTTCTCGAGCTGCGACAGCTGCTCCTTGGCCTCGTGCTCCTCCTTCAACCGGGCATCGACGATGGCTGTCGCCGCCCTCGATCTCGTGCCGCGCACGCGGGATGCACCACCATTTCCTCTGCCGTCTCGTGCACGGCGAGCAACTGGCGCAGTTCGATGAACGCCTTCTCCCGGGCCTTCGGCGTCGGAAGCGTGACAGCACCTCGTCGAACATGTCCTTGATCAGGTTGTGCTGATCCCTTGAGGAACTTGACGACATCGTCGGTCGATTGAACGAATGTTTCGACCACGGCTGATACCCCCGCACTTTCAGTGGAGTTGGGTGTCGGCGCGATGGGCTGCGCGCCAACCAGTGGTCTACCCGTCGCGGGGGCCGCTAACCCTTCGAGCTTGGCCTGCAAGCCGCACGTTCACCGGCTCGGGCAGCAACTCCGAGCACGTCGCCGCCCAGCGTCGCGACCTCCTTCGCCAGCGACGACGACACGAACGAATACCGCGGTGTGGTGGCGACGAAGAAGGTGTCCACGCCGGCGATGTGTTTGTTCATCTGCGCCATCTGCAGCTCGTATTCGAAGTCGGTGCCCGGTGCGCAGACCCTTGACGATCGCGGTGAGCCCGCGGGCCTTGACGAAGTCGACGACCAGCCCCTGTCCCGACTCGACGCGCAGGTTGGGCAGGTGCGTCGTGGACTCCTCGATCATCGCGATGCGCTCGTCGAGGGTGAACATGCCCTGCTTGTTCGGGTTGATCAGCACCGCGACGACGACCTCGTCGAACTGTGCGGCCGCCCGCTCGAAGATGTCGATATGGCCGAGGGTCACCGGGTCGAAGGATCCCGGGCATACCGCGCCGCTCATGGTCGATGACGCTACAGCAGTTCAGATCCGCTCGGCGAACTCCATGCGGGTGTCGCCGTAGCGCCGCGGCCGGCCACGCCGTCCAGCCGTCAGGCCAGGTCAGTGCGGACCCGATGCCGCCGCGCTCGACGACCGCGATCGTGCCCGGCTGCCGTCCAGCCGCCGTCGACGAGTGCCGCGAGCATCTCGCCGACCTCGCGTCGCCGACTCGTAGGGCGGATCGGCGAACACCAGATCGACCGGCCGGTCGGCACCCGCCGCCAGCACCGCCGCCGACGCTGCCGCGCCGCACCGTCGCCCCGGCCACCCCGAGCGACGCGATGTTCTGGGCGATCACGGCCGCGCGCGCGAGTCGGACTCGACGAACAGTCGCCGACGCCGCCCCGCGGACAGCGCCTCGAGGCCCGAGCGCACCGGAGCCGGCGTACAGGTCGAGCACCGCCGCACCGGTCGAATTCGATGCGCGCCGCCAGCACGTTGAACAGCGATTCCCGCACCCGGTCGGTGGTCGGCCGGGTGCCGCTGCGTGCGCGGCACCGTGATTCGCCGTCCGCCGAGCGTGCCGGCGACGATGCGGGTCAGCTGACCACCACCAGCAGGTCGCCGCCTTCGACCTGCGCGGTCGCCGACACCGCGACCCGGTCGACCGTGCCCGGCCTTGGGCGCGGTGATCGCGGCCTCCATCTTCATCGCCTCGATGGTGGCGATGGTCTGTCCGGCGGCGACCTCGTCACCGACCGACACCCCGACGGTCACCACACCGGCGAACGGCGCGGCGACGTGGTCGGGGTTGGTCCGGTCGGCCTTCTCGGCGGCCGGGCACCTCGCTGGCGATGCTGCGGTCACGGACCACCACCGGCCGCAGTTGGCCGTTGAGGATGCACATCACCGTGCGCATACCGCGCTCGTCGGCATCGGAGATCGCCTCCAGCCCGATCAGCAGTTCGACGCCACGCTCCAGCTTCACCCGATGCTCGTCGCCGTGGCGCAGCCCGTAGAAGAACTGGTTGGCCGACAGGCTCGAGGTGTCGCCGTACAGCTCGCGGTGCGCCTCGAATTCCTTTGTCGGGCCGGGGAACAGCAGCCGGTTCAGCGCGGCCTGGCGCTTCGGTCCGGCCTGGCCAAGCACCGCCTCGTCCTCGGCGGCTGAGCTCCTTGCGGGCTTTGGCCGGCCGGGCGGCCGGCAAGCGCCTTGGTGCGCAACGGCTCCGGCCAACCGCCGGGCGGGTCGCCCAGCTCGCCGCGCAGGAAGCCGATCACCGAATCAGGGATGTCGAATCGCGCTGGGTCCGCGGCGAATTCGTCGGCGCTGATCCCGGCGCCGACCAGCGCCAAGCGCCAGGTCGCCGACCACCTTCGATGACGGCGTCACCTTGACCAGGCGGCCCAGGATCCGGTCGGCCGCCGCATAGTTGGCCTCGATCTCCTCGAACCGGTCGCCGAGACCCGAGCGCGATGGCCTGCTGACGCAGGTTGGACAACTGGCCGCCGGGGATCTCGTGGGTGTACACCCGGCCGGTCGGGGCCGGGAACGCCCGGACTCGAAGGGCGCGTACACCTTTCGCAGCGCCTCCCAGTACGGCTCGAGATCGCACACGGCGGACAGCGACAGCCCGGTGTCGTACTCGGTGTGCGCGGTGGCGGCGACGATCGAACTCAGCGCGGGCTGGCTGGTGGTGCCGGCCAACGGCGCGGCGGCGCCGTCGACGGCATTCGCGCCGGCCTGCCAGGCCGCCAGGTAGGTCGCCAGCTGCCCGCCCGGAGTGTCGTGGGTGTGCACGTGCACCGGCAGGTCGAATCGGCTGCGCAGCGCGCTGACCAGCGCGGTCGCGGCCTGCGGCCGCAGCAGTCCGGCCATGTCCTTGATCGCCAGCACGTGCGCGCCGGCGTCGACGATCTGCTCGGCCAGCTTGAGGTAGTAGTCCAGCGTGTAGAGGTTCTCGCTGGGGTCGGACAGGTCGCCGGTGTAACTCATCGCGACTTCGGCGACGGCCGTGCCGGTTTCGCGCACGGCGTCGATCGCCGGCCGCATCGAGTCGATGTTGTTCAGCGCGTCGAAGATCCGGTAGATATCGATCCCGGTTGCGGTGGCCTCCTGGACGAACGCATGGGTGACCGTCTCCGGATACGGCGTGTAGCCGACGGTGTTGCGGCCACGCAGCAGCATCTGCAGGCAGATGTTGGGCACCGCCTCGCGCAGCGCGGCCAGCCGCTCCCACGGGTCTTCCTTCAAGAACCGAAGCGCCACATCGTAAGTCGCGCCGCCCCAGCACTCGATCGACAGCAGCTCCGGGGTCATCCGCGCGATGTAGGGCGCCACCATCAACAGGCCCGATGGTGCGGATGCCGGGTCGCCAGCAGCGACTGGTGCGCGTCGCGGAACGTCGTGTCGGTGACACCGACCGATTTCGATTCACGCAGCCACCGGGCGAAGCCCTCCGGGCCGACCTCGGTCAGCAGCTGCTTGCTGCCCCGCGGCGGCGGTGCGTCGAGGTCGATCTCGGGCAGTTTGTCGTGCGGATACACCGTCGACGGACGCGGGCCGTGCGGCTGGTTGACCGTGACATCGGCCAGGTAGTTGAGGATCTTGGTGCCACGGTCGGCCGGCGCCCGCGCCGTCAGCAGGTACGGACGCTCGTCGATGAACGACGTAGTGACCCGTCCCGCGCGGAAATCCGGGTCGTCGACCACCGCCTGCAGGAACGGGATGTTCGTCGACACGCCGCGGACGCGGAACTCGGCGAGCGCGCGGTGGGCCCGGGCGACCGCCGCCGGGAAGTCGCGTCCCCGGCAGGTGAGTTTGACCAGCATCGAGTCGAAATGCGCGCTGATCTCGGCGCCCAGATCCGTGCCGCCGTCGAGCCGGATGCCCGCGCCGCCGGGAGAACGGTAGGCGGTGATGCGGCCGGTGTCGGGACGGAAGCCGTTGGCGGGATCCTCGGTGGTGATGCGGCACTGCATCGCCGCGCCGCGGATCTGCAGCGACTCCTGGCTCAGTCCCAGATCGGCCAGCGTCTCCCCCGCCGCGATGCGCAGCTGGCTGGCCACCAGGTCGACGTCGGTGATCTCCTCGGTCACCGTGTGCTCGACCTGGATCCGCGGGTTCATCTCGATGAACACGTGATGGCCGCGCTCGTCGAGCAGGAACTCGACGGTGCCGGCGCACGAGTAGTCGATCTGGCGGGCGAACGCCACCGCATCGGCGCAGATCTTCTGCGCGCAGCTCCGCGGGCAGGTTCGGGGCCGGCGCCAGCTCGATGACCTTCTGGTGGCGGCGCTGCACGCTGCAGTCCCGCTCGAACAGGTGCATCACGTTGCCGTCGGTGTCGGCCAGGATCTGCACCTCGATGTGGCGCGGGTTGATCACCGCCTGCTCGAGATAGACCGTCGGGTCGCCGAACGCCGACTCGGCCTCGCGGCTGGCGGCTTCGATCGCCTCGGGCAGCGCGTCGGGGTCGGTGACCCGGCGCATGCCGCGGCCGCCGCCGCCGGACACCGCCTTGACGAACAGCGGGAACTGCATGTCTGCGGCGGCGCTCGACCAGCTCGTCGACCGACGCCGACGGCGCCGAGGAGGCCAGCACCGGCAGGCCGGCGGCGCGGGCCGCCGCGATGGCCCGCGACTTGTTGCCGGTCAGCTCCAGCACCTCGGCGCTGGGGCCGACGAACGTGATGCCCGCCGCCGCGCACGCGGCCGCCAGCTCCGGGTTCTCGGACAGGAAGCCGTAGCCCGGATAGACCGCATCGGCGCCGGCGTGCTGCGCCGACGCGGATGATCTCGTCGACCGACAGGTAGGCGCGGACCGGATGGCCCTTCTCGCCGATCTGGTAGGACTCGTCGGCCTTCAGCCGGTGCAGGGAGTTGCGGTCCTCGTACGGATACACCGCGACCGTCGCGATGCCCATCTCGTAGGCCGCGCGGAACGCCCGGATCGCGATTTCCCCGCGATTGGCGACGAGGACTTTGGAAATCACCGGTCACGTCCTACCCTAACCGTCGCTGGACTGCTGATCTAGATCAGAGTCGACCAGTAATTCCAGAAGCGCACGAGGATCAGCAGAATCAGCGCGGTGAACCACAGCGCGACCAGCGACCAGCGCCACGTGTAGAGCACCCGGGCCACCGCGTTCCCTGCCTGCGGCCGCAGCGCGATCGAGGCCACCACGACCAGCAGCGGGATCGTGACCGCCCACACCACCATGCAGTACGGGCACAGCGCGCCGATGCGGTAGAGGCTCTGGAAGATCAGCCAGTGCACGAACCCGGTGCCCAGCAGGGTGCCGGCGGCCAGGCCGGCCCAGTACCAGCGCGGCAGCGCACACCTTGGCGACGGCGAGCACGCCCGGTCACCACGACGACGGTGAAGGCCACGATGCCGATCAGCGGGTTGGGGAAGCCGAACACCGACGCCTGCGGGGTCGACCATCACCGAACCGCACGACAGCACCGGGTTGATGCTGCAGGACGGCACGTAGTCCGGGTTGATCAGGATTTCGATCTTCTCGACGGTCAGCGTGAGCGCCGCGGCCAGGCCGACAACCCCGGCGATCAGGATCCATACCGCGCTGGCCCTGCTGACCGGGACCACCCTCGGCTCGTCCGCCGCGGATTCGGTGGGTTCGGCCGGGCTGTGCGCGGTGACGGTCATGATGCGGGTGCGGGTTGCGGCGGGCAGCCGGCGGGGCCGGCGTCGAGACCGGGCACGTCGCCGACGATCTCCTTGACCTTGGCGACCAGAGCATCGGGAGTGGTGGCTTGCTAGTCCTGGCCGTTGATCCGGATCGTCGGCGTGGCCGTAATGTCGGTGCGCCCGCCAGCCCCTGCACCATCTCGACGTAGCGGCCCTTGTTGATGCAGTCCGGCACCGAACCGCCGGCGCCGGCCTGACGCGCGATCTCGATCAGCCGGGCGTTGTCCGGGAAGGACGACGCCGCTCTCGCCGGGCTGCTGGGCGTACAGCGCGGCGTGGAAGCGGCGGAACGCGTCGTTGCTTTCGTCGGCCACGCAGTAGGCGGCCCCGCCCGCGCGCGACGAGTAGTTCTGATTCTGCGGCGGGTCCAGGATGCCGACCATGTAGTAGTCGGCGGCCATCGCGCCGGTGTCGATGAGCTTGCTGACGGTCGGCCCGAACTGCTGCTCGAACTCGCCGCAGTGCGGGCACAGGAAGTCCTCGTAGATCGACATGACGGCCTTGGGCTCGTCGAGCTGCCTTCCTTGGTGATGAGCTTGCTCGACGCCACCCGGATGGCCTTGGCTTCGCCTGACGCCGGTGTTGTCTTGCCGTTCATCACGATGTAGAGCACCAGTGCGACGGCGAAGATCACCACGACCGAGGTCAGGCCGATCTGGATGGACAGGTTGCGCTTGCGGTCGGCTGCCTTCAGGTCGTAGCGAGCGGTCTTTTGGGTTTGGTGGCCACGCGTCAAGAGTACCGGCGGCCGGTCGTCGCTCCGTCAACCGTGGGTCGAGATGGCCCGCAGCGCAGAGATCATTTCCTCGGTGGCGATCGCGCTGTCTCCGCCGAGCGGAAAGAAATTGGCGAAGGCATGGATGAGCGACCCGAAGTGCCGGTGGTCGACCGTCACGCCCGCCGCCCGCAGGGCCTCGGCGTATGCCTTGCCCTCGTCGCGCAGCGGGTCGAAACCTCCCGTCAGCACCAGCGCGGGCGGAAGGCCGGACAGGTCGTCGGCCAGCAGCGGCGACACCCGGGGGTCGGTGTCGTCGACGTCGGCGCCGTTCAGATAGTGGTCCATGAGCCACTCGTCGTGGCGCTTGGTCAGGAAATACCCCTCGGCGAACAGTGTCCACGACCGTGTCTCGCCACGTGGGTTGATCACCGGGTAGATCAGCAGCTGCAGCGCGGGCGGAGCAACGCCCTCGTCACGGGCGAGCAGCGACACCACCGCGGCGAGATTGCCGCCTGCGCTGTCGCCACCGACGGCGACGCGGTCGGGGTTGGCGCCGAGTTCGACAGCGTGCTCGAGCGCCCACCGGTATGCCGCGAAGGCGTCATCGGATGCGGCGGGCGCCTTGTGCTCCGGGGCCATCCGGTAGTCCACCGACAACACATGCATGCCGCCGTCGCGACAGATCAACCGGCAGAGATCGTCGTGGGTGTCGAGGCTGCCGATGACGAATCCGCCGCCGTGGAAGAAGACGAGCAGCGGGGCGTGGGGCTGTGCGGTGCGGTAATGCCGCGCCCTGATCGGGCCCGCCGGCCCGGGAATCGACAGATGGCTCACCGACTGGACGAGGATGTTCTGCCTGAACCCGCCGGCCGTGATCTCCAGAAGGGTCCGGGCGGTGGCGACGTCCGCGCTCGCGACGAGTCCGTCACGACCCGCGGCCCGCTGCGCGGCGAGAAACAACTGCATCGTGGTGTCCAGCGTGTTGCCGTCGATGGTGACCGAGCGGCCGCCCAGCAGAAGGCGTTTCACCGGGTCAGGGATCCGCGGAAGGGAGCGCAGGGTGACCTTGGAAGCGGCGTTGACCAACGTCTCTCTGAGGCCGATCCGAACCGCTGATGCCCTGTTCGCGGTGCCTTCCGGCGGGCCGTCGGGTGATGCTTGCGCTGGCAGACCTTCATCCATGGTGGCTCCCTCGATCACGTTGAATGACGGTAATTCGAAGGCGTGCGATCGAGGTCTGATCCGCTCGATCGGGGTGAGCAACTTCGAACCCGAGCATCTCCGGACTCTGGTCGACGACACCGGCACCGTCGCGGCCGCCAATCAGGTGGAACTGCACGCCCGGAAGCAGCAACACGAATTGCCGAGGGTGCACGCAGCGCTCGGTACCGCCACCGGGTGTGCGGCCCGCCGGGTCAGGGTTCCCTGCTGTCGAACTCGATGGTGACCGCCGTCGCCGGCACGCAGGGAAAAACGCCTCCGCGGGTTCTGATTAGGTGGCATATACATCTCGGTAATATCGTCTTCCCCAAGTCGGTGACCCCCGAGAGAATCGCGAGCAACTTCAACGTGTTCGATTTCGAGCCGAGTGAGCAGGAAATGGAGTCCATTTCCTCCGTCGGCGATGGAACTCGACTGGGTCCCGATCCGCGAACATTCGATTCGACAGGGTAGGTGTTATGACCACATCGCACGGGCAGGCCGCTGCGATTCCCTCGGTCGCTCTCAACGACGGGAACACGATCCCGATCATCGGTCTCGGTGTGGGCGAGCTGTCGGACAGCGAGACCGAGCAGTCCGTGTTGGCGGCATTGGAGGCGGGCTACCGGTTGATCGACACAGCCGCCGCCTACGGCAACGAGGAGGTGGTCGGCCGGGCGATCGCCGCATCGGGGGTGCCACGTGAGGAGCTGTTCGTCACCACCAAGCTGGCCACCGCCGATCAGGGCTTCCAGTCGTCGCAGGACTCCATTCGGGCCAGCCTGCAGCGGCTCGGACTGGACTACGTCGACCTCTACCTCATCCACTGGCCCGCGGGCGAGCAGGGTAAGTACGTCGACAGCTGGGGCGGCCTGATGAAGTCCAAGGAGGACGGCGTCACCCGGTCGATCGGCGTCGCGAACTTCCACGCCGAGCACCTTTCGGACATCATCGACCTGGCGTTCTTCACACCGGCGGTCAACCAGATCGAACTGCATCCGCTGCTGAACCAGGCCGAGTTGCGGGCCGTCAACGCCGAGTACGGCATCGCCACCGAGGCCTACGGGCCGCTGGGCGTTGGCAGGCTGCTCGACAACCCGACCGTGGTGTCCGTGGCAGAAGCGCACGGCAAGACCCCGGCGCAGGTGTTGATCCGCTGGAGCATCCAGCTGGGCAACATCGTCATCCCCCGGTCCTCGTCACCGGAGCGCGTCAAGTCCAACCTCGACGTGTTCGACTTCGAGTTGACCGACGACGAGATGTCCACTCTCAACGGCCTGGACAGCGGCACCCGCTTCCGGCCGAATCCCGACGAGTACACGGGTACATAACGCGAGTCTGTCGTTACCGGGCGAAAGTGCGAGTACGGACCGCGGCAACCGCAGGCTCGAAGCGATAACGGTCGCGGCCCGAATCTCCGTTCACCACACGGTTTTTGGATCTCTCCGGTGGCGGCGCTGAGCACGCGTCTGTTCTCAGGCTGACGTAGTACGGTCGCGTAAGTGGTGGGCTTCGCACTCCCTCAGTTCGGCGAATCGGCCTATGAAGATCTGGCTCGATTTGCCTCGACTGCAGAAGAACTGGGCGTTGACAGCCTGTGGGTGGCCGACCGGTTGCTGGCGGCGGTCGAGCCGACTGTGCTGCACGCAGGCATGGACGGCGCGATACCCGCGCAGTACCGCACCATCGCTGATCCGTTGATTGCCCTGACAGTTGCCGCAGCGGTGACGCGCAGGGCGCGGCTCGGCGCCAGCGTGCTGGTCGCACCCTGGTATCCGCCGGTGCAACTGGTGCGGCAGCTCACGACGATTGATGTGATCAGCCGCGGACGGCTGCTCGCCGGATTCGGCATCGGCTGGTCGCCGGACGAATACCGAGCCGCCGGAGCGCCGTTCGGCAACCGTGGCGCGCAGTTGGACGAACTGCTGGATGTCCTGCTCGCGTTGTGGACGACGAACCCGGTCGAACATGCGGGCACCCGGTGGACCATTCCGCGATCCTGGGTCGGCTTCAAGCCGGTCCAACGCCCGCGGCCGCCGATCGGCTTGGGGGCGTTCGCCGACGGCGGCCTGCGCCGGGTCGGTCAGCGTGCCGACTGCTGGCTGCCCGTGGTGTGGGCGCAGAGTGACCAGGACCTCGGGCCGTTGCACGCGCAGCGGAGGATCATCGACGATGCCGCGCGGGCGGCGTCCCGCGAACCGGCAGACATCGGCGCCCACGTCCGGATCAATGTCGCCCCGGGAACACCTCTCGCCGCCGTGGCCGACACCGTGCGGCAATTGGCCGACAACGGTTACCCGGATTCCTTCGTCGAGATGATGTGGGCCGTCGCCGGGATCGACGCCCAACTGGAGTGGGTACAAAAGCTCACGGACCGGTGATCGGGACCGCCCGACTCGAGACCGGCGCCCACCCCGTACTGGAATTCCGGTTATCCCGGCGGGCGATTTTTGGGTTCCCTAACTTTGCTTGGTCGCAACCCAAACTTGTTGAACGCAAGGAGGTTTCGATCACGTCGAGTTGCGTGGACAGCGTATGGGCGGGTATTCTCGGCAAAGCGAAGGGGAGTAGCCCCAAATCGGATAATCGACATACTGGTCTCGCGGGAACACCGCGGGGCCCGGTTACCCGGACCGGCTCAGCGGCCGGTGGGCGAGACCTTCGGCCGCATTGACCGTTCAGGTTGCCGGCCGGAGGCGTACCACGTCCCCGAACAGGCAGCCACCGACCGAGGAGTCGTGGGTGCTCTCCGCCTTACTTCTTAGCTTCGCCGTCATCTTCGTCGCCGAGATGGGTGACAAGACTCAGCTGGTGGCGATGATGTTCGCGCTGCGTTATCGCTGGTGGGTGGTATTGGCCGCCATCGCCGCCGCCACCACCGCCGTACACGTTCTCTCGGTCGCGATCGGGCACTACCTCGGCGCTGCCCTGCCGACGCACCTGCTCGGGCTGATCGCCGGCGCGATGTTCGTGTTCTTCGGGTTGTGGACGCTGCGAGGCGACAAACTCTCCGATGACGAGGCGAGCCGCGCCCAGAAGGCCACCGCACCCGCGTTCTTCGTCGTCGCGTCCGCCTTCGTGCTCGCCGAGCTCGGCGACAAGACCATGCTCGCGACGATCACCCTCGCCGCCGACCATGACTGGGCGGGCGTGTGGATCGGCTCCACGCTCGGCATGGTGGCCGCAGACGGACTCGCCATCGTGGTCGGAGCCGTCGCGGGCAAGCACCTTCCCGAGCGGCTCATCCAACTCGGTGCCGCCGCGCTGTTCCTCCTCTTCGGTGGCTACATGCTCCTCGAGAACATCTTCCCGGCCGCACCGGCCACGGTGATCGCCGGCTGCGCGGTCGGTGTTGTCGTGGTGATCGCCGCGATCCTGCGCGCGCTGCCCGAACGACTGCGCCCGGCCGTCATGCGGACCGAACCGGTACCGGCCGCCGTCAGCATCGACTCCGCCGCGGACGAAGTGTCGGACCGCGACGCTGCCGGGGAGTCGACACCTCAGAAACGCTGAGGGGCCACCGATGCGGGCATGGCGATGAACTGCACGCCCTGCCGGCCAACGGCGGACAAAACCACTGTGCCGGAAGGTTTTTGGATCACCT
Organism: uncultured Actinomycetota bacterium; assembly: GCA_963699655.1. Classification (GTDB taxonomy): domain Bacteria; phylum Actinomycetota; class Actinomycetes; order Mycobacteriales; family Mycobacteriaceae; genus Mycobacterium. The sequence continues at coordinate 278,726 of CAVOUV010000011.1, forward strand.
GACGGTACCGGCGCACAACGACTTACCGCTCGCCGTGGCGGTGGGGCGGCGATCGCCGCAGCGAACGAAACCGTCATTGCAGCCAGCAGGCATCACACTCGTGCTGTCACCGTCCATCGGCAATGGCGGGCAGCGTTGACGACAGCGACCTCCCTCAAGAGGAAAGTGACCGAGGTCACCATCGTCAACCAACGCGACCGGCGCCACACAGCGGAGGAAGTCTCATGACCACACCCAACATCCACAACGCCAAAGGTCTCGTCACGGTTCGGGAGGCAACGATCGACCTCCTCCGCACACACGGACTGACGACCTGGTTCGGAAATCCGGGATCATCGGAATTGACCCTGCTGGAAGACTTTCCGCCGGACTTCCGCTACATCCTCGGTCTGCAGGAGATGGTGCCGGTCGGGATGGCCGATGCTTACGCGCAGATCACCGGCCGGCCCGCCATCGTCAATGTGCACACCGCTCCCGGCTTGGGCAATGCCCAGGGAGCGCTGTACAACGCCTACATCAACAAGACACCGCTGATCGTGACAGCCGGAAATCAGCGGCGAAACATGCAGAACCAGATGTGCCTGCTGACCAATGTCGACGCGACGAATGTGCCCAAGCCATTCGTGAAATGGTCCGCCGAGCCGGCCGTCGCCAGCGAGGTCCCCGCGGTCTTGGCCCGCGCCATCCACATCGCCAACACCGCACCGCGGGGTCCGGTGTTCGTCTCACTTCCCATGGACGACATGGCGGTTGAACTGACCGACAAGGAAGCCGCCGACATCGACGTGCTCCGCACCCGCACCGTCACGCAGGCCGGCGGATTTCCGGCAGATCTCGCCGCCGACATCGCCGCACGCCTCGACGGCGCGAAGTCGCCGGCCCTCATCGTCGGTGGTGACGTCGAACGGTTCGGCGCGTGGGACGCCGTGATCGCGCTCGCCGAGCGGACCAACTCCGTTGTGCTGACCGCGCCGCTCACCGGACTGTCGGGGTTTCCCGAGGACCACCGGCTCTACCACGGACCGCTCCCGCCAGGAGCCGGCTGGATCTCGAAGATCCTGACGGGCCGGGATCTGGTCGTCGTCATCGGCGCACCGGTGTTCAGGTACTACCCCCAGATCGCCGGCCCGTACCTGCCGGAGGGCACCAGCCTGATCCACATCACCAACGACCCGGACGAGGCCGCCCGCGCACCGATCGGCGACGCCATCGTCGCAGATCTGCGCTCCGCTGCCGAAGCACTGCTCGCCCGCGTCGGCCAGACCACCCGGCCCGCGCCACCGCCACGCGACCCGGTCACCGCCCCGGGCCGCGTCGCGGCTCCGCTACCGCCGGAAGCGCTGTGGTCAACCGTCGGGTTGAACCTGCCCGCGGATGCCCTGCTGGTGACAGAAGCCGGCAGCAACGAATTGCCTATCGGCGCCAACGTCCGGGCCGGACGCCCGTTCTCGCACCTCACCGCCGCCGGCGGCGGGCTGGGCTTCGGCCTGCCCGCGGCAGTGGGGGCGCAACTCGCCGCCCCCGACCGCCCAGTAGTGGCCGCAATGGGTGACGGGTCGATGCATTACGCGATCACTTCGCTGTGGACGGCCGCCCATTACGAGATACCGGTGACCGTGGTCGTCGCATCGAACTCCGAATACGGGATCCTCAAGCAGTTCGGTGGCATCGAACACACGACGGGTGTGCCCGGGTTGGATCTGCCTGGCCTCGATGTCGTCGCGACCGCCCGCAGCTACGGCGTGGACGCGCACGAGGCGACGAGCACCGACGAGGTGGCCGAACTGCTCAACGCCGGCATCGCCGACCGCGACCGGCCGACGCTGATCAACATCAGCACCACACCCGTCGACGTCTGATTCCCCACGCACCGCTTCCAACCACGACGTCAGCCCACGGGGCAGGTGGCGGCGGCATCGCGCAGAACCGGGGCCGACGGGGCGTCGACGGGCAGCGCGTAGCCCCGCAGCACAGCGATGAACTGCACGGCGTACTGGCACCAGAACGCATGGTTCGCGGGCATCCAGTTCGCCGGTTCGTGATCGCCTTTGTCCTGGTTGGCCTGACCTTGGACCGCAAGCAGATTCGCCGGGTCGTTGGCGAACCGTAGCCGCGTCTCGTCGGGCCAGTAGCGGGCGCCCAGGTCCCACGCCAGCGCCAGCGGGACGATGTGGTCGATCTGCACGGACGCTCCGACCTGGTTGCCTCGTGTGAACGCCACCGTGGCATTGGTATACGGGTCGTACAGTTTGCCCGTGGCGACGGCGTTGGGGCACCGCTTGATTGACACATAGGTCTTGTCGACGAGGTCGCGGTCGAGGATGTCGTTGCGGGTGTCGCATCCGTTGTGGCCGCCGGGGGCGGCATTGTCGTCGGTCCAGGATTCACCGAAGGCGTCCCTGCGGTAGTCATGGCCACGCAGGCGCACCGGTATCTCGGCGATGCCCGCGAGCACGTCGACACCCGGTGTGACGGTGGGGATATCGGCCTGCACGGTGAACTCGGCGGCGCGGTGGCTCCCCGACACCGTCGCCTGGTAGGCCACGACCAGTGCCAGCGCAACGATCGCCACCAGCCACGGCAGCCGGTTTCGGCTCACGCCTTATCCAGATACTCGACGCGGTCCGTGTCGATGAATTGCGCTGCCAATATCGCCATTCCGGGATGCTGCGAATTCTTCTCATAGAGCGATTCACAAAGCTCACGGGCAGCCAGAATGACCTCCAGATGCGCCGACAGTGACAAGAACCGCAGTGTGATGGCCCGGCCGGACTGGCTGAGCCCCAGCACATCGCCCTCTCTGCGTTCTTCGAGATCGAGATCGGCCAGCTTGAACCCGTCCAACGTGCCGGCGACAGCCTTGAGTCGTTGCCCCGCCCTGGAACCATCGGGCAGCTTGGTGGCGAGCAGGCACAGGCTCGGATGCTGTCCGCGCCCGATGCGCCCACGCAGCTGGTGCAGCTGGCTGATCCCGAATCTGTCGGCGTCCATCACGAGCATCACGGTCGCGTTGGGAACGTCGACACCGACTTCGATCACCGTGGTGCAGACAAGCACATCGAGCTGTCCGGCACGGAACGCCGCCATCACGGCGTCCTTCTCGTCGGCGGCGAGCCGGCCGTGCATCAGGCCGATCCGCAGACCGGACAACGGGCCGCGCTGGAGACGATCGAAAAGCTCGACGACGGTGGTCGCGGGTGGGCCGCCCTTCTTGTCGTTGGCCGTCTTGTCGTCCTCGTCGATGCGCGATGCGACGACGTAAGCCTGCCGACCGTCGGCGACCTCCTCGATGATGCGTTTCCACGCCCGGTCCAGCCACGCCGGCTTCTCCTTGAGGAAGATCGTGTTGGTGGTGATGGGTTGCCGGCCCCGCGGCAGTTCACGCAGCGTCGATGTTTCCAGGTCGCCGTAAACCGTGAGTGCGACGGTCCGCGGGATCGGCGTCGCGGTCATCACCAGCAGATGCGGCGTGAGACCCTCAGGCGCCTTGGCCCGCAACCGGTCTCGTTGTTCGACGCCGAACCGGTGCTGCTCGTCGACGACCACCATGCCGAGGTTCTGGAATTCCACGGCGTCCTGCAGCAGCGCGTGCGTCCCGATGACGATTCCGGCCTCCCCCGCCGAAACCTCGTCGCGCACCTGCTTCTTCTGTTGGGCCGACATGGATCCGGTCAGCAGGGCGACCCGCGTCGCACCCTCCTCGCCGCCGAGCTGCCCCGCCATCGCCAGCGGACCGAGCACGTCGCGGATCGATCGGGCATGTTGGGCGGCGAGCACTTCCGTAGGGGCCAACAGGGCGCACTGATAGCCGGCGTCGATCATCTGCAGCATCGCCAACACCGACACGATGGTCTTGCCGGACCCCACCTCGCCCTGCAGCATGCGGTTCATCGGGCGGGTGCCCGCGACCTCATCGGAGATGACGTCGAGCACCTGCTTCTGGCCGTCGGTCAATTCGAACGGCAGTTGCCCGCGCATCGCCAGCATGAGGCCCGCGTCTCGACACGGAGCGGGGGGCCCTGACTCGCTCAGCTCGCCGTACCGCCGACCCACCAGCCCCCACTGCAGGCCGATGGCTTCGTCGTAGGTCAGCCGTTCCCGCGCGCGCTCGCGCTCGGCCGTGTTCTCCGCAAGGTGGATGGCCCGCAACGCTTTGTCCTCGGATACCAGACCATGTTGCCGCACAAAGGCTTCCGGAAGCGGATCCTGGATGGGATCGAGCACGTCGAGTACCTGACGCATACACGCGTAGATGTCCCAGCTCTGCAATTTCTTACTGGCGGGATAGATCGGGAAGAACTCACGCTCGAATGCGGCCAGAAGCTCGTCGCCGGTGGCGCCGGATGCCGACGCGATCGTCCGCAGGGACTTGGTTCCGGTCGTCTTGCCGCTGGCGTGCAGCGCGAGGAACGCGGGATGGGTCAGCTGCAGCGTGCCCTTGAAGAAGCCGACCTCGCCGGACAGCATCACGCGTGTCCCGGCGACCAACGTGTTCTTCAGGTACTTCGCGTTGAAGAAGGTCGCCGTCACCTTCGGTCGCCGGTCGCCCAGGGCGACGACCAGGTACTCCCGTTTCGGCGGACGGGTCGTCCACCTCGCGTCCGCTTTGGTGATGACATCGACGAAGGTGACGTGGTCGCCTTCCTCGAGTTCCTCCCCCTCGCCGAGCACCGTCATGCCGTCGCTGTACTTGCGGGGGTAGTGGCGCAACAGGTCATTGACCGTGCGGATGCCGAAGTGTTCCTCGAGCGGCCCGGCCGCCTTCTTGCCGAGGACGAAATCCAGCCGGTCGGTGAGCGAGGCCACGGCTACTCGACTCCGATCAGCAGCGCGTCACCGTGGTGGTCGGTGTGATAGGTCACCAACTCCGCGCCCAGGTGCTCGCTGTGGACGTGGTCCTGCAGCGCCCGACCCACCGCGGGATCGGCGTCGGCACCGGTGAGGACGGTCACCAGTTCGCCGCCGGCGGACAGCAGCAGGTCGATCAGGCCGGCGCCGGCGGCGCTGATGTCGTCACCGACGACGAGCACTTCGTCGCCCGAGATGCCCAGGCCGTCGCCCGGCTTGCAGGTGCCCGCCCAGGTGAGCGCCTCCTCGGTGGCGACGCGTACCGAGCCGTGCCGCGCCGAGGCTGCCGCGCGGGCCATGGTGTAGCCGTCGTCGACGGCTTGGCGCTCCGCATCGTGGACCGCCAACGCGGCCAGCCCCTGCACCATCGACCCTGCGGGCACCGGCACCACGTCGATGCCCCAGCCGATTGCCGCCGTGCATCCCGCGACGAGTTCCTCGGCAGCCACGTATCCGTTGGGAAGCACCATGATCTGGGCGGCACCGGTGTTGACCAGGGCGTGCAGCAGCTGCTTCGCGCTGACCGGAACGTTGGTCTCCCGCCGCAGCACCTGCGCGCCTTCGCCGGCGAACAACTTTTCGGCTCCGTCGCCGTCGACCACGGCGAGGACGGCTCGCTCGCGGGTCCATCCGCCGGGCGGTCGCGATCCGGCCTCGCCGGTGAGCGAGGTGATCTGGATCCTGCTCGGCGTGCCCAGTGAAAGGGCCGCCTCCACGGCGCCGCCGGCGTCGTCGGCATGCACGTGCACCGAATAGTGGCCACCACCCCGACCGGCTGCGCCCGACGCGGCGATCGCCACCGACTCGCCCAGCTGATCCAGCCGGTCGCGGAGCGTCTCGACGCCGGCCGTGTCGCACCCACTCAGCAGGTACATCACCTCGAACCGTGGCGAGGACGAGCCGGTTGTCGCGACCGCGGCCACGGGCGACGGCGGCTCGTACGCCTGCCGACGGGCGGCGTGGCCGGCGATGGTGGAGCACATCGCATCCAGCAGTACCAGCAGACCGCGCCCGCCGGCGTCCACCACGCCGGCCCGTGCGAGCACATCGAGCTGTTCGGTGGTCTTGGTCAGGGCGGCAGCAGCCGCATCGGCCGCACCGACGACCACGTCGCCGAGGCCGGCACCGTCGTCGGCCGCCCGTTCCGCGGCGGCCGCCGCCTCCTGCAGAACCGAGACGATGGTTCCCGGGACAGCCTCGCCCATGGACGCCACCGCCAGACCGACCGCGTGCCGCAGACCGGCCGCGAAGACCGCCCCGCTGATATCCGCCAGTGTTTCCCGCTCGCCGGCCGCGGACGCGGTGACGTCGGACAGCCCGCGCAGGATCTGCGACAAGATGACACCCGAGTTGCCCCGGGCTCCGTGCAACGCGCCCGAGGCCAGCGCGGCGGTGACCCGGACGACGTCGTCGCTGTGGGGGCCGGCATCGGCCTGCGCCCACGCCGAACGCATCGTGAACAGCATGTTTGTCCCGGTATCGGCGTCGGCCACCGGGAAGACATTGAGCCGGTTGATCTCGTCGGTGTGGGTGATCAGGTCACCGACGGCGGTATGCGCCCAGTCCCGTAACGCTGAGGCGTCGAGCCGCCGAGCCGACATCCCACCTCCAACCCACGTCACGCCAGACACCACGAACAACCGCCCAGCTGTCGTGGGCGTCAGCCTAGTCAGTGGCGGCGACACCACCGATTCCAACGTTGTCTCCTGTGGACAGGGTGGCGCGGCCTGCGCGACGTCCATCGGCCGATTTTGGCGATACCTTCGGCGGCCGGTATTCTGGTCAGGTTGTCGGGACGAGCCGCGATCGGTCGCGGCGAACCGACCAAAGACCCCCAAGTACTGATCCGAGGAGTTCACATGGCTGCCGTATGCGATATCTGCGGGAAGGGCCCCGGCTTCGGCAAGTCGGTTTCGCACTCCCATCGCCGGACCAGCCGTCGCTGGGATCCCAACATCCAGACCGTGCGCGCCGTGAGCGGCCCGGGTGGGAACAAGCAGCGTGTCAACGTGTGCACGTCCTGCATCAAGGCCGGCAAGGTCTCGCGCGGATGAGCGCTTGCGGAGGAAGACCAGACGATGAGCGCTTGCGCGAAGACCAGACGATGAGCGCTTGCGCGAAGACCAGACGAGTCGGCTAGCGCCCAGGGTTCTCGAACCCGTCCCCGTTACGGTAGGCGCCAGTCGATCGGATCGGCGCCCATCTTCTCCAGCAATTCATTGGCGCGGCTGAACGGTCGCGACCCGAAGAATCCCCGGGACGCCGACAGCGGCGACGGGTGCGGCGATTCGATCGCCACACAATCGTCTCCGACCAGCATCGGTTTGAGCGTGGAGGCGTCACGGCCCCACAGCACCGCCACCATCGGCTGGTTGCGGGCCACCAGCGCCCGGATCGCGCACTCGGTGACCGCCTCCCAACCCTTGCCCCGGTGCGAGGCCGGATTGCCCGGTCGCACCGTGAGCACCCTGTTGAGCAGCATCACGCCCTGCTGCGCCCACGGCGTCAAGTCCCCGGTCGCCGGCGCCGGATAGCCGAGATCCTTGCCGTACTCGTTGAAGATGTTGTCCAGACTGCGTGGCAGCGGGCGTACGTCGGCGCCGACCGAGAAACTCAGCCCCACCGCATGGCCCGGCGTGGGGTACGGGTCCTGGCCGACGATGAGCACACGGACCTGGTCGAACGGAAAAGTGAATGCGCGCAATACGTTCGGACCCGCGGGCAGATACCGGTGGCCGGCGGCGAGCTCGGTGCGGAGAAACTCGCCCATCTGAGCCACTTGGGGTTCGACGGGTTCCAGCGCGCGGGCCCAGCCTTCGTCGACGAGTTCATTCAGCGGTCGTGCCGTCACGACAGTTCAACCTAGTGTGAGCCGTTGATCAGAACGACTCCCAGCCCCGCTTTCCGGTCCATTCGGCGCCGTCCACCATCACCCGGGATGGTCCGTCGACGATCCCGCCGATCGTCCGCCACCCCGCGGGCGGTCCGCCCGGAAACGCCGCGACCAGCGCGTGGTCCTCGCCGCCGCCGAGCACCCATGCCCACGCATCCGCCCCTGCGGCAAGAGCCGCGTCCGCGACGGCGTCACGATCGGGGGTCAGCGATGCGGTCCGCACGTCGACGCCGACGCCGGATGCCTTCGCGATATGGCCGAGGTCGGCGAGCAGCCCATCGGAGACATCGGTCATCGCGGTGGCGCCCGCATCCGCGGCGGCCCGGCCCTGACGGTACGGCACCTCGGGCACCAGATGGCGACGACGAAGCACGTCGAAACCCTCAATATTGTTGCGCCACAATTCATATCCGGCAGCAGAGCGGCCCAGCTCTCCGACGATTGCGAGCGTGTCACCCGGCTGAGCGCCATCGAGGCGGACCGGCTCACGGCCGTCGAGGTCGCCGAGCGCGGTCACCGAAATCACCCACTGCGGGGCGCTGACCAGATCGCCGCCCACGATCCCGGCGCCCAGCAGCCGGGCCTCATGCCACATGCCATCGGACAGTTCGACGGCCTGGGTCGCCGGGGTGTCTCCCGGTGCGCCGAACGCGACGACGAACGCGGTGGCGCGCGCCCCCATCGCCTCGATATCCGCGGCGTTCTGGGCGATCGCCTTCCGTCCGACGTCGTGGGGGGTGGACCAGTCCAGCCGGAAGTGGCGCCCGGCCACCAGCATGTCGGTGGACACCACCGTCCGCCCGTCGCCGGCGACGACCACCGCGGCGTCGTCGCCGGGGCCGAGCGCCACCTCGGGTGGCTGCTGCCGTCGCGCGACCAGCCGGTCGATCACGGCGAACTCGCCCAGTTCCGCCAGCGTGTGGCCGGGCTCGTCGATCGCCATGTCCCCCATCATTCCCGGCCTGAACACCGGCCCGACCTGCGGTACGTTTGGTCCCTGCGGCCTGGAAGTCTATGCAACGAAAAGGAGGGCCAGCGGGTGGTCGAGGCTTTCATGCTCATCCAGACCGAGGTGGGCCGCGCTGAGGTCGTCGCCAAGCAACTCGCCGCCCTTCCCGGGGTGTTGACGTCGGAGTACGTGACCGGACCCTATGACGTCGTGGTCCGCATCGGCGCAGACACCCTGGGCGACCTGCAGGCCACCGTCGTTCCGAGCGTGCAGCAGGTCACCGGAATCACGCGCACGCTGACCTGTCCCGTCGCCAATGGGGTGCAGCCCTAGAGTTCTGCGTGTGAGTGACGAGACCCGCGACGGCCCCCCGCGGGGACTGCTCATCGCCGCCGTCGTCGTCGCGATCGGCGCCATCGTCGGAATCCTGGTGTTCGCGGCGCTTCGGCAGAGCCCGGTCACGCAGCCTCCCGTCCCGATCGTCGGCGTGCCGGCACCGAAGGCCGAGAGCGCTGATTGCCGCACCCTGACCGACAGCCTCCCGGACCAACTGGGCGACTATCACCGCGCACAGGCGGCCGATCCGGCTCCGGCCGGCGCGGCGGCGTGGCGGCCCGCCGACGACGGCGATGCGGTGATCCTGCGCTGCGGGGTCGAGCGTCCCGACGAGTTCGTCGTGGGCGTGCCGCTCCAGGTGGTCGACGAGGTCCAGTGGTTCCGGGTGGGCGAAGCAGGGGCGGGAAAGGACGGGGTGGGCGAAGCAGGGGCGGGAAAGGACGGGGTGGGCGAAGCAGGGGCGGGAGAAGACGGCCGCAGCACGTGGTTCGCCGTCGACAGGGCCGTCTACATCGCTCTGACGCTGCCCCAGGGGGCCGGACCGACGCCCATCCAGGAGATCTCCGACCTCATCGCCAAGAAGCTGCCCGCCAGGCCGGTCGACCCGGCACCGGTGGGCTAGCGCAGACCCGTACCGCGCTTCAGTGCCGTTTCCACCATGGTGGCCAACAGCGTCGGATAGTCCACCCCGCTGGCCGCCCACATCCGCGGGTACATCGAGATGGTGGTGAAGCCCGGCATGGTGTTGATCTCGTTGATCACCGGTCCGTTCTCGGTGAGGAAGAAATCAACGCGTGCAAGGCCCTGACAGTCGATTGCCTGGAACGCCCGGATCGCCAGTTGGCGCACCGCGTCGGCGATTTCGTCATCGATCTTGGCGGGCACGTCAAGTTCGGCGGCATCGTCGAGGTACTTGGTCTCGAAGTCGTAGAACCCGTCCTCGCGGCCCCGGACACCGGCCACCCGGATCTCGCCGACCGTGCTGGCTTCGACCCGCCCGTCGGGGAATTCCAATACGCCGCACTCCAATTCGCGCCCCGGTATCGCCGCCTCGACGATCACCTTGGGGTCGTGCCTGCGGGCCTGTTCGATGGCCGCAGGCAGTTGGTCCCATGCGGTCACCCGGCTCACCCCGATCGAGGAGCCGCCGCGTGCGGGCTTGACGAACACCGGCAGCCCGAGTCGTTCACGGTCATCGAGTTCGAGGGATGCCTGGCGCGGGCGCAGCACCACCTGATCCCCGATCGGCAATCCCTCCGCGGCGAGCAGCTTCTTGGTGAACTCCTTGTCCATGCCGGCCGCGCTGGCCAGCACGCCCGCGCCGACGTACGGCACGCCGGCCAACTCGAGCAGGCCCTGGATGGTGCCGTCCTCGCCGTACGGGCCGTGCAGCACGGGGAAGACGACGTCGACCGCGGCCAGCATCTCCCCCGCACCCTGACCGAGGGACAGCAGCTGTCCGCTGCGACGCGGATCCGCCGCCAGCGTCAGTTCGGTGCCCGACGCTCCGCTCACCTCCGGAAGCCGGCCGTCGGTGATCGCCAGGGCGTCGGGCCGCCCATCGGTCAGCACCCAGGATCCGCCGGGCGTGATGCCGACGGCGACGACCTCGAATCGCTCCGGATCGAGGTTGCGCAGGATGCTACCTGCGGAAACACACGAAATCGCGTGCTCTGAGCTGCGTCCGCCGTAGACGACGGCGACACGGACGCGACCGGCGGCGCCGGTCTGGTCGCGGGAAGTCACAACCTAGAGAGGCTACCGTCCTGATCGCGGGCCGCTCGACCGGCCGCCACGACCAGGCGTTTTGTGGCGATCACCGGGCGGCGCCGACCTCGATCAGCTGCCCGGTCACGTCGACACCGGACGGCGACGCCAGGAATGCCACGGCGTCGGCGACGGCATCCCGGCGCCGCTGCGTCTCCTGCTCGGCCGCCGGCATCCCCGGATCGGGTTCCATGTGGCTGGGCGAGACGGCGTTGACGGAGATACCGTCGGGCGCGCATGCGGCGGCCAGCCCCTTCGTCATACCGACGAGCCCGTACTTGGCCGCCGACACGTGAAAGCGGCGCGCATCCCCGCGCAGCGCATTGCCGCCGATGATCGAGACGATGGCGCCGCCTCCCGCGGACCGCAGCCGGGGCAGTGTTTCGAAAACGCAGTGCATGGCCCCGTCCAAGGTCACCGACCGCACCGTCTCCCAGTCTGTGGCGGTGACGTCGTAGGCCGGCATGTGGGTACGCACCGCCGCGTTGTTGACGAGCACCCGGATCGGACCCAGGCTGTCGGCGGCGGCGAACATGCGCTGTACCTGTTCGGGGCTGGCGACGTCGGCGAGCGCGCAGACCGCACTCACGCCGATCTCGCGGGCCTCGGCCGCCACCTTCTCGGCGCCCTCGAGATCCGTCCGCGCGTTGACCACCACGTCGTAACCGGACCGGGCAAGCGCGAGCACGATCGCGCGTCCGAGGTTGCGGGCACCACCGGTGACCACCGCGACACCGCTCACTGTCGCACACCCGTCAACCGCACCAAATCGTCGAATTCCTTGGATCTTTCGACGTTCCAGCAGGCATCCAACAGTCGCGCGGTGTTGTCGACGCCGAGCCGGTGCGTGGTGTTGTCCGTGAATTTCGCGGACAACTGCGCATCGGTCATGGGGTTGTCGGGGGTGCCGGTGTTGTTCTCGACCCGATGGGTCAGCGACCTGCCGTCGGTGAGATCGACGGTGACCACCGCGGCGCGCTTACCCACGGCATCGTCCGCGCGGACCTCGATGATGTCACGCAGCGCGGAGATTTCGGGATCGAGCGCCGCGGTGTCGGTGTAGTGATCCAGTCGAGGCCGCGGCGCCGTCAACGCCACCGCCACACCGTGGGTCATACTGAACTTCGCGTCCAGACCGGTGCGCGGGTCCACCTTGCCGGTGACCGTCGCGGCCTTCGAATTCACCGTGGCGTGCACCCTCGCGACATCGACGGCGCCGAAGCCGTATTCGGCGCGCAGCGCGAGGACGGCGTCGATGGACGGATGCGTCAACGAACCGCTCGGATACGCCTTGTATCCGTTGGACAACAGATTCCAGTGCTCACCGAGACCCTCGACGAGCTTGCCCGGCGACGAGTCGGACGACATCACGGCGAGGAGGCCGCGGGCACCCTCGACGATGTCGGTGCAGGAGCTGATGCCCTCGTCGGCCATGATCGCGGCAAGCAGGCCGTCCATCGCCGCTTTACCGGCATGCAGCGGCTTGCCGTCGGTGCCGTAAACGGCCTTCAGGCCTGCCGCCTGGGTGCCCGCGCTGCCCAGCGCCTGCACCAACACCGATGGTGACAGTTCCAGTACCCGGCCCGCTGCGGCGGCCGCTCCGAGGTGTCCGACGGTTCCCGTGACGTGCCAACCGATTTCATAGTGGGCGTCACCCGCCGCCCGACCCACCCGGCATTCGGTCTCGAAGCCGGCCACGAAAGCCGCCAATGCGTCCGCCCCGGACAGCGGCATGCGCTCGGCCAGGGCGAAGATCACCGGCCACACCGGCGCGCTGCCGTGCACCGTGGTATCGCCCGGATTGAAGGTGTCGTCGTAGTCGAGCAGGTGCGCGGCGAATCCGTTGACCAGTGCGGCGAACACCAGCGCCCTGGTCTCGGGCCGGCCGATCACGGTGTGCGCGCCCGGCCCTGCCGCCCGCTGCGACGACCGCAGCATCGCGTCGACGGCGGGGTGCGCCGCGGCGGCCATCGCGACGCCGACGTGGTCGACCAGCGCACGCTTGGCCTCGTGCACGACTTCGACGGGCAGATCCGAGAACCGCAGCGTCGCCGCGAAATTCGCCAGCCTGCCGGTCAGGCCGACGGCTGCATCGGTGGTGGTCGTCACTGGTCGGCCAGGCCTATCCCGCTGATCAGGGTGACCAGCGCATCGTTCTGCTGCTTGAGGAACGCACCGAATTTATCGGAGTCCAAATACTCTGTCACGGAACCATTCTCGTCGACGAATTCATTCCACCCGGGCGCGCTCACCAACGTGTGGAAGGTGTCCTGGTAGTACTTCAGCGCCTGCTGCGGCATCTCCGGCGGCCCGACGAACCCGCGGAACTCCTCGGGCAGCGGACCGACATCGAGGCCCTGCGCCTTGATGGACGTGAGCTCGGGAAATGTCGAGATCTTCCGGTCGGCGACGGTGGCGATCACCCTGATCGCCCCGACCTTGACCTGGTCGACGAAATCGGTCGACGCCCCGATCATCATCTGTGCGTCGTTGCGCAACAGCGCGGCGATCCGTTGGCCGCTGTCACTGAACGTCAGGTACTTCCACGTGGTGTTGGTGCGTGCCTGCAACGCCTTACCGGTCAGCGAATCCGTCGCCGTGATGGAACCGCCGACCTGGACGAGCCCGTCGGGCCTGCGCTGCGCCTCGGCGATGAAGTCCTTCACCGTGTGGAACGGCGAGTCGGCCCGCACCGCGACGATCTGCGGTTCGATCAGCAACGCGGCGATGGGTTTCAGCTCGGTGATCGACACCGAGGTGCCCGACAGCGTCAGCGGCGTGACGAGCCAGGTGGGTGTGACGGCGGCAATGGTGTCCGAGCGGCCCTTGCGGCCCCTCAGATACGACATCGCCCCGATGCCGGAACCCTCGGTCTGATTGCGTACCGGCCAGGAGCTGCCGATCAGCCGGTCGGTCTGCATCAACTTGATGACCTGGCGGGCGAAGACGTCACTGCCCCCGCCCGGGCCCGTGTGCACCACCACCTGCGTGCGACTGGGCACGCCGTTCTGCAGTCCGCCGCGTTGCAGGCCGCAACCGGCCAATGCGACGGCGGCGGTGCCGATCAGCATGCTGCGCCGCGAAATCCGTGCAACGTCCATCATTCGCCTTTCGTCCCGACGAGTTCGGCGGGTTCGCCCGCCAGCAGTCTCGCCTGCGCCGACCTCCGCTGCCGCCCCATGACGACCAACCCCAGACCGACCAGGACCGCGGCGCCCAGGATCGTCGCCGAGATCGGCCGTTCCAGGAAGATCAGCGGATCGTTGTCCGACAACACCAGCGACTGCCGCACCGCGTTCTCGGCCATCGGCCCCAGGACGAACGCCATCAGTAGTGGTGCCGCGGGTATGCCCAGCTTGCCGAAGAGGTAGCCGAGCAGACCGAAGATCGCCATCAGGTACACGTCGGTCATCGAGTTGCGCACGCTGTACACACCGACCACCGCCAGCACCAGGATGGCCGGATACAGCGCCCAGTAGGGAATCTTGAGGATCCGCACCCAGATCGGGATCATCGGCAGGTTCAGCACGAGCAGCATGATGTTGCCGATGTAGAGGCTCGCGATCACCGGCCAGCCGATCTCGGGGTGATCGGTGAACAGCAGCGGTCCCGGCTGCAGCCCATAGAGCAGCAGGGCCGCTAGCATCACCGCGGTGCTCGCGGTCCCCGGGAGACCAAGAGACAGAAGCGGAATCATCGCCGCACTCGATTCGGAGTTGTTGGCGGCCTCGGGGCCCGCAACACCCTCGATCGCGCCCTTGCCGAACTTCTCCGGATGCTTCGACGTCCGCTTCACGAGCTCGTACGAGAGGAAGGACGCCACGGTCGAACCGCCGCCGGGCAGTGCGCCGATGAAGAAGCCGAAAACCGTCCCCATCGCGATGGCCAGGCGCGACTGTTTGAGATCAGCCTTGGTGGGCAGCAGGTTCCTGATGCCCTTGGGCACGGTGAACACCCTTCGGCCCATCTTCTTCTCGGCGTTGAGCAGGACCTCCCCCACGGCGAACAGTCCGACGCTGATCGCGATGAACTCGATTCCGTCGAACAGTGCGGGCGATCCGAACGTCAGCCTCTGCTGTCCGGTGAAGATGTCGATTCCGATGGTCGACAACAGCAGGCCGATGCACATCGAGAGGAACCCCTTGAGGGGTGACTCGCTGGCCAGCAGGATCACCAGCAGCAGGCCGAACGCCATCAGCGCTGCATATTCCGGCGGACCGAAACCCAGTGCCACGTGGGCAACCACCGGCGCCGCGAACGTCAGCGCCACCACACCGAAGGTGCTGGCGATGAATCCGGCGATGGCCGACATGCCCATCGCAGGGCCGGCTCGTCCCTTGCGCGCCAGCGGATGGCCGTCCAGACACAGGACCACCGAAGAGGTTTCGGCCGGGATGTTCAACAGGATGGACGTGGTGGCGCCGGCGAACTTGGCACCGTGGTAAATCCCGGCCATCATGATCAGGCCGGTGGTCGGGGGCAGGCTCGTGGTGACCGGCAACAGAATCGCCAGCGTCGCAGGCGGTCCCAGCCCGGGCAGAATTCCGATCAGGGTTCCGATCACGACGCCGACGGCCACCCAGAACAGGTTCATGGGGGTGAATGCGGATCCGAATCCGGTCAGCAGATTGTGCAGCGCGTCCATCATTTCTCCTCTTGCGACGCCCTGGCGGCGTCATGACGGTGGCTCACACGCCCTCGAAGAATGCCGCAGTGGGCAACTCCACGCCGAGGACGAAGACGAACAGCGCGTAGGCGATCACGGGGACGGCGACGATCACCACGACGGTCTTGAGCCCTCTGACGCGTTCAATGAGCAGCACCAGATACGCGATGAGCAGAATGGTCGCCGGCACGAATCCGATCAACCCCATCAACGGGATGCTGGCTGTCAGGCCGACCCACACGCTCCCCGCGCGCAGAAACTCCTTACCCACGCCCTTCATCTGGCCTGCGGGCGCACGACCATTCCGGATGCGACGCACGACCGACACCGCCGCGAGTGCCAGGCCCAGCGCGACCACGGCGACCGAGAGCGCGGTCGGAAACATTCCCGGCCCCGGCACGCCGTGTTTTCCGAACATCGGGAGCCCGGACGCGTCGATGAGTGCGACGGCGCCGAAGCCGGCCGCCACGACGCCCAGGATCGCCTGGGCGCCCGGTGACTTGGCGAGGACGGAGCGTTCGGGCGCGGCCGGTTCGTGATCGTCGACCACAGCGTCCTGGTCATCGTGGGCAACGGGGACGCTTTCCGCCCGTGTCATCATCTAACCCCTAACGTTCCCGCGGCAGGCGAAGCTTCAGCCCCTTGCGCAGCTTCAGCCCGTGCGGCTGCTACGTCGGGCACCAGCAGCGCCAACAGCCCCCGGCGTCCGCTCAAGCTGTCGGCAGCCGAAGTGAACCCGTGTCGCGCGAGCATCGCGGCCTCTACCGCGTCGGCGGCAACCTTGGCGAGCTGCACGCTCCCGGAGTCGGATTCGTCCACGTCGCGCAGACCGGCCGCCTGGGTCGCGCACAGACCCACCACGTTGCGCAGCCGGGCGTCGTCGAGTTCGAGGAGCCGACCGGCGGCGGCACCGGCACCGAGGAGTCCCGCAATACTGCGATGGCTCCACCGGTCAGCCGCGTCGGACGATCCGAGCACCGCCGCGATCTCGTCGGCCACGGCACACCCGGCGGCGACGGCCGACACCGCTTCCTCGGCCACGGTATCTGCCGGAACATCTTGCAGTGCAACGGCAGTGACCCCGATTGCATGCCAACGCCATCCCTGTGCAGCCGACTCCGTCTGCACCGCGATTCGCCATGCGCGGTTCATCGCCGTCGGCGATCCACCGGGGTGGGCGTTGGCCAGCGGCCAGTCGTCCCCTCGCAGCGCCCCACGGAGGGCTTCGAGGTGGCTGCGTGCCGCAACCAGTTCCCGCTCGGCGGGCGTCGTGGTGATGATGCCGATGATGTGGTCGGTGAATGTCACAGTGCTTGTCCGTTCTGCCGCGGGCGCGCGGCGGCGACGATGTCGGCGAAGCCCGCCGCGGAATTGATCCCGTCCACGAGTTGCAGGATCCTGGCGGCGCTTCCTGCGCCGAGTACGGGCTCGGTCAGCGCATCGACCTTGCCGAGCAGCTCGGCGTCCGTCAGGGGCCTGGCCAGGCTGCCGCGGGCGTGTGGCACGTGCACGATGACCAGCTCGCCGCTTACGAGACGCACGGTGATGGTGGCCTCATCGCGCGCACAGTCGCTGCTGGGCACCAACGCGGTGACACCACGCAGGCGCACGACATCGGGAGCCGTCGCACGGGTGTCGGAGAATTCACGAAGGCCCGCCCGCCCGTCCAACAACCCCACGGCCACCCCGTGGCGCGCACTGAACCGGGCCTGCAGCCCGTCGCCGGGCTGCAGCACGCCCATCAACTCCGGCACGAGTGGATGACAGCTCACCTCGACCGACTCGATGTCCGCCACGTCGTCGATCCGGCCGCCCGCCTCGATCGCGGCGTCGATCCCGGGGTGCGCCACGATGCCGCACGGGTAGGGCTTGAACGTGTTGCGCTCCAGTTCCCAGTCGGTGGTCCACGGACGGAGCAACTCGGCGTCGTCGATCGAATCGGCGAACATCGTCAGTACCCCGGCGTCGCCCAGCGGATCGGCGACGCCCTG
This sequence comes from uncultured Actinomycetota bacterium, assembly GCA_963699655.1. Lineage (GTDB taxonomy): Bacteria > Actinomycetota > Actinomycetes > Mycobacteriales > Mycobacteriaceae > Mycobacterium. Next base: position 296,176 of record CAVOUV010000011.1, read on the forward strand.
ATAGCCGGACAACCCCAGCCGCGCCGCCAATACACCGTTGGCCGCGGCCTTTCCGGCGTGAAAGGGCTTGGTCATCGACCCGAAGCCCTCACGGTGACCGAGCGTCATCGTCGACGCCGCCGCGAGCGCGGCCCGGAATTCGGCGCCGTCCAATCCGAGCAGCACCGCGGCGGCCACCGTCGCACCGAAGACCCCGCACGTTCCGGTGATGTGCCATCCGCGGTCGTAATGGTTCGGCGAGATCGCATTTCCGATCCGCAGCTGAGCCTCGCAACCCAGCGCGAATGCCCGAAGGCAACGCTCACCCGACGCTGCCGTCGAATCGTGAAGCGCGACAAGTACCGCCAGCGTCGAAGCCGCCGGATGAATCACGGTGGCCAGGTGGGTGTCGTCGAAGTCGTCGTAGTGACCCGCGGTTCCGGTGAACAGGGCGGCCCAGTGCTCGTCGAGGACGTCGGGCCGGCCCAATACCTGCACCCGGCCGCGCCCGGACAGTTCGCGCGCGGCACCGAGGATGGCGTCGGCGGCCGGTGACCACGCGGCGCCCACCACAGTGCCCAGGACGTTGAACAAGGACCGTTGCGCGGCCGCAGCGACCGCGGGTGTCAGCGGGCGGGCGGCCGCGTCGCGCAGCCGGTCGCAGAAGTCCGTGGTCCGCATCACAGCAGTAGTTGGCATGTGAGCGAGACTAAGAACGCTGTTGACGAGGAACAACACCGTTCCCCGTCGCAATCATTGCAATTCGTGCAACGATTTCTGCAGCCGTCGGCCATGGTCGCGAGCGATCCTCGCCAGGTCGAGCACACTCTTGTACTGGGCGCCGGCACGCGGGTAGGCCAGGAACACCGTGCGTCCGGCGGGCGTCGGATCGACGATCGGAATCCGCGCCACGCGTGGGTGTTGGTGGTCAGTCATCCCCTCGGGCACTATCGACACCCCGAGCCCCGCGCCGACCATGGATTCGACGACGAACAAGTCGTTTCCTTCGATCGTGATACGGGGAACGAAACCCGCTCTGGCACAGGCATTCACCATGTGCGCACGGCTGCTTGACCCGAGTTCCATCGACACGAACGAACGGTCACGGACCGCACGCAGCGGGACCCTGGTCTCCTTCGCCAACGAATCCTCGGCCGGCACCGCCAGCAACAGCGATTCGATGAACAGCGGCTCGACCACGAAATCCTGTTCGCTCGGCGCCACGGACGTGAATGCGACATCGGCCTCGCCGCGCAGCAGTGCGGCCACCACGTCGTTGGCCGAGCCCTGCCAGCACCGGAACCGCAGGCCGGGATGCTTGGTGAGCAGCTCCGCCAGCACCCGCGGGACGAATCCCAGTCCGAGCGAGAAGGTGTGAGCGATCCGCAGCAGCCTCTGCGGATGGCCCGCGTCGACCAAAGTGTTGTCGACGGCATCCTGCCTGGCTCGCAACACCGCGTTCGCCTCACGCACCAGGACATTGCCCGCCCGCAGCATGCGCACGCGGCGGCCGGCCTGTTCGATCAGTGGAACACCGAGCTTGCGTTCCAGCGACCGGATGGTGCGCTGTACCGTCGCCACGCTGATGCCCAGCTCGGCCGCCGTGTTGCCGAAGTGTTCGGTGCGGGCGAAGGCCACGAGCATTTCCAGGTCGGCAAAGGTGATGTCCTGTGCCGAAATGTCATCCATGACCGCTCAGGGCCCGTTCGATGTCGGCGATGAGGTCGTCGGTGTCCTCGATGCCCAGCGAGATCCGGGCGAAGCCCAGCTCACCGGATCCCCCCACCGGGCACGCCTGTCCACCGAGCTGTGAATGCCGCCGAAACTGGTGGCCGAGACGAGCAGGTCGCTGCGCTCGACGAGCGTGTGCACGGCCGCGGCACTGTCCAGTTCCATCGCGACGATGCCGCCGTAACGCTTCATCTGGCTGGTGGCGATGGCATGCGACGGGTCGTCGGGAAGGCCCGGGTATCGCACGGATCGCACCGCAGGATGGCTTCGCAACATCAGCGCGACCGCCGCAGCGTTCTGGCACTGCCGCTCGAACCGCAGGCCGGCGGTGCCAATGCTGCGCAGCACCATCCATGCCTCGAACGGGCCCAGAATCGCACCGGCGAGCAGTCGTTCGTGCTCAACCGCGGCGATCATGTCGGCGTGACTGCCTGCGACGTAACCCGCGAGAACGTCGTGATGGCCCGACAGCGCCTTGGTCGCGCTGGCCACCACCAGGTCCACCCCCAGCGACAGTGGCCGCTGGCCGAGTGGTGTGGCGGTGGTGTTGTCCACGACGAGTGTCGCACCACGACCGCGGCAGACCGTCGCCAGTCGATGCAGATCGACGACGTCGAGACCCGGATTGGCGGGGGTCTCCGCGAGCACCACATCGGCGCCGGAGGCGGCATCGACCATCTCGGCGGACCGCGCCTCTATAACGGTAATCCCTTGCGGTGCAAGGTACTCCTGGGCATAGCGACGAACCTGATAGTAGCCGTCGACGGGCACAACGAGTGTCGTTCCGGGCTTGGTGAGCACGCGCAGCACCGACGTGATCGCGGCCATGCCCGAGCCGAACGTCACGGCCGCGGTGGCGCCCTCTAGTTCAGCCAGCGCCGATTCCAGTTGCCGCCAAGTCGGATTGGATCTGCGGCCGTACTGTCTAGTGAGTCGTCTTCACTGGGGGGAATGTGGTAAGCGGAAGCCGGAACCGGCGAGCGGTGCCACGGGCTGCACCCGGAATAGCTTCCGAGCCAACAGCTTTGATGCTGCGAGTGGAGTCGCCGTAGGTATCGTCCATGTCCTCTACTCCGGCTTGGTGCTGCGTCCGAGCAGCAGAGCAACCGCTTGGTCGACCGACAAGCCCTGGTGACACACCCGGTGCACCGCATCGGTGAGCGGCATCTCGACGTCGTAACTGGCCGCCAGTGCCAGCACCGACTCACACGACGTGACGCCCTCGGCGACGTGACCACCCGCTGCCGCGAGCGCGGCTCCATGGTGCCGCCCTTGCCCAGCCGCTCCCCGAAGGACCGGTTGCGTGAGTGCGGTGAGGTGCAGGTGGCCACGAGATCGCCGATGCCGGCGAGCCCGGCCAGCGTCGCGGGCTTGGCTCCCAACGCGATTCCGAGCCGCATGATCTCGGCCAGCCCACGGGTGATGATCGCGGCGGCGGTGTTCTCCCCCAGCCCGACACCCGCGGCCATCCCGCAGGCGAGAGCGATGACGTTCTTGCATGCTCCTCCGATTTCGGCGCCGATCACGTCGGCGTTGGTGTAGGGCCGGAAGTAGCCGGTGGACAGCGCCCGCTGCATCGTCACCGCCCGCCCGGAGTCGGTGCAGGCGACGACGGTGGCGGCGGGCTGCTCCTGCGCGATCTCGCTGGCGAGGTTCGGTCCGGTGACGACGGCTACCCGGGACGGGTCGACACCGGTCACCTGCACGATGACCTGACTCATCCGCATCAGCGTGTCCAGCTCGATGCCCTTGGCCAGGCTCACCAGCGTGGCGTCGGCGCCGATCGGCGTCTTTCCACTGCTTCGAGATTGGCCCGCAGCGTCTGCGACGGCACCGCCAGCAGCACCGTGCACGCGCCGTCAAGTGCTTCGGTGGGGTCGCTGGTCGCGCGGATCGTCTTGGGCAATCGACGTCGCCGAGATAGCCGGTGTTGCGGTGGGTGTCGTTGATCTCGTCGGCCAATTCCGGCCGGCGCGCCCACAGCGTGACGTCGCTGCCTGCATCCGCCAGCACCTTTGCCAGCGCCGTCCCCCACGCCCCGGCACCCATCACCGCCGCCTCGACCACGGCTCAGCTAGCCGGGGCTAAGCTGGCAGGATGGCGCCATGAGCGGCAGACTCCCGGCACCGATATCGGGCTGGTGATCGCGGTGAAACGGCTCGCCGCGGCCAAGACAAGGCTGGCGCCGGTGTTCTCGGCGGCGACCCGCGAGGGCATCGTGCTGGCCATGCTGGTCGACACAATCACGCGCCACCTCTGCGGTGACGGCATTGCAGTCGGTGACCATGGTCACTCCCGACGAGAGTCGCCGGCAGCCGCCAGAGGGCTCGGCGCCCGCGTGCTGACCGACCCGACACCCGACGGCCATCGCGACCCCCTGAACAACGCTCTGCTGGCGGCCGAGGCCATCGTGCGCGCGACACCGCGAACGTCGTTGCGCTGCAGGGCGATCTACCGGCACTGCAGACCCATGAACTCGCGGAGGCGATCGCGCCGCGCGGGGTCAGCCCCGCAGCTTCGTCACCGATCGACACGGCACCGGCACCGCGGCGTTGTTCTCCTTCGGGGTCGGCACTGGATCCGCGCTTCGGCGCTGATTCGGCTGAGCGCCACCGCCGTTCGGGGGCGATCGAGCTGACGGGCCGTGGCCGGGGCTGCAATGTGACATCGACACACCCGAGGACCTGCTGGTGGCGCGCGGCTCGGTGTCGGGTCGGCGACGGCACGGGCGATCGGCGGTCACAGGAGCGACACCGGAGTAACCCGACCGCGCTAGCAGGACCCGCCGGTGATAGGGAATCATCGGTGAGATGACCGAAGCCCAGACCCGACCCGACGACTCGGACACCTCGGAGACGGCGGCCGTCCTGCCGGTGGTCACCGGCCCGGCTGATTCGGCACCAGAAGCGCCGCCTGCGGCAACGGCACCCACAGTCGACAACCCGCTGCCCGAGGACCGCTATCTCAACCGCGAACTGAGCTGGCTGGACTTCAACGCCCGGGTGCTCGCGCTTGCCGCCGATCCGTCGCTGCCGCTGCTGGAGCGGGCGAAGTTCCTGGCGATCTTCGCCTCCAACCTCGACGAGTTCTACATGGTCCGGGTCGCCGGCCTCAAGCGACGCGACGAGATGGGACTGTCCGTCCGCTCCGCCGACGGACTGTCGCCGCGCGAGCAGCTGCGCCGGATCAGCGAGCGCACCCAGCAGATCGCCAGCCGTCATTCGCACGTGTTCATCGACTCGGTCCGGCCCGCGCTGGCCGACGAGGGCATCATCATCGTCACCTGGTCCGAGCTCGACGACGACGAACGGGGCCGGCTGTCCACGTACTTCCACGAGCAGGTCTTCCCGGTCCTGACGCCGTTGGCGGTCGACCCCGCGCACCCGTTCCCGTTCGTCAGCGGCCTGAGCCTGAACCTGGCCATCACCGTCAAGCACCCCGACGACGGCGGTCAGCACTTCGCCCGAATCAAGGTGCCCGACAACGTCGACCGCTTCGTGGAGCTGTCCAGCCGCGAGGGAACTCCCGGTGTGGTGCGCTTCCTGCCGATGGAGGAGTTGATCGCCGCGTTCCTTCCGGTGCTGTTCCCCGGCCTGGAGATCGTCGAGCACCACGCGTTCCGGATCACCCGCAACGCGGACTTCGAGGTGGAGGAGGACCGCGACGAGGATCTGCTGCAGGCACTCGAGCGCGAGTTGGCCCGGCGCCGCTTCGGCTCCCCGGTGCGGCTCGAGGTCTCCGACGACATGACCGAGGGCATGCTCGAGCTGTTGCTGCGCGAGCTCGACGTCAGACCGGGAGATGTCGTCGAAGTGCCCGGCCTGCTGGACCTCTCGTCGCTCTGGCAGGTCTACGGTGTCGACCGGCCCGCGCTGAAGGATCCGCCGTTCGTGCCGGCGACTCCGCCCGCGTTCGGCGAACGTGAGACGCCGAAGAGCATCTTCTCGACGCTTCGCGACGGCGATGTGCTGGTGCACCACCCCTACGATTCGTTCTCCACCACGGTGCAGCGCTTCATCGAGCAGGCCGCCGCAGATCCGAACGTGCTGGCGATCAAGCAGACGCTGTACCGCACGTCGGGCGACTCGCCGATCGTCAACGCGCTCATCGACGCCGCCGAGGCAGGCAAGCAGGTGGTCGCGCTCGTCGAGATCAAGGCCAGGTTCGACGAGCAGGCCAACATCAAGTGGGCGCGCGCACTGGAACGGGCAGGCGTGCACGTGGTTTACGGGTTGATCGGCCTGAAGACACACTGCAAGACCTGTCTGGTGGTGCGCCGCGAAGGTTCGATGATCCGGCGGTACTGCCATATCGGCACCGGCAACTACAACCCCAAGACCGCGCGACTGTACGAGGACATCGGCCTGCTGACCGCCGCGCCCGACATCGGTGCCGACCTCACCGATCTGTTCAATTCGCTGACGGGCTACTCACGCAAGGAGTCCTACCGCAATCTGCTGGTCGCTCCTTACGGCGTGCGCAGGGGCATCATCGATCGGATCGAGCGCGAGATCGCAGCGACCCGTGACGGCGCCGACGGCCGGATCCGCTGAAGGCCAACGCGTTGGTGGACGAGCAGGTCATCGACGCGCTGTATCGGGCGTCGCAGGCCGGCGTGCAGGTGGAGGTGGTGGTCCGAGGAATCTGCGCGTTGCGCCCGGGCGCTCCCGACTACTCCGAGAACATCAAGGTGCGCTCGATTCTCGGCCGCTTCCTCGAGCATTCGCGGATTATTCACTTCCGCGCCATCGACGAGTTCTGGATCGGCAGCGCCGACATGATGCATCGTAATCTGGACCGGCGTGTGGAGGTGATGGCGCAGGTGAAGGATCCGCGGCTGACTGCTCAGATGGATGACCTATTCGAATCGGCGATGGACCCGCGGACCCGGTGCTGGGAGCTCGGCGCCGACGGGCACTGGGCGGCGTCACCCCAGGAGGGCGAGACCGTGCGCGATCATCAGGAGTCGATGATGGAACGCCATCGCCATCCGTAGACGGTGACGGTCCGACCGGCCCGAATGACCTGCAGGAGTTGACGTGCCGAAGGACATGCCGCAAGACATGACCCCGGTGAACAAGGATTCTCGCTGCGGGCGCGGTGTTGTGGCGGCCCGGACGGTAAGGGCGCGACGGAGATCGCCACCATCCACCGGCCCCGCTACGACGACTGGTCGCTGCCCAAGGGCAAGGTCGATCCCGGCGAGACGGAACCGGTCACCGCGGTCCGCGAGATCGCAGGAGGAGACCGGGTTTCACGCGCACCTCGGCCGACGGCTCATGACGGTGAGTTATCCCATGGACCAGGGCATCAAGAAGGTGTGGTACTGGGCGGCGCGTTGCATCGGTGGCGAGTTCAGCCTCAACGCCGAGGTCGACGAACTGAAGTGGCTGCCGGCCGATCAGGCGATGAAGGCTTGAGCTATCCGCACGATCGCAAGGTGCTGCGGCGATTCCTGAAACTGCCTGCCGACACCCAGACGGTGATGATCGTTCGGCATGCCACGGCGGGCAGTAAAGCCCGATACAAGGGCGACGACCGAAAGCGTCCGCTCGACAAGCACGGTCGGGCCCAGGCCGAGTCGCTTGTCGGGCAACTGCTCTCGTTTGGCGCGGCCGAACTGTTCGCGGCCGACCGGGTCCGGTGCGAGCAGACGTTGGATCCGCTGGCCGAGGAGCTGGGTGTGGCGATCGCATTGAGCCTGAGCTGACCGAAGAGGCATACGCGGACAACCGCAAGGCCGCGCGCCACCGCATCCTCGAGATCGCGGCCGTCGTCGGTCAACCCGGTGATATGCACGCAGGGAAAGGTGATTCCCGACTTAATCGCATGGTGGTGTGAGCGAGACGGGGTGCGGCCCGACAAATCACGCAACCGCAAGGGCAGCACGTGGGTGATGTCGCTGGCCGAAGGACGGCTGATCGCCGCCGACCACTACGGCAGCCCGCTGGCGCCGAAGAAGTGACGGCCGCAAATGAATTCAAATGCTCGACACACGAGACGACGCCAGCGGGTCTGACGACCCGCGAGCGCGTTTGATGCCCGTGGCTACTTGACGACCGCGCTTGGCGGGAGCCTTCTTGGCCGAAGGGGCCTTCTTGGCCACAGCCTTCTTGACGGCGGCCTTCTTGACCGCGGGCCCGGCCTTCTTGGCCACAGCCTTCTTGACGGCGGCCTTCTTGACCGCCGGCCCGGCCTTCTTGGCCACAGCCTTCTTGACGGCGGCCTTCTTGACCGCCGTCGCCGGCCTTCTTGGCCACAGCCTTGCGGACCACAGCCTTCTTGACCGCCGGAGCTGCCTTCTTGGCCACAGCCTTGCGCACCACAGCCTTCTTGACCGCCGGAGCTGCCTTCTTGGCCACAGCCTTGCGGACTACAGCCTTCTTGACGGCCTTGCGAGCGGTGCCGCCCGCCGTGACGCCACGCTTCACTGCTGGACCGTCCGCCGGAAGCTTCTGTGCGCCAGAGACAACGGCCTTGAACTGCGCGCCGGGGCGAAACGCAGGCACGGAGGTCGGCTTCACCTTCACCGTCTCTCCGGTGCGCGGATTGCGCGCCACACGGGCAGCACGGCGACGCTGTTCGAAAACGCCGAAGCCGGTGATGGTCACGCTCTCACCCTTGTGAACCGCACGCACGATGGTGTCAACGACATTCTCAACCGCCGCAGTCGCTTGCCGACGATCCGAGCCCAATTTCTCCGTGAGTACGTCGATGAGCTCTGCTTTGTTCATGCAAAACCTCCGAATACCAGTGGTCCTCTTTGAACCGACTAGTGGACACGGTAAACCCAATGGCTGCTGATTTCCAAGAGCCACGCGCAATTTCAGTCAAAGCTAGCGAACTTTTTTCAATCCGCTTGCCGCCCTTGGCGTCCTACCGGGCACCGCGAAAAGGGGGTCGGGGCGGGGCGATTTCGGCCGCCGGAGCCCTATCCGAGGGCCGGCAGAGTGCGGGGTTTCCAGCTCGGTCGGCGGGCCTCGTATTGCTCGATTTCATCGCTTTTCCGCAGCGTAAGGCCTATATCGTCGAGTCCCTCGAGCAGCCGCCAGGCGGTGTAGTCGTCAATGTTGAACGGCACCATGACCGTTCCCGCGGCGACGGTCCGATCTTGAAGATTCACAGTGATTTCCAGCCCGGGCTGCTGCTCGATGAGTTTCCACAACAATTCCACATCATCTTGTGCGACTTCAGCCGCCAGGAGCCCGGCTTTGCCTGCGTTGCCCCGGAAGATGTCGGCGAATCGCGACGAGATGACGACCCGGAAGCCGAAGTCCATGAGCGCCCAGACGGCATGCTCCCGCGACGAGCCGGTGCCGAAATCCGGACCGGCGACCAATACCGAACCCTTGTCGAAAGGCGCCTGATTGAGCACGAACGACGGAATCGTTGCGCCACGCCGCGAAGAGACCGTCCTCGAATCCTGTTCGGGTCACCCGCTTCAAATAGACCGCGGGAATGATTTGATCGGTGTCGACATTCGTGCGGCGCAGTGGCACGCCGATACCGGTGTGGGTACTGAAGGCTTCCATCACGTCTCTTCCTGTTTCAGGGGTCGTACTGTGGGCAGGTCGGCCGGTGAGGAGAGGGTGCCGCGCACGGCGGTCGCCGCGGCAACCGCGGGCGACACCAGATGCGTCCGGCCGCCTTTGCCCTGCCTGCCCTCGAAATTGCGGTTGGACGTCGACGCGCAGCGCTCGCCCGGAGCGAGTTGGTCGGGGTTCATGCCCGAGGCACATCGAGCAGCCGGCCTGCCGCCACTCCGCGCCCGCGGCGGTGAAGATCTCGCCCAGGCCTTCGGATTCGGCCTGGGCGCGCACCCGCATCGAGCCGGGGACCACCAGCATCCGGACGCCGTCGGCGACCTTGCGACCGCGCAGACACGTCGGCGACCACCCGCAGATCCTCGATCCGGCCGTTGGTGCATGAGCCGACGAACACGGTGTCCACCGAGATGTCGCGCATCGCCGTACCGGCCCGAAGGTCCATGTAGGCCAACGCCTTTTCGGCGGCCTGACGTTGCCCCTCGTCGAACATCAACTCGGGGTCGGGGACCGAGCCGGCCAGCGGAACGCCCTGCCCGGGTTGGTACCCCAGGTGACGAACGGGCTCAGCGTCGCTGCGTCGATGTAGACCTCGGTGTCGAATTCGGCGCCGTCGTCGGTGCGCAACTGGCTCCACGCGGCGACGGCGGCGTCCCAGTCGGCGCCCTGTCGGGGCGTGCGGACGCCCGCGCAGGAACTCGAATGTCGTCTCGTCGGGCGCGACCATGCCCGCGCGGGCGCCGGCTTCGATGCTCATGTTGCAGATCGTCATCCGGCCTTCCATCGACAGCGATTCGATGGCGCTGCCGCGATACTCGATGACGTGGCCCTGGCCGCCGCCGGTGCCGATCTTGGCGATGACGGCCAGGATGATGTCCTTGGCGCTGACTCCCGGCGGGAGCACGCCGTCGACGTTGACCGCCATCGTCTTGAAGGGCCGCAAGGGCAGCGTCTGGGTGGCGAGCACGTGCTCGACCTCCGACGTGCCGATCCCCATCGCCAGCGCGCCGAACGCTCCGTGGGTGGAGGTGTGGCTGTCGCCGCACACGACGGTCATGCCCGGCTGGGTCAAGTCCAGCTGCGGCCCGATGATGTGCACGATGCCCTGCTCGGCATCGCCCATCGGATGCAGCCGGATGCCGAACTCCTCGCAATTGCGCCGCAGCGTCTCCACTTGAGTGCGCGACACCGGGTCGGCGATCGGCTGATCGATGTCGATCGTCGGCACGTTGTGGTCCTCGGTGGCGATCGTCAGATCGGGCCGGCGGACCGGCCGGCCGGCCAGCCGCAGCCCGTCGAAAGCCTGTGGGCTGGTGACCTCGTGGACGAGGTGCAGGTCGATGTAGATCAGGTCGGGCTCGCGGGCTCCACCCTCACCGGTGCCCAGGGCGACGACATGGTCGTCCCACACTTTCTCGGCCAGCGTGCGGGGCTTGTTCGGGATGGCGGTCATATTGACTATCTCACAATCTGGGAAGCTAGTATCTCCATGTGAGACAGGATAGCGGCATCGGCGTGCTGGACAAAGCGGTGGGGGTATTGCGCGCCGTGGCCGAGTCGCCGTGCGGGCTGGCTGAACTCTGCGAGCGCACCGATCTGCCCCGGGCGACCGCGCACAGGCTGGCCGTCGGGCTGGAGGTGCACCGGCTGCTGACCCGTGACGGCGACGGGCGGTGGCGCCTCGGCCCCGCGTTGACCGAGCTGGCCGGCCAGGTCAACGATCCGCTGCTGTCCGCGGGTGCCGCGGTGCTGCCGCGGCTGCGGGAGATCACCGGCGAGAGCGTGCAGCTCTACCGGCGTGAGGGCACCTCACGGATCTGCGTGGCCGCGCTGGAACCGCCTGCCGGCCTTCGCGATACGGTGCCGGTCGGAACGCGATGCTGCCAATGAAGGCCGGCTCCGGCGCCAAAGTGCTGCTGGCCTATGCGGACACCGCGACCCAGCAGGCGGTGCTGCCCGACCGCGAAATTCACCGACCGGACACTGGCCGAGGTCCGGAAACGCGGCTGGGCGCAGAGCGCCGCCGAACGCGAGCCCGGGGTGGCCAGTGTCTCGGCACCGGTGCGCGACGGCGCGCGGCGACGGTGATCGCCGCGGTGTCGGTGTCAGGGCCGATCGACCGGATGGGTCGGCGACCCGGCGCGCGCTGGGCCGCCGATCTTCTGGCCGCCGCCGATGCGCTGACCCGGCGGCTTTGATCCGCGAGCGAGCAGGCCGCAGACACTCGGCGAGACTGCGGAGAGAGCGCAAAATTTGAAGAAACCGCGATCTGGCCGCAGCTTCGACGGGAAAACTGTACCCCCGATGGGATTCGAACCCACGCTACCGCCGTGAGAGGGCGGCGTCCTAGGCCGCTAGACGACGGGGGCCAGAACGATTTCGAAGTCAGCATAGCGCAAGGTGGTATGCCGACCTAATGCTGCATTGGCTGGGGTACCAGGACTCGAACCTAGAATGGCGGTACCAGAAATCAGCTGTGTTGCCAATTACACCATACCCCATTGGCGGCTCATAACCACTGGTCACAGGCATTTCCGGCCCACGGTACCGCGGCGGTTGGCTGCCGCCGCGTTTCCTTTCGGGCCGACGTGCAGACTACCAAAAGATTCGCGCGGTGCTTTCTCACGCCGGTCGATGCGGCGGCGGCGCAGTCCTGCCCCTCGCGCAGCCGGTGCAGGCTCCGATCCCGGCCGAGCAGTTCCAGCGACTCGAACAGCGGCGGACTGATCGACGCGCCGGTGGCCGCCACTCGGACGGGCCCGAATGCCTTCCGCGGTTTGAGCGCGAGATGTCCCAACAGGGCGAGCTTCAGCGCAGCCTCGATGTCGGCGGTGGTCCACTGTCCGACGCCTTCGAGCGCAGCCAGCGCGGCGGCGAGCACCGTGACCGCGTCGGCGCGCAGCTCCTTGGCCGCGGACTTTTCGTCGAGCGCGAACTCCGCGTCGTCGAGGAACTTCAAAAGATCCCACGCGTCGCCGAGCACCACGATGCGGGTCTGTACCAGCGGGCCGCCTCGGCGAACTGGGCGTCATCGAGGCCGACGTCATGCCCATGGGCGAGCGAAGTAGGCGCGCAGACGCGCGGCGAAGTCGTCTTCGGTCAGCAGGCGGATGTGTTCGGCATTGATCGCATCGGCCTTCTTCTGGTCGAACCGGGCGGGATTGGAGTTGACGTCGACCACATCGAACGCGGTCACCATCTCGGAGAGGCTGAACACATCATGGTCCTCGGCGATGCCCCAGCCCAACAATGCCAGGTAGTTCAGCAGCCCTTCGGGAATGAAGCCGCGGTCCCGATGTGCGAAAAGATTGGACTCAGGGTCGCGCTTGGACAGCTTCTTGTTGCCGTCCCCGAGCACGCTCGGCAGGTGTGCGAACTCCGGCACCCGGTCGGCCACACCGAGGCGAATCAGCGCCTGATACAGCGCGATCTGGCGCGGGGTGGACGGCAAGATATCCTCGCCGCGCAGCACATGGGTGATTTTCATCAGCGCGTCGTCGACGGGATTGACCAAGGTGTACAGCGGATCTCCGCTGGCCCGGGTCAAGGCGAAGTCGGGCACCGTACCCGCCCCGAACGTGGTCTGGCCCCGGACGAGGTCATGCCAGGTGATGTCCTCGTCGGGCATCCGCAGGCGCACGACCGGGTTGCGGCCTTCGGCCCGCAAGGCGGAGCGCTGCTCGTCGGTGAGGTCGCGGTCGAAGTTGTCGTAGCCGAGCTTGAGGTTTCGGCCGGCGGCCGCGTGCCGGGCCTCGACTTCCTCGGCGGTGGAGAAGGCCTCGTAGGCCTCGCCCGCATCCAGAAGTCGCTGCACCACGTCGCGATAGATCTCACCGCGTTCGGACTGCCGGTACGGCGCATAGGGGCCGCCGATGTCGGGGCCTTCGTCGTAGTTCAGCCCGAGCCAGTTGAGTGCATCGAGGATCGCGAGATAGCTTTCCTCGCTGTCGCGTTGGGCGTCGGTGTTCTCCAGCCGGAAGACGAGTTTGCCCCCCGTGTGGCGGGCGTAGGCCCAGTTGAACAGGGCGGTCCGGATCAGCCCGACGTGCGGCGTGCCCGTCGGAGACGGGCAGAACCGTACCCGCACCGCCGCACCTTCAACACTCATGATTTGCCCTTGCGCACAACGGGATTGGTCAGCGTGCCGACACCTTCGACGGTGATGCTCACGGTGTCGCCGTCCTCGATCGGGCCGACCCCCGCGGGCGTGCCGGTCAGGATCAGGTCACCCGGCAGCAGGGTCATCACCGCCGAGATCCATTCGATGATCGCGCCGACGTCGTGAATCATCAGCGACGTCCGGCTGTCCTGCTTGACCTCACCGTTGACCTCGGTGCGGATCGCGAGGTCGGCGGGGTCGACGTCGGTGACGATCCACGGCCCGATCGGACAAAACGTGTCGTGGCCCTTGGCGCGGGTCCATTGACCGTCCTTCTTCTGCTGGTCGCGCGCCGACACGTCATTGCCGATCGCGTAACCCAGGATGTTCTCGGCGGCACGCGCCGCCGGGACGTCCTTGCACGGCCGGCCGATCACGGCGGCCAGTTCGCCCTCGAAGTGCACGGGATTGGCATCCGCGGGCAACTGGATGGGGACGTTCGGGCCGACGATCGACGTGTTGGGTTTCATGAAGATGATCGGATCGTCGAACGATCCCCACCCATCTCCTCGATGTGCGCGGCGTAGTTCTTCCCGATGCACACCACTTTGCTCGCCAGGATCGGCGCGAGCAGACGTACGTCGGCCAGTGGCCACTGCCTGCCGGTGAACTCCGGATTTCCGAATGGATGTTCGGCGATTTCCTTGGCAATCGCCTCGGTCGGGTTGTCGGGCGGCCCTTCGATGCTCACGAAGGCGACTCCATCGGGACTGGCAATTCGACCAAGACGCATCATCCCAGCCTAGTGGCCGTTGCCCGGGCCGCACGCGGCCGCCCCATGATTTATGAATCTCACTATATGGAAAGCGTATTCAGCATTGTGAGATGACATGGGACGATGACCCCATGTCCGTCGAAACGATTAGCACCGTGCGACGCTGGTCCATGCTGGTGATCGCGCTCACCACCACGCTATGCGCGAACGTCTTCATCAATGGCGCCGCGTTTCTCATCCCGACTCTGCATTCCGAGCGCGGACTCGATCTCGCCAGAGCCGGCCTGCTGTCGTCGATGGCGAGTTTCGGCATGGTTTTTACGCTGATCGCCTGGGGTTATCTCGTGGACCGCGTCGGCGAGCGCATTGTGCTGGCGCTCGGCTCGGCGCTGACGGCGGCTGCAGCCTTCGCAGCCGCATCGATGCACTCGCTGATCGCCATCGGCGCGTTCCTCCTTCTCGGCGGGATGGCCGCGGCCAGCAGCAACTCGGCCAGCGGCCGGTTGGTGGTCGGCTGGTTCCCGCCCGAACAGCGGGGTCTGGTCATGGGCATCCGGCAGACGGCCCAGCCGTTGGGAGTCGGGTTGGGCGCGTTGGTGATTCCACGGCTCGCGGAGAGCCACGGGGTGTCGGTGGCGCTCCTGTTCCCGGCGGTGGTGTGCGCGATCTCGGCGGTCGTGTGCGCGGTCGCGGTGAAGGACCCCCCGCGGCCGCCGCGGCATGAGGCCGCAGAAGAGGATCTGGCCAACCCGTATCGCGGCTCTGCGGTGCTGTGGCGCATCCACGCCGTCTCGGTCCTGCTGGTCGTACCCCAGGCCGTGGTGTGGACCTTCACCCTGGCCTGGCTGATGACCGACCGCGGCTGGTCGGCCGGGGCGGCGGGCACGATGGTGACGGTCGCGCAGCTGTGCGGCGCCGGCGGGCGCATCGCCGCGGGCCGCTGGTCGGATCTGGTCGGTTCACGGCTACGGCCGATCCGGACGATCGCGGTGGCCGCGGCCGCCGCCATGGGGCTGCTCGCGCTGACCGACTGGTTCGACTCACCGATCAGCGTCGCCCTGATGGTGGTCGCATCGGTGATCACGGTGTCCGACAACGGGTTGGCGTTCACCGCGATCGCCGAGATATCCGGGCCGTTCTGGAGCGGGCGCGCCCTGGGCGCTCAGAACACCAGCCAATTGCTGACGGCCGGGATCGCACCACCGCTTTTCGGCGGATTGATCGGGATCGCCGGGTTTGCCGCGGCTTTCGCTGTCTGCGCGCTGTTTCCGCTCCTTGCCCTGCCGTTCGTTCCGGTCGAGCCCGAACCAGGTTGACTTGTCAGACTCCCGAGCCCGCCTCGAGATTTTCGGCGCACCGGGTCAGCACCGCAACGGCCTGACGGTGCGCGGCGGGCGAGATCGTCTGCAGCATCATCGATTCCACGCCGATCACGGCGGTGTGGGCGACCTTCAACCGCTTTGCTCCCGCAGCCGTCAACTCCAGTGATCGAGCGCGTCCACGCCCGCGTTCCGCCGCTTCACCGACCAGTCCCGCCGACCGCAGACCGGCGAGCACGTCCTGCAGCGACTGCCTGGTGACGAAGCACAGGCGAGCCAGCTCGGATGCCGAGGCATTCGGATGGTCGGCGAGTGCCCGCAGGACGGCGTACTGCGCCATCGACAATCCCGTTGACTTCAGCGCAGCATCGCTACGTCGCCGAAACGACTGCTGAACGCGCTTCACCAGATAGCCGACGGCGCGTTCGGTTTCAGGGCGCTCCATGACAGGAACCTTACATCAGTGCTATGGTCGATAATGTAAGGAACCTGACAAGGAGAAGGTGATGACGACAATCGAGATGAACAGCGATTACGCCACCCTGATCAACGTCTTCACGGTGGACCCGGACCGGGCAGCCGACCTGGCGGCGTTGCTCGACACCGCGACCGAACAAGTCATGCGTCACCGGCCGGGATTCCGGTCGGCGAACATCCACATCAGTACGGATGGCACCAGGGTCGTCAACTACGCCCAGTGGGACAGCGCGGAGGCTTATCGGGCGATGCTCGCGGATCCGACGGCCCGGCAGCATATGGGTGAGGCCGCCCGATGGCGATCAGTTTCGATCCTCATCTGTACACGGTGGATTCCGTGCACGAACGTGGCGAAGGTTAGGAGTCCGCGGATCCGCCGGCGGCGTGCGATTCGCGCGGCAGCACCAGTAGCGCGGCGGCGAGGAAGCACAGCGCGCCGACGAAGGTGCCCGCGTTGGCCAGCAGGGCGTCCTCCGTCACACCGGTTTTGGTGACGAACGCGCCGAGCGCTGACACCCCGAACGCCACGCACCCGATCAAGTTGATCCACTCCGCCTGCCAATCGGGCGATTTCAGCTCGACAATCCCGACGACGGCCGTCACGGCGACGACGCCGAGGATCCCGCTCACCAGAAACGCCAGCGATCCGGTCGCGTCCGGCGCCCACACCAGGCGCCGTTCCGGCCGGACCGTATGGGCCCACAACGAGGCGCCGGTGCTGACGTTGAACAGGATCGTGCCGGCGAATTGCGTGGCAGCCGAGAGCCACCCGATCCGCATGGCGGGTCCGGACAACACCAGCTGCATCCAGCCCGCGGTGGTGAAGAACCAGGAGCCGACGAAACACAACAGGTTGGCCAGGCCGGCGCCGGCGAGCGCGGACAGCCCCGGAGCGGTTGCGACCGCGAACAACGACGAACCGATAGCGAACAGCCAGCACTGTCGTCGGAGGGTCGCCACCTGGCGACTCAGAGGCTCGCGGCGATCCGATCGCCGACCTGCGCGGTCGACAACTTCTCCTGCCCGCGGGTCGCCAGATGCTGCTCGACCGCCTTGTCGACGCGGGCCGCCGCCTCCAGCTCGCCGATATGCGACAGCAGCAGACCGACCGACATGATCGCGGCGGTCGGATCGGCGATGCCCTGACCCGCGATGTCGGGGGCGCTACCGTGCACCGGTTCGAACATCGACGGATTCGTCCGCGTCGCATCGATATTGCCGCTGGCGGCCAGCCCGATGCCACCGCACACGGCCGCGGCGAGGTCGGTGATGATGTCGCCGAACAGGTTGTCGGTGACGATCACATCGAAGCGGCCCGGGTCGGTGACCAGATGAATGGTCGCGGCGTCGACATGCTGGTAGGCGACCTCGACGTCGGGATACTCGGCGGCCACTGCCTGCACCGTGCGCCACCACAGGTCACCCGCGTAGGCCAAGACGTTGATCTTGTGCACCAGCGTCAGGTGCTTGCGGCGTTGTGCGGCACGGTTGAAGGCGTCGTGCACCAGGCGGCGCACACCGAATGCCGTGTTGACGCTGACCTCGGTGGCGATCTCGTGCGGCGTGCCCGACGCGGATCACTCCCCCGGTGCCGGTGTAGGGGCCTTCCGTACCCTCACGGACCACGACGAAGTCGATCTGCGGGTCACCGGCCAACGGGCTCGCCACCCCCGGATACAGCCGGGCCGGCCGCAGATTGATGTGGTGGTCGAGTGCGAATCGGATGCGTCAGCAGGAGGCCCCGCTCGAGAAGGCCGCTCGGTACCGACGGATCCCCGATTGCACCGAGCAGGATCGCGTCGTGGCCGCGCAGCTCGTCGAGCACCGAGTCGGGCAGCACCTCACCGGTCGCGTGATAGCGCCGGGCACCGAGGTCGTAGTTCGTCTTCTCGACGCCGGGCAGCACGGTGTCGAGCACCTTGACGGCCTCGTCGATGACCTCGGGGCCGACGCCGTCGCCGGCGATGATCGCCAGTTTCACGACAGGTCCACCACTTCCAGCAGCTTCGCGTCGACGGACGCGGAGATCGCCGCGCAGCACATCGGCGGGCACGTCGCGGTCGATGCGCAGCAGGACCGTCGCCCCGGTCCGTCCGCATCCTCGCTGAGTTGCGCGGCATGGATGTTGATGTCGGCGGTGCCGAGCAGGGTGCCGATCTTCCCCAGCGTCCCCGGCTGATCTAGTAGTTGATGATCAGATAGACGCCCTCGGCGCGCAGATCGAAGTTGCGGCCGTTGATCTGAACGATCTTCTCGACCAATTGCGGACCCGACAGCGTGCCCGCGACATTGGCGACCGAGCCGTCGGAGTCGACCGCCCGCACGTCGAGCAGGCTGCGATGGTTGGGGCTCTCGGTGGCTGTGCTGATCACGGCCTGCACGCCACGCTCAGCGGCCAGTGAGGGCGCGTTGACGAAGGTGACCGGATCCTCGATCACCGCGGAGAACAATCCACGCAGCACCGAAAGCCGCAGCACGTCAACGTCTTCGGAAGCCAGCTCACCGCGGACCTGCACCGACAGTGAGGCGGGCAACTCGGTGGACAGCACACCGACGAGCACGCCCAGCTTGCGCGCCAGATCCAGCCAGGGCGCCACCTCTTCGCCGACGACTCCCCCGCCGACGTTGACGGCGTCGGGCACGAACTCACCGGCCAGCGCCAGCTTCACGCTCGCCGCGACATCGGTGCCCGCCCGGTCCTGTGCCTCGGCGGTCGAGGCGCCCAGATGCGGCGTGACCACCACCTGGGGCAGGTCGAACAGGGGGCTGTCGGTCGCGGCTCCTTGGCGAACACGTCGATGCCCGCGCCGCGAACGTGTCCGTACCGACCGCCTCGGCCAGTGCCTCCTCGTCGATCAGGCCGCCGCGCGCAGCGTTGACGATGATCACGCCCGGCTTGGTCTTCGCCAGCGCCTCCTTGCCGATCAACCCCGCCGTCTCCGTAGTCTTCGGCAGATGCACCGAGATGAAGTCGGCGCGCGACAGCAGTTCGTCGAGCGTCAGCAGTTCGATGCCCAGCTGTGCGGCCCGCGCCGGCGACACGTAGGGGTCGTACGCCACCACATGTGTGCCGAACGCGGCGAGTCGCTGCGCGACGAGCTGGCCGATGCGGCCGAGGCCGACAACGCCGACCGTCTTGCCGTAGATCTCGGTACCCGAGAAGGCCGACCGCTTCCAGGTGCGTTCCCGCAGCGTGGCGTCGGCCGCCGGGATCTCGCGAGCGGCGGACAGCAGGAGCGCCAGTGCATGCTCGGCGGCGCTGTGGATGTTCGACGTCGGCGCGTTGACGACCAGCACGCCGCGCGCGGTGGCGGCGTCGACGTCGACGTTGTCCAGGCCGACGCCGGCGCGGGCGACGATCTTGAGCTTGGGTGCCGCGGCGAGCACCTCGGCGTCGACGGTGGTCGCCGAGCGCACCAGCAGGGCGTCGGCCTCCGGCACAGCGGCCAGCAGCTTCTCACGGTCCGGGCCGTCCACCCAGCGGACCTCGACCTGGTCGCCGAGCGCGGCGACGGTCGATTCGGCCAGTTTGTCGGCGATCAGTACAACGGGGAGACTCACCCGGCCAGACTAATGGGCTGTAACGGCGGACCGGGTGGTGGGCGGGAGAATCGGGAGCGTGGACGTCACCGTCGTCGGCAGTGGACCCAACGGCCTGGCCGCCGCCGTCATCTGCGCCCGCGCCGGTCTGTCGGTACAGGTGTTCGAGGCGCAGCCGACCCGGGCGGCGGCGCGCGGACCCTGACCGACCCGGAATTCGCGGGGGTCTCGCACGACGTCTGCTCGGCGGTGCATCCGCTCGCCCTGGCCTCGCCGTTTTTGGCCGAGTTCGACCTGCCGGCGCGCGGGGTGACGCTGAACGTGCCCGAGGTGTCCTACGCCAACCCGCTGCCCGGCAGGCCCGCCGCCGTCGGCTATCGCGATCTGGACCGCACCTGCGCCGAGCTGACCGAGGGGCATCGTGGCGGCGTCTGCTCGGCCCGCTGGTGGCCCGCGACGGCGGCGTGCTCAAGCTCCTGCTCGGCGACAAGCGCTCGATTCCACCGGATCCGATCGCCGCGGGCCAGGTGGCGCGCCGACTGGTCGAGCAGGGCACCCCGGCATGGCGCGCGCTCGCCGGCGTGAGGACGCCCGAGCACTGTTCACCGGCGTTGCCGCACATACGATCTCGCAGATGCCGTCACTGGTGTCCGCCGGCGCCGGCCTGATGCTGGCGACGTTGGCACACACGGTCGGCTGGCCGATTCCGGTCGGCGGCAGCCAGGCCATCCCGGACGCATTGATCGCCGACCTGCAGGCGCACGGCGGCACGGTGACGGCGGCGAGGAGGTCGCCGAACCACCGTCGGGGGTCGTCCTCTACGACACCGCGCCCACCGCTCTGTTGTCCATCTACCGCGACGGTTGCCGGTCCGCTACGCGAAGACGTTGCAGCGCTACCGCTTTGGTCCCGGGGTGGCGAAAGTGGATTTCGTGCTCTCCGGCGAGATCCCGTGGTCCGATCCGCGACCTGCCGCTGCGCCGACCCTGCACATGGGCGGCAGCCGGGAGCAGATGGCGAGCGCCGAACGCGATGTTGCCGCCGGTCGGCACGCGGAATGGCCGATGGTGCTCGCCGCCCTGCCCCATCTCGCGGATCCGGGCCGCATCGACGCGAACGGTCGGCGGCCACTGTGGACGTACGCCCACGTCCCATCGGGCTCGACCGTCGACCAGGCCGAAGCCGTCACACGCATTTTCGAGCGCTTCGCGCCGGGCTTTCGCGACATCGTGGTGGCGGTGCGTTCGATCCCCGCCGCACGGTTGGCCGAGCACAACGCGAACCTTGTCGGCGGCGACATCGGCGTCGGCGGCAACACGCTGGTCCACGCTCTGGCGGGCCCGACGCCGCGGGTCAACCCATGGAGTACACCCATTCCGAAGGTCTACCTCTGCTCGTCGGCGACGCCGCCCGGCGGCGGCGTGCACGGCATGTCGGGCTATTACGCCGCCCGAACGGTGTTGCGCCGCGAGTTCGGCATCAAACGGCTGCCGAGGCTGTCGCCCTAACGGGCCGAGATTGACAGGTAATGCGACAGGTATTGCTGTCATCGCAAGCAGTGACCGCGAATGCGGTATAGCTTCGGTGCCGTGGTGCCGGAGAGTTCGCGACACCGGAACCTGGGGCTCAGGGGCCGCCAGGCTGAATGCGATGAGCTGGAACAGCTGCTGGCCGCGGTGCGCCGAGGTGAGAGCCGGGTCCTGGTGGTCCACGGTGAGCCCGGTTTCGGCAAGACCGCCCTGCTGGACTATGTGGCCGAGCAGGCGAAAGAGTGCCAGGTCGCCCGCGCAGGCGGTGTGGAATCAGAAATGGAACTCGCCTACGCCGCCCTTCACCAGCTGTGCGGGCCCATGCTGGATCGTCTCGACCGTCTGCCCGCACCCCAGCGCGAGGCCCTCAGCACGGCGTTCGGGCTGAGCACAGGCCCCGCCCCCGACCGGCTCCTGGTCGGACTCGCGGTCCTGAGCATGCTCTCGGACGTCGCCGAGACACAGCCCCTGGTGTGCCTGATCGACGATCTGCAGTGGCTCGACCAGGCGTCGGTGCAGGTCATCTCTTTCGTGGCACGCCGACTGGTCGCCGAGTCGGTGGCGTTGATCGTGGCGTCCAGGATCCCGCATCCTGAGATGAGCACACTTCCCCAGATGCTGATCGGCGGACTGCGGGAATCGGACGCGCGTTCGTTGCTGGACGCGGTGCTCAGCGTCCCCCTGGATAAACGGGTGCGCGACCAGATCGTCGCCGAGACCAGGGGCAACCCGCTGGCTCTTCTGGAACTGCCGCGAGGGCTGAGTGTGCAGGAGTTGGCGGGCGGGTTCGGGCTGCCCGGCACCATGGCGCTGTCGACAGCGATGGAGACGAGTTTTCAGCGCGGAGTGGACGCCGTTCCAGAACAGACCCGCCGCCTGCTCCTGCTCGCAGCGGCCGAGCCGCTCGGCGATCCGAGGCTGCTCTGGCCGGCGGCCGCGCGGCTGGGCATCGGCGCCGAGGCCGCTTCCCCCGCGGTCGAGGCGGGATTGGCCGAATTCGGGGTCCGGATACGGTTCCGGCACCCCTTGGTGCGCTCGGTGGTCTACCGGTCGGCGTCACTGCATGACAGACAGATGGCACACGGAGCGCTGGCCGAAGTGACGGATTCACGACATGATCCCGACCGGCGCGCCTGGCATCTGGCGCACGCCGCGGCCGGTCCGGACGACGACGTGGCCGACGAGTTGGAACGCTCGTCGGGACGTGCGCGGGCGCGGGGCGGACTGGCGGCCGCCGCCGCGTTCCACCAGCGGGCTGCGACGCTGACGCTCGATCCGGCATTGCGCTCCGAGCGGGCCTTGGGGGCCGCATCCGCCCAAGTCGAAGCCGGCGCCTTCGACGCCGCTCTGGATCTGCTCGCGATGGCGGAAGGCGGGCCGCTCAACGATTTTCAGCGTGCTCGCGCCGACCTCGTCCGGGCAAGGCTCGCCCACGTCACCGGCCGCGGCAGCGACGCGCCGCCACTTCTGTTGAAGGCCGCCGAACGGCTCCAGCCGATTGACGCCGACCTTTCCCGCACCACGTACCTGGAGGCGCTCTCGGCGGCGATGTTCGCCGGGGCACTGGCCGCGGGTGGCGGCGTGCGGGAGGTGTCCCACGCCGCGCAGGCGTCACCGACGCCCGCGGCACCGCGGTTGCCCGATCTGTTGCTCGACGGTCTGTGTGCACACTTCAACTCCGGATACGCTGCGGCGCTGCCGATCTTGCGGCGGGCGGTCGACACCGCACGCAGTGGGATTTCGTCAGAAGAGCAGCTCCGGTGGATGTGGCTGGCGGGCATCGCCGCGCTGCATGTCTGGGATGACGAAAGCTGGGACGTCTTCACGGCACGCCACGTGGAATTCGCACGCGAGGCGGGGGCGCTGACCGAACTGCCGCTCGCACTCAGTTCGCGTGCGGTGATGGTGCTTTTCTCCGGCGACCTGACCGCGGTGGACGCCATGAATCACGAGGCGCAGACGGTCAAGGACGCCACCGGCGACAGCATGGCTCCGTACGGTGCACTGACCCTGGCCGCCTTCCGCGGTCGCCGTACCGAGGCCGCAGTCCTGATCGAGGAGACCAACCGGGATGTCCTTCGCCGCGGAGAAGGCGTCGGGCTCACCGTCGCCCGGCGGGCCGAGGCCGTCCTCAACAACGGAATCGGCGACTACCGGGCCGCCATGGCGGCCGCTGTGCGTGCGACCGAGCCGGACCCTCCCAACATCGGGATATCGCCATGGGCGGCGGTCGAACTGGTCGAGGCCGCGGCGCGCTGCGGCGAACTCGACATCGCGGCGCGCGCGCTCGCCGGGCTCGCCGAGATGACCAGTGCGAGCGGAACCGATTGGGCGCTCGGCATTCAGGCGCGTTCACAGGCACTGTTGAGCGAGGGAGCCGACGCCGAGACGCTTTACGCGGAAGCGATAGAGCGGCTGGGCCGTACCCGCATGCGCACCGAGCTCGCCCGCGCCCATCTTCTGTCCGGGGAATGGCTGCGGCGCGAACGACGCCACACCGAAGCACGTGCGCAGCTGCGCGTCGCACACGGCATGCTCGACGCGATGGGTATGGAGGCATTCGCCGAGCGGGCACACCGCGAGCTCCAGGCCGCGGGCGGTTCCACGCGCAAGCGCGCCGCCGGTTCCTCCGGCCAACAATTGACGTCCCAAGAAGACCAGGTCGCGCGGCTGGCGCGCGACGGACTCACCAATCCCGAGATCGGGGCGCGCCTGTACATCAGCGCGCGAACCGTCCAGTACCACTTGCGCAAGGTGTTCGCCAAGCTCGGCATCAGCTCGCGCAGCCAACTCGATCGTGTTCTCGCAACCGACGATGCCTGGCCCGGCGATACCGGTGATTAGTCGATTCACTGGGCTGTGCGCTAGCCGCGAAGGCTAGCCAGCGGCGGATACCGCCACGGGCCTACCCGAGGCAGCCTGAAACCTACCGAGCATCCGCATCCGTCCGCCAGATCAAGGAGATTGACCATGACGATCCCACTGGCCGGCTCAATCGCCGGCGTCGACATCCCCGATACGGCACTGGTTCGGGAGACCACCGAGTTCATTCGCGAGGCCGAGGACGATCTGTTGTTCGACCACTCCCGTCGCGTTTTCCTCTTCGGCGCGCTGCAGGGTCGGCTGCGGGGGCTGAACCCGGATCTCGAGTTGCTCTATGTCGGCGCGATGTTCCACGACCTCGGATTGACTGCGCGTTTCCGCGAAACGTCGACACAGCGCTTCGAGGTCGACAGCGCCAACGCGGCGCGCGATTTTCTGCTGCAGCACGGTGTCGACGAGGCCGACGCGCGCACGGTGTGGTTGAGCATCGCATTGCACACCACCCCGGGCGTGCCCGAATTCCTCGATCCCGAAATCGCGTTGGTCACCGCCGGGGTGGAGACCGACGTATTGGGAATCGGACGCGACGATCTGCCTCCGCAGGAGATCGCCGCGGTCACCGCCGCTCATCCCCGGCCGGATTTCAAGCGCCGGATCCTGCACGCGTTCAACGAAGGCTTCCGGCATCGCCCGCACAGCACATTCGGCACGGTCAACGCCGACGTGCTGCAACACTTTGACTCGTCGTTCGTCCGCGATGATTTCGTCGAAATCATCCTCGGCAACGGCTGGCCCGAGTAACCGGCGGGGCACCATGATGACCGCGACCGTCGAGACCCGTCCCGCGTGTCGGAGCGCGGCAGTCGGCACCGAGAGCCTGCAGACCAACCTGGGGGTGGTCGTGGCTCAGCTTCACGCCGTTCACCGATCCGCCTCGCAGGCGCGCTACCGCCTTGCCGGACCCGAAATGCCAGGCCTGCGCCTGCACCTCGACGGCGTCGTCTGGACCGTGCACCACGCCACCGGCACCATCGCAGAACGTCTGGCGGCCCTTGCCGCCGAAGAGGATCGGCCGACTGTCACTGGCGCGACGATCGCCACCTTGCACGGTAGGTCGACGCCAGAAGCGACCCCCGGCACCGGGGTGCCCTTCGTCATCCGCGAGATCCTGGCGGTGGTCGACACCATCGGGCCGATCCGCGCGCTACTCGTTGCCACGGATCGCTCGACCGCCGAGCTGTTGGGCGCCATGGCGGACGTGCTGCGAGAAGAGGCGTCGACGCTGCAGTGCGACTGGGGCGAACGTCGTGTGTCGAAGTCCAATGCCCACAGCTACTCCGAGGACGGTCCATGCGGGTGAAGGCCGATGCGGTGGGGAACGGATCACCGCAATCGATCGATGGGTGACGCCATGGCGGGCGATCACGTCGAGGCACCGGCCGCTGCGAACAGCGGGCCAGATGTCGAGGGCAGGTGGGCCGTCGTCGAGGCGGACGGCACACGGGTGCTGGTCCGCGTCGTCAGACCGGCCGGCTGTGCTGAGAAACTGCCGGTGGTCCTGTATCTGCATGGCGGCGGCTGGATTTCGGGCAGCGCGGCAACCCACGACCGACTGGTGAGAGAACTGGCGGTCGGCGCACATGCCGCGGTCGTGTCCATCGGATACGACCGCCGGCCCGACACCCGTCACGCCCTCGCGAACACGCGTGGCGGTGTGCTCACGATCCTCGCGAAGCGGCCCGCAGAGTGGATTCAGCGCTCACTGCATTTCCCCGTGCCGGTAACCGCCGAGCAGGCACCGGACCATCGAGAACTCGCCGACAGCCGGCAGTCCTTTTCCAAGGAAATGACCTGGTTCTGGAACGCCTACCTCCCGTCGGAGCACGGCGACGCAATGATCTCGCCGCTGTGGGCCGGTCTCGAGGACGTTGCAGGACTGCCGGAAGCGTTCGTCATCGTCGATGAACACGACGTGCTGCGCGACGAAGGCGAAGCGTACGCATCCAGGATGACGGCGGTGCGCGAGCGCTCGGACGGCACCCTGTGCGACTTCATGATGCTCAACCCGGTGCGAGATTTCGCCGGGGCATCGTCGGCCATCGCGCAGGCATCAATCGTGCTTCGCGATGCGTTGAACTCGCCCTGTCTGCAGGCCGAAAAGGATGCCTGAGTGTCGGGAGTGCATCTGGAACGGACCTGACCGCCCGAATACCCAACAGCCGCAACGTATTTACTGCCGCCGGGCGGCAGCACGGCGTCACCGTAACGCCGGCATGACTCACTGCGGGGACGTTGTGTCTGACGAGCGCAGCGAGGAGCCTATGCGCGGGTTACCGTTTTCAGATGTCTGACCCCGATCTCATTCTCGCGATCGCGCGCGGTGGGCTCGAGTACTACACCGGGGTCGACGAGCGACAACCGGCGCCGGTGCTGCCTCCGGTGCCCAGCACCCTCGACCTCAGCGGCGCCCATGTACTGATCGCCGATGACGTCGCCGATACGCGAGCGACATTGCGATTGGTGCGCGAATTCTGCGCCCAGCATGTTGCCGAGGACCGTTGCGCGGTCGTCTATCAGAAGCCGGACTCGACGATCGACTGCGACTACGTCTGGCGTCGCACAGATCGCTGGATCGACTTCCCATGGACGAATGCAGGGTCGATCCCGGCCTAAGCTTGTCGCCATGAGCAGGGTTTCGGTCATCTATTACTCGGCGACCGGACACGGCACGTCGATGGCCAAGCGAGTCGCTGCGGCGGCGGAAGCGGCCGGCGCCGAGGTGCGCGTCCGGCATGTGGCCGAAACCCGCGATCCGGCGTCGTTCGCGCAGAATCCGGCATGGACGGCCAACTACGAGGTCACCAGGGAACTTCCGCCCGCCACCACCGATGACGTCCTGTGGGCCGACGCGGTCATCTTCGGCTCACCGACGCGATTCGGTTCGGTCGCCTCACAGATGCGCAATTTCCTCGACTCGCTGGGTGGCGTGTGGGCCGAGGGCAAGCTCGCCGACAAGGTCTACGCGGGCTTCACCTCGTCAAACACCAAGCACGGCGGTCAGGAAACCACGCTGCTCACGCTGTACGTCACCCTGATGCACTTCGGCGGCATCATCGTTCCGCCCGGCTACACCGACCCGTTGAAGTTCGTCGACGGCAACCCGTACGGTGCCGGCCTCATCGCCGACCACGACAACATCGGCGAATTCGACGACGCCACCAACAATGCGCTCGACCACCTGGCCAGGCGCGTCGTCACCATCACCGACCGCTTCAACTCCTGAGCGGTTTTCGCCCGCTCGAGTTGCGCCGAGCGTCGCGATACCCGACGAAATCGGCGAGCCGGGAAATTTCGATGCACATTCGATGCATCGCGGACCCGGTTGCCGGGTATAACCCCGCCTAATGAAGCGGTTCGTCGACCCCCCTTTGGGGTAGTGACATCCATACACGCCCGAATGAGGGAGAAGAACGCCGTTGAGCGCCAGTGAGGTAGACGTCCGCGCCGCGAGCACGGCGCACGGAACTGCGATCACGCGCATCGGCCAGGAGCGGGCATCGTTCGAGGGCTGGCGGACCGCGACACGCGAGGCCGTGTTGACCGAGGTCGCGCGATTCGTCGCAGGCAGGTGCGCCCGGGCGCTGGGTGGATCGGGCGTGGACGTCGCGGAAGAAGTGCTGTTGCGCTTCGTCGACGGCGGCAAATGTCTGCGCTCGACCTTCATGTACCTGGGCTGGCTGTGCGGCGCCCACGAAGACGAGGCCGCGCTTCGGGCGGCAGCCAGCTTCGAACTGTTGCACGCGTTCGCGCTGATGCAGGACGACGTCATGGACGGCTCACCGATCCGGCGCGGCCGACCGTCCGCCCACGTGGCGTTCGCGCAATGGCACCGCGACCGGGATCTACGCGGTTCGGCTGACCGCTTCGGCGAGTCGGCCGCGGTGCTGCTGGCCGACCTGTGCCTGGTCTGGGCGGAACAGATGCTGCGGGAGAGCGGACTGTCCGAGCCCGCCCTCACCAGAGCGTGGCCCAGGTATGACGCCATGCGGGCCGAACTGGCCATCGGTCAGTTCGCCGATCTGGTCAACGACGCCGGCGGGTTCCCGGCGCTGGACGACGTGCTCGATGTGTCGCGCCGCAAATCGGGCAACTACACCGTTCGCCGACCGCTCGAAGTCGGTGCCGCGCTCGCCGGTTGCGGGCATCGGGTGATGACGCTGTTGAGCGGTTACGGCGAAGCCGTCGGCGAGGCGTTTCAACTGCGCGACGACCTCCTCGGCGTCTTCGGGTCACCGTCGGTGACCGGCAAGCCTGCCGGCGGCGATCTGTCCGACCAGAAGGCAACGTCCGTCGTGGTGGCCGCGCATCACCTCGCCGGATCGTCGTTGCGGCGGCAACTGGCCGAGTTGATGAGCGCGCGCGGCGTCGACGAGGTGGACGTCGGCCGCTGGCGGTCGCTGATCACCGCGACCGGCGCGCCGCAGTGGATCGAGCACATGATCGAGGAGCGGTTGACCCGCGCGCTGCACTGGATCGACACACGTCATCTCGACCCACTTGTCCGGATGGCGCTGACCAGCATGGCCGCCGCCTGCGCCCAGCGGGCCGCCTGATGCGCACTGTCGAAGGACGTACGGATCACGTCGTCGTGGTCGGCGCGGGGCTGGCCGGCCTCTCGGCCGCCCTGCACCTCGCCGGCCGCGGTCGCCGGGTCACAGTGGTGGAGCGGGGTCGACACCCCGGCGGTCGGGTCGGACGTGCCGACATCAACGGCTATCACCTCGACACCGGCCCCACCGTGTTGACGATGCCCGACATCATCGACGACACCTTCGCCGCCGTCGGCGAATCCACCGCAGAGCGGCTGAAACTGATGAAGGTCGAGCCCGCCTACCACGCGTCGTTCGCCGACGGCAGTGCGCTGGCCGTCCACAGCGACCGCGCCGCGATGGCCGCCGAGATCGAACGCTTCGCCGGCGGCGGGCAAGCCGACGGTTACCTCCGGCTGCGCGACTGGCTGACGCACCTCTACCGGGTCGAGTTCGACGGCTTCATCGCATCGAACTTCGACTCCCCGCTGTCGCTGCTCAGCCCCCAGCTGGCACGGTTGGCCGCGATCGGCGGCTTCCGCCGCTGGGACAGCATGGTTCGCCGGTACATCACCGATGAGCGCCTGCTGCGTGTCTTCACCTTCCAGGCGCTTTACGCGGGCCTCCCGCCGCAGCGGGCACTCGCGGTGTACGCGGTGATCGCCTACATGGACACCATCGCCGGGGTGTACTTCCCCCGCGGAGGCATGCGGGCGCTCCCCGATGCGCTGGCCGCCGCGGCCACGGATGCGGGCGTCGAATTCCGTTACGGAGCATCTGTTTCCGCACTCGAGTGCGCGAACGGACGCGTCGGGGCCGTCCGCACGAGGGCAGGCGACCGCATCGAGGCCGACACCGTCGTGCTCACCACCGAACTGCCGCAGACGTACCGTCTTCTGGCACGAGCGCCACGCCGGCTGCTGCCGCTGCGCCCCGCGCCGTCGGCGGTCGTCGCACACGTCGGGTGTCGGGCTGTCACCGGCGGAATCGGCCACCACACCATGGTTTTCGGCGACGCATGGCGTCAGACGTTCCGCGACATCATCGACGATGGCCGACTGATGGGCGACCCGTCGCTGTTGGTGACCCGCCCCACCGCAGGCGACAGGACCCTGGCGCCTGCGGGCCGGGATCTGCTCTACATTCTGGCTCCCGCACCCAATACTGCTGTCGGACAGGTCGATTGGTCGACCATCGGCACCTCGTACGCGGACGAGATGATGGATGCTGTCATCGATCGTCTGCCGCAACTGGGAATCGACGCCCAGCTGCTTCATGTGGTCAACCCCGCCGACTGGGCACGGCAGGGCATGGCGGCGGGCACACCGTTCGCCCTCGCGCACACCTTCGGTCAGACGGGGCCGTTCCGTCCGGCCAACACCGTCCGCGGCGTCGACAACGTCGTACTCGCGGGATCGTCGACGGTGCCCGGTGTCGGGGTGCCGACGGCCTTGATTTCCGGGCGGCTGGCGGCCGACCGGATAACGGGCGTTCCGGCCCGCAGCTCACGTCCACGGGTGGTGCACACATGATCAGTTCTGAATTGGACGCCGCGGGAGTCCGCGATCCTTCGCTCCGCGACGCCTACCGCCGCTGCCGGATGATCAATGCGCAACACGGTCGGACGTTCTTCCTCGCCACCAGGCTCCTCGCCCCGGCCCAGCGTCCCGCCGTGCACGCGCTGTACGGGTTCGCCCGGCGCGCCGATGACATCCTCGACGACTTCGATCCGGACGTCACCGTCGCCGAGCGCGCAGATGCGCTGCAATGGCTGGCCACTGCGCTGTTCAACCGGCTGGTGCAGGGCGCGCCCAGCGATGACGATCCGGCGCTGGCCGCGGTGGTGCACAGCGCCCGCACCCATGGGATCCCGTGGGAGTTGTTCGACGACTTCCTGGCCTCGATGAGGATGGACCTGACCATCACCGACTATCCGAATCGTGCCGCCCTGGACCGGTACATGTACGGCTCGGCAGAAGTCATCGGGCTGCAGTTGCTTCCCGTGCTCGGCACGGTGGCCCCCAGAGAGGAAGCGGCGCCGTACGCGGCGGCACTGGGAAAAGCCTTTCAGTTGACCAACTTTCTGAGGGATGTCGACGAGGATCTCGAGCGCGGGCGCATCTACCTACCCGCCGACGAACTCGCCGCCCACCAGGTGGATCGCGAGGTGTTGACGTGGTGTCACGATCACAAGCGCACCGACGCCCGGGTGCGTCGCGCCCTCATCGAGCAGCACGCCGCCACCCGTCGCATCTACGCCTACGCCGCGCGGGGAATCGCCCTGCTGCATCCGCGGTCTCGTCCCTGCGTGGCGACGGCGTTGACGCTGTACTCGGAGATCCTGGATCGCGTCGAGGAGACCGATTTCGCCATCTTCAGCCGGCGGGCCACCGTCGGGACACGACGGCGCGCGCAGGTCGCCGCCACGGGGCTGGCGAGGGCATGGCAGGCCAGGCTGCTCAACAAGGGGGCCTGAAGTTGGACCGCTGGCAATACCTGTTCGTGCTCGGGGCGTGCCTGCTGATCACCGCACCCCTGGAGATGTTCGGTGACGGCGTGTACCGCCAGCTTCGGCGGTTGGTGTTCGCCGTGGCACCGGTGGCCGTCGTCTTCATCGTCTGGGATGCGGTGGCCATCGCCGCCGATATCTGGACCTACAACCCCCGGTTCGTCACAGGTGTGCGGTTGCCGGGCTCGATACCGCTCGAGGAACTGCTGTTCTTCGTGGTGATACCCGTCTGCGGGCTGCTGACGTATTCCGCCGTCGACGCCATCCTCGCGTTCCTGCGACGTATGCGGCGCCACAGGGTGCAGGCGCCGTGACCGGGCTCGGCTACACGCTGCCGGCGCTCGTCGCCGTCGCCGCGGTCTGCGCGTTGGAGTTCGGGGTGCTGCGCACCGGCCTGTTTCGCAGGCCCGCATATTGGATCTCGATGGCGATCGTGTTCGGGTTTCAGATACCCGTTGACGGTTGGCTCACCAAACTCAGTGCGCCCATTGTCATCTACGATGACCACCACACCAGCGGCATCCGGTTCCCGTTCGACATCCCGATCGAGGACTTCCTGTTCGGTTGGGCGCTCGTCACGGCGGTGCTGCTGCTGTGGGAGCGCCAACGCGTGCGCCACGACCCCGAGGTCAAGCGGTGAGCGTCGCCGATGTCCCGTCCGCATTCGACGCGGGCGCCGCCGCCTACGACAAACTGGTCGGAGCCAATCCGGGCTATCACCACCACCTGCGAGTCTCGGCGCAGCGCATGGGGCTTGCGGATTCGGGCCGCGGTCTGCGCCTGTTGGACGCCGGGTGCGGCACCGGCGCCTCGACCGCGGCCCTGCTGGCCGCGGCCCCGCATGCGGAGATCGTCGCGGTCGACGGCTCGGCCGGCATGCTCGCCGAAGCTGCCGCCAAGCCGTGGCCATCCTCGGTGACGTTCGTGCACAGCCGCATCGAAAACCTCGAGGACGCGGGTGTTCATGGTCCGTTCGACGGCATCCTGGCCGCCTACCTCATCCGCAACGTCGCGGACCGTGACGCGCAATTGCGCGCTTTCCGTGCACTGCTGCGCCAGGGAGCGGTTCTGGCCGTGCACGAGTACTCGGTACGCGATTCCCGGCCGGCGACCATGATCTGGAACGCCGTGTGCGCGACGATCATCATTCCCGCGGGCCGGTGGCGTACCGGCGACGCCTCGCTCTACCGGTATCTGCGCCGCAGCGTCAACGAGTTCGACGGCGCCTCGGCGTTTCGTCGGCGATTGCGCGACAACGGGTTCGCCGCGGTGCGCAGCGAGACGATGCCGGGATGGCAACGCAATATCGTGCACACCTTCCTCGCCGAGGCGCCGCGATGACGGATCGACGGCGGGTAACCCACATCGCGGTGCCCGGGCTGGCGGACGCCGGGCGGCTACCGCGGCGCCCGCGGGTGGTGGTGGTCGGAGCGGGCATCGCCGGTCTGACCGCCGCCACCGGTCTCGCCGAACGGGGCGTCACCGTCGACGTCATCGAGCGGGAACCGTATCTGGGCGGCCGGGTCGGCGGCTGGACCGAATCGGTGGCCGCCACGCCGGTCGCGATGAACCGTGGCTTCCACGCATTCTTCCGCCAGTACTACAACCTGCGAAACCTGCTGCGGCGCATCGACCCTGAACTGTCGATGCTCACCCCGGTCGACGACTATCCGCTGATCGACGGACACGGCCGCCGGGACACCTTCCGCGGCCTGCCCCAAACCCCGCCGCTCAACGCAGTGGCCTTCGCGTTGCGCAGCCCGACCTTCCGGTTCCGGGATCTGGTGCGTCTAAACGCGCGTGCGGCCGCACCGCTGGCCGCGGTGTCCGTGCCCGAGATCTACGATCGGCTCGATGGCCGCGACGCCGAGACGTTCCTGCGGGACATCAATTTTCCCCACGCGGCGCGGCATCTGGCGTTCGAGGTGTTCTCGCGCAGCTTCTTCGCCGCACCGGCGGAATTGTCGGCGGCCGAGCTGGCCGCCATGTTCCACATCTACTTCCTCGGCTCCAGTGAAGGCCTGGTGTTCGACGTCGCCAACGCGAATTTCGACACGGCACTGTGGAATCCGCTGCGCAAGAGCCTGGAATCGCGTGGCGTGGCCGTTCATACCGGCACCGCGGTGGCGGCAGTGGAGGTCGGCGAGCGATTCATCGTCGACCACGACGCGGGCCGCCTCGAAACCGACGGCGTCGTCTTGGCCACCGATGTGGCCGGTCTGCAGCGGATCGTCGCGCGCTCCCCCGGTCTTGGCGGCGACGCCTGGCGCGCCCGTGTTGCCGGCATGGGCACCGCGCCGCCGTTCGTCGTGCACCGGCTGTGGCTGGATACCGCGGTGAACGGCGACCGTCCTCCATTCCTCGGCACGGGCGGCCTGCCGCCCTTGGACAACATCAGCGTGCTCGAGCGGTACGAGCGCCAGTCGGCCGAATGGGCCGACCGCACCGGCGGTTCGGTCGTCGAACTGCATTCCTATGCGGTGACCCGCCGCGACGAGGACCTGCGCGACCGACTGCTGCAACGTCTGCACGAGCTGTACCCGGAGACGGCACGAGCGACCATCGTGGGCGAACGACTGCTGTGCCGGGACGACTGTCCTCGGTTTCGTCCAGGTGATTTCGCCGGTCGCCCGTCCGTCGACACTCCGCACGACCGCCTGGTGCTGGCCGGTGACGGCATCCGGATCGACCTGCCGGTGGCGTTGATGGAACGCGCAGCGACCACCGGATGGGCGGCGGCGAACCGGTTGCTCAAGCAGTTCGGACTCAAGGGCCACGACCTGTACACGGTGCCTGTGCAGGGGCGCTGGGCGCCGTTGCGTCGACTGGCCGAACGCAGTGCGAAGACGACGGGATGAACATGTTCACCGATTGGGCAGCCAAGTTGGCGAAAACGTCTCCGTTCGAACTGCTTTCGCGCCAGGGGTGGGCCGCCCAGCGAGCCACTTACCGAGACGCTGCGCCCGCCGTCATCCAGTCGGCGTTGCAGCGCTCGCAGCGCAGGCCCAGCGGCAACTGGTACGCGTTCGCGGCCGCTGACCGCATCGGTGCGCGACCGTTCGGCACCACCGTCGCCGGCGTGGAGATCGTCGCCTGGCGTGGCGAAGACGGGACGCTGCACGTCGGACCGGGCGCCTGCCCGCATCTGGGTGCCGACCTGTCCACCGGACGCGTCGACTGCGGTGCCCTGGTCTGCCCCTGGCACGGGCTGCGTCTGGAAGGCCGGCGCGCGTTCGGCTGGGCGCCCTATCCCGCGCACGACGACGGTGTGCTCACTTGGGTGCGGCTCGATGGCGTCGCCGGTGAGGAGCCCACCGAGCGACCGGTGCTCGCCCTGCGGCCAGAGGGGGCGCGGATGTCCGCCGTCGCACGGCTGGTGG
Source organism: uncultured Actinomycetota bacterium (assembly GCA_963699655.1). Taxonomy (GTDB): domain Bacteria; phylum Actinomycetota; class Actinomycetes; order Mycobacteriales; family Mycobacteriaceae; genus Mycobacterium. Next base: position 330,470 of record CAVOUV010000011.1, read on the forward strand.
GCACGTGTGAGCCGCAGGATGTGATCGCCAACAGGATGGACCCGTGGCATGGATCGTGGTTCCACCCCTACTCGTTCACCCGGCTCGACGTGCTCTCGTCCCCGACCGTCGACGATGAGTTGCCCGAGGAGCCAGACCGTTTCCTCGTCGCCGTGACATTCCGGGTCGGCCGGCTGGGCGTCCCGGTCGTGGCCGAGTTCAGCAGCCCAGAACCGCGCACCATCGTGATGCGCATCATCGACGGCGAGGGTTCGGGCAGCGTGGTGGAAACGCATGCCACGCCGCTCGGCCCCGGCCCGGACGGACGACCACGCACGGCGGTTCTCGAGGCCGTGATCGCTCACTCCGACCGGCCGGGCTTCGTGCATGCGTTGCACGCCGCACCCGTGATCAGACCATTCATGCGGCGCGCCGCGAGCAGGCTGTGGCGTGACGATCTCGAATACGCCGAGCGCCTGTTCGAGCTTCGCACCCGCAGCTGACGGGTATGCCCTTGGTCATGACAGACGACGGCGCCCAGACATGGAAAGAGTTCCACGACACCGTCAACATGACGCCGGGTGAACGCGAAAAGTGGTTGGACACGGAGGAATCCAAGAAAGTTGGGCAAAGAACGGAGGCGAGTCAACTGGCCATGCCAGCGGTCGGCGGACCATCGAGCTCCTGCTAAGCAAGAAATCGGATCTCACCGATGACGACTACCCGCACATGCGCAAGGTGGTCGGCTACGCGCACCGGCACCTTGCCCAGCGGCCCTCGGGAGACATCAAGGATTCGGCGCGGCGGTACTCGCTGATGACCTGGGGACATGATCCCGCCAAGAAGTAATGGAGCATCGAAGCAGGGATGCTTGCTCCGGCGCCCACGGACTTATCACAGACGGCACCTCGGCCGCCGCACAGCGCCCATCACCTCGTCGCCCGGCGCGGGGATGGCCGCAGAAGGAGTTGCTCCACACGCCGGGCCATGTCTGCTTGCCGAAGGCACGTCGCGTCACCAGAACCCGGTCGTCCGCATCGAAGAGATGACAGGAGAAGCCGAGGTGCAGCGGAGTTTCATCGTGATGCACCGCGGCTTTGGCCGCCGTCCCGGCCGCTCGCCCATCCTCGTCGAGGAGCACCACCAGCTCCTCGCCAGTCGTCACCGTCATGTCGGCATCCGTCATAGATGCCCGATCGGTGCGCACACGACGGATCACATGGTCAGGTGTCGCACCGCGTCCGACAACGTTTCGAGCCGCGACAGGCCCTTGGTCACCGTCGGGTCCCATCCCGGGCCCGCCACCACAACCACGGCGCCCGCGCCGCGACCGGCTTTGACCATCGCGGGATCGGCGGTTGCCGCGGTGTGCGCCCACAGGACGACCGTGGCTGGGCGCCGCCGGTGCGCTAGCGCGTCGACGAGTGCCGCGGCAGGGACGGTCGCGCCCAGCATCAGCGCCGGGCGCCCGCCCTCCCCCAGGGCCGCCCGAAGCGCTTCCAACGCGAGGGTGTGTGTCTCGGCTCCGGTGCACGCCAGGACGACGGATGCGCCACCGTCGGCGGCCGCCATCGGGACCCGTTGCAGCGTCCGTGCCACGGTCCACGACAACGCGTGTTCGACATCGATACACCCGCCGCGATCTGCCTGACGGGCCTCGATCTGCGTGAAGGCCGGGCATACCAAGCGATCCCAGGTGTCGACGACACCGTGGTGGCGCACGTTGCGGTCCAGCAGTTCGCCCATCGCCGCGACGTCCAACTCAGACGCCGCGTCCAGCACCGCGGATACGTCGGTGCGCTGCGGGGCCAACGCGTCCAACGCCACCCGGGCCGCGCTGGCGGCGTTGACGCCCCGGCCGATCATCACGCGCATCTGTCGAAGGACCGCGATATCGGCCTCGCTGTAGAGCCGGTGCTGCCCAGGGGCGTGGTCGAGCGGCCCGACGCCGTAGCGCTGATTCCAGCTCCGCAGAGTCGCGGTCGGCACCCGGAGCCGCTCTGCGACGGCTCGCACCGTGTACCGAGGCAGCGTCGGGTCGTCGCCGTCCGACAGGGATCTCTGGCTCACCGACCCGCCTCGTCTTCCGGCGATTTCGGCGCGGTCTGGTCGCGCGGCACGCGACCAAACCGCCGAAATCGCAAGTGCTAGGCCGTCTCCGTGATGGGCCGGTCGACCCAGCTCATCAGGTCGCGCAATTGCTTACCGGTGACCTCGATCGGGTGCTCGGCGCTCTCCTGGCGAAGCTTGTGGAGCTGCTTGCTACCACCCTCGACGTCGGCGACCAGCTTCTTCACGAAGCTGCCGTCCTGAATGTCGGAGAGGATGGCCCGCATCCGGTCCTTGGTCCCCTCGTCGATGACGCGCGGACCCGAGATGTAGCCACCGAACTCCGCGGTGTCGGAGATCGAGTAGTTCATCCGGGCGATGCCACCCTCGTACATCAGGTCGACGATCAGCTTCAGTTCGTGCAGCACCTCGAAGTAGGCCATCTCGGGGGCGTAGCCCGCCTCGACCATGATGTCGAACCCGGCCTTGACCAGTTCCTCGGTGCCACCGCACAATACGGCCTGCTCGCCGAACAGGTCGGTCTCGGTCTCTTCCTTGAAGGTGGTCTTGATGACGCCCGCGCGGGTGCCGCCGATGCCCTTGGCGTAGGACAGCGCCAGCGCCTCGCCCTCACCCTTGGGGTCCTGATCGATGGCGATCAGGCACGGCACGCCCTTGCCGTCCACGAACTGGCGACGCACCAGATGCCCGGGGCCCTTCGGTGCCACCATGCCGACGGTCACGTTGGCGGCCGGCTTGATCAGATCGAAGTGGATGTTGAGTCCGTGGCCGAAGAACAGCGCGTTGCCGTCTTCCAGGTTCGGCTCGATGTCGTTCTTGAAGATCTCGGCCTGGGCGGTGTCCGGCGCCAGCAGCATGACGACGTCGGCCCACTTGGCGACCTCGGCGGGGGTGTCCACCTCGAGGCCCTGTTCGGTGACCTTGTCGCGGGACTTCGAGCCCTCCTTGAGACCGACCTTCACCTGCACACCGGAGTCGCGCAGGCTCAGCGAATGCGCATGGCCCTGGCTGCCGTAGCCGATGACACCGACCTTGCGTCCCTGAACGATCGACAGGTCGGCGTCATCGTCATAGAACATCTCTACTGCCACTGTGAATCTTCTTCCTTGTCTTGTTGTTTGGGGCTTCTACTTGGTCGTGCCGATGCCGCGCGGACCGCGGGACAGGGACACCACACCGGACTGAACGAGTTCGCGGATGCCATAAGGCTCCAGAACTCGGAGCAACGCCTCGATCTTGGCCGGGGTACCGGTGGCCTCGATCGTCAACGACTCATTGGAGACATCAACGACTTTGGCGCGAAAAAGATTCACCGCCTCGATCACCTGGCTGCGGGTGGTCGCGTCCACGCGCACCTTGATCAAGGCGAGTTCGCGGGAAACGGAGTTGTCCTCGTCCTGTTCGACGATCTTGATCACGTTGATCAGCTTGTTCAGCTGCTTGGTGATCTGCTCGAGCGGTGACTCGTCGACGCAGACGACGATGGTCATCCGGGACATGTTTTTTTGCTCGGTGGCGCCGACGGCCAGCGACTGGATGTTGTAGCCGCGTCGGGAGAACAACGACGCCACGCGGGCGAGCACGCCGGGGGTGTCCTCGACGAGCACCGACAGCGTATGCGTCGGCATCGATCCGCTGGTCGCCATCACGCATGCCCCTCTTCCGGATCGTCGAACAGCGGACGGATGCCCTTGGCCGCCTGGATCTCATCGTTGCTGGTGCCGGCGGCGACCATCGGCCACACCTGGGCATCAGCGCCGACGACGAAGTCGATCACCACCGGGCGGTCGTTGATGGCACGCGCCTGGTTGATGACGTCCTCGACGTCTTCGGCACGCTCGCAACGCAATCCGACACAGCCGAGCGCTTCGGCCAGTTTCACGAAATCGGGGATGCGCTGGGTGTGAGTGCCCAGATCGCTGTGGGAATACCGCTCCCCGTAGAACAGTGTCTGCCACTGCCGGATCATGCCCAGGTTGCCGTTGTTGATGACGGCGACCTTGATCGGCGCGCCCTCGACGGCGCAGGTGGCCAGCTCCTGATTGGTCATCTGGAAGCAGCCGTCACCGTCGATGGCCCAGACTTCGGCCTCCGGGCGGCCGAACTTGGCCCCCATGGCCGCGGGAACCGCGAAACCCATGGTGCCCAGCCCGCCGGAGTTCAGCCAGGTTTTCGGGTTCTCGTATTTGATGAACTGCGCGGCCCACATCTGGTGCTGCCCCACACCGGCGACGTACACCGCGTCCGGGCCGGCCAGCTTGCCGAGGGATTCGATGACGTACTCGGGGCTCAGGCTGCCGTCACTCTGCGGCCCGTAGCTCAGCGGGTACGTCGACTGAACGCCGCGCAGGTACTCCCACCAGTTGTCGATCTTGATCGAGTCGATCGATCCGTCGCGGCGCAGGGCCTCGATCAGATCACCGATGACGGCCTTCACGTCGCCCACTATCGGCACGTCGGCGTGCCGGTTCTTGCCGATCTCGGCCGGGTCGATATCGGCGTGGATGACTTTGGCCTCGGGCGCGAAGGAGTCCAGCTTGCCCGTCACCCGGTCATCGAAACGGGTGCCCAGTGCGATCAGCAGGTCGCTGCGCTGCAGGGCAGCGACCGCGGCGACCGTGCCGTGCATGCCGGGCATCCCCATGTTCTGCGGATGGCTGTCCGGGAACGCACCGCGGGCCATCAGCGTGGTGACGACGGGAATGCCGGTCAGTTCGGCGAGGTCCAGCAGTTGCTCGGTGGCGTCGCCGCGGATGACACCGCCGCCGACATAGAGCACCGGCTTGCGCGCCGCGGCGACGAGCTTGGCCGCCTCCCGGATCTGCCTGCTGTGCGGTTTGGTGTTGGGCTTGTAGCCCGGCAGGTCGACCACGGGCGGCCAGCTGAAGGTGCACTGCCCCTGCAGCACGTCCTTCGGAATGTCGACGAGCACCGCGCCGGGTCGGCCGGACTTCGCGATGTGGAACGCCTCGGCGAGCACCCGCCCGATGTCGTCGCCGTCGCGCACCAGGAAGTTGTGTTTGGTGATCGGCATGGTGATGCCCGAGATGTCGGCCTCCTGGAAGGCATCCGTCCCGATGAGCCCACGCCCGACCTGCCCGGTGATCGCCACCACCGGGATGGAGTCCATCTGGGCATCGGCGAGCGGTGTCACCAGGTTGGTGGCGCCGGGGCCCGAGGTCGCCATGCACACGCCGACCTTGCCGGTGGCATGGGCATATCCGCTTGCCGCATGGCCCGCGCCCTGTTCGTGGCGGACCAGCACGTGGCGCAGCCGTTGCGAGTCGAAAAGCGGGTCGTAGACGGGCAGCACGGCACCGCCTGGGATACCGAAGATGACGTCGACGTCGAGTTCCTCCAGGGACCGGATCACCGCCTGTGCGCCGGTGAGCTGTTGCGGCGCAATCCGTTTCGATTGCCCGGCGTCGGCCTTCGGTGCCGGTTTCGCGGCCGGCGCGGCATGTCCCCCGTTCGGCGGGGTCGCCGACTGGTCCAGTGGTCGCGTGGTGGGTGCGCTCACGGTGTCCTCATATCTTCATGAATCCTGTTCGGATCGGTCTTTAGGATCTCAAATCGGTGGTGGGGCAACAAAAAACCCCCGTCAGCTGGGCTGCTGTACGAGGGTCGCGCGTTGATGCGGGTGGCTATGCCCGGCAGCGGGCAAGCGCGGCATCAACGCGCTTCCCAATTACTACGAGCAATCCCGAGGCCTGCATAACAACCGACGGTAACCTCCGCACTGGTCAAAGGTCAAATTGCCATCTCCGGCGGATGTGCGGAACGGGCACTCGGGCCGGGGCAGCAACCCCGCGATGGGAGGATGGCGCTGTGAACTCCCCCTCGGCGCCGACCGCTCCGGTCGTGATCCGCATCTCGCCGATGGCCCATTTCGCGGTCGGCTTCCTGGCCCTGGGCCTGTTGGCTCTGGTGGTCGCTGGGCCGCCGTGGTTCGCGCTGGTGCTCGTGATTCCGGTGCTGCTGTCGGTGCTGGTCATCCGGTACCGCACCGTGGCCGACCGGGACACTGTGACCGTGCGGACACTGACGGCCAGCGAGACGCTCGCTTGGGATGACATCGACGGGCTGCGCTTCGGGAAGAGCTCGTGGGCGCGGGCGCGACGCAAGGACGGCACGGAAGTGCGCCTTCCGGCCGTGACGTTCGCGACCCTGCCGCTGCTGACCGAGGCCAGCGGGGGCCGGGTGCCGAACCCCTACAACTAGCGCCCGGACTAGGCCAGCGGGTTGCCGCCGTTGAGCAGCACCCAGGCCGCGACGCCTGCGCCGACACCCAGCACGAGCGCGGCGAACGAACCGATGAACGGGCGCCGGGCCCAGCCGCGGCCGGCATCGAGCCCGTAGCGCCCGGGGCCGATCAGGGTGATGGCCGCGAGCGCGCATACCAGGATGACCTTGTATTCGTGACCGTCGGTGAGGAACGACGACAGCCTCGCGGCTTCGTGGGCCGCCATGGCATCGGCGAGGATGCCGGTGACCGCATAGGCCAGTGCTCCCGCCGCTGCCACCGGCGTGAACAGACCGAGCACCAACAGCACACCGGCAGCGATCTGGCCCGCTGTCGCCACGTAGGTCAGGATGTCGGCGTATTTGAAGCCCAACTCGGTCAACGACGTCTGGAAGCCGGAGAAGCCGGGGCCTCCCCACCAGCCGAACGCCTTCTGCAGCCCGTGGCCGATCAGTAGTGCGCCCACCGCGACGCGCAGCAGGAGAAGCCCGAGGTCCTGGGTTCCGCGCCGGTCGCGGATACGGTCGTCGGCGTCGATCGGCTCGATCTCCGTCGGCTCCGCCGCCGCATACGGGTTCACGGTATGACGGTCGGCCGGCTGCACATACGGCAGCGGTTCGGGGTCGCCGATCAGCCCGAACGGTTGGTCGGTTGTGGACTTCGCAGAGTCGTAGCGTGGGATCGCGGTGGTTTCGAAATCACCGCCGTAGGTTGCCGACGGTAGATCGTCTTCCGGGTCGACCAGGCTCGCAGACGCGGGCCGCCCGGACATGTCGTCGGGCCGTTGCCAGGGGCGTGGGTCATGGGGATGACTGGTCACGATCCCAGCGTAAGTGCTAGTCACCCCTTAACGGAGGATTGGCGCGGTGCTTTGGGCACCCTATTCGCAGGCGCGCCGCAGGAACGAGCGTGGCGCGCACCGCTGAACAATCCGTAACCTGGCCAGCATGAAACTGCGCGGGCCCATGCGGGGTGTGCTTGCCCTGCTGTGTGCGGCGTTGCTCGTCGGGTCGGGATGCGCCCGATTCGATTCGGCCCAGTCGCAGCCGTTCACCACCGAACCAGAGCTGGCGCCCGGGCCGTCGTCCACTCCACCTCCGCCGCCGCCGCTGCCGCCCAAGCCGTTCCCCAAGGCCTGCCCCGCGCCGGGCGTCATGCAGGGCTGCCTGGAAAGCACCAGCGGTCTGATCATGCTTCCGGACAGCCAGTCGGCGCTGGTCGCCGAGCGCGTCACCGGCGCGGTCAAGCAGGTGTCGGTCAGCGCAGAACCCAAGGTCAAGCTGGTCATCCCGGTCGACCCGAGCGGTGACGGCGGGCTGATGGACATCACGCTGTCACCCACCTACTCGCAGGACCGGCTGATGTACGCCTACGTCAGCACCCCTACCGACAACCGGGTGATCCGGATCGCCGACGACGACATCCCCAAGCCGATCCTGACCGGCATTCCGAAGGGTGCGACGGGGAACACCGGGTCGCTGATCTTCACTAGCCCGACGACGCTGTTGGTCCAGACCGGCGACGCGGGTGACCCCGCGCTGGCCGCCGATCCGGGTTCGCTGGCCGGCAAGGTGTTGCGCATCGAGCAGCCCACCACGGTCAACCAGGCGCCGCAGACAACGGCGCTTTCCGGGATGGGAGCCGGCGGCGACATGTGCATCGACCCGTCGGACAGCTCGCTCTACGTCACCGACCGGACACCGACGGCCGACCGGTTGCAACGGGTCACCAAGGACTCGAAGGTGTCGACGGTGTGGACCTGGCCCGACAAACCGGGGGTGGCCGGCTGCGCCGCGCTGGATGGCACGGTGCTGGTGAACCTCGTCGACACCAAGCAGACCGTGGCCGTGCGGCTGGCGCCCGACACGGGCGCGGTCACCGGCGAGCCGGAGGTGGTGCGCCAGGACCAGCACGGGCACGCCTGGGCTTTGCAACTGTCGGCGGACGGCAACGTCTGGGGTGCGACGGTCAACAAGACCTCCGGCGACGCGGAGAAGCTCGACGACGTCGTGTTCCCGCTGTTCCCGCAGGGCGGTGGCTTCCCCCGCAGCAACGCGGACAATACGTAGCAAAGCCCGGCTAGACGTGGGCGGCGAGTCGCTCGCGGGCTTCGGTCGGGGGTGACGGTCCGTTCAGACGCGGGCCGCCCGGCCGACAGATGGTGCGCCGGCACTTCGGCGGTTTCGGGTCTCAACCCGCGGGCCATCGCGAGCATCGCGCGCGAGTTGTCCGCCGACAGGGTGCGGACGAGCATTTGGGCCAGCGGCGCGACCGCCTTGTCGACGGCGGCCGACTGGTCGAAATTGCCCATTCGTCGCATCCACTTCGGCAGGGTCGCGATCGCCGCCTGCCCAGAACCGTGATTCCTCCGACGGTGACAACGGCCCGGGCCCGTAGCGCTCGTAGCACTTGAGCACCGAATGCCATCCGGTGACGTGGATCCACAGCTGCGCACCGGGGTTGTTCGCGCTGTACCGCCCGCGGGATTCGCATCAGCGCGTCGGAGACACCGACGGCGGTGCGCCCGTCGGCGACCGCGACGGTGAGGAAGCAGATGCCTGCACTGTCGGCTGCTCGGGCGGCGCTAGTGCCCTGAGTCAAACTACGTCGCTCGGGAAGTTTCACGAATGCAAGTAGGGACTTTCTGCAAATTGAATGGCGTTGTAAACAACATGAATTCGACGCCTTCCGAAGTTTCGGCGGCGAGATATGACAGCCGCCGCTCACGGCCATCGACACACAAGAGGAGCCTCAGTGGCACGCACTCCGTGGACGACCACACCCACTGAATCCGAATCGCAGCAGTGGGATTCGGTCGCAGGAGAGGTGGCCGCCAGCCTGGCCGTTGACGCATTGGCCCGCGATCGTGCCAATCAGCAGGCTGATGCTGAACTGAAGCTGTTGAAAGAATCGGGGTTGGCAAATCTATTGATACCGAAAGAGTTTGGTGGACAGGGTGGGCATTGGAGCACCGCTCTGCGGGCTGTGCGGATATTGGCGCGGGCCGATTCGTCGATAGCACAACTCCTGGCCTACAGCTACATCATTCAGTCGGGCATCGTCTTCATCGGAGACCCAGCACGCTGGCAGCACTGGTTCGAGGCATCGGCGTCCGGCACTTGGCTATGGGGTGATTCGATCAATCCGATCGACCCCGCGCTTTCCCTGACTCCATGTGAATCGGGCTACGTGCTCAATGGGCGCAAGCGATACTCGACTGGTGCCGCCACCGGCGACGTGACGGTGATCATGGGGGTTGAGGAGGGCAGCGGTCGTGTGCTGGCCGCCGTAATCAACCACGACCGGGCCGGGGGTCACCCATGTTGGCGACTGGGATGCGCTAGGGCAGCGATTGTCTGCGAGCGGTTCGGTCGAATTCCGCGACGTGTTCGTGCACGCCGACGACGTCTTGGGTGAATGGCACGATGAGCCGTACGCGACTCTGACATCTCCGGCCAGTCAGCTGGGCTTTGCCAACATGTACCTGGGCATCGCCGAAGGCGCGCTCGAGCAGGCTCGCCGTATCACCTTGGCGCGCAACGGTGCTTGGCCACTTGGCTCGGCCGAGCACTATTCGCGTGATCCATTCGTGCAACGCTTGTTTGGTGAGCTGTTGGCGCGAGTGGCTGCCACCGAGGCCCTCACCGACCGTTGGAACGCACGCCTCGACGCCTTCATCGCTCGCGGTTCTGAAATCACCGCCGCTGACCGCGCTGAAGTCGAGGTCGGCATCGCGCGAGCCAAGATCATGTCCTCCGAGACCGCTCTGGAGGTCGCATCGCGCGTATATGAAGCCACCGGGTCGAGTTCGACGCGCAGTGAAGTCGGGCTGGACCTGTACTGGCGCAACATTCGCACGCACTCGTTGCATGATCCAGTCGATTACAAGAAGCTCGAAGTCGGAGCGCATTACCTGACCGGCGACGTTCAGCCTCTCAACCTCTACACCTGACGATGGCCTAGCTGCAGGCCTGCAGCACCAACTCGCGCACCCGCGCGGCGTCGGCCTGCCCCTTGGTCGCCTTCATCACCGCGCCGACGATCGCACCGGCCGCCTGCACCTTGCCGCCGCGGATCTTCTCCGCGACATCGGGGTTGGCGGCCAGCGCCTCGTCGACGGCGGCCTGTATCAGCGAGTCGTCGCGCACCACGGCCAGGCCGCGGTCGGTCATCACCTGCTCGGGCTCCCCTTCGCCGGCGAGCACACCCTCGATCACCTGGCGGGCCAGCTTGTTGGACAGCTTGCCGTCGTCGACGAGCTTGACCACCGCCGCCACCTGCTTCGGGGTGATCGGCAGTGCATCGAGCTCGACGCCTGCTTCGTTGGCCTTCTGCACCAAGAAGTTTCCCCACCACGCGCGAGCGGCCTCGCTGGAGGCGCCGTGCCCGACGGTCGCGGCGATCAGGTCGATCGCACCGGTGTTGATCAGATCGCGCATAACCTCGTCGGAGATCCCCCAGTCCTGTTGAATCCGATTGCGCGACAACCACGGAAGTTCGGGAATCGTCTGCCGCAGCCGCTCGACGAGCTCGGTGTCCGGCGCCACCGGCTCCAGATCGGGTTCCGGGAAGTACCGGTAATCCTGCGCGGTCTCCTTGCTGCGGCCCGGTGAGGTGTAGCCGTCTTCGTGAAAGTGCCTGGTTTCCTGAATGATTCGGCCGCCGGATGTCAGTACTGCCGCCTGACGGCGCATCTCATAGCGCACCGCCACCTCGACGCTCTTGAGCGAGTTGACGTTCTTGGTCTCGGTCCGGGTGCCGAACTCCTGCTGGCCGATGGGCTTGAGCGACACGTTGGAGTCACACCTCATCGAGCCCTGATCCATCCGCACATCCGAAACACCCAAGGCACGCAACAGGTCCCGCAAGGCGGTGACGTAGGCCCTGGCGATTTCCGGGGCGCGCTCCCCGGTGCCCTCGATCGGTTTGGTGACGATCTCGATCAGTGGGACGCCGGAGCGGTTGTAGTCGATCAGCGACGTCGTCGCACCCTCGATCCGGCCGGTGTCGCTGCCCAGGTGGGTCAGCTTGCCGGTGTCCTCTTCCATATGGGCACGCTCGATCTCGACGCGCCAGATGCTGCCGTCGTCGAGCGGAACCTCGAGGTAGCCGTTGATCGCGATCGGCTCGTCGTACTGCGAGATCTGATAGTTCTTCGGCATGTCCGGGTAGAAGTAGTTCTTCCGGGCGAAGCGGCACCACGGCACGATCTCGCAATTGAGCGCCAGCCCGATGCGGATCGCCGATTCGACGGCCGTCTGGTTGAGCACCGGCAACGAGCCCGGCAAGCCCAGGCACACCGGGCATACCTGGGTGTTGGGCTCGGAGCCGAACTTGTTGGCGCAGCCGCAGAACATCTTGGTGGCCGTCGACAGCTCGACGTGCACCTCGAGGCCGAGCACGGGTTCGTATCGCGCCAGAACGTCGGCGTAGTCGAGCAGCTCTGCGGCGGAAGCGACGGTCATGGTCTCGATCCTAGTAATCGGTGCCGAAAGGACTCGGCGAGACTGCGGCCAGATCGCGGTGTGGGCGATTCAGCCGATCTGTGAGCAGTCTCGCGGGGGAAAATCAGCCGAAGAACTCGGCGGCGTCGTCGTAGCGGCTCTGCGGCACCAGCTTCAGCTGGCGTACCGCCTCGACCAGCGGCACCCGCCCGATCTCCTGCCCGCGGAGCGACACCATCATCCCGAACTCCCCGGCATGCGCCGCGTCGGCGGCGTTGACCCCGAACCGGGTGGCCAGCACGCGGTCGTACGGCGTCGGCGTGCCGCCGCGTTGGACGTGGCCCAGCACGGTCACCCGAACTTCTTTCTTGATGCGCTTCTCCACCTCGAGCGCGAGTTGCTGCGCGACCCCGGTGAAGCGCTCGTGCCCGAACTCGTCGATGCCGCCCTTGCGCAACTGCATCGTGCCTTCGGCGGGTTTGGCGCCCTCGGCCACCACACAGATGAAGTGCGAGTCGCCACGCTGGAAGCGCCGCTTCACCAGCCGGCACACATCCTCGACATCGAATGGCTGCTCGGGAATCAGCGTCATGTGGGCACCAGAGGCCATGCCGGCGTGCAGTGCGATCCACCCGGCGTGGCGGCCCATCACCTCCACCAGCATCACCCGCTGATGGGACTCGGCGGTGCTGTGCAGCCGGTCGATGGCCTCGGTCGCTACCGTCAGCGCGGTGTCGTGGCCGAATGTCACGTCGGTGCAGTCGATGTCGTTGTCGATGGTCTTGGGCACCCCGACGACGGGGACGTTCTCTTCTGACAGCCAGTGTGCGGCCGTCAGCGTGCCCTCCCCGCCGATCGGGATCAGCACGTCGATCCCGTTGTCGTCGAGCGTCTGCTTGATCTGGTCGAGCCCGGCGCGCAACTTCTCCGGGTTCGTCCGCGCGGTACCCAGCATGGTGCCGCCCTTGGCGAGCAGCCGGTCGTTGCGGTCGTCGTTGGCCAGTTGGATCCGCCGGTCTTCGAGGAGGCCGCGCCAGCCGTCGAGGAAGCCGACGACCGAGGATCCGTAGCGGGCGTCGCAGGTCCGGACGACCGCACGGATGACGGCGTTCAGCCCAGGGCAGTCACCGCCGCCGGTGAGAACTCCGATGCGCATCTACCCTCCTGCTCCTCGCGTCCGCATTACCCCATCCTCTCCCCTTACAGCGCAGTTGGCAGCGCTCCGCGCGCCGCTTCGTAGGCTGCACCAACCCGGTAGAGCCGGTCGTCGGCCAGCGCGGGCGCCATGATCTGCAGGCCGACCGGCAGATTGTCGTCCGGCGACAGGCCGGACGGCACCGACATCCCACAGTGGCCGGCCAGGTTCAGGGGCAGTGTGCACAAGTCGAACAGGTACATCGCCAGCGGATCGTCGACCTTCTCCCCCAGCGCGAACGCGGTGGTCGGCGTGGCAGGCGATACCAACACGTCGACACGTTCATATGCCTCGTCGAGATCCCGGGCGATCAGCGTGCGGACCTTCTGCGCCTGGTTGTAATAGGCGTCGTAGTACCCCGCCGACAGCGCGTAGGCGCCGATCATGATGCGGCGCTTGACTTCCGGGCCGAAGCCGGATGCTCGCGTCAACGCCATCACCTCTTCGGCGCTGTGGGTTCCGTCGTCACCGGAGCGCAGGCCGTAGCGCATCCCGTCGAAGCGGGCCAAGTTCGACGACACCTCCGACGGCAGGATCAGGTAGTACGACGGCAGCGAGTAGTCGAAGTGCGGGCAGTCGACCTCGCTGACCTCGGCGCCCAGGGCGGTGAGCTGTTCGACCGCGGCGTTGAACGACGACAGCACCCCCGTCTGGTAGCCGTCACCGCGCAGCTGGCGCACCACACCGACCTTCACACCTCTCAAGTCCCCGTCGGCGCCCGCCCGTGCGGCCGCGACCACGTCGGGGACCGGCGCGTCGACCGAGGTGGAGTCCTTCGGATCGTGACCGGCGATCACCTGGTGCAGCAGCGCGGTGTCGAGCACGGTCCGCCCACAGGGACCGCCCTGGTCCAGCGAGGACGCGCAGGCGATCAGCCCGTACCGCGACACCGTGCCGTAGGTCGGCTTGACCCCGACGGTGGCGGTCAGCGCGGCCGGCTGGCGGATCGAGCCGCCGGTGTCGGACCCGATCGCCAATGGCGCCTGGAAAGCCGCGAGCGCCGCCGCGCTGCCGCCGCCCGAGCCGCCGGGCACCCGATCGGTGTTCCAGGGGTTGCGGGTGGGACCGTAGGCGGAGTTCTCCGTGGAACTGCCCATCGCGAACTCGTCCATATTGGTCTTGCCCAGGATGGGGATGCCCGCGGCCCGCAGCCGGGCCGTGACCGTCGCGTCGTACGGCGATGTCCAGCCCTCGAGGATCTTCGATCCGCAGGTCGTCGGCATGTCGATGGTGGTGAACACGTCCTTGAGCGCCAGCGGCACACCGGTCAGTGGCGACGGCGGCGCGTCGCCGCCGGCGATCGCGGAGTCCACCCGGGCCGCTTCGGCCAACGCCTGTTCGGAAGCCACGTGCAAGAACGCGTGGTACTCGCCGTCGGTCGCGGCGATCTGGTCCAGGCACGCCTGGGTCAACTCGGTCGACGACACCTCTTTGGCGGCGATCTTGGCGCCCAGCGTCGCCGCGTCCAGCCGGATCACGTCGTTGCCAGTCATTCGGCCTCCCCCAGAATCCGCGGAACCGCGAACCTGCCGTCGACCGCCTTCGGCGCCTCGGCCACCGCCTGCTCCTGGGTCAGGCACGGCTCGGGGATGTCCGCGCGAAACACGTTCACATCCGTCAGCGGATTGCCGGTGGGTTCGACGCCGGTGACGTCGACGGCCTGGATCTGGCTGACATGACCGATGATCGCGTCGAGCTGTCCGGCGAAGCTGTCCAGCTCAGCATCGGTCAACGCAAGTCGGGCCAGGCGCGCCAAGTGGGCAACCTCGTCTCGGGAGATCTGCGACACGACAAGCAAGCCTAGTCACAGGGGGTCCTGGTCCCCGCATGCGCGTCATCCGCTGGGAGTGCTCAGCCGCAGACGCTGTGAAACAGTGTTGGCCGTGCCTTCGTATCTGCTGCGGGTCCAGCTCGAGGACCGACCGGGCAGCCTCGGCTCGCTCGCCGTCGCCCTCGGCTCGGTGGGCGCCGACATCCTGTCCCTTGACGTGGTGGAACGCGCAGCCGGGTACGCGATCGACGATCTGGTGGTCGAGCTGCCGCCAGGGGCGATGCCCGACATGCTCATCACCGCCGCCGAGCACCTCGACGGCGTCTATGTGGACAGCATCCGGCCGCACACCGGATTGCTCGAAGCCCACCGGGAACTGGAGCTGATCGACCATGTCGCCGCGGCGCACGGGAAGCTCAAGCAGCTGCAGGTGCTCGCCGACGAGGCTCCGTTCATTCTGCGCGTCGCCTGGTGCACGGTGGTGCGGCTGACCGACTCCGGAAAAGAGCGGGTTGTCGGCAGCCCCGGCGCCCCCGAAACGCAGGCGGCCGAGACACCCTGGCTGCCGCTTTACCACGCCGTAGCCCTCGACGAAACGGGCGACTGGGTGCCGCAGGTGTGGCGCGACATGGACACCACGCTGGCGGCCGCGCCGCTCGGCGACAGCCGCACCGCGATCGTGCTGGGCCGCGCGGGTGGGCCGCACTTCCGGCCGTCCGAGGTGGCCCGGCTCGGCTACCTGGCCGGCATCATGGCGACGATCTTGCGCTGACCGATCATCCTCCGGCCGGCACCGGGTAGCGGTCGTTCACGTCGGCATTGGTGTCTTTGCGTGCGCAATGCGCGCAGCAGAAGATGCCGTCGGTTGTCTCGATGCCGTGACCGAGGATGCGGCAGCCGCAGTGCAGACATTCGGGCGCCAGCTGGACGGCGGCACACTCGACGCTGTCGAACGTCGCCGTGCGGCCGTCGCTGAAGGTCACGGTGAAGGACTTGTCGTAGTGGTTACCGCAGGTGTCGCAGGTTGCCATCAGAACTCCCTTGTCGCCGTCGGCGAAACGGGTTCCCGGTCCCTGCGGGCGACAAACCGTGGTCGGTCAGACGCCGTCGGGGCCGCTGTCCAGGAGGCGACGGAAGCCGTCCTCGTCCAGGACCGCCACACCGAGTTCGACGGCCTTGTCGAATTTCGACCCGGGTGAATCGCCGGCCACCACGTAGGCCGTTTTCTTCGACACCGAACCGGCGGCCTTGCCGCCGCGCGCCACGATGGCCTCCTTGGCATCGTCACGGGAGAACCCGGGCAGCGAGCCCGTGACGACGATGGACAGGCCTTCGAGGGTCCGCTCGACGCTCTCGTCGCGTTCATCGGCCATCCGCACACCGGCGGCACGCCACTTGTCGATGATCGCCCGGTGCCAGTCCACCGTGAACCACTCGATCACTGCGGCCGCGATGGTCGGTCCGACGCCCTCGACGACGGCCAGTTGCTCTTCAGAGGCCGCCATGACCGCGTCAAGGCTGCCGAATTCGGTCGCCAGCGCGCGGGCGGCGGTGGGACCGACGTGACGGATCGACAGCGCCACGAGCACACGCCACAGCGGCTGCGCCTTGGCCTTGCCGAGATTGGCCAGCAGCCGCTTGCCGTTGGCGGACAGCTCGCCGCCCTTGACCGTGAACAGATCGGTGCGCAGCAAGTCGGCCTCGGTGAGGGCGAACAGGTCACCCTCATCGGTGATGACGCCGGCCTGAAGTAGCGCGATCGCGGCCTCGTAGCCCAGGCCCTCGATGTCGAACGCGCCGCGCCCGGCGACGTGGAACACCCGCTCCCGCAACTGCGCCGGGCACGACCGGGTGTTGGGGCAGCGGATGTCGGCGTCACCCTCCTTGGCCGGGCGAGTGTGGTGCCGCATTCCGGACACGTCGTCGGCATCTCGAATTCGCGTTCGGTGCCGTCACGCAGATCGACGACCGGGCCGAGGACCTCGGGAATGACGTCGCCGGCCTTGCGGATCACCACGGTGTCGCCGATCAGCACGCCCTTGCGTTTGACCTCCGACGCGTTGTGCAGCGTCGCCTGGCTCACGGTCGAGCCCGCGACCTTGACCGGCTCCATGAAGGCGAACGGCGTCACCCGGCCGGTGCGTCCCACGTTGACCCGGATGTCGAGCAGCGTCGTGGTCGGCCTCTTCGGGCGGGTACTTGTAGGCGATCGCCCAGCGTGGGGCGCGCGAGGTCGAACCGAGCCGCCGCTGCAGCGCGACCTCGTCGACTTTGACCACTACACCGTCGATTTCGTGCTCGACGTCGTGGCGGTGCTCACCCCAGTACGCGATGCGCTCGGTGACCGCGTCCAGGCCCTCCACCTGGGCGGTGTGCTCGGACACCGGCAGGCCCCACGCCTTGAGCGCGCGGTAGGCGTCGTGCAGCGTCCTCGGACTGAAGCCCTCGAAGCGGCCGAGGCCATGGCAGATCATCCGCAACTTGCGCCGCGCGGTGACGGCGGGATTCTTCTGCCGCAGTGAACCCGCCGCGCTGTTGCGCGGGTTGGCGAACGGCGGCTTGCCCTCGGCGACCAGCCCGGCGTTGAGGTCCTCGAAGTCGGCGACCCGGAAGAACACCTCGCCGCGCACCTCCAGCACCGCTGGAAGCGGGAATTCCTTGGTGGCGGTGAGCTTTTCGGGGATGTCCTCGATGGTGCGGGCGTTGAGCGTGACGTCCTCGCCGGTGCGGCCGTCGCCGCGGGTGGCCGCGCGCACCAGGCGCCCGTCGCGGTACACCAGCGCCAGCGCGACCCCGTCGATCTTCAGCTCGCACAGGTAGTGCGCGTCGTCACCGATCTCGCCCTTGATGCGCGCGGCCCAGGCCGCGAGCTCATCGGGGGTGAACACGTTGTCGAGGGACAGCATCCGCTCGAGATGCTCGGCGGAGGTGAAGTCGGTGGCGAATCCGGCGCCACCCACCAGCTGGGTCGGCGAGTCAGGTGTGCGCAGTTCGGGATGCTCGTCCTCGAGCGCCTGCAGTTCGCGCAGCAGCTTGTCGAACTCGGCGTCGGAGATGATCGGGGCGTCGCGGACGTAGTAGCGAAACTGGTGTTCCTCGCACCTCGTCGGCCAGTACCTGCCATCGGCGCCGCACGTCGGCGTCCGGCGCCTCGTCGGCCTGCTCGGCCAGCGCCGCTTCGGGTCCGGGGTTGCCTTGGGGCTCACCCTGGCAGGCTATCGGAGCGCGCCGACAGCCGACTCCGGCGGCTGGGGCCCGGTTACGCTGGTGGCATGCCGCACCCGATCATGTTCAGCGAGGACGATCTGGGCCTGGCGGAGGTGCGCGGGATCGCGCTGGGCTTCCCCGAGGCGTTCGAGAAGATCTCGTGGGGCAGGCCGGTGTTCTGCGCGCCGAAGATGTTCGTCATGTACGGCGGCAGCGTCAAGACCGAAAGAAGGGCGAGTACCGTCCAGTACCCGTACTCGATCCTGGTCAAGGTCGACGAGAGCGACCGCAAGGCCCTCGAACAGGACACCCGCTTCTTCTTCCCCGCCTACATGGGCCCGTCGGGCTGGCTCGGGCTGGACTTCGCGGCGCCGCAAGAAGGTGGACTGGGCACGAGGTGCGCGAGCTGGTCGACGCATCGTTCCGGCTGATGGCGCCGAAAAAACTGATCAAGCAGCTCGACGAACTTGACCCGCGACCGTGCCTCGCCATGGTTCGATCGGAGGCGCCATGAGTTTCGCGAGCCCCTTCCCCGAAGTCGACATCCCGTCCACGAGCGTCTACGACTATCTGTTCGGCGCGTCGATGACACCGATCTCGACCGGGTCGCACTGGTCGACGCCAAGTCGGGCAGGGAGACCACCTACCGCGAGATGATCGGCCGCATCGACGGGTTCGCCGGCGCGCTCGCCGCCCGCGGCATCGGCGTCGGCGACGTCGTCGGCCTGCTGTCGCCGAACAGTTCGGGCTTCGCGGTCGCGTTCCACGGCATCCTGCGGTCCGGCGCGACGGCCACCACCATCAACGCGCTGTTCACCGCCAAGGACATCGCCAAGCAGCTGACCGACTCGAACGCCCAGATGCTGGTCACCGTCGCGGCGCTGCTGGCGCAGGCCAAAGAGGCCGCGGCGGCGGCAGGCATCGCCGACGACGAGCTGGTCGTGCTCGACGGGGGGGACAGCGATGCCACCGGTCATCCCAACGCCGCCGACTTGCTTGCGCCGGGCGGTCCGCCGCCGCAGGTGAACTTCGCCCCGTCGTCACATCTGGCGGTGCTGCCGTACAGCTCGGGGACCACCGGCAACCCCAAGGGCGTGATGCTGACCCACCGCAACCTGGTGGCCAACGTCGCGCAGATCCGGCCGCTGCACGGAATGGTCGCCGACGACGTGGTCCTCGCGGTGCTGCCGTTCTTCCACATCTACGGAATGACGGTGCTGCTCAACGCCGCCCTGCACGCCCGCGCCCGGCTGGTGATCATGCCGAGCTTCGACCTCGGGGAATTCCTGGGCAACATCGCAGAATCACAAGGTGCACCATCGCGTTCATCGCGCCGCCGGTCGCCGTCGCGCTGGCCAAGCACCCGCTGATCGACTCCTACGACCTGTCCTCACTGGACACCGTCATGTCCGGTGCCGCACCGCTGGACGCCGACACTCGGCCGCGCCGTCGCCGAAGCGGCTGGGGTGCCGGGTCGTTCAGGGCTACGGCATGAGCGAGCTGAGCCCGGTCAGCCACATCACCCCGTTCGACGGCGGCGAGCGGGAGATGGGGTCGGTCGCACCGCTGAGCTCGGTGCGGGTGGACCGTGTCCAACGCCGCCTCCAAGATCGTCGACCCCGAGACCGGTGACCGAGATCGAGCCTCCCGCAGAGGGTCTCAGCGACACCGGGGAGCTGTGGTTCAAGGGGCCCAACGTGATGGCCGGCTACCTCGGCAACGAACAGGCGACGCGGGAGACCATCGACGACGACGGCTGGCTGCACACCGGCGACCTCGCGCAGGTCGACGCCGACGGCTGCGTGTACATCGTCGACCGGCTCAAGGAGCTGATCAAATACAAGGGCTACCAGGTGCCGCCCGCGGAACTCGAGGCGGTACTGCTGAGCCATCCCGCGATCGCCGACGCCGCGGTGATCGGCGTCCGGGACGCCGAGGGCGAAGAGGTGCCGAAGGCGTTCGTGGTCAAGCAGTCCGACGCAGAGCTGACCGAGGATGACGTGATGGAGTTCGTCGCCGGCCACGTCGCGCCGTACAAGAAGGTGCGGCAGGTCGAGTTCATCGACGCGATCCCGAAGTCGGCGTCGGGCAAGATCCTGCGTAAGGACCTGCGCGCGTAATCACGCCTGGGGCAGCGCCTGGCCGAACCTCTTGGCATGTTGGGCCGCCCGGGCCTGCCGGTAGCCGAGCGCGGCACCGGCGATCGGTATCAACAGCAATCCGGTCAGCCCGAAGAGGGGGTCCGCCCAACCGGCGGGCGCGACACCCACGAGTTGCGGCGCGGCCGTCGGCACCGCGATGCGCACGACCCAGGACGGCGGCGCCGTGGCGGCGACGGCCGCGACCGGCGCAGCCGGCGGCAGCGGCAGCGGCAGCGGTGGTGCCGGCGCAACGTCCGGCACGCTGTAGGTCACCCGCGGCGGTTGTGTGTCCGACTCGGGCGGTGCGGGTGTCCGCCCGTTCCCGAAGGTGACCTGTGGCGGCGTGAACGGGTCCGCCGATGGGGTGCCCAAGAAATCCGAGCCACCCTGGTCGACCGGGAAGGTCGGCGCGGTGGGGACAGCGACGGCGCCACTATCGGCCGAGTCGGAAGTGTCGGGAGCAAGCGAAGCGGTCGCGACCTGCGCGCTGCGACTCGACGCGGAGACCGAGCGCTGTCCGGCGTCGTCGGTCGTCGACTTGTCGCCGTTGCCGTCGTCACTCTCGGTGTAGCGGTCATCGTCGCCGTAGTCGTCGTTACGGTTGCTGTTGTCGCTGAAATTGTGGCCGTAGTTACCGCCGCCGCCTTTGCGGCCGTCGCTTTCAGCGCCACGACCGCGTTCGCCCCGGCCGTCGCCGCGGCGGTCGTTGTTGTCGTTCCCGCGCTTGGACCCATCACGCGAGTCGCCCCGGCCGCGATTGTCCGACCGGTGGCCGTTATCGGAGCGGTCGGACTGCGAATCGCCTGGATGCGCGGCTGCGGCGCCCTCTACAGGACCTGCCACCAGCAGACAGGTAGCAACGACCCCGGCACCCGCCGCCAAGCGTAGGTTCGTTCGGCCCACACTTCCTCTTTCGCTGGTAGCAAAGATCGCTGGATCCTGTTCGCCATGCATTGTCGCATGACCAAGCCGCGCAGAGCCAGGTGTTCCCCGAACGCGCAAATTTTTCGACCGTTCCGTTAATTCTGGCCCTCCACATATACCCGCAATCGGTCTATCGCCTGGTCCCAGCGCTGGGACAACGCGGTCAGATAGTCGCTCGCTTCGGCGAGGGACTTTTGCTGCATCCGCCAGATCCGTTCCCTGCCGTGTCGTTCGCTGCTCACCAGCCCGACCGCCTCCAACAGCAGCAGATGTTTGGTTGCGGCCTGCCGACTCACCGGAGTCACGTGGGTGACTTGCGACGTCGAACACGGCCCCCCGTCGCAGAGCCGGGCGATGATGCGCAGCCGGTTCGGGTCACCGAGCGCATTGAAGATGTCGACGACCGGCGACGGGGCAGGGCCGGTGACCGCGGATGCGCTCACACCTTCTCGCCGAGGGCGAGGTACTTGCGGACCAGTTCGGCCTGGGCGGCCCACCCCTGACTGTTGGACTCGAACGCCGACGCCCGCCGGTCGGCAGGGATCGCGTCGAACCCGGATTCGACGATGCGCAGGTGCACCCCGCCGTCGGCCTCCTCCAGCGTGAATTCCACCAGGGTGGTCGGCTCGTCGCGGTAATCGGTATCCGGATCGACCGCGTACGGGTGCCACCGGAAGGCGAGCCGCCGCGGCGGTTCCACCGCGACGATCTGCCAGGTGTCCGACTTGCCCGCGTAGGGTTCCTGGGCTTTGGCCACCTGGTCGTCGACGGTCGTCGGAGTGATGACTCCGGTGACGCCTCTACCGGCGACGAAAGGGCCGTCGAAGCGCACGCCGAACCAACGGCCGAACTCGTCGGCATCGCTGATCGCGCGCCAGACGCGCTGGAGCGGCGCGTGCAGCAGAACGTCTTTCTCGATTCGATCTGAACTCATATGCAACCTCCTGGTTGCTCATCAGCCTAACCACACGAGCCGCTGATGCGCAACCAGTCGGTTGCATAAAGAGGAGCAGATCCTCAGCCCACCTGGCGCCACCAGTCGACGACCAGGGCGGCGTACTCCGAGGGCTTCTCTTCCCAGCAGAAGTGACCGGCGCCCGGAATGAGATCGACTCGGCTGGTGGGGATGCGGTCAGCGAGATAGTTCGCGTTGACGGCGGGCACGACCTGATCGTTCTCGCCCTGGACAACACGCACCGGTGGGCGGATGCTCCCGAGCAGATCGCCGAGGATGGGAAGCTGCTCGCGGTAGGCCTGCACATACGGAATGGTGTCGGCGAAGCGGTCACCTCGATAGCAGTCGATGTAGTCGTCGCGAATTTCGCCGATCGGCGTATAGCCGTCGATCGTGCTCAGCGCGGCCTCCACGATCGCCTGTCCGCCGATCTGCCGGTAGGGCTGCAGGTCGGTGGACTCGACCCATTCCTTGAGTACACCGGTGACGGTGATCGGTACCGCCGCGCCGCCGCTTCCGATCACCAGAGATGAGAATCTGTCTGGGTGCGCGGCGGCGGCGAACAGCGTGGAGGATGTGCCGATGTCGGGCGCGACGAGGTGCGGCTTGTCCAGCTCGAAAGCGTCGGCGATTCGAACAATGAACTCCCCCATCGCCTTTGGGTTCATCACGTCGTCTCGCCGCTCGGATCCGCCGAAGCCGGGTGGGTCCACCGCGAGCAGCCGGGCGTCCCCGGACAGCAATGGCCAAACCTGGTCGAACGCGAAGACACTCTCGGGCCATGGGCTCAGCAGCACCGCGGTGCGCGGGCCCGACCCGCCCTCGGCGTAGCGAATCCTCAGTCCATCGACGGTGCGGAACTCAGGCGTGATCGCCTTTGTCATCGTGCTCCCTTCGGCTTCGGTCAAGCGGTTCAAGGAAGTAGACGCCGGAGCGGTCCCGCCTCTTCCCGATCGGCCGAAACCCGGCCGCGTCAGGGCGCGACGAAGGTGTGGCGCATCTGGCCGATTCCGCTCGCCGCGGTTTCCAGCACATCGCCGGAGGCGAGGAATCGCGGTGGATTCCGGCCCTTGCCCACGCCCGGTGGCGTGCCGGTGAAAATCAGGTCGCCGGGCAGCAGCGTCACGATCGTCGACAGGTAGCTGACGATCGCGGGGACGTCGAATACCATCTCCGACGTCCGTGCCCGCTGGATGATCTGCCCGTTCAGCACGGTGGTGAGTTCGATGTCGTCGGGGTCGGGCACCTCATCGGGAGTGACGAGCACGGGTCCGGTCGGACCGAACCCCGGGAACGATTTTCCCATCGAGAACTGTGGAACTGGTGGCCGATGCTGGGTAACGCGTTCGGATATGTCCTGTCCGACCGTGATTCCGGCAACTGCCGGCCAGACCTCGTCGACGGCGATATGGCGGAGGCGCTCGGCCATCACCACCACCAGCTCCACCTCCCAGTCCACCTGCCCCTCCGGTAATTCGATGACACCACACGGTCCTGGTCAGGCACGAGGCGTACTTGGTGAAGATCGACGGGGCCGAAGGAACCTCGAATCCGCCCTCGGCGGCATGCGCGACGTAGTTCAGCCCGACCGCGAAGATCTGTCGCGGCGCCGGGGCAGGCGGCCCGAGATCCTCAGCCGCCCAAGGCCGGGCGAGCGCTGTGTCGATGGTGGCCGCCCAGCCGCGGAACTGATTCCACACCGCGTAGAGCTCCTGGATGCCGGAGCCGAACGATCCTGCACTGGCCTGCTCGACGTCCACCGCCCCGGCGCTGGTGATGATCGCTGCCCGGCCCTTCACGTTCGCCAATCGCATCGCGGTGCCCGACCTATTTGATGGCCATGGGGTTCAGTGGCGACCCCACCGCATGGGTGAACGGCAGCGGCGGCCCGCTGAAGAGGAACTCGTACACGCCGTCTTCGGCGCAGTCGTCGGCCAGCGCCTCGAGATCGAAGATCTCCCCAACCCACAGTCCCATGTGCACGATGAACACGATGTGCAGCGGCTGGAAGACATCCGGCGTCTCGTTCGGCAGCACCTCCATACCCCAGGTGTCGGTGGCCACGGCGGCGATCTCTCGACCCGCCACCCAGTCGATACTGGCCAGTCCCAACCCGGCCGCCGCGCCGCCGGCATAGCCGCCCCAGTCACCCGGCCGCACGTACCTGCGCCATCGCGCCGGTGCGGACGAACACGAAGTCACCACGGCCGACCTCGACACCGGCGTGTTCGGCTGCCCGGTCCAGATCCACTCCCGTGATCGCAGTACCCGGATCGATCCATTCGACGCCCGCGCTGCGGGGAATATCGAGCAGGACACCCCGGCCCACCATCGCGTCGGCAGCATTGGTGACGTCGTTCTTCATCGCGCCCTTACTGGACACCTGGTCGGCGCTGTAACCGTTGTAGATCTTGTCTTCGAAGACCACGTGAGCGAGCGAATCCCATTGCGTACCACACTGCAACGGCATGATCACCAGATCGTCGGTGCCTCTGAAATGCCGGTCGTTGCCTCCGTAGAAATCGCGGACAGACGTTTGGGCAATGACGTCCGCGCCGTCGCGAGTCATCAGATGGATCGGGTTGAACCTGTTGAATCCGCCCTGCTGGGGACCGTTCTCGTTGAACGGCAACGCAAGCGATATCGCCTTTCCGCGCCTGACGAGTGCGGCGGCACGCACGATGTCCTCGCTCCGAACGTGATTGAGCGTCCCGCGCTGATCGTCATCGCCCCACCGGCCCCAGTTCTTGTGCCGGGCGCAGAACTGTCGCACCGTGTCGATGTTGGGTTGGCCGACCGCGGCCCGCGAAATCTCAGATGTAGTCATGACAATAAATATAGCAACGCTGTCTCGTTTTAAACCATGATTTCTCAGTCATGCCAACGCAATTGAGCGTAAATCGAGACGATCTGGCTCGAGGGGTCATGCCAGATCCAATTCGGCTTCGAGGATGTAGAGCCCGCCGGCAACCCGGTCGGTGACGTAGATCAGCCCGTCTTGGTCGACGGTGAGGTCGTTCAGCTGAATCGTTGACGCATCGCCGTATGCGGGCGGTACGAACGAGGCGACTTCGCGCGGGTTGATCGGATCGGAAACGTCGTACATACGCAGTCCCGCATTGAAATACGTCAGGTGGATCAGGTGCGATGACTGAAAGCTGCCCGGGCGCATCTCGTGCAGGTTGTGTGGCCCGAACCGGCCTCCGCGGTCCCGGAAGTTGCCCTCGGGCACCGGCAGCGTGGACACGACACGCGGATTACTCTCGTCGGCGATATCGATGAGCCGGACCTGTTTCTGCGGCACGTCGCGCCGATCGTTGATCGCCTCATCCGACACGACAACGAGATCCCTGCCCGGCAGCGGCAGGGCCGTATGCGTCGCACCGCTTTGCTCGGCGCCGAAGTCCAAGTGGCTGACCATTGTTGGGTTTCTGACATCGCTGACGTCCAGAATGACCAGCCCCGCATCCCACCACGTGCAGTAGGCGCGGTCCCCACGCACGATCGCGTGGTGCAGAGCCCACCGCCGCCCCGAGGGCCACGACGGTTGCTCGCCACCTGCCTCGTGCATACCGGGCATCCACCAGCGGCCCACCTCTTTTGGTGTCGTCGGTGAAGCGAGATCCACGATCTGCAGGAACTGGTCGGTGTAGCCGATGTCGCTCCCGGTGATCCAGGCATAGGGCTCGGTCCAGTAGGTCATCCGGTGCACGCCCTTGCCCGGAGCCGCGATGAAGGCCAACTCCTTTGGAACGGCGGGATTCGATACGTCATACACCTGCGTGCCGGCACTCCACTCGGTGGCATCACGTTCGGCAGGGTTGCGCTCGTGGTTGACCAACAACACATCACCGACGACCTGGACCTTGTGTGAATGCGTTCCCGGCGGGGTCAGGATCTGGGTGACCAACCGCGGTCGGGCGGGGTTGGTCACGTCGACCACCGACGTCCCGACGCGGTCACCACCCATGTGGCCGACAAACGCAAAACCGTCCTTGACGTTGACGTGCATGCAGTCGCCGTGTCCGTCAAGGTCGGTGTGCCCGATCAGGTGAATGTTGTGCGCCTCTACGGTCTCGGTGCGGGTGGACGTCATCGGGTTTTCCTTTCACGTTGTGCCAGTGATGGTCTGCTCAGTCGGTGAGCAGCGTGCAGTGCCTCTCGGGCAGCGTGATCGTCACCTTCGAGTGCGGCGCGATCGACAGGTCGGTACCGCCACGCACCTGCAACTCGACGCCGTCGACAAGCACGCGATGCTCGACGACCTCGCCGAGAAAGCCGCGCTGTAAGACCTCACCGACCACGGTGTTCTCGCTGCCGGCGGGACGGTGTTCGGTGTATTCGGCGATCTCGATGTGCTGTGGCCGGATGCAGAGCACGACCGACTCTCCCACCGCACGCGTGTCACCCGAGCGGACACAGAGGCGGCCGATGGCGGAGTCGACGAAATAGCAACCGGGGGTAGCGATTTCGTCAACATTCGCGGTGATGAGATTGATTTGGCCGATGAAGTCCGCGACGAACCGTGACGCGGGCTGGTAGTACACCTCGCGCGGTGACGCGATCTGCTCGATCCGCCCGTTGGCCATCACTGCGATCGAGGTCGACATCGACAGCGCCTCGGCCTGGTCGTGGGTCACGTACACCGACGTCACGCCGAGCTCGCGCTGCAGTCGCTTGAGCTCGAACCGCATGCCCTCGCGCAGCTTCGCGTCCAGGTTCGACAGCGGCTCGTCGAGCAGTAGCAATGGCGGCTCCATGACGAGGGCCCGCGCGAGGGCGAGCCGTTGCTGCTGGCCACCGGACAGGTCTGTGGCCGGGCCGGTGCGCCAGATCGTCCCAGGTCGACTGCGTCCAGCACGCGCTCGACCCGCTGCGGCGACTCTGACGCGACGGGCGCCGCTTGGTCCGCGGCAAGCACGGTCAGCGGGAAGGCCACGTTCTTGAACACGTCCATGTGCGGCCAGATCGCGTACGACTGGAACACCATCCCGAGGCCCCGTTTGTCGGGATGGCACGACGACGTCGTCGTCGGATGAGAACAGCGTGCTGCTCACCGAGTCTGATCGTGCCCGCGTCGGGATCCTCCAGGCCCGCGATGCAGCGCAGGGTTGTCGTCTTGCCGCAGCCAGAGGGCCCGAGGAGGGTGAAGAAGCTGCCCGCCTCGACGGTGAAGGTCGAATCCTCGACGGCGAGGGCGGTTCCCGTTTCTCCGTCTTTCGCCGCAAACGACTTGGTCAGCCCGCGCACCGTCAGCATGGCAACGCCTTCCTGGTGGTATTCAAGCCTGGCCCACCGAAATACCGGATTTCTTGGTCACGAAATAGAAGAGGGTCGCGAAGGCCGCCATAACGCCGGCGTAGACGAACCCGATGGCACCCAGCGCGGGTGTCCCACCCGCGTTGTAAAGGTTGAAAACCGCGGTTGACACCATTTGCGACCGCGGTCCGCTCAAGATCAGCGCGATCGACAGCTCGCGGGCGGTGGTCAAGAACACGAACAGCCATGCCGCCATGACGGACGGACTGATCAGCGGAAGTACCACCCGTCGGAAAACCGTGCCGAATCCTGCACCGCTGACACTGGCACTCTCCTCGAGGTCACGCTGGACCTGCAGTGAACCGGCGTAGGAGTAGCGCAATCCGTAGGGCAGCGCCCTTGTGGTGTAGGCGATCAGCAGTAGCCACAGGGTGCCGTACACCAGTGGGGCGTGCCGATCCGCACCGTTGCCACTCCTTCGGAATCGCCGATAACCGTCGCAGGAGGTGAAACCGCCTGGCCATCCATCCCAGCCCGGGCGATTATTCGAGACGTCGTCTCGTTATTACGATTCGAAAGCATGCCGCTTCGAGGCTTATGTGTCAAGGCTCACAACGCTTCCCGCCGCATGACATGGCTCATATCATCGGCGTGGGGAATCTGGGACGACATCGGTGTAAAAATGTGCCGCCGTCTCATTTGAACGCTACTTTGGGTCGTACCTCGCGGGCGCGGCAAACAATCGGCGCCGCCCCGAAGGTGGTGAACTGGAGACGATCATGGACGACGCGGATACCACGGACACCAGTGCGGCACACGCTCCTGCACACCGGGTGCGACTCACCACTGCGGGAAAGATCATCAAGCTGCTGGAGTCCCTGGCAGCCTACGAAAACGGTGTCGGGGTTCGTGAGTTGGCGCGGGAGATCGGCATCGACAAGACTGCGGTCTCACGACTCTTCGACCAGCTCTGCACACTGGGGATCGCGCAGCGCGACAGCGCCTCGGGATTGTTCCGGGTGGGGCCTGCCTTCTTTTCGCTGGCGGCCACCGTGCACGGACGCGACACCCTCTGGTTGGCCGCGGCGCCGATCATCGGCGACCTCGCCGTAAAGTTCAATGAGACTTGTTATCTCGCTGTCCGCGAGGGCGACGAAATCGTCTTTCGCGACAAGGTCGACTGCAAGCACACGCTGCGCTACGTCATCGATCCGGGTGAGCGCGCCCTACTGCATGCCGGCGCAGGCGGACGAGCCATCCTGTTGGGCATTGCCGAGGACGAGGCGCGTGCGATTCTGGCGAGGACCGGCCTGCCCGTGGTGACGGCGTCGACGATCACCGACATCGAGGAATTGATGCGTCAGGTCAACGAGGACCGTACCCGTTGCTACGCGATGAGCATGGGTGAACGGGTCCGCTCGGGATGCGCGGTCGCCGCCCCGTACTTCCGGGCCGACGGCGCCTGCGTCGGATCGATCGTTTTCACCTGCCCCACCGAGCGGTTCGATATCCGTCGCGCCCCCGAGATTGCCGACGCCGTCGTCGACGCGAGCCGTCAGTTGTCCGCGCGCCTGGGATTCGTGTCGGCGAACCCCATGCGACCGTAAAAACGGGACGGTGTCGTGCTTTAAGAACTAGATTGACGGCATGCCCAACGCCGAATCGGTCCTTCACCTCGATGCCCGTTCCAGCACCATCTCCGATGCGCGGGTGCGCCTCCTACGCGTCCCCCGCGACACCGCCGTCAGCAGCTCCTACGCCACCTATCAGTGGATTGAAGTCGTCGTCGTCGAGCTGTCGACCGGCGACGGATTGACCGGCTACGGCTGGACCAACATCATCGGAACCGGCGGGCCCGCGATCGCGTCTTTCGTCGACACCGAATTCCTGCCGCTGATGTCCGGCGCCGATCCGGCCGATGTGCGAACGCTCTGGGAACGCATGTACCGCCATTCGATGAGCCGTGGGCGCAAAGGCGTGGCGATGTATGCCCTGAGCGCGGTGGACATCGCACTGTGGGATCTGCTCGCCCAGCGCGCCGGACTCCCGTTGCACCACCTGCTCGGGTCGACCCGCGACACCATCCCGGTATACGGCGACGGCTGCTGGGTGTCACTGTCCCTCGACGAGCTCATCGCAGAGGCGCAGGCCTATACCTCCATGAACGCCTGGGGGGTCAAGGTGAAGATCGGCACCGACCTGCGGACCGCCCTCACCCGGCTCGACGCCGTGCGAGAAGCGATCGGACCCCACACCAGGCTGATGGTCGACGCGAACCAGGCCTTCAATCCGTTGGAGGCGGCCACCGTCGCCCGGCACCTCGAAGAGCGCGACGTCTACTGGTTCGAGGAGCCCGTACTGGCCGACTCGCTCGACGATTACGCACGATTGGCCCAGAAGACCGACATCACCATCGCGGCAGGCGAAAACGAATACACCCGCTACGGCTTTCGCGACCTGATCGCCACCGGCGCGGTGGACATTCTGCAGCCCGACGTGCACCGGGTCGGCGGAGTCACCGAATTCATGCGCATCGCGGCGCTGGCCGAGACCTGGAACATCCCCGTCGCACCTCATACCTCCTACGAGCTGCATGCCCAGCTGCTGGCGGCCGTGGGAACCGGCCTGGTCTGCGAGTACTACACCTGGTTTCCCGACGGTTTCTTCGAGCGGCCCTTCGACGTCGTCGATGGTCACGTTCACGTGCCGGCGACACCGGGCATCGGGGCCAGGCCATCGGCGGACGCGATGACCCGCTTCGTGGTCTGATCGTCGGCAGACCTCGATTGTCCCGACACATCCTGGGGCATCACGGGTTTCAATCGATGCAGACCCAAGCGGCAGCCTTGCCGCGGGTGCAGCTAGATCGCGTCGGGGTCCTCGGCGAACGCGTCGGCCGCTTTCTGGACCAATTCGATCGCGATGCGCGCCCACTCGGGCGTGCTGCCCGCCAGCCCGCATGCGGGCGTGACGCCGATCCGCTCGCTGAGCACGGCGCGCGGAAAGCCGAGCCGGTCGGTGACGGCCACGGCGGCCTTGGCGACCTCCTCGACCGACGGTCGCACAAGTGGCGCAGTGGTCGGCACGACGCCGAGTAGCACCGTGCGGCCGGACTCGACGAATTCACCGATACCGTCGAGATCAGCGGGCGCGAGCGTCGAAATGTCAACCGATATCGCCTGAATCGTGCTGCGCTGCAACATCTTCCATGAAAGCCCCGGCGCGCAGCTGTGCAGCACCACATCGGCTTGCCGACGGCCGAAACACAGTCGTCCAGCAGCGCGGTGGCCACCGACTCGTCGACGGGATGCACCGGGGTCAGGCTGGTCACTCCCGTGAGCCGGCCCGCCAGCGCGGCGGGCAACGACCGGCTCGTCGAACTGCACCACCACCGGAGTCTCCAGCCGCCTGGCGACCTGCGCACGAAGGGCGGCGACGCCTTCGGCCAACGAACCGGCCAGGTCGCGCAGCGCGCCCGCGTCGGTGATGGCGCGGTGTCCGTTGGGCAGCTCGAGCTGCGCTGCCAGCGTGATCGGCCCGGGCGCCTGCACTTTGACGGTGCGAGTCCCGCCTCGCAGACCTGCCTTCTCCCACGCCTCTTCGAGCGCGTCGACGTCCTCGCCGAGCAGGCTGGCCGCCCGCCGCGTCACCGCGTTGCGGCGTGAGGCGATGCGGTATCCGCGCGGCACCGTGTCGATACCGATGTCGACCAGCAGCGCACCGGCGCGGCCGATGATGTCGGCGCCGACGCCACGGGCGGGCAGTTCGACGAGATGCGGCAGGGTGTGCAGTTCGCCGACGACGATCTCGGCGGCATCGCGCGCCGACGTTCCCGGCCACGATCCGATGCCGGTTGCCGCGGCGAAAACACTCACTCGTTGAACAGTATTCGATCGGGCTAATGTCGACCCGGGAGGTCCGGTAAGGGCGTGCGAAGAATCCGGGAAGAAGCTAGTCGCCATGCGCTTTACGACCAGGCCGTTGGTGGTCTGGTGTGCGGCGGCGATGCTGGCGGCGGGCTGTTCCACCACCGTGGACGGTCTCGGGATGCGGGCGGCGCCGGGTATCGACGAGGATTCGCGATCGCCCGTCGACATCGAAACGGTGATGCTGGATCAGTCCCAGATGCGGGCAATCACCGGGGCGGGCGACGATCTCACCGTCATCCCGAGGATGGACGGCAAGTTTCCCGTCGACATCGACCAGCTCGCGCAGACGCTCCGCCGGAATGCAAGTGGATCTTCCAGGAGACCCGCATATTCGGCCGCGAGGTCGAGGAGTTCCACAAGACGACGTTTCAGAATCCGCCCGACGGCGGCCTGATCTCGGAGGGCGCGGCGGCCTACCGCGATCCCGGGACCGCGCGCAACGCGCTTCGACGAGCTGGTAGGTCTTGTCGACGGATGCGGGTCGACGGCGCTGGGGCCCATGTTCGTCGGTGTGCCGACGGTCGCTGCCCGATTCGCTGCGGACCCGCCAGGACAATGGGTGCGGACGCGACTACCGGGTGAAGAACGTGGTGCTGGTCGAGGTGACGATGTGCCAGTTCCCCGATTCGGTGCCGGACATCGTGATGACGAACATCCTGGCCAAGGTCCCCGGCTAATCGCCGATGGTGTCCTTGATGGTCGCGCTGCCGATCACTTCGTCCCCGAGCGGGTCGACGCGATAGAGGACCATCGTCTGGCCGGGGGCCACCCCGCGCAGTGGGGCACGCAGCGCGACCACCAGCTGTCCGCCACGCAGTTCGGCCACCCCGTCGCCGATTCCCCCGTGAGCGCGAACCTGGACGGCGCACTCCACCGGACCGTCGGGTGCGCGCCCGAAGTGAACACCGGCTTCTCGCCGGTCAGTGTCCGGACATCGAGATCCGCGGCCTCACCGACGTGCACCGTGCCGGTGTCGGCGTCGATCTCGGTCACATACCGGGGCCGGCCGTCGGGTCCCGGCCCGGCTATCCCCAGCCCTTTGCGCTGACCGATCGTGAAGCCGTGTACGCCGTCGTGTTCGGCCAGCACCGTTCCGCCGGCGTCGACGACGGCGCCCCGTCGCACGCCGATGCGAGCACCGAGGAACGCCCGGGTGTCGCCCGACGGGATGAAGCAGATGTCGTGGCTGTCGGGCTTGTCGGCGACCGACAGCCCGCGGCGGGCGGCTTCGTCGCGGATCGCGGGCTTCGGGGTGTCTCCGATCGGGAAGACCGCATGGCGAAGCTGCGCGGCCGTCAGCACTGCGAGCACGTAGGACTGGTCCTTGTCCGTGTCGACGGCGCGCCGGAGCCGGCCACCCGAGAGCCGGGCGTAGTGGCCGGTGGCGACCGCATCGAATCCCAGTGCCATTGCGCGAGCGGCCAACGCCGAGAACTTGATTCGCTCGTTACACCGCACGCACGGGTTGGGGGTCTCACCGCGTGCGTATGACGACACGAAGTCGTCGATCACGTCCTCTTTGAAGCGGTCCGCGAAATCCCAGACATAGAAGGGGATATCGAGCACGTCGGCCACCCGTCGGGCATCGCCCGCATCCTCTTTCGAGCAGCACCCCCGAGATCCTGTGCGGAGTGTCCCCGGCGCGGCGGACAGCGCCAGGTGCACTCCGACCACGTCGTGGCCGGCGTCGACCATCCGGGCGGCGGCGACAGACGAGTCGACACCGCCGCTCATCGCGACCAGAACACGCATCAGCGTCTGCTCTTCGCGCGAGCGCTCATCGGAATCGTCTGCTCTTCGCGCGAGCGCTCATCGGAATCGTCTGCTCTTCGCGCGAGCGCTCATCGGAAATCCACGGCTCCCGAGCTGGCCAGTGCCGCCTGGCGCGCCCGCTGCACCGCCGCCGGCAGCGCGGCGAGGGCGGCGTCGACGTCCGCGGCTGTACTGGTGTGGCCAAGGGACAGCCGCAGCGAGCCACGGGCACTCGCCGGATCGGCACCCATCGCGATCAGCACATGCGACGGCTGCGCCACCCCCGCAGTGCACGCGGAGCCGGTCGAGCACTCGATTCCCTTGGCGTCCAGCAGCATCAGCAGCGAATCGCCTTCACAGCCGCGGAACGTGAAGTGCGCGTTGCCGGGCAATCGGCCCGCGCCGGCGGCACCGTTGAGATAGGCATCGTCGATGCTGGCCAGCACCCCGTTCACGAGCCGGTCACGCAGGGCCTGCACGCGGGCGCTGGTGGCCGGAAGGCCCTCGATCGCCACCACGGCTGCGGCCGCCATCGCCACAGCGCCCGCGACATACGGCGTGCCCGAGCGGACGTCACGTTCCTGGCCGCCGCCGTGCAGGAGGGGCTCACACGCGGTGTCGCGCCGCAGCAGCAGCGCGCCCACCCCGATCGGACCGCCGAACTTGTGCGCCGCGACGCTCATCGCCGCCAGTCCGCTCGCGGCGAAGTCGACGGGAATCTGACCGACCGCCTGCACCGCGTCGCTGTGCATCGGCACGTCGAACTCGGCGGCAACGGCGGCGAGTTCGGCGATGGGCATGATGGTGCCGACCTCGTTGTTCGCCCACATGATCGACACCAGTGCGACGTCGTCATGCTCCTGCAGAACCTCCCGCAGCGCGGCGGGCGCGACCGAGCCGTCGTCGGCGACCGGCAGCCAGGTCACCTCTGCGCCCTCGTGCTCGACGAGCCACTCCACCGAATCCAGCACCGCGTGGTGCTCGACTGGGGTCGTGACGATTCGGCGCCGACCGGGCTCTGCGTCGCGACGCGCCCAGTAGATGCCCTTGATCGCGAGGTTGTCGCTTTCGGTGCCGCCCGCGGTGAAGATCACCTCCGAGGGTCGCGCGCCGAGCAGCTTGGCCAGCGTCTCGCGGGCCTCCTCCATTCTGCGGCGCGCCAGCCTGCCCGTGCCGTGCAGCGATGAGGCGTTGCCGACGCTCGCCAGCACAGCCGTCATCGCCTCGATGGCGGCCGAGTGCATCGGGGTGGTGGCGGCGTGATCCAGGTAGACCGGCGACGAGCCGCCTGCGCGTAGGGTATTTTGTTCAGCCGCGCTTATGAGAGCAGCGTCTGGCCCAGTGTCCGAGGTCATAACCGCTCCAGGATAGCCGCCGAGGTGTCACCGGCCCGAATGAGCGCTGAGCGCAGCTCTCAGGCAGGTGGTGAACCGCGTGGCTGTCGGAATGTTTGGGTGCGAACCGTCCCGTATCGGCGCGGTTCACTCAGCGATGTCGACGCATGGAATATGGCTCTGCGCCGTGCGATTAGTCCTTTGAGGAAGGGGATTCCGATGACGCAACTATGGCAGTTGCCGGCGGTCGACCTTGCCGGCTTGGTTCGGTCGCGCGAAGTCTCGGCGCGTGACACGGTCCAATCGAGCCTGGATCGCCTCGATGACATCAACGGTGTGATCAATGCGGTGGTCGATCATCGTCCCGACGAGGCGCTGGCGGCCGCCGACCTCATCGACTCCCAACTGCGGGACGGCCGGGAGGCTGGACCGCTGGCCGGGGTGCCTGTGACGGTGAAAATCAACGTCGACCAAGCCGGCTACGCCACCACCGACGGGCTCAAGCTGCGGCGCAACCTCATCGCCAGAGCCAACAGTCCGGTGGTCGACAACCTGTTGAAAAGCGGTGCGGTGATCGTCGGCCGGACCAATGCGCCCACCTTCTGCCTACGGTGGTTCACCTCGAATCAACTCCACGGCGAAACGCGCAACCCACGCGACGGTCGGCTCACGCCGGGTGGTTCGTCGGGCGGAGCCGCCGCCGCGGTAACGGCGGGCATCGGCGCCATAGCGCTCGGCACCGACATTGCCGGTTCGATCCGCTACCCCGCCTACGCGTGCGGTGTGCACGGCCTGCGTCCGACGCTTGGTCGAGTTCCCGTGTTCAATGCAGCGATCCCCGAGCCCCCGATCGGCGTCCAACTCGGCCGGGTCGCGGGTCCATTGGCACGCACCATCGCCGACATCCGGTCAGCGCTCAGTGCAATGGCGGCCGGAGACGTCCGCGACCCGTGGTGGGTCCCGGCACCGCTGTCGGGACCACAACGGGTCGACAAGCGCGCAGCCATCTGTGTCGCGCCCGACGGGCTGGACACGAAATCCGAAGTCGCGCAGGCAGTCCGGGATGCCGGCGCCCGCCTCGAGGCCGCGGGCTGGCAGGTGGAAGAGCTCGCCACGACACCGCCACTCGCCGAAGCGGCCGTCGCCCAGACCCAACTGTGGGTCGCCGACGGGTACGCCGACAAACTCGCTGAAGCCGAACGCGAGGGTGACGAGGGTGCGCTGAATGTGCTGGCCCACCTTCGAGCGCAAGCTCTGACCTTGGATATGGCCGCATACTCCCAGCTGTTGATTCGCCGAGCGACGCTGCTGCGCGAGTGGCTGATGTTCTTCGAGAGCTACGCCGTGGTGGTGATCCCGGTCAGCGCGGAGCTGCCGTTCGAGAATCACCTCGACATGCACGGCGATGCCGCGTTTGCGCGCGTCTGGGCAGCGCAGATGCCTCAGATCGGGGTGCCGTATCTCGGATTGCCGGCGCTCACCGTTTCGACCGGAATGCTAGGTCGGACCCCGGTCGGTGTGCAGATCGTCTCGGGGCGTTACCGCGAAGATCTGTGCCTGGCTGCCGGTGAAGCGATCGAGGCCGGCGGCACCCCACCCGCGCCGATCGACCCATAGCGGGAAGCCGACTGGTGACGGTGGGCCCGAATGCGCGCTAGGCCACCAGAGCGTGGCCGTGCGCGCTGTTTGAGGTATCGCCACGGACCGCGATCTCGCAGCGGGCCGCCAGGTCGCGGCGGTCGTCACCCGGCAACTGCAGCGACTGGACCTGCACATGCACAACTGTGCGGCGCGTGGTGACCAGCCGGCGAATCGACTCGATCAGCGTGTCGTCACCGACGTAGGAAGCCACCGTGGACGGCCTGCCGTCGCGGTGGTGATAGGTCAGCCGCAGCGGCTGGACCGGTCTGCCCGCATCGACGGCGGCCTGGAACATCGCAGGCCGGAACTGTCCGTAGGCCAGACCACACCACGTGGTGCCCTCGGGGAAGGCCACCACCGTCTGGCCCGCGCGCAGCCGTCCCGCGACCGCGCCGACCACGTCGGGGAGGCGCCGGAGGCTGTCCCGTTCGATGGGAATCACCTTCATCAGCCGTGCGGCGATGCCCAGACCGGGCCAGCTGATCAACTCGGCTTTGGCGACGAACGAGCCCGGCATCACGGCGCCGATCGAGAAGACGTCCACCCAGGAGACGTGGCCACTGACCACCAGCACACCGCGGAGATTACGAATCGGACCGCCCGACACCGTGATTCGCACGCCGAGGCAGCGCAGCATCATGCGGCAGTAGCCCCGCTGGAGGTGTGAGCGGCCCGGCAGCGGGATGGCCAGCAGTGGACATGCCGACAGCAGCAGCAGCGCGAATGTGGCCCGCACCGCTATCCTCAGCGCGACGATCACCGGTTGGCCGGCCGCCGCCGCTCCCGCGCGCACGCAGCTGGCATCGCACGACGCCCGCGGCACCCAGGGATTCTCGGTGGTCACGACGCGATCCCGTCGGCCATCGCCGAAGCCGCTCCCACCGATCTGAGCCTGCGCAGATAGCGGGTGTCCGCTTGGCGTTTGTCCAACAGCGCCGGGAAGTCGCCGACCCCGAAGTCGGGGTCGTGGGCGGGGTCGCCGCACACCTGTGCGCCCAGCCGCAGGTAGCCGCGCATGAGCGGGGGCATCGCGACCCGGCCGGGCGGCTCGATGTCGTCGAGACCCCGACCGTCGACTGTCACCGGGCGGTAGGGCCGCACGGTGTACTCCGCGGGCGCGGCGTGCCGGCGGCGCACGAAATCGCGGACACCGCGGATCTGGCTTCCCGGCGTCGGCTCGTCGGCACCGCAGACCGGCACCGAGACGCAGCCGGCCACGTAGTCGTAGCCGCAGCGGTCCAGGTAGGCCAGGATGCCCGCCCACATCAGCAGCACCACGCCGCCGTTGCGGTGGTCCTCCCGAACCACCGCCCGGCCCATCTCCACCAGCGAGGGCCGCAACGGGTCGAGGGCGGTCACGTCGAATTCGGTTGCGGTGTAGAGCCCACCCGCGGCGATCGCACCGGGCGGCGGAAGCATCCGGTAGCACCCGACCAGCTCGCCCGACTTGTCCTCGCGGACCAGCAGGTGATCGCAGTACTCGTCGAACCGGTCGGCGTCCCGCCCATCGGTCGCGCCGGCTAACGCGAAACCCGGCTCCGAGGTGAACACATCGTGACGTAGGCGCTGCGCGGCCTCGATAAGCGCAGGGTCGGAAGACAGCAGCAGGGTGTAGCGCGGCCCGGACGTGCTCTCGGCCAGGTCGCTGTCTGTATCAGCGGCGATCAGGACTGAAGCAGTGCTCATGGCTGCACGGTCGCCTAACCGCAACACTGGACGGCATCGGGCGCGTGACGTGTCCGTGAGCGGAAGGTGACGTCTTGTGGCGCCTGACGTCAGCTATCGAGGAACACCACGTTCGTGTCGACCGGATTACGCGGTACATCAAGGCTGTTGCCCGGGAAGGCGGGGTCCGGGTAGCCGATCGCCAACCCGCACAGCACGTTCAGCTCTTCCGGTATGTCCAGGTGAGTCCGCAGGATCTCCGGGTACGCCGCGATCGACACCTGCACACAGGTACCGAGTCCGCGTTCGGTCAAGGCCAGCACCAGCGTCTGCAGGAACATGCCAACGCCGAGGCTGTCGACCAGTCCCAGATCGCGGTGCATGCACACCACGGCTCCTACGGGCGCGCGGAAGAACTCCCAGTTGCGCAGCTGCGCCAGCCGCCGGGCCTCCACGTCGTGCCGCGCTATGCCCATTGAGCCGTATACAAGTGCGCCGAGCTGCTGGCGCAACGGGAGGAACGTCTCCGGAAGACCCGTGGTGACCGGCAGCTCGACGGCAGCCGCCTCGAGAAGCGCTTCGACCAACCGGTCGCGGCGGGGCCCCGAGGCGATGAACACCCGCCACGGTTGGACATTGGAGTTCGACGGCGCGCGCATAGCCAGCGACAGCGCTTCGTCGAGCAGTTCACGCGGCACCGGCTTGTCGCGCAGGAACAGCCGCTTCGAGTGGCGTTCCCGCACGACCTCGTCGAACTCGGTCACGCCCGTGGCACCCGCCGGTCGCGACGCTGTTCGAGTTCCTCTTCGTCGACGACGACAAGCATCGGCTGGCCGGGCGTACACACCATCGTGACGAGGAACCGCAGCGGGACATCGGAGCGGTTGTTGGCGTCGGAATAGTGGATGATGTCACCCCCGGGCTCCCAGAACGCCTCACCGGCCTTGATCACCCGTGGCGCTTCGCCTTCCAGCTCGAACAGCATTTCGCCCTCCAGCACGTAGCCGAATGACGGCCCGCCGGGGTGGCGGTGCGCCGGGGCTCCTGGGCTTCCGGCCGGCCACTCGATCACCATGGTCATCACGTCGGCGTCGGTGGGGATGAACGGCGGCTTGACGGTCTGGATCGTTGTGATGGCTTTCGCCAGCTCGGCGTTGTCGAACATCGAATCTCCTCTGTTGAGTTCGGATCGGATCAGTGTGTGGAAAGCCAGTCGGCGAAGTGGACGTTGCCCAGCACCGCGACCTCGTCCGCGGCGATCGGCTGGATCGGCGCGTCGGGTGCCCGCACCTCGTCGCCCACCTCGAACGATCCGACAATGGCCGCGGCGAACTCCTGGAACTGCGTGGCCCGCACGATCGTGTACGACAGACCCGATCCGGTGATCGTCTTCTCCTGCACCACCTTTGCGCGCATGTAGCCGCTCTCCGGCAGTCCGTCGACACCGACGATCGACAAGGCCACGTAGTGGCCGACCCGCGCCTCCTTCGCGGCTGCCACCAGATTCGCCGACGAGCGCGTGAAGAAGTCCATCACCGGGTCGTCGTCGAACGAGGGCGAATTGGTCAGGTCGACGAGGACATCGGCGCCCGACAGCGCCTCGCCCAGTCCCTCGCCGGTGAGCACGTCGGCCCCTGTGGAGCGCGCCGCGGCGACGATGTCGTGACCGTCGCCCTCGAGCAGGTCGACCACCTTCGAGCCGATCAGGCCGGTGGCTCCGATAATTGAGATCTTCATACGTCCAGACTGACGGCCCGCGGCCCGTCGTCGCGCCCTTGAAAGTCCGTAGTCTTCCGATGGCGACAAGACGCAAAAACCCCCGAACACTCGGCGTGTCGAGGGCTTTTGTGTTCCCCAGCTTGCGCGTGGGCCAGCGCGCTCAGAGAAGTGCTGGCTAGCCCTTGCGGGCCTTGACCGCCTCGGTCAGCTGCGGCGCGACCTTGAACAGGTCACCGACGACGCCCAGATCGGCGATCTCGAAGATCGGCGCCTCTTCGTCCTTGTTCACCGCGATGATCGTCTTCGACGTCTGCATACCGGCGCGGTGCTGGATGGCCCCGGAGATCCCGAGTGCGATGTACAGCTGCGGCGACACCGTCTTACCCGTCTGGCCCACCTGGAACTGGCCCGGGTAGTAGCCGGAGTCGACGGCGGCGCGCGACGCGCCAACCGCGGCACCGAGCGAGTCGGCCAATTCCTCGACGACGTGGAAGTTCTCGGCGCTGCCGACACCACGACCACCGGACACCACGACGGTGGCCTCGGTGAGCTCGGGGCGATCGCCTGCCACCGCGGGCTCGCGCTTGGTGATCGTGGTCGCGTTCTCGGCCTGGGCGGGCACCTCGACGCTGACGATCTCGCCGGCACCCTCGGCGGGCACGGCGTCGATGGAGCCGGGACGCACGGTGATGACGGGGGTCTCGCCGGTGGACTCGGCCTCGACGGTGAAGGCGCCACCGAAGATCGAGTGGATGGCCTTGCCGCCGTCCCTGACCTCGACGACGTCGGTGAGCACGCCGGCGCCGGTGCGGGCGGCGAGCCGGCCCGCGATCTCCTTGCCGTCGGCGCTGGCGGCCAGCACCACGCCGGCAGGCGTGGCCGACTCGACAAGCGACGCCAGCACATCGACGTACGGGGTGATCAGGTACTTCTCGGCGTCGTCAGATTCGGCGACGTAGATCTTGGCGGCACCGGCCGCCTTCAGCCCGTCGACGAGCGCCTCGGAGGTGCCCGGTTTGCCCACCACGACCGCGGAGGGTTCGCCCAGCACGCGGGCCGCGGTGATCAGTTCGCCGGTGACCTTCTTCAGGGCGCCTTCGGAATGCTCGACGAGCACAAGTACTTCTGCCATGTGTCTGTATGTCTTTCGTGAGTATCTGCGGGAAAGGTCTGAAAGAGCGCTAGATGATCTTCTGGGCCACCAGGTACTCGGCGACCTTCGTGCCGCCGTCGCCCTCGTCGGTGACCTTCTCGCCCGCCGTCTTGGGCGGCTTCGGCGTCGACGCGATCACCTTGGAACCGGCGTTGGCGACGCCGACCTCGTCGCCTTCCACCCCGATCTCAGCCAGCGTCAGGGTCGTGACTTCCTTCTTCTTGGCGGCCATGATGCCTTTGAAGGACGGGAAGCGCGGCTCATTGATCTTCTCGTTGACGCTCACCACGGCGGGCAGCGAAGCCTCGATGGTGAACACACCGTCATCGGTCTCGCGCTCGCCGGTGACCTTGCCGCCCTCGACCGACACCTTGCGCAGGTGCGTGAGCTGCGGCAGTCCGAGGTACTCGGCGATGATCGCAGGCACTGCACCACCGACACCGTCGGTGGCCTCATTGCCGGCGATGACGAGCTCGGTGCCCTCGATGGTGCCCAGCGCACGGGCCAGCGCCCAACCGGTCTGCACCATGTCCGAGCCGTGCATGCCGGCGTCGACGAGGTGCACCGCCTTGTCCGCGCCCATCGACAGCGCCTTACGGATCGCCTCCGTGGCGCGCTCCGGACCGGCTGTGAGTACCGTCACAGTGCTCTCGGTGCCGTTGGCGGCTTCCTTCTCCTTGATCAGCAGCGCCTCTTCGACGGCGCGCTCGTTGATCTCGTCGAGCACCGCGTCGGCGGCCTCACGGTCGAGGGTGAAATCGCCGTCGGTCAGTTTGCGCTCCGACCAGGTGTCTGGGACCTGTTTGATCAGGACCACGATGTTCGTCATGAGTCTGGTTCGTCCTCCTCGAAGGGGCCGGCGACCGGCCCGCCATACCACGTTTCAAGTAACAACCACCATGTTACTCGTCGGTAACTTATGCTGGTTCGCACTTCACCATAGCTGGTCGAAGTTTGCGTTCTAGCAGCACGTAGTACCTGAACTGTTCGCCATCGGCCCGATCCGCGTTAGCCTCCCTTGCAATGAGCGCATTCGTTACGGACGGTCCTGTTGAGGAGCCACAGCTGGCGTTGACCGGCGAGCGCACCATTCCGGGTCTGGCGGAGGAGAACTACTGGTTCCGCCGCCACGAAGTGGTGTACCGGCGGTTGGCTGAGCGCTGCGCCGGGCGGGATGTGCTCGAGGCGGGTTGCGGTGAGGGCTACGGCGCCGATCTGATCGCCGAGGTCGCGCGCCGGGTGATCGGGCTGGATTACGACGAATCGGCCGTCGCCCACGTGAAGGCCCGCTACCCCCGGGTGGACATGCGGCACGGCAACCTCGCCGAACTGCCGCTGGCAGACGGCTCGGTCGACGTCGTGGTCAACTTCCAGGTCATCGAACATCTCTGGGATCAGGCGCAATTCGTCACGGAATGTCATCGGGTGCTACGCCCCACCGGCGTGCTGCTGATGTCGACACCGAACCGGATCACCTTCTCCCCCGGGCGCAACACTCCGATCAACCCGTTCCACACCCGCGAACTCAACGCCGCCGAGCTCACCGAACTGTGCAGCGATGCGGGCTTCTCGGTCGACGGTGTGTACGGGGTTTTTCATGGCGAGCGGCTGGCCGCGCTCGATGCCCGGCATGGCGGCTCGATCATCGATGCACAGATCGCCCGCGCGCTCGCCGACGCACCATGGCCGGCCGACCTGCTCGCTGACGTCGCATCGGTGACCATCGATGACTTCGACCTCGTCGACGCGACCGACCGCGATAGCCGCGCCATTGATGACAGCCTCGACCTGGTCGCGATCGCGGTCCGGCCGTGAGGACGACCGAGCCGGCCCCCGGGCTCTTCACGCTCGTCCTGCACACGCATTTGCCGTGGCTGGCCCACCACGGCCGCTGGCCGGTCGGCGAGGAGTGGCTGTACCAGTCGTGGGCGGCGTCCTATCTACCGCTGATGCGTGTCCTTCGCACACTGGCCACCGAGGACCGTCGTCATCTGTTGACACTCGGCATGACACCCGTGGTCACCGCCCAGCTCGATGACCCGTACTGCCTGTCGGGGATGAACCATTGGCTGGCCAACTGGGGGCTGCGCGCCACCGAGGCGACGACGCTGCGGGAGCGGGAGTCGCTGCGGGAGTTCGGGATCCGTGAGCACGCAGAGGCCAGCGATGCGCTCGACGAATTCGCCGCGACGTGGCAACACGGCGGCAGCCCGGTGCTGCGGGCACTGATCGACGACGACACGATCGAACTGCTCGGCGGTCCCCTGTCACACCCCTTCCAGCCGCTGCTCAACGCACGGTTGCGCGAGTTCGCGCTGCGGGAGGGCCTCGCCGACGCGCACCAGCGGTTCGCCCACACGCCCGAAAGGCATCTGGGCTCCGGAGTGCGCCTATGCGCCCGGCATGGAAGGCGACTACGCCGCAGCGGGTATCGGCCACTTCATGGTCGACGGGCCGTCGCTGCACGGCGACACAGCCCTCGGCCGTCCTGTCGCAGACTCCGACGTCATCGCGTTCGGCCGCGACCTCCAGGTCAGCTACCGGGTGTGGTCGCCGAAGTCGGGCTATCCAGGACACGCCGTCTACCGCGACTTTCACACCTACGACCACGTCACCGGGCTCAAGCCCGCCCGCGTCACGGGTCGCAACGTGCCGTCGGATGCCAAGGCGCCGTACGACCCCGAGAGGGCCGACGCAGCCGTCGACAATCACGTCGCCGACTTCATCGACGTGGTCAGGCAACGTCTGGTGTCCGAGACCGAGCGCATCGGCCGGCCCGCCCACGTGGTGGCGGCATTCGACACCGAACTCTTCGGACACTGGTGGTACGAGGGCCCCACCTGGCTGGAAAGGGTGTTGCGTGCCCTGCCCGCGGCGGGCATCCGCATCGGTACCCTCTCCGATGCAGTCGCGGAAGGCTTCGTCGGTTCTCCGATCGAATTGCCGCCCAGTTCTTGGGGTTCGGGCAAGGACTGGCAAGTGTGGGCGGGTCCCAGGGTCGCCGATCTGGTCCAGCTCAACAACGAAGTGGTCGACACCGCGCTGACCACCGTGGACAAGGCACTCGAACAGGCCACGTCGGTGGGCTCACCCACCCCACGGGATTTCGTCGCCGACCAGATCCTGCGCGAGACGTTGCTGACGGTGTCCAGCGACTGGCCGTTCATGGTCAGCAAGGACTCGGCAGCCGATTATGCGCGCTACCGGGCCCACCTCCACGCGCACGCCGCCCGCGAGATCGCCGACGCGCTGGCGACCGGCCGCCGCGAGCATGCGCAGCGATTGGCCGACGGATGGAATCGTGCCGACGGACTGTTCGGCGCACTCGATGCCAGGCGCCTCCCCCGGTGAACGGCCACCGATGAAGGTCCTGATGGTGTCCTGGGAGTACCCGCCGGT
This sequence comes from uncultured Actinomycetota bacterium, assembly GCA_963699655.1. Classification (GTDB taxonomy): domain Bacteria; phylum Actinomycetota; class Actinomycetes; order Mycobacteriales; family Mycobacteriaceae; genus Mycobacterium. Next base: position 374,250 of record CAVOUV010000011.1, read on the forward strand.
GGTGATCGGCGGCCTCGGTCGGCACGTGTACCACCTGGCCACCGCGCTCGCCGAGGCCGGAAATGAAGTGGTGGTCCTGAGCCGTCGCCCGTCGGGTACGGATCCGAGCACGCATCCGTCGACCGACGAGTTCGCCCACGGCGTACGGGTGGTCGCCGCAGCGCAGGACCCACACGAATTCGAATTCGGCACGGACATGATGGCCTGGACGCTGGCGATGGGTCATTCGATGGTCCGCACCGGCCTGACGCTGAAAACCCAGGACCGACGACCCAGGCCGTGGCAGCCAGATGTCGTGCACGCCCACGACTGGCTGGTCGCCCACCCGGCCATCGCACTAGCCGAATACTTCGATGTGCCACTGGTTTCCACCATTCACGCCACCGAGGCGGGCAGGCACTCGGGTTGGGTTTCGGGCTCGATCAGCCGACAGGTGCATGCCGTCGAGTCGTGGTTGGTGCACGAATCCGATTCGCTCATCACCTGTTCGGCGTCGATGGGCGATGAGGTCACCGAACTCTTCGGTCCATTGCCGGCCGGGACACAGGTGATCCGCAACGGGATCGAAACCGAACGCTGGCCGTTCGCGCGACGACAGCCACGAAAGGGGCCCGCCCAACTGCTCTACCTGGGACGGCTCGAGTACGAGAAGGGAATTCACGACGCGATCGCTGCGCTGCCCCGCATCAGACGCACCCATCCCGGCACCACGCTGACCATCGCGGGCACCGGCACCCAACATGAGTGGCTGGTCGAGCAGGCGCGAAAGCACAAGGTACTCAAGGCCACGACCTTCGTCGGGCATCTCGATCACGAACAATTGGTGCGGCTCTTGCACACCGCCGACGCCGCCGTGCTGCCCAGCCACTACGAGCCGTTCGGCATCGTCGCGCTGGAGGCCGCGGCGACGGGCATCCCCCTGGTGACGTCCGATGTCGGCGGCCTCGGCGAGGCGGTCATCAACGGCCAGACCGGCGTTTCCCATCCACCACGTGACATCGCCGGCCTGGCCGCCGCGGTGCGTGTGGTGCTCGACGATCCGGGCGCGGCACAGCGCATGGCCGTCGCGGCCCGCGACCGGCTCACATCGGACTTCGACTGGCACACGGTGGCGACCGAGACGGCGCAGGTGTATCTGGCGGCCAAACGCCGCGAGCGCGAACCGCATCGACGGCGGGTCATCGTCGAGCACGCACTCCCAGACCGCTGACATAGTTCGATCGGCGTCGAATCAATCCGCACCTAGCGTGCGGATATGGCTATCAATCGATCCGCGGTTCTGACCCTGATCGCGGCCTACCTCGGACTTTTCGTCGGCCTGATCGACGCCAACGCGATCAACCTGGCGTTGCCGGCGATCCGCGACGACCTCGGCGGCGGAATCTCCGGCGCACAGTGGACCATCGACGCCTACAACATCACCTTTGCGGCGCTGCTGCTGACCTCGGGTTCGCTCGGTGACCGGTACGGCAGGCGCACGGTTCTCCGGGTCGGCCTGGCGACATTCGTCGTCGCCTCGCTCGCGTGCGCGTCGGCCCCGACGCTGCCCCTGCTGCTCACCGCCCGCGCGATTCAGGGCGTCGGTGCGGCGCTGATGCTCCCGCAGGGCCTGGCGATCACGGCCGCCGTATTTCCGAATCCCGTCGAACGTGCGCGCGCGACCGCGGCGTGGGCCATGGCCGCCGCGCTGAGCACCGGCATCGGACCCATCCTCGGCGGAATACTCACCGACACACTCGGCTGGCGCTACATCTTCTGGCTCAATGCGCCGGTCGGGGTCGTCGCGCTGCTGATGACCTACCGTTACCTTCCCGAATCGCGCGATCCCGACGCCGGGTCCCTCGACATTTCCGGTCAGACGTTGGCGATTCTCGGCCTCGGCACGCTGACCATCGTCCTTGTCGAGGGCAGGACCCTGGGGTCCGGCTGGACCGTCGCACTGGCCGCTGCCGCCGCCGCCATCGCCTTGTTCATCTGGAGCCAGCGCCGCGCGGTCCGCGCGATGCTGCCGCTCGACCTCTTCCGCAGCCGGAAACTGGTCGCCGCGCTCGTCGCCACCTTCACGATGACATTCGGCATCTACGGGTTGCTGCTGGTGAACAGCTTTGCGTTCCAACAGCAACGCGGCGCCGGCGCGCTGGCCACCGCGGTCTGGTTCCTGCCGATGCCGCTGACTTATCTGGTGCTCATCCCTGCGGTCAATGCGCTGGCCCGACGGACTGGACCGCGACCGCCGATGACCGCCGGGCTGTGCCTGATGGCCACGGGGTTGGCGCTCTACGCGGTGGCCGGGCCCGGCGCCGACGTCGTGCTGTTGGAACTGTGCTTCGTGCTGGCCGGGGCCGGCCTGGCGCTGAACACCGCGCCCGCCGTCGGCCTGGTCATGTCGGCGGTTCCGGTGGAACGCTCCGGGCTGGCTTCCGGCGTGGTGAACCTGGCCCGCCTGGTGGGTATCACTGTCGGTGTGGCGGTGTTGGGTAGTGCGATGGCAGCCATCGGAGGCGCAAACGGCGTACGCACCGCGCTGGCAGTGGGCGGAGCGGTCCAGTTGGTGGGTGCTGCCGTCGCCTGGCGATCGTCGCGTTCGGGCCAGACCCCCGCGACGGCAACGAAGGAGGCCTGTCATGCATGACGGTGCCGCACTCGCGGTGGGCGGCGACGCGGATATCGCGGCGCTGGCGTCGCTGCTTGCCGACCCGGCCAGGTGCAAGGTGCTGCTCGCGCTGGACGACGGCCGGGCACTGCCCGCCAGCGTGCTGGCCGACGAAGCCGGCGTCAGCCGGCCGACCGCAAGCAGTCACCTCGGCAAGCTGACCGACGCCGGCCTGCTCAGCGTCGAGAGTCACGGCCGTCACCGCTATTACCGGTTGGCCGGCCCTGAGGTCGGCGAGCTGTTGGAGCACCTGGTCCGGCTGGCCCCGCCGCGGCCCGTCAGGTCGCTGCGTGAAGGCACCCGCGCCGCACGGCTGCGGTCGGCCCGCACCTGCTACGACCACATCGCCGGCAGCCTGGGTGTCCACCTCATGTCCTGCCTGCTGGACCGTGGAGTGTTGACGGGCGGCGACGGGCGATACGACCCGCGGCGTGATGCGCACGACGCGCTGAGCAGTCCCGGGCACGACATCCGTTACGAACTCACTGACGCCGGGCCCGGTTTCCTCTCCGAGGTGGGCGTCGAATTACCAACCGGCAGAAGGCCACTCGTCCGTTACTGTGTCGACTGGACGGAGCAGCGGCACCACCTGTCCGGTGGCCTCGGGCGCGCCGTCCTCGACCGGTTCGTATCCGCGGAATGGGTGAAGCGGGTGACGCGCGGTCGGGCGTTGACGGTCACCGACGATGGCCGCGCCGCGCTGGCCGAATTGTTCGGCATCAACTGGTGACGTCGTCGAACATCTCGTCAAGCGAGAGGAATTCGACATCGCCGGTTCGCAGCTCCCGCGCCGTGGCGTGATGCCAGAACGCGACGAGAACGTCGAGCTTGCGTGACCGCAACGAGTCGATGACCGGCAGATAACACCCGCCGCCTGCGATCAGCACCGTCTTGTCGCCCGGGACCATGTGTTCGTAGGAGTCCGCCATCACCCTCGTCGCGACCGCCACGTCGTATGCGTCGGACGGATCGAATTCCGTCACCGACAGGTCGAAGCCCCGCTGCGTGGCCAGCGCCCACACCGAATCGCGTTCCAGCGGCCGGCACCCGAAAAGGCTGGAGCCGCCGATGGTTTCGTTCACCGGACAGACGGCTTGGTAGAGCCTGCCCAGGTCATGGGTCCAGGAATTGTCGAGCACGTCCCTGGAGACGGCGTCATGCATACCGAACGCCAGCCCGGCCTTCACCGCACTCAGCCGCTTGCCCTCTGCCCACAGCTTCGAGTTGTCGACGTACACGTACACGGCCATGTACGTCAGTTTTTCACGCCGGCGAAGGCGAGGAACCCAAACGCTAGCGGGAGGCCTTCTTGCGCTCGATGTCGGCCAGGGCCGCCGCCAGCTCGGCCCGCTGGGCAGCCGAGGTCTCCCACGACAGCTTGCGGTTCTTGACGATCTTCGCGGGGGCGCCCACGGCGATGGAGTAGTCGGGGATGTCGCCCTTGACCACCGCGTGTGATCCCAGGACGCAGCCCCGGCCGACGGTCGTGTTGCGCAGGATGGTGACCTTGGTGGCGATCCAGGTGTCCGGCCCGATCCGGACCGGGCCCTTGATGATGCCCTGATCCTTGATCGGCACGTTGATGTCGTCCATCCGGTGGTCGAAGTCGCAGACGTAGACCCAGTCCGCCATCAACACCGAATCACCCAATTCGATGTCGAGATAGGTGTTGATGACGTTGTCCCTGCCGAGCACCACCTTGTCGCCGAAGCGCAGCGAGCCCTCGTGGCAGCGGATCGTGTTCTTGTCGCCGATGTGCACCCAGCGACCGATCTCCATCGTCGACAGCTCCGGCGTCGCCTGGATCTCCACGCCCTTGCCGAGGAAAACCATGCCGCGGGTGATGATGTGCGGGTTGGTGAGCTTGAACTTCAGCAAGCGCCAGTACCTGACCAGATACCACGGCGTGTAGGCACGGTTCTTGAGCACCCACCGCAATGAGGCCGGCGTCAGGAACCTCGCCTGCCGCGGATCCCGCAGCCGCGAACCTCGCCACCGCTTGTGCAGGGGCGCTCCCCACATGGTCGTCATGGCCGGAAAGCCTACGCGAGGGCACACATCAAGAACGGTTACCCTCACGAGGGCTCGAGAACAGAAACTAGGAAAGGACCCCGTGTTCCGGCGATTCATCGTGCTGGCGGCGACAGCGCTGATCACGGGTGTGCTAGCCGCTTGCGGGAACACCGACTCCTGGGTTCAGGCGCACGCGGCCGACGGCTGGCCGGCGCAGTACGGCGACGCGGCCAACAGCAGCTACTCACCCGCACGGGGCGCCAACGCGCTGCGGCTGGAGTGGATACGGTCGGTGAAAGGGGAGGTGGGCGCCCAGGTGGCCCTCGGGTCGGGCAGCTATCTCGCGGTCAACGGGCAAACGGCCGGCGGCTGCTCGCTGATGGTGTGGGAGTCCGACAACCGCGCCCGCCAGCGCTGGTGCGCGCGGCTGGTGCAGGGCGGCGGGTTCGCCGGCCCGCTGTTCGACGGCTTCGACAACGTCTATGTCGGCCAGCCCGGCACCATGCAGTCGTTCCCGCCGACGCAGTGGATCCGGTGGCGCCAGCCGGTCATCGGAATGCCCCTCACGCCAAGGATTCTCGCGCCGGACCAGCTGTTGGTCGTCACGCACCTGGGCCAGGTGCTGGTGTTCGACGCGCACAACGGCACCGTCGTGGGCGCACCCCTGGATCTGGTTGCCGGGGTGAACCCGACCGATTCGACCCGCGGGCTCGCCGACTGCCAGCCCGCCCGACCTCGCTGCCCGGTAGCCGCCGCCCCGGCGTTTTCGCAGTCCAGCGGCATCGTCGTGCTCGGCGTGTGGCGGCCCGACGCCGACGCGCCGACCCTGGTCGGCCTGCGCTACCGGCCGGGCCAGACTCCCCTGCTCACCCGCGAATGGACCAGCGACGCGGTGGGTGGCGGCCCGCTGGCCAGCCCGGTGCTGTCGGCCGATGGCTCGACGGTGTACGTCAACGGTCGCGACGAACGGCTGTGGGCGCTGGACACCGCCGACGGCAAGCCGAAGTGGTCGGTACCGCTGGAGTACCTGGCTCAGACACCGCCGTCGGTGTCACCCGACGGGATGATCGTCGCGGGCGGTGGTCCCGGCGCCAAATTGGTCGCCATCCGGGATTCCGGCGACCACGGTGAGGTGGTGTGGACGCGCGATGACGTCTCCCCCGAGCACGTCGAGTCGCGCCGGCGGCGTGGGCTACACCGTCGCCCGGGATGGAGACAACGGCCAGGCGCTGCTGGTGTTCGACCCGGGCGACGGCCACACGGTCAACCGCTATCCGCTGCCGAACGCGACGGGCTGGCCCGTCGGTGTGTCGATCGGCCACGACCGGCGCGTTGTGACGGCCACGAGCGACGGCCGGGTCTACGGTTTCGCACCGGCGTAACGGAATTCAGGCCAGCATCGCCGCGAGCGCCTCGCGTGGCACCGTCGCCTGCACCGCGCCCGCGGACCCTGCGAAGATTTCGCCCTGTCCGAAGAAGAAGATCACCGAATCGTCGGTCAGCGCGAAGTTCTGGTAGTTGTCGGGATCGAGGCCCTCTGTGGGCGGGATCGGGTCGATCATCCCCTGCTCCCTCTGCAGGTAGCGATTGACCTCCGGATAGATCACGTCGAGCGGCTTGGTCCCCGGTTTGAACAGCGTGTTGAACGTGATCGGCGCATGTTTGACGTTGTCCCAGTTGAATGCCTGGTAGAAGGTCTGCGGATGCGAGCCACCCACGTTCTGGTAGACCTCGAAGACCACACTCTGCGTGCCGCCCGCCGGCGGACCTGAGGTGTATCCGGTTCCCTTTGCATCCAGCTGGTAGGGCTGGTTCCACGACCCGGGCATCTGTGACACGTTGACGAAGCCGTCGCGGGTCTGAGTCAGGTACGCGGTCAACGCCTGCTGGTCGGGGTAGTCGTCGGGGAAGGTCATGTCCAGCGTGTACGTCGGGTTGGCGGTGTGGACGGTACAGATGCCGTCGGTCACCGTGCCCTCGAGCTCGGCGCACGCCGCCTGGGCGGCAGCCGTCGGCGCGGCGACGACACCGGCCAGGACACCGGCCGCCACTACCGCAGCCACTGAGAGAATGCGCATCGTCGGACGTCCTCGCAGCCGGCACCGGTTCCGATACCGGCGATCACTGACAGGGTACGTGTCGCTCTATCGGGACGCGCGACAAATGAATGCCGTTGCCCGGCTTGCCGCCCCGGCTCCCATCCGGGCGATCACGACTGAGACCCGGTGCGTTCCGCGCAGCCGCAGCCGCGGTCGCAATACATCGGGGTCGACGTCGACGCCGCGGACCAGGATCTCGACCGCCCCGACGTCGTGTGCCGAAAGCGCCTGGCGCAGTCGCCGTTCGCTGAAACCCAGTTCTGCGATCACCTCGAATCCGCGCACACCGGCGGGCAACTGGTCGCCGGACAGGTAGGCGATGTCGGGGTCGAGCTGCCACAGCCCGTGGCGGACGGCGTACTGGCGCACCAGACCGGCCCGCACCACCGCACCGTCGGGATCGATGATCCACCGGCCCGCCGGTGCGACCGCGCAATCATCGCGCTCGCTGTCGGTGATCTCCTCGCCCGAATCGAGCAGCGTGGCGCGCCGGGTGACCCCCGCGCCCGTCAGCGTGGCCGACCAGAGACACGCCTCGCGAACGCTCCCAGCCAGCGACGTCACCTCGACCTCGCCGGTGAAGCCCATCCGGGCCAGCTCGCCGAAATCGATTCCTGGAGCGCACTTTACGACGAGATCGCGGCCACGATACACATCCAGCAGCTCGTCGAGCGCGGGGGTGTAGTCCCGCGGGTCGAACCGCCGTCGTCCGCCGCGCCTCCGTGCCGGATCGACGAGGACGACCGCGCCCCGGGTGACCGGCCGCAGGGCGTCGGCTCGGCACAGGTCTACATCGGCGACGTTGTTCCTTGCCATCGCGAGGCGGACCGGGTCCACATCGCTGCCGAGCACCAGCCCCGCCGAATTCCGAAGCGCCGCAAGCTCAGTACCGACCGAACAGGTGGCGTCGTGGACATCGGCGCCGGCCAGCCGCGCCGCCCTGTGCAGCGCCACGGGGCCGGCGGTGGCCTGTTGCAACGCCTCGTCGGTGAACAGCCAGCACGACGGATCGGCGAACTTGGCCGAAGCTCTGCGCCGCAACAACGTCGTCTCCACCAACACTGCCGCGCGATCGGCGAAACGCGTTCGGGCCGAGGCAATATCGGCGATCAGCGTGGCGTCGGTCAGCTGGTAGCCGCCGACCTCATCCAGAGCTTGCTCCCCCGCCTCGCCGCGCAGATACGCGATATCGTCGAGGCTGAACTCTACGACGGTTTGACCCCGGTCACCATGACGTTGTAGTACCAGGACTTCGGGACGACACGGCTCCAGAGGTTCTCGTCGACCCAGCTCAACGCGATCCAGCTGTTGAACGCGAATTTCGCCCAGCCCCACCCCAGCCGGCCCGGCGGCACGGCGGCTTCAAAGGTCCGCAGCGGCCAGCCCAGCATCGCGGCGGTGAATTCTGTTGTCGATGTCGAGATCTCGACGGCACCCGCATTGGCCGCCGTCCGCTCGAGGTCTGCGGGGTCGAACGTGTGCAGGTCGACGATCGCCTCGAGCGCCGCGGCGCGCGACGACTCGTCGAGTTCGGCCTGCGGCCGCCGCCAGCCGGACAACCCCGGGAGCCGGGTCACGTTCGTCACCGCCCGCCATGTCAGCGTCGACAACGGGCGGGCGTAGGTTTCGCCCGCGTTCGTCGGCTCGCCCGCGAAGATGAACCGCCCGCCCGGCTTGAGCACGCGCACCACCTCGCGCAGCGACAGCTCCACATCGGGGATGTGGTGCAGCACGGCGTGGCCGACCACGAGGTCGAAGGTGTCGTCGTCATACGGGACGCCCTCGGCGTCGGCGACGCGGCCGTCGATCTCGAGGCCCAGATTCTCGCCGTTGCGGGTGGCCACCTTGACCATCCCCGGGGACAGGTCGGTGACCGAGCCGCGGCGCGCGACTCCGGCCTGGATCAGGTTCAGCAGGAAGAAGCCGCTGCCGCAGCCCAGCTCCAGCGCCCGGTCATACGGGAGGTTGCGCAGCTCCTCGGCCGGGACCGTCGCGTCGAACAGGTCGCGGGCGTAGTCCACGCAGCGCTTGTCATACGAGATCGACCACTTGTCGTCGTAGGTCTCGGCCTCCCAGTCGTGGTACAGCACCTGGGCGAGCTTGGAGTCGTGGCGGGCCGCCTCTACCTGTTCCGCTGTGGCGTGCGGGTTCGGGATCGGAGCCGCCTGGTTGTCGGCGACTGGGGGCACTCCCCTCGCAAGCGGGGGGCCCACCCGCCTGCGGGGAACAGAGACAGCGTCGGTTTCCTCGAAGCTCATGGCTGGCAGCCTAAACGCCGAAGGTCGCCTTGGCGGCAGCCAGTACCTGCGGTGGATAGTCACCGAACCGCCGGGCCCAGGCCAGGGCGGCGTCGTACACGCTGTCGGGCGCCACCATCTGGTCGATCAGGCCCAGCGCCAGCGCCTCCTTGGCGTCGACGAAGCGGCCGCTGAGCACCAGGTCCTTGGCCTTGCCGAGTCCCACGGACCGGACCAGCCACTCGGTACCGCCGGCGGGCACGAGTCCCGCGAGGATCTCCGTCGCACCGAACTTCACGTTGTCACCGCTGACCCGCCAGTCGGCGGCCAGCGCCAGGGTCAGACCGCCGCCCAGCGCGTATCCGGTGATGGCGGCGACGGTCGGCTTCGGGATGGCGGCCACGGCCTCGATCGCCTGTCTGCACGCCCGGGCGGCCACGGCGACCTCGTCGGCGTTCAGGGTGCGCAGTTCCGGCACATCGTCGCCGGCGGAGAAGATCTCGTGACCACCGAAGATGATCACCGCGAAAACCTCGTCGAGTCGGCCGATGGCGGCCGCTGCGGCGACGAGCTCCCGGTAGACCTGCCGGGTGAGCGCGTTGGTGGGCGGACGCGAGAGCAGCAGTGTCGCGATACCGGGCTGTTCGTCGCTGATGACGACCGAGACGAATTCGTTCATGCGGACGGCGCGTCCGGGTGATAGCTGTCCGGCGCACGGTGGTTGCGGGCGTTGTTGTAGCGGTCGCTGTCGAAGAACTCGATCTCCCAATTGCCGTTCTTCGCGGCGAGATGGGGCTCGACCGGCACGATCTGACGTTCCACCGCAAGCACTTCGGTGACGGTGCGGCCATTCAGGGAGTCCAGCTGCGTCCACGTCGGCGGCAGCAGGAAGGTCCGCGAGTGGGCGAAATCGTCGAGCCCCTCCGCGGGGGTGATCCACCCGGCCCGGTCGGTTTCGGTGTTGTCGCCGTCGGCGCGCTGACCCTCCGGCAACGCCCCGACGAAGAAATAGGTGTCATAGCGGCGGGTCCGCTCCTCCTTCGGAGTCACCCAGTTGGCCCAGGGCCGCAGAAGATCGGCGCGCAGCACGAGCTTCTCGGTCCGCAGGAAGTCGGCGAACGACAGCGAGTGGTTCGCCAGTGCCAGCCGTGACTCGCGGTAGACCGATGCATCGTCGACGATGCCGTCGGGATCGCTTGCCGGTCCGGCGAACAGCACCCCGGACTCCTCGAACGTCTCCCGCGCCGCCGCGCAGACCAGTGCCTCGGCCAGATCGGTGGCCACCCCGAGTCGCCCGGCCCACCACGACGGGTCGGGGCCGGCCCAGGCGATGTCGGCGTTGCGGTCGCGGTCGTCGACGCCGCCGCCGGGGAACACCATGACGCCCGCCACGAAATCCATCTGCGAATGCCGGTGCATCAGGAACACCTCAATTTCCCGGTCGAAGCCCGGGCGCTTGTCGCGGATCAGCATCACGGTCGCCGCCGGACGTGGTGTCAGAGGATCCTGCTCGCTCATGCACGCCTCCTGTGCGCGGCCCGGCTGCGGGTACGACGGGCGAAGTAGCGGCCGTCGATGTAGTCCAGCGCGATGGACTGGCCGAACGCCGTGGACAGATTCTCTGCCGTCAGCACCTGCGTCAGCAGCCCCGCGTCGACGGCCTCCCCCTCGGACAGGATCAGGCAGTGGCTGAAACCCTGGGGTATCTCCTCGACGTGGTGGGTGACGAGGACCAGCGCCGGCGAATCCGGGTCGGCCGCCAGATCGGCCAGCCGGCTGACGAGTTCCTCGCGGCCGCCGAGATCCAGGCCGGCGGCGGGTTCGTCGAGCAGCAGCAGCTCGGGGTCGGTCATCATCGACCGCGCGATCAGCACCCGCTTGCGTTCACCTTCGGACAACGTGCCGTACGTGCGCTCGGCGAGATGTTCGGCGCCAACGCTTTCCAACATGTCGATGGCCTGGCCGTAGTCGACGTCGTCGTACTGCTCACGCCACCGGCCGAGCACGGCGTAGCCGGCCGAGACGACGAGATCGCGCACCACTTCACTGTCGGGCACCCGTTGCGAGAGCGCCGAGCTGCTCAACCCGACCCGGGCCCGGAGCTCGGACATGTCGACGCGGCCCAACCGCTCGCCGAGCACATAGGCGGTGCCGGACGAGGGATACTCCATGGCCGCCGCGATACGCAGCAGCGATGTCTTGCCCGCCCCGTTGGGCCCGATCACCACCCAGCGTTCGTCGAGCTCCACCGACCAGGTGATGGGCCCCACCAGGCGTTGACCACCGCGCCGCAGAGTGACCCTGGCGAAATCGATCAGCAGGTCGGGGTCGGCTGCGTCTTCCGTCTGTTCTGGCGGCTCCACGGGGGCTGGCACTCGCCCATCGTGCCGCATTCCGCGGGTCCCGCGTTCTGCGGGTCACCGGCCTCGGCGACCGGATCGGTTACCCGGCCAGTCTCCATCCCGCCGAATCGTTGACCACCACACGGTCGGCCTTGGCGAGGGTGGTGGACACCAGGTCGGCGTTGACTTGATCGGTGGCTGCCACCCAGGCGCGTGCCTGCTGCGCGGTCTTACCGAACCGCACATGCCGCGCGACGAGCCGTTCGGCGCGGAGCGCTTCCTCGCTGGCGACGAACCACACGGCGTCCATCGCTGCACGTGCCCGCGCCCATAACGGGATCATCGAGCAGCAGGTAGTTGCCTTCGGTGATCACCAGACGCGCTGACGGCAACACGACCAGTGCACCGGCCAACGGTTGTTCGAGCGTCCGGTCGAACCCCGGCACATAGACCGGGGCGGTGTCCTCCTGCGCGATCCGCTCCAGCAGGTGCGCATAACCGAAGCGTCGAAGGTGTCGGGGGCACCCTTGCGGTCGCGGTTGCCGAGCCGGTCCAGCTGGGTGTCGGCGAGGTGAAATCCGTCCATGGGCACATGCGCGACCCACTATCACCCTGATCGCCGCGATCCGCGCCAGCAATTCGACAAGCGTGGATTTGCCCGCTCCCGGGTTGCCCGCGATACCGAGGATCGCGCGGGCTTACCGTCGCTTGGGAGTCGCCTTCGGCCAGCGCGATCGATTCCAGTGCCTGCCGATCGACCGTCATCTGCTGCTCGGTCCCAGGCGGGTGCTGACGCGCGCGGGCATGGCGCAGGCCGTCGACGATGTAGCGGCGCGCGTGCCCGGCCAGGTCGGCACCGTCATCCCAGAGGTTGCGCCAGATCGCGAGGTCGTTGGAAAGGCCGCGGGCGACGACCGCCGACGAGAAGGACTCGAAGGTGATCGGGCCCCGATAGTCGATGTCGGCCAGTGCTGCCGAAAAACGCCGGAAGTCGACGTGCCCGGATCCCAGATAGCCGCGGTCATTCTCGCCGATATGGACGTATCCGAGCCGGTCGCCGAGCTCGATGACCGGCGTCGCGAGATCCTTTTCCTCGATGTTCATGTGGTACGTGTCCAGATGGATCACCACATTGTCGGCGCCGATGTCGTCCGCGAGGCGCAGGCAGTCGCGGGCGGTGTTCACGACGTTGGTCTCGTAGCGGTTGCAGATTTCCAGTCCGAGCGCCACCCCGAGTGGCGCAGCTTCGACCGCGAGGTCTTTCAACACGCGCTACGACATTGGCCCGACCGGCCGGCGTCAACGGGTGCGCGCGCCTTGCCGAATGCGCTGTAGAGGGCGCCGGTGAGAATCGTTGCGCCGATATCGTGGGTGAGCTGCAACGACTCCTGCAGCAGCGCCGCGCCACGTTCCACGACCTGCTGGGTCGGTGCTGGAAATATCGGCATCCAGCGCCAATCCGCGCGAGCATGCGGCCTGAAGCCCGTTGCTCTCAACAGTTCTCGCGTCTTCGTCCGATCGAGGTTGACCGAATCATGCAGCGAGAATTCGAGCAATCCGTATCCGCTGGCAACCGTCTGCTCGATGGCGAAGTGGACGCTGGCCGGAGCGGTGTCGCCGACCCATACCAGCGCATGGATGCCGACGACGTTGGGGACGTCGACCGGAGTAGTCATGAATGTGCACTCCTTGCTTGAGAATTAGCCGGATCGTGAGTTGAATCAGGGCTGTGAGGTGGCGGCGGACGCAACGTCTCCGGGCGTGCGCCGGTGATGAGTCCGACGATTTCGTCGCCGTCGGTGTCGCGGGTGCGTCGGCCCGCCACACAGTCGTCCGGCGCGCATGACCCAGACCGCGTCGCTGAGCTTGAGCACCTGGGCGAAGTTGTGGCTGATCAGGATGATCGCGTGTCCCTCGTCGCGGAGGCGGACGATCAGCTCTTCGACGCGGGCCGTCTCCTGGACGCCCAGCGCCGCCGTGGGCTCGTCCATGATGATGAGTTTGGAGGCGAATCCCGCTGCGCGGCAGATCGAAACGGCCTGCCGCTGCCCGCCGGAGAGACGGCGCACGCGTGAACCCACCGCCGGCACGTTGACCGCCAGGGTAGAAACCATCTCCTCGGCCTCGGTCCGCATCGCGCGGCGGTTGAGGAACGCGACGGGGCCGAACCTGCGCACCAGCTCGCGGTTGAGGAACAGGTTCTGCCAGACCGTCAGATCCTCGACGAGCGCCAGGTTCTGGTGCACCGTCTCGATTCCGGCGTCGCTGGCCTCGTGCGGCGACCGAAAGTTCACCGGCTTGCCCTCGAAGGAGATCGCGCCCGAATCGGGTGAGTGCACGCCGCTGACGCAGCGGATCAGCGTGGACTTGCCCGCGCCGTTGTCGCCCACGATGGCGGTGACCTCCCCGCGGCGGGCGTGCATCGTCACGTTCTTGAGGGCGCGGACCTGACCGAACGACAGTGTGGCGCCGTCGATTTTCAGCAAGGCATCATCCGGCACGTCTTCGCTCAATGGCTTCCGCGACGTCGACTTGGGTCATTTCTGGAACCTCGTGAGGAAGGCTGCCAGCACCACGACGATGCCCACCGACAGCGGTTGGTAGAACTGCGAGACACCGAGCAGGGTGAGGCCGTTGACGAGCGCGGTCAGCAGCAATGCGCCGATGACGGGACCGGCGATGGTCGCCTTGCCGCCGAACAGGCTCACGCCGCCGAGGACGACGGCCGCCACCGAGTTCAGCAGGAAGGACGTATTCGACGCCGGTTCGGCGGCGCCCACCCTGGCAACCAGCAGGATGGCCGCAATCCCGGCGGTCAGGCCGGCGATCACATAGACGGCAGTCTTGATCCGCGCGGTCGAAACCCCTGTCGCGGAAGCCGCTTCCTTGTTGCCGCCCGTTGCCAGCACGTACGTGCCGAAGCGGGTGTGGAACAGCACGATGTGCGCGACCACCGCGAGCACGATGGCGAGCAGGAAGGCGTAGCCGAAGATCCACACGGTGCCTGTCGACAACTTCAACAGTGGCGCGCTGATGATCGTCTTCGGCTTTCCGTCCGCGACGATCAGGGCCGTCCCCGATGCGGCCGACAGCGTGCCGAGGGTGACGATGAAGTCGGTGATGCGGCCGCGCGCGATGAGCAACCCGTTGACCACACCGACGGCCAGGCCCGCCACAATCGCGGCAACGATCGCCGCAAGTAGACCAACTGGAAGACGGCTCCGAAGATCACCGCGGCGAATGTCATCGCCGACGCGATCGACAGGTCGATGCCCGCGGTGGCGACCACGAACGTCTGGCCGACCGCCAGCACGATGAGGATGGATGCGGCCGACAGCATCGACTCGATGTTGCCCAGACTGAGGAAGGTCGGATTCAAGACCTGGAACACGATCGCCAGTGCGACCAGGGCGATCGGGGCGGCCCAGTTGGCGAGGTTGGCCGGGTCCATCAGCTTGCGCCACAACGGTTCGCCGGCGTCAGCGGCCGATGTGCCGGTCACGTCGGCGCGCGACGAGGTGGCGGGTGCCGCCGTTGCTTGTTCGGCTCCGGTCATTTGTTCAACTCCGTGAACGGGTCGTCGTAGGCTGCGGCGGGCTTGGGCGCGGCGGCCAGCGCGGCATCGACATTGGCCTTGGTCACCACCTGGACGGGGGCTTTGACCGAGGCGGGCAGCGTCTTGCCCGCGATCGCGGCCTGGCAGGCTTCCACTCCCATCGCCCCGATCACGTAGGGGAACTGGGCGACGACGGCGTCGATGCCGCCGGCCTTGACCGCATCGAACGCATCCTTGTTGCCGTCGACACTGATCACCTTGATCTGTCCGGTCCTGCCCTTGTTGGCGATGGCCTGCGCGACGCCGAGGCCCATGTCGTCATTGGCGACGAAGAAGGCGGCCAGATCGGGGGTGGCGGTCATGATGTCGGTGGCTTTGGTCAGCGCCTGCTGCCGCTCCCAGTCGGCCGCGACCGTCGACACGATGGTGACGTTGGCCGGTTTGCCGGTCGTGAAGCCGTCGAGCCTGGCCGCACTGGTGACATCGCCTGCAGTACCGCCGATCAGCGCGACCTTGCCGCCCTGTGGCAACAACACACCCATCTGCAGCGGCGGCCTTGCTCCGGCGTCGGCGTTGTCGGTGCCGATGTAGGTGGCGATCTTGGCGTTGGCGGATTTCGCGGCCTCGTCGTCGATCGGGCTGTCGATGTTCACGATCGGCATGTTCTTGGCCGAAAGCTGAGCGATGCCCTGGATCAGGTTGGTGCCGGTGATCGGATTGACGACGAAGCACTTGAATTCCTGACCGGCGAGTCCGTTGAGCTTGTCGCCCTGGCCTGTGGTGTCGGTGATGGAGTTCGCGGCCTGAACCGTGACGGGCACCCCCGCTGTCTTCGCCTGGTCGTTGATGCCTGACTCCATGGTCTGGAAGAAGGGGTTGTCCAGTCCCTTGACGACGGCGGCGACACCGCCGGAGCCCGAGCCACCCCCCGATGTCGAACCACCGCACGCGGCGAGGGCCATCGTCAGACCTCCGACGACGGCGATGGTCGCGGTACGCCCGATGTGGCGGGTCACGTGATTTGCAGGGGACATGGAGGCCTCTCCTCTTTGAGCGGATCGGGCGAAGCGAAGGTGATTTCTGGTTAGTCAAGTCCATATATATGCGTACTGTCAAGCAAAAAGACGCCTATTCTGGTAAAAAGACTGCATGCACCGGCTGCGCCGGCCACGCCGACGGCCCCGATCCGGCGGGTCGGTGGGGCACGTGCTCGACGTCATCCGTCGCGCAGGGGGGCTGACCCGCGCCGAGATCATCGAGCGGACGGGCCTGTCGCGCTCCACCGTCGCTGCGCGACTGGACGCCCTGAAGGGGGCCGGGTTCATCTCGAGTGGTCAGTCGACCGCGGTTCGTGGGCGGCCACCGAGCCATTTCCACTTCCGTGACGACCAGGGCGCGTTGCTCATCGCCGATGCGGGGGCAACCGGAGTGCGAACCGCTGTCACCGATCTCGGCGGCCACATTCGCCACGACACTCGAACCGCCCTCGATATCACCATCGGACCCGAGAAATGGCTTCGGTCGGTCGGAGCACTGTTCGGTCAGTTGCTCGAAAGCGCCGATCTGACAGAGGAAGCCGTGCGGGGCATCGGGCTGGCGGTACCCGGGCCGGTGGACTTCGCCAGTGCATCGGTGATCAGCCCACCGATCATGACGGGCTGGGACGCCTACCCGATCCGCTCGTGGTTCGCGTCGCGCTTCGACTGCCCGGTGGTCGTGGACAACGACGCCAACGCCATGGCACTCGGCGAGCACGCCCGCGAGTTCGCCGATCGCGACTCACTCGTGATGGTCAAGGTGGCCACCGGAATCGGCGCCGGCATCATCGCCCACGGATCGATCTACCGCGGCGCCGACGGCGCTGCCGGGGACATCGGCCACATCCAGATCAACCCGCGGGACGACTCCCCCGCGAGCGCCGATCCGCCGGTCTGCCGGTGTGGCAATACCGGGTGCCTGGAGGCCTACGCCGGAGGCTGGGCCCTCATGCGCGATCTGCGCGGCAGCGGACACCAGGTCGCCGCGATCCGGGATGTCGTGGATCTGATCGTCGCGGGCGACCCGCTCGCGGTGAACCTGGCCCGGCGCGCGGGCCGCTTCATCGGCAGGACGCTTTCCGAGGTGGTGAGCCTGCTCAACCCGTCCATGGTCGTGATCGGCGGCGAGTTGGCGGCCGGCTCGGACTACGTGATCGCCGGAATCCGGGAAAGCGTGTATGCACGGTCGATGCCGTTGGCGACCCGAACGCTTCAGATCGTCCCCGCGCGCCTCGGCGATCGGGCCGGCACCGTCGGCCTAACCGGCGTGCTCACCGATTACCTCTTCGACCCGCGTCGTATCGACGCCACCTTCGCCTGAACGGCGCCTGCGGCGAGCCTCGGCCATGGCGGCCCACCCGCTGACCGCCAGCACCCTTTTCGGCGTCAGCCACAGGAAGAACTGGACCAGCGGACCGATCCCGAACGCGTAGAGAACGGTGCCGACGCCGACAGAGCCGCCCAGCAGCCAGCCGACGGCCAGCACCGTCGCCTCGATCGACGTGCGGACCAACCTGACCGACAACCCGGTGCGCGCGACCAGCCCCGTCATCAGCCCGTCGCGCGGTCCCGGGCCCAGGCCGGCGCCCACGTAGAGCACCGTGCTGAACGCGTTGAGCGCCACCGCGCCGACCATCATGGCGATGCGCACCGGAAGCGAGGTGGGCGGCACCAACAACCACATTCCCGCATCGACGGTGACAGCGATGACGATCACGTTGGCGACCGTGCCGATACCCGGCCGATTGCGCAGCGGAATCCAGGCCAGCAGCACCGCCACGCCGACCACCGCCGACGCGACCCCGATCGTCATGCCGGTGTGCTTCGACAGGCCCTGATGGAATACGTCCCACGGGTCGAGGCCCAGCCCGGCGCGCACCATCATCGCCATCGAAAAGCCATAGCCGCACAGGCCGATCAGCAGCGCCGTGGCCCGCAGGGTGGCTCTACGCATGGTGCGGGAAGCGTATCCGGATCAGCTCTAGCTCGCGGTTCACCCGTTCCGCGTCCCGGTCGAGGAACTCGGCGGGGATGTTGTCCGCCCGTTTGAAGAATCTGGCCCACGGCCGAGCCATTCGAGAGGTCCAGTTGATGCTCACATTTCGATTTTGCGAACAAGTGGCTTGCCTTTCAATAGCCAGTTGACCCATACTGGCTGCAAATGACCACCGATATGGCGGCTCGTGCCCTGGATGTGGACCTTTTGGCCCGCGAACTCGGCAACTGGCGGACATCCAGTCGGAGCGGACCGGCCTACCAGGGTCTCGCCGACGCGATCCGCCTGCTGATCGTCGACGGCCGCGTCCCGGTCGGCGCCAGGCTGCCCAGCGAGCGCGCGCTCGCCGACGCGCTGCGGGTATCCCGCACCACGGTCACCGCCGCCTACGCCCAACTGGGCGAGGACGGCTACCTCAACGCCCGCCGCGGTGCCCGCAGTACGACTGCCCTGCCGGTCACACCGGCCGCGCCGGCGGCGACCGGCCCCGTCACCGCGAATCTGGCCGCGGCGACGCTGGCCGGCCCGGCCGCCGCGCTCTCGCAGGCGTTCACCGAAGCGGCCGAGGAAGTCACGCCGTATCTCCACGACATCGGAATCGAGCTGACCGGAGTGCCCACGCTCCGAACCGCAATCGCCGAAAGGTATTGCGCCCGGGGACTTCCGACCGAACCGGACGAGATCATGGTGACGACGGGGGCGCTGCACGCGATCGGCTTGATCTTGGCGACCTATACCCAGCCCGGGGACCGCGTGCTGGTCGAGCAGCCCACGTATCACGGTGCCCTGTCGGCGATGTCGACACGCGGCCTGAGACCGGTCCCAGTCGCCATGACGAGCGATGGCTGGGAACTCGACGCCGTTGACGCTGCGGTGCGCCAACTGACGCCGAGCCTGGCCTACCTCATCCCCGACAACCACAACCCGACCGGGATGACGCTGCCCTTGGCGGGGCGCAAGCGCCTGGCGCAGATCATCGCCGAAACCCGCACGCGCACCATCATCGACGAGACCATCACCGACATGTGGCTCGACGAGCCGGTTCCAGCGCCGCTCGCAGCGGCGATGACCTCGCGCCGCGACCTGGTCCTCACCGTCGGCTCCATGTCGAAATCGTTCTGGGGCGGACTACGGATCGGCTGGATCCGTGCCGAACGCAACACCCTGAGCACCATTGCCGCGCTGCGCCCGGCCATCGATATGGGCACCGCGATTCTCGAACAGCTCGCCGCGGCACGACTTTTCGAGCTTGCAGACGAAGTGCTGTCGGAGCGCCGCGACATCGTGCGCGGCCGCAGGGCCCTGTTGCTGTCCCTGCTGGACGAGCACCTGCCCGACTGGCAGCCGGCACCGGGCACGGGTGGCATGTCGCTGTGGGTGCGGTTGCCGGCCCCGATGAGCTCGGCGCTGTCGGCGGCGGCATCGCGGATGGGACTGGAGATTCCGCCCGGCCCGCGGTTCGGTGTGGACGGCACGCTGGAGCGCTTCATCCGGGTGCCCTACACCCTGCCCGACGATCAGTTGACTGCGGCGGTCCAGTTGCTTGCCCAGGCGTGGCGCAGCGTCACCGGCGCCGCCGGGCCCGAGCCACAGGCCGTCGTCGTCTAGCCGCAGCGACTAGTCGTCCAGGATCTCGACCCGTCGCGAAACGCCGTCGACGGCGTCGGCGGCTTCGATCTCGCCGCGGGTCACGCCGAGGATGAACAGCACGGTGTCCAGATACGGATGGCTCAGCGACGCGTCGGCCACCTCGCGAAGTGCCGGCTTGGCGTTGAAGGCGACTCCCAGTCCGGCGGCGGCCAGCATGTCGATGTCGTTGGCGCCGTCGCCGACCGCCACCGTCTGCGCCATCGGCACCCCGGCCTGTTGCGCGAAGTCCCGCAGTGCCTTGGCTTTTCCGGGGCGGTCGACGATCGGCCCGATGACGCGTCCGGTCAGTTTCCCGTCGATGATCTCGAGCTCGTTGGCCGCCACGAAGTCCATCTGCAACTCGTGTGCGAGCGGCTCGATCACCTGCCGGAAGCCGCCGGACACAATGCCACAGTGAAACCCCAAGCGCCGCAACGTGCGCAATGTGGTGCGGGCTCCCGGCGTGAGCTCGATCTGGTCACCGACATCGTCCAGCACCTCGGCGGGCAGGCCGGCCAGCGTGGCGACCCGGCGGTGCAGCGACTCGGCGAAATCGAGCTCGCCCCGCATGGCGGCGTCCGTCACCTCGGCCACGGCGGCCTCGGCGCCGGCCCGGGCGGCCAGCATCTCGATCACCTCACCCTGGATCAGCGTCGAATCCACGTCGAAGACGATGAGCCGCTTGGCCCGTCGCGACAGGCTGTAGTCCTCGAGGGCGATGTCGACGCCCTCGTCTACCGCCACCCGCGCGAGCGCGGACTGCAGCTGGTCGTAGGCCGCGCCCCGCGGGACCGAGACCCGCAGCTCCAGCCCCGTCACCGGATAGTCGGAAACGCCGCGGATGAAGTCGATGTTGACCCCGAGCGCGGCCACCTCACGGGCCACCACACCGAACGCCTCCGCGGTGATCGGGCGGCCGAGGACAACGATGGTGTGTGTCGACGGTTCCCGCATGACCGGCAGATCGTCGCTGCGCTCGATCGTCACATCGAGGCCGACGCCGTGGACCGCGGTCTGCACTTCGTAGCGGAACTGGTGGCCGCCGGCCACCTCCGCCGCCGTGGCGACGAGCACCCCCAGCGTCAACCGGCCACGGATGACAACCTGCTCGACGTTGAGAAGTTCGACCTTGTGCCGCGACAGCACTTCGAACAGCGCCGAGGTAACACCAGGTTGATCGTGTCCGGTGACGGTGATCAGCAGCGATGAGCGCTCGCGCGAAGAGCCGATGGGCGGAGCCACCTTTCGACTAGTCACCCCCGATTGCTGCCGCGGAGTCGAGTCAGGTCAGGTGCGGACATTCTCGTGGTCGAGCCGCGTCACGTCACCGTCGTCGGGGCCGTGCGCACGACCGACGTGCGCCTCGGCGCGCATCCGGTCCACCATGTGCGGATAGTGCAGCTCGAACGCCGGGCGCTCGGAACGGATCCGGGGCAGCTCGGTGAAGTTGTGCCGCGGCGGCGGGCAGCTGGTCGCCCACTCCAGCGAATTGCCGTAGCCCCACGGGTCATCGACGGTGACCGGCTCGCCGTAGCGCCAGCTCTTGAACACATTCCACACGAACGGGATGGTCGAGACGCCGAGGATGAACGCCCCGATCGTCGACACGATGTTGAGTGTGGTGAACCCGTCGGTGGGCAGGTAGTCGGCGTAGCGGCGCGGCATGCCTTCATCACCGAGCCAGTGCTGTACCAGGAAGGTGGTGTGGAACCCGATGAACGTCAGCCAGAAGTGCAGCTTGCCCAGCCGCTCGTCGAGCATCCGTCCGGTCATCTTCGGGAACCAGAAGTAGATGCCCGCGTAGGTGGCGAACACGATGGTGCCGAACAGCACGTAGTGGAAGTGCGCCACCACGAAATACGAGTCGGTCACGTGGAAGTCGATCGGCGGGCTGGCCAGCAGCACGCCGGACAGGCCGCCGAGCAGGAAGGTGACCAGGAAGCCCACCGAGAACAGCATGGGTGTCTCGAATGTCAGCTGGCCCTTCCACATCGTGCCGATCCAGTTGAAGAACTTGATACCGGTCGGCACCGCGATCAGGAACGTCATGAACGAGAAGAACGGCAGCAGCACCGCGCCCGTCGCGTACATGTGGTGCGCCCACACCGCCACCGACAGCGCGGCGATCGACAGCGTCGCGTAGATCAGCGTGGTGTAGCCGAAGATCGGCTTGCGCGAGAAGACCGGGAAGATCTCGGTCACGATGCCGAAGAACGGCAACGCGATGATGTACACCTCGGGGTGGCCGAAGAACCAGAACAGGTGCTGCCACAGCAGCACGCCGCCGTTGGCCGGGTCGTAGATGTGCGCGCCGAGGTGGCGGTCGGCCGCCAGCCCGAACAGCGCCGCGGTCAGCAGCGGGAAGGCCAGCAGCACCAGGATCGACGTCACCAGAATGTTCCAGGTGAAAATCGGCATCCGGAACATCGTCATGCCGGGGGCCCGCATGCACACCACGGTGGTGACCATGTTGACGCCACCGAGGATGGTGCCCAGACCACCGACGGCCAGGCCCATGATCCACAGGTCACCGCCTGCGCCCGGCGAGTGAATCGCGTCGGTCAGCGGGGTGTAGGCGGTCCAGCCGAAGTCGGCCGCACCGCCCGGGGTGATGAATCCGGCGATCGCGATCGTGGCGCCGAACAGGAACAGCCAGAACGAGAACGCGTTCAGCCGCGGGAACGCCACATCGGGCGCGCCGATCTGCAGCGGCAGCACCAAGTTGGCGAAACCGAACACGATCGGGGTCGCGTAGAACAGCAACATCACCGTGCCGTGCATGGTGAACAGCTGATTGAACTGCTCGTTGGACAGGAACTGCAGACCCGGCAGCGCGAGCTCGGTGCGCATCAACAGCGCCATCAGGCCGCCGATGAAGAAGAAGATGAAGCAGGCGACGCAGTACATGATGCCGATCAGCTTGTGATCGGTCGTGGTCACCAGCTTGTAGACCAGGTTCCCCTTGGGACCGAGACGGGCCGGGAACGGCCGACGAGCCTCGAGTTCTCCGATTGGGGGCGCTTCGGCTACCAACAGGTCCTCCAAATGTTCATCGGCACCAATTCGCGAAGGCCGCACGGGCTCCGCATATGAATCGTAGCTTCCCAGGACGGCTGTGTAAGCCTGGGTCCTACAAACTGTCGTAAATGCTTGGCGACATCCGAGGTTGGCCGCCTGACCAGCTGTGAACGGCCTGGATGTTACCGTCGGCGACGTGCTGATCGGCGGACGGCGAGAGGGCCCGGCGGCCGCCCGGTCGTTGGGTCTGGCCGCTGTCGCAACGGCGGTATCGGTGACCCTCCTCAGCGGGTGCGGTTCCGGCGGGAGCCCGTCCAGCCCCGGCGCCCAACAGTCGGTGATCACCAGCACGACCAAGATCGCCAGCGCGGGCGTGCTCGGAAATGAGCGCAGGCCCGACGAGTCGTGCGCACCAGACCCGGCCGCGGTCGACCCGGGTCCGCCCGACCGCGAGGTCCGCCATGCCGCGGGGACCACGCAGGTGCGCGCCGACCCGCAGCGCATCGTGGTGCTCTCCGGTGACCAGCTCGACGCGCTCTGCGCGCTGGGCCTGCAGTCGCGCATCGTCGCGGCCGCGCTCCCCGACGGCTCCAGCAGTCAGCCGTCCTACCTCGGCAAGGTCATCCACGATGTCCCCGCCGCCGGGACCCGCACCGCCCCGGACCTCGACGCCATCCGGGCCGCCAATCCCGATCTGATCCTGGGCTCGCAGGCGCTCACGCCTGATGCGTTCGGAGGGCTTTCGGCGATCGCGCCCACCGTGTTCACCGGGCCCCCTGGTGCGGCGTGGCGCGATGATCTGCGCACGGTGGGCGCGGCGACCGGCCGCCTCGACGCCGCGAATGGATTGATCGACGGATTCGAGCAGGCCGCCGACAAAACGGGCGCCGACAACGACGCCACCCATTTCCAGGCATCGGTGGTGCAGCTGACCGACACCACCATGCGGGTGTACGGCGCCGACAATTTCCCCGCCAGCGTGCTGGCCGCCGTCGGCGTGGATCGTCCTGCGGCACAACGCTTTACCGACAAGCCCTACACCGAGATCGGCATCACCGACGAGGACCTGAAGAACTCCCCCGACTTCTCCAGCGCCGACGGCGACATCCTCTACATCTCGTTCGACTCGCCTGCGGCCAGGGACCGGGCGCCGATGGTGTTGGAAAGCCAGGCGTGGCGAAAGTTGTCCGCCAACCGCGACAACCGTGTCTTCGCGGTCAACAACGAGGTGTGGCAGACGGGCGAGGGCGTCGTCGCCGCCCGCGGCATCCTGGCCGACCTGAGATGGGTCAACGCGCCGATCAACTAACCTCACCAACGTGATCCACGTCCTCAAGTCGACGTACGTCCAACCTCCCGACGTCATCGAGCAGACCAGGCCCGCCCATCTGGAATTCCTGCAAGCCGAGATCGACGCCGGTCGCCTCCTGGTCGCCGGCCGGCAGGAAGATCAGTCCGGCGGCGTGCTCGTCTCCGCCGACATCAGTGCCGACGACGCGCAGGACATCATCGACCGTGATCCCTACACGCGGGCCGGGGTGGCTCGCTACGAACGGACGTCCTTCAACGGCGCTTACCGCGCCCCAGGACTCTAGGCGCGAATTCACAGCACGAACCGGGAATTCCGGCCGCCCCATCGGTGGTTGGAGACCTGTGTTGTCGCGCCGATGCGGCAAATTAAATTAGCTTGGCTAATGCTTTTGTAGTGCATCCGTAAATGACGAGCAAAGAGGAATCGCATATGACCACAACCGTCTCCGCCTACGCCGCCACTTCCGCCACCGAGCCGCTGACCAAGACCGAGATCACGCGCCGCGAGGTAGGAGCGCACGACGTCGCGTTCGACATCCACTTCGCGGGCATCTGCCACTCCGACATCCACACCGTTCGCGGCGAGTGGCGCAATGCGACCTATCCGATCGTCCCCGGCCATGAAATCGCGGGCATCGTCACCGAGGTCGGTCCCGAGGTGACGGAGTTCAAGGTCGGAGACCGCGTCGGGGTCGGCTGCTTCGTCGACTCCTGCCGGGAGTGCAGCAGCTGCCTGGCGGGCGAAGAGAACTACTGCAAGCGCGGATTCACCGGCACCTACAACGCCGTCGGCCGCGATGGCCAGCCCACACACGGCGGTTACAGCGGCGCAATCGTCGTCGACGAGAACTACGTGCTGCACATCCCCGACAGCCTGCCCCTGGAGGATGCGGCGCCGCTGATGTGTGCCGGCATCACGCTGTATTCGCCTCTGCGCCACTGGAATACCGGTCCCGAGACGCGGGTCGCGATCCTCGGCCTCGGCGGCCTGGGTCACATGGGCGTGAAGCTCGCCGCGGCGATGGGCGCCAAGGTGACGGTGTTGAGCCAGTCGTTGAAGAAGATGGAAGACGGGCTCCGGCTGGGCGCCAGCGAGTACTACGCCACCTCGGACCCCGAGACGTTCACCAAGCTCGCGGGTTCGTTCGACCTGATTCTGAACACCGTGTCCGCGAACCTGGACCTGGACGCCTACATGAGCCTGCTCGACGCGGACGGGACCCTCGTGGAACTCGGCATTCCCGAAAACCCGATGAAGGTCGGGGCGTTCACGTTGGCCTTGATGCGGCGCAGCCTGGCCGGCTCGAACATCGGCGGCATCCCCGAAACCCAGGAGATGCTGGACTTCTGCGCCGAGCACGGCGTGCGCCCCGAAATCGAGATCATCACACCGGATTACATCAACGAGGCCTACGAACGCGTGCTCGCCAGCGACGTACGCTACCGATTCGTCATCGATACGTCGTCGCTGCGGTAGCGGCTATTCGGATGGACCGTCGGCGACGCCGGCCAGCGGCCATCCGGCCGCGGCCAGCCTCGCCGCGACCCGGCCGACGTTCTCCGGGCCGGCGTCGTGGTGGCTGACGTCCCTGATGAACGCGGCGATCTCGTCGTCGTCGATCGACCCGTCTGCGGTCGCCGTCGATCCGTCGGCGGTGACGTTGCGCACCACCTCTTTGATCTGCTCATCGGTCAACGGGGTGGCGCGCAGCAGCGCCAGCAGCGGAACCCGGTCGGGTCCCGGAACGCCCTCGGGGTAGCCGGCCCGTAGCCAGTTGAGGATCGAGCCAAGCAGCGAAGTGGTCGTCACGACGACAGTGTCGTAGCTTCCGGGTGCGGCCACCACCGCGGGTTCGCACAGTTCGACCGCCATTCACTGAGCGTTCACTGGCAACTGTGTTACGAGCATGTGTCCTCCGGTTGTCGAGTTGGCGTTGGGGTGCGACGCTCACTCCGGACTGCAATGGCGCGGACCGCTCACGCACTCAAATCCGAAGCAGGAGACCCGCGGTGACCACTGATTCCGCAGCCCCCGAGGGCCAGACGACGGCTCCCCCGACCGGCCTCAAGAAGGGCGCCATCGGAATCGTCGCCGTCATCTTCATGGCCGTCGCGAATGCCGCGCCGATAACTGCGATGACCGGCAACGTGCCGATCGCCGTCGGATTCGGCAATGGACTGGGCGCGCCGGCCGGCTTCCTGTTCGCGACGATCATCCTCACGCTGTTCGCGCTCGGTTACGTCGCGATGGCCAAGCACATCACCACCACGGGCGCGTTCTACGGATTCATCTCCCATGGCCTCGGCCAGATCTGGGGCATGGCAAGCGGGATGCTCGCAACGTTCGCCTATGTGGTGTTCGAGGGTTCGCTCATCGGCGGCTGTGCCTACTTCGCGAACGACGCGGTCAACACCATCTTCAAGGTCAACATCCCGTGGCTGGTGTTCGCGATCGGCGCCACTGTCGCCATCGGGGTGCTGTGCCATTTCCACATCAGCGTCACCGCCGCCATTCTCGGCGTCACGCTGACGTGTGAGGTGCTCATCCTCTTCGCGCTCGCGTTCGCGGTCATCTTCTCCGGTGGCGGCCCCGACGGCTTCATGCTGAACCAGACCGTGCTGCTCAACAACGCCTTCGAAAGCCTGCCCGCGGGCGCATTCGGCACTGCCGCGGCGGCCGGATCGATGGCGATCGGCCTGTTCTTCGCGTTCTGGTCCTGGGTCGGCTTCGAGACCACCGCCGTCTACGGCGAGGAATCCCGCAACCCGAAGAAGATCATTCCGCGGGCCACCCTGATCGCGGTGATCGGCCTCGGCCTTTTCTACACGTTCATCTCGGCAATGGTGTTGGCCGGCAATGGCGCCAAGACCTCGGTCGAGGCGTCGATCAGCGCGTCGCCACTGGACCTGTTCTTCAATCTGGTCGACGCCAAACTGGGTAGCGTCCTGCTCGACGTCTACAAGATCCTGCTCGTCATCGGATCGTTCGCCTGCGCGATGGCGTTCCACAACGCCGCGTCCCGATACATCTTCGCGCTGGGCCGCGAAATCCCTTCGGGCAAAGTGCAATCCACGATCGGCGCCGCGCACCCGAAGCACGGCTCCCCCTACATCGCCTCGGCGATCCAGAGTGTGATCACGCTGGTGATCGTGCTGCTGTTCGCCGTCTTCACGGCCGTTCAGGTGCCCGACGCGAACGGTAACCCCGTCGACACCCCGGCTCTGGTGCCCTACACCAACATCTACGGCCTCCTGGCGTTGATCGGCACCGCCGCGATCCTGCTGGTGCAGGCCATCTGCTCGGCGGCGGTGATCTGGTACTTCTGGGTGCGAAAGACTCACCGCGGCAACGTGATCACCACGCTGATCTGCCCGCTGATCGGCGGACTGGCGATGCTGTACGTGGTGTGGCTGCTATGGGACAACCGGGAGTTCGCCGCGGGACTGGCGGCGAAGTCGGACGTGTTCAAGATCGCCCCGTACCTGATCCTGGGGGTGTTCGTGATTGGCCTGGCCTATGCGATCTGGCTGCGCGCCGCCAAGCCGGTCACCTACGCCGCGATCGGCCGCACGGTGATGGAGGACGCGCACGAGCGCACCGAGCAGTCCGTCTAATCGATCTTTCGCGCCGTCGGCCCGGGCTCATTAATTTTCTAGCATGCTAGCATAGTGATCGTGGGTGATGAGGACGTCAAGCAGTTCAACGTGTACCTGCCGATCGGCCTGATCAGGCAGCTCAAGCACCACGCGATCGAGACGGAATCCTCGTTGTCGGCACTGGTCGCCGATGCGCTGAGGGCTTACCTCGACGCCCACGACAAGCGATCGAATAAGGAGAGCTGACATGACGACCGACGGCATCGAGGCCGTATTCCTGGAAACCCACAATTGGGGCAAGTCGGCCAAGTTCTTCCGTGCCCTGGGCTATGAGGTGGTGTTCGAGACCGACCACAACTCCGGGCAACTCCGCCGCGGCGACGGCCCCTATCTGTTCATCTCCGAGGTGCCCGAAACCGAGCCGACGCGACGGCACACCGTCCTGGCGGTGGCCGACGCCGACGCGTTCGAGCCCGAGGCGCCCGTCGAGGTCGTCACACCGTGGGAGGACACCCATTGGGGCACAAGGCTGATGACGGTCCGCGACCCGGACGGTCGCGAATGGAAGCTTCAGGCGCCGCAGAAGCCCGGACAGTGACCGGCACCGATCTCGCACCCGACAGCACCGCGGTGCGCACCGCGCTCTGGCGCGCCCTGCACACCGAGGTCGACGCGGCACCACACGTCATCGACGACCGTGTCGGCCTGCAGCTGGCCGAGCCGGGTCCCGATTGGCGCCGGCGTCCCGACATGAACGAGTACGCCACGCCGGGCGTGCGGGCTTCGATCGTGGCGCGTGCGCGGTTCATCGAAGACCTCGTCGCCGAGCAGGCAGAAGGTGGCGTCGCGCAGTATGTGCTGCTAGGTGCGGGTTTGGACACGTTCGTGCAGCGGAGGCCTGAAATCGCCTCGCGCATCACGGTATTCGAGGTCGATCAGCCCGGTCCGCAGGCCTGGAAACGTCAGCGTCTGGTCGACCTCGGCTTCGGCATTCCCCAGGGTCAGCGCTTCGTTCCGGTCGACTTCGAGAACCAGTCGTGGTGGGAGCAGCTGCTGGACAACGGTTTTGACACGAGCACGTCCGCGGTAGTTTCGTCGCTTGGCGTCTCGATGTACCTTACCGAGGAGGCAACGGCAGTCACGATGCGCCAGATCGCCACGCTCGCACCGGGTTCGACATTCGCGATGACGTTCCTGCAGCCACTGGAGCTTGTCGCGGCCGACGAAAAGGCGATGCATCAGGCGACCGACGCGGCCGCCCGGGCTTCGGGCACACCGTTCATCAGCTATTACAGCCCGGACGACATCCTCGCGATGGCACGCGATGCCGGCTTCACCGGGGCGCGGCACGTCACAGCCGCCGACTACACGCGGCGCTACTTCGCCGACAGGTCCGACGGCCTGCGACCGTTCACCACCGAGGAGCTCCTGGTCGCGACCACCTAGTCGCGTTCGACCCGTCGTCAGGCGAGGTCAGAAGGAGCGGATGTATGCCGGGCTGACGGACATGCCATGACCGGTGGCGTCATACGTGAAGCGCGTGCTGGTCTCGTCGAACTGGATGGTCCAGCCGTTGATGTTGGTTTGCCCGGAGCCGGCGTTGACATCCTGAGCGGTTGTACCGGCCCAGCCGGGAACGCTGCCCAGGTCGAAGAAGAACTCGCCGGTGCCCCGCACCACCGCGCGGTTCAGGCGCACGCTGTGCTTCGTCGAGGCCCACGGCGCCTGTGAGAAGGGCTGTCCCTCCGACTGTTGGCACGCCACGATGGGTCCCCCACCGAGCGACACATTGTCCGCGCTGACCAAGCACAAGATCTTCCCGGATTGAGAGCCGACCAAGTGGCCGGCGTCGGCCGCCGCCCGGGGAGCCGATGGAAGCGCAATCAAGACGATCAATGCCGCCGCAGCGGCCATACCGTGCCGAACCATGTCTGTCCCTACGCAGGCGAAACGTGTCAAGCCGGGATGCTTTCACGTCGGCGACGTGAAATTGTCAATTTCCGGCAATTGCGTAACGCGGATGAAGCGACGCCTCCGGGCATTGGTCTCGGGCGTGGGCAGCTTCCGGTTCGGCGTCGTACTCGGGGCGCGACCGTCAGGGCCGCCACCGCGATCTAGGTCACCATCCAGACCACTTGCCAGCGGCGGAGAACCCCCACCTGGTCCGCTGTGACTGTGGCGAGATCTGGCGCGTCCTGACCCCGGAGCAGATTCGAGAGAAGTTCGCCCACCTCGGGCGATCATGAAATAAAGGCGCGAGGAGCCGGCGGCTGAGGCTGCCGATCTGCCGCCAAAGACCTGGCGGGACGGCACGTTCGGCTTCAAGGACGATCTGATCGAGTCGATTCAGGTCGGCACCATCGAGGAGATCGACGAGGAGAACGATGACGAGGATTGACGCCGGTGGCGCGCGACGGCGGTGAGGCTATGGCGGGAGGTTTCCCGCTGGGATAGTGGCTACCTAGCAGACGGTGTCGACCACATCTTGTCGACGCTGATCTTCAACCGCGTGCTGAACGAGGCGAGATACTCGTCGCCCATCCCGATGCTGACGGCGTAATCGTGGTACTTGGCCTGATATTGCTCGTCCGCGAGCGAATCGGCCCCGACCGCGTCGACCCTGGCCGCACCGGCGACCACGACGGTCCCCCTACCGTTGCCATCGGAATCCAAATTCAGGCTGACCTGCGGGCGGGCCTTGATATGCGCGATCTTCGCGGCTTTCGGCATCGAATACACCGTCACATCCTTGCCGTCGAATAAGAACCATACGAGCCGGGGCACAGGCTGGCCGGATTTCGCCACGGTGGTCAACCACACGTAACGATCCGACTCGAGCCTGCGGCAAACGTCTTGCGTCAGTTCGACTGTCATGATCGCGAATGTAGTCCTAACCAGTACTGTTCTCCCGATCGTGGTGTCGTCGCCGTGACCGGTGTCCACCGTCAAGGCGCCTTCCACTGCGGCGTGCGTTCTGGGCGCCGGAACTGTTCGAACGCAACGGCGCGGCAAATCGCATCGGCGTCGTACGCGTGAGATTAAGGTCGTCTCAACGTGACGCTACGAGCGAGGGCACCAAGGCATCTCTGGTCACGTTGGATTGGGCGCGAAGCTGATTGTTAACAATGTCGAGCGCACTTAGCGCGGCGCCGGCCGACTGACCCCTATGCAATGAAGTGACGAATGGCGGCAACGATGGCGCTGACCGACCTGCTGATCCGGGGCTCGAGCGTGGCCGTCGTCGTCTTCGTGGTGTCGAGCACGCTCGGTGTCGGCCTGAGTCTGACCGTCGGCCAGATCCTGGCCCCACTCAAGAACGCCCGGCTGGTCATGCTGTCCCTCGCGGCGAACTTCGTCCTGGCACCCCTGGTAGCGCTCGGGCTGTGGCGGGTGCTCGGTCTCGACGAGCCGCTGGGGATCGGCCTGCTGCTGTGCGGGTTGGCGGCGGGCGCGCCGTTTCTGATCAAGCTCGCGGAGTTCGCCAAGGCCGATCTGGCCTTCGCTGTGGGCCTGATGGTGCTGCTGATGGTCGTCACCGTGGGCTACCTACCCCTCGCTCTGCCCTTCTTACTCGAGGGAATCACGGTCAACCCGATCAAGATCGCGCGGTCGCTCGTCGTGCTGATGCTCATCCCGCTGGCCGTGGGTCTCCTGGTCCGGGCTCGCCGCCCGGGCGCGGCCAGCCGCATCCGACCCACGGTTGGGTGGATCTCCAACATCAGCATGATCCTGGTGGTGGTGTTGACCACGGCCGGCCACTTCAAGAGTGTCCTGTCGGTATTCGGTACCTTCGGCGTCTTGGCCGCCGTTGTCTACACGGTGGTCTGCGTCGGTATCGGGTGGCTCCTTGGAGGACCCGAAAGGAGCACCCGCGGGGTGCTGGCTTTGGGGACGGCGCAGAGAAACGCCGCCGCTGCATTCGTGGTCGCCGGGCAGAACTTCGATGACGCGAAGGTCATCGTGATGATCACGGTCGTCTTGATCGTCGAGTTCCTGATGCTGCTGCCGTTCGCTCGCGTGCTAGCGAGGGGCCGCTAGCGTACTCGTCTCAGTGCGGAAAGCATGCCCTCAGGACAGCGGGTGTACCCCAGCACCCGTGTCGGTATGAGGGAGCCGTTCCAGGGCGCGTGGATCCGCGCAGGCATCATGGCGCACCAGGGCGGCAATGTCGAGTCGCTGTGGCCGTTTACTTCCACTTGTCGCGCGAACTAGCGGAGATTGTTTCCTCGATACACCCGCCAACTCGGCCCTGACCTGGGTAACCGTATCCCAGAACAGCTCCTCCACCTCGTGCTTGGACACGCCTGCCACTTCCACCTCGTTCGATGCGGTAGGTGTCGCCGCTACCCGCCGTGAGCACGTACACCGTCTCCATCGCGGGGTTCCCCGTCTCCGCTGGGGCTTCCAGTTTTGATGGCGAGCAAGACAGAACACTAGGGAAATAGTTGCCGTGTTATTGACATAATTGCCGTTTGTTTCCTATTCTTACGGGCACATTCACCGGACCACACCCAGGAGAACCTCGTGATGCAGCCCCACGCTGGTGACAGCAGCAACCCGGTCGCGCCCGTTGCGGCCCAGACCACCCACGCGAGCGGCTATGTCGCCGCCGGGGCCGAGAAGTGCTGGTCACGGTTCGACCCGCGTGAGATGCATGACGTGTTCATCGTCATCAGCGAAGGCGGGGATGGCGAACACATCGCGCGGACGTATTACGCCGCTGACCTCGACGATGCCCGCCAAACACACCACGAAAACTACGCCGACGAGCCCCTCGTGGCGGTTCACCAATAAAACCATCCCGCCCCCTGCGGGGCTACGGACCAGAGAGCGCCGTTAGCCCCACCGAGAAGACTTGGCCGATCCCCGTCAGTTGATCCGTTTATCGCCTGGCTGCGCCATTAGGCACCGTCCCCAGCCAATGATCCACAGGAGCGACCATCATGCAGACACACGCACACGACATGAGCCGCGACGAGCGCCGGGTGCTGCTTGCGCAGCGTCGCGCGGCCGTTGCACATCAGTTGCGGCGTCTGGCAATCGAATTGACGGACCTCGACAGACAGCTTGACGACATCGAGCGGTCGGAGGGCCGAGGCACGCCATCCGCGCTCCAGGGCCACGCGGTTGACCTTCGCGCTCCCGTTGACACGCCGGACGACACCGGCGTGCACAGGGCCGCAAGCACGTAGGCCGCTGAGTCACCAGACGAAACCGCGAAAACCACAACACCAGACACAGAGGACCTATTCAATGTCAATCCAGCCCTCGATTTGCCTGTCGATTCCTACGGACGCGCCTTGATCGCACGGGATATCAGATGTCTGAAGGCAAAGATCCACCGCGCCGGCATCGTCGGAATGAAGCCAGGGAGCCGTGATGACTAACCGCACAGCAGCGGCCAAACTCGCCGTGTGCAAATGGATTCGCGGTCAGGCAGGCAAGTCGGAAGACGAGGCGAAGGCCGAACTCAGCGACATGGTGGCCGGCGATCGCCCGGCGGCACTGCTCGCGGGATACAAGATCGGCACCGTCACCATGTGCGAAGGCAAACGCGAATTTCGGGTAATCGACGACAACCGGCTTGCGGAATGGGTCGGCGGACGGTGGCCGGAAGAGGTCGAGCAGATCGTGCAGGTACGGCCCGCGTTTTTACGGGTCTTGGCCGACCGCACGCTAAAGCATGGCGCACTGATCGACGACGACGGCGAGGTGTGTCCGTGGGCCGAGTTGCGCCACGGTGAGCCGTATCTGATGACCAAGCCCGACCGCGACATGGGTGCGGTCATTCAGGAACTGCTTTACACGGGCTACACCATCGACAGCATCGTCCGCGAACTTCCGGAAGGAACGACAGACCAGCGGGTGAACATGGACAACCAAGCCCGCAGCATGCAGGCGGGCTAGCGGTACCGAGCGCGGGATCGCTTGCCCTGCTTGGTCTCATCCGCCTGCGATGGCCAGATCAGATCCTGACCTGCGCGTTCAGAAGTCCCAGTCCTCGTCTTCGGTGTTGACGGCCTTGCCGATCACATACGACGACCCCGAGCCCGAGAAGAAGTCGTGATTCTCGTCGGCGTTCGGTGACAGCGCCGACAGGATCGCGGGGTTCACGTCGGTCTCGTCGCGCGGGAACAGCGCCTCGTAGCCGAGGTTCATCAGGGCCTTGTTGGCGTTGTACCGCAGGAACTTCTTGACGTCCTCGGTGAGCCCGACCTCGTCGTAGAGGTCCTGGGTGTACTCGACCTCGTTGTCGTAGAGCTCGAAGAGCAACTCGTAGGTGTAGTCCTTCAGCTCGGCCTTGCGCGCCTCGTCCACCAGCGCCAGACCCTTCTGGTACTTGTAGCCGATGTAGTAACCATGCACAGCCTCGTCGCGGATGATCAACCGGATCATGTCGGCCGTGTTGGTCAGCTTCGCGCGACTGGACCAGTACATCGGCAGGTAGAAGCCGGAGTAGAACAGAAAGCTCTCCAGCAGGGTGGAGGCCACCTTGCGCTTCAGCGGCTCGTCACCCTTGTAGTACTGCATGACGATCTCGGCCTTGCGCTGGAGATTGGGGTTCTCCTCCGACCAGCGGAACGCGTCGTCGATCTCGGCGGTGGAGCACAGCGTCGAGAAGATGTTGCTGTAGCTGCGCGCGTGCACCGACTCCATGAACGCGATGTTGGTGTAGACCGCCTCCTCGTGCGGGGTCAACGCGTCGGGGATCAGGCTGACGGCGCCGACGGTGCCCTGAATGGTGTCCAGCAGCGTGAGGCCGGTGAACACCCGCATCGTCAACTGCTTCTCGTGGGCGGTCAACGTGTTCCATGAGGGGATGTCGTTGGACACCGGCACCTTCTCCGGCAACCAGAAATTGCCGGTCAGCCGCTCCCAGACCTCGGCGTCCTTCTCGTCCTGCAGGCGATTCCAGTTGATCGCCGAAACTCGGTCGATCAGCTTCATTCCCTCAGACACCAGAACCCCATTTCGCCGCAGAAGTAGGTTTGCCGGAACGGCCTAGTCTCGACACTACCCCTGGGGTGCGACATCGGATGTAACCGCGACATCTTGTGTTGGCGTGTCGCGGCCGACCCCAAGGAATGTGTACTCGGAAGGGTTCAGCGACCGGGTCGCCCGCCAGTACTGCCACGTCATACCGCTCCACAGGGTGCGGTTGACCCCGCGCTCGTCGAGATACCAGCTCCGGCAACCTCCGGTGTTCCATACCGAGCCCGCTAGTTCGCCTGCAGTTCGTCGTTGTACCGCTGCTGCGCGGCGCGGCTGGGCGCCACCGCCTGCGCCCCGTACTCGTCCACCGCGGCAATGGCACGCGCCACGTAGTGGATCTGCGATTCGATCATGATCACCACCGACGTGTGCCCCAGCGCGGTGTTCGGCCCGAGCAGAAAGAACAGGTTCGGCATGCCGGCGACCGCAATGCCGCGGTGTGCCGCCATCCCGTCGCGATTCCAGCGATCGACCAGGTCCTCGCCGCCCGGGCCCTTGATGTCGAAGTAGGTGTACGAGTCGATGACATGGAAGCCGGTGGCCCAAACGATGACGTCGACGGGACGTTCGGTGCCGTCGGCGGTGACGATGCCGGTCGGGGTGATCCGGGCGATCCGGTCGGTGATCAGTTCCGTCTTCGGGTTGGCGACGGCCTGATAGTAGTTGGGCGAGTACAGGATTCGCTTGCAGCCGGCCCGATATGTCGGCGTCAGACGGCGGCGCAGGTCCTTGTCGGTGACGTGGCGGCGGATGTTCCACTTGCCCACCGCTTCGACCGCACGCAGCAGCTGCGGCCGTTTGGTCATCGCGTAGCCAAGTCCCTCGAGGAACCAGTAGATGCCGGTCCGCACCGCCAGGCGCAACCCCGGGACATATGTGAACGCGGTCTTCATCCATCGCGGGAACGGCAAGTTGGGTCGCGGAACCGACCCAGGGCGGGGTGCGTTGGTAGAGCTGAAGTTCCGCGACGTCTTGCAACGATGCCCGGCACGATCTGGATGGCGCTGGCGCCGGTGCCGATCACCGCCACCCGCTTCCCGGTCAGGTCGACGTCGTGGTCCCACTCCGCGGAATGGAAAGCGGGGCCGTCGGAAATCGGCGAGTCCTTCGATATCGGGACAGTCGCGGAATGTGCAGCGCGCCGGCGCCGGAGATGAGGAACTGCGCAACGTACTCCTGCCCGGACTCGGTGAACACGTGCCAGCGGTATTCGGTGTCATCCCAGTGCGCGCGGGCTGCACGGGAGTTGAACCGGATGTAACGGCGCAGTCCGTACTTGTCGGTGACGCCCTTAAGGTAGTCCAGGATCTCGGGCTGCGGCGAAAACAGATTTCTCCAGGTCGCCTTCGGCTCAAAGGAGAACGAGTACAGATGCGACGGCACATCGCAGGCGCAGTCCGGGATAGCTGTTGTCGCGCCAGGTGCCGCCGATCTCGTCGGCCTTCTCCAAGATCAGGAACTCCACACCCTGCCTCTGCAACGCGATGCCCATACCGAGGCCGGAGAAGCCCGTGCCGATGATGAGCGCGCGGGTGTGCACGGGCTGCTGCGTGCTGGTCTCCGCCGCCTGTTCGGCAACCGTCATGGCTCGTCCTTTCCTGGGAACGCCGGTACCGGGTATTGAGGCCAGTGTCCGATCGAGGAACCGGGCTGTCAACGCGGGCCGCGAAGATGGTCGGTTCCCGACACCGCGACTGCACGTCGGAGCATCATCTGCCCTACCAGGCGACGATCAGGGGGAAGCCCGATGGATAAGATTCGAGGTTCATCGCAAGCGAATGAATGGCTCGGCAAGAAGAGGACCACTCGCGGCATGTCGTCGGCACCGCGAAATGGTCACCCCTTCGCTGGCCGGCATTGCCGCCGCCTTCGTCGACCGCTGGCGGGTTTGAGGAGAGCCGATTGGTGGCGACACCTCGCGTTTGCACTGATGCTCGGCCCACGATCGGCCTCACCATCTGGGTGGTTTCCGCGAAACGAAGGGCAGGCTCGAATCGACGATATCGAACAAGCCGCAAGAGACCTCCATCTCAGGTACGAAACGTCGCCGGGAGAAACAGGGATCACGCCGACACGGTGCACACACTGATGGTCGCCCAGATTGTTCTGTCGACCGCGACCGTGTTGGTCGTCGTGTTTCCCGTTCCTCATCAGATATGGCCCGAGGTAACGACCGGTACGTGGTCGCGGCGGGTGCCGCTCACGCGTAGGTATGGGCGCGTTCCGCGGACCGATGCACTGCAGGGTCGAAGGTCTCGAAGTGACCCGATCCGACCATGCCGATTCCGCACTGGGGCATGTGAAAGTCGCCGAGGCGCGCTTGCCGAGCAGTGGCCCGCTCGGGCCGAGGTCGCGCCCGCGCAGCACCGCATGCGACTCGGCGACAAGCCACAGCTGGTCCGGGGCGATCGTGTAGCACTGCCCATTGGGTGCGCGGCCGGTCAGCCGGACGTCACCGACACCGAGCGTTCGCGTGGCCACCCGGCTCAATCGCTTGAGGCTTTTCGGGTCCGTCCACGCCGACTCGGACAGCCGGCCGCCGATCGTGCTCATCAGCCGGGTCGCCGCGGAAGCCTTCAGATCGACCGTCCAGTGCAGCGTTCCGGGGATCGTGATGTGGACTGACCACGGGCCGACCCAGCTGACGCCGATATCGCACTGCACCGCGTCGTTAAGAGTCGCCGAGCTGAAGTAGCGAGCGCAACTCTGCGGTCCTGGCGTCGTCGCATAGAACGTCCAGTTACATGACGGGTCGCGATGCCACACCGAAAGGTACGGCGGCCCAAAGGTTGTCGCAGGAAACTGGCGCAGCGCCAGGTAGTGCCCGTTGGAGAACGGAAGGCCCATGATTCCGAACCCGACGAACCGTTCGTCATCGCCTGGGGGCAGCATCGGGTTGGCCATCACGGCCGCGACGGTGTCTTGTGGGGTGTGGTGTTTTGTCATGCACCGATGGTCCCGCGCAATACGATCTGGCCACGTGAGGCGTCTGCCTCAAATCAGCGGTTGCCTCAGGCGACGGGCTGCTGGCGAACTGCGGTGTGGATCGGCTGATCGGCGTCGATCTTGACGCTCAGCAGTTCGGCGGTGCCGTTGATGGCGCCCATCATGATCGTCGTCATGTGCCTGACGAACTTGTCGGCCGGCATCCGGCGCGGGCTGTCGTCATCAGCGCCCAGCCACCAGTCGGTCGCCGAGGCCGCTGTCCCGAAGATCGCAAATGCCGCCAGCTCGAAAGCCGCCGGGTCCAGCGCCATGTCCTCGAGCTCGGTGCTCATCATCTGCGCGATGGCCAGTGTGATGTCGCGTCCCTTGTTGACCGTCGTCATCGCCGCCGCCGACTGGTCGGCGAACCGGCCCTGGAGCAGAAACCGCACGACGTTCGGGTGCTGGTCGACCAGCTCGACATAATGCTCGACGCCGCGACCGACGATCTGGCGCGCGGAGTCCTTCTCCACATTGATGGACGGGATGATCGCCGCCCACAACATGTCGCGCATCCGCTCCCCGATCTCGGCGAACATGTCGGACTTGTCGGCGAAATGACGGTAGATCTTGGGCTTCGCGGTGCCGGCTTCCTCAGCGATCTCTCGCACGCTCACATTGGGTCCGAGGCGGTCGATGGCGCGGAAGGCAGCGTCGACGATCTCCGAGCGCACCTTCTTGCGGTGCTCACGCCAGCGTTCGCTGCGCGCGTCCACCTTGACGCCCGATTCATTACGGGAACGTGACCCGGACACTCCTCGCACCCGCTCACTGTACCCGTCCGGATACCCCTGACCTGGTCAGACCGTGCCGACAACGCCGGTTATCCCCGCCCTGGCCAGGCAAATCCCGTAATGGGTGGCCATTGCCGGCTTGGGTACTATCTCTGCGACAGCCAATCAATGAGACGAGAGCTATGACGCAGCGATACGACCTGGCCATCGCGGGTGGCGGCCCCTCGGGTTCGGCCGCTGCATGGCAGGCCGCCCAGACCGGCGCGAAGGTAGTGGTCCTGGACAAGGCCGAGTTCCCGCGCGACAAGCCGTGCGGTGACGGCCTGACCGCGCGGGCGGTCAGCTATCTGCAGAAGATGGGCCTGGCCGACGAGGTGTCGACCTTCCACCGCGTCAACCGCGTCACGGTCTTCAGCCCGAGCCAGTGGGAGCTGTCGTTCCCGAAACGCCCGGGCATGCCCGACCACGGTCATACCGTCAGCCGCACCCACCTCGACACGGTCCTGCTCAAGCACGCTGAATCGGCGGGCGCCGAAGTGCGCCAAGGCGCCGAGGTGACCGGTCCCGAACTCGATGCCACGGGTCGGGTCGTCGGCGTGACGCTGAAGAGCGGCGAGAAGGTCTTCGCCGATGCGGTCATCGCCGCCGATGGCGCGTACTCCCCCATCAAGCGGGCGCTGAAGCTCGACTCGGAATACAACGGCTACTCCGCGATCGCGATCCGTTCCGAGATGCATGCCAACAGAGCCGATTCCGATTCATTGGACATCTATCTGAAGCTGGCGTTCCAAGGCGATCAGCTGCCGGGGTACGGCTGGGTGTTCCCGATGGGCAACGGAGTTTTCAACATCGGGCTGGGATACGTCAACAGCTACAAGAACTGGCAGTCGATCAACGCCACCCAGTTCCTCGGCGAGTTTCTCAAGACGCTGCCCCGGGACTGGGAACTGCCCGCGATCGAGGAACTGAAGAAGAACAAGAGTGTGCGGGCGTGGCGGCTGCCGATGGGCTTCACCGCATGGCCGCCGTGGCGGCCCGGCGTGCTGTTCGCGGGCGATTCGCTGGGAGCGGGCAAGCCCGCGTCCGGTGCGGGCATCTCCAAGGCGCTGGAGTCCGGGCTCGCCGCTGGTGAGTGCGCGATCGCCGCGCTGCAGAACGGCGGCCCCGACGACTTCACGAACTATGCGTTGCGGATGGAAGCCGCGTGGGGCAAGGAGTACCGGCGCGGCCGCTACTTCCACAAGCTGGCGGGCATCCCCGCCGTGGCGAACAACGGGATCAAGTTCATCGACAACGGCTTCCTCCGCGACCGGATGCTCAAGGCGTTGTACAAGAAGGCCCAGGGTCCGCAGCACACCTACAAGTGATTGCCAGGCTGTACGTCACTCGTCTCGATTACTCGCTAGGTGCGGGCGCCACCCGTCGGCCGCGGCGCTGCTCGAGTTCGTCGTCATCGACGCGAATCAGCATCGGCTGACCGGGCACACACATCATCGTGACGAGGAACCGCAGGGGCGCGTCGGGCCGATTGTTTGCGTCCGAGTAGTGGATCACGTCTCCTCCGGGTTCCCAAAGGCCTCCCCGCCGAAATCACGCGCGGCGCCTCGCCTTCCAGCTCGAAGAGCATCTCGCCGTCCAGCACATAGCCGAACGCCGGCCCACCGGGGTGACGGTGCGGTGGGAGGCCGGCGCCGCCCGCTGGGTACTCGACGACCACCGTCATCACCTCTGGATTTGCAGGCATGAAAGGCGGATTGACGCACTGGATCACCGATAGCGCGTCCTGCAACAGGTCACTGATGTCATCTGACATTGGTCTACTCCTCAATCGCGGTCGGACTTGTGGGCCAAGAGCTCCGCAACTCCACCCAGCCATCCCAACAGCCAATGACCATCAAGTCCAATGAATGGTTTCGATCCTGCTCTTCAGTTTGACCGATAACCCATGTCGAACAAGGTACGTCACATTGGATACGGCGAAACACTCTGTGTCGCCGGATATCCCCTCAGATCGAGTCCGGAGCATGGCTTCCAGTCATCATCGCCGCGAGATCCTCCGGCGCCAGGAACGACGCCGGCGGCGGTGGTCCCCACGAGTACAGCGATTTCGAGGCGTCCCATACCCCCGGCAAGGCCTACGTCGGGTTCGCGAGCTTGCGGGACGGCACCAACTTACGCGCATGGCTCTTCAGAATCATGAGCAACACGTGGATAAGCAGCCACCGCGCCTCCCAGCGTCGTCCAGCGGAATGGCTGGCCGGTGACGTCAGCGACTCCGTAGCCGACGCTCATGCCCTGCGCTCGTCGGCAGGACAGTTGTCGGCTGAACTCCAAGTGCTCGAATCGGTGGGCGACGATGACCTTCGCCAGGCGCCGCAAAAACTCCCCGCGTCACAGGCGATTGCCATCTACTACGCCGATGTCGAGGGTTTCCGGTACAAGGAAATCGCCGAGATACTGGACGTACCAATGGGATCTGTCATGTCTCGCATCCATCGTGGGCGTAAGAACTTGCGTAAGCTGCTGCAAGACTTCGCCATTGACCACGGCTACGTCCACGGCCGAGACGAGGCTGGGCTCGCCGGACGTGCTCGGTTCGTGCCACTTCTCGTTGACGGGCTTCAGAAGCTCGTTGCACACCAGGCCGACGAGTAGCAATCCGATCGTGATCGAGAGCGACATCGTGTAGAGGGCGGGTCCGGACTTGCCTGCGGCCTACGGGCTGACCGCGATCGCGTTGACTGACCATGATCGGCCCAAGCCCCTAAGCCCCTATGGCGGGTCTGCGGCCGACGCCCTACCCATCAGCCCAGCTCAGGGGTGTGCGCCCCGTTTCAGTGAGCGCGAGGTCGCAGCAGGCTTGGCGCCATGAACACCAAACGATTTCTCTCAACCGTTGCGATGACTGCGGGTCTGGCGATCGGACACGCCGCCAATGCCAACGCTGCGCCGGTGAGCCCCGACTTCTGGGAATGCGCCGCCGAGCACCCGGACCCCACCGAGTTCGGGGTCTGCTGCATCTTCTACGGCGGGACCTTCGACGAGAAGACCGGCGAGTGCTGGATCGACCACGAGGTGAAGCTGGAGGAAGCCAATCCCGGCCCCCGCGTTCCTCCGAAGCGGCCCGTGCTGACGCGACTGCCCGACCTCCAAGTCGCGACGCTGCGCTAGCCCGAGTGTGGACCTATCGCACGCCCTCCCCCGCCGCCGCGTGCATCAAGTCCACACTCGGCGTGCGACTCCTACAGCATGCAGCTGACGCAGCCCTCGACCTCGGTGCCCTCCAGCGCCATCTGACGCAGCCGGATGTAGTACAGCGTCTTGATTCCCTTGCGCCACGCGTAGATCTGCGCCTTGTTGACGTCGCGCGTGGTGGCGGTGTCCTTGAAGAACAGCGTCAGGCTCAATCCCTGATCCACGTGCTGCGTCGCCGCGGCGTAGGTGTCGATGACCTTCTCGTAGCCGATCTCGTACGCGTCCTCGTAATACTCGAGGTTGTCGTTGTCCATGTACGGCGCCGGGTAATACACCCGCCCGATCTTGCCTTCCTTGCGGATCTCCACCTTCGACGCGATCGGGTGGATCGACGACGTCGAATGGTTGATGTAGCTGATCGAGCCCGTCGGCGGAACCGCCTGCAGGTTCTGGTTGTAGATGCCGTGCTGCTGCACCGACTCCTTGAGCCGCACCCAGTCCTCTTGCGTCGGGATGCGAATGTCGGCGTCGGCGAACAACTGGCGCACCTTGTCGGTCGCGGGCTCCCATGCCTGCTCGGTGTACTTGTCGAAGAACTCCCCCGACGCATATTTGGACTTCTCGAAGCCCTTGAAGTGCGAGCCACGTTCGATCGCAATGCGGTTCGACGCCCGCAGCGCGTGATAGAGCACCGTATAGAAGTAGATGTTGGTGAAGTCCACACCCTCTTCGGAGCCGTAGAAGATCCGCTCCCGCGCCAGATACCCGTGCAGGTTCATCTGCCCGAGCCCGATGGCGTGCGAGTCGTTGTTGCCCTGCTCGATCGAGGGCACCGACCAGATGTGCGTCTGATCGGACACGGCAGTCAACCCCCGGATGGCCACCTCGATGGTCTGTGCGAAGTCCGGCGAATCCATCGTCTTGGCGATGTTGAGCGAACCCAGGTTGCACGAGATGTCCTTGCCCACTTGGGCGTAGGTCAGATCCTCGTTGAACACCGAGGGCGTCGAGACCTGCAGGATCTCCGAGCACAGGTTGGAGTGGGTGATCTTGCCCTCGATGGGGTTCGACCGGTTCACCGTGTCCTCGTACATGATGTACGGGTAGCCGGACTCGAACTGAAGCTCTGCCAGCGTCTGGAAGAACTCGCGCGCCTTGATCTTCGTCTTGCGGATCCGCGCGTCGTCGACCATCTCGTAGTACTTCTCGGTGACCGAGATGTCGGCGAACGGCACGCCGTACACGCGCTCGACGTCGTAGGGCGAGAACAGGTACATGTCCTCGTTCTTCTTGGCGAGCTCGAAGGTGATGTCCGGGATCACCACGCCGAGTGAGAGCGTCTTGATCCGGATCTTCTCGTCGGCGTTCTCGCGCTTGGTGTCGAGGAACCGGTAGATGTCCGGGTGGTGCGCCTGCAGGTACACCGCGCCGGCACCCTGACGGGCCCCCAGCTGATTGGCGTAGGAGAACGAGTCCTCCAGCAGCTTCATGATCGGGATGACGCCCGAGCTCTGGTTCTCGATGTTCTTGATCGGAGCGCCGTGCTCGCGAATGTTGGAGAGCAGC
This sequence comes from uncultured Actinomycetota bacterium, assembly GCA_963699655.1. Lineage (GTDB taxonomy): Bacteria > Actinomycetota > Actinomycetes > Mycobacteriales > Mycobacteriaceae > Mycobacterium. The sequence goes on from CAVOUV010000011.1 coordinate 417,211, forward strand.
AAGGCAACTCCACCGCCGCGCTTGGACAGCTGCAGCGCCGAGTTGATGGAGCGCCCGATGGACTCCATGTTGTCCTCGATGCGCAGCAGAAAGCAGGACACGGGTTCGCCGCGCTGCTTCTTGCCCGAGTTGAGGAACGTCGGGGTGGCCGGCTGGAAGCGGCCGTCGATGATCTCGTCGACGAGCTTCTCGGCAAGGATGGTGTCGCCGGCGGCCAGCGTCAGCGCGACCATGCAGACGCGGTCCTCGAACCGCTCGAGATAGCGCTTGCCGTCAAAGGTTTTCAGCGTGTAGGAGGTGTAGTACTTGAACGCGCCCAGGAAGGTCGGGAAGCGGAACTTCTTCGCGTACGCCCGGTCGATGAGGCTCTTGACGAAGTTGCGCGAGTACTGATCGAGCACCTCACGCTCGTAGTAGTTCTCCTTGATGAGGTAGTCGAGCTTCTCGTCCTGATCGTGGAAGAAGACCGTGTTCTGGTTGACGTGCTCGCGGAAGTACTGGTGCGCCGCCTCGCGGTCCTTGTCGAACTGAATCTTGCCGTCGGCGTCGTACAGATTCAGCATCGCGTTGAGAGCGTGGTAGTCCGTCTCGCCGGGAAGCGCGCCCGGCGCGGCGGGGGTTACAGGCTCTGCAGCTGTGACGGTTGGTGGCACGTCTGGTCCTTCCAGAAGTCGGCGAGGCCCGCGCGGACGGCTTCCACGTCGTCCGGGGTTCCCATGAGTTCGAAGCGATACAGGTACGGAACGCCACACTTGCGGGACACCACATTGCCCGCGTAGGCGAACTCGGCACCGAAGTTGTTGTTGCCCGCGGCGATGACGCCGCGGATCAACGCTCGGTTGCGTTCGTTGTTCAAGAATGCGATGACTTGTTTGGGGACATAGCCACCGTCGTTGATGTCCGGTGTGGCGCGCCCGCCGCCGTAGGTGGGCAGCACCAACACGAAGGGGTCGTCGACCTCGATGCGTCCGTGCAGTGGAATCCGGGTAGCGGGCAGGCCCAGCTTCTCGACGAAGCGGTGCGTGTTCTCCGACACGCTGGAGAAGTAGACGAGGTTTGTCATCAGCTGCTTCTCCTTCCTGCGTTTCGGATACCCCTTATGCCGTGACCGCTGCACCTTCGAATGCGCCGGTCAGCGACTTGATCCGGTCGGGCCGGAACCCCGACCAGTGGTCATTACCGGCCACCACCACGGGTGCCTGCAGATAACCGAGCGCCATGACGTAGTCACGGGCCTCGCTGTCCAGGCTGATGTCGACCTTCTGGTATGCGATGCCTTGCTTGTCCAGCGCCTTGTAGGTGGCGTTGCACTGCACGCATGCGGGCTTCGTGTACACGGTGACGGTCATCGGCGGTACGGCTCCTCTGCAACTGACACTGCACTGAGACTGGCAACTGGTCTGGTACTGCATATCGCTAAAGTTCAGCGACCCGAAGGCCCTCAAAATTCCTGGCGACCGGGCCCGCCGTCCGCGGGGTCCGGGAACCGCTACCGCTGGAGTTCTGGGCTCCGGCCGACCCTGGAAGGTCCAAGAACCGTGGGGGTCTGTCGGTGCATCGGAACACTACACCTAGTGTCCGACATTGCGAAGGGATACCAGATGTTCTGAATGACATTTATGAAATTCCCAGGTCGTAAGCATTTGGCCACCTCACCGCCCGGCGTGTCGCACGTCACATCCCGGGTGCGTCGCCGGCTCAGTACAGGTCTATCACCGGGCACCGACAGTCCGCGGCGCCCGATCCGCGGCGTTGATACATCAGCAAAGGCGCCGATGGCTGACACGCGTCGGGCGAAACAAGTAGCTCTCACACCATGGCCGAGGCGACTGCCATGTGTCCCTCGAACTCGCACGACTCGGCGATCGCCCGGTAACGCCCCGCGAATCGCCGATATGCGTCCTCGTCCCCGTCGGCTTGCGCGACCAGGGCTCGCAGCCGGAGTAATGCGACTTCGTGCAGCACATACCCGGGATCCGTGGGCGACTCGGCGAGCCGTTCGATCGCGGCGCGCGCGGCCCGCAGATCACCGTCGCCGTTTCGACTCAGCAGCGCCTCGACCAGGACCGTGGTCGCCGGACCGCGCCACAGCGTGGATCCCAGGTCGAACAGGTCGTCGACGACCGCACTCGACAGCGAGATGGCGCTGTAAAGGTCGCCGAGCCTGCGCTCCTGTCTGGCGAACTGGATGTCGGCGATCTGCACGATCGATGCGTTTCCGCGCCCCTGGAGGGCGCCCTGCCGGGCCAGACGAAGATGTTCGAAGCCGGCTTCCCGCTCGGCCCCCTCGCGGGCGACCAGGGCGATGCCTCGCGCCAGGTGCGCGTGTACCACGGTGAAGTCGTCGCCGGAATGCTCGGCGATGCTCAGCGATTCCGCCGTGTCGCGCAGCGCATCGGCATCGGACCGCAATGCGCCGAGCCCGATCTGAGCGTATTTGTGCAGCGTGGCGACGACGCGCGTCAGCGGGTCGAGTGCGCGGGCCACCGCGATGGACCGGTCGAGGTCGGCCTTCCATCCCGGACGTCCCAGGCACATGGAGGCCGCGCCTCGCATCGCGAGCGTCAGGGACAGCGGAGAGCCGATGAACAGGTCTCCCTTCACGGGGTCGTCCTCGGCCAGATCGATCACGCGTTGCGCCAGCCGTGACAGCTCGATCACTTCACCGGTCTCCCATTTGGCCGCCATGACACTGAACAGAACTGCCACCGTCAAGGTGGTGTCGCCGATGCGCTCGAGAAGCGCGCTCAATTCGGAGGCGAGTTCGGAGGCGTCACGCGGACGGTTGTGAAACGCGAGCGACATCACCATGCCCGACATGCCGATGGCGAGGGATCGCTGGTCGCCGTGCTCGGTGCAGAGCCGGCGCAGGTCGTCGAAGCCCGTGTCGGCGACGCTTGCGCCGGCGCGCCAGGCACTCCCGCACAGCAGCGTGCTGGATTCGATGCGCATCCTCAAACGGTCCGGATCATCGGACGGCAACCGGTCCGCGGCCTGACGGGCCCGCTGCCAACTCGCCCGAGCGGCCTTGATGTTGCGCTGGGTCAGCCACGACCCGGCCCGCAAGTGCCAGCCGAAGGCCGCCGAGAAATCCCCGGCCGCCTCGACGTGCGTCGCGATCAACGCCGCGTTCTCGTCGATCGACCCGGGGCCACGATGCTCGATCGCAGACGCGAGGCGTCGATGCAGTTCGGCACGACCGGACTGCAGCTGCGACTCATAGGCCACCGTCCGGATCAGCGGGTGCCGAAAGCAGTACTGCGCGTTCGGGCCCGACGTCAGCGGGTCGATCATCTCGGTGTCCAGCAGCTCCGTGAGGCACACCGGGTCGACCAGGCAGGTCAGCTCTTCCTCGGCAAAACGTGCACCGATGACCGCGGCAGCGTTCAGCGTGCGTTTGGCCCCGGCGTCGAGTCGGTCGATGCGCGAGGCGATGGTCGCCTGCAACGTCGCAGGCACACCGGTGACGGCAACGTCCCCTCGCAGAACGTAACTGCCGGGGGCGCCGTGGAGGACGCCCCGTTCCGCAAGGTCGCGGACCATCTCCTCGGCAAAGAACGGGTTACCGGCGGCACGCTCCGCAATGTCCGAGCCGATCGACGCCACTGACGGATCAGCACCCAACAGTTCTGTGATCAGCTCCGTGGACTGCGAGTCATCAAGTGGTGCAAGCGCAATGGTGCGTCCCTTCGCGTGTTCGGCCAGCCTGCCGCGGTATTCGGGCCGATAGGTGATCAAGGCGAGCGAGCGGGTCCCGCGGGCCATCGACAGGAAGTCGGCGATGATCGATTCGCTGGCCACGTCGATCCAGTGCGCATCCTCGACGACATACACAGCCGGCGCGGCCCGCGCCGATGAGGCGGTGTTCAACAGTGCCGCCAGTCGACGCCTGCGGGCATCCGGGTCGATTGCGGGCGACTCGATCTCGGGATCACCGATGGCCAGCAGATCGTCGAGAAGCAACAGGTCCCCACGGTCGGCGCCGGGCAGGTGTGCGCGCACCCGATCCCGCGCCGCCTGACCGCGTAGCTCGGCAACCCCGGTCACTTCTCGAAACAGTCGGGCTGCCGCGTGGAAGGGGACTTCGCGGGCGTGGGCTTCGCAGAACGTGGAGAAGACGTCGACGCCGCGTTCGGCCCCGGGCTGCACGATCTCGCCGACGAGTCGGCTCTTGCCGATGCCCGGGGGTCCGACCACGCCGACTACGGCGCCGCCGCCGCGCAGCGACCTGTCCATGTACCTGCGCAGGGCGTCCACGTCCCCATCTCGCCCGACGAGGGTCGACTGCCCTCGAACCCGGCGCCTCTGCCGTGTCGTGGACATCAGCCGGTACGCAGGCACCGGCTCGTCGACGTTCTTGATCCGCACCATCTGGAGTTCGCCTGTCTCGACGACAGTTTCGACGAGGCGAGCGGTCGAGGCGCTGAGCATCACCCCACCCGGCGGCGCCACGGACTCCATCCGCTGCGCCATCCCGACGTGGGCCCCGATCGCGGTGTAACTGCCTGGGCTGGAACCCATCTCACCGGTAATCACCTGCCCCGAGTTGAGACCGACCCGTAGTTCCAGCTGGATGTCGTCGCGGCGGCGCACCTCGGCGGCCAGGACCCGCGCTTGCTCCTGGAGGTCGAGAGCCGCCAGACAGCCACGAAAAGCATGGTCTTCCAAGGCGATCGGCGCCCCGAATACCGCCATGATTCCGTCGCCCGTGAAGTCGGCGGTGCCGCCGTATCGCTCGACCACTGTCCGTGACCGACCGAGAAGGTCCCTCATCACTTCACGCAAGCGTTCCGTACCCAATGCCGAGGCCATGTCCATCGATCGGACCACATCGGCGAACAGAACGGTGACCTGCTTGAACTCTGGAGGGCGCGGGGGTGAGGCGATCGGCGATCCGCAGGCGTCGCAGAATCTCGCACCGTCGCGCGGCGCGGTTCCACAGTTCGCGCACGGCGCGGTCATCATCAGACCTTCGCCGCCGGCCCCAGGCCGAGCAGCCGCCGCTCCAGTAGATCGGCGCCCCGTGCGACACCGCCCGAGGCCACAAACCCCGCGGCCACCCGGCGGGCGCCGTCGACCATCGACATCGCCTCGGCGACCTTCGATTTCAGTCGCGAGGAGGTCAGCTTCGTGGCGGACAACCGCGTACCGCTGCCCGACACCTCCACGCGCCTGGCCACCTCGAACTGGTCACGGCCGAAGGGCACCACGCAGACCGGGACACCTCGCGCGAGAGCCTTTTGGGTAGCGCCCATTCCGCCGTGGGTGACGGCACACACCGCGCGGTCGAGCAATACTCCGTGCGGGATGAAGCGGCGCACGGTCGCGTTGTCCGGAATCGTGATGCCCTCGGGAACTCCGCACGGGAATGTCGCTACCACGTGTAACGGCTCATCGCTCAACGCTGTCATCGCGGCGAGCGGTAACGCGTTGTCGCCTTGCCGTTCGGACGACGTCGTCACCAACACGATCGGCCGGTCGACGTCGTCGATCCAGTCGGTGCCACCGGTGAAGGGCAGATCGAATTCGCAGGGGCCGATCATCTGCACCGCGTCGCCCCAGTCGGGGTGGGGATACTCGAACGGTTCCGCGCTCGCCACGAGCATCAGCGGTGCGCGCCTGACGAAGTCGTCGCTCGACGCGATCGGCCTGGCACCAAGGGTCGCGTGAATCCGATTCAGCGGCTCGACCATCGCCCGCTCGATCAGGCCCGTCACGATGGGGCGCAACATCGCATCGCGGAGTCGGCCGCGCACACCGGGCCACGGGCGCAGGCCCGGGCCGAAGGGCGGCACCGCCCGGGATTTCAGGAACGGTGGATACGACCAGAAGGCCACCCATGGCAGTGCCGCCACGTCCGCGGCCGCCGGCGCTCCCCAGCAGTTGGCGTCGATGATCGCGACATCAGGATGCGCGGATGCGATCGCCGAGCGCAGGTCGTCGACTTCGTATTCCGCCCTCGTGGCGAACACGTCGAACGCCGTCCGTATCGCGGCGCGGCCGTTGGGAGCCATCCAATCGGTCATCGCCACCGCTTCGATCCGCGGGTCGATGGCCGACGTGTCGAACGCCAACCCGGCGCCGACGGGCACTCCTTCGGCGAGGGTCCGCAGGACGATCCGGTGGCCGCGCCCGTGCAGTTCGGTGAGCAGCGCCAGGATGGGACACAGGTTGCCGAAGGCCGGTGAGGTGTACGCCAGGATCGTCGCCATCGGTCCAATCGACCCCCTGCGCTCGTAGGCCGAGCCGGAGCCCCGAATCGACCTCTCGAGCTGGGAGTTTATTCGGCGCGTCGAGCTGATGGACAGCCTTTGACCGTCGCGCTGCGGCTGCGCAACAGCAGCCCCGGCCGACCGGGTCTACCGGCGTTGATTCAGCAGCGCGACTTGTCAGGGGCGCAAACCCGCATGCCGGGCGGGCACGACGCACCGGCGCAGGCGTGTGACGCCTTGACGTCCGCCGAGGGGGATATGCCCGGCGCAGGCCGCAGCGATGACACCGTTCGAACCAGGCTCGTGACCACGCGTTGTCCGCACATGCTCCAGATGGTGCGGCGTGCAGCCGCCCCGGGTCGTGCGTAGTCGACTACCCGACTTCACACTCCGCGCGCCCGTACTACCCGAGTCGCCGGCCGACGGCGTCAGGAGACCTCGGCGGCCAACTTGCCGACGATGTCGCGCAGATTCTCGGCGAGCTCCGCGTTCTCCCGCGGATGCCTCCCATCGAGCGTCTTGGTCGGCACCGACAGCTTGAGGTCCTCGACGATCCGCGGCCCGGCGATGCCGAACGACTTGCGGGCCTCGTCGTGCGCCCACACCCCGCCGTACTGACCCCGCGACGCGCCGATCACCGCCAGGGGTTTGTTCTTCAGTGCGCTGTTGCCGAACGGCCGCGACAGCCAGTCGATGGCGTTCTTCAGGACACCGGGAATGCTGCCGTTGTACTCGGGGGTGACGACCAGCGCCGCATCCGCCGCTGCCGCCGCCTCACGCAGGGCGGCAACGGGCTCGGCGACATCGTCGTTGTCGAAGTCCTCGTTGTAGAAGGGCAACTCCCCGAGCCGGTCGAACAGTGCAAGACTCACCCCGTCCGGCGCGGTTTCGATCGCCAGCTCAGCAAGCTGCCGGTTGACCGACGCCCCGCGCAGGCTCCCGAGCAGTACCAGCACCGTGATGTCCGACATCGCATCGTCCTTTCGGTCCTATCGGTCGTCTTACCGATCTTCGCACGGTCTAATCGGACCACGGTCCGATTTATTCCGGCTGAACTAAACTGCGGACATGACCTCCACTCCCGAGCTGCGCGGGCTCCCGGTAACGGACAACGCGCCGCAGGAGCGAGGCGACGCCGCACGCAACCGCACCCTACTGGTGGACGCCGCACGCAAGCTGATCGCCGAACGGGGTGCCGACGCGGTGACCACGGATGACATCGCCGCGGCCGCCGGTGTCGGCAAAGGCACCCTTTTTCGGCGGTTCGGCAGCCGCGCGGGTCTGATGATCGTGCTGCTCGACGAGGACGAGAAGGTTCAGCAACAAGCGTTCCTGTTCGGGCCGCCGCCGCTGGGCCCCGGCGCACCGCCGCTGGACAGGCTGCTGGCATACGGTCGTGAGCGCCTGCGGTTCGTCCACGCCCATCAGGCTCTGCTCTCCGACGCCGGCCGCGACCCGCAGACGCGGTTCAACGCCCCTTCCATGCTGCACCGTCGCCATGTCCGCATCTTGCTCGAGGATGCGGATACCACCGGCGACCTCGACGCTCAGGCGAACGCGCTGCTCGCGTTGCTGGACGCCGACTACGTGCGCCACCAGCTGGCCGAGCGCGGCGAGACACTCGAAACCCTGGGCGATGCGTGGGAAAGTGTGGCGCGCAAGCTCTGCGGCACATGAGTCTCAAGTGGATCCTGCACGTCGACCTCGACCAGTTCCAGGCCGCCGTCGAAGTACGCCGCCACCCCGAACTCGCCGGCCTACCCCTCATCGTCGGCGGCAATGGCGACCCGACCGAACCCAGGAAGGTCGTCACATGCGCTTCGTATCCGGCGCGCGAATTCGGGGTGCACGCCGGGATGGCGCTGCGCACGGCCGCCCGCAAGTGCCCGGACGCGACGTTCCTGCCACTGGACACCGCCGCCTACGACGACGCCTCCGCACAGGTGATGGGTCTGCTGCGCGACTTCGGCCATCCCGTCGAGGTGTGGGGCTGGGACGAGGCCTATGTCGGCGCTGGTGTCGAACAGCCCGTTGGGCTGGCCGAGCAGATTCGTGAGGTCATCGCGACGGAGACCGGGCTGTCGTGTTCGGTCGGCATCAGCGACAACAAGCAACGGGCCAAGGTCGCCACCGGGTTCGGCAAGCCCGCAGGCATCTACGTTCTCACCGAGGACAACTGGATGACGGTAATGGGCGACCGTCAGGTCGATGCGCTGTGGGGCGTCGGTCCCAAGACGGCCAAAAAGCTTGCCGAGCTGGGCATTAAGACCGTCGCCGACCTTGCCGCCACCGATGCCACACTGCTGACGTCGACCTTCGGCCCCACGACGGGGCTGTGGATCCTGTTGCTGGCCAAGGGTGGCGGCGATAGCAATGTCAGCGCCGAACCGTGGGTGCCCCGCTCACGCAGCCATGTCATCACCTTCGCCCACGACCTGACCGAACGCGCTGAAATGGACTCGGCCGTCATCCAGCTCGCGCGGCAGACTCTCGAGGAGGTCATCGCGCAGGATCGGGTGGTCGCCCGCGTCGCCGTGACGGTGCGGACGAACACGTTCTACACGCGGACCAAGATCCGCAAACTACCCTCCCCCGGCCTCGACCTCGCACCCATCACGGCAACGGCCCTGGACCTGCTCCACCTATTCGAACTCGACCGGCCCATCCGGCTTCTCGGCGTCCGACTCGAACTGGCACCGCCCGCGGGCGGGTACTAGTCAGACCAGCGCAATACGCTCGCCCAATGTTGAACACGGTCGCCATCCGCGGGTATCGCTCGTTGCGCGACCTGATCCTGCCACTGCGTCAGCTCACCGTGATCACCGGAGCCAACGGCGCAGGCAAGTCCTCGGTCTACCGTGCGCTGCGGCTGCTCGCGGCCTGTGCCCGCGGCGAGGTCATCGGATCGCTGGCACGTGAGGGCGGGCTGGAGTCGGCGCTGTGGGCAGGGCCGGAGAATCTCAAGGGCGCCAGCCGGACCGGCGTCGCTCAGGGCACGACGCGCAGCCGGCCGATATCGCTCGAACTCGGTTATGCCTCAGATGATTTCGGCTATCTGGTCGATCTCGGCATTCCTCAGGACGCCGGCCTGCGTTCGGCGTTCGCCCGAGACCCTGAGATCAAACGCGAAGCGGTGTTCGCGGGTCCGGTGCCGCGGCAGGGCGCGATGCTCATCCGCCGCACCCGCGAATTCGCCGAAGCCAGCGCGGAATCCGGACGTGGTTTCGACGAGTTGAGCCGGTCGATGCCGGCCTACCGCAGCGTGCTGGCCGAGTACGCGCATCCGCAGGCCCTCCCCGAACTCGCCGCCGTCCGCGAGCGACTGCGCAGCTGGCGCTTCTACGACGGCTTCCGTGTCGACGCGGCGGCGCCGTCGCGGCATCCGCAAGTGGGGACCCGGACGCCCGTTCTCGCCGACGACGGCAGCGATCTCGCGGCCTCGATCCAGACCATCATCGAGGCGGGGCTGGACGACCTGTCCCGTGCCGTCGCCGAGGCGTTCGACGGCGCAACGCTGTCGGTGGCCGTCACCGACGGGTTGTTCGACCTGCAGCTGCGCCAGAAAGGCATGTTGCGGTCCCTGCGCTCAGCCGAATTATCAGATGGCACACTGCGTTTCCTGCTCTGGGCGGCGGCTCTGCTGAGTCCCCAGCCGCCGTCGCTGATGGTCCTCAACGAGCCGGAGACATCGCTGCACCCGGACCTGGTGCGTCCCCTGGCGACGCTGATCCGGGCGGCGGCGGCGCAGGCTCAGGTGGTGGTCGTCACCCACTCACGGGCGCTGCTGGAGTACCTGGACGCGGCCCCGATCGACGATGCCGGCGACGTCGCGGCCGAGATCGAGCTGTACAAGGACTGGGGCGAAACGAAGGTCACGGGCCAAGGGCTGTTGACGACTCCGGCGTGGGACTGGGGTAAGCGCTAAGCAAAGCTGTCAATTTCCTTGACGGCCAATCTCTGTTCACCGCCATGCCGTTCAATTCGCTCGGCCTGTTCTGTCGAGCTAGGAGCATTCATGCCGGTGAATTCGGTGTTCAAGGCGGCCTGCGTAGTGAGCGCCGCGGCCGTCGTCGTCCTCGCGGGCTGCGGCAGCGACGAGAAGAAGGAGTCCAGCGGCGATCTGCTGAGCCGCGCGGCGAAGGGCGAACTGTCCGCCACCGGCGGCGCACAGCGGCTCGGCGGGGACCAGACCGACGCCATCCGCGGCACGATCAACGGCTCCGGCGCCCGCAACATCATCCTGCTGATCGGCGACGGCATGGGCGATTCGGAGATCACCCTCGCCCGCAACTACGAGAAGGGCGCGGGCGGCTTCTTCGACGGGATCGACGCCCTTCCCCTCACGGGTTCCTACACCACCTACGCTCTCACCAAGGACGGCAAGCCCGACTACGTCACCGACTCGGCGGCCAGCGGCACCGGGTGGTCCACCGGCACCAAGACCTATAACGGCGCGCTGGGTGTCAACATCAAGGGCGAAGCGCAGAAATCGATTCTGGAACTCGCCAACGAACAGGGCTTCGCCACCGGCGACATCACCACGTCGGAGATCCAGGACGCCACACCCGCGGCGTTGTTCGCCCACATCAGCGAGCGGGACTGCTACGGCCCCATGGAGATGGCTGAAACCTGCCCGGACGAGACGCTGGAGAAGGGCGGAAAGGGTTCGGTCACCGAACAGCTTCTGGCGGGCCGCCCCGATGTCACGATGGGCGGCGGTGCGGAGACGTTCGCGCAGAGCGCCACCGGCGGTGACTACCGGGGAAAGACGCTCGAGGTGCAGGCCAAGGAGCGCGGCTACCAGATCGTGCGCACCGCAGACGAACTGGCCAATGTCACGAAGGCCGACCAGGATGCCCCGCTGCTGGGGCTGTTCGCCGACGGCAACATGCCGGTCAGCTGGGCCGGGCCGCCGGCGACACATCAGGGCTATCTGCGGCCCGCGGCCAAGTGCACCGACAACCCCGAACACGGTTCGGACGTCCCGAAATTGGCCGATATGACGCAGAAGGCGATCGATCTGCTCAAGGCGCGAACCGAAGCGTCGCAAAATCCCGCCAAGGGCTTCTTCCTCCAGGTGGAGAGCGCGTCGATCGACAAGCGCGACCACGCCGCCGATGCCTGCGGTCAGATCGGTGAGACCGTCGTGTTCGACGAAGCCGTCAAGAAGGCGATCGACTTCGCCAAACAGGACGGCAACACGCTGGTGATCGCCACGGCCGACCACGGCCACACCAGCCAGATCGTCGAGCCCGTCACCGAAGACGATCTGCGCGGTATCGCCGAGGACATGAAGCTGCCCATCGAGCGTGTCCGCGACATCATGTACCCGGGGCTGACGGTCACGTTGACCACCCACGACAACGCGGACATGACGGTCAGCTACGGCACGTCGGGGGACGTCAACGCCGAGGATCAGACGCACACCGGCACCCAGGTGCGCATCGCGGCCTACGGGCCGCGCGCGGCCAACGTCGTCGGCCTTACCGATCAGACCGACCTGTTCTTCACGATGACCGACGCCATGGGGATCAAGCGGTAGCCGGAGGTCACCGCCGGCGGGGTCGCAGCGCGCGGGTGAACACCACGTTGGCCTGTCGCATCGCGACGCTGTAGGGCCACCACATGGTGCGCTTGAACAGGTACAGCGCGCGGATGTCCGGTGAGGTGTAGACGAGATAGCGGTTTTTGACGACACCTCGCAGGATGCGGTCCGCCACGTGTTCCGGCGAGACTGCGTGGCCGGCGAATCGTTTGGTCCACTTCTGCACGTTGGGATCCTCTCGATCCACGCCCGCGATCTGAACCGTCTGCACCAGTGGGGTTTTCACCGCACCGGGAACCACGACGGAGACACCGATGCGGTGGCGCGCCAGATCGAAACGCAGCACCTCGGAAAGCCCGCGCAGCCCATACTTGCTCGCGCTGTAGGCGGCGTGCCACGGCAGCGCCACCAGTCCGGCGGCCGAGGACACGTTCACCAGGTGGCCGCCGCGGCGCGCCTCGACCATCGCCGGCAGAAACGCCTCGATGACGTGAATCGGACCCATCAGGTTGATGTCGATCATCGATTTCCAGTGCTGATGGGTGAGGTTGTCGACCGTGCCCCACGCGGACACTCCGGCGATGTTCATCACCACATCCATTGCGGGATGCCGCGAGTGGATGTCGGCGGCGAAGGCGGCGACGGCATCGTGGTCGGAGATGTCCAGCGCCCGGTGTTCGGGCACTTCGGCGCCGAGCGCACGCGCGTCGGCGACGGTTTTCTCCAGGCCATCGGCGTCACGGTCGGTGAGGAACAACTGCGCCCCTGCGGCCGCCAGTTTCAGCGCCGTCGCGCGCCCGATGCCGCTCGCGGCCCCGGTGATGAAACAACGCTTACCGGCAAAACCGCTCCCCTGCGCCATGGCGGTGACCTTACCGGCGAAGCCGGAACGGCCCTTTCACGCTCGACTCGAAGGCGTTACCGAATATCATTCGGCAATGATCAAGAACGGCACCCGATTGCAGAGTCAGGTGTGTGACACCCAGGTCATCGTCGTACGGACCTCGGACAGCCTCGACGACCTGCGGGCCGGCGGCGCCCCGATGATCCCGATCGATGCACAGAAGACCGACGGCTTGACCCTCGACGCGGCGCTGTCGGACGGCAACGCGATGGGCAAGCGCTACGTCGACGAGGGTGGAGCGGAGGTCCTCGTCACGAAGGCGGGCGCCGGGACACTCTCGATCGGCGATACTCCATTGAGTCTCAAGGAAGCCAAGCCGCTGCCGGCCAGCGACTGACGGGTCAGTCGTCTCGCGACTCTCGCCAGAGGGCGCTCATCCACAGTCGCTCGACGATCTCGATCGCCCGTTCGGGGGCACTGCCTCGGCCGACGAAGGTGCTGTCGTGCGTCAGCGTCATCGTCGTCGCCGCCGCCAGCGTGCGGACCAGTCCGGGCAGGTCGTCGGAGATGGGGCGGGCATCGGCGTCCTGTTCGACGAGTGTGACGATCTTGTTCATCACCGAGTCGTAGAAGTCGTCCATCATCTCGCGGATCTGGGCGTCGGTGTTGCGCGCGACCGCACAGGCGGCCAGCACCGGGTCGTTGCTCGCGTAGACCGCGGCGGCACTCCCGACCATCCGCTTGGCGAACTCCGACGGAGTCTCGCCCGGCTCGCGGGGGGCGAAGTGGTGGGTCAGGTTGTCGAGCAGGTCACCCGCATCGGCGAGGATCACGGCGAGCACGGCGTACTTCGAGTCGAAGTAGAAGTAGAAGCCCGAGCGCGCGACGCCGGCGCGTTCACTGATGGTGCTGACGGACAGGTCGGCGAACGATCGCTCCTCGAGCAATTCGCGGACCGCAGCAACGATGGCGTCGCGTTGCCGATCACCCCGACTCCGGCGGATTTCCTGTTGTGCGGGTTCGGCCGTCATGGCAGTAGACCTTTTCATCACGACTCGCGAGATCAAAACTTGACACGCGTCAAGTCACCATACCAGGATGGATGGTCGGGTGACATCCACCACAGCTTGTCATTTCAGGAGTGTCCAGATGCCGACCATCAGCACCAAGGATTACCTGCTCGACCAGGCCAAACGACGGCTGATACCCACGATCAACAACATTCCGGGAATGGGCGCGCTCGAGAAGCGACTGGCGGAGCGCGATTGGAATCAGATCACGTTGGCCGAGCCGCCACCGGGCAGCGGTCTCCAACCAGTGGTGGGCGACGCGGGCCTGCCGGTCGTCGGCCACATGATCGAGTCCTTCCGCGGCGGCCCGGAGTACGCGTTGAGCGTGTACCGCAAGTTCGGCCCGGTCTCCTATTCCTATTCCACCGCGCTTCAATCGGTCATCGCCCTCGGCCCCGACGCGACCCAGGCCGTCTTCTCCAATCGCAACAAGGACTACTCGCAGAAGGGCTGGCACCCGGTCATCGGGCCGTTCTTCCACCGCGGCCTGATGCTGCTGGACTTCGATGAGCACATGTACCACCGGCGGATCATGCAGGAGGCGTTCACCCGCACCCGGCTGGCCGGTTACGTCGAGCACATCGACCGGGTGGCGTCCGACGTCGTTGCCAGCCAGTGGGTGACCGACGACGCGCGGTTCCTGTTCCACCCGGCCACCAAGAAGCTGACGCTCGACATCGCGTCGATGGTGTTCATGGGCCACGAGCCGGGTACCGATCACGACCTGGTCACCAAGGTGAATCAGGCCTTCACCACAACTACCCGGGCAGGCGGAGCCATCATCCGCACCGGGGTTCCCCCCTTCAAATGGTGGCGCGGCCTGCAGGCCCGCAAGGTCCTTGAGGACTACTTCGCCGCTCGTGTGAAGGAATGTCGCAACGCCGACGGCACCGACATGCTGACGGTGTTGTGCCATACCTCCGACGAGGACGGCAACAGCTTCTCCGACGAAGACATCATCAACCACATCATTTTCGTGATGATGGCGGCACATGACACCTCGACGTCAACGCTGACGACGATGGCGTATCACCTTGCCGCCAACCCAGCGTGGCAGGAACGTGTGCGAGACGAATCGGACCGGCTCGGCGACGGTCCTCTCGACATCGAGGCACTGGAGAAACTCGAATCCCTCGACCTCGTGATGAACGAGGCTCTCCGCCTGGTGACACCGCTGCACCTCAATGTGCGCCAAACTGTTCGCGATACCGACCTGCTGGGCTACCACCTACCGGCCGACACCATGGTGGTGACCTGGCCGAGCATGAACCACCGGTTGCCCGAGCTGTGGACCGATCCCCACAAGTTCGATCCGGACCGGTTCGCCGAGCCACGCAGCGAGCACAAGAAGCATCGATACGCCTTTGCGCCGTTCGGCGGCGGCGCACACAAGTGCATCGGAATGATGTTCGGTCAGCTCGAGGTCAAGACGGTCATGCATCGACTGCTGCGCCGTTATCGGCTGGAACTTCCCCACCCGGGCTACCGGCCGCACTACGACTATGCGGGGATGCCGATCCCGATGGACGGCATGCCGATCGTGCTCCGCCCCCTGCGCTAGCGGCCCTGTGCCGAAACAATATTCCGGGTCGTGGAGTCGCGAGATTTACGACCCGGAATATTGTTTCGCGGAGGATCAGGCGGCGGTCAGCAGGCGGTTCGCGCACGCGATGAGCGCGCGCAGCGCCGACTGGGTCGGGTCGTCCGAAAGACCCATCGCCCATTCGGAATGCGCACCGTCGAACCCGCGGATGAACGTCGCCGTGTCCCCACCGGCCGGCACCTGGTGGAACGCGGTCATCTCCATGGGTACGCCGCGTTCGTAGAGCATCGCGGTCAGAGCCGCGACGGGCCCGGTTGCAGCGGCCGACGACGTGCTGATCCGGTCGCCGATGGCGAGCGTGGCTTCATAGTTGCGGGCCTGTGGGCCCAGGCGGCTCGACGGGCATTCGGTGTCGGTGCACGCCCAGTGGCCCAGTCGCAACGGGCCCGAGCTGGCCGCATATTCATCGAGAAACGCCTCGTACGACATTGCCTCGGCCTCCTCGCGCAGTCCGCGTGGCATCGGGGCGCCGAAATAGCCCGTAAACGTCAGCGGCGCTGCGCTGGTAGCGGTTGTGGAGTTCATGTGCCGGACTTCTCTTATCTCGGGAGGAAGTGACCGACGAAGTAGCGACGACCCACAGCGAGGGGTCGGTCAGAATCAGACCCCGCTGCGGGTTGCTACTACGAGTCGTCTCGGCACGTTGGCGACTCTAGACGCAATTCGGCACGCCGTGCAAACGATTTAGAGCCCGTTTCTGGTGACCGATGTGCCCGCCACGCGCCCGGCAAACGGAAGTCCCCATCCTATGGTCTGGTGGCATTATCATTGGTCCATGGCTTCAGAAGGAACGATGGCGTCGTCGCGGGCAGTTGACGGGCTCTTCAGTCGGGTCACCCCCGGCCGCGCTTCGGAGATGATCGTCGATCAGATCAGGTTGTTGATCCGCGACGGTCAATTGAAACCGGGCGATCGGCTTCCTGCCGAACGTGAACTCGGCGAACAGTTCGGCGTAAGCCGGGTCACCGTTCGTGAGGCGTTACGCGGACTCGAGGCCAACGGCATGGTGGCCATCAAGGTCGGGGCGCGCGGAGGTGCCTTTGTGACAGCGCCGACGAGCGCGCGCATCGGCGAGGGGATCATCGACCTGCTGACGATGTCGGACCTCACCGACAGGGAAGTCACCGAAGCGCGGCAGATCTTCGAGCTCGGCATCATTCCGATGGTGTGCGAGCGCGCCACCGAAGAAGACATCGCCGAACTGAACGAGATCTGCGACCGCGGTGATGCCGCGCTCGAGAACGGTTCGTATCCGATGGAGTTGTCGGCGGAGTTCCATTCCAGGGTCGCCATCGCCAGCCACAACGCAGCCATCGCCATGCTCGCTGCGTCGTTCCACGGGCCCACGCTGCTGTCCATGCGGCATGTCAGGGAAGCCCATCCTGAGATGGGTATCCGGGGCAACCGTGAACACCGTCAGTTCGTCGCCGCGGTCAAGAAGCGCGACATCGAAAAAGCGACCGCGGTGATGCGCACACATATCGGCCGCACCGCGCGGCACGTCTCAAAGGGGCAGTGACTCCAGGAAATCGCCAACCCGCGCCGGCGCCGTCTCCTCGGTCTGCTCGGCGACGGGGACGTCCCAGTACTCCGAGCGGGGCAGGCACTCCTGCAGGTACCGCGCCGCCGAGGGCGCGTGCGAGGCGTCCTGGCCCGGCACGACCAGCGCGGGAACGTCGAGCGGCAGAAGGTCCTCCGGCTCTGGCCCCGGGCACGGTGTCGCGGTCGAACAGCAGCCGCGCCATACCCGCGACGACCGTCTGGTACGCAGTCGGGGTCCATCGCGGCGTATCGCTGCGCGAACTCGGGATCGTTGCGGAGAAGCGGTGACCCACGGACCGACGCGCGGGTCGTCGGTGAAGCCGGCGTCGGTGTCGGCGGCCAGCGCGGCGACGCCGGCCAGCCCGTGCTGCGGCGACGTAGGCCAGGTGGGCCGCGAACCGGGCGTGCTGCTTCATGCGGTACTTGGGCCCCGCCCGCAGGCGAGTACAGCACCATGCCGGCGACCCGCTCGGGGTGGGCCACGGCGAACGCGCGCGGCGATGGAGCAGCCCACGCAGCCGCCCATCAGGTGGGCCCGCTCGATGCCCAGATGGTCGAGCAGGCCGATGCCCTGGGTGACGTAGTCGGCCCAGGTGACCCGCTCGACCCGCCCGCCCGAACCGGCCGGACTCCCGCCGGTCGAACGTGATGCAGGTGTACCGCTCGCCGAGCCGGCGACAGCATCTCGCGTGCCGGTAGATACGCCGTGCCGCCCAGTTCTCCAGAGTGGCGTTGAAGCCGCCCGGGCGAGAACATCAGCAGCGGCGGCCCGGAGCCCGTCACCTCGTAGCGCGTGACGATCCCGTCGACCACGGCGGTGGGCACGCTCGACCGTCGGGTTCGGGCTCGTACCGGGATGCCGCCCGTGATCTGCCGCGCGGCCCGGACGTCCGTCGGCGTAGGCGGTGATCGCGTCGTGGGCGATCCGGGCGACGTTGGCGTACGTGTCCGGCGGGTCGTCCAGCGCGAGGCGGCGTAGCCGATCGCCGCGGTGGCCATCCGCATCCGGCCGTCGAGCCACGGGCCGCCGCCGAAGCCGCCGAGCACCGGGATCGAGACGGCCTGCGCGACCGCGGGTCCGACGACCGGGCCGGAGTTGGTGAAGTTCAGCAGCGCCGCGCCCGCCTCCTCCAGCCGCTTGGCCTCGGCGACCAGCTCGTCGCTCATCTCCGCGGGCACCTCGTCGCCGGGCGTGGGGGTCGCGCTGTAGGTGACGCCGTAGCGCAGCGCGGTCTGCGGGGTGATGCCGAACTGGGCGAACACCGGGATGCCGCGCGGGTGACCGCGGTGACGGCGTCGAGGTAGTCGGAGGCGCCGTCGAGCTTGACCATGTCGACGCCCGCCTCCTTGACGAACCGGATCGCGGCGCGCACGGCGCTCTCCGGCCCTCCTGCAGCGGGCCGAACGGGAAGTCGACAGCTGAGCAGCGCGCGCCGCACCCCGCGCCGCACCGCCTGGCTGACCACGAGCATCTGGTCCATCGTGATCTCGAGCGGGTTCGGCTGCCCCCACAGGTTGACCCCGACGGTGTCGCCGACCGAGACGATGTCCACGCCGGCCCGGTCGACGATGCGGGCCATCTGGTAGTCCCAGGCGACGACGCCGACGATCTTGCGGCCGTCGTCCTTCATCGCCTGCAGCGCGGGCAGGTTCACCTTCGGCGGTCATCGTCGGGCACTCCTTACGCCCGCAGTGCGGTCAGCAGTTCGAAGACGTCGCTCTCGTCGCGCTGACCAGCAGCACCCGGGCGTACGGCCGGAGCGCCGGCCACCGTGTCCGCCGACCGTCGTAGCGGTCGCCGAGGACCAGACCGGCGGTCATGATGCGCGCGGCGCGGGCACGCCGCACCGATGATGGCGGCCGCGGCCGCGTCGGAGTCGGCCGTGGCGACCATGACCACCACGTCGGCGTCCGTCGAGTTCGGCGAGCGAGGCTCGACACCCGCCGTCGGTAGTGCGCAGTGCGACCGATCCGGAGCCAATCGGCCGGTATCGCCGACAGGCCCTCCGAGTGGAGGAAGCGTGCGTGCCCCCACTCTCGGTGCGAGATCCGCCCGACGATCGCGCGGCCTGTCATCCAGCGCCGATGACCCGCGCGCCTCGGCGACCGCGATCGGACGGTCGATGCGGATACCGCGCCTCGGCGGCGGTGGTCGCCCTGGCGCAACTGCTGCCGCAGGATCGGCCGGGTCGAGGCGGTCAGACCGACGCTGCCGCACGCCCTGGCGTGACCGACAGCGCTCGCGGCAGGCGTCGAGGAACGACTGCTTCCCGCGGCAGCACGACCGCGGCCGACCGCACCCGGTGGTGGGCCGGGTCGACGCCGGGGGGCGTCACGCCCTCGTCCCGCAGCGCGATCGACCGCCTTCGCAGCTTCTGGCGGGCCTTGATGATGCCGCTGTCGGCGGAGACCAGCACGCTCCTTGGTGCGGTCGACGATCGGGCCCATGCTCTCCTGCAGCGAGGCGTCCTGCATGGCGATGCCCTTGACGCCGGAGTAGGTGTCGCCGCGCTTCTGCGCCTCGCGGTCGATCAGGTAGTCGTTGTCCTTGTTGGCCGCCGGCCGGTAGGTGCCGGGGATGTTCTCGCTGTGCACGCCGTGGCCGTCGAGCATCGCCTGTACCTCCGTGGCGGTCAGCGCGCGGACCGGGTGGTAGTCGAACGAGTAGGCCCAGCAGTTCTCGTCGTCGATCGGGATCCAGAAGTGGCCGTGCACCGGGTGGTCGCCGCGCGGCGGCACCATCGTGAAGTTCGGCATCACCCAGGGCGTGATGCGCCAGTAGTACGTGCCGTCCTCGGCGTTGCGCCGGGCGCCGACGAACAGCCCGCCCTCGGCGTCGGCGACCTCGAAGAACGGCTTGAGGTCGGCCATGTTGTACTCGTTGCCCTTGGCGCCCTTGAACAGCGGGTCGGTCTTGAGGCCGCCGGAGTGCAGGAAGGACACGTGGCTGGAGTCGATGCCGCCCTCGAAGGCCTGCAGCCAGTTGCACTCCTGCCACCGCTTCGAGGTGTAGGTCTGCTCGGGCGGGACCTGGGCGAACTCGAACTCGGGCAGCGGCGGCCGCTTGTCCGGGTCGCCCATGTACGTCCAGAGCACGTCGCCGATCTTGACCAGCGGGTAGGACGTCAGCTTGACGTGCGCGCAGAAGCTGCTGTTCTCCGGCTCGGACGGCACCTCGATGGCCTGGCCGGTGACGTCGTACTTCCAGCCGTGGTAGGGGCAGCGCAGCCCCGACCCCTCGTTGCGGCCGAACCACAGCGAGGCGCCGCGGTGCGCGCAGAACTCGTCGATCAGCCCGTAGCGGCCCTCGCTGTCGCGGAAGGCGACCATCCGCTCGCGACAGGAGCTTCACCCGCACCGGGGGGCAGTCGTTCTCGGGGAGCTCCTCGGCGAGCATGGCCGGAATCCAGTACTGCCGGAACAGGTCGCCCATCGGCGTACCTGGTCCGGTCTGGGTCAGGAGCTCGTTGATTTCGGGCCTAAGCACCGTCCACCCTCTCAGCTGTCTGCGAAAACTTACGCGGTGAGAACCGCATCACAATCAACCTAATTGTAATACCATTAGAACTTAACGCCAACCCCTGCCGCACCGCGGCTTTTTCTCCGAACAAGGAGGCAATGAGCATGATCGGAATCGTCGGTGTCGGCGATATGGGATTGCCGATGTCGGGCCACATGGTGACCGCAGGCTTCGACGTCGTCGCGTACGACATCGATGCCGAGCAGTTGGCGGTCGCCGCGACGCACGGGGCCACACCTGCATCGGGCCTGGCCGAAATGGCCGAGAAGGCCGAGATCGTCGTGGCCTGCCTGCGCAACGACGATCAGATGGAAGCCGTCGCCCAAGAGTTGGTGTTTCACGGCAGTGCAGGCCAACTCATCGTCGTTGCGGGCACCCACAGCCTGGAGTTCATGCATCAGTTGACGCGGATCGTCGAGCCGAAGGGCCTTCGACTCATCGACGCGCCCGTGGTCTTTGGCGCCAAGGGCGCCCAGGAGGGGAATCTGCTCTCGCTGTGCGGGGGGGAAGCCGGCGACGTGGAACGGGCGCGCCCGGTGATGATGGCCTACAGCCGCGGTGTGGAGCACGTCGGTCCCCTCGGCGCGGGCCAACTGGCTAAAACGTGCAACAACCTGCTGCACTGGATCCACTGTGTGGCGAATTTCGAGACGCTTGCCATCGCCAAGCGATATGGGGTGGATGCGCAACGCATGCGCGAAGTGCTTCTGAAGTGCCCGGGTGACAACGGCACCCTGCGGCGTTGGGACTCGACGCGGTTCACTTGGCAAGAGAAGGACATGGACTTCGTTATCGACCTGGCGCAGGGCGGCGGGCTCGTGCTGCCGCTCACCGGCCACGTCGACCAGCTCATCAAGACGCTGACCGCCGCCGACGTATCGGCCCTGTTGTACGAGCCGGAATGCTCCTACCTCGGCCGCAGGGTCGCGCCGCTGGCCAAGGCCGAGGGCGGCGTATGAGCCGTTCGCGCTAAACGGTCAAGCCGGCGGCCTCGAGCCGACCGGCATAGTGCCGCCAGCGCGAGAGGTCGTTGAAGGACGAGCCCAGATCGGGTAGTTCGGCGAGGTCCTCATCGCTGGCCGAGATGCTCTCCGATCAGCTCGAAGCACATCTCGTCGCGCAGCGCTATTCGCGGCTCGTGATCGACTGCAACCGTCCGCCCGGCGTCGCAAGCTCGATCCCGCGCATCAGCGATGCGACCATCATTCCCGGCAATGAGGCGCTGTCAGCAGAGGCCGTCGAGGTACGGCGGCGCGAGGTGTTCGATCCCTATCACCGCCGAATCGACGAGATCATCGACGCGCGGCTGCACCAGGGACAACCAACCGTGCTGGTGTCGCTGCACAGTTTCACGCCCGTCTATGCCGGCATCGCGCGGCCCTGGCATATCGGCACGCTCTATCACCGCGACCACACGCTGCCGCCGCTATTGCTGCAGCACCTGCGGGCGGAGGGCGATCTCGTCGTCGGTGACAATGAACCCTATGCGGTGAGCGACATCACCGACTACACCATTCCCGTGCATGGCGAGATGCGCGGCCTTGTTAACACCGGCATCGAAATCCGCCAGGACCTGATCGGCGACCAGTCCGGCCAGCATCAGTGGGCGGACAGGCTCGCGCGGATTATTGGAGAGATTGCGGAAACGCTGCGGAAGCAGGCGGCGATCTAGCGCACAGCGGACGGCATCACGGCCGCGAACCGTTCAGCAAACGTAGCCGCCCTATGATCCCGAGCTTTTGCAATCGAGGTTGAGATCATGACGTAGAATCCGACGGACGCGGCAGCCAGCAAAATGGTGCCAAAAATCGCTTTGCGCATTCGACCCTCCTTTATGGGCGATGGTCACCCCGAAGGATCGCGCATCTTTGTTTCAGGACCGCTTCGTGCCGAACCAGGATGGCTTCGCTCAACGCAGTGTGATGGGATATGGACGTTGTGGATCACGACGGCGTGTTCGGGAGCATGTGATTGTGCCCTTACTTCGCCCGCGTCAGGGCGAGCCAGATGCCGCCGCCGATCATGAAGCCGCCGGAGACGCGCGAGATCATGCGGGTGCGGCGGGCATCAAAGAAGCGCCGCGCGCGCCCCGCCAGCAGCGCGTAGACGGCGTCGGTCATTGCGGCGGTGACCATGAAGGTGGCGCCGAGCAGCGCGACCTGCGGAAAGTGCGGCTGGTTCATGTCCATGAACTGCGGAATGAACGCGCCGAAGAACACCAATACCTTTGGATTGGACAGCAGCACCAGAAAGCCCTGCAGGAAGAAGCCACCGCGCGGCGGCGCAGGCTGCTCGTCGACACTGACGCCTTCGATCGGCGAACAAATCAGCTTGATGCCGAGCCATATCAGGTAGGCGGCGCCGGCAAAGCGCACCCAGTCGAACCAGTAGCCCATGGTCGCCATCAGCGAGGTCAGGCCGACCGCGACGATGCCGATGACGATCGCAAGGCCGGCTTGCGCGCCAGCCACGTTGATCAATGCGGCGCGCGTGCCGTAGCGCAGGCCATTGGCGATCAAAAGGCTGACGATAGGGCCGGGCAAAAGCGCCAGCGCAATGCAGGCGGCAACAAAGGCGAGATAGACTTGCAGGGACATGGGATGGGGACTTTCGCGAGGGGCATCACGGAGGGCAGCGGTGTTGTTCTATCGCAAAGCCAGCGCCGGAAAAAGCACATGATGCCCACGACAAGCGCGCGCATGGCGGCTAAGCTTGTTCGTCTGGGCACGCGGGAGCCTGGCCGGGGGAGGCGTGATGCTGCCACATCATCTCAGCGCAATGAGCCGCCGCCGCCTGCTGCAGTTTTTGGCGGCGAGCCCGCTTGTGGCGCGCGAGGCGCTGGCCGAGGGGCTGGTGCCGGCGGACCCGATGCAATGGGCGCCGCGCGATCTCGACAAGCTGATCGCCGATCCCAAGCAGGCGCTCAATGTGTTCGCCTTCGAGCCCGTGATGAGGAAGAACGTCCCGCCGGCGCATTTCGGCTACATGGCGACCGGCGTCAACGACGAGGGCGGATTGCGCGCCAATCGCGAAAGCTTCCAGAAGTTCGCGCTGCAGCCGCGCCGGCTGGTCGATGTCAGCAAGATCGACATGAGCACCGAAATTTTCGGCGTGAAGTACGACAGCCCGATCGTCATCGCGCCGACCGGCAGCAACCGCGCCTTCCACGAGGATGGCGAGCGCGCGGTCGCGCGCGCGGCCAAGGTGGGTAACCATCTGCAAATGCTGTCCACGGTGGCATCGACGTCGATCGAGGACGCGATCGCCGAACGCGGCGCGCCGGTCTGGTTCCAGCTCTACACGACGCAACGCCTGGAGGTGGGCGAGCAACTGGTGAAGCGCGCCGAGGCGGCGGGCGTGCCTGCCATCGTGCTGACGCTCGATGTGAGGTCGCTTGCGAAATGGGAAACCTTCGTGCGGTTGCGCCAGACCGACACCAGGGAGTGCGGGAGCTGCCACGGCGCCAACAGCTACCTGACCAGCAAGCCCAACTTCAGCGGCATCAATACATCAGGCGTCTCCGGCACCATTGTCACCAATCTGACCTGGGACAGCGTCAAACGACTGCGCGACGTGGTGAAAGGCAAACTGCTGCTCAAGGGCATTCTCGCCCATGAGGATGCCAGGCTCGCGCTTGATGCCGGGATCGACGGCATCGTCGTCTCCAACCATGGCGGGCGGGTGGAGGACAGTTCGAGCGCGACCATCGACGTGCTGCCTGATATCGTGCAGGCGGCCGGCAAGATGCCGGTGCTGGTCGACAGCGGCTTTCGCCGCGGCGCCGACATCGTCAAGGCGCTGGCGCTGGGCGCACAGGCGGTGTGCATCGGCCGGCCCTATCTGTGGGGGCTCGGCGCATTCGGGCAACCAGGCGTCGAACGCGTGCTGGAGATCCTGCGCGGCGAAACCCGCGCCGCCATGCAGCAGCTTGGCGCGCCCACGATCAAGGACATCACGCCTTCAATGGTGCGGCGGGTCTGACGTTCACCCGTCGATCGGCAGCGTCAGGGCTTGCCGAGCAAGTTTGAACGCGCCCGCTCCGCGGCCCAGACGACAAAAATCGCCGCGAAAGACAGACAAAAGAATCCAGCGGTCCACAACAAAGCGTTCCCTGCAACCGTCATCGCTCCCTCCTCCCTGAGTTCACTCACGGATTGCTTCCACGCGTATGATTAGCGCAACCGGTGGAACCCGTTTTGCGCTGGATCAATTTTGACGGCGCGAACATGCACGCTTGACATGCAACCATTTGGTTGCCTATTATCGACCATGGATGACGTCTTCCGAGCGCTCGCCGATCCGTCGCGACGGTCGCTGCTGGACAGGCTTCACGAACGGAACGGCCAGACCCTGAACGAACTCTGCGACGGCCTTGCCATGACGCGGCAGGCCGTGACGAAGCACCTTGTGATTCTCGAAGAGGCGAACCTCGTCACCACGCTCAGGCATGGCCGCGAGAAACTGCACTACCTCAACCCGGTGCCGATCCACCAGATCGGCGACCGCTGGATCAGGAAATTCGAGCGCGCAAAACTTGTCGCGCTCGGCGAGTTGAAGCGACGCCTGGAGCAAGACGATGAGTAAACCCGAGTTCGTCTACGTCACTTATATCGAGACCACGCCGGAAAAACTGTGGGACGCGCTGACCAAGAGCGACTTCACCAGGCTCTATTGGTTCGGCACCGAGGTGCGATCGGACTGGAAGGTCGGCTCGCCGTTCGCGCTGGTCACGAACGGCACCACCACCGATAGCGGCGAAATTCTCGAGGCCGACCGGCCGCGGCTTCTGTCCTACACGTTCAAGCACGTGCGAGGACCCGGAGATGAGCAAGGAACGCGCCTCAAAGGTAGTGTTCACCCTCGAGCCATTCGGCAAGCTCGTCAAGCTCACGCTGACCCATGAGGATTTCGTCGCGGGCAGCCTTCTGCTCGACGGCATCTCCAAGGGCTGGCCGGCGATCCTTTCCGCCCTGAAGAGCCTGCTCGAGAAAGGCACGGCGATTGCCATTCCGCCGGCCGCGCTCGGCATCGAAGGCCACCGCGCCGGCCGCTTACTTCTTCGTCCTGGAGTCGCGCTCGCCGATCAGCTTGTCGAGTTCGCTCTGCTGCTGGGCAATGCGTTCCGCCGTCCGCTCCTCATTGCCCGCGCCTGACGATGCGGCGGCCTGTTCGGTCAATAGGCGGATGTTGCCGCGCAGGATCGCGATGCGGTCATTGAGTTCGGGTAGGGAAAGCGAACCGTAGTTGCTCATGCGGGTGGCTCCGGTAGCGGAAGGACAAGCTGGTAACCTACCCCAGCGATCTCAGTTCCCGCCGCAGAACTTTTCCCGTGGCGGTCATCGGCAAGGTCTCGGCGAACTGCACGAAGCGCGGATATTCGTGGGCGGCAAGCTGCACCTTGACGAATTCCTGGATCTCGCGCGCCAGCGTGTCGCCGGGCGCAAAGCCCGGCCGCAGCACGATCCAGGCCTTGATCGATTCGGTGCGGATCGGGTCGGGAATGCCGACCACGGCCGCCATAGCGACCGCCGGATGCTTCATCAGCGTGTGCTCGATCTCGGAGGGGCCGACACGGTAGCCGGCCGTGGTGATGACGTCGTCCTCGCGGCTGACGTACCAGAAATAGCCGTCCTCATCCTGCACGCCGAGATCGCCGGTGAGCAGGAACTCGCCGGCATATTTCTTCGCGGTCGCTTCCGGGTTGCGCCAGTATTCGATCATGGTGCAGGGGCACGGCTGGCGCACGCCGACGATGCCGCGCGTACCCCGCGGCAGTTCCTCGCCCTTGTCATTGACAATGCGCACGTCAAAACCGGGCGTCGCCCTGCCCATCGAGCCGGGCCGGATCGGAAACAGATTGGCGTTGCTGCCGATCACGAGATTGCACTCGGTCTGGCCGAACACTTCGTGGGCATCGACGCCGAAGGTCTCGCGCACCCATCCCAAGAGCTCGCCGCCGAGCAACTCGCCGCCGGTGAAGATGCTGCGCAGCTTCACGCCGCGGATGTTTTACGTTGGCCTGCCGCATCAGCTTCAGCGCGGTCGGCGGCAGGAAGACGTTGCGGATGCCGAGCGGCCATCAGCTCCATCGCCGCCTGCGGCTCGAATTTTCGCGCGCGATGACCGACCATGGGGATGCCGTGGTACCAGAACGCGAACAGCCCGTTGATCAGCCCGCCGATCCAGGCCCAGTCGGCCGGCGTCCACATCAGGTCGCCGGGCTTTGGCAGGAAGTTGTGGCACATCTCGACATTGGGCAGATGGCCGAGCACGACGCGATGGGCATGCAGCGCGCCCTTGGGATTTCCCGTGGTGCCCGAGGTGTAGATGATGAGGCCGGGATCGTCGCAGAGGTATCGACGGTGGAGAAGTCCGGCGAAGCATTTTCGAGCGACGCCCAGAACGGCTTTGTGCCCGCAGGCGCCTTGTCGCTGACGACATAGACATTCTTCAGCTCAGGCAGGCGGTCGCGGATTTTTGCGATCTTCTCCCAGCCGCCTTCGTCGGTGACGATGGCCTTGGCTTGCCGAATTCGACAGGCGGAATTCCAGCGCGTCCTCGCCGAACAGCGCAAACAGCGGGATCGAGATCATGGCGGAGCGGAACGCGGCCAGATGCGCGATCGGCAGTTCCAGCGATTGCGACAGGAACACCGCGACGCGATCGCCGCGCACGACGCCATCGGCCTTCAGCACATTGGCAAAACGGCGCGAGGCGTCCGCCACCTCGTCGAACGTGTGCTGCGTGATGCCGCCGTCTTCGTCGACATAGACCAGCGCCAGCCGGCCGCTGCCGTCGGCATAGCGGTCGCAGCAGGCGGTCGCGATGTTGAAGCGCGCCGGGATATCCCAGCGGAAATTCCGGTAGAGCTCGTCGTAGGTCTTGGCTTCGGTGAGCATGGTGGCGAAACTAGACGATCGCGGCGCCGGTATAAACCCTCTCCACCGGTATCGATATCTAGGGCGTGCCGCCTTTGACGACCCCGGTCGGGGTGCGCGAAATGCCCTCGATGGTCCGCATTCGCTTTCGAGCCACCAGCCATATTCCGGCGTCCAATCCTCGAACCTGCCGTTCAGTCCGAGATCATGCGCCCAGTGCTGCGCGATATTGGGATTGAACTGCGACTGCCGGCCGACGCGATGAGGTCGGCCTGCCCTTTCTGCAAGGACGGCTTCGGCCTGCTCGGCTTCGAGAATGATGCCGACCGCCATCGACGCGATGCCCGCTTCCTTGCGGACGCGTTCCGCGTAAGGCACCTGGAAACCGAGGCCGCGCGGAACTTGCGCGGCCGTCGCCGAGCCGGAGATGCCGCCGGAGGAGCAATCGACCACGTCGACGCCGCGCGCCTTCAATTCGAGCGCGAAGGCCACCGTGTCATCCATATTCCAGCCGTTCTGGGCCCCGTCGACGGCGGAGACGCGCACGAACAGCGGCATCGTATCCGGCATTTCGCGCCGCACCGCCTCGACGATCTCGAGCGGCAGGCGCATGCGCCCGTTGCGGTCGCCGCCATATTCGTCGTTGCGCGTGTTGGAAACCGGCGAAAGGAACGAGGCCAGCAGATAGCCGTGGGCGGTGTGGATCTCGATCACGTCGAACCCGGCGGCGACGGCATGCCGGGCCGCGTTGGCCCAGGTGCGCACCATCGCCTTGCATTCGTCGGTGGTGAGCTGGTGCGGCGTCAGCCATCCATCCGCGACGGGTTCGCTGGTCGGGCCCACCGGTTGCCACAGTTTCGCACCTGCCTTGATCTGTTGCGCGCGTGAGCGGGCCCATGCCGTCCATGGCGCGCTGCGAGGACGCTTTGCGTCCGCCATGGGCGAGCTGAATGCCGATCGCGGTGTTCTCGCCTCTCATGAAGGCGATCAGCGGCTTGAAGCTTTGCGCCTGCGCATCATTCCAGATGCCGAGGTCGTGCTCGTTGATCAGGCCAACTTCCTCGACGGCGGTGGCCTCGACAAAGACCAGCCCAAAACCGCCGAGCGCATAGCGGCCGAGATGCACGTTGTGAAAGGTGCCGCAGGTGCTGCCGGGGCCGGCGCCGGTAGTGGACCATCGGCGGCACCACCAGGCGGTTCTTCAGGGTCAGGCCGCGGATCGTGAACGGCTGGAACAACAGGGGGCGTGCGGTGTCGATGCTGTCGTTAACCGGGACTGACATGGGATGGCCTGTTGAACTGGAACGGGCGCCGAACTTGCACCGGCAACGGGATCGCCCGGACGATTTTACGAACGGCGCTGCGCGGAATGACGAGACTCACCCCGTCAGCGCCGCCTTCACCATGCCGCTGGCTTTGCCAAAATCCATCTGGCCGGCGTACTTCGTCTTCAGCACGCCGATCACCTTGCCCATGTCCTTCATCCCGGCGGCGCCGGTCTCGGCGATCGCGGCGGAGATCGCGGCCTTCACGTCGTCGTCCGACATCTGCTTCGGCAGGTAGGCCGAGATGATCGCGATCTCCTCGCGCTCCTGCGCGGCGAGCTCGGCGCGGCCGCCCTTGTCGTAGAGCTCGACCAACTCCTGGCGCTGCTTGATCATCTTCTGGAACACGCCGAGCAGGTCGGCGTCGGACAGCGGCGGCTTGCCCTCGCCGCGCGCGGCGATGTCGGCGTTCTTGATGGTCGAGTTGACCATGCGCAGCGTGGAGAGCTTGCGCTCCTCCTTGGCCCTCATGGCGTCCTTGACCGCATTGTTGATGTCGTCGCGCAGCATCGTCGTGCTCCTCTCTCGCATATCCTGGACAGTCCTGATCTAGGCCGTTCGCGGCGCCGAAACAACTAGGCCTCCGCAGCCATTCGACCAGCGCCGCCGCCGTCGCCTGCGGCTGTTCCGGCTGCGGCAGGTGACCGCAATTCTCGGGATCACGAGTTTCGCGCCGTGGATGCCGTCGGCCATCTCCTTCGACAGCGAATTGGGGATGGTGTTGTCCTCGTCGCCCGTCAGCACCAGCGTCGGGCACTTGATCCAGGCGAGCGAGGCCGCGAGTCCACCCGCGCCGATCATCGCGGTCTGCTGGCGGACAAAGCCCTCCGCGCCGACATCCTCGCCCATGTCGTGGACGAGCTGGCGCAACGCCGCGTCGTCGCGCCGCGACGGGATGCACGAAGCCGGGAAACAGCTCGTCGCAGCACGGCGCGATACTCGCCGGCCTTGGCGCGCGCCATCATGACCGCGGCGGCGCTCGGTCGCCTCCGGCGTATCTGGCCGCGCCTGGGTGTTGATCAGCGCCAGCTTGGCCACCCGCTCCGGCGCCTGGCGCATGATCTCGAAGGCGATGTAGCCGCCCATGGAATGGCCGGCGAGCGCAAAGCGCGGCGGCGCCTCGGCCAGGATGCGCCGGGCGATCGCGCCCATATTGTCGTCGCGGATGTGGTTGGCGACCGTCACCGGGCCGAACCGCCAGAGCGCCGGGATCACGGGCGCAAAGATCCGGGGCGAGGAGACAAGGCCCGGGACCAGCAGGATCGGCATCGTGTCGTCCATGCACGGGCTCCGGAACAGGCGGTTTTGGCGGCAAAACGGGTCGAACGCGGAACCTCAGCTTAAGACCGCGGAATTGCCTGTCAAATATGCGGAAATCGCATGTGAATCCGCCGCTTCCGGCTTTGACGCGGCGATGCCGCGGCGACTATGTAGAGCGCTCATGACCACATCTGAAAACGCTCCCGCCTGGCCGGACCACAAACCGACCGCGCTCCTCGTGCTCGCCGATGGCACCGTGCTGGAAGGTTTCGGCCTCGGCGCCGAAGGCCACGCCGTCGGCGAGGTCTGCTTCAACACCGCGATGACCGGCTATGAGGAGATCCTCACCGATCCCTCCTATGCCGGGCAGCTCATCACCTTCACCTTCCCGCATATCGGCAATGTCGGCACCAACGAGGAAGACATCGAGACGGTGAACATGGCGGCGACGCCCGGCGCGCGCGGCGTGATCCTGCGCACCGCCATCACCGATCCCTCGAACTACCGCGCCACGCGCCACCTCGACCAATGGCTGAAGCGCGCGCGGCATCATCGGGCTGTCCGGCATCGACACCCGCGCGCTGACCGCGCTGATCCGCAGCAAGGGCATGCCCAACGCCGTGATCGCGCATGCCAAGGACGGCAAGTTCGACCTGCACGGCCTGAAGGAAGAGGCGCGCGAATGGCCGGGCCTCGAGGGCATGGACCTCGTGCCGATGGTCACCTCCGGCCAGCGCTTCACCTGGGACGAGACGCCGTGGGTCTGGGAAAAGGGCTTCGGCCGGCAGACCAAGCCGGAATTCAACGTCGTCGCGATCGACTACGGCATCAAGCGCAACATCCTGCGCCTGCTCGCCGGCGTCGGCTGCAAGGTCACCGTGGTGCCGGCAACGACCTCGGCCGAAGACATCCTGGCGCATGAAGCCCGACGGCGTGTTCCTGTCGAACGGCCCCGGCGATCCGGCCGCGACCGGCAAATATGCGGTGCCGGTGATCAAGAAGGTGATCGAGTCGGGCACGCCGACATTCGGCATCTGCCTCGGCCACCAGATGCTGGGCCTCGCCGTCGGCGCCAAGACCATGAAGATGCATCAGGGCCATCACGGCGCCAATCATCCGGTCAAGGACGTGACCACCGGCAAGGTCGAGATCACCTCGATGAACCACGGCTTTGCCGTGGACAAGGCGACGCTGCCGAAGGGCGCGACGCAGACCCACATCTCGCTGTTCGACGGCTCCAATTGCGGCATCGCGCTCGACGGCAAGCCGGTGTTCTCGGTGCAGTATCACCCGGAAGCCTCGCCCGGCCCGCGCGACTGGCACTATCTGTTCCAGCGCTTTGCCGATTTGATGCGGGCGAACAAGCCGAAGTAGCCGGCGGCGCTGGATTAGCTGCGGCCATCTGTGATTGACTTTCCCTGCTCCGAGATCAGACCAACTGATCCGGAAAAAAGGGAAAACGTCCGATGACCAGCCCCGACATGACCATCCGCGACGTCCGCGTGACGATGCTGCGCCTGCCTTGGGCCGATGATCCCTGGCTGAAGGGAGCAGCACTGGGCGCCGCGCGCGATATCCTCATCTGCGACGTCGAGACATCCGGCGGTATCACCGGCATGGGATATCTGTTCCTGTTCCGACCCGGCATGAAATCGATCGCAGCCTGTCTCGACGAATGCATTATCCCCCGCGTGAAAGGCAAGGACGCGACTGCCATCGAGGCGATCTGGAGCGACCTGTGGACCGCGACCATGACCTATGGCCGTGGCGGCATCGCCGCGATGGCGATGTCGGCGCTCGACATCGCGCTGTGGGATGCGGTGGGCAAGCGCGCCGGGCTGCCACTGCACCGGCTGTGGGGCCATCATCGCTCAAAAATTCCGATCTACGGCTCGGGCTGTTTTCGCGGCTCCGGCGGCGACGGCATGATCGAGAAGGCGCTGCATTATCGTGAAGCAGGGCTACACGGCGATCAAGATGCAGGTCGCGCATGTTCACACACTCGCGCAAGACCTCGACAATGTGCGCCGCATGCGCGAGGCGCTCGGGCCCGACATCGACATCATGATCGACGTCAATATGGGCTGGACCGCCGACGTTGCGATCGAGATGGGACGCAAGTTCGAGCCGTACAATATCTACTGGCTCGAGGAGCCGGTGCCGGCCGACGATTTCGCCGGCTACCAGCGCATCGCAGCAGCCTCGATATGCGCATCGTCGGCGGCGAGACCCATTTCACGCGCTATGATCTGCGGCCGTTCTTCCTCAATCCCTGTCTGCCGATCCTGCAGCCCGACCCGATGCGCGGCGGCATGACGGATTTGCGCAAGATCGCCGTGCTCGCTGACACCTGGGGCATCACCATTGCGCCGCATCTGTTCCCCGAACTGAACGTGCATCTGTTGGCCTCGATCCCGAATGGCATCTGGTGCGAGAACATGGGGCTGATCGACGATCTCTGGGTCGATCCACCCGAGATCGCAGACGGCATGATCACCGCGCCAGAGCGGCCCGGACACGGCTTAAGATTCAAGGAAGACGTCTTCAGGTTCAAGATCTAGCGGGACGGTTTGCCAAATACCCGCTTGATTGCGGCGCAACGCATGAGCGGATCACACCCATATCATGAGCAGATATCATGCCTGTGTCACGGTTGGGTGCTGGCGGACGGGCGCGCAGCTTGATATGACGATCATCATGATAAATCAGGATTGCCTGCCATGACCGATGCGCTTGCTCCCGAGAAGATCGAATATGGCGTCACGCCGCCGCAGGTTATGGCGTCGATGACCGGGCTTGATTTCGTGCGTGCCATCTTCGACGGCAGATTGCCTGCGCCGCCGATCATGCAGCCGATCCTGCCCTACGACTCCGCGGCAGAAAAAGGCACGGTTGCCTTCTCTACCGTGCCGGCCTTCCGGCACTATAACCCGATCGGACTGGTGCATGGCGGCTACGCCGCAACGCTGCTGGATTCGGCGATGGGACTTGCGATCCACACCATGCTGCCGGCCGGCATCGGCTACTCCACGCTGGAATTCAAGGTGTCGTTCATCCGCGGCATGACCACGGATACCGGGCCGGTACGTACCGAGGGCAAGGTGCTCAATGTCGGCAAGCGCGCGGCCACCGCCGAAGCGCGCATCGTCGACGGCAAGGGCCGCCTGCTGGCGCACGCCACCACGACGTGCCTGATTTTCGACCTTCCAAAGGCAGCCTGATGGGGAACGCGAGACGCTGACTCCGGCTTGATCC
Source organism: uncultured Actinomycetota bacterium (assembly GCA_963699655.1). Classification (GTDB taxonomy): domain Bacteria; phylum Actinomycetota; class Actinomycetes; order Mycobacteriales; family Mycobacteriaceae; genus Mycobacterium. The sequence goes on from CAVOUV010000011.1 coordinate 450,265, forward strand.
GCGAGTAGGATTATTTCGCGGAGGAAGCCATGTCCGTCGTCAAGGCCGGCTCGAAACCACTCACCTTCGTCTTTGCAGACGACGGGCTGATACCCAACAACCCGATGCCCTTCCTGGTCTACAAGGGCGCGGTGGACGTCGACAACGATCACCCGGAAAAAACCATCGAAGGCCTGTTCGGCGCCAACGGCTGGGGCGCGATGTGGCGCAACGGCGTCTACGACTTTCCGCACTACCATGCGACCGTGCACGAAGTGCTCGGCATCGCGCACGGCCACGCGCGCGTGCGTTTCGGCGGCGACAAGGGCGAGGTGCTGGAGATTGCCGCCGGCGACGTTGCGATCCTGCCCGCCGGCACCGGGCATCAATGCATGTCGTCGAGCCGCGATTTTTCCGTGGTCGGCGCCTACCCGCCGGGACCGCCGATGGATCTGGTGCGGCCAGACGAAGGAGGCGCATGCGAGGGCGCTGACGACAATCCCGAAGGTCGCGGTGCCGAAGCACTGATCCGCGTGCTGGGCGCGGATGGGCCATTGGTAAAATTGTGGAAGCGTCCGCTGACCCAAGATCGCTGCGACTCAATCTCGCGTGGCACGATCATCGTCGTAGCGATGGCGCGATCGAACATCGCCAAGGATCACAGTCTGACAGGCAAACTCCCCGCAATCAAAGCGGAATGATCGCGCAGAGCGATTGGCATACCGCTACGCGTCTCGAATTTCGCGAAAATTTCTGCAGACCGTGACGCGAAATGGTAAACAAACCGATGCGTTCGCTGCAGGCACACTGTGTGCTAGCGTGATGCTCGTGGAGGTAGCCGAGGCTCTTTGTTCGAAGTCGCCCTTCTACGATACGCTATAAGCATCCAATTCCAGCGCACCGGTCTTGACGTCTGCCAACGCCGTTACGGCGTTTTGTGCAGTGGACGCTGCATGTTCTCTCGCTCGACGGCGGCGGCCTGCGCGCAATTTGACGCAGATCAACACGAACCGAACCATTTTGCCGCGATCATAGGAAATTGCGGGTTCAACCCAACGGAGTTTTTTTCGATGAACATCACCCGTCGTAACCTCACCATTGGCGGCATGAGTCTTGCTCGCCGGCGCTTCCATAAGCACGCCAGGCCGCGCCGAGCTCGGCTCATTCCTCGGCATCGGCGAAGGACTTGAGGACTTCATCGCTCGCCACCGACGCCTACATCTTCGGCTATCCGCTGGTGACGATGGAGATGACGCGCCGGATCATCACCAACGTCGCAGCGCCGGTCGGCACGCGCGGCGCCGATGGGCCAGATCATCAAGCTGCGGCAATATCCGGATGCGGCGTTCCGAGACGTGACGGCGCCGAACGCCGACACGCTTTACACACCGTCGTTCTTCGATGTCGGCAAGGAGCCGTGGGTGCTCAGCATTCCCGACATGAAGGGCCGCTACTTCCTGTTGCCGATGCTGGATGGCTGGACCAACGTGTTCCAGGTGCCGGGCAAGCGGACCACCGGCACCGGCCCGCAGACCTATGCGATCACCGGTCCCGGCTGGAAGGGCACGCTGCCGGCAGGGCGTCAAGGAGTACAAGTCGCCGACCAGCATTGTGTGGCTGCTCGGCCGCATCTACTGCACCGGCACGCCGGAGGACTATGCCGAGGTCCACAAGCTCCAGGACGAGTTCAAGCTGGTTCCGCTGAGCTCCTATGGCAAGCCCTACACGCCGCCGGCCGGCACGGTCGATCCGTCGCTCGACATGAAGACGGCCGTGCGCGAGCAGGTCAACCGCATGGATGCGGTGGCATATTTCACGCTGCTCTGCAAGCTCATGAAGGACAATCCGCCGGCCGCCGCAGATGCGCCTCAGCTCGCCAAGTTCGCCAAGATCGGCATCGTGCCGGGCCAGGACTTCGATGCGAGCAAGCTCAAGGCGGACTTCGTCAAGCGCATTCCGGAAGTCGCGCTTCGACCGGATCATGCTCCAGTTCAAGGTCAACAAGGACGTCAAGGACGAGAACGGCTGGGCCTTCACGACCAAGACCGGCATCTACGGCACCGACTATCTGATGCGGGCGCTTGTCACGGCGATCGGACTTGGCGCCAACCGGCCGCAGGACGCGGTCTATCCGACATCGCAAAAGGATGCCGACGGCCGGAAATACAGCGGCGCCAACAAGTACGTGATGCGTTTCGCCAAGGGCCAGTTGCCGCCGGCGCTCGGCTTCTGGTCGCTGACGATGTACGACGCGCAGCTATTTCTTCGTGAACAATCCGCTCAACCGCTACTCGATCAGCGCCCGGCAGAATCTGAAATCCAATCCGGACGGCTCGACCGATCTCTACATCCAGAACGAATTCCCCGGCAAAGACAAGGAGTCGAACTGGCTTCCGGCACCTCCCGGCGATTTCATCCTGATGCTGCGGCTGTATTGGCCGAACGAGAAGAGCCCGTCGATCATCAATGGTCGTGGAAATTCCGCCGGTGAAGACCAAGTCCGGCTGGCCCCGTCGATCCTGCCCTGGGGTGAGGCACCCGGCAGCCGCCGGTGACTGTAGCGGCGGCCCGGTAAAGGGCCGGCATATCGTCATCCCGGCGAAGGCCGGGACGACGCGAATACGATCCGCGGCAAGCCTACGCCGCGTTGGCGCCTTCCTGGCGGCTGGCCTCGAACAGGAACCAGGTGCGGCGCTCGGTCTCGTCGATGAAGAGTTCGAGCAGCTGCGCGGTGCCGCGATCCTCGTTGTCGTCGGCGAGCTTGTGCGCCTTGCGCATGGCGGCGGCCATATGCTTGTTGTCCTCCATCAGCTCGCGCAGCATCTCGCGCGGCGGGACATAGGCCTCGTTGTTGTCCTGGATGGTCTGCAGCTTGGCGATGTGGCCGATCGAGCGCAGCGTGATGCCGCCGAGCTTGCGGACGCGCTCGGCGAGCTGGTCGGTGGTGGCGAAGATCGCGTCGGCCTGCTCGTCGAGCAGCAGATGATAGTCGCGGAAATGCCGGCCGCTGACATGCCAGTGGAAATTCTTGGTCTTCAGGTAGAGCGCGAAGGCGTCCGCCAGCAGCACGTTGAGCGCCGCCGGAAACCTTGTCGACCGCGGCCTGCGGCAGGTCGGTCGGCGTATCGAGATCGGGGGACACTTTTCCGGATTTGTTGTTGGTTTTGCTCACGATGCACCTTCCTGTTAGGGACCGCAGACGTTGGACATTCGCCGCCGAACCCTCTAACGCATCACGCACCTCGCCGGTTCCATCCGCCGGAACCCTGTTTGTCGGAACGCCCACGCCCATGGATGAATGGATCGATTATTACGATTCCACGCACACGATTTATGTCGAGCAAGCTGCATCGCGACCTGCATTTCGCGGTCATTGCGCGGGACATCATCGGCTACATCTCCTCGCCCGATGCGGTGGTGCTGGACTATGCCTGCGGCGAGGCGCTGTCGGCGGCGCGCGTCGCGGACGCCTGCGGCATGCTCTATCTCGCCGAGCCTGCGCCCGGCGTGCGCGGCCGGCTGATCGCGCGCTTTGCGCCCAACACCAAGATCCGCGTGCGCTCGCTGGAGGACGTGCAGGAAGATGGCCGAGAAATCGATCGATCTCGTCGTGATGAATTCGGTCGCGCAATACATGACGCCGGAGGAACTCGATGCCGCGCTTCGCCATCATCAAGCGGCTGTTGAAGCCCGCCGGCCGGCTCGTGCTCGGCGATATCCTGCGCCCCGAAGTCGGCATGTTCCGCGACGTGCTGGCGCTGCTGCAATTTGCGGCAAGAACGGATTCCTGAAGGACGCGCTGATCGGGCTGATCTCGACCGCGCTGTCCGACTACCGGCAGTTGCGCACGCGGATCGGGCTGCAGCGCTACAGCGAGGAGGAGATCGATCGCCAAACTCGCCAAGGCCGGCTTCTCCGCCACGCGCGCCCAGCGCAATATCGGCCACAATCCCTGGCGCATGACCTTTATGGCGCGCCATCCCATACCGCTGACCTGACGCAGCCGGATTAGGGTTAACGGCCGGTAAGCGTGGCTCACTGCGCACATCATCGGCAATGATCGCTCCGGCCCGGTGGCGGAATGGCGTCGACGCGGGAGCGGTGCAACGCTCTTTATCCTGGTTCAAATCCAGGCCGGGCCTCCACCCTTCGCTGCCGCGCCACGCTTCGGCTCGGCAAGCCCCAGCGGGGCGAAGCGTGTCCGGCGTAGCTTGAGCGAAGCGAAAGCGAAGACGGACTGGGGCCGCGGCGTAGCTGGCAGAGCCACGCAGGCTTCCCCTCAACAGCCGTTCCAAATCACCTAAAATGCCGGTTGATGGCCCTTTTTTGGGGGTTTCGCGGGTGCGGAAACTGGTCTAAAGACCACCCGCGCGCGAGGGGCTCCCTCACGCTTGGGTTCAAGGGGACGCGCGGCGGCGCGCCCTTTTTTTGTGCCCAGTTTGCCCGTCCCGTGAGACTTGATGCCCAAACGAACCGACATCTCCACCATCCTGATCATCGGCGCCGGCCCCATCGTGATCGGCCAGGCCTGCGAATTCGACTATTCCGGCACGCAGGCGGTCAAGGCGCTGAAGGAAGAGGGCTATCGCATCGTCCTCGTCAATTCCAACCCGGCCACGATCATGACCGATCCGGAGCTGGCGGACGCGACCTATATCGAGCCGATCACGCCGGAGATCGTCGCCAAGATCATCGAGAAGGAACGCAACGTCATTCCCGGCGGCTTTGCGCTGCTGCCGACCATGGGCGGCCAGACCGCGCTGAACTGCGCGCTGTCGCTGCGCAAGCAGGGCACGCTGGAAAAGTTCGACGTCGAGATGATCGGCGCCACCGCCGACGCCATCGACAAGGCGGAAGACCGCGGCCGTTTCCGCGAGGCCATGACCAGGATCGGTCTCGAGACGCCGCGCTCGATGCAGACCAAGACCCTGCCCGACGCGCTGCGCGCGCTCGACGACATCGGCCTGCCCGCCATCATCCGCCCCTCCTTCACCATGGGCGGCACCGGCGGCGGCATCGCCTACACCAAGGCGGAGTTCATCGAGATCGTCGAGCGCGGCATCGACGCCTCCCCCACCAACGAAGTGCTGATCGAGGAATCCGTGCTCGGCTGGAAAGAGTTCGAGATGGAGGTGGTGCGCGACAAGAAGGACAACTGCATCATCATCTGCTCGATCGAGAACCTCGATCCGATGGGCGTGCATACCGGCGATTCGATCACCGTCGCGCCGGCGCTGACGCTGACCGACAAGGAATACCAGATCATGCGCGACGCCTCGCTGGCGGTGCTGCGCGAGATCGGGGTCGAGACCGGCGGCTCCAACGTGCAGTTCGGCGTCAATCCGGCCGACGGCCGCATGGTCGTGATCGAGATGAACCCGCGCGTGTCGCGCTCCTCCGCGCTGGCCTCGAAGGCCACCGGCTTTCCGATCGCCAAGGTCGCGGCCAAACTCGCGGTCGGCTACACGCTGGACGAGATCGCCAACGACATCACCGGCGGCGCGACGCCGGCCTCGTTCGAGCCGACCATCGATTACGTCGTCACGAAGATCCCGCGCTTTGCCTTCGAGAAATTTCCCGGCGCTTCGCCCACGCTGACCACGTCGATGAAGTCGGTCGGCGAAGTGATGGCGATCGGCCGCACCTTCCAGGAAAGCCTGCAGAAGGCGCTGCGCGGGCTGGAGACCGGCCTCACCGGCCTCGACGAGATCGAGATCGAGGGGCTCGGCCAGCGGCGACGACAAGAACGCGATCCGCGCCGCGCTCGGCACGCCGACGCCGAACCGCATCCTGCAGGTGGCGCAGGCGATGCGGCTCGGCTGGTCCAACGAGGAGATCTTCAATTCCTGCAAGATCGATCCGTGGTTCCTCGCCGAGATGCGCGGCATCATCGACATGGAGGCAAAGGTTCGCAGCCAACGGCCTGCCGCCGAACGCCTTCGGCATGCGCACGCTGAAAGCCATGGGCTTTTCCGATGCGCGGCTTGCGGTGCTCGCGGGCACGACCGAAGCCGAGGTCACCGCCAAGCGCCACGCACTCGGCGTGCGCCCGGTGTTCAAGCGCATCGACACCTGCGCGGCGGAATTCGCCTCGCCCACGGCCTACATGTATTCGACCTACGAGGCGCCGTTCGCGGGCCACCGTCGCCGACGAGAGCGCGCCGTCGGACAGGAAGAAGGTCATCATCCTCGGCGGCGGGCCGAACCGCATCGGCCAGGGCATCGAGTTCGACTATTGCTGCTGCCATGCCTGCTTCGCGCTGGATGAGGCCGGCTATGAGACCATCATGATCAACTGCAATCCGGAGACGGTGTCGACCGACTACGACACCGCCGACCGGCTGTATTTCGAGCCGCTGACCGCCGAAGACGTGCTGGAGATCATCGCCACCGAGCGCAAGAACGGCACGCTGCATGGCGTGATCGTGCAGTTCGGCGGCCAGACGCCGCTGAAACTCGCGCGCGCGCTGGAAGAGGCCAACGTGCCGATCCTCGGCACCTCGCCGGATGCGATCGACCTTGCCGAAGACCGCGACCGCTTCAAGCGCGTCCTCGACAAGCTGCGCCTCAAGCAGCCGAAGAACGGCATCGCCTATTCGGTCGAACAGGCGCGCCTGGTGGCGGCCGATCTCGGCCTGCCGCTGGTGGTTCGCCCGTCCTACGTGCTGGGCGGCCGCGCGATGCAGATCATCCGCGAGGAAGAGCCAGCTCGACGATTACCTGCTCGGCACCCTGCCGGAGCTGGTGCCCGCCGACGTCAAGGCGCGCTATCCCAACGACAAGACCGGGCAGATCAACACCGTGCTCGGCAAGAACCCGCTGCTGTTCGACCGCTATCTGTCGGACGCGACCGAAGTCGACGTCGATTGCCTGTGCGACGGCAAGGACACCTTCATCGTCGGCATCATGGAGCACATCGAGGAAGCCGGCATCCATTCCGGCGATTCCGCCTGCTCGCTGCCGCCGCATTCGCTCGATGCCAAGACCATCGAGGAGCTGGAGCGGCAGACCCGCGAACTCGCGCTCGGCCTCGACGTCGTCGGCCTGATGAACGTGCAATACGCCATCAAGGACGGCGATATCTACGTGCTCGAAGTCAATCCGCGCGCCTCGCGCACGGTGCCGTTCGTCGCCAAGGTGATCGGCATGCCGGTGGCGAAGATCGCCGCGCGCATCATGGCCGGCGAGAAGCTCGCCGACTTCAAGCTGAAGAAGAAGAAGCTCGGCCATGTCGGCGTCAAGGAATCGGTCTTCCCGTTCGCGCGCTTCCCCGGCGTCGACACCGTGCTGGGGCCGGAGATGCGCTCGACCGGCGAGGTGATGGGCATCGACCGCTCGTTCGAGGTGGCGTTCGCCAAGAGCCAGCTCGGCGGCGGCACGCGCGTGCCGCGCCAGGGCACCGTGTTCGTCTCGGTGCGCGGCGACGACAAGATCCGCATCGCCGATGCGGTGCGGCTGCTGCATTCGCTCGGCTTCAAGGTGATGGCGACCTCGGGCACCCAGCGCTACCTCTCCGACAACGGCGTGCCGACCGAGAAGGTCAACAAGGTGCTGGAGGGCCGGCCGCACATCGTCGACGCCATCACCAATGGCGACGTGCAGCTCGTCTTCAACACCACCGAGGGCCCGCAGGCGCTGGCCGACAGCCGTTCGCTGCGGCGCGCTGCCCTCTTGCATAAAGTGCCCTATTACACCACTCTTTCGGGTGCCGTGGCCGCGGCCCAGGGCATCCGCGCCTACCGGGACGGGGACCTTGAGGTTCGCACCCTGCAGAGCTACTTTTCCGAGAGTTGATCGCCCGCCGGGCCAAAGCGCCCGCTAAGCGATTGGAAAGACAAGCCGTTAGGCTGGAACTCACCGCTCGTTGTGGACGTTGTGTCGGCCCCGAAAGGGGCCGAAAATCACTAAGGCGTTTGAGACCCGCGGACCGGGTCTCCAAAAGCCAAATCGACAATCGTTGCGTGCGGGCCTTCAATGGACCGTACGGATTGAAGGACAGGAAAGATGGTGGAAAAGGTTCCGATGACAGCGAACGGCTATGCCGCGCTCGAGGAGGAATTGAAGCAGCGCCAGTCGGTGGATCGTCCGCGCATCATCGAGCATATCGCGGAAGCGCGCTCGCATGGCGACCTGTCGGAGAACGCGGAATATCACGCCGCCAAGGAAGAGCAGTCGCACAACGAGGGCCGCATCGCCGAGCTCGAGGACAAGCTCGCGCGCGCCGACATCATCGACATCTCGAAACTCTCCGGCGACACCATCAAGTTCGGCGCCACCGTCACGCTGATCGACGAAGACACCGACAAGAAGGCGGTCTGGCAGATCGTCGGCGAGGTCGAGGCCGACGCCAAGAAGGGCCGCATCTCCATCACCTCGCCGCTGGCGCGCGCGCTGATCGGCAAGAAGAAGGGCGCGACCGTCGAGGTGGTGGCGCCCGGCGGCGCCAAGGCCTACGAAATCACCAAGGTCGAGTGGCGGTAGCAAACGCGCCACGTCCAGTACCGGACGCGTTGCGACGGCGCGCGGAGAGCGGCATGCGGCGCTTTCGTTTTGATGGTCGCTCTGCTGACGCTGTCGGCAATGACGCCGCCAGCTGCGCGCCGCCGAACTCGACATCCCGCCGCGGCGCGCGCCTCCGAAAATGTCTCGATGCAGAAGGGCCCGCCGAATTGCAGCGCGGTGGACCGACGAGTGCGTCAATTGCACGCGGGGCGCCGACGGCGAAGCGCCGGTCTGCTCCAACATCGGCTTTGCCTGCCAGCCCAAGGCGATCCGCTGCGTCGGCTCCGAGCCTTCAACGCAAGTAACGCATCCGCAGGTCACTTGCGGTTACGCTGAGCACGTTCGCAGCGCGGCATTTTCCGTCCGAACGAGCTGCATCGCGCGCGCTTTCATTGTTGCGTTGCGAATGCAGCACTGCGGCAACACGTCATCGGCGGAATGATTCAATTCGGCGGGTGTTGACTTCACACGCCGGTGACGAACGCCGGATAATACGATAGTTGTAGATTTCTGGGGTCAAACACGGGGGAAATCCGCATGGACCAGTTCGACAACATGCTCGCCAAATGGCAGCCGGTGGCGCTCAGCCTGTTTCGCTTCATCACGGGCCTGCTGCTGTTTCAGTACGGCATCGCCAAGATCTTCAAGTTTCCGGTGCGTGCCCGATGTTCGCCAACATCCCGCCGCTGATCACCACGGCCGGCACGCTCGAACTCGTGCTCGGCGCGCTGCTGATGATCGGCCTGTTCACGCGCATCTCCGCGTTCATCCTGTCGGGCGAAATGGCGTTCGCCTATTTCCTCGGCCACATGTTCAAGGATGCCGCCAAGCCGGTGTTCCTGCCGCTGCTCAACGGCGGCACCGCGCGCGATCCTGTTCTGCTTCGCCTGCCTCTATCTTTCGACCGCGGGCGGCGGGCCCTACAGCGTCGACGAGATGCGGAAGAAGTAGGGCGACAGCACTCTCGATCGTCATTGCGAGCGTAGCGAAGCAATCCAGACCCGGAAGCTGGATTGCTGCGATTGCTTCGGGTGCTTCGTCGGGCTCGCATTCGACGCGACCGTCGCGCATGACGCGCGGGTCGTCACCCGCGCCGTCTTCAATTCCAGCGGCACGGCCGCCTCATATTTCGAATTGTGCAGCACCAGCGACGTCCTGACGTTGCGCACATGCGGCGCCGCGGTCAGGTGCGTGACGAAATCCTGGAACGTCGCCATGTCGGGCGCGACGCATTTCAGGATGAAATCGACTTCGCCCGACAGCATCCAGCATTCCCGCACCAGCGGCTCGGCGCGCACGAATTCCTCGAACGCGCGCAAATCCGCATCCGCCTGGCTGGACAGGTGCACCGAAGCGAACACCGTGACGTCGAAGCCGAGCCGGCGCGGATCGAGCAGGCCGCGATAGCCCTGGATGTAGCCTTCCTCCTCCAGCGTGCGGACGCGGCGCAGGCAGGGCGGCGGCGAAATGCCGACCCGTTTGGCCAGTTCCACATTGGTGATTCGGCCGTCGGCCTGGATTTCGCTGAGGATTTTGAGGTCGATCTCGTCCAGATGCTTCGACACGCGGGTCCGGTTCCCTAGAACTTGCATTTCCGGCCGGATGGCGGCTGCAACACTCTTAGCGCAGGCCGACACGGTTTGCGCAATTTTATTGCGCGTGCGCTGCGCCAATTTTCACAAATCAGGGAAAATTCGCCGATATGGATTGCAATAACTTGCATAGCTGGCCACATGTCCTAGACTTGGAAATGACAATTTCGACGCCGCCGCGCTGCCTTTCGGGGCAGTTTCCGCGCCGGCGCCGACCAACTCCCCGTTCGAGAGCGCACTGCCATGCCCGCCCCCATCCACGCCAAGGTCGTCATCATCGGTTCCGGGTCCGGCCGGATACACCGCCGCAATCTACGCCGCGCGCGCGATGCTCGAGCCGGTGCTGATCCAGGGCATCCAGCCCGGCGGCCAGCTCACCATCACCACCGACGTCGAGAACTATCCCGGCTTTGCCGACGTCATCCAGGGCCCGTGGCTGATGGAGCAGATGGAAAAGCAGGCCAGCCATGTCGGAACCAAGATCGTCACCGATCTCGTCACCAAGCTCGAACTGGCGCAGCGGCCGTTCCGCCTGACCTGCGACAGCGGCGATGTCTATCTCGCCGAGACCGTGATCCTGGCCACCGGCGCGCAGGCGCGCTGGCTCGGACTGCCCTCGGAAGAGAAGTTCAAGGGCTTTGGCGTCTCGGCCTGCGCGACCTGCGACGGCTTCTTCTATCGCGGCAAGGAAGTGTTCGTGATCGGCGGCGGCAACACCGCGGTCGAGGAAGCGCTGTTCCTCACCAAGTTCGCCTCGAAGGTCACGGTCGTGCATCGCCGCGATCATTTCCGCGCCGAGCGCATCCTGCAGGACCGCCTGTTCAAGAACCCGAAGATCAGCGTGATCTGGGACATCGGCGATCGACGAGATCAAGCGGCGACAGAAAATCCCGCGCAAGGTCACCGCGTGTCGGCTGAAGAACGTCAAGACCGGCGCGCTGACCGAGCTTGCCGCCGACGGCGTCTTCATCGCGATCGGGCACGCGCCGGCGACCGAACTCGTCAAGGACCAGATCAAGCTGAAACCGTCCGGCTATGTCGAGGTGGCGCCGAACTCGACCGCCACGTCGGTACCCGGCCTGTTTGCCGCCGGCGACGTCGCCGACGAAACCTGGCGGCAGGCGGTTACGGCCGCCGGCCTCGGCTGCATGGCGGCGCTCGAGGCCGAACGTTTCCTCGCACTGCGCGCGAACGATCGCGCAGCGGCAGAATGAGCGGCGGCAGAATAGATATGGCACGATCTCGGGACGGATTTACGGATATGGATTGGGACAAGCTGAAGGTGTTTCACGCCGCGGCGGAGGCCGGCAGCTTCACCCATGCCGGCGAGCAGCTCGGCCTGTCGCAATCGGCGGTGTCGCGCCAGGTCTCGGCGCTGGAGCAGGAGCTTGCGGTTTCGCTGTTCCACCGCCACGCCCGCGGGCTGATCCTCACCGAACAGGGCGATCTGCTGTTCCGCACCGCGCATGACGTGTTCATGCAGCTGCAGGCGGCGCGCGCCAAACTCACCGACAGCCGCGAGCGGCCGAGCGGCGATCTCAAGATCACGACCCCGCCGGCGCTCGGCATCAACTGGCTGATCCCGCGGCTCGACGAATTCACCGCGCTCTATCCCGATATCCGCATCTCGCTGATCGTCACCGACGAGGAGCTCGATCTGTCGATGCGCGAGGCCGACGTCGCCATCCGCACCCGCAAGCCGACCCAGCCGGACCTGATCCAGCGCAAGCTGTTCTCGATCGGCTTCCACGCCTATTGCTCGCCGGAATACATCAAGCGCTTCGGCACGCCGCGCACGCTCGATGATCTCGACCAGCACCGCATCATCATGCTGAGCGACGCCCAGGTGCCGCCGCATCTGCAGAACCGCAGCTGGCTGATCGAGGCCGGCCGCAACGGCTCCGGTCCGCGCGAGGCGTATTTCAGGGTCAACAACATCCTGGGCCTGGTGCGCGCCTGCCAGCAGGGCCTCGGCATCGCCGCGCTGCCGGATTATCTGGTCGAGGAGAACAACCGCCTGGTGCAGCTGTTCGGCGAGACCGACTCGATCGCGGTCGACACCTACTTCGTCTATCCAGAAGAGCTGAAGACGGTGGCGCGCGTGCAGGTGTTCCGCGATTTCGTGGTGAGCAAGGCGCAGCGCTGGCCCTCATAGCATATCGAGCATTGAGCCCCGGTCTCCGCATGACTGACATGCGGCTCGGGCTTGCTGCAAGGCGCGATCGCACCCCATAATGAACGTACGCTGAGCATTCGCGTTACGCATTTGTCCCCCTCCTCCAGTGGCGCGGACGTTCAGTAATCCCTCTTGGAAGGTGATTGTGTCGGCCTCACGTGGCCAATACCTAAGCCGGGCTCTTTGAGCCCGGCTTTTTTTCGTGTCCAGCCGTTGCAGGTTCACAATACGACCCATGGTCGTGCCGTTGACATCGCTACGCGGCGGGCCTCATCATTCCCTAATGATCACGATTCCGTGTGTCGTAGCGCTGTCGAAAAAAGCTCCCCTTCCGGGACTGCGATCACGCGCGCTGAAATTTCTGAAATCACGCTGATCCCAAAACCCCGCCGTCCGGACGGGGTTTTTTGTTGCTCCCGTCCGTCCGGCTCACCCCAAGGAGATGGACTGATGACTGACTTGAGAGAACAATTGCGCGGCCTGTGGCTGCCGCTGGTGACGCCCTTCCGCAACGGCGAACTCGACGAAACGTCGCTCCGACGAATGGTGCGGCATTATGCGGACGGCCCGATCGACGGGCTGATCCTCGCCGCCACCTCGGGCGAGGGCATGTCGCTTGGCATGAGCGAACTGGAGCGGCTGGTTGCGATCATCCGCGCGAGATATCGGCCAGCCGGCGCTACATCCCGATCTGCCTCGGGCTGTCGGGCGCGAGCACGCACAAGATGCTGCGATGCGCTGGACGAGACGGCGGCCTGGCCGATCGACGGCTATCTGATCGCAAGCCCCTATTACACGCGGCCGTCGCAGCGCGGCCTGTTGCGGCATTTCACTGATCTCGCCGATCACGCGTCGTGGCCGATCGCGCTCTACAACATCCCCTATCGCTGCGCCGTCGGCATCGACAACGACACGCTGCTGGAGCTTGCGCAGCATCCCAACATCATCGGCCTGAAGGATTGCTGCGCCGACCGCGCGCAGTCGATCGACCTGCTTGCGCCGCCGCCCCGCCGGCTTCCGCGTGCTGACCGGCGAGGACGCGCAGTACCACAACGCCCTGATCGACGGCGCCGACGGCGCGATCCTGCTCTCCGCCCATGTCGAGACCGAAGCCTTCGCCGCAGTGCGGACGCTGTTGTGGGAGGGCAACCAGGAGGCGCCGCCGCGCAGTGGCAGGAAGTCGCCGAACTGACCCGGCTGTTGTTCGTCGAGCCGAGCCCCGCGCCCGCCAAGCACTGGCTCGCCCGCATCGGACTGATCGACAGCGCGGAGGTGCGGCTGCCGATGGTCGAGGTGGGCGCGGAACTGGCGGCGCGCCGGCTCGATCGAGGAGAATCGCGCGCCGCACAGCCGCGCACGCTGCAGCGGAGCGCGTGACGGAGGCGGATTGCGGCGTGCGGCGTGGTAAACGGGCGGTGAATCCGTTCGCTCGACTTCGAACCGCGCCGCAGCCGCAACCTTAAAATCTTTGTCGTATGGATGTCCCCATCAAGACAAAACGGGGGAATGACCATGTCTCATCAATCCGAACTACGCGATCTACGAGCGCGCGCAACGCACGCACGACGTTCTGATCGTGTCGTCGGTCGCGCTGTGGGCGATGCTGATCGGCTTCGCGCCGGTCGCGGCCTGGCGCTTGTTTGCGGCCTGATCACCGGCGTGCCGCCGTGGTTAATCCGCGGTAGCACCTGTGTTCGAAATGTGAACCAAAGCGCGAGCCGGATTTTAAAATCCGTCGCGTATCGTCAGTCCCGACAACAACGACAACAAAAAGCGCGGGGGCGCATCGTGGACAACCAAGAGAATCTGCTGTCATCGCACAGCCGGCCATTGCCGGCTTGCCCTGTGAGCAGAGAGGGCTTCACTATCGAAGACATTCTGTGGGCGATCGGCATCTGGTCGGTGATGCTGACCATGTCGCCGGTCGTGGTGTTCTACATGCTGATGGTGGCGTAAGCCGCCATCGCACGAAGCATCGATCGAAAGAAAAAACGCGCGGAAGCCCGCGCGTTTCTGTTGTCCAGTGGTGACTTGCCGCTTTCCGGTTAGGCCGCCTGCTTGTGCATGGCGCCGCTCGCCGGCGCCGCACCGCGGATCGCCTTCACCGAACGTTCGATCGCAGCCCACAGCCGGCTGATCTCGGCGGCCGCACGGCCTTCGGCATAATATTCGCGCGCGCCTTCGCCATGGCTCAGCGCCATCAAGAGATCGGCGCGGTTGGTGATCTGGCCGCCCCACACCGGCGCGCGGAACTTCAACAGCGACTCGCGCGCGATGGTGACGATCGGGCTCTCCAGGCCGTCGCGTTGTGCAGGCGCGCCATTGAGCACCACCGCATAGGGCTTGCGCCCGGCTCGGCAGATCTGAATGGTTTCCTGCACGGCATTGACGTCAAACACGCCGGGCCGCGCCGGGATGATGACCATGGTCGCGTTCTTGATGGAATCGTCGACCACCGCGGACAGGTTCGGCGGCGTGTCGATGAAGACCCATTCGATGCCGTCGCGCTTGGCGGCAGCGATGATCTCGCCGACGGAGCGAACGGCAGTGCGGATCGGCGGCTCGTTGGTTCCGCGCAATTTGTGCCAGAGCGTGAGCGAGCCCTGCGGATCGCCATCGACCATCAGACACGGCTTGGTCGACTTGTGGACATGCGCGGCAAGGTGAGCTGCCAGGGTGCTTTTGCCCGACCCCCCCTTACGCGATGCAAAAACAATGACGTTCATTCCTTTGCCTCCAGATTGACCCCAGATGGCAAAAATGAATCAGCGTAGTGATTCGTGAAAGGAGAATTTGCAGGCAGGACTCAAAGAAGCCACTGAATTGGCTGCGAAGTTGGCTTTTGAGTCACACCATGGGCGGCGCGCGGCGAGCCAAAATCCTCGAATCGCCTGAGTCGTTTGGCCGCATCAGCGCGTCTTCCTTGGCGCGCTGGCGCTCGGTCCATTTGCGTTCAATCCAGGCGAGCATGCGGATCGAGCGGCCCCTGCAGCAACGGCACGTCCTGCGCGAACAAAAGGAGTCCGAGCGGCAGCATCCACAGCCCGAGCACCGGCAGGAAGGAGAAGATGCCGCCGAGGATCAGCAAGCGCGCGAGCGGAATCCGCACCCAACGCGACGACGGCTGGCGGAGCCAGGCGACGAAGCGGGCGGGACGCGGCGGCAGCTTGCCTCGAACCAGGCAAAATGCCGGTCGAGTTCCATCTGTTGATTGGTGCTCACGGGGAATCTCCGAACTCTGCCGGAGAGATGTGGATCACAGGCAGGCCCGGCAAGCGTCAGACTGTCGCGCGGGCTGGCCTTGAAAAGCCCGATCGCGCACCCTCGGAAGCCGCAACCGGGACAAGATCAGGTAGCGGCCGGTTTGGCGGGTTTTTTCGGCTTTTTCGCCTTGGCACTGACAGGCTTGGCTCACGGCTTGGCGTGACCGGCCTGCGGACAACCGGCCTGATATCGGTTGGCTGGCCGGCCGCTGCCGACGGCGCGGGTGAAGCCGGCCTGAAATGCGCCCGGCAGCCTGCCGAAAGTCGCGCCTTGTTGCGGATCATGCAGGCGGTGACGCGATCGACGTCCGGGATCTCGGGGCCGCAGAATTGAAACGCATCGCCGGTGCAGGCCTGCTGCTGCTCGGCCGAGTAAGCGAACGCCGGCACTGGAGCGACGGATAGGAAAAGCGCCGCCAGCACCAGCCACGGCGCGAATTTTCTGCAAATTGGACGTCATAAATCCCCCAGGGAGATAGCCCGGGCAGATTGTGGGTGATGAGCGGCGGATTCGCAAGCCGACACATCGAACGCTGCGAACAGCTCAGGGGCGGCGCCACCGTCTTCAGCCGGCGGCATGACCTATCCGGAAGCGCAGGTCAACGTGATCGGCCGCGGCAATTCCAGCGCACCGACGGTCGCTGCCAGTTGCGCACGGCAGTGTGCGCGGACGGAAGGTGAGGCGCGCCGCGAATTCGCGTGTCGATCGCTGATTTTTGTGGGGCTTGATCGGGCCTGGTACAGTTGGGTGGAAACCGAAAAGACACCCATGAAGCATTGAAGGAGATTGAGCTATTCGCGCGCTGTTGAGCAGTCTTTGTAGCCAAAGCGGATGCAGACATGGTCAACTCCTGAAAGGCGGCGCCCTCTGCTGCGCGGCTTGGCGTCACGACTCGCTTGAGGGAAAGCGCGGGCCGTTCAATGAAGTGCCACGACATCATTGCCAGAACTGTGACGGTCAGGGCGGCTGCCGGAAACAGCGCCCACCATACTTTCAACGTCGGAAAAACGTCGACGAGCATCTGCTGAATGGGAAATCCATAGAGGTAGATTCCGTATGAATAATCGCCTTGCAAGAGCCACTTGAGACGCGGTAGCGACCGCATGCCAAGATAGATCATGCAATATATAAGCGGAAGTAACCCCAACGCCATTGTACCACGAAAGCTCCAAGCCGCATAAAGCGCGATGATTGCCAGCGCGAAGAGACGGTCACCGATCACAATATATTCGCGCCAGCCATAGGCACAGGCACCTGCCACGAAGCTCAACAGCAGGACGGGAGCGCCGTACATCGTGTCGGTCTCTCCGAGATCAAAGACGCTATTGCCAATGCCAAAGATCGCGAACATGATTCCGGCGATGACCGTCATCTTCAGCCGATCAAAGAGAGCGCCTGATAACATCAGAAGGAAGATGAAAGCATAGCAGTAATATTCTGGCGTCAGGGTCCAAAGGTTCAAGTTGACAACGCCCTGCATTGGTACGGCGGTAAACACGCCGGGCAGGAAGAACTGGACGTGGCCAATGATGTTGCCAAAATATGAAAAGAAGAGCGGGTCGCTGAAGTACTGGTGAAGCGGGACGACGGTTAGGATTGGTCCCAGAACGAGCGCCAACAGGGTCACTTCGACCGCCAGCGCAGGCCACAGCCGAAGCAGACGCAATGCGAGAAACGTTTTCGCTGATTGTACCCGCATAGCACTCCCGGCTACCAGAAAACCGCTCAGCGCGAAAAACATGGGCAGGATTGCCAGCAAGAATGGTCGCAACGGCCCACTCCATATCAGCTGTGGCAAACCCTGATCGTATTGCGCAACTGCGATGCTGTGAACTAACAGCACGCAAAGAGCCAACCAGAAACGAAGCGCGTCGAACCCTGGGCCCTTCCCCTCATTGCGATCCATGATCGATTTGACGGTAGCTTCGGTGGCAAGTGGAAGCCAGCTCACGTCGCGCAACCGCTTCATCATCTTGTCCAGAATTGTTGGCAGGTGCAGATGCCCACACGCAAAATTATCACACCATTCTTCAGGCCATCTAATCAGCTATAGGTTGAATATATCTGACAACACTCTCGACGACTTAACAGATGATGAATCGAAACGGCCGCCGCCGCAGTCCGATGGTTGGCAGGCGTCGGAGGACCACGTTCCGGGCGGCGCTGGCAAGCGGGAGCCGGCAGTGGAGAAAGCGGCCGATCGCCTAGCTGAGATTGAGCCGGCAGAGGGTTTTTCGATGAGTGCGAGTGCTTGGTTGGCTGCGCGCACCTGGGATTCGGCGGCTTGCGCGCGAAACTCCGCGGCCGTCAACCGATCTTCGGTGGCTTCCAGGCGCGACTGGATTTCCGCCAAAGCTCTGGAAGCGCGTTCCAGCTCTTCTTCGGCATCCGCGACGAGGTCTCGTTGCGCCTGTCGGCTTCCTCCGCCCGCGCTTCGGCGCGGCGAATTCCCTGCAGCGCGCTATCGCAGAGCGACTGAGCGCGGGCCTCGGTCTCACGCGCATGCTCTTCCATGTCGCGAAACACGTCGGCTGCCTGGTAGACCAGCTCGAGCGCGGTCGCGCCTCGATCCGTCACTGCAGATCGGTGGAAGCTGACGACGTTCTCGCTGTTGGAAACCGATGCTCTGAACTTACGTTGTGCCATGTCGGTCAAGTTCACCGCGAAATAACGATCAGGTCATACTGTGGCGTTATGGTAAACGGACCGTAAAGGATGCCCTGCGCCAAGGGTCCGCCAAGGCTGGCCCAGCGCTGGCTTCTCGCCGATGCCAGGCGAGCCTTCGTGCTCGAAACGGTATAGTCGGGTGCGGTGGTACAGTTGGGTGGGCTCGAACCACCGACCTCCTGTTCCACAGACAGGCGCTCTAACCAACTGAGCTACAACTGCATCCGGTATCGGCCCTCGAAACGGGATGCCGAACGGGGCGGAAACTAGGAGCAACGCCGCGCTTTGGCAAGGCCGGCGTTAGAATCCACGTCGTCGCGCCGGGTATCAGCGTTGTGACCCGCCGCGCCGGCGGCAAAGAAGCCTGAAATCCCAAACAAAAAGCCCGGACTTCCGTCCGGGCTTTTCGCTCAAACCAAAAGGCGACCGATCAGGCGGCCGGCTTGAAAATCTTCGACGGCGCTGGCCTTGATCGGCTCGGCGGTTTCGGCGGCAACCTTCTGCGCCAGCTCGGCGAGTTCCTTGGTACCGGCGGTGAACCCCTCGAACTGCTTGCGGGCGTGCGAGGACCACAGCTCCATGGCTTCCGAGGGCGATTTCACGCCGATCAGTTCCTGCGCGAAATCGAGGTTGGCGGTGGTGGAGGTCTTCATCAACTCCATCACTTTGGCGGAGTAGGCGCTCGCGCCTTTGCTGAAAGTCGAGAACACCGCCTCCATCGCGCCATTATGGCTCTCGGCGGCGTCCTTGAACTTGGCGTAGTTGTCACGGGCCTGCGAAACGCCCTTTTCGGCGAACGCACGCATCTGCTCGGGAACTTCAAACGGGATAACGGAAGCGGAGAAAGGATCAATTAGCCATTGGCAAGCGTATCCTTCACAACGATGAGGGTGAATGATGTGACCCCTTGCGCGCGCGGCAAGTCCCATTCGGCCGCGAACGACTCGAACTATGGAATTCAACTGGTGGAGCCCTTTCCGGGCTGCAACCACATTACACATATAACATGTCAATTTTTTGCATTGCAACGAAATAATATGTGCGATGCCGCAATTTCGTTGGACTGCCTCCCGCGGCAGGCCGGGATCGCCCGGCGCCGGAAACGAAAGCGTTTCCGGCCGCAAACCGTCGATGCGTTGAAAGTGCTCAGTTTTTCGGCCTGGCGGCATCCATCGCGGCGCGGCTGACAATCTGGCCCATTTCGCTGGCCTGCTCGGCCAATGCGCGCATCTGGCCCTGCACGAGTCGCCATGCAGCCTCATCACCTCGGTCATATCCTTGGCGCTTGCAGCAGCGCCTGGGCATAATCGAGCGAGGCCTGCACGTTCTTTTCGGCATAGGAAATCGCCTTGGCGCCGACTTCCTTGGCGCCGGCGCGGACGGTGGCGCGGCGCTCCTCGATGGTGCCGGCGGTCGCCTGCGCGGTGGCCATGAACTTCTCGAACGCCTGGCGCGCCTGCTCGACGCTGGCTTCCGCCATCTGGCGCATTTCTTTCGGGATCTCGAAACGATCACGTCCATCATCGCTCATGGTCCACTCCTGTTTCGCTCACTGGACACGGCCTGTCTTTGGCCCCTCAACCCCCGCTCCGCCTGTTCCGGTCCGCCATCGTGGACCTGTTGGCCATTTGCAACCGCTAACGCCGCAAAGGCTAACGCCAGTGGCACCGCTTCGGTTCGCCGGGGTTAAGGTTAGTTGGGCTTTGCCAACCCTGCGGCGGCCGCAGCCGTGGACCTGCAAATCGCTGCGGGCGATACTCGGCAAGATGCTCGTCAAGTCTCGCAAGTCGGAATTTCGCTGCCAGTCGCAGCAAACAGACAAACCAGCGCGATCCACCCATTAGACGAATAAAACCGAATTGAACTGGCAAGCGCGGCGATCCGCGGCTCGCGGCACTTGCGACGAGCAACCAGCCGGCGTGGCTCTGGCAGGCCGACGGCGCGCGGATCTGTGGGCCAACCGGCCGGCGCGCGCGTGTTCGGCATCGCCGACGCGCGCACTTGCGGCAAGATCTTCGGACCCGCCGATCCGCACCGCCGCCAGGTCGTGCAGCTCGGCGCCAAACTCAATCCCGACGGCGCACCGCGCATGGAGCGGCTGCGCGGCTTTGGCGCAGCACTGGGCATGCTCGCGACCTGCGCCTGTTCGCGGATCGATTTTCCCGACGGCCGTCATGGCGTGCTGGTGGTCGCCACTAGCTGCTGCGCCGCGCGCCAAGGCAATCGCCGCAAACCCCGTTGTTGCCGTGCCCGCAGCAACGGCGCACGAACACGTTGCGCCAAGCGCTGCGCCCTCGCCCTCCCGGAGCGCGAGCAACCGGTGAATCCTGCGAAGCGCCCGCCGCCTTCGCACTGTTCGACGCCCTCGCAGAAGACGATGAGCCCCCGCACGCGCAATCCCTCGCTGCTCCCGAGCCAACCAACCCGACCCGCAAGGCGCGATGCAAGGCGACCCGCCACCTGCCGAAGCAACGCCGGCCCGGCCAACGGCCGAAGCCGCAACCCACGAGGGCGAGACGCAAACAAAAGCGCCGCCAGATAGCGAACCGATGACCGATGAAGAACGCCGACATGCACAGCGCTTCACATGGCAGAGCGACCACGACGATCGCTTCTCGCTCGGCCCCGATGAATTCCTAAAATTGATCGGCCCGTTCGCCGTCGCCAGCGTCGGCCGGCCGTGGCGCGAAATCGTGCAAGTGCTCGGCATCGATCCCGACGCACGCATGCAGGAGGCGCTGGCAAGCCGCGCCCGCTTGAAAAGGCGTCATGCTGAACTGGCCCGTCGATGGCGGCTATCTGCCCGTCGAACTCGCGGGCGAGCCGGCTCCGGCGGGCGACCGTTTTGCCGGCTATCGCGGCTCCGGCATCTGCCGGGACGTTGCCGCGCTCGACCGGCTCGAACTGCTGCGCCGGCACAAATTTTCCGTCTCGCCGCACCGATGCCGCAGCCGGTTTCCTCCGATAGCCTCCCTCCCCGTGCGGCAAATAATTTCCGGCGGCGCCAGTTCGGCGCTATTCAGTCCCCTGCGTCCGAAACTTCACCATCAACCGATCCGGATACGCCCGTGGAACCGCCCCAGGATCATCCCAGGAACCCGCTCCCGAATCATTGCAGGAACCCCTCCCGGAATCGCCGCCGCAGGAGCCCGCCGAGGCGCTTGCGGAAGCGCCGGGAAACGTCCTGCCGTTCCGCCCGCCCGGCGATACGCGGCCGCCGGCGCTGACGCCGGTGGAAAACAGCGCCTTCAACGAGCTCGCCCGGCAATTGTCGGCGCGCCTCGACAGCGACAGCGGCGCGCCCGCAGCGCCGCCCGCGACCGACGCGCCCGAAGCGATCACCATCACCGAGCCCGAGGTTCGAGTGCGCCGCAGCCAACGGCGCCCGACTGGCTGGCGCCGCCGGAGCCGCCGGCGCGCGGACAGGCCCGGCGCGACAAGGCGTTGCTCGATCTGTTGCCGGCCGGCGTCCTGATCTACCGGCTTGATCGGCTGCTCTATGCCAACCCCGCGTTCCTCAGGCGCATCGGCTATGACAGCCTGCACGCGCTGGAAGAAGCCGGCGGGCTCGACGCGCTCTATGTCGAACCCGGCGTCTCCACCGCCAGCAGCACGTCGAAGCCGGCACGCCGGTGACGATCTCGGCAAACCATCCGATCAGCCGGACGCGCGCCGCTGCACCGAGCCGACCGCGGCGCGGCTGCACGCCATCTCCTGGGATGACGATGCCGCGCTCGCGCTGATCTGCTCGGAAGGTGCGGCCGACACGCGCCGGTGGCGGCGCCCGCGGCGCCACCCGGTCGAGCCGCAAAACTGCCGGCCGCCGGTCAGGCCGACGCCGAAGACCTCGGCGCCATCCTCGACACCGCCGCCGAAGGCATCTTGATGTTCGACGCCGAAGGCAACATCAACGCCTGCAATCGAAGCGCGGAAGCGCTGTTCGGCCATGACGGCCCAGAATGGCAACTCAATCTCGCCGACCTGCTCGCGCCGGAGAGCCAGCACGCCGTGTTCGAATATCTCGCCGGCGTCAAGTCCGCCGGACCCGTGAGCGTGCTCGAGCACGGCCGCGAGATGCTCGGCCGCGTGCGCAAGGGCGGCGTCATTCCGCTCTCGGTGACGATCGGCCGCACCCGTGCCGACGGGCGAACTTCTTCGCCGTGTTCCGCGACCTCTCGCCGAGCCGCAAGAGCGAGAACGAACTGGCGCAGGCCAGCGGCTCACCGAGCGCGCCGCCAACGCCAAGTCCGACATGCTGGCGCGCATCAGCCACGAGATCGCGCGCCGCTCAACGCCATCATCGGCTTTGCCGAGGTGATGATCGGCGAGCGCTTCGGTGCGCTCGGCAACGAGCGCTATGGCGAATACATGAAGGACATCCGCGCCTCCGGCTAGCGGGTGATCTCGATGGTCGACGATCTTTCCGACCTGTCGCGGATCGAGACCGGCAAGATCGACCTTGCCTTCGCCAACCAGAACCTCAACGAACTGGTCGAGAGCTGCGTCGCGGTGATGCAGCCGCAGGCCAACCGCGAGCGCATCATCATTCGCACATCGCTGGCGCACACGTTGCCGCCAGTGGTGGCCGACGCGCGCGCGCTGCGCCAGATCGCGCTCAACCTGATCGGCAATTCGATCCAACTCGCCAAGGCCGGCGGACAGGTCATCGTCTCCACCGCATTGTCCGATTCGGCGAGGTCGTGCTGCGGGTGCGCGATACCGGCCAGGCGCTCAACGACAACGAGGTTGCCGCCGCGCTGGAGCCGTTCCGCAACGCGGACCGCAGATCAGGCTTCGGAGCGTCGGCGTCAGCCTTTCGCTGACCAAGGCGCTGGTCGAGGCCAATCGAGCCCGCTTCCAGATCAAGCCCGGGCCGCATTCCGGCACGCTGGTCGAGGTGGTGTTTTCGCACGCGGTGGCGCGGGCGTAGCGCTCCCTATGTCCCAGTTTGAAATTTGGTCTGGAAGACGGTGGAGGCTTTTCCAATGGGCGACGCCAGATGCAGCTGCGGTGCTGTCACACTCTCGCTTCCAGAAGAACTATCCAAGATAATCGTTGCCTGTCACTGTATCGACTGCCAACGCCGAACCGGCGCGCCGTTCGGTGTAGGCGCCTATTACCCCGCTGATGTCGCCACAATCAGAGGAATCTCAAAAGAGTTCACGCACGACGCCGCAAGCGGCGGGAAAATCCATAACTATTTTTGTCCGCAGTGCGGCTCAACAGCCTACTGGAAACTCAGAAATCTGCCCGCGCTGATCGGCGTTGCAGTCGGCGCGATGGCAAATTAAAAGACCCAGCCCCCGTCATATCAGTTGAAGAGAAAACGAAACATGACTGGGTTCATATTGATGGCGCCGTTGAGCATTTCCAGCAAAACTACCTCCCAAAAAATTCAAACTGAGCCACGTTCACCGTTGCCGGCGTGGCTTGTATCGGCCTCAATGGCGGTCCCGCCTTCAAACACAACGAGGCTTTTTGGTTCCAGATCGCCACCGACGATCAGGAGGAGACCGACCGCTACTGGAACGCCATCGTCGCGCGCCTGGCGCGCCGCTTACGATGCTGCGTGCCGCGCCTTCGGACGCGGCCAAGCAGCAGCTGCCGATAGGCCAGCGCAAAGCCAAAGAATGCTGCCGCCCAGGCGAACGCCGCGACATGCAGCAAGAGCGTGGCCTGCGTCGGGTGGACCACCGCGCATAATCGCGCCACGACCGCAATGATGATCGCCGCATAGATCGCCTGTGTGGCGATGTCCGCGGTCAACTCCTGCCCGGTGTGGCCGCGCGTAGCACGGGTCATCACAGCAAGCGTCATGATGCCGGCCGCGCCCGCCATCCAGGCAGGGTGCTGGCGCTCGCCGGAAGCCATCCGTAGGACGCCGCCGCATTGAACAGGAAGCCGATCGGTACGAAGCAATAGCCAATATGCAGGATCACCAGCAGGCGCTCGCGCAGCGTCCGATCGCCGGCCCAACGCGCCAGCCGCACGAGATGCAGAAGCGCGGCCAGCGCTAAAACGTCACCAGTGCTGCGATTTTCGGAAACGACAACCAGCTCAAAAGGGCCAGCGCGCCGAATGCGACGACCATCATGTCAAAGCGGCCGAACGGCACCGGCAGACGGCCCGGGTTTTCCTTCACCAGCCAGTTGCGGGTAAAGCTCGGAATGATGCGGCTGCTGATCAGCGAGATCAGCAGCACCACGACGGCGATGCCGATGCGGAT
>CAVOUV010000012.1:0-185442 GCA_963699655.1 uncultured Actinomycetota bacterium
GTTATATCTAACGTGTATTTCGTTCAGTTGGTGTTTGCTGCCAAAGCCGCGGCCGCAGTCCTAGCGATCTCTTGACAGCCCCGATGCAAACCTTGACGCCGCATTGACGCACCGCTGACACCACCGGACTGCTCCAGCGCATCGGCCACCGGGCCGAGCGCAGCGCAGGCAGATACTCGAGTCCCAACGATGAGCAGCGTGGCGCCGACGATCAGCGCGATGAACGTCGGCCGATATGTGCGCAGCGTGCCGGCGGTGATGACTCCCGGCCGCTGGGCGCGAAGGTGCCCGCGATCCCGAGCACCGCGATGATCGGCAGAAATCGGCCGATGACCATCGCGATCGCGAGCGCCACGTTGTACCAGGTCGTATTGCCGCTGAATCCCGCGAATGCGCTGCCGTTGTTGGCGGCCGAACTGGTGAACGCGTAGAGCACCTCCGACAGCCCGTGCGGCCCGGCGTTGAGCATCGACGCCCGTTCGCCGGGCATCGCCATCGCCACCGCCGTCCCCACCAAGACGGCTATCGGCAGCGCCAGGATGTAGAGGCTCGACCAGCTTCATGTGCCGGGCGTGCAGCCGCTGCTTGAGGTATTCGGGCGTCCTGCCGACCATCAGTCCGCCCATGAAGACGGCGAGCAGAACCATCATCACCAAGCCGTAGAGGCCGCTGCCAGCGCCGCCGGGGGCCACTTCGCCGAGCATCATGTTCAGCATCAGCACCGCACCGCCGAGGCTGGCGAAGCTGTCGTATGACGAGTTCGCCGCGCCGTCGGCGCTGGCGGTCGCCGCGTGGCCGAACAGTGCGCTGCCCGGCACGCCGAACCGTGTTTCGGTGCCTTCGATCGGCGCCCCCACCGCGTGCACGACGGTGCCGTGCGCCACCGATGTCGCCGCCACAGATCGCTGCCATGCCGACGACGAACAGGATTGCCGCTGCGGCGAACAGCGCCCAGCCCTGCTTCTTGTCGCCGACCATCACACCGAACGTGCGCAGGAATGCCACCGGAATGCACCAGCATCGCAACGATTTCCACGGCGTTGGACGAGTGGTGTCGGGTTCTCGAACGGGTGCGCGCTGTTGACGTTGAACGCGCCGCCGCCGTCGCCGGACATCAGCTTGATCGACTCCCACGCGGCCACCGGACCGCCGAGAATCGTCTGGCTACCGCCGGCCAGGGTCGAAATCTCCTGCGCGCCATTGAAGTTGTTGACGACGCCGAGAGCGACCAGCAGCATCAGCGTGACGACGATCGAGAGCGGCAGCAGGATGCGCACCACCGTGCGCACCAGATCGACCCAGAAGTTGCCGAGCTCTTCATTCTGGTACTGCGCAGAGCCCGCGGATCAAGCGCAACGGCGACGCACATCCCCACTGCGCAACTGGCGAACGCCTGCACCCCGAGGCCGGCGGCCAGCCCGACATGGCCCAGGGTCGATTCGCCGGGGTAATTCTGCCAGCTCGTATTGGTCGTAAATGAAATGGCCGTATTGAACGCTAATGCCGGTGTCATTCCTTTATGGCCCCACGGCTCCGGCAAATATACTTGCAAAAGCAATATGCGCGTAAAGGACCAGCACACTGACGGCCGAAAAGGCGAGCAGCGAACTCAGATACTTCGTCCACCGTTGCTGGTCGTCGGGCTGCACCCCGACGATGCGGTAGATGGCCCGCTCCAGCCGCCAGTGCTGCGCCGTCGGTGTAGACCCTGGCCATGTAATTACCCAGCGGGACGTGCAGGATCACCACGACGGCGATGACCGCGGCGACCTGCAGCCAGGCGCTGTTCCCCAGTGCGACGGATCGTTGATGGCTACGGCTCCTTCGGCAGTCGACAGTGTTCGCGCCAAAGCTACGAGCTACTGCACCAATTAATCGGCTGTCAGTTACGCTATTCCTACGCCGGCAGCCGCACCTATTGACGGCATCTTGATGCCGTGCTGGGCCACCGCCATCGAACTGGCGCTACGACGGAAAACCGTAAAGGACGCGGGGCCCACGCCGTAAAGAAAGCGTCAACGAACCGTGCAAGCCCGCACCAGCGGTCCTAGCTTCGTGTTCGGTCCTTATAGCCGAGGACCCGGCAGTGGCTGTCTCGAGCGACACCCGAGCGCCCGCAGGTTTCTGAACGGATCGGAGTGACATGTCCGTAGCTGGTGTACATCGTGCTGACGGTGGCGATCTTCGCCCTGCTCGGCCTGGTTCAGAAGTTGGTCGAGGGACTGTGAGCTACGACAACGTCGTCGGCCTGGTGCTGGCGATCCTCCTCGCCCTGTTTCTCTTCGCCGCCCTGCTCTTCCCGGAGAGGTTCTAGTGAGTTCTACGACCGCGGGGATCCTGTTCCTCGCATCCACTGATCATCGCGCCTGGCGGCCGTGCACGTGCCGCTGGGCGACTACATGTACCGGGTCTACACCTCCAACAAGGATTCGCGCGGCGAGCGCGTCATCTACCGGCTGATCGGCGCCGACCCGAAGGCGGAGCAGACGTGGGGCGCCTACGCCCGCAGCGTGCTGGCCTTCTCGGCGGTCAGCATCCTGTTCCTGTTCATCTTCCAGCTGGTCCAGGGCAAGCTGCCGCTGCACCTCAACGACCCGGCCACGCCGATGACCCCGGCGCTGGCCTGGAACACCGCGGTCAGCTTCGTGACGAACACCAACTGGCAGGCGTACTCGGGCGAGTCGACCCAGGGCCACCTGGTGCAGATGGCCGGCCTCGCCGTGCAGAACTTCGTCTCGGCCGCCGTCGGCATGGCCGTCGCGATGGCCTTCGTTCGCGGGCTCGCCCGCCGCAACACCGGCGAGCTCGGCAACTTCTGGGTGGACCTGGTCCGCGGCACCATCCGAATCCTGTTGCCGATCTCCGTGATCGCGGCGATCATCCTGATCGTCGGCGGCGCCATCCAGAACTTCCACCTGCACGACCAGGTCGTCAACACGCTGGCCGGCGGGCAGCAGACCATCACCGGCGGCCCGGTGGCCAGCCAGGAGGTCATCAAGGAACTCGGCACCAACGGCGGCGGCTTCTTCAACGCCAACTCCGCGCACCCGTTCGAGAACCCGACCGCGTGGACGAACTGGGTCGAGATCTTCCTGCTGTCCTGCATCAGCCTTCTCGCTGCCGCGCACCTTCGGCCGGATGGTCGAGAGCAAGAAGCAGGGCTACGCGATCGCCGCCGTGATGGGCGTGATCGCCACTGATCAGCGTCACGCTGATGATGCTGTTCCAGCTGCAGGCCCACGGCACCGTGCCCACCGCCGTCGGCTCGTCGATGGAAGGCGTCGAACAGCGATTCGGCGTCGCCAACTCGGCGGTGTTCGCCGACCACGACGACGCTGACGTCGACCGGCGCCGTCGACTCGTTCCACGACTCCTACACCAGCCTCGGCGGCATGATCACGCTGTTCAACATGCAGCTCGGTGAGGTCGCGCCCGGCGGCGTCGGCTCCGGCCTGTACGGCATGCTCATCCTGGCGATCATCACCGTGTTCGTCGCCGGCCTGATGGTCGGCCGCACGCCGGAGTACCTCGGCAAGAAGATCACGCCGCGTGAGATCAAGCTCGCCGCAACGTATTTCCTGATCACCCCGCTGATCGTGCTGACCGGCACCGCCGTTGCGATGGCGATGCCCGGCCAGCGGGCCGGCATGCTCAACACCGGGCCGCACGGGCTGTCCGAGGTGCTGTACGCGTTCACCTCCGCGGCCAACAACAACGGGTCGGCGTTCGCCGGGCTGTCGGCGTGAACACCGACTGGTACAACACCGCGCTCGGCCTGGCGATGGTGTTCGGCCGGTTCCTGCCGATCATCTTCGTGCTCGCGCTGGCCGGCTCGCTGGCCAAGCAGGGCAAGGCGCCGGAATCCATCGGCACGCTGCCCACCCACCGACCGCAGTTCGTCGGCATGGTCGCCGGCGTGACGTTGATCCTGGTCGCCCTCACCTTCCTGCCCATGCTCGCGCTCGGGCCCGCTCGCTGAAGGAATTCACTGATGTCCAGTCACCCACAATCGACTCACGCCGCCGTGCTCCCGCAGCCGAAACGCCAGCGCGACGCCGAAGCAGGCGTTCAGGGCGGCCTGCTCGACCCCAAGATGCTGTGGAAGTCGCTGCCCGACGCGCTGCGCAAGCTCAATCCGCGCACGCTGTGGCGCAACCCGGTCATGTTCATCGTCGAGATCGGCGCGGCGTGGAGCACCATCCTGGCCATCGTCGACCCGTCCTGGTTCGCCTGGCTGATCGTGGTGTGGCTGTGGCTGACGGTGATCTTCGCCAACCTCGCCGAGGCCGTCGCCGAGGGCCGGGGCAAGGCACAGGCCGAGACGCTGCGCAGGACCAAGACCGCGACCATGGCCCGCCGCCTCGATCGGCTGGACGCCCGGCGCTCCCGGCCGCGAAGAGGAGGTCGCCGCGCCGCTGCTGCAGCAGGGCGACATCGTGGTGGTCGAGGCCGGCCAGACGATCCCCGGCGACGGCGACGTCGTGGAAGGCATTGCGTCGGTGGATGAGTCGGCGATCACCGGCGAGTCGGCACCGGTCATCCGCGAGTCCGGCGGCGACCGCTCGGCGGTCACCGGCGGCACCACGGTGCTGTCGGACCGCATCGTCGTCAAGATCACCCAGAAGCCGGGCGAGAGCTTCATCGACCGGATGATCGCGCTCGTCGAGGGCGCCAACCGGCAGAAGACGCCCAACGAGATCGCGCTGAACATCCTGCTGGCCTCGCTGACGATCATCTTCGTGTTCGCGGTCGCGACGCTGCAGCCGCTGGCGATCTTCTCCAAGGCCAACAACCCCGGCGTCCCGGACACGCTGGCGCTCACCGGCAACGGCGTGACCGGCATCGTCATGGTCTCGCTGCTGGTCTGCCTGATCCCGACCACCATCGGCGCGCTGCTGTCGGCGATCGGCATCGCCGGCATGGACCGCCTGGTGCAGCGCAACGTGCTGGCGATGTCGGGCCGCGCGGTCGAGGCCGCGGGCGACGTCAACACGCTGCTGCTGGACAAGACCGGCACCATCACGCTGGGCAACCGGCAGGCGGCGGCGTTCGTCCCGCTGACCGGCGTGTCACCCGAGGCGCTCGCCGACGCGGCGCAGCTGTCCAGCCTCGCCGACGAGACGCCCGAGGGCCGCTCGATCGTCGTGTTCGCCAAGCAGGAGTACGGGCTGCGGGCCCGCACACCGGGCGAACTCGACAAGGCGCACTGGGTCGAGTTCACCGCCACGACCCGGATGTCCGGCGTCGACCTCGACGACGGCCACATGCTGCGCAAGGGCGCGGCCAGCTCGGTCGCCGAATGGGTGCGCGACCAAGGCGGCCGGGTGCCGACCGAACTCGGCGACATCGTCGACGGCATCTCCGCCGCGGGCGGCACTCCCCTGGTCGTCGGCCAGGTCGTCGACGGCACACGCCGTCGGTGCTCGGCGTCATCCACCTCAAGGACGTCGTCAAGCAGGGCATGCGCGAGCGGTTCGACGAGATGCGCCGGATGGGCATCCGCACGGTGATGATCACCGGCGACAACCCGTTGACCGCCAAGGCCATCGCCGACGAGGCGGGTGTCGACGACTTCCTCGCCGAGGCCACCCCCGAGGACAAGATGGCGCTGATCAAGAAGGAGCAGGCCGGCGGCAAGCTGGTCGCGATGACCGGCGACGGTACCAACGACGCCCCGGCGCTGGCCCAGGCCGACGTCGGCGTGGCGATGAACACCGGCACCTCGGCGGCCAAAGAGGCCGGCAACATGGTCGACCTCGACTCCGACCCGACGAAGCTCATCGAGATCGTCGAGATCGGTAAGCAGTTGCTGATCACCCGCGGGGCGCTGACGACGTTCTCGATCGCCAACGACATCGCGAAGTACTTCGCCATCATCCCGGCGATGTTCGTGGCGCTGTTCCCCGGCCTTGACCTGCTGAACATCATGCGGCTGCACAGCCCGCAGTCGGCGATCCTGTCCGCGGTGATCTTCAACGCGATCGTCATCGTCGCGCTGATCCCGCTGTCGCTGCGCGGTGTGCGCTACACACCGAGCAGTGCGTCAAAGCTGTTGAGCCGCAACCTCTACATCTACGGACTCGGCGGCATCATCGCCCCGTTCATCGGCATCAAGCTGATCGACCTGGTCATCCAACTCTTCCCAGGAATGTGACATGAAGATTCTCCAATATCGTTCGTCAACATTGGGCGGCGCTGCGAGCACTACTGGTGCTCACCGTGATCCTCGGTATCGCCTACCCCGTCTTCATCTGGCTCGTCGCCCAGATTCCGGGCCTGCGAGATCAAGGCAAACGGGTCGATCATCGAGGTCGAACGGAAAGCCGGTGGGCAGCAGCCTGATTGGGCAGTCGTTCACCGACAGTGACGGCAATCCGCTGCCGCAGTACTTCCAGAGCCGGCCGTCCGCGGCCGGCGACGGCTACGACCCGATGGCGTCCAGCGCAGGCAACCTCGGGCCGGAGAGCATCGTGGACACCCCCGGTGACCCGACGCTGTCCTCCGATGACAACGGCTACAAGGCCAGCCTGCTCACCCTGGTGTGCTCGCGCAGCGCTTCCGTCGGCAAGCTCGAGGGTGTGGACGGGGCGCGCCCATTCTGCACCGGCGGCGGCGTCGGAGCGGTGCTGTCGGTCATCGGTCCCCGCGACGCTCACGGAAACGTCATCCACCCGACCCAGGTGGTCAGCGTCAACGAGCCATGCAGACGACGTCGACCCCGTTCCTCAACACGCTACGAAGGCGTGCGGGTCCAGTGCGCCAAGTTCGGCGAGGACTACAGCATGGGTCAGATCGTGCCGATCCGTGGCAGCGCGCCGGCCGACCCGCAGGTGCCCGCCGATGCGGTCACCGCCAGCGGTAGCGGCCTGGACCCCGACATCTCGATCGCGTACGCGGATCTGCAGGTGAATCGGGTGGCCAAGGCGCGCGGTGTGAGTGCCGACCAGATCCGGCAGGCCGTGGCCGACCACAGCGACGGCCGGTGGCTCGGGCTTTTTCGGTGAACCCCGGGTCAACGTGGTCGAACTCAACCTGGAACTCGACCAGAAGTATCCGGCAAAGAGCTGACGTGACCGGTGGATGATGGGCGGGTGAGCACTCACCAGTACGCCGCCAAACGCGGGGAGCTGCGCATCTATTTGGGCGCAGCTCCCGGCGTCGGCAAGACGTACGCAATGCTCGGGGAGGCGCATCGCCGGCTGGAGCGCGGCACTGACCTGGTCGCCGCGGTCGTCGAGACGCACGGGCGCAAGAAGACCGCCGAACTGCTCGAAGGCATCGAGTCGGTGCCGCCCCGCTACCTCGACTACCGTGGCAAGCGTTTCGCAGAGCTCGACGTGGAGGCGGTGCTGCACCGCCGGCCGCACGTCGTGCTGGTCGACGAGCTCGCCCACACCAACACCCCGGGCAGCAAGAACCCGAAGCGATGGCAGGACGTCGAGGAGCTGCTCGACGCGGGCATCACCGTGATATCGACGGTCAACGTGCAGCACCTGGAGAGCCTGAACGACGTCGTCACCCAGATCACCGGTATCGAGCAGCAGGAGAAGGTGCCCGACGAGGTGGTGCGGGCGGCCGACCAGATCGAGCTCGTCGACATCACACCGGAAGCGTTGCGGCGCAGGCTGGCTCACGGCAATGTTTACACTCCCGAGCGGATCGACGCGGCGCTGTCGAACTACTTCCGCCGAGGCAACCTGACCGCCCTGCGGGAGCTGGCGCTGCTCTGGCTGGCCGACCAGGTGGACGCGGCCCTGGAGAAGTACCGGGAAGAGAACCAGATCACCGATCCGTGGGAAGCGCGCGAACGGGTCGTCGTCGCGGTCACCGGCGGAACCGAGTCGGAGACCTTGGTGCGCAGGGCATCTCGGATCGCGTCGAAATCCAGCGCCGAGCTCATGGTGGTTCATGTGGTTCGTGGCGACGGCCTTTCGGGTGTCGTCCGCGCCGCAGATGGGCAGGGTGCGCGAGCTGGCCAACAGTCTCGGCGCCACCCTGCACACCGTCGTGGGCGACGACGTGCCCGACGCATTGCTGGATTTCGCACGCGAGATGAACGCCACCCAGCTGGTTCTGGGAACGTCACGGCGGTCACGGTGGGCGCGCATGTTCGACGAGGGCATCGGCGCGTCCGTCGTGAAGCAGTCCGGGAAGATCGACGTGCACATGGTCACGCATGAGCAGGCCCGCCGCGGCCACGCGTGGTCCGACTTGTCGACGAAACAGCGCCACGCGACGTCCTGGCTTGCCGCCCTTGTGGTTCCGTCGGCGATCTGTGCGTTGGTCGTGTTCCTGGTGGACCCGTATCTCGGCATCGGCGGCGAGAGTGCGATCTTCTTCATCGGCGTGCTCGTGGTGGCGCTGCTCGGCGGTGTCGCGCCCGCCGCGCTGTCCGCGCTGCTGTCCGGGTTGCTGCTGAATTACTTCCTGGTCGACCCGAAGTACACGTTCACGATTGCCGAGCCCGACAGTGCGGTCACTGTCGTCGTGTTGTTGCTCGTGGCGGTGGCGGTGGCCGCCCTCGTCGATGGCGCCGCGGGCCGCGCGCGCGAGGCCCGCCGGGCGTCGCAGGAGGCCGAACTGCTCGCGCTGTTCGCCGGATCGGTGTTGCGGGGCGCAGACCTGGACACGCTGCTGGAGCGGGTGCGCGAGGCCTATTCGCAGCGCGCCGTCAGCCTGCTGCGCGAAGGGTCGCAGACTCCCGTACTCGTTGGCTGTGTGGGCGACGACCCGTGCCTGGACACCGACACCGCCGACACCGCGATCGAGGTCGGTGACGACGAGTTCTGGCTGCTGCTGGCCGGAAGGCAATTGGCCGCCCGCGACCGCAGGGTGCTCGGTGCGGTCGCCAAACAGGCGGCCGGACTGGTTCGCCAACGTGAGCTGACGGAGGAGGCCGGCCAGGCCGAGGCGATCGCACAGGCCGACGAACTGCGCCGCTCGCTGCTGTCCGCCGTGAGCCACGACCTACGGACACCCCTGGCCGCCGCGAAGGCCGCGGTGTCCAGCCTCCGCAGCGACGACGTCGACTTCTCCGCAGAAGACACCGCGGAGCTACTGGCCACCATCGAAGAGTCCATCGACCAGCTCACGGCGCTGGTCGGCAACCTGCTCGATTCTTCACGGCTGGCGGCCGGTGTAGTGCGTCCAGAGCTGCGCCGGGTATACCTGGAGGAGACCGTGCAGCGCGCGCTTCTCGGAATAAGTAAGGGCACCACAGGGTTTGGACGGCAGGGCATTGATCGAGTCAAGGTGGAAGTGGACGATGAGGTGGTAATGGCGGACAGCGGTCTGCTCGAACGCGTGTTGGCCAACCTCATCGACAACGCGCTTCGGTACGCGAAGGGCAGTCCCGTGCGCGTCACCGCGGGTCGCGTCGGCGAACGGGTGCTGATCGCGGTCGTCGACGAGGGCCCGGGTATCCCGCGCGGGACCGAGGAGCAGATGTTCGCACCGTTCCAGCGTCTCGGTGATCACGACACCAGCATCGGTGTCGGCCTGGGTCTTTCGGTGGCCCGTGGCTTCGTCGATGCGATGGGCGGCTCGCTGACCGCCAACGACACTCCCGGCGGCGGGCTCACCGTCGAGATCGACCTCGCCGCCCCGAAGGATCTGACCGCATGACACCGAAGACCAGGGTCCTCGTCATCGACGATGAACCACAGATCCTGCGGGCGCTGCGGATCAATCTGTCGGTGCGAGGCTACGAGGTGACCACCGCGGCCACCGGCGCCGACGCGCTGCGCTCGGCCGCCGACCATCGACCCGACGTCATCGTGCTGGACCTCGGCCTGCCCGATATGTCCGGGATCGAGGTGCTCGAGGGAGTACGCGGCTGGCTGAGCGCGCCGGTGATCGTGTTGTCGGCGCGCACCGATTCGTCGGACAAGGTCGAGGCACTCGATGCCGGCGCCGACGACTACGTCACCAAACCCTTTGGGATGGACGAGTTCCTGGCCCGGCTTCGGGCCGCAGTGCGACGCGGCGCGGTGGCTTCCGAAACCGACGAGCCCGTCATCGAGACGTCGTCGTTCACGGTCGATCTCTCCGCCAAGAAGGTGACCAAGAACGGCGACGAGGTGCATCTGACCCCCACCGAGTGGGGCATGCTCGAAATGCTGGTGCGCAACCGCGGCAAGCTGGTCGGCCGCGAGGAGTTGCTCAAGGAGGTGTGGGGCCCCGCCTACGCCAAGGAGACGCACTACCTGCGGGTCTACCTGGCGCAGTTGCGTCGCAAGCTGGAGAACGACCCGTCTCACCCGGTACATCTGCTGACCGAGGCGGGAATGGGCTACCGCTTCCAGCAGTGAGCACTCAGCCCTTCGCGGTCTCCGCAGCGAGCGCAATGAGCTTCGCGCGCACCAGTTCTGGCCGCTCGTCGACGATGAAGTGGGAGGCGTCGACCGTTTCCAGCGTGTAGTCGTCGGCCTTGGCCGTCTCGGCGGCCGCCAGCGATACGTGAATCGCGGTGTCCCCGGCACCGAACAACGCACGGATGGGGATCGTCGCCCGCCGCTTCTCGGGCCGCCGCGCACCGCTCGGGATCTCCCGCAGCAGGAACGTCCGGTAGGTGTCGCGTCCCGCGCGGGCCACCGCCGGATCGCGGAACCGATCCGAATAGACGCGGGCGGTCTGCGGATCCAATCTCGATCCGACCTTGAAGGCGAGGTCGACAAACCCGGTTCGTGTCTGCACCGGCACGCCCAGCGCGGCGATGAGCGGCTGGTACTTCAGGAAGGGCGCGAAGTGCGGCAACAGAATCCGCGCGGTCACCCATGGGTGCGCCATGTTCAGCGCGAGGTAGCCGTCGAACCGTTCAGGGGAGCGCAGAACCATGAGATACCCGACGAAGCCACCCCAGTCATGACCCACCAGCAGAACGCGGTCCAGCCCGAGCGCGTCGAGCAGCGCCAGCACGTCACTCGCGACGTCTTCCTTGGCCCAGTGGTGCGGAGCGGGCCCGGACCAGCCGTAGCCCGGCAGGTCGGGAGCGATGATCCGCAGTCCTGGCGGCGGCTCGGCCAGTAGATCCCGGTACGTCCAGTGGTGCTGCGGCCAGCCGTGCAGTGCGACGACGGGCCGCCCGTCTTCCGGACCCGACTCGGTGACATGAAATCGGACTCCGCGGGCCTCGACGAATGACCGGCGCACCCCCGGAATCGGCGGCGGTTCGGCTGTCATCATGACTCCTCGCGCAGACGCTCGTCGATCACCAATCGGACTATAGGTGACCGTTCTCGCGCTACCGTGCGGGTATGGCCGGATACCGGGCACTCTTCGACGCCAGCATCTCCGATCCGACGGCCTTCTGGGCCGACGCCGCGCGAGCGGTGACGTGGACTCGCGAACCACAACGGATCCTCGACGACTCGAATCCACCGTTCTACCGATGGTTCCCCGACGGCGAGCTGAATACCTGCGTCAATGCGCTGGATCGCCACGTCGACGGCGGGCGCGCCGAGCAGCCCGCTCTGATCTACGACTCG
The DNA here is from genome assembly GCA_963699655.1 of uncultured Actinomycetota bacterium. GTDB lineage: Bacteria > Actinomycetota > Actinomycetes > Mycobacteriales > Mycobacteriaceae > Mycobacterium. The sequence continues at coordinate 11,487 of CAVOUV010000012.1, forward strand.
CCGGTGACGGGTTCGCAGCGCACCTACACCTACCGCGAACTGCTGGACGAGACCGCGCGGTTCGCCGGCGCGCTGCGCGGACTGGGCGTCGGCAAGGGCGACCGCGTGGTCATCTATCATGCCGATGGTGCCCGAGGCGATCATCGCGATGCTCGCGTGCGCGCGCCTGGGTGCCGTGCACTCGGTGGTCTTCGGTGGCTTCGCGGCCAATGAGCTGGCGGCGCGGATCGACGACGCCAGGCCGACCGTCATCGTTTCGGCCTCCTGCGGTATCGAGCCGACTCGCACCGTCGACTACAAGCCGATGCTCGACGCGGCCCTCGAGATCGCCGAGCATGCCCCGCCGGTCTGCGTGATCCTGCAGCGCGAGCAGCGTCCGTGCGCACTGACGGCCGGCCGGGACCTGGACTGGCGCGAGCTGGTGGCGGATGCCGAACCGGCGGAAGCGGTTCCGGTCGCGGCGACCGACCCGCTCTACGTGCTGTACACCTCGGGCACCACCGGCAAGCCCAAGGGCATCGTGCGCGACAACGGCGGGCACGCGGTGGCGCTGCTGTGGACCATGCGACACCTGTATGACACCGATCCCGGCGACATCTACTGGGCCGCATCCGACGTCGGCTGGGTGGTCGGCCACTCGTACATCGTCTACGGCGCCGCTGCTGCTCGGCGCGACGACCGTGCTCTACGAGGGCAAGCCCGTCGGGACGCCCGATGCCGGCGCGTTCTGGCGGGTGGCCGCCGAGCACGGGGTCAAGGCGATGTTCACCGCGCCGACCGCGATCCGGGCGATCAAGAAGGAGGACCCCGACGGCCTCCAGCTCGGCAATACGACCTGTCCAGCCTGCGGTACCTGTTCCAGGCCGGCGAGCGCCTGGATCCCGGCACCTACCAATGGGCGTCGGAGAAGCTGGGCGTCCCCGTCGTCGACCACTGGTGGCAGACCGAGACGGGCTGGGCGATCGCCGGCAACCCCATGGGCATCGAGCAGATGCGCATCAAGCCGGGCTCGGCGACGGTGCCGATGCCCGGCTACGACGTGCGGATCCTGCGGCCGGACGGTTCGGAGTGCGACCCGAACGAAGAGGGCGCGATCTGCGTCAAGCTGCCCTTGCCGCCGGGCACCTTGCCGACCTTGTGGGGCGAAGACGACCGCTACGTCTCCTCGTACCTGTCGGCGTTCCCCGACCATTACCTCACCGGCGACGGCGGCTACATCGACGAGGACGGGTACATCTTCGTCATGGGCCGCACCGACGACGTGATCAACGTGGCGGGCCACCGGATGTCGACGGGATCCATCGAAGCCGTGCTGGCCGGGCATCCCGCCGTCGCCGAATGCGCGGTGATCGGTGTGGCCGACGAGATCAGGGGCCAGGTGCCCCGCGGATTCGTCGTGCTGAAATCGGGTGCGACCGCCGATCGCCTCGCCGAGGAGCTCGTCGAGGCCGTTCGCCAAAACATCGGTGCGGTGGCGTGTTTCAAGCAGGTCGACGTCGTGCCGGCGCTACCCAAGACGCGCTCCGGCAAGATCCTGCGCAAGACCATGCGCGGCATCGTCGACGGCCGCGACGAACCATTGCCGTCGACCATCGAGGATCCTGCGGTGATCGATACGCTCAGGCCAATCCTGTTGCGCTGAGTGCGGTTACGGATCGTCTTCGTCGTCTTCGGCGCCGCCCTCGTCGTCGGGTAGTAGGTAGCGTTCGGGGTGATGGTAGCTGTTGACGCGGGCTTGTCCGGTGTCCAGTTGTGGGGGTGGGATCCATTCGGTGCGGCCGTCTTTGCGTTTGCGGGTGGTCCAGCCGCCGGGTTTGACCCGGCGGTTATCCGGTCCGCAGGCCAGGGTGAGGTCGGTGATGTTGGTCTGCCCGCCCTGGGTCCAGTCGGCGACGGCGTGGTGGACCTCGGAGTGGTAGGCCGGGGCGGTGCAGCCCGGGAAGGTGCAGCCCCGTTCCTTGTTGTACAGGATGAGTCGCTGCGCCTTGGACGCCAGGCGTCGGGCCCGCCCCAGATACAGCGGCTCTTCGGTGTGTTGGTCGAACACCGCCAGATAGTGATGCGCGGCGCCGGCTTGGCGGATCACCTCCGACATCGGCAGCAGGCTGCCGCCGCCGGTCACCGCCTGCCCGGTGCCCGATTCCAGCTCTTGCAGGGTGGTGGAGATGACCATCGTGACCGGCAGACCCTTATGGCTGCCCAGTGCGCCCGAGGCGAGCAGGGCCCGGCCCATCGCGGTCAGCGCATCATGATTGCGTTGGCCTTGGCTGCGCTGGTGCGGCGGGCGGCCTCGTCGAGGGGTCCCCGTCCACACAGGGGGTTTCGTCGTCGGGGTTGCACATGCCGGGGGCGGCCAGTTTGGCCGACACCGCGTGGAACACCGCGCGGCCCTCGGGATCCAGCCGGCCGCGGACCTCGCTCATCCCGTCGGGTTGCTGCGGGCCGATGCTCAGGTAGCGGCGCCGGGCCCGGTCGGCATCAGACAGCGTGCCGTCCTGATCCAGCAGCGCCCGCAACCGGTCGGCGGCGACGCGCAGTTCGTCGGGGTTGACCCCGCCGGCGATCTCGGCCAGCTGCGCTTCGGCCAGCTGACGGGTCTCGGGGTCGACGAACGACGGCAGCTTCTTGAAGAACTTCCGGATCTGCTTGACGTGCTCGGCGCCGATCCGACCGGCCTCCACGGCGGCGGCGGTGCACGGCAATACCGGGGCCAACACCTGGCCGGTCATCGCCCGCCGCGGCGCCAAATCCCGGGCGTCACGCATCCGGGCCCCCGCCTCATCCTTGGAGATCCGCAACAGCGTCGACAACGCCCGGGCGGCCGTGGATTCCCCCAGTTCGGCGACCGGGGCCTCGGCCAACACCGCACACAGTCGATGCGTCATGGCAGGCAGGCGCCGGGTCAGCGTCTCCCACTGCGCGGCCAGGGCCAACTGCTGCGCGGTGGACAGCATCTCCAGCGGTTCGGCCAGCAGCTCATCGAGCTCGGCGCTCATCGCCGCGACCCGCTTGGCCACCACACCCAACCCCATACTTCGAACACTAGTTCTAACCACCGACAAGTCCCCCGCCCCAACAAACCCCGAAACCAAAGTGACAGAAGTGAATTGGCGCGCACGAACACTCCAAGCAAATTCCAAGCGCGTCCTTGTCACGCGATGGTTGTCCCGAGTTCGTCTCCTGATCGTCTCGTGGATGTAGTCGCTCCCCACCCTTGACGTCGACGAAAGGGTCGGCCATGAGCGACAACTCGCATGCGTACAACAGCGTCTGGCAACTCCGGGGAGACGCCTGGTGTCGACTCGAAGAGGCCGCCGACCGCCTGACCCGCCCGACGACCGTCGGCCCTCTCAAAGAGGAATACGCCGCGATCTGCCTGGATCTGCTCGCCACCTTGACCCCGCTGGAGCCCTATCGGGCCTACCCGGGCTCACCGCAGTTCTCCCGTGTGCAGCGACTGTTCTCGGCCGGCAGCTACGACAAATTCGCCCATGCCGTCACCAGAATCAACCGCGCACTGACGACCGAGTCGTACCGGTCCGCCGACATCGACCATGCGGGCCTCGACGACCGTGACATGTTTCCCGCCGACCCCCGCGGCATCGAGCACCAGCCGGCGACAAAACGCGACCAGCCGTACTTCGAGGTGCTGGTCGTGAGAATCCATGACCGAGGCGCAGGAACGCGCGCTGCGCAAGGAGGTTCGCAGCTGGCGGCGACCTGACGATGAGTTCGTCTACGAGCTCGTCGTGGTCTCCAGCGGCGATGAGGCGCTGATCGCCGCGCGGCTCAACGTCAACCTCCAGGCCGTCGTGATCCGTCGCCGGTTCTCGCATCAGTCGACCCGCGACCTGTCGTCGCTGGCGGAGTTCGTCGACACCAAGATCTCCCGACGACCTCGAGGACCACAAATCGCCCGACGAGCGCGCCGAGATTCTGGCCACGTCGCTGTCGAAGCTGCGGCCCGAACTCGATCTCTACCTGATGACCGAGATCGAGGTCGAAGACATCGCCGGCCGGCTCGGCCAGCACTTCCGCCGGGTGTTCCACGCCCGCGAGGGCATCCTCGAGCTGCACCTGTAGATCCTGCAGGGCGTCGCCGACGCGGTACCGCACGCCGTTCTTCAGCGCGCTCAAGGAATACAGCCACCGGCCGACCGGCGTGTTCCACGCGCTGCCGATCTCGCAGGGCAAGTCGATCGTCAACTCGCACTGGATCAAGGACATGGTCGGCTTCTACGGCCTGGACGTGTTCCTGGCTGAGACGTCGGCGACCTGTGGCGGACTGGACTCGCTGCTCGAACCGACCGGCCCGCTGCGCGAGGCGCAGCAACTGGCCGCCGAGGCCTTCGGCTCGCGCCACACCTTCTTCGTCACGAACGGCACGTCGACCGCCAACAAGATCGTCACCCAGGCGCTGGTGCAGCCCGGCGACATCGTGCTGGTCGACCGCAACTGCCACCAGTCCCACCACTACGGGCTGATGCTGGCCGGCGCACAGGTCATCTACCTGGACGCCTACCCGCTCACCAGTACTCGATGTACGGCGCCGTGCCGCTGCGCGAGATCAAGCGAAGCTGCTGGCGCTCAAGCGGGCCGGCAAGCTCGACCGGGTAAGATGATGTCGCTGACCAACTGCACGTTCGACGGCGTCGTCTACGACGTCCAGCGGGTCATGGAGGAATGCCTGGCCATCAAGCCCGACCTGGTGTTCCTGTGGGACGAGGCGTGGTTCGCCTTCGCCCGCTTCCACCCGGTCTACCGCAAGCGGACGGCGATGGCGGCGGCGCGGCGCTGCGCGAGAAGCTGCGCGACGCGACCTACAGGCGGCAGTACGAGGCCAGCCTGGAGTCCGACGCGAACCGCCCGCCGACCGACGACGAGCTGCTGAACCGCCGGCTGATGCCGGATCCGGCGAAGGCGCGGGTGCGGGTCTACGCGACACAGTCGACGCACAAGACGCTGACGTCGCTGCGCCAGGGGTCGATGATCCACGTCTTCGACCAGGACTTCGATCAGAAGGTCGCGGAGACGTTCCACGAGGCCTACATGGCGCACACGTCGACGTCGCCGAACTACCAGATTCTGGCCTCGCTCGACCTCGGCCGCCGACAGGTCGCGCTGGAGGGCGTCGAACTCGTGCAGCGCCAGATCGAGAACGCCATGCAGCTGCGCGACGCGATCGACAACCATCCCCTGCTGGGCAGGTACATGCGCTGCCTGCGAACAGCGGACCTGATTCCCGACGAGTTCCGGCCGTCGGGTATCGGGCAGCCGCTGCGCTCCGGGTTGCGCAACATGATGACCGCATGGGACCACGACGAGTTCGTGCTCGACCCGTCACGGATCACCCTGTCGATCGGGCGCGACCGGCTACGACGGTGACACGTTCAAGCGTGAGCAGTTGATGGACCGGCACGGCGTGCAGATCAACAAGACGTCGCGCAACACCGTGCTGTTCATGACAAACATCGGAACCACCCGCAGCTCGGTGGCGTTCCTCGTCGAGGTGCTGGTCAAGATCGCCAGAGAACTCGACGAACGCGATCTCGGAGATGGGGCTGGGCGAGCGCGGCCGATCGAGACAGCGAGTCCGGCGGCTCACCGCCCCCTCCGCATCGCTACCCGACTTCAGCGGATTCCACAAGGTCTTCCGCGACCACAGCGGCGTGGAGGACACGCCGGAGGGCGATGTGCGCACGGGCCTTCTACCTGTCCTACGACGACGCCAACTGCGAATACCTGACCGGCGCGAGATCTTCGGCAAGCTGGATGCGGGCCTCGAGGTGGTGTCGGCGACATTCGTCACGCCGTACCCGCCGGGCTTCCCGGTGCTGGTCCCTGGCCAGCTGTTCAGCCGCGAGATCCTGTCGTTCATCCGCGACCTCGACACTCCCGAAATTCACGGCTACCAACCGGATTTCGGATACCGCGTGTACACCGACAAGGCCATCGAGAAGAGCAGACCTCCGGAAAAGCCGATCACCAACGGTCACCGACCAGTGATATCCGAGCCGTCAGAACCCGCTCAGGCACAGGCCTGACGGCGCGGTGCCGCTGGTGCACGCGGACCTTTATTTCCGATGTGCAGCGAACTATTGTTGAATCGTCATATGTTGATATGCGTCTGCGCTACCGAACTCTGCTCCCACCTCTACAGGCGGTCAGAGCTACAGAGGAGTTGATCTGCGATGCGAGTATCAGAAGCCAAGGCGGGCTCGGGCTGTTCGTGCCATTGCAACGCCTGCGACAGCGGCCATCACTGCGGAAACCCGCCCAACTGCAACATCAGAAGGTAGTTCGAGGACGACCCCGCCTGGCAGGTTAAGGGGTCGCGCACCGGGGTACTTCTCTACCTACCGACCCGTCAATATGCGTCGTAGAGGAGGCATGGCGATGGCAAAGAGGCCCAAAGTCATGGCCGTTCAGGCCGCGGCCGTGCTGGTAGCCGCCGGTTTCCTGGTACTGGGCGTGCTGGGTTTCATCCCGGGCGTGACCACCGGCTACGAGCACCTCGCCTGGGCCGGACACCACTCCGGGGCAAAGTTGTTCGGGGTCTTCGCCATCTCCGGCCTGCACAACATCCTGCATCTGGCGTTCGGTGTGGCCGCGTTCGCGTGCGCGCGCACCTACGCCGGAGCGCGGGGCTACCTGCTCGGTGGTGGGTTCATCTATCTGGGCCTGTGGGTGCACGGGCTCGTCATCGACCTCGCCGGCAGAGCCAACTTCATGCCGGTGAACGGCGCCGACAACTGGCTCCACCTCGGGCTCGGCATACTCATGATGCTGCTGGGCGTCACGCTGGCCGGGCAGCACGACCCGACCAAACGGCGTGGACGCGCGAAGGTTCGCACCTGAGCTCGACGAAAAGACCGGCGATTCAGCCGGTTTGGCGCCTAGGCGATCGACAGTGCGATGCCGTCGAGGATGTCGTGCTCGCTGACTACCAGCTCGTCGATGCCGGCGCGGCTTGCCGCAGCGCATCCGCCAACTCCTCGACGATGATGGCCCCGCCGCCGATCACGTCGACGCGGCCTTCGTGCATCGGGACCGAGCGCGGCGCGCTGCTGACGCGTCATGGCGATCAGCTCGTCGCACACCGCCAGCAGATCGCCGAACCCGACGCGCGACAGGTGGATGGCCTGCGGGTCATACGTCGTCATGTGCTGCGCCAGTGCCGCCAGCGTGGTCATCGTGCCGGCCACGCCCACCCAGGTGCGCGCCTTCTCGACGGGCACCGCCCGCAGCGCCTCGCCGAGCGCGTCCCGCACCACGTCCCGCGCGGCGGCGATCTCGGCTGCGGTCGGCGGGTCTGAGTGCAGGCACCGTTCGGTCAGCCGCACACAGCCGATATCGGCGGAGTAGCTGGCCTCGACCCCGTCCTCGGCCCGTTCGCCCAGCACCACCTCCGTCGACCCGCCGCCGAGGTCGACGACGACGAAAGGCGCTGCGGCAGCGTCCAATTCGCCGACGGCGCCGTGGAAAGACAAGCGCCGCTTCCTCGGTACCGGTGATCACCTCGGCGACCGCGCCGGGGATCGACCCCGCCGAGCACCTCGGCAGTCATGGCGAAGAACTCGTCGCGGTTCGCGGCGTCGCGGGTCGCCGACGTCGCGACCATCCGGACATCGGACACGTCGTGAATCGCGCAGCAGATCGGCGTAATCGGTCAGCGCCGCCTGCGTGCGCGCCAGGGCGTCCGGCGCGAATCTGCCCGTGGCATCGACGCCCTGGCCCAGCCGGACGATGCGCATTTCGCGGTGCACATCGCGCAGCCGACCGTCGAGCGTGTCGGCGATCAGCAGCCGGATCGAGTTCGTGCCGCAGTCGACTGCGGCGACCCTGCGCGTCACCTCGCTGCGATCCTCATGCTCGTCCGCCCACCGTCCCTCGTCGAGAATTCCTGCCATCGCCGGTTCGACGGCCAGCACCGCCAGCGCCTCGTCGCCGAAGCGGATTCACACCCGGACCCTTGGCCAGCGAGTGCGCGATCAGCACGTGCAGGCATTTGACCCGCTCCGGCATGCCACCACCGGAGAACGTGGTGCCCAGCGATTCGATGGCGTCACGCTCGGCCAGATAGGACTCGTGTGCGCGGCGGTACGCGGCGGCCAGCTCCGGATCGTCGCTGCAGCCGCTCGGTCATCTCGCGCATCAGGCCCGACGACTCCAGCCGGCTCGCCGCCGCGGTCAGCACCGGATGCGTCAGGTAGTACAACGTCGGAAACGGCGTTCCGTCAGGCAATCTCGGCGTCGTCTTCACAACGCCGGGTTCGCCGTTCGGGACAGCGATACGCGATCTCGAGGACACCGCGCGGCTCGCGGCCCAGCTGTCGCGCGACGGCGTCCAGATCCGACTGCTCAACCACCGGGAGGCGGGGCACCGGGCGGCGGGGTGCCGGCGGGGCCGGGTGGCGGTGCGGAGCGTCGGCGGCGGGCGGCGGCGGCGAAACACCGTGCGGCGCATCGGCGATGGTGTGCCACAGCGACGTGTACCACGGCTGGCCGGCTCGGCGCGCGCCGCCGGCGTCCGTGCCGGGACGTCCGGCACCACCGCGCTCGGCGGCAGCTGCACCTGATAGGGAATCGTCGCCCGGCATCACGAAGCCCAGCCGCTCACGGGCCTGCGCCGCGATGAACACCGGGTCCGCCGAGCTTGACCTTCTGCTTCTTCGAGCTCGGCGATCTGCGCCCGCAGTTGCGCCTCCGTCGCCTCCAGCTGCTTCATCTCGGTGCGCTGCGCGAAGTACGTGCGCACCGGTCCGGCGATGGTCAGCGTCAGCACGCAGACCACGGCGGCCAGGATCGCCGCCCGGCGCGCGGCCGACCCGAACCGCTGCTCGGATTGCTGTTCGGCCGCGCTCGGCGATGGACTGCGGATCGAATCGGCGGTTCGTCGGCTCCTCGGGCTCGGCTTCGGCGCCGGTTTCGGTCTGGGCGCGGCTCGCGCCGCGTCGGTCACGCCGTTCCGCGGACGGCCCCGCGGGCCGCCCTTGGCTCGCCGCTCCTTGCCCGGTCGCGACGCCGGAGACCGTCGCTTCGGGTCGGGCCGCTTCGCTTCGGGCACGGGCTATTTGGCCTCCGGCCGCGAAGCGCGGGAAGGCCAGGTCGCCCGCATACCGTGCGGCGTCGCCGAGCGTCTCCTCGATGCGCAGCAGCTGGTTGTACTTCGCGACCCGCTCGCTGCGCGCCGGGGCGCCGGTCTTGATCTGTCCGCTGCCGACCGCGACGGCGAGATCGGCGATCGTGGTGTCCTCCGTCTCGCCGCTGCGGTGGCTCATCATCGTTCGGTAACCGCTGCGAGTGCGCCAGCGCCACCGCGTCGAGCGTCTCGGTGAGCGTGCCGATCTGGTTCACCTTCACCAGCAGTGCGTTGGCCGCGCCCCTCTCGATGCCCTCCTCGAGCCGCTCGGGGTTGGTGACGAACAGGTCGTCGCCGACGAGCTGGACGCGGTCGCCGATCGCCGTCGTCAGCGCCACCCAGCCGTCCCAGTCGTCCTCGGACAGCGGGTCCTCGATCGACACCAGCGGGTAGGCGTCGACCAGCTCGGCGTAGAACTCGGCCATCTGCTCGGCGCTGCGGGTCTCCTTCTCGAAGCGTAACCCGTTCCGTCCGTGTAGAACTCGGTGGCCGCCACGTCGAGCGCCAGCGCCACGTCGGTGCCGGCCTTGAACCCGTGCCGCCTCGATCGCCGACAGGATCAGGTCGAGCGCCGCCTTCGTGCCCGCGACGTCGGGCGCGAATCCGCCCTCGTCACCGAGCCCGGTCGCAGCCCTGCTTCTTCAGCACGACCTTCAGCGCGTGGTACACCTCGGCGCCCCAGCGCAGCGCCTCCTTGAAGCTCGGCGCACCGATCGGCGCGACCATGAACTCCTGGACGTCGACGCCCGTGTCGGCGTGCGCGCCGCCGTTGAGGATGTTCATCATCGGCACCGGCAGGATGTGGGCGTTCGGGCCCGCCGACGTAGCGGAACAGCGGCAGCCCGGCGGAGTCGGCCGCCGCCTTCGCCACCGCCAGCGACACCCCGAGAATGGCGTTGGCGCCCAGCCGCGACTTGTCCGGCGTGCCGTCGAGGTCCAGCAGGGCCTGATCGACGAGCCGCTGGTCGTCGGCGCTCAGCCCGATGACGGCGGGCGCGATCTCGTCGAGCACGGCCTGCACCGCCTTCTCGACGCCCTTGCCGCCGTACCGGGTCCCGCCGTCGCGCAGTTCGACCGCTTCGTGTTCGCCGGTGGACGCGCCGGACGGCACCGCGGCACGGGCGAACGTGCCGTCGGTCAGGGCCACCTCGACCTCGACCGTCGGATTGCCGCGGGAGTCGAGGATTTCGCGGGCTCCGACCTGCTCGATGATGGGCACTGGCGTCTCCTTGGTCGCGGGTCTGACGGGATTGGTCGACGACTGAGCCTAGATGGTGCCGGCGCCGACCGGCGTGCTCAGAGGGGGTGTCCGTCGGCGTAGGCCGTCGCCCAGTCGCGCACCGTGCGCGCGTACTGGTCGGAGAGGTTGTAGGCGCGCAAAGCATTCATCCAGCCGCGCGGCGTCGCCAGGTCCTTGCCTCGCCAGCACAGATAACCGGCGGCGGACAGTGCCGCGTCGTCGAAGTTGTCCGGGCTGACGACGCCGTCGTTGTTGGCGTCGACGCCGTAGAGCTGCCACGTCTCGGGGATGAACTGCATGGGCCCCATCGCGCGGTCGAGGTCCGGGTCGCCGTCGAGGTGGCCGCCGTCGTTGTCGATGATCTCCAGGTTGCCGTTGGTGCCATCCAGCCGGACGCCGCGAATCGGCGGCGTGACATCGCCGTTCGGCGCGATCATCGCGCCCCGGTAGGTGCCGTGGTGGCTCTCGACCATCCCGATCCCGGCCAGCGTCGTCCACGCCAGGTGGCAGTCGGGGTTCTCCACCTCTGCGACGCGCGCGGCATACGCGTATGCCTCGAGCGCGTGCACCGGGATGCCCAGCGCCGGCGCGCGCTCGGCCGCCCACTCATGCAGCTGGTCGGCGGGCCTGCCCTTGGCGTGGGTGTCGATCTTGGGTACCGGGTCGCCGGCAGGCGGCGGCACGCCCTCGGGAATCGGGATGCCCAGCTGCCACGAACAGCTGGAAGCCAGCAGCAGCGCCGTCGCGCATGATCACGCGCGACGGCCCGCAGCCAACGCACTAGGCGAGCCCTCGCGACGCTCCTGCCCCTGCGCTGGATGCGGACTCCGGGGCCGACGCCTGGTCGACACGCTCCCGTCGTCCGACAAAGCACTCCCTCAACCGGTTCTGGTCGACATCACATGTTCCCACGCGACCGGGTCAACTCGGCCTTCGACCGGCGCAGCGGTCGGACCTTTCGACGGGTTCGCGCCCGTGTGGCGAACCGGCAAGCCAGATTAGCGGTGGGGACCTGCAGGCAGCCGTTCGCGAGCCTGCCGTCAATTAGGAGTGCCTACCCTGTCCACGACGATGTAATGTTCACGCCGTCTACCACAAGGAGGCTCAATGAAACTGCATCTCGCCTGGCCCGTGCCGGTTGTTGCGCTGGCCCTGGTCCTCGCCGGCTGTTCCAGCAGCGATGCGACAGCGGCACCGACACGAGCTCGAGCAGAGCATCGAGTCCGCGGCGCGACGTCGAACATCGGCGCGGCCGCCGCGTCCGAACCCCTGGCGCACAAGGCGGCGAGCGAGTACAAGGCCTACGCCATCGCGCAGGTCGACGAACTCGTGCGTGTCGTCAAGGTGTTCACCGACGCCGTGCGCGCGGGCGACCTGAAGGCCGCCCAGGACGCGTACGCGCCGTCGCGACAGCCGTGGGAGCGCATCGAGCCGATCGCCGAGCTCGTCGAGGACATCGACGGCAAGACCGACTCCCGCGTCGACGACTTCGCGGGCGTCGACGACCCGACGTTCACCGGCTGGCACCGGCTCGAGTACCTGCTGTTCGAGAAGAACACCACCGAGGGTGGCGCGCCGTTCGCCGACCAACTCGACAAGGACATCGCCGGCGCTGAAGGACGCAGTTGCCGACGGTCGAGGTCGCAGCCGCTCAACGTGGCCACCGGCGCGGCCGAGCTCATCGAAGAGGTGTCGCAGGGCAAGATCACCGGCGAGGAGGATCGCTACTCCAAGACCGACCTCTGGGACTTCGACGCCAACCTGCAGGGTTCGCAGGCCGCCGTCGACAAGCTGAGCCCGGCTCTGGAGCAGGCCGATGCCGCGCTGCTGGGCAAGATCACGGCAGGGATCGACCGACGTCTTCGACACCATGCGCCGCTGCGCCAGGGTGACGGCTGGGTGCTGTTCTGCACCGAGAACGACCCGTTCCCGTCGCCGCGTTGCCCGGCGGTGACCGTGCACGCCACAGGTCATCGACACCCTCAAGGCGCAGCTGGCGGCGCTGTCGGAGAACCTGTCCCAGGTTCCGGGAGTGCTGGGCCTGAAGTGACCGAGCGGCCACCGCGCCGGGCATCTCGCGGCGAGGATTCGTCACCGGGTGCCCTGAGTGCGGGCGCCGGTGCCGCCGTCGGTGTCGGCGCAGGCTATGGCGTTGGCCGGCTCCTCGCCGCGCGAGGCGGTCCGCGCCACGGCGGCGCCGGCCACGTTCGTCCCGTTCGAGGGTGCGCACCAAACGGGCATCACCGCGCTGCCGGTCCCGGCGCAGGGGTTGGTGGCGTCGTTCACGTGCACGACCAGGGACCGCGCCCGGCTCAAGACGACGCTGCAGGAACTCACCGACGAGATCCGCGGGCTGATGGCGGGCAATCCGCCGGAGACCCGCGATCCGGCCTATCCGCCCGTCGACTCGGGCATCCTCGGCGAGAAGCCGCCGCCGGACAACCTCTCGGTCGTCGTCAGCGTCGGGGCGTCGCTGTTCGACGACCGGTTCGGGCTGGCTGATCGCAAGCCCAAGGAACTGGTCACGATGCCGTTCCTGGCCAACGACCGACTGGACCCGAAGCAGTCGCACGGCGACCTGCTGGTCATCTCGAGGCCGGCCACACCGACACCATGCAGTTCGCGCTCCGGCAGCTGATGCGCCGTACCCGCGGAGACCTGGTGCTGCAGTGGATGGTCGACGGCTACGCCCGGGGCTCGGCGCGGGCCAGGCCTCGTCGGCCACGACGCCGCGAAACCTGCTGGGGTTCAAGGACGGAACGGCCAACCTCGACTTCGCCGACGGCGGCCTGATGGACAGCCACGTCTGGGTGGGCGCCGACGACGGCGAGCCGGACTGGGCGGTCGGCGGCTCGTACCAGGCGGTGCGCATCATCCGGATGTTCGTCGAGTTCTGGGACCGCACCCAGCTCGCCGAGCAGGAGGCGATCATCGGCCGCAACAAGGTCAGTGGTGCACCGATGGGCCTGACCGGCGAGTTCGACGACCCCGACTACGCCGAGGATCCCGACGGCAAGCGGATCCCGCTCGACGCCCACATCCGGCTGGCCAATCCGCGCACCCCGCAGACCGACGAGAACCTGATCCTGCGGCGCGGCTTCACCTACTCGCGCGGATTCGACGGCGCCGGGCCGGCTCGACCAGGGTCTGGCCTTCGTCGCCTACCAGCGAAGCCTGCAGAAGGGCTTCCTCGCGGTGCAGGGCCGGCTGAAGGGCGAGCCGCTGGAGGAGTACATCCTGCCGGTGGGCGGCGGCTTCTTCTTCGCGCTACCGGGGGTCACCGGCGCGGACCGGTTCCTCGGCGACCAGCTGGTCGACTGACGCCGGCCGTTCGGCGACGTGACCTGCAGCGCGAATTCGCGATTCTCGGCCTATCATTCGCTGGCGCCATCGGCTCGTCGGCGCTTCGGCGACCTCGGCCTCGGCGGCACGGCTCCGGCTCGTCGCGTCGGAGCCGGTTCGGGCGTCGTCAGGTGTCGGCTCCGGCATCGTCCGGCGCGGGTTATCTCGGCCGGGTCCGGCTGCTGGCCTGCCGGCCAGTGCGCGCGCCACTCCTCCTCGGATCACCGCCGAGCGTTGCGATGTCGAGCACCTCGGGCACGTCCTCGCCGCGCCGACTCGCCGCGATGGTCGTGCTCGACCTTGCGGACCATGTCCATGAACTCCAGCGTGGCCGCAGGTCGTTCTCGGCGTCACCGTCCGCCGACCCCGTCACGATCGACACGTGCCTCGGGGATCAGGTCGACGGGCAGACCCGCGCCACCACGCGTTCGAAGACCTTCTGCGTCAGCGCCAAGGCGGGCTGGCCGGTCGGCACGTCGTCCATGCGGAACGGCGCCTTCGCCCTCTTCTCCTGGGCCTTGCGCTCCTCCCACTGCGCGAGCTGCTCGTCGAGCGAAATCGGCTGTCCGGCAAGCACGGCGGGCACCCGGTTGACGAGTTTGCGCACCAGCGAGTCGGCGACGTCGTCGATGCCGAACGGATGCTGCGGCGCGTCCTCGGCGATGCGGGCGTGAAACAGCACCTGCAGCAGCACGTCGCCGAGTTCCTCGCGCAGCTCGTCGGCGTCGCCGCTGCGCACGGCGTCGAACAGCTCGTAGGTCTCCTCGAGCAGGTACCGCCGCAGCGAGTCGTGCGTCTGCTCGCTCTCCCACGGCCCGGCCGTGCGCAGCTTGTCCATCATCGCCACCGCGTCGACCAGCCGCTCCCCGGCCTGCGGGTCCGGCGCCGAGATCAGCTGGTCGCCCGCGGCCAGCCGCGCCTTGACCGGCGGGATGCTCGGGATCCGACGACAGCAGCACCGGTGCGTCCTCGCCGTCGTATGCCGGCCGGGCCGCCGGCAGCGACCACGGCACCCTGACCGGCATCTCCTCGGTGTACTGCACGTCACCGGCCAGCAGTCCGATCGCCTCGACGGGAACCAGCGAGGGGCGGCGCGGATCGACCAGCACGACCGTCATCGCGCTTGCCGCTCGTCATTCACGCTCGCCGACCTCCGAGCTTCGGTTATATCAACATCTGTCCTGGGGTTTTCCATTCAGCGCCAAGACCAAACCCGCCACCACGCGAGCAACTCGACGTCGCGGATCCGCGGCGCACCGACGCCGCTGCCCGGTCCGCGGGAATCGGCACCTGCACGGTCGAGGTCGTCGCGCGGTAGTGCGCGCCCGGGATACATCCGCTTCAGCCGCAGTTGCTGAGAGTCCACCAGCTTCAGCGGGGCGACCCGCAGCGTCGCCTCCGACAGCGCGCTGACCTCGGTGACCCCGTACTCGCGGCACAGCAGCCGCAACCGCGCCATGGCGACCAGCCGCTGCGCGGGTTCGGGCAGCGGGCCGTACCGGTCGACGAGCTCCTCGACGACCGCGGCGACGGCTCCGTCGTCCGGCGCCGCCGCCAGCCGGCGGTAGCCCTCCAACCGCAGCCGGTCGCTGGCGATGTAGTCGGGCGGCAGGTGCGCGTCGACCGGCAGGTCGATGCGCACGTCCTTCGGTTCCTCGACGGCGGCAACGGTTTTGCCGTCGGCCGCGGCCCGGTAGGCCTCGACGGCCTCGCCGACCAGGCGCACGTACAGGTCGAAGCCGACGCCGGCGACGTGGCCGGACTGCTCGGCGCCGAGCACGTTGCCTGCGCCGCGGATCTCGAGGTCCTTCATCGCCACCGCCATGCCCGCGCCGAGCTCGTTGTTCTGCGCGATCGTCGCCAGCCGGTCGTAGGCGGTTTCGGTCAGCGGAACCTCCGGCGGATACAGGAAGTAGGCGTAGCCACGCTCGCGGCTGCGCCCGACCCGGCCGCGCAGCTGGTGTAGCTGCGAGAGCCCGAACGTGTCGGCCCGCTCGACGATCAGCGTGTTGGCGTTGGAGATGTCCAGCCCGGTCTCGACGATCGTCGTGCACACCAGGATGTCGTATTCGCGGTTCCAGAAGCCCTCGACCGTGCGTTCCAACAGGTCCTCGGGCATCTGCCCGTGCGCGACGACGACGCGGGCCTCGGGCACCAGCGCCTGCACCCGGGCCGCGGCCTGGTCGATGGACCGGACCCGGTTGTGGATGTAGAACACCTGCCCGTCGCGCAGCATCTCGCGGCGCAGCGCCGCCGCCACCTGCTTGTCGTCGTGCGGGCCCACGTAGGTCAGCACCGGGTACCGCTCCTCGGGCGGGGTCAGGATCGTCGACATCTCCCGGATGCCCGGCCAGGCTCATCTCCAGCGTGCGGGGAATCGGCGTGGCGCTCATCGTCAGCACGTCGACGTGGGTGCGCATCGACTTGATGTGCTCCTTGTGCTCGACGCCGAACCGCTGCTCCTCGTCGACCACGACCAGGCCGAGGTCCTTCCAGGTGACGCCGGTCTGCAGCAGCCGGTGCGTGCCGATCACGATGTCGACGCGAGCCGTCCTTCATGCCCTCGAGCACCGCGCGCGACTCGGCGGGGTCGGTGAACCGGGACAGCCCCTTGACCGTGACCGGGAAGCCGGCCATCCGCTCGGTGAACGTCTGCAGGTGCTGGTCGGCCAGCAGCGTCGTCGGCACCAGCACCGCGACCTGCTTGCCGTCCTGCACCGCCTTGAACGCCGCCCGCACCGCGATCTCGGTCTTGCCGTAGCCGACGTCGCCGCAGATCACCCGGTCCATCGGGACCGGCTTCTCCATGTCGGACTTGACCTCGGTGATCGCGGTCAGCTGGTCGACGGTCTCGGTGAACCCGAACGCGTCCTCCATCTCGGCCTGCCACGGGGTGTCCGGGCCGAACGCGTGGCCGGGCGAGGCCTGCCGCTTGGCGTACAGCGACACCAGCTCGCCGGCGATCTCGCGGACCGCCCGGCGCGCCTTGGTCTTGGTGTTGGCCCAGTCGCTGCCGCCGAGCCGGCTCAGCGTCGGCGACTCGCCGCCGACGTAGCGGGACAGCTGGTCGAGCGAGTCCATCGGCACGTACAGCCGGTCCGACCCGCCGCCGCGCTTGCTCGACGCGTACTCGAGCACCAGGTACTCGCGGCGCGCCCCGCCGACGGTGCGTTCGGTCATCTCGACGAACCGGCCGATGCCGTGCTGGTCGTGCACCACCAGGTCGCCCGCGGTCAGCGCCAGCGGATCGACCACGTTGCGGCGCTTGGCGGCCAGCCGCTTGCCCTCGGTCGCGGTCGGCCCGGTTGCCGGTCAGGTCGGTCTCGGTGATCACCACGAGGTTGGCGCCCGGCGATGACCACGCCGTCGTGCAGCGGGCCCTTGAGCACGCCGACGACACCCGGCCTCGGGCGCCTCGCCCGGCTCCAACATCGTTGCGGGCGTGTCGGATTCGGCCGAGTTGTTCGACGACGCGCATGCGCGGTGCCGGTGCCGGGGGCGACGACAGCCGCGTAGCCGCCGGTGGCGACGTGGGCGCGCAGCATCGCGAAGATCTCGGCGATCGACGGCCGACTGTGTCCGCGCGCCGACGGCGCAGGCCGGACGTCGAGCTCGAGCGGCCGCCTCGTCGCCCAACTGGCTCAGCGTCCACCACGGGTGCCCGCCCTCGCGCGCGGCCGACCGCGCGTCGTCCAGGTCGATGAAACCCGAGCCGCCGAGCGCCTCGATGTCGATCGGCGCATCCCCGCCGACCGCGGCCGTGGACCACGACGCCTCCAGGAACTCGCGGCCGGTCTTGATCAGGTCGGCTGCGCGGGTGCGCACCTTCTCGGGGTCGCAGATCAGCAGCGGGGTGCCCGCGGGCAGGGGGTCGCGACAGCGTCGAGAGCTCGGTCGGGCCGCAGCAGCGGCAACAGCGCCTCCATGCCGTCGACGGGGATGCCCTCGGCCAGCTTGGCGAGCATGTCGGCCACGCTGCCGGCGACGCTGTTCTCGTGGACCGGATGCTCGGCGGCCAGCTCGGCCGCCCGCACGCGAACGTCGTCGGTGAGCAGCAGCTCGCGGCACGGCACCGCGATCAGGGTGGCGATCTCGATCTCGGGGATGGACCGCTGGTCGGCGACCGAGAACATCCGCATCTCGGAGACCTCGTCGCCCCAGAACTCGGCGCGCACCGGGTGCTCGGCGGTGGGCGGGAAGACGTCGAGGATGCCGCCGCGGACGGCGAACTCGCCGCGCTTGCCGACCATGTCGACCCGCGTGTAGGCCAGGTCGACCAGCCGTGCGATCACGCTCGTCGAACTCGGCCTCGGCGCCGACCGTCAGCGTCACCGGCTCGATGTCGGCCAGATCGGGCGCCATCGGCTGCAGCAGCGACCGGGTCGTCGTGACCACCACCCGCAGCGGCGGCCCGAGACGTTCGTCGTCTGGATGGGCGAGCCGGCGCAGCAGCATCATCCGGGCGCCGACGGTGTCCACGCCCGGCGACAACCGCTCGTGCGGCAGCGTCTCCCACGACGGGAACATCGCGACGGCTTCACCGAGGACGCCCTGCAGTTCGGCGTTGAGGTCGTCGGCTTCGCGGCCGGTGGCGGTGACCACCAGCAGCGGTCCGGCCTGCGCGACGGCGGTCGCGGCGAACAGCCGGGCGCTGGCCGGGCCGACGAGTGTGAGATCGGCGGGTCTGTCGGCGGCACGGCGGGTGACTTCTTGGAGAGTGGGATCCCGAAGTGCCAATTCGACTAGGCCCGCGATCGGGGTTTGGACATCGATGGTCCCCGATGCGGTCATGATGCCCCCATCCTAGGTGGCATACCGAAGTCGTTGTGTCCGTGGCCAAGCGGCGGCCGGTCCGGGATCGGGTACAGGTCGGACCGCGCTACTCGTCGACCAGTTGCGGGTCGTCCTCGAGGTGCACCAGCCCGTTCCAGCACAGGTTGACCAGGTGCGCCGCCACGACGTCCTTCTTGGGTTCACGCACGTCGAGCCACCACTGTGCCGTCATCGAAACCGACCCGACCAGCGCCTGGGCGTACAACGGGGCCATGTCGGGGTCCAGGCCCCGGCGGGAGAAGTCGCCCGCCAAGATCGACGACACCTGGTTGACGGCCTCGTTGAGCAACGTGGAGTAGGTGCCCGAAGTGATCGCCGCCGGGGAATCACGGATCAGGATGCGAAACCCGTCGGTGCGCTCGTCGACGTAGGTCAGCAGCGCCAGTGCGACCCGCTCGATACGCAGCCGGGACCGATTGTTGGTCGTCCTGGTCAACGAGGACGTGATGCCGTCGAGCAGCGCCGACATCTCGCGGTCGACCACCACGGCGTAGAGCCCCTCCTTGCCGCCGAAGTGTTCGTACACGACGGGCTTGGAGACACCGGCGCGTTGCGCGATCTCCTCGATCGACGTGCCCTCGTAGCCGCGTTCGGCGAACAGCGATCTGGCGATGTCGATGAGCTGGTGGCGCCGCTCGGTGCCGGTCATCCGAGCGCGGGGTACGCGGGCGTCCTTCTCGGGTGCTGGCACGGCTACCAGGCTATCCGCTTCGACTAGAGTCTGACCCGACCATTCCGTCGTGGTGTAATCGGCAGCACCTCTGATTTTGGTTCAGATAGTTCAGGTTCGAGTCCTGGCGACGGAGCGAGGCTCGCCGAGCGACTGTCGGCGGCGAGCGAGGCTCGCCGAGCGACAATCGGCACGGAGCTTTCGGCGAGGAAAACTATGTCCAATATGCACGGTGACACCGCGGTCCTGGTTCTGGCGGCCGGGGCAGGCACGCGCATGCGGTCCGATATGCCCAAGGTCCTGCACGCGCTGGCGGGGCGCACGATGTTGTCCCACGCGTTGCATGCGGTCGCCGGGGTGGCACCGCGACACCTCGTGGTGGTGGTCGGGCAGGACCGCGACAAGGTCGCACCGGCGGTTGCCGAGTTGGCCGGCCAACTCGGCCACACCATCGACACGGCGGTGCAGGAAAAGCAGCTCGGCACCGGGCACGCGGTCAGCTGCGGCCTGGCGGCACTACCTGTCGGCTACGACGGCGTCGTCGTGGTCACCTCCGGCGATGTCCCGCTGATGGACTCCGACACGCTGGCGGACCTGATCGCCACCCACCGCGCCGAATCGGCCGTCGCCACCGTCGTGACCACGACGCTGCAGGATCCGACCGGGTACGGGCGCATCCTGTGGACCCAGGACCGGGAGGTCATGGCGATCGTGGAGGAGGCCGACGCCTCACCGTCCCAGCAGGCCATCTGCGAGATCAACGCCGGCGTATATGCGTTCGACATCCAGGCGCTGCGCTCTGGCCTGAGCCGGCTGCGGTCCCACAATGCCCAGGAGGAGCTGTACCTCACCGACGTGATCTCGATCCTCCGTCAGGACGGCGAGAAGGTGCACGCGAAACATGTCGACGACACCGCGCTGGTGACCGGGGTCAATGACCGCGTGCAGCTCGCCGAGCTGGGCGGGGAGCTGAATCGGCGGATCGTCGCCGCGCATCAGCGCTCCGGTGTGACGGTCATCGATCCGGCCTCCACATGGATCGACGTCGACGCGACCGTCGGCCGCGACACCGTCATCCACCCCGGAACCCAGCTGCTCGGAGCCACCCGCGTCGGCGCTCGCTGCCAGATCGGCCCGGACACCACGTTGGCCGATGTGTCGGTCGGCGACGGGGCACGGTCGTCCGCACCCATGGCAGCGCGTCGGCCATTGGTGCCGGCGCGACCGTCGGGCCTTACACCTACCTGCGCCCCGGCACCGTCCTCGGCGGGGACGCCAAGCTCGGTGCGTTCGTCGAGACCAAGAACGCGACCATCGGCGCCGGCACCAAGGTGCCGCATCTGACGTACGTGGGCGATGCCGACATCGGCGAGCACAGCAATATCGGTGCGTCCAGCGTGTTCGTCAACTACGACGGACAGAACAAGACCCGCACCACCATCGGCTCCCATGTGCGGACCGGCTCCGACACGATGTTCGTCGCGCCGGTCACGGTGGGCGACGGCGCATACACGGGTGCGGGCACGGTGGTGCGGGACGACGTGCCCGCTGGAGCGCTGGCGGTATCGGCCGGCCCGCAGCGCAACATCGAGGGCTGGGTGGAGCGAAAGCGGCCGGGATCGGCCGCCGCGGAGGCAGCCCGCAAGGCCCGCGAGAATCAGTCGGGGCCGCAGACCGAAGACGAGTGATGTGACGTCTCGTGTTGGCAATCTGGTAACCCGACAACGCACAGGCCGCAAGGCTACGTACGATTGGCGAGTATCGATCCCCCAACCGGCGAGGGCGTTCAGTGGGCACCGAGTGGACCGACAACCGCAAAAATTTGATGCTCTTCTCGGGCCGGGCGCATCCCGAGCTGGCCGAGCAGGTGGCCAAGGAGCTCGACGTCCCGGTCACCGCGCAGACCGCCCGCGACTTCTCCAACGGTGAGATCTTCGTCCGGTTCGATGAATCGGTGCGTGGCAGCGATGCCTTCGTGCTGCAGAGTCATCCGGCGCCGCTGAACAAGTGGCTGATGGAACAACTGATCATGATCGACGCGCTCAAGCGCGGCAGCGCCAAGCGGATCACCGCGATCCTGCCGTTCTACCCATACGCCCGGCAGGACAAGAAGCACCGCGGCCGCGAGCCCATTTCGGCGCGCCTGGTCGCCGATCTCTACAAGACGGCCGGTGTGGACCGGATCGTCACCGTGGACCTGCACACCGACCAGATCCAGGGTTTCTTCGACGGCCCGGTCGACCACATGCGCGCGCAGTCGCTGTTGTGCGGCTACATCGCCGAGAACTACCACGACCATGACATGGTCGTGGTCTCCCCCGACTCCGGCCGCGTGCGCGTCGCCGAGAAGTGGGCCGATTCGCTGGGCGGCGTACCGCTGGCGTTCATCCACAAGACCCGCGACCCACTGGTGCCCAACCAGGTCAAGTCCAACCGGGTCGTCGGCGAAGTGCGGGGCAAGACCTGCATCCTCACCGACGACATGATCGACACCGGCGGCACCATCGCCGGTGCGGTCAAGCTGCTGAAGGAGGACGGCGCGGGGGACGTTCTCGTCGCCGCCACGCACGGCGTGCTCTCGGACCCCGCGCGCGAGCGGCTGGCCGAAAGCGGTGCCCGCGAGGTGATCGTCACCAACACCCTGCCGATCGGCGAGGACAAGCAATTCCCGCAGCTGACCGTCCTGTCCATTGCGCCGCTGCTGGCCAGCACCATCCGCGCGGTTTTCGAAAACGGTTCGGTGACAGGGCTTTTCGAC
The DNA here is from genome assembly GCA_963699655.1 of uncultured Actinomycetota bacterium. GTDB lineage: Bacteria > Actinomycetota > Actinomycetes > Mycobacteriales > Mycobacteriaceae > Mycobacterium. The sequence continues at coordinate 33,472 of CAVOUV010000012.1, forward strand.
GGGTCCGCGTAAATGACCGCTGGCTTCATCATTTACCACAACCCGCGCTGTACGACATCCCGCAAGACGCTGGACCTGTTGCGCGAGAACGGCATCGAGCCGACGGTGATCCAGTACCTGCAGACCCCGCCGACACGATCCGAACTGGCCAAGATGATCAAGGATGCCGGTATCGACGTCCGCACCGCCGTGCGCAAGCGTGAGTCGCTGTACGCCGAGTTGAACCTCGCCGGCGCCGACGATGACGAACTGCTCGACGCGATGACCGAGCACCCGATTCTGATCGAGCGGCCGTTCGTCGTCGCCCCCAAGGGCACCAGGCTGGCCCGGCCGATCGACGCGGTTCGCGAGCTTCTGTGACGGCCCGCCGGTTGGCGGCGGTCGTCGCGTCGGCGATGCTGGCGGTGACCGGCTGCGGTGCGGAAACCCCTGACTACCAATCGATCTGGTCGACATCGGCGATGACGACCCCCCCGACATCGACCGAGGCGCCGGTCCCGATTTCGCAGTTCCTGGAGCAGGCGGGAGTCGTCGGCCAGCCCGTTGCGCCGGACAAGCTGACCGATCTGACGATCACCATCGCCCGTCCGAAGGGGTGGCAGGGGTACAGCAACGTCAACCTCGCGCCCGGTACCCGCGTGATCGCCAAGGGCGACACCTACCCCACCGCGATGCTGATGGTGTTCCAGCTCACCGGCGACTTCGATGTCGCCGAGGCGATCAAGCACGGCTACGCCGATGCCGAGTTGTCGGAGAACTTCCGGCGGCTCAACGCCTCCACCGACAATTGGAAGGGCTTTCCGTCCTCGATGATCGAGGGCAGCTACGACCTCAACGGCCGCCGCATGCACAGCTACAACCGCATCGTCATCGCCACCGGCGCACCGCCCGCCAATCAGCGCTACCTCGTGCAGTTCACGGTGACCGGTTACGCGGACAAGGCCGCCGCGGAGTCAACCGACATCGAGGCGGTCATCTCCGGCTTCAACGTCGCGGTGCCCGGCGCGCCCAAGAAATAGCGGGCCCCCAATCTGCCGCCATTAGGGTGTTTGCCATGAGTGAGTGGACCGCCGCCGACCTGCCCTCCTTCGCCGGGCGCACCGTCATCGTCACCGGCGCGAACAGCGGCCTGGGCCTGGTCACTGCGCGCGAGTTGGCCCGAGTCGGGGCCACGACGATCCTCGCCGTACGCAATACCGCGAAGGGCACCCAGGCCGCCGCGGGCATGACCGGAAACGTCGAGGTGCGCGAACTCGATCTGCAGGATCTCGGTTCGGTGCGCGCGTTCGCCGACCGGGTCGACCACGCCGACGTGCTGATCAACAACGCCGGCATCATGGCGGTGCCCTACGCGCAGACCGCCGACGGTTTCGAAAGCCAGATCGGCACCAACCACCTCGGCCATTTCGCACTGACCAACCTGCTCCTGCCCAGGATCACCGACCGGGTGGTCACGGTTTCGTCGTTCGTGCACCTGATGGGCTACGTCAGCCTCAAGGACCTGAACTGGAAGTCGCGCCCGTACTCGGCGTGGCTGGCCTACGGCCAGTCGAAGCTTGCCAACCTGCTGTTCACCAGTGAGCTGCAGCGACGCCTCGACGCGGCAGGCTCCGCGGTGAGGGCCTACGCCGCCCACCCCGGGTACTCGGCCACCAACCTGCAGGGCCACAGCGGACGCCGGGTGGCCGACACGTTGATGTCGCTCGGCAATCGGCTGGCCACCGACGCCGACTTCGGCGCCCGTCAGACGTTGTACGCCGCGTCCCGAGACCTTCCCGGCGACACTTTCATCGGACCCAGGTTCGGGATGCGTGGCGCCACCGGCCGGTCGCCCCGCAGCCCGCTGGCCCGCGACGCGGAGAAGGCCGCCGGGCTGTGGGAGCTATCCGAGCAGCTCACGGACACCAAATTCGCGCTGTGATTTGGACCCGGGCTGCTGCTCGCGCTAACCTTGCGGGCGTCACGGCGAGGGTGGTCGGCGATTTCTCCGGGAATCTCCAGCCACCGTTATCGACGGGAAACCGCTTCTCGAAGGTTGCGACCCGGCCGTGTCCGTACTCGACGACCGGCATACAGGAGCAACGACCCATGGCCAAGACAGCGGCTCGCAGCGAGAACAAGATCACGGCTCTGGTCCGTACCGAGACGGGTAAAGGCGCGTCGCGTCGCGCCCGGCGCAGCGGCAAGGTTCCCGCCGTCCTCTACGGCCACGGCAGCGAACCCCAGCATCTCGAGCTCGACGCGCACGACCTCTCCGCCGTGCTGCGGCACTCCGGCACCAACGCGGTGCTCACCCTCGACATCGCCGGCAAGGAGCAGCTCGCGCTGACCAAGGCGCTCGAGATCCACCCGATCCGCCGCAACATCCAGCACGCCGACCTGCTTGTCGTGCGCCGCGGCGAGAAGGTGACCGTCGAGGTCAACGTGATCGTCGAGGGTGAGGCGGCCTACGGCACGCTGGTCACGCAGGACGCCAACACGATCGAAATCGAAGCGGACGTGCAGTCGATCCCCGAGAGCCTCACCGTCTCGGTCGAGGGCGCCGAGATCGGCACCCAGTTCACGGCGAGCGCGATCACGCTGCCCAGCGGCGTCACCTTGATCTCTGATCCCGAGACGCTGGTCGTCAACGTCGTCGCGGCGCCGACGGCAGAAGACCTCGAGAGCGAGGGTGCCGGCGAGGCAGCAGCCGAGGCGGCCGAGGGCGAACCGGCCGAGGAGGCCGAGGGCGAGGCCGGCGAGGCACCGGCCGAAGAGTCCGAGTAGTCCGGGCAGGCGGAAACCGTCATGGCCGAGCCTTTACTGGTGGTCGGCCTGGGCAATCCTGGACCGCAGTACGCCACGACGCGGCACAACCTCGGCTTCCTGGTGGCCGACATCCTCGCCGATCGCATCGGCGCGGGATTCAAGGTGCACAAGAAGTCGGGGGCCGAGGTGGCGACCGGGCGGCTGGCCGGCCGGCCGGTCGTGCTGGCCAAGCCGCGGGTGTACATGAACGAGTCGGGTCGCCAGGTCGGGCCGCTGGCCAAGTTCTACTCGGTGCCGCCGACGGACGTCATCATCGTGCACGACGAGCTCGACATCGAGTTCGGCCGGATCCGGCTCAAGTTCGGCGGCGGCGTCGCCGGGCACAACGGTCTGCGCTCGGTGGCTTCAGCGTTGGGTACCAACGACTTTCACCGCGTCCGCATCGGCATCGGCAAGCCGCCAGGACGCAAGAGCGGTGCGTCGTTCGTGCTGGAGAACTTCAGCGCCGCCGAACGGCCGGAGGTCGGCACCATCTGCGAGCAGGCCGCCGACGCGACCGAGTTGCTGATCACCCACGGGCTGGAGCCGGCGCAGAACACCGTGCACGCCTGGAGCTGATAGGCCGTTTCAGCCGCCGGTGTGGCCGGCCAGCGTGCTGACCGGGGCTGCGCCGGTGAGCCGGTCCGCGGCGAAATGTGCAGCCTGCGTTGCCAACCCGGCCTCGACATACAGGCTGTGAGCGGGTGTGTCATTGCCGTCGGAGCAGACCGGGTCCGCGCCGTTGCACAGGTCGATCGTCTTGTACCCGTAGAGCGGGCTCAGGGACGTCAGAGGTCCGCCGAGCAGGCGGATGGACGGGTTGCCGAACACCGCGACCGCGGCGACGTGGTCGGCGACGGTGGCCGGCATCGGATCTGCGAAACCCAGAGTCGGCGTCCCGGCGACGGTGATGATGTCGATGACGGCCGCGCCCTGCGAATATCCGCCGAGAACGATCTTCGTGTCAGGGCAGGTATTGGCGATGTTCTGGACGAACAGGCTGGCGTCGTTGGCGCCGTCGGCGGCCCGGAGGAAGTCCCGCGTGGCCGGGTAGTTGACCCCGTACACCGCGACCGATTTGCCCTTGACCAGCGGCCGCAGTTGGTCGACGAAGGCCTGACCGACCCGTCCGACACCGTCCGGCTCGCCCGTTCCTCGCGCGAACACCACCTGGACGGCCGGGCAGACGTCCGCCGACGCCGACGCGGCGCCGAGCTTGCCCTGGGGCAGCAAAGCGGGTGCGACCAAGGTCACACCCGAAATCACCACAGCCGCAATCACCGTGAACAGCCGACGCGGGGGCGACACAGTTTCTGACTTGGCGCGAAACGCCGCCACATCGACGATCTTCATGCATTGGGCAAACGCCGTCCGGCGCACAGGTATTCCATAGACAAGCGGGTGCCCGCTAGCGACCGCTGATCCCGCTGTCCACCACCTTGACCGGTTTGTGGGGGTACCGGCGCTCGGCATGCTCCTTGGCCGCCGAGTTCGGCAGCACGTACAGGGTCTCCTTCTTCTCCTGCAGCGGCTTGAGCACCAAATCCATGAAGCCCTTGCGGTCTTCCAGGTACGGCTCGATGACGTCCTCGCCGGCGGGACATACCGCCAGGCAGTAGGCGGCCTTGTAGTTCGCCTTGAACGACAGGCTCTGCCACATGGAGGCGTTCTCCGAGTCGCTGACGCGGGAGCGGAAGTCTTCGGCGTCCTCGCTGTCGGCGATGGTCTGCGCCCAGTCGGTGAAGCCACCCATGAACTCGCGGTAGTTGTGCACCGAGCAGGCGACGAAGTCGAAGTCGCCGTTCTTCTTGATCGCGCCCACGGGGCACGCGGCGACGCACAGCTTGCACTCAAGGCAGGGCGAATAGTCCAGCGGCTCACCGTAACTGGTGATCGGGGCGGCGACAAGGACGGTGCCGAGCAGGATGAAGTTGCCGAACTTGGGATGGATGACATTGCGGTGGATGCCCATCACGCCGAGGCCTGATGCCACCGCGACCGGTTTGTGCGCCACCACCCAGATGCGGCCCGGGAACTTGTCCATCTCCATCGGGAAGGACATCGACGGGTTGATCGCGCGGTACCCGGCATCCTCCAACGCCCGGGTGATGCGATGCGCCGCCTCGTTCATGATCTCGCCGCTGCGGTGGAACTCCTGGTTGGCGACGCTGCGCGCGGTGGACCGGACGTTGTCACGGTTCATCTTGACGACCAGCGAGATGAAGCTCTGCGTTCCGGGTAGCGCCGCATCGACGTGCTCACGTTCCGATGCGAGGTCGGGGTTGTCGACACTGGCGAACGCCACGTCGTCGACGCCTGCGTCGAGGCACACCTGACGCAGCCAGTCGGCGTCGATGATCCCGGGCTTCTGGGTCGGCCGTGCCCGGACTCGGCGAACCGTGGGGTGGTCGGCCAGCCGGGCCGGGACGCTGCTCGATCGTCATGCTGGGTATAGTACACATTACTCAGCTCGACGCACCCCTTCGATGGCCGTAAAGAGATCCCCGCCGCGCGTAAAGAATCCGTCTAGGCCCCGGTCGGCATCATCATGGCGGGGTACACCAAAGACATGCACGACATCGGGACAGGCCATGGTCTACTGCACAGGGGCTGGCAGCGGATGCTCGCCGGCGAGCGCCGCTGGGGGGCGATGGAGATTCGGCCGGACCGTTTCGGGGTGACCCGTTACCGCTTGGTTTTGTACCCGCCGGGCATCAGCGAGCCCGAACGGCGCCGGGTCCGCGTCGCGCGGGGCTGGCCGCTGTGGGGCGCGCTGGTGTGGGTGGTGTCCGAGATCTTCCTGAACCAGATCACGGGACCATGGACAGCGCTGGCCATCTCGACGGCGCTCGTCGTCGGGTCGGGCACGGTGGCCACGATGCGCGCCGGCGATCCACGCAGGATGGTCAAGACGGAGTTCGTGGCGGTGCTGGCCGGTCACCGCGATCCGGTGACGATGGCCGAGCGCGACCGGCTGGAGAACTTGGCGGGCGTGCTGATGGAGGCCGACGAGCTGCTTGCCCGCGGCGAGCTCTCGGAAAGCGCCCATGAGCTGGTGTGGTGGCGGGTGTACGACCGGATGGGTCCGGCCTCTCGTCGCGTCAACCGCTGATTCTGCCCGTAAGCGTCAATCGGGCTCGGCAAGGCCAGGCCACCGTCGGCGAACGAACCTAGCCGCCCGTGCGGCGACCGTACGCGCGCAATGCGAATGGCGCGAAGGCTGCCGTCAGCGCGAGCGACCACAGAATTGTCGCCAGCACCGGATGATGCAGCGGCAACTGCGCGCTCTCGGGGGCGGGTCCGCCGTTACCCCAGAGCTCGCGCATCGCCTGGGCCAGCGACGAGACGGGATTCCATTCCGCGATGACCCGCAGCCAGTGCTGCATCGGCTCGGTGGGGGCGAAGGTGTTGGCCAGGAAGGTGATCGGGAACAGCACGGTGAACATCACGCCGTTGACCGCCTCGACCGATCGCATCACCGAGCCGATGAGGATGCCGAACCAGATCATGCTGAAGCCGAACAACAGGATGAGCGCGAATGCCAGCACCGCCTCGGCGATGCCACCCCGGATCCGCCAGCCGATCGCCAGCCCCGTCACCGCCATCACGACAACTCCGATCGACGAGTGCAGCAGGCTGGCCACGCTCCGCCCGATCAGCACCGACGACCTGGAGATCGGCAGCGAGCGGAACCGGTCGATAATGCCCTTCTCCACGTCGGCGGTGATGCCCGACGCCACCACGAAGGCCGTGAAGACGATCGTCTGCGCCTGGATGCCGGGCAGCAGGAACTCGCGGTAGGACGCACCGCCGCCGGTCGCTATCGACGCGCCGAACACGAACGCGAACAGCAGCACGAACATGATCGGCTGCACCGTCACGTCGCTCAGCATCTCCGGCATGCGCTTGGTGTGGATCATGTTGCGTTTCACCATGATCCACGACTGCTCAGCGATGTTGGTGCTCCGGGTGGCCACCGGCTGCCGCCGGATCTGCGCCGGCGTCGCGGTGGAGGTCATGCCGGCGCCTCCTCGTCATGCTCTGCGCTGCGGTGGCCCGTCAGCGACAGAAACACGTCGTCGAGGCTCGGCCGCGACAACCCGATGTCGTCGACGGCGATGCCGCTGTCGCGCAGCCGGCCGGACACTCGGATCATGTCGTCCAGGCCCTCGGCGGCAGAGGTGAGCCGACGGGCGCCCGGGTCGACGAACACCTCGGCACCCCTCTTGGCCAGCAGCGCCTGTGCGGCGGGCAGGTCGTCGGCCCTCGTCACCGTGACGACCAGGCTGGCGGTGCCCGCCTGCCGCTTGAGCTGAAGCGGCGAGCCCTCGGCGATGATGCGGCCCTTGTCGACCACCACGATGTTGTCCGCGAGCTGATCGGCCTCCTCCAGATACTGCGTGGTCAGCAGCAGCGTGGTGCCCTGGGCGACCAGCCCGCGCAACACCTCCCACAGGTCGCTGCGGCTGCGCGGGTCCAGGCCGGTGGTCGGCTCGTCGAGGAAGAGCACCGGCGGCGACGCCAGCAGGCTGACCGCGAGATCGAGCCGTCGGCGCATGCCGCCCGAATACGACTTCACGGCCCGGTCCGCGGCGTCGGCGATCGCAAACTGTTGCAGGAGCCGGTCTCCGAGCCGCGCGAGATCCTTGCGCCGGATGCCGTAGAGGCCGCCGATCATCCGGATGTTCTCGCGGCCGGTCAGCAGTTCGTCGACCGTGGCGACCTGGCCGGTGAGGCCCATGTTGCGGCGCACCATGTCGGGTTCGCGGCGGACGTCGTAGCCTGCCACCCGGGCGGTGCCGCTGGTGGGTTCGGTGAGGGTGGCCATCATCCGCACGGTGGTCGTCTTGCCCGCACCGTTAGGGCCCAACAGGCCGAGCACGGTGCCGGGCGGGACGGTGAAGCTGACACCGTCGACGGCGCGATTGTCGCCGTAGACCTTCACCAGGTCGATCGCTTCGATAGCCGGCGCGGGTGGCATGACACCGAACGTATCGGCCTTCACCGACACCGCGTTACTTCTTGAGCGTGCGGAAAGTGGCGTCCCGCAACGGCGTGTCGGCCGCCGACACGCACGCTCGCGGGAGAAATCGGCTAGGTGACCAGCGAGACCGAGTCGACGCGGCGCAGCTTGCCCGACGGGGTCTTCGGGATGGTGCCGGGTCCGAGCACCACGACGTTGCGGGGACGCACGTCGACCTCGGCCACCACTTCGTGGGCCACCTGATGCTCGATGCGCCGCACCTCGACCGGGTCCTGCCATGCGTTGGACTCGACGGCGACGGCGAAGGTCTCGCGCGAGTGCCCGGCGTCCAGTCGCACCGCGACGGCGCAGCCCGGGCGGACACCGTCGACGCGGCCTGCCGCACGCTCGATGTCGGTCGGGTAGATGTTGCGGCCGGCCATGATGATGACGTCCTTGACGCGGCCGCACACCACGACGTGGCCGCTCGTCGATCAGGTAGCCGAGGTCGCCGGTGTCGTACCAGCCGAGATCGTCCTGTGCAGGGATGAAGCCGCCCATCGTGATGTAGCCCGGCGTCAGCGGCTCGCCACGCAGCTCGATGACCCCGACGCCGCGGGCCGGCATGACGTTGCCGTGCTCGTCGATGACGCGTGCCTCGAGGCCCTTCGAGCAGCGGGCCCAGCGACGCCAGCCTGCGGGTGTTGCCCTTGGTGGCGGGGACGGCGCGACGCAGCGCGGCCAACAGGTCGGCGTCGACCTCGTCGACCACCAGGCCGGCGCCGCATTCGGAGAACGACACGGCCAGCGTCGTCTCGGCCATGCCGTAGGCGGGCAGGATCGCCTCGGGCTTCAGGCCGAACGGCTTGCCGGCGTCGAGCAGGTCCTCGACGTCGGCAGGCTCGACGGGCTCGGCGCCCGACAGCGCGAACCGCAGGGTGGACAGGTCGAACTCGCCGGGCTTGGCCTGCCTGCGCAGCCGCTTGGCGAACAGCGCGTAGGCGAAGTTCGGCGCCGCGGTCATGGTGCCCTTGTACTTGTCGATCAGCCGGGCCCACAGCAGGGTGTCGCGCAGGAAGTCCATCGGGGTGACCTTGACCAGCTCGGCGCCGAAGTACATCGGGATGGTCAGGAAGCCGACCATGCCCATGTCGTGGAAGCAGGGCAGCCAGCTGACCATGACGTCCTGTCTCGACGTCGTACTCGGCGCCGATGAACATCGCCTCGGCGTTGGAGTAGATGTTGCGGTGGGTGATCTGCACGGCCTTCGGGGACCCAGTAGATCCGGACGTCAGCTGCATCAGCGCCAGGTCGTCCTCGCCGGTCTCGACAGGGTCGATCGGCTCGGCCTCCAGCAGGTCGGTCATCGGTGAGGACCTTGATGCCCTTTTCCTCCAGCACCGGGATGGCGACCAGGAAGGGCTCGGAGACGATGACGGCCTTGGCCTCGATCATGCCGATGACGTTCATGGTGTCCTCGGCCCACACGCACCAGGTCGGTGCGCGGGGTGGGCTGGTGCAGCATCGTCAGGCTCGCGCCGCGCATCCACAGGCCCTGGGCGGTCGGGGCGATCTCCACCGGGAAGCCGGCCAGCACGCCGACGGCGTCGCCGGGGCCGACACCGGCGGCGGCCAGGCCGCCGGCGATGCGGCGGGCGCGCTCGTGGACCTCGCCCCAGGTGTGCCGGACGGGCTCGTGCGGTTCACCGGTGACCATGCCCGTCGTGACGGTGCGGGCGTTGCGGAACATCTTCTCGGTGAATCTGCTCACGACAACCTCCTCGGTTCCGGCGCAAAAGCCCGGATGTAATGCTCCGCCTGGTAGACGGCGCTTTCACGAAGGCGCGCACACAATTGGGGAGCGGTTAGGTCTCGAATCGGTGATGCGCTGGAGCCTGAATGCATGATTGCCGGGCGGTCCCGTCGGCTCCGCGACACGTCGGCTGAGCGCCCGCCGAGGTTTCCGGCGGGAGAAGTCGTCGCGTCCGATACGTGACCGCTAGCTTTCACCGTCGCTCATCTTAAGCAGACTCTTAAGTAACCGCCAAACTCTGGCGACGAATTGAGGCGTGGGTCACACTTCGTCGTGACCGGACCGCCGGGCGTGCGTCACGCGGATGTCGACGGTGCGGGCACCACGCGGGCGCCGTGCACCGGCCCGCTGGCCACCCGCACCGTGCGGCACACGCCCGCGCCGGCCAGTTGCACCCACGTCGATCGCCGCCGTGGCCGAGGCGCACAGGAAGGCGCACGTCGGCCCGGAGCCGGACACGATGCCGGCCAGCGCGCCCGCCTCGATGCCCGCCCGCAGCGTGCGGCGCAGCCGGCCGGTCGAGGCTCAGCGCGGCGGCCTGCAGATCGTTGCCCAGCAGCGGCGCGAGCTCGACCGGCGTCACCCGACGCCAGCGCGGCCAGCACGGGCTCCGGGTCGTCGAGCCGGGGCGGCTGTTCCGGTCCGGCCGTCGTCGCGCGCAGCCGGTCGAGTCTCGGCGAACACCGCGGGGGTCGACAGGCCGCCGTCGGCGAAGGCCAGCACCCAGTGAAAGGTGTTGCGGGCCAGCACCGTCGCCAGCTGCTCGCCGCGGCCGGTGCCCAGCGCCGTCCCGCCGTGCAGCGCGAACGGCACGTCGCTGCCCAGCTCGGCCGCCAATGCGTGCAGGTCACGCCGCGGCACACCCAGCTCCCACAGCGCGTTCATCGCGACCAGCACGCGCCGCGGCGTCGGCACTGCCACCCGCCATACCGCCGGCCACCGGGATGGACTTCTCGATGGAGATCGCGACATCGGGCGCGCGGCCGACGTGCTCGGCCATCAGCTCGGCCGCCTGCCACGCCAGGTTGCGCTCGTCGGTCGGCAGCGTCTCGCAGCCCTCGCCGGTCAGCTCCAGCGACAGCACGTCGGCGTTGCGGACGGTGATCTCGTCGAACAGCGACACGGCGTGGAAGACGGTGGTCAGCTCGTGATAGCCGTCGTCGCGGCGGTCACCGACGCCCAGGTAGAGATTGACCTTGCCCGGCACCCGCACCGTGACCGACCCGGTGGGCACCCACTCGGAGGCGGTATTTCCGTCGGACGCGGGCACGGCACGACAGTATCTCTCACCAGGTGAGGCCACCGAACCTTAGGGTGAGAAGGTGCTTCGCCCGGTGATCGGTTCGCGGGCTACGTCATCGAGGCCACCGTCGGCCGTGGCGGGTACGCGACGGTGTACCGGGCTCACCACGCCGTCGGGTCCGACCTGCGATAGCGCTGAAGGTGCTCGACGAACAGCATCGCCATGCATCTCAATCGCCCGGCTGCACCGAGAATTCGACTTCGCGCATCAGCTCGACCACCCGCACATCATCCGGACCTATGAACGGGGGCCCGGCTGGTTGGCGATGGAACTGTCTCTCCGGCGGCTCCGTGCACCGTCCTCCGGACGCTGGCGGATCGGCTGGCCGCGCTGTCCCAGATCGCCGACGCCCTGGATCACATCCACAACCGCGGAATCGTGCACTGCGACGTCAAGCCGTCCAATATCCTGACTCACCGCGACTTTCCTCAAAACGGCATAGCTATCATCGATTTCGGCGTCGCCTGCTCGATCGACCGACGACATCGGCCACCGCCCCACTCACGTCGAGGCGTCACTACCGTATTCGGCACCGGAGTTGCTGACCGGACACGCACCCGCCAGCGCCACCGACGAGTACGCACTGGCGTGCACCACGGTTGAACTGCTCACCGGCTCACCACCATTCACGGCCAAGACGCAAATCGCATTGATCAACGCGCACCTGAACAGCCCACCTCCGCGCCGATCTCGTCGGATCGATTGGCTCCCAAGGGTGTTCGATTCGATCCTGGCAAAGGCAATGGCAAAGAATCCCGCCGACCGCTACGGATCCTGTCGCGAATTCATTTCCTTGATCACCCGCGCATTGCGTTAACGTTCGCCGAATGCCTTCGTAACCTAACTTTTACGGTCTCTGATTTCGGGCTCGGGCTGGCAGCACTAGCGCCAGCGCAATGGCATCGGCTCTCGACTACGACACGACAGCGCTGGCTCACGAGGAAGAGGGCTACACAAGGGCCTCAAACCTCGGCAGCTGCAGATGATCGCCATCGGCGGCGCGATCGGCACCGGCCTGTTCATGGGGGCCGGCGGTCGGCTGCCAGCGCCGGGCCCGGCACTGTTCATCGTCTACGCGGTCTGCGGCGTGTTCGTCTTCTTCATCCTGCGCGCGCTCGGCGAACTGGTGCTGCACCGGCCGTCCTCCGGCTCGTTCGTGTCCTACGCGCGTGAGTTCCTCGGCGAGAAGGCGGCTTACGTCGCCGGCTGGATGTACTTCTTCAACTGGGCCGTGACCTCGATCGTGGACGTCACCGCCATCGCGCTCTACATGCACTACTGGGGCGCCTTCGAGGCGGTACCGCAGTGGATGATCGCGCTCATCGCGCTGGTCGATCGTGCTGACGCATCAACATGATCTCGGTCAAGTGGTTCGGCGAGATGGAGTTCTGGGCCGCGCTGATCAAGGTCGTCGCGCTGGTCGCCTTCCTGATGGTCGGCATCGTCTTCCTGGCCGGCCGCTTCACGATCGAGGGCGCGACCACCGGCCCGTCGGTGATCGCCGACAACGGCGGCATCTTCCCCGACGGGCGTCGCTGCCGCTGGTCGTGATCACCTCGGGCGTCATATTCGCCTACGCCGCCGTCGAACTGGTCGGGCACCGCGGCGGGCGAGACGGAGAACCCCGCGAAGATCATGCCGAAGGCGATCAACTCGGTGATGTTCCGTATCGCGCGTGTTCTACGTCGGCTCGCTGATCCTGCTCGGCGCTGCTGCTGCCGTACACCGCCTACAAGCAGGGCACCAGCCCGTTCGTCACGTTCTTCTCCAGCATCGGCGTCCCGGCAGCCGGCGACATCATGAACTTCGTCGTGCTCACCGCCGCTCTGTCGAGCCTGAACGCCGGGCTGTACTCCACCGGCCGCATCCTGCGGTCGATGTCGATGAACGGCAGTGCGCCGCAGTTCACCTCGAAGATGACGAAAGGCGGCGTGCCGTTCGGCCGGCATCGCGCTCACCGCGTGCGTCACGCGTGATCGGGGTCGTTCCTGAACCTCGTCGTGCCCGCCGAGGCGTTCAACATCGCCCTCGACCTGTCGGCGCTGGGCATCATCGCGTCGTGGGCGCACGATCGTGATCTGTCAGATCCAGCTCTACCGGTGGTCGAAACGCGGCATCCTGGAAAGGCCGTCGTTCCGGCTGTTCGGCACGCCGTACACGAGCTACGCCACGTTGGTGTTCCTCGTCGCGGTGACCGCGTTGATGTGCTACGAGAACTACTGGAACCTGGTGGCACTCGTCGTGATCGTGCCCGCGCCGGTGGGCGGCTGGTACGCCGTGCGCGGCCGGGTGCTCGAGATGGCCCGCGAACGCGTGGGCATCACCGGTAACTACCCCGTCGTGGCGGAGACGCCACTGCATGGATGAGTTCCTCGACAAGGACAACGACCGCAAGGAGTGAGCGGGCCCGTACATCACCCGAACGTCGTGAGCTTCGTGCTCGGACTGCTCGGGCTGTTCGATCACGTGATGGACCTGCTGAACCTGCGGTTCGAGTACCTGCTGCACCTGCGGCGCCCGGATCGGCGCCGGCTGCTCGATGTCACCCGAGCGCTGCAGCAGCCGGACGAAGTCCGCGATGCTCAGGGTTTCACCGCGTCGTGACGGGTCGATACTCGCGGCCAGCAGCCTGCTCGCCGACTCGTTGCCCGAACCCGCCCATTCGGCGAAGGCATTACGCGACGTCTTGCGGCGCTGCGCGAAGCCGATGTCGATGAGGTTGAACACCTGCTCCCGGAAATCCGCGTCGGTGGGCCACGGCGATGCCTCGTAGCGGTCGAGACGGACCAGCCCCGAGTACACCCGCGGGATCGGCCAGAACACAGTCGGCGAGACCATGCCGTAGCGGCGGACGTTGCCGAAGAACCTGATCTTCGCGCTGGGCACGCCGTAGTCCTTGCCGCCGGGTTCGGCCGCCAGACGCTCGGCGACCTCGGCCTGCACCATGACCATGACCGTCCGGATGGTGGGGAACTCGGCGAGCAGGTGCAGCAGCGCCGGTACGGCGACGTTGTACGGCAGATTCGCCACCAGCGCCGTCGGCTGCTCCATCAAGTCCGATTGCTTGAGGGTCAGGATGTCCCGGTTGAGCACGGTCAAGCGGTTGATCTCGCTGTGGGAGTGCTCCGCGATGGTTTTGGGCAGCTGCCGCGCCAGCACCGGATCGATCTCCACGGCGGTCACCCGCGCGCCCCGGTCCAGCAGCGCCAACGTCAGCGATCCCAGGCCGGGACCGACCTCCAGGACGCTGTCATGGCGGTGCACACCGGACGCGGAAACGATGCGACGGACGGTGTTGGCGTCGTGGACGAAGTTCTGGCCGAACGACTTGCGCGGCCGGAAATCAATCTCTTTCGCCAGGTGTCGAATCTCGGTTCGCCCGAGTAGTCGGATTGTCAGGACGTCCCCACTCTCCCGCTACACACGGGCCACGCACCCCAACCTTGACGCGCCCGAGTGACCTCAGCAATCGCGATCTGCTCTTCTCTCGTTGCCAGATCCGCCCTCGCAGCATACCTCAGACCACCGTTCCGCTCCCAGGTATTTTGATCAAATTGCACGCCGCCGTAGAAACCGTTGCCCGAATTGATGGCCCAGTTACCCGTCGATTCGCAATGTGCAAGCGCGTCCCATTGGGCTCCGTTGCTGACAGGCGGCACCTCGGTCCCCGGCTTTGCACCCACCCGGAGAACGGCGTCGCGGGCCGGCGTGATAATGACATTGGCTACTGGCAGCCTGCCGGTCTCGACCCCATTTACCTTGGCGACAGCAAATGTAACGTCCTGAACGCCGGGAGCTCCGGGATCCTCGACGACCTGACGGCTCATATTCATGGTCACGTCGTCGATGCGTTTGTTGGTCGGCAGCAGCGGAATGCGCTGCTCAAGCTTCTCCAGGCGGATGCGGGTCACCTGGATCTGCATACCGTCGGTCACCGGCGAGGACGCCGCGGGGACCACGGTGTCGCGCTGCTGAAGCGGGACGCCGGCGGCCTCCAGCAGACCGGCCACATTCGGCGCGGCCAGCCGCACTGTGCGGACCACTCCGGCGTCGTTCAGCTGCACGGTCTTGGCGCTGACCACGGGTAATGACATCCCGGATAGCGGGACGCGGCTCCCGCGAGATGCCGCGGCGGGAGCCTTGTCGGTCATCTGCAACTGGGCCAGCGCCTCTTGGACGGTCGCCGCGGTGGTCCACACCTGGCGGCTGTTCTCGCCGTCCAGCGAAATCTGCAGCGGCCGGCTGCGACGCAGCACGATGGTCTCGGACTGATGCACCGGCTGGTCGGCCGCGGGGTAAAGATCATCGCGTTCGTCGACGTCGAACCCGTTCTCTTTGACGACATCGATGACCCGGGACTTCATGGTGGCGACAGTCGTCTGCGCGCCGTCCACGGTCAACGTGACCGTCTTGTGGGCGGCGACAGCAAAGCCGCCAGCAAAGGTGAGTGCGAGCAGTAACGCACCGACGAGAAGACGCAGCGCTGGCGAGCGCTCTTGGTGGAGCTTGTTCAAAGTGTTCAAAACGTGTTTTATCCCGACTATCGGACGGTTGACGGACGAGCCGCTTCCCCCCGTTCGATCACGACACGGTAACGAACAAGCCTAGGAGCGGCAACTCGCCAGCCCATAGGCGTGTCGAGCCGTCGAAGCGGTTTCCCGCGCAATTACTTCTGCGGGACGGTCGACGATTTCGGCAAGCGCTCGCACCGTGTACGGAAGGCAATACGGCTCGTTCGGGGCGCCACGATACGGGTGCGGGGTCAAAAACGGCGCATCGGTCTCGACGAGGAGCTGCCCGGGTGGGATCAACGGTGCGGCCTCACGCAGGTCGCGGGCGTTGCGGAAGCTGACCGTGCCGGACAGGCTCAGCAACCAGCCGGCGTCGATACACGCCCGTGCCATCGCGGCGTCCGACGAGAAGCAGTGGAAGATGACCGTCTCGGGCGCGCCCTCCGCGCGCAGCACGTCGAGCACCTCCGCATCGGCGTCGCGGTTGTGGATCATCAGCGGCTTGCGGGCTCGCTTCGCCAGATCGATGTGCCAGGCGAAGGCGTCGCGTTGTTCCGCGGGCGCGGCGCAGCCCTCGAGCCGGCCCGGCCAGAACATGTCCATGCCGGTCTCGCCGATCGCCACCACCCTGGGGTGGCCGGCCAACCGCTCGATCTCGGCCTTCGCCTCCTCGGTCAGCGCGTTGGCCCGCGTCGGGTGCAACGCGACGGCGGCGTAGACCCTGTCATCCCAGTCGGCCGCGTCCGTCACCCAGCGCGCCGACGCCAGATCGTCGGCGATGGTGACGACGGCGCCCACCCCGACCGCCGCGGCACGGTCCACGATCGCTCGCACGCTCGCGGCGTCCGAGGCGCCGCACGCATCGAGGTGGGTATGGGCGTCGATCAACGGGACTAGTGGCTCCGGGGGCGGCGGCGCGGGTCGCCGGCGGAGGGCGGGGACGCTTCGGCACTCACCGCCACACAATAAGGTGAGACCAAATGAGCGAGCCGTATTACATAACGACAGCCATCGCCTATCCCAACGGCGACCCGCACGTCGGACACGCCTACGAATACATCGCCACCGACGCGATCGCGCGGTTCAAGCGACTCGACGGCTTCGACGTCCGATACCTCACCGGCACCGACGTCCACGGCCAGAAGATGGCGGAGACCGCCGCGGCTGAAGGCATCACGACCGCCGAGTTGGCGCAGCGCAACTCCGACGTCTTCGAGCGGATGCAAAAGAGGCTCAACATCTCCTTCGACCGCTTCATCCGCACCACGGATGAGGACCACATCGACGCCTCCATCGACATCTGGAACCGGATGAACGAAGCCGGCGACATCTACCTCGGCAATTACTCCGGCTGGTATTCGGTTCGCGACGAACGCTTCTTCACCGAGGGCGAGACGAGCGTCGGACCCGATGGTGCCCGGCTGGCCACCGAGACCGGCGCACCGTTGACGTGGATGGAGGAGGAGACCTACTTCTTCAAGCTGTCGGCCTACGCCGACAGACTGCTCGCGCACTACGCGGCTCATCCGGAGTTCATCGAGCCCGACGTGCGGCGCAACGAAGTGGTCAGTTTCGTCTCCGGCGGGCTGCGCGATTTCTCGATCTCGCGCACCACATTCGACTGGGGTGTGCCGGTGCCCGACCATCCCGACCACGTCATGTACGTGTGGGTGGACGCGTTGACCAACTACCTCACCGGTGTCGGCTTCCCCGACACCGACTCGGAGCTGTTCCGCCGATTCTGGCCGGCCGATCTCCACATGATCGGCAAGGACATCATCCGGTTCCACACCGTCTACTGGCCCGCGTTCCTGATGTCGGCGGGAATCGAGTTGCCGCGAAAAGTCTTTGTGCACGGGTTCCTGCTCAATCGCGGCGAGAAGATGAGCAAGTCGGTGGGCAACGTCGTCGACCCGATGAACCTCGTCGACACGTTCGGCGTGGACCAGGTGCGCTACTTCTTCCTGCGCGAGGTGCCGTTCGGGCAGGACGGGAGCTACAGCGAGGACGCGATCATCGGCCGCATCAACGCCGACCTGGCCAACGAGCTGGGCAACCTGGCGCAGCGGTCGCTGTCGATGGTCGCCAAGAACCTGGACGGCGTCGCCCCGGAACCGGGCGAATTCAGCGGTGACGATCTCGACCTGCTGGCGGCCGCCGACGGTCTGCTGGAGCGGGTGCGGACCCACTACGACGCCACGGCCATGCACCTGGCGCTCGAGGCGATCTGGTCGGTGCTGGCGCGGCGAACAAGTACTTCTCCGCGCAGGAGCCGTGGGTGCTGCGCAAGAGCGATCCCGACCGGTTCAGGACGGTGCTCTACACGACGCTGGAGACGGTGCGGATCGCGGCGCTGCTGAGCCAGCCGGTGATGCCCGAGTCCATGGCCACGCTTCTCGAGCTGCTCGGCCAGCCCGCGGACCAGCGCTCGTTCGTGGCGATCGGCACCCGGTTGGCGTCGGGGACCGCGCTGCCGGCCCCGGTCGGGGTGTTCCCGCGCTACCAGGTGGAGTGATCTCTCGCCGCGAGTTGGGCCCGCTCGCGGGTGAAACGAGAGTGACCAACGTCACTTTTTGTCACAATCGACGGGTGGGCGGTGTCTTGAGGGCATGACTCAACACAACGCCTCAGACACGTCGCGGCCCGCCGCGGCTACCAAGGTCGTCGTCATCGGCGGCGGCTACTCCGGAACGCTGGCGGCCAACCATCTGCGGATGCGCGGCGATGTCGACATCACCCTGGTGAATCCCCGCCCGAAATTCGTCGAGCGGATTCGGCTGCACCAGCTCGTCGCGGGCACCCATGAGGCCACGGCCGACTACGGCAGCCTGCTCGGTGACGGCATCAAGCTCGTCGTCGACACCGCAACCCGCATCGACACTGCCAACCGAACCGTCGAGCTGGCCACCCGCCCGGCGCTGGACTACGACTACGTCATCTACGCGGTCGGCAGCACCGGTGCGGTGTCCGCGTCGGTGCCCGGCGCGGCCGAATTCGCTTACCCGATAGCGGAACTGGAACAGGCACAGCGCCTTCGTGCCGCAATCGACGACCTCCATCCAGACGCCCCCGTGACCGTGGTCGGCGCCGGGCTGACCGGGATCGAGGCGGCCACCGAGCTTGCCGAGCAGGGGCGCAATGTCACATTGGTCTGCGGCGGCCAGCTCGGGCCGTACCTGTCCGAGCCCGGACGTCGCTCGGTCGGGAAAGTCTTGCGCAAGCTGGGGGTCACGGTCCGCGAGGCTGACGTTGTCACGGAGGTACGGCAGAACGCGGTGGTCTTCGCCGACGGCGCCGTACGTCCGAGTGCCGTAACGATCTGGGTGGCCGGATTCGGTGTGCCAGACCTCGCCGCCTCGAGCGGTCTGCGAACCGACGCGATGGGCCGACTTCTCACCGATGAAACCCTGACCAGTCTGGACGATCCACACATCGTCGCCGCGGGCGACTGCGCCTCCCCGTCGGGCGTGCCGCTGCGGATGAGCTGTCAGTCCGCGTCGCCGCTGGGCGCGCAGGCGGCCAACACCGTCCTGAGCCGTGTCGCAGGGGCGGCGCCCGCCGTCATCGACCAGGCGTTCACCGGAGCCTGCATCAGCCTGGGCCGTAAGAACGGCGTATTGCAGTTCGCCCACAAGGACGACACACCGGTGAACGTGTACTTCACCGGCCGCCTGGTCGCCCCGATCAAGGAGACAGTCTGCAAGGGCACCCTCTGGGCGCTGCGCCGCGAGGCCCGCAAGCCGGGCTCGGCGTTCTGGTTCAAGGGCGGTCCCCGTCCCGAGGAGCCGGCGTTCGCCCCGAAAGTGGTCACGGAAACGTGACCACCCAGGGCCCCATTGCCGGCGCGGCCGGCGCGCAGGACCATGCCGAGCGGTTCACCCACCTGCGGCCACTGCTGTTCACGATCGCCTACGAGATCCTCGGGTCGGCGATCGAGGCTGACGATGTGTTGCAGGACAGCTATCTGCGATGGGCGGACGTGGACCTCGCGACGGTGCGGGACACCAAGTCGTATCTGGCACAACTGGTGACCCGCCAGGCGCTCAATGCTCTGCGGGAGGGTGCGCGCCGTCGTGAGGACTACGTCGGGCCTTGGCTTCCGGAGCCGCTGCTGCTCGACGACCGCGACGCCGCGGCCGACATCGTGCTCGCGGAATCGGTGTCGATGGCGATGCTGGTGCTGCTCGAAACGCTGACACCGGACGAGCGGGCGATATTCGTCCTTCGCGAGGTGTTCGGTTTCGACTACGACGAAATCGCCGGAGCAGTAGGCAAATCCGCGACGACAGTGCGTCAGATGGCGCACCGCGCCCGAGAGCACGTACACGCAAGGCGTAAGCGGTTCGGTCCCGTCGACACCGAGCGGACGACACAGATCACCGAGCAGTTCCTGACGGCGGCGAGTACGGGTGACATGGACGGGCTGTTGGCGCTGCTGGCGCCGGGGGCTACCTGGACGGCCGACCACGGCGGCAAGGCGACAGCGCTGCCACGGCCTCTCGTCGGCGCGAAGATGGTGGCCGGCGTGATGGTCGCGCTCTTCCGCGCGGCGCGGCGCAGGGACATTCGGTTCGAGACAGCGGTTTACAACAGTGCGCCCGCGGTGGTCGTCTACGAAGGCGACCACCTCGAGGGCGTTTTCGTGTTCGAGGTGATCGATGAGAAGATCACGAATCTCTACGCGATGCGCAACCCGGACAAACTTGCGGGGATAACGATCCCAAGGGTGATCAGTCGCTAGTGACGTCCGGCACATCGCGGTGCGAAGCTGTCACACTCCGGATGTGCGTGGTGTCTCGAGGCCAGACCGGCTCACAGCGAAGCCGGATGACTCAAGGAGACTGAGATGACTGAAACCCTCACCCGCGTCGTCGTGCTCGGCGGTGGATACGCCGGCGTGATGGCCGCAAACCGGCTCAAGAAGGGCACCGGCGTCGAGGTGACGCTGGTGAACCCCCGCCCGAAGTTCGTCGAGCGGATCCGGCTGCACCAGCTGGCGATCGACAACGACGATGCGGTCGCCGAATACGCGATGGTTCTCAATACGGATGTCCGGCTGGTGGTCGACGGCGCCGCACGCATCGACGCCGCGGCCCGTCGCGTCGAGCTGACGTCGGGCGGCGCACTGGCGTACGACTACCTCGTGTACGCCGTCGGCAGCACCGGCGCGGTGCCCGAAGTTGTGCTGGGTGCGCGTGAGTTCGCCTATCCCTTAAGCGAACTCGAGCAAGCGCAACGGCTGCGGGCGCGACTGGCAGACATCCCGCTGTCAGCGTCGATTGTCGTCGTCGGCGGCGGCCTCACCGGT
Organism: uncultured Actinomycetota bacterium; assembly: GCA_963699655.1. Classification (GTDB taxonomy): domain Bacteria; phylum Actinomycetota; class Actinomycetes; order Mycobacteriales; family Mycobacteriaceae; genus Mycobacterium. Next base: position 54,157 of record CAVOUV010000012.1, read on the forward strand.
ATCGAGACGGCCTCCGAGTTCGCCGAGTCGGGCCGGTCGGTGACGCTGGTCGGCGGCGCCCTCGCACCGTCGCTGAGCAACCCCGGCCGCCGGTCGGTGGCCAAGCGGCTGCGCAAGCTCGGGGTGACGGTTGTCGAGGATTCGGTCGCCGAGGTGACCGCCGAGACCGTGGTGCTCGCGGGCGGGCGGACGTTGCCGAGCGCCGCGACGGTGTGGACGGCGGGCTTCGGCGTCCCGGGACTGGCCGCGGCCAGCGGACTCACCACCGACTCGCTCGGACGCCTGCTCACCGGCGAGACGCTCACCAGCGTTGACGACCCACGGATCGTGGCCGCAGGCGACGCCGCCTCACCTTCGAACCTGCCGTTCCGGATGAGCTGCCAGGCCGGTCTGCCGCTGGGCGTGCAGGCCGCCAACACGGTCCTGAGCCGCATCGCGGGCACTCCAGCCGCGGACGTCAACGTGCCGATGTCCGCGCAATGCATCAGCCTCGGGCGCGGTGCAGGCACATTGCAGCTGCAGCGCAAGGACGACACTCCGGTCGACGTCTACGTCGGCGGCAAGGCGGGTGCGTTCATCAAGGAGCAGGTGTGCCGGTGGACACTGAGGTGGATGGCGGGCGAGGCCGGCAAGCCGGGTTCATACAAGTCGGCCAAGGGTCCGGACCGCACGGCTGCGCTCGCGGCCTCGGATGAGGAGACGCTGGTCCGATGACCGCAACGCCGGGTGACGAACACACCGAACGGTTCACGCTGCTGCGGCCGTTGCTGTTCACGATCGCCTACGAGATCCTGGGCAGCGCAACGGAATCCGACGATGTGCTGCAGGAGAGCTATCTGCGCTGGGCCGAGGTGGACCTCGAAACGGTGAACGACACCAAGGCGTATCTCGCCCAGCTCGTCACCCGGCAATCGCTCAACGTATTGCGGGCGCAGAGCCCGCAGGCGCGAGGACTACATCGGCCCGTGGCTGCCCGAACCGCTGCTGCTGGAGTACAAGGACGCCTCCGCCGACGTGGTTCTGGCCGAATCGGTTTCGATGGCGATGCTCGTGGTGCTGGAGACGTTGAGCCCGGATGAGCGCGCGGTGTTCGTCCTGCACGAGGTGTTCGGCTTCAACCACGAGGAGATCGCCTCGACGATAGGCAAATCCGTCGGCGCGGTGCGTCAGCTGGCGCACCGGGCCCGCGAGCACGTGCAGTCTCGTCGCAAGCGGTTCGAGCCCGTCGACCCGCAAGCTGTCCATGGAGATGACCGCGAAGTTCTTCGCCGCGGCGTCGACCGGCGACATCGACGGACTGCTGGAGATGCTGGCCCCCAACGTGGTGTGGACCGCCGACAGCGACGGCAAGGCCACCGCGGCCCGCAGGCCGATGGTGGGCGCCGACAAGATCGCGAAGGTGCTCGTCGGCATGGTCCGCATCGCCGGCGGAGAGCCGGCCGTGTCGAACCCGCGATGTACAACAACGCCCCCGCGCTCAAGCTCTATCTGGGCGAGCGCTTCGAGGGCCTGATCACCGTCGAGATCACCGATGGCCTGATCAGCCACTTCTACGCGATGCGGAATCCGGACAAGCTGGCCGCCATCGACATTCCGCGGGAGATCAGCCGCGAGCTGTCTGACAAGCTGAGCCGGTGCGGATCGACCGGCTCGGCGACCTGGGCAGCGCGCCGGAGGTGCTGCGGGCGGTCGCTGCTGCCGCGCAGCGGCGCGGACTGCCGCCGCCCGCCGCGTTGATCGGCGAATGGTTCGGCTCGGGCGCCGTTGATCGCGCCGTCGTTGTCGGTGTCGGCGGTCAGCGCAGGCGAGGTGTTCGACGTGCCGCCTGGCGCGCGGGCGCCGACGCCGTCGGTGGTGGCTGGTTCGGCTATCTGTCCTACCCCGATGCCGGTGCCGACGGACGTCCCGGGCGTATCCCCGAAGCGGCGGGCGGATGGACGGACTGCGTGCTGCGCCAGGACGGTGACGGGCACTGGTGGTACGAAAGCCTCTCCGGCGCAGCGCTTTCGGGATGGGTGAGCGAGGCACTGCGAAACCCGTTGCCTGCGAGCGACTTCGAGCATCAGCTGGGGAGACGCCGATCGCGAGGCACATCGCCGGGGTGTGCTCGACTGCCTGGAGGCGATCGCCGCGGGTGAGATCTACCAGGCGTGCGTGTGCACGCAGTTCGCGGGCGCGCTCGACGGTGCGCCGATCGACTTCTTCGTCGACGCGGTGGAACGCACGTCGCCCGCGCGGGCGGCGTATCTGGCCGGCGACTGGGGCGCGGTGGCGTCGCTGCGCCCGGAGTTGTTCCTGCGGCGGCGCGGCGACGCGGTGACGTCGAGCCCGATCAAGGGCACGCTGCCGCGGTCGCGGACCCGGCGGCGCTGCGGGCGTCGGTCAAGGACGTCGCGGAGAACATCATGATCGTCGACCTGGTCCGCAACGATCTGAGCCGGGTTGCGGCGACGGGATCGGTGACGGTGCCGGAGCTTCTCGCGGTGCGGCCTGCGCCCGGCGTGTGGCATCTGGTGTCGACGGTGTCGGCGCGCGTGCCGGTCGACGTGCCGATGGCGGCGCTGCTCGACGCGGCGTTCCCGCCGGCGTCGGTCACCGGCACCCCGAAGGTGCGGGCCCGCGAACTGCTGGCTGGCTGGGAGCCGCGTCGTCGCGGGGTGTATTGCGGCACAGTCGGTTTGGCGTCGCCCATCGCCGGATGCGAACTCAACGTGGCGATCCGGACCGTGGAGTTCGGCGCCGACGGGTCGGCGGTTCTCGGCGTCGGCGGCGGCATCACCGCGGACTCCGATCCGGACCGCGAATGGGACGAATGCCTGGACAAGGCGGCGCCGATCATCGGCGCTACGCGTAGCGCCGGCAGCGCTCGACGAGTAGCTCGGCCAGCCATGTCGGCTCGCTGACCATCAGGTCGTGGCAGGTGTCCAGCGGAGATCAGGTCTGCACACCGCCGAGCGCGGCGATGGTCCTGCGCTGCGACTGTCACCGAGAGCGCGCGGTCGCGCAGTGTGAGGATCCACGTGCGCGGCACCTCGTCGGGCAGTCGCGTCGTGATCACCTTCTCGCGTGACCAGCACGGACGACTCGCGCGCAGAACCGGACGCAGGATGAACGCGCTGTTGCCGGCGCGTCATCCCGTTGCAGAACACCAATCGCGCGGCAACACGGTGGCATTTCGACCGGGACCTGGCGTGTCGCCTGCGGCCGGCGCGCATACCAACCGAACCGTCCGGGCAGCGTGTCGACCACCGCGGTGCCCGGCGGCGGCACGAAGGCCGCGGCCAGGACCATCTCCGCGACCCGCGAGGAGCCCGAGCTTGGTCACCACACCGGGGACGATGACGCCCGCCAGGGAGTGGCCGACAGATGACGACCTCGTCGAGGCCCGCGTCCTCGATGTCGGCGACGAACGAGTCGACCCAGTCGTCGATGGTGACCGTCGCGAGATCACCGGGCTTGCCGGCCGCGGCCCGGCAGATCGAGGGCGAGGACGCTCGAGATCCGGTGCCAGCCGGTGGATTTCGTCGACGGTCAGATCCCAGCAGTCGCCGGCATGTGCGACCGCCGTGCACGAGCACCAGGGCAGGCAGCGTCATCGCGCGTACAGTCGGCAGCGTTCGATGAGAATCTCGGCCAGCCGTTCGGGCTCGCTGACCATCAGAGCAGTGACAGGTGTCGATCGGGATCACGGTGTGCGACTCCGCCGATCGCCTCGATGCTCTGCTGCTGGACTTCACCGACGAGAGCACGGTCCGTTGCGTGAGAATCCACGTGCGCGGGACATCGTCAGGCATTCCGTGCCGGGACACCTTCTCCGCGAGCATTGCGCGGACTCCGGATACAACTTGCCGGCCATGAATCTGCGCCGGGCACGGGGCACGCCGTTGAAATACGGTGAATCTGGCTGCCGACGAGCAGGTGTTTCACTAAGCTCGCCACTCTTCGCGTTGCGCCGGGCGATCGGCGCCAGCGGGTCCGGTCAGTGTGTCGACCAGCGAGCTGCCTTCGGGCGGCACGAACGCTGCTCGCGAGGATCCATCTCGCGCACCCGCGAAGATCCGAGCTTCGTGAGCACGCCGGGAACGGTGAGCCCGGCCATCGAATGGCCGACGAGGACGATCGTCGCAAGGCCGGCGTCCTCGATGTCGCCGACGCACCGATTCCACGAAGTCAGCGATGGTGAGCGTCGAGAGGTCGCCGGGCTTGCCGCGGCGGCCGGGCAGGTCGACCGCGAGCACGGTCAACTCCGGTGCCAGTCGGTGGATTTCGTCGACGGTGAGATCCCAGCAGTCGCCGGCGATGCCGACCGCCGTGCACGAGCACCAATGCGGGCAGTGCCATGGCGCCTCCGTGTCAGTCGCGCGACCGCAGAACCGCATCGTAAAGCTCGCGCCGCGACGGCGACCCGGGATTGGCGGCGACGACCTGCGCGCACGCGTCCTTCACCCGGGCACCGTCGTCGACCAGCGCGTTCACCTCGGCCACCAGCGTCTCCAGATCCGCCTGCGGCTCCGCCCCGGCCAGCACGACGGTGATCTCGCCGAGCACACCGTCGGCCGCCCAGTCGGCGAGCTCGGCCAAGCGAGCCGCGCACGATCTCCTCGTGCGTCTTGGTCAGCTCGCGGCACACCACCGCGCGGCGCTCCGGCGCCGAGCACCTCGACGGCGTCCTGCAGGCAGGCCGCCAGCCGCCGCGGAGATTCGAAGAACACCGCGGTGCGCTGTTCGGCCGCCAGGCCGGCCAGCCACGTCTTGCGGGCCGAGTGCTTGCGCGGCGAGAAGCCCTCGAAACAGAACCTGTCGGCGGGCAGCCCGGAGACCGCCAGCGCCGTCGTCACCGCCGACGGCCCCGGCAGGCAGCTGACCGGCAGCCCGGCCTCGACGCAGGCCGACACCAGCCGGTAGCCGGGGTCGTTGATGACGGGCATGCCCGCGTCACTGACCACCAGCACCGTCGCGCCGCCCCTGATCTCGTCGACCAGCGCGGGAACCCGCGTCGCCTCGTTCTGGTCGAAGAGGCTGACGACCCTGCCCGCGATCCGGACGTCCAGCGCCTGCGCCAGCGTCCGGACCCGCCGGGTGTCTTCGGCGGCGACCACATCGGCGCTGCCCAGGGCGCTGATCAGCCGCGCAGAGGCGTCGGCGGGCAGCCCCAGAGGGGTGGCCGCCGAGCAGCAATCGACCGGGGGAATCATTCGCCACAGCCTACGATCGGTCGCGTGACCGCCCCCGCCACCGAATCGCCATCGGCCGCGCGCTCGGTCCCCGTGATCAGCCCGGCGCCGCTGATGCCCGTCGCCGATTTCGGGCCCGTCGACCGGCTGGAGGGCTGGGCGATGACCGCGGTCATCACCGCGCTGGCGGCGATGACCCGGTTCCTCAACCTGGGCTCGCCGACCGATGCGGGCACCCCGATCTTCGACGAGAAGCACTACGCGCCGCAGGCCTGGCAGATGCTGCACAACCACGGCGTCGAGGACAACCCCGGCTACGGGCTGGTGGTGCACCCGCCGGTCGGCAAGCAACTGATCGCGCTCGGCGAGGCGATCTTCGGCTACAACGGGCTGGGCTGGCGGTTCACCGGCGCGGTGTTGCGGCGTCATCGGAATCGCGCTGGTGGCGCGCATCGTCCGGCGGATGACCCGCTCGACGATGGTCGGCGCCATCGCGGGGCTGCTGCTGATCTCCGACGGGGTCAACTTCGTCGCGTCCCGCACGGCCCTGCTCGACGGCTTCCTGGCGTTCTTCGTGGTGGCGTCGTTCGGCGCGTTGATCGTCGACCGCGACCAGGTGCGCGAGCGGATGCACGTCGCACTGCTCGAGGGCCGCATCGGCGAAACGCCGTGGGGTCCGCGGCTGGGTGTTCGGTGGTGGCGCTTCGGCGCCGGCGTGCTGCTCGGATTGGCTTGTGCGACAAAGTGGTCCGGGCTGTACTTCGTCGTGTTCTTCGGGTTGATGACGCTGGCGTTCGACATCGCCGCCCGTCGGCAGTACCGCGTGCCGCGGCCGTGGCTGGGCACGCTGCGGCGCGACGTCGGGCCCGACCGTCTACGCGCTGGGGCTGATTCCGTTCGGTGTGTACCTGGCGTCGTATGCGCCGTGGTTCGCGTCGGAGACCGCGGTGAACCGCCACGAGGTCGGCCAGTCGATCGGCCCAGGCGGCTGTCCTGCCCGACGCGATCCGCTCGCTGTGGCATTACACATACGGGGCGTACCGGTTTCACTCCGGGCTGACCAACGCCGACGGCAACCACCACCCGTGGGAGTCCAAGCCGTGGACGTGGCCGATGTCGCTGCGCCCGGTGCTCTATGCGATCGACCAGGAGAACATGCCCGGGCTGCGGCGCGCAGTCGTGCGTGAAGGCCGTGATGCTGGTCGGCACGCCCGCGATGTGGTTCATCGCGGTGCCCGTGCTCGGCTGGGCGCTGTGGCGGGCCTTCGTCAAGAAGGACTGGCGGTACGCCGCCGCCTGGTCGGCTACGGCGCGGGCTTCCTGCCGTGGTTCGCCGACATCGACCGGCAGATGTACTTCTTCTACGCGGCCACCATGTCGCCGTTCCTGGTGATGATCATCGCGATGATCCTCGGCGACATACTGCATCAGCCGAATCAGAACGCCGAGCGAAGAACGCTCGGCCTGATAGCCGTCAGTTGCTATGTCGCCCTTGTGATCACGAACTTCGCGTGGATGTATCCGATCCTGACGGGCATCCCGATCTCGCAGTCGACGTGGAACATGCAGATCTGGCTGCCGAGCTGGCGCTAGTTTCGCGCCGAAACAATATTCCCGGTCGCCATCCCGGCCTGTTGACAACCCTCTCTAAAGGCTCGCCGGCCGTCGGACGTGCAGACCACCATCGGCGCTATGGACGATGTGTTCTTGGGCAGCGAAGCGCTGAGACGTGGTGAGATCACTCGCGGCGATCTGCGATGGAACTACCGAGCGATCTACCCCGACGTGTACGAATCCAAAACGGCACAGCCGTCATTGCACGCCAACACGGTCGGCGCGTGGTTGTGGTCCAAACGCCGAGGTGTCATCACGGGACGAGCCGCCGCCGCCCTGCACGGCGCATCGTGGATCAGCCCGTCGGCACCGGTCGAACTGCTGTGGCGGAACTGGAATCCACCTCGCGGCATCATCGCCCGTGACGAGCACTTCACCTGCGACGACGTGGTCGAGATCGAGGACATGGCCGTTGCGACGATTCAGCGCACGGCGTTCGACCTCGGCCGGCACCTGCGCCGCGACGCAGCCGTCGTCCACCTCGATGCGCTGGCACGCGCGACGGGGCTGGCAGCCGAGCACGTGTTGCCGCATGCCGACCGGAACACGGGTGCACGTGGTGTGCGGCGACTTCGGACCGCGCTCGATTTGATGGACGCCGGAGCGCAGTCACCCAAGGAAACCTGGTTGCGGCTCCTGCTCATCGACGCCGGCTTTCCGCGGCCGAGAACGCAGATCCCTGTCCTCGACTACCACGGCAATCCCTTCGCCTACCTCGATATGGGATGGGACGACGTCATGATCGCTGTCGAGTACGACGGTGATCAGCACCGGACCGACCGTGTTCGCTATGCATGGGACGTCAAGCGCCTCAGACGAATTCAAGAAGCGGGGTGGCTGCACATCAAGGTGATATCCGAGGATGCCGGCTACGACATCATCCAACGGGTCGCACGCGCGTGGCGGCTACGCGAAACAAGAGTCAGGGCTGTAGAACGGCCGGCGTGACGACCGGGAAGGTTGTTTCGGCGCCGTGTTGGGCTGCCACGCAACGAGTACGGGCGGCCGACGTCTAGTCGGCCGCCCGTAATCACGTGCGCTGCACAGGATTTGGGCTACTGGTCGCCGCCACCTGGGCCGTCGCTGTTCGCGCCGCCATCGGAGCCGCTGTCGCCCTTCGCGCCGCCGAGGCCGCCGGCACCTCCGGCACCTGCGGTGCCACCGGTCTTGGTGCCACCGGTGTCACGCCCGGAGGCGCTACCGCCGTCACCACCGCCGCCGCCATTGCCCCCGATGACGCCGCCACGACCGCCAGTGCCGCCGCTGCCACCGTTGACGTCTCCGTGGTCGGAGTATGAGCCGCCGCCCTGACCGCCGCTACCGCCGGGACCTGCGATCGCGCCGCCACGGCCGCCAGTGCCGCCGCTGCCACCGTTGGCGTCGCCAAAGTCGGCATCCGCGCCGCCGCCCTGACCGCCGCTACCGCCGGGACCTGCGATGACGCCGCCACGGCCACCGGCACCGCCGGCACCGCCCTGGCCCGCCGCGTCGACGTACGCGTCGGAGAACCCGCCGTCGCCGCCCGTGCCACCGCTACCGACCGCGGTCGAACCGCCTGCCCCGCCGGCACCGCCGGTAGCGGTGACGTCGGTCTTGGGTCCCTCGTAGTGGGACTCCCCTTCGCCGCCTGCGCCGCCGTTACCTGCCGTGCCGGTCGTCGAGTTGCCGCCCGCACCGCCGGCGCCGCCAGTGGCATTGCCGTCTTCTGAATCCGCGAAGCCGCCCTCACCGCCGGCGCCACCATTGCCGCCGAGGAGGCCGCCGCGGCCGCCCGCACCGCCGGCACCGCCATTGGCGTCGCCAGTGATTCCGTCGTTGCGGTTGTCCTCGTCGGGATCATTGTCGTCCGTGCCGCCCTTACCTCCGGCGCCACCATTGCCGAACAACAAGCCTCCGTTGCCGCCCTTACCACCCGCGGTAGCCGCCGAAACCTGGACTATTTCACCGGTTTCGTCGTCCTTCTCGTATACGGCGTCCACACCGGCCCCGCCCGCACCGCCGTTACCGAAGAGTAGACCGCCGTTACCGCCGTTTCCGCCGAAAGCGCCTGCGCCTCCGTTGCCCCACAACAGCCCGCCTGCGCCTCCGTTGCAGTTGGCGGTGCAATTGGGATCGAGCTGAAGACCGCTGAGGCCATCGCCGATCAGCCAGCCACCCGGACCGATGATCGGTCGGAACGCCGGAAGCTGGAGGGTCCCGACGCTCAGGGACGCTCCGAACATCGAGTTCGTCGTGGGCGAGCCGCCGGAGCCGAGCACATTGCAGTTCGGACCACTCAGCAAGCAGTTTTGCGGCGGGCCGAGCGGCAGCATCGACTCGGTCGATGCCAACTGCACCTCCGCAGTCACCAGCGGCGGCGCGCTTGGCGAAGCGACCACCAGTGCTCCGATCCCGGCCAACGCGAACCCTGCTACTCCTGTACCTACGTATTGGCGTGCCGACATCCGCGGCGCGCGCTTGCGCTGTTCGGACAAGGTGTGACCCCCTTTGGCTTGATACCTGTCGACACCCGGCAGGCGCTTTTTCTGCGTCTTTCCTGAGAAAGATTTGGCAACTGTATGACCGTTGCTAACTGTGTGTCAAGCAAACACATTAAACATGTGAAGCTAATTTTTGTGACCCAGAAAGGCGATTTGCCTGATGACACAAATGTGGACGGTGCGACGGCCGCCGAAACGGGCATAGATCGTAACGGAAGCCAGCCTATGCCATCGCGATTTCACAGTCTATGCAGCTAGAACGCATGGTCTAGGGAGGCGACTGTCCGCGCGGAAGCCATTCCCAGGGTATGACCATCCACTTGCCGCCGATCCTTCAGATGGCTCGCCGGCGGAGCAAGCACTCGTACCTTTGCATCACCATGCAGTTCTAGCAATGTCTCTTGGATGCTAGAACAACGTCGTGAAACCTTGCTAGATTCACACAGTCGTGTACCGCTCAGGCACCGCGGGTGACACGTGCGCACGGGTGTCCCCACCGACAGTGCGCCGAGACAACAGGCAGGGCTGTAAAGCAGGCCGCTCAGCGACCGGGAACGTTGTTTCGGCGCGGAGACCTACAGTGGATCGCGGGCGGCGGGGCAGGACATGCAGCGGGGCCCGCCACGGCCGGTCCCCAGTTCACTCGCCGAGATCGGCAACACCTCGATGCCCGAATCCACCAGCCGTGCATTGGTTTCGGCATTGCGTTCGTATGCGACCACGACGCCGGGCGCCACGGCCAGGGTGTTGTTGCCGTCGTCCCACTGCTCACGTTCGGCGGTTACGGGGTCCAGGCCCGTCGCGATCACCCGCAGCTTCTCGATACCCATGGCATCCGCGGCCGCCTCGATGAACGGTGCCGCGTCGTCGATCTTCACCTGACCGTCGCCGACTCGGTGAATCGTGAAGGCGGACAACGAGTCCACGATGTTCGGGTACATGACGACGGCGTCGACGTCGACCATCGTGCACACCGTGTCGAGGTGCATCTGTGCGCGTTCCTGTGCGATCGGCACCGCCAGCACCGTATGCGCCAGATCGTCGTCGAACAGGCTGCGGGCAAGCGCCTCCGCGCCGGCGGGCGTGGTGCGCTCGCCCACCCCGACCGCGACCACGCCGGGTGCCAGCAGCAGCACGTCCCCGCCCTCGACGGGCGCCGAACGCGACTCGTAGGCGCGGCGGACGCCGAGGAACCGCGGGTGGTGCGCGTAGATCAGGTCGGTCAGCGACGTCTCACGCACCCGTGCCGGCAGCGCCAACGACGTGATCGCCACCCGGGGCCCGATCCAGAACGACGAGTCTCGGGTGAACATCAGGTTCGGCAGCGGCTCGATCACGAAGTCCCCACCGTGATGCATCCTTCGCACCAGCGACAGCTCACCACCGCTGATCGGCAGTTCGTTGAACGTCATGCCCGCCATCAGCACCCGCGCCAGCGGCGCCGGCTCGAGGGTCCGCAGATATGCCGAAAGCTCTTGTGCCAGTGGTAGTCCCAGCCGCCGCGGATCGACCGCAGCGGCAATACCGTGCATGCGGGCCGCACCGCTCTTCGACAGCGCCTCGGTGAGCAGATCCGCCAGGAGCAGGACCTCGACACCGCGCTTGGACAGCACCGCGGCGAACGCATCGTGTTCCTCCTGCGCCTTGGTCACCCACGGCAGGCCGTCGAACAGAAGCGCGTCGTTGTTGCGCGGCGTCAGCCGCTGCAGTTCGGCGCCGGGCCGGTGCAGGATGACAGCGCGCAGCCTGCCGACCTCGGAGTCGCAGCCCAACACGATGTCTGTCACATCTAGCACCGTAGCGGCCGGCCCGCCGGCAAGCACCTCAACTATGGTTGAGGTCATGGAGTTGATCCATGAGCTGACCCCCGGCGAGATGGCCGAACGCAGCGGCGTAGCGGTATCGGCGTTGCACTTCTACGAACGCGAAGGGCTCATCCACAGCCGGCGCACCGGCGGCAACCAGCGCCGCTATGCGCGCGAGACGCTGCGCCGGGTGGCCTTCATCCGTATGTCGCAGCGCCTCGGCATTCCCCTGGTCCGCATCCGCGAGGCGCTGTCGACATTGCCCACCGACCGCGTGCCGACCAGCAAGGACTGGGCGAAGCTGTCGGCCGGCTGGCGGCAGGATCTCGACGACCGGATCCTGCACCTGCAGCGGCTGCGCGACAATCTGACCGGCTGCATCGGCTGCGGCTGCCTGAGCCTGAAGACCTGCGCGCTGTCCAATCCCGGCGACGTCCTCGCCGGACAGGGCCCCGGCGCGGTTCGACTGTGACGATTCGAACGCCTGTGCGATAGACTCGGGCACATGGAGCTGGCGCTGCAAAGCTCTCTCTTCGAACACGCCGAACGGCGTCACCTCGGCAACGGCGCCTGGGTCGACGTGCGGGCCGGCTGGCTGGCGGACGCCGAATCGTTGTTCGACGAGCTGCGCGAGAGCATCCCGTGGCGCGCCGAGCGCAGGCAGATGTATGACCGCGTGCTCGATGTCCCGCGCCTGGTCAGCTTTCACAACCTGGTCGAGAGCCGGTGCCGCATCCGCGGCTCAAGCAGATCCGTCGTCGGCTCAACGACGCCTACGGCGGTGAACTCGGCGAACCGTTCACCACCGCGGGCCTGTGCCTGTACCGCGACGGCGAGGACAGCGTGGCCTGGCACGGCGACACCATCGGCCGCAGCAGCACCCAGGACACCATGGTGGCGATCGTCAGCCTCGGCGCGACAAGGGTTTTCGCGCTGCGGCCGCGCGGCGGCGGCAAGTCACTCCGGCTTCACCACCATCACGGCGACCTGCTGGTGATGGGTGGGTCCTGCCAGCGCACCTGGAGCACGCCATCCCGAAGACCACCCGGCCCGTCGGTCCGCGGATCAGCATCCAGTTCCGGCCGCACGACGTGCGCTGACGCCGGCCGAACCTAACCCTCGACGGCGGCGACGGCGGCACCGAGCAAGTCGCGGGCGCGCTGCGTGTCGACGGGCGCGACGGGCTTGTCCGGCACGACGAGCGGGTTGGCGGTGACGATCACGATGTACTGCCCGAACCTGGCGACGTAGTTGTAGAGCTCGCCGGTGCGGGGCTTGCCGTCGACCGTCGTCTGCACCACGCGGTGGACGCCGAGGGTGTGCACGTTCTGGATCTGGGGGGCCTCGACGACTTCGGCGACTCCCCGCAAGCCCGGTCCGGTGAAACCGACCTTCCGGCAGTTCGACGCGGGATCGTTGGCGGGCACCGTCTCCGAGGTCTCGACTGCGATCGCGATGAACCGGTTGCCGTCGCCCTCGGCGGTCAGCGCCGCCATGTTGCCCTTCACCCCGGCGGGCAGTACCGCGTCGGTCGCCGCCTTCCCGCAGTCGGCCGGGTCGAACGTGATTCCCGGCGGCAGGGGCTGGGGAGCGAAGAGCTTGGGATCGATGCCGGTCGGTGCGGTATCGGTGACCTGGAACGGCGGACCGAAGCTGGACCGCACATTCTTGACGTTGGCGATGTCCGCGTGGGACAGGTCAGGCTCGGCCGACTGGCCGGTGCCGCACGCTGCCAGGACGCCGGCGCATGCGATGACTGGTAGCGCCCTCGGGTTGAACATCGCCGTCAATGTACCCGCAGCGCCCCGCTCAGCCCCGTAATGCCGACAACGTTTTGACGAGCAATGTCGCGGCGAAATCCTGTCCGAGTGGAGGATTCGGCGATCCGGGGTCGGTGACAACGGTCACGAAAGCGACGTAGTCACCGAGATACGCGGTCACGGTGTCGGCATGTGCGTGGGTTTCGGTGCCACCCTCGACCACGGTCGTCGTCGCGGTGCTCATCGCCACTGTCGCGGCTCCGTCCACGGCGGGCGCATCGACCAGCGTGACGCTGCCGCTGGTATGCCCGCCGGCCAGCGTCCAGTGGCCGCAGTCGGCGATCAGCGCGGGATCGAGACCGGTGTGGAGCGGCGGCGAGCCGGTGACCACGACGTGCACGATTCCGCCGGGACCGGAACCCGACCACCCCCGGGTCGTCACGGCGGCGTCGACCGGATCGCCGAGGGACCCGCACTGCGTCGGCTCAGCGCTCCATCCGGGGCCCAGACCCCACAATCCGGCAGGCGCCGCCACCCCGGTGAGGTCGACGATCTCGTATCCCGGGGGCAGATCGCCGCGCACCCTGTCGACGCGGGCGGGGTTCACCGGCCGGTGGGACGACGGCGTGATCTGGACGACGGATGACGAGGGGCCGGCCGGCTGGCCACACGCCGCCACCGAGAGGGACAGCGTGGCAAGCAAGGCAAACAGCCGCACGCCCGTTGATACCACAGAGGTTGCCAAGAAAAGCCCTGCAACATCCCGTGTCCCGCGAGCGATGGGACGAATACCAGGCAAACAGAAGATCGGAGACTGTCATGCGCACAGGCTGGAGTGTGGCAGCAACGATGGCGGCAATGACTGTCGCTGTCGCGACGGCGGGAACGGCAACGGCGGATCCCATCCGATCCGACAGCACGTATCAAACGATCAACGTACTGGAGGACGAGGGGTACGACGTCATCATCGACCGCGTCGGCAATGCGCCGATCGACCAATGCATCGTCACCAGTGTCCGCAATCCGCAGACGAAGACCAGGACTTTCTGGGTGGGAAAGGGCAGGGACCGGGAGCTGGTGACGGTCGTCGTCAGCCGGTCGATCAACGTGTCGCTCAACTGCGACGTGTGAGCGGCGCGCAGGCCGCTGATCATAACAACTTTCCGCGCTTCGAATCCCGGCGCGAGGCGTTGAACACACCCGGAATCAATCTGTGCTGCCGCAGGTTTCACCCAATAGACCGGCCCTCACCGGGAGCGGTGCCAGCTGGCCGGGGAAACGACGTGGAGGCACCACAAATGAATATTTTCACCTTCGCCGTCATCGCGGGAGGATCACTCACCACGCTCGCGATGGGTTTGGCTGCGGGTGCGGAAGCCGCACCGGCGGGCATCGGTTCGGCCCAGGACACCGTCAACGAGCTGGAAAGCTACGGCTACAAAGTCATCCTGAACAAGTTGGGCCCCGGCCCGCTCGAGCAGTGCTCGGTCGACTCGGTTCGCCCCGGGGCGGCGGTCGTCCAGCCGGTCGGCGCCGGCAGCGAGATGCTCAACCAAATCGTCTACCAGACCGTCTATCTCACGGCCAAGTGCTGAGGCATCGCTCAGGCGGCGTCCTTCTGGTCGGCACCCGCGGCCTCGTGATGGTCGTCACCCGTCGCGTCCGTGCCTGGCGCACCGGTGGCGTCGCCGTCGGCGACCGGGTCATCCGCTGATCCGTCCGGCTTTTCGCCCCCGGACGCCTGACCGGAGGGCTTGCCCGGCGATGACGGCACGTGCGATCCCTTCGAATCGAATTGGATGGGACCACGCACCTTGGGCCGATCCGGATCGGTTGCGGACAGCTTGCGTTTCACCCCCGGGTTCGCGACCGGTTCAGCCGGCTTGACGGTTGTCTCGGTGTTCTCCACACCGTTCTGTGCTGTTTCTTCGCCGGTGACCTGTGGCTGCGTTTCGGCACTGACTTCCGGCTGCTCTTCAGTCTCGCCCGTAGGCATCTCGGCATCCTGGGATTCGAACTGAGACTTGACCGGTGACTCGACCATCGGCGATGGCGCTTCAGGTGCAGCGGATTTCGCGCTGCGGCGCGCATTGAGCTCGACCGGCTGCGACAACGGGGACATCTCGCTGGTGTCCACAGCGCCCTCGGCGTCCCGGGCATCCAGCGCATTGATCGCCGGCGACGGTGGATTCGGCAGCGACGGACCACCGACGCCGAACGGTCCCGCCGGTGTGGTGCCCAGCGGTCGTCCGAGGCCGAACCCCTCCATCATGTCGTCGAACCCGACCGGTATGGCGCGCAACACGTTGATCACCACGGCGATCGGGTTCCCGACCGGCAGGATGCTCAGCCCGACGGGCACTCCCGGGCTCAGATTGCGCACATAGGCGTCCTCGATCAACACTCGCATCGGCGCGTCGATGAGTTTCAGGAGCGCCTTGGGGATGCCGATCTGCTGCAGTGGCATGAGAATCGGCAGGATGTCCGTGGGGAACATGTAGTAGGTCGTATCCCCGACCGTGCCCTCATATTTCGCATCGCTCAACGGCTTGCTGACCACGTTGCCGTGCAGCAGGAGGTAGCCCGCGAAGGCGTTGATCGTGGCGAGCCAATTCAGGAATCGCGGAGGGAAGTCGCCTCCGAGAGCGTCGTACTGCTGGGCGACGTCGATCGTGGGAAAGGCGTAGCCACCGTCGGCAAGCAGCGGACCGTTGTTCGGCGCGGCACCGTAGAACGGAATGTTCATGATCGGGATGGTCGGAACGCCGTTGCCCCACATCATGATTCCGCCGTTGGGCCGCATCGGGTTCGCGATCAGGTTGAACATCCGGGACGGGTCGCCCGGCTTGTAGGCGTTGATCAGATCCTGCTTGACCAACGAAGCGATCACCGCGCTCTGCGAGTAGCCGAAGAGGATCACATCACCCGAGGGAATCGGGTAGCTCGACGGCCCGACCCTGGGCCGGACGTTCTGGTCGTTGTTGTATACGCAGCCGCTGCCCGCAAGACACCGAAGCACGTTCGCACGACCGTCGGCGACCGAAGATCCGAACGTCTGCAAGCCGGCGACCGGCATGAACTGCTCGGGGGTCCACACCGCCACAGCATTGCTCACGCCACCGCCCGCCGGCTTACGGGCGGCGTACATCGGACTGATGTAGCGGTCGACCGCGCCATTGAGGTAGTCCGACACGAAGGCCGGTGAGTCGTGTCCGTTCAGCGGATGGCCCGTCCCGCCCATGATCAGCGCGGTCGCGCCCTGCAACTGAACCGCGGTTGTCACGGTCCAAGAAACAGGCAGGGCGAGAGTCGCGAGGAATACGAGTAAGGCTGCGAACAGCGAACGGATGGTCACGCGCATGACGAGGCCCCCTTCGGCACTCGGTCAATCTCGATTACGTGCACGCCGCGTCGACCCGCCGCCCGTGAGTTACCGTGTATACGGGCTGAAACAGCAGTACAAATGGATGATGCACCCGACCCTGGCGAACTCATCGTCGAATCCGCATATGTAATCGGCCAATATTTGACGAGTGAAGTAATTTTATTTGCTGGCGTCGCCGCATCGGGCCGTCATTCAGCGCAGCAAACTGCATTTTCCGGACGGAAATGCTATTGCGCCCGCAACCACCGTAGTTTGCGAAATCAAAATTATCGCCAACCTGAACGGGGTGCAACTCATCATCCAAACGACCGACAGTATCGGCGTGTCCTCGCGTTTCCCCGCGACGGGCCGCGATCCGGCGTAGCGATTCCCCCTGCGCCAAGTGTTTGCCGACCGTAGGCTACGCCCGAGATTTCCAACCGACGGGAGACCCAATGACAAGCTCACTGCGAGCCTGCGTGATCGCAATGGCGGCCGTTGCACTCGGCATCGGCGTGGCCGGCTGCGGATCGGACACCAAGACCGAGCCGTCGTCCTCCACGCAGGCGAGCAGCAGCAGCGAAGCGGAGACCTCCAGCAAGGCCGCACCGACCACATCGGCGGAGGCCGCCGCTGGAGCGAACAAGACGATCGTCGACTACATCAAGGAAAACAACATCACCGAGACGCCCGTCCATCGCGGGGATCCCGGATCGCCGACGATCGACCTGCCGTTCCCCGAGGGCTGGGAGGACGCAGGCAACCGCACACCGGAATGGGCCTACGGCGCAATCGTTGCCACCGATCCGGCGCTGGCACCCGACCCGCCGACCATCATCGCGCTCGTCTCCAAGCTCGCCGGCAACGTCGACCCCGCCAAGATCCTCGAGTTCGCCCCGGGCGAGATCAAGAACCTACCCGGGTACGAAGGAGCCGAAGAGGGCAGCCCGAGCACGCTCGGCGGCTTCGATGCAACCCAGATCGGCGGCACCTACGCCAAGGAAGGCGCCAAGCGGATGATCGCCCAGAAGACGGTCGTGATACCTGGTCAGGACGGCCTGTACGTCCTGCAGCTCAACGCCGACGGCACCGAGGACCAGATGGGCCCGCTGATGGACGCGACATCGGTCATCGACGAGCAGACCACGATCACCCCCTGACGCCGCAGCGACGACAAGGTTGGAACCGATGACTTCAGTGCAACCCTCCGCTTCGAACGAGCCTGCCCCGCCTGCGCGTGGCCTCACTCGCGACGAGCGCGGACGCGATGTCAGCCCGGCGCAGGCCGAGGCCGAGGCGGAGACCTCGAAGGTCCAGCAATACCTGCGCGCGATGAGCCCTCGGTTCGTGTGGTCGATGGCCGAGGGCTATCCGGTGGTGTTGAAGCAGTTCATCCAGTTCTGCCTGATCATCATCTACCCGGCCTGGGTGTTCGCCGTGCTCGTCGGCGCCCTGCTGCACCTCGCGTTCTACGTGACGATCTACCCGGTGCTGTGGCTGCTGTTCTGGCCGATGCGGGCCTACCAGAAGAAACACCACCCCGACGAGTACGCCGAGTCGCAGCGGAAGAAGTAGCGGCCGGGCGTGGGTCTCCTCAACCGCTCCGGCGGCGCGTTGGTCACCGTGACCCCAGACGTCGTGCGGCCACGCCAAACCGTCACGGCAACGGTGACGACCGACAAACCGCTCGACAAGGTCGGCTCGGCGCGGCTGGAGTGGGGCTACGACAACTTCTACCGGTATCACTGGGCGGGCCGGGCCGACTCCGCGGCCGCCGCGGGCAACGACACGCTGCTGACGGCGGGGCAGGTCGGCACCAACTACGGCGGCGAGCGCGACACCGACGACTGGGTGTGCGTCGACCGGGTCGACGTGCCGATCGCGGCAAGCGAATTCACCGGCACCACGGCATCGTTCACGGTGCCGTCGTGGGCGCCGGGGTCCTCGCCGGTGCTCGCGAGGTGGGCCTGCCGACTCGTCGTCGAACGGGGCGGCCGCGACGTCGACACCCACGGTGAATTCGCCGTCGTCATCGGCACCGCCGACGTCGAAGCCGTCGAGGAACCGATGCAACGCGTCTGGGGCGACGGTGCCACCGTCATGGACATCGTGATCCCGTCGTCGGTGTACCGGGCCGGCGAGACGATCTCGGGAAACGTGGTGTTGCGCCCCCAGCAGGACCTGCCGAACGGGGACGTCGCGGTCTACTGGCAACGCCATCGCGAGCACCATCCGCTGGAGAAGTATCCCGCTCAGGACGGTGTGCTCGACGGTCGAATCGTGCAGCTGGACAAGAAGATTCCGCTGCGGGCCGGTACGCAATTCGCACTGCCCTTCGAGTTGCCACTACCCGACGACGCGGCACCGTCGGGGGAATCGGTTCACTCGTCGTTGTCGTGGTTCGTCGCGGCGAGGATGTTCTATTCGGGCCTCACCGGCCACCAGGTCGAACGCGTTCGCCGCCCGATCGTCGTGGTCAACGCACCCTGACGGTCACGCCCGTGAGATCGCCGACGCCTCGGCCACCTGGTCATCGGACGGACGTACGCCGGTGTAGCGCTCGAACTGTTCGGCGGCCTGTAGTGCGATCACCTCGGCGCCGGTGATGACGCCGACGCCCGCGGCCCGCGCGGCCGTGATCAACGGCGTTTCCGACGGCATCGCGACCACATCGAAAACCGTGTGCGCCTTGATGATTGTCGACTCGTCATACGCCCGCTCGGATTCCTCGGGGCCACCGGCCATGCCGACCGGTGTGACGTTGACAATGATCTCCGCCACCAGCGAGCCGACTTCCCGGGCATAGTCGTAGCCTAGGCGCTCGGCCAGGGCCCGTCCGGCCTCGGCGTTGCGGGCGACGACGGTGCCAGTGTGGAATCCGCTGTCCCGGAACGCGGCGCCGACCGCACTGGCCATTCCGCCGCTCCCCCGGATCAGCACCGATTGTGTCGGCTCCAGCCCGTGCCCGTCGATAAGCCGTTGCACTGCAAGGTAATCCGTGTTGGACGCGGTCAGGCGTCCGTCGTCGTTGACGATGGTATTGACCGAATGGATAGCCCGCGCCGACGGCTCGACGTGGTCGACGAGCGCAATGACGTCCTGTTTGAACGGCATCGACACCGAGCAGCCGCGGATACCCAGCGCCCGCACGCCGCCGATGGCGGCGGTGATGTCGGTGGTGGTGAACGCCTTGTAGATGAAGTCGAGACCGAGCTGCTCGTACAGATAGTTGTGGAACCGGGTGCCGATATTGCTCGGACGCCCCGACAGCGAGATGCACAGCCGGGTGTCCTTGTTCAGTGGCGGCCGCCGGCCGGCGGTGTTCGGTGCGTCCGGCATCAGCCGACGGCCCTGATCACCTGGCGCGTCATATCGCGGATCTGCTGCGTGAGCTCCGGCGTGAAGTGGAGGTCACGCGCGCCTGGGACGTCGATGGCGGTGGTGACGACGCCGAGATCCTCACGGTGCCAGTCCGCTCCGAAACGATCGAGGATGGCTCGCATGGGGTGATTGTCCGTCAGCACCCGCGCGGTGAAGCGTTCGACTCCGTCGTAGCCCGCGGCCACCGCCAATGCGCCCATCAGAATGGTGCCGATACCGCGGCCCTGGTACGCGTCCCCGACGATGAAAGCCACTTCGGCGACGGTCGCGTCGTTCTCATCGCGGACGAAGCGGGCGTCTGCCACGACGGGGCCCTCGGGGCCATCGGTCATCACCCAGACGAAGTGATCCACGTAGTCGACCTCGAACAGGTACGTCATCAGCGATTTGGTGGGTCCGCGCGCCGACTGGAAGCGGCGGTACATCGTCTCGCTGGAGAATTCGACGGGCCCGTTGGTGGTGCGCTCGTTGTCACCGGGCAGGACAGGCCTCAGGAAGAGCTCGCTGCTGTCGCGCAGGCTGACCGGAATCGGCGTGATGAAGGCGGCCAGGCGCTGGCGCGCCGTCCGCACCAGCTTGTCCATCATGCCCGGGATCTCGAGCATGGTGGCGAAGGCCTCGCGACCGCCGACCCAGCCTTTCAACCGGTCGACCGCGACGACCGTGGCGGTGCGTGGGGCGTCGCGGAGCAACGCGATCTCACCGACGATCAGGCCCGGTTCCACGGCGACGACGGTGTCGTGGCCGTCGACCCCGGTGTGGCTGACCTCGGCCCGCCCGCTTCCGATCAGCAGGAATGAAACCGCCAGCTCGCCCTGTTGCATGAGGACCTGACCCGGCGCGGCGGTCAGCGGCCGCATCTGCGCCGCCAGCGGCGACAGGGCCTCGACGGGGCAGCCGGCGAACACCTCGAGGACGGCGAGTTCGTCGGCACGCACAGCGGTCAGGCCTGCCACGCCACGAGGCTACGGGGTGTTGATCGGCCCGATCAAGGAATGTGGGGCCGCGCCAACACGTCCGTACTGGTACTTTCCGCTAAATTGGATCCGCACCATGTGTTTGCTTGAACTCGTGATTTATTGTCGGTCTAGTTAATATCAAGACCGGCGGAGCAAACACCGCCCGACGGCCGAACAGAGGGGCTGACGCTTATGACGGGGTCTTCGATACCCGCTGTGTTGCGCGAGCGCGCCAGTTTGCAGCCCAACGACGAGGCATTCACATTCGTCGACTACGACACCGAGTGGGAAGGTGTTCCCGAAACGGTGACGTGGTCTCAGCTTGCGCGACGCGCGTCGAACGTCGCACGCGAACTTCGGCTTTCCGGTGAATCTGGCGATCGCGCAGTCATTTTGGCGCCACAGGGGCTCGAGTACATCTACGCCTTCCTCGGCGCGTTGGAGGCCGGGCTGATCGCGGTTCCACTGTCCGTCCCCAACCACGGCGCGCACGATGCGCGCATCACCTCGGTCCTCCGCGACACGTCACCCTCGGTGATCTTGACGACGTCTTCTGTCGCGGGCGACGTTGCCGGTTACGCGACGTCAGGCAACGACGGGCCGGCCCCCAAAGTGATCGAGGTCGATTTGCTCGACCTCGACGCCAGGAAGGCGCCTCGTATTCGGGACGCCGATCGGCCGGATATCGCCTATCTGCAGTACACCTCCGGGTCGACTCGCGAACCGGCCGGGGTCATGATCACCAGCAGGAACCTGTCAGCTAACTTCGAACAGCTGTATGCCGACTTCTTCGTGGAATACGGAAAAGTTGCCCCACCGGACACCACGGTGGTTTCGTGGCTGCCCTTCTACCACGACATGGGTCTGCTGCTGGGCGTTTGCGTCCCGATTCTCGGCGGCCTGCGCACGGTGCTGATGAGCCCGATGGCGTTCCTTGCGCGCCCCGCGCGGTGGATACAACTGCTGGCCACCAATGCCCAGTGCATGACCGGGGCGCCCAATTTCGCTTTCGAGTTGGCGGTGCGCCGGACGACCGACGAGGACATGGCCGGACTCGACCTCGGCAGCGTTCTGGGCATCCTCAGCGGCAGCGAGCGGGTGCACACCGCCACCCTGCGACGGTTCACCGACCGATTCAGCCGCTTCGGTTTCCGCGACACCGCGTTCCGCCCCTCGTACGGTCTCGCCGAAGCAACCGTGTACGTGGCGACCCGGCGACCCGGCGATCCTCCGGAGATCGTGCACTTCGAATCGGAGAAACTGTCGGCGGGACACGCGAAGCGACGCGCCAGCGGCGGCGGCACCGACTTGATCAGTTACGGCGTGCCGCGGTCGCCGATGGTCCGGATCGTCGATCAGGACACCAGCACCGAGTGCCCGGCCGAGCAGACCGGCGAGATCTGGGTGCACGGCGAGAACGTGGCGGCAGGCTATTGGAAGAAGCCGCCGGAAACGGAGCGCACCTTCCATGCGGCGCTCGTCGCCCCGTCGTCGGGGACGCCGGGAGGGCCGTGGCTCAGAACCGGCGACCTGGGGTTCATTTCCAATGGCGAGCTGTTCATCATGGGCCGCATCAAAGACGTGCTCATCGTGTACGGGCGCAATCACTACCCCGAAGACATCGAGGCGACCATCCAGGAGATCAGCGGCGGCCGGTGCGCAGCGATCTCGGGCTCCGACGCGGGGACCGAAAAGCTCGTTGTCATCGTCGAACTCAAGATCCGAGGCGCCTCCGACGAGGATGTCCAGGCCAGATTCGACGCCATCAAAGGTGATATCTCCTCGGCGGTCTCGACGTCACACGGACTCAGCATCGCTGATTTGGTGCTGGTGGCGCCCGGGTCGATTCCGATCACCACGAGCGGCAAGATTCGGCGCTCGACCTGTGTCGAGCAGTACGCGCAGGGCGGCTTCGCACGCCTGGACGGTTAGTCGTTCGGCGCTAACGGTCGGTTGGAAGCCGTTTCAGTCCCGCCGGCCGTAAATGCACAGTGGTCGAGCGGGTTGACAGCAGTCGCCAATCCTTGCTCCAGTAGCGCAGCAATCCGTAGCGGTAGCGGAACTGAGCCCGCGCCCCGTAGATGCGGCTCAGGCCCTTGGCCGACTTACGTCCGAAGTGGTTGATGTAGGCCATCTCTGTGGCGTAGACCCCGAAGCCGGCCTTCCGGGCGCGAAGGCTCAGATCGACATCGGCGCCCCAGCTGAACTTCCCGAATGCCCGTTCGTCGAAATCCCCTACCGCCAGCCACGCCGTCTTGGTGATCATGAAGGCGCAACCATCGGTGAACGGCAGCTTGCGAAGGACCGGTTTGGCTTGATAATCGGCCGCCGGACCGCGGTACTCGGAGACGATCCGAAGGTGACCGCTGGTGTCGTCGTAGACGGGCACGACGATTCCGGCGTCCTCCGGGATGCGCGGATCAAGAACGCCGTCCGCGAAACCGGGCGATAGTCGGGTGTCGTTGTTCAACGTCATCGCGTGGGTGTAACCGTTGGCGAACGCGTAACGGAAGATGAAGTTCGATCCGCCTGCCCACCCGAGATTGCCGCCCGGCGTGATGACGTGTTCGTCGCCGATCCGGGGTAATCGCCTCTGTTGTCCACGATCACGAAGTCGGCTGGTTCGCGGCACAGGTCGGTGAGGAGCGCATGGGTGTATTCATGTTGCCCATAGACCGGAACACCAATCAGCAGCACGCGTTCGCTCCCCCGGGAAGTTTGTCGGCCCAATGCTAGACGATGCTTCCGCGCCTTCCCACCTGCCCGAGGCTTCGCTCAACTGCTGGTTGGCGCCGTTGCTGAACGGAGACGCTGAACCCCACGCCGACGGCGAATCCACGAGAGGACGTCGCCTCCTGGCTTCCGCTTCAGAAGCCCCAACTAACGACGGTATGGTGAATTCGTGATCGAGCTCGACGGTGTCGGCAAGGCGTTCGAAGGGTCCGTGACCGCCCTGCGCGATGTCAGCTTTTCGGTGCCCACCGGGTCGGTCTGCGCTTTGCTGGGCCACAACGGCGCCGGTAAGACGACGGTGGTCAAGATCCTCTCCACCCTGCTTCGCCCGACATCTGGCCGCGCGCTGGTAGCCGGTTACGACGTCGTCCGTCAACCGCAACAGGTACGCGCGAGCACGGGGGTCGTCGCACAGCTCGCGGCCCTCGACGCATCGCTCACCGGCAGGGAAAACCTGGTGCTGTTCGGGCGACTGCGAGGCCTGCGGCGCCGGCAGGCACAACGCCGCGCCGAGGAGTTGATCGAACAGTTCAGCATGCAACACGCCGCCGACCGGCGAGTGCAGACCTATTCGGGCGGGATGTGGCGGCGCATCGATATCGCAGCCGCCCTGGTGGATCCGCCGAAGGTGCTCTTCCTCGATGAGCCGACCACCGGATTGGACCCGCGCAGCCGCCGCGACGTGTGGGCCCTGGTGTCGTCGTTATCCGCTCAAGACATCACCGTCCTGCTGACCACGCAGTATCTCGAAGAGGCCGACGTTCTCAGCGACTCCGTGGTGATTCTGGATGCGGGCCAGGTAATCGCCAGCGGAACGGCAGACGACTTGAAACGACGCATGGGGTTCAGCTACTGCGAGGTGACGCCGGTAAACCCGGCCGACTTGAACCGCGTCTTCGCCGTGGTGGCCGATATCGAGGGCGCTGAGGTCGACTGCTCGGCCAACACCGTGTCGGTGCCTGCCCCCGGCGGGGTGATGACGCTGATGGAGGTGCTGCGCCGGATCGAGACCCTGGGCGTTGATCTACTCGACATATCGCTGCGCAAACCATCACTGGATGAGGTGTTCCTGCACCTCACGTCCTCGACGATCACTGCATGACTGCCGTCGTCGCGCTGACTGAGCGCGTGGTGGTTGCGTCGCTGCGCGATCACGACCTGCTCTTCGGAATCCTGGCGCCGGTCGTCACCTTCATCGGCTTCAACACCGTTTTGCAGAATGTGATCGTCACGGACGGCATGAGCTATGCGCAGTACGTCCTGCCTGCCGTCGTGGTCCAAGCGATGCTCTTCGGCGCGCTGACCACGACCGAGCGGGCCGCGATGGACCGGCGATTCGGGTTCGGCATGCGGTTACGCACGCTTGCCATCTGGGCGGCTGCACCGCTGATGGCCCGCATGCTGTATTGCTTGCTTCGCGGTGCTCTCGCCGTGGCTGCCGCGATCGCCGTCGCCTACGTATATGGATTTCGAATGACAGGTGGGCCGTTCTTCGCGGCGGCCTTCGTCGTGGTGGCTCTGATGTTGACGCTGGCTCTGTCGCTGGGCGCCGACGCGACCGGATCCTATGGTTTCCGCGTGGATGCGGCCAGCCAACTGCTTCTCATTCCGCAAATGATGCTGGTTCTGCTGTCGACCGGGATGGCGCCGGTCTCGGCCTTCCCCGATTGGCTGGAGCCCTTCGTCCGCTACCAGCCCGTCTCGCAGGCGACCGCGACACTCCGCGGGTTGGCCGTTGGTGAGGTCGTGACCAGCAATCTGGTGACCACTCTGGCGTGGTGTGTGGGACTCATCCTCGCGCTCGGTGCGATCGCGCTGCGGATGCAACGGCGGACGCAATGACCGCGGACGCACCACCGTGGAACTCACTGGTTACCGAAAGCCTGTTGTTCGCGAGCAGGCACATTCGCCACTGGCGGACCCTGCCGGTGATACCGATCCAGAGTGTGGTGCTGCCGACCCTTTTGCTGATCGTCTACTACCTGCTCGTCGGCGAGTCGATGAGCAAGATCACCGGCACCAACAACCTCGAGGGGTTGGTGCCGATGTGCGCCCTGGCCGGCGGCATGTTCGGTGCGCTCGGCACCGGCTTCGCCGTCCCCGTCGAACGTGCCAACGGCCTCCTCAGCCGCTGGTGGACGTTCCCCGTGCACCGGGCCAGCGTGCTGCTCGGCAGGCTCATCGCCGAAGCCGCGCGAACGCTGGTGTCCGCGGCAATGATCACCGCTGTCGGCATTGGGCTCGGCCTTCGATTCGACGGCGGCTGGGTCGCGATCGTGCCGTTCTTGCTTGTGCCGGTGGTGGTGGTCGTTGTGTTCGCCACCGTCGTCCTGACGTTCGCACTCTCGGTCGGCGCGAATGTCACCGCCCTGTTCACGTACTTGGCCACGGGATCCATCGGTCTGGTGTTCTCCAGCTCGGGTGTGGCTCCCATCCAGATGTTCCCGACGTGGCTGCAGCCTGTGATCAGGTATCAACCGATGTCGCCGCCGATCGAGTCGATGCGGGCCCTTGCCGAAGGCACCCCTGCCGCCTGGCCGTTGCTTCTGACTTTGGCGTGGGCCGTTGCCTTCGCAGCGGTGTTCGGGCCGCTGACCCTCCGCAGATACCGTCGCGCCGTCGAGGCGGGGTAGCGCCGCCGGCCACGTTTTCGTCAGTAGGTCACACCCGACCCGACCGGCCGCGCGGGTGACCGCGACGGAATCCTCAGCCGCTTCGTCGATTTCGATCGGCGTTCAATCCGGATGCACTTCCTCGCCTTCCGCGTTGACCCGTCGGAGGGCAAGACGTCTGTCGGCGGCTCGTCGGAAAGATCCGATTCACCTCCGTCGCGAGCCTTTTTGGCGACGGGTAGTTTCGACGGCCACCAGTTTCGGTCTCCGATGAGGACGGCCATGGCCGGCACGGTGATGGTGCGCACCAGGAAGGTATCCAGCAGCAGGCCTACGCCGATGACGAACCCGACCTGGACGAGGCCAGCGATGCTGCTGAAGGTCAGCCCGAACATCGACGCCGCGAAGATCAGGCCGGCCGAGGTGATGACGCCACCCGTCGCGCCGATGGTGCGGATGACCGCCGTTCGCGTTCCCCGATGCGCCTCCTCGCGGATACGGGAGATGAGCAACAGGTTGTAGTCCGCTCCGACCGCCACCAAGACCAGGAACGTCATTCCCGGGACGCTCCAGGAGATTTCCTGGTTCGAGGATGAACTGGAAGAAGACGACCCCGATGCCGACGGCCGACAGAAGGAAATGATCACCGATCCCACCAGATAGATGGGCGCGACGAGGGAGCGCAGCAGCACGACAAGGATCAGGAACACCACGATCAGCGTGACGAGGAAGATGAACCGGATGTCGCCGTTGTAGTAGTTGCGGATGTCGTTCTGCACCGACGAGAAGCCGATCATCGAGATTTTCGCGTCGGCCAAGCGTCGTGTTGGGTCTTGCGCTTTCGGCGGCGGCGATGATGTCGTTCACCTGCGTCATGGCCTCGGTACCGAATGGGTTGAAGGCGGTCTGCACCAGATAGCGTGCCGAGTGGCCATCCGGCGAGACGAAAAGCCCTGCGGCCTTCTTGAATTCCGCCTGGGTTAGAATCTGCGGCGGGATGTAGAACCCGGCCGCGGATGGATTGGCGGCGTCCTGCTTCATCGCCATCAGGAACCCGGACGCCTGGTCCAATCCGCCGCCCATGGCCTTGGTCTGATCGACCAGCAACTGTGTCCCGATGGCGAGCGCACGGCTCGAGTCGGCGAGCAAGTTCGCGCCTTGCTCCACGCTCGAGAGCTGCGATCCG
Organism: uncultured Actinomycetota bacterium; assembly: GCA_963699655.1. Classification (GTDB taxonomy): domain Bacteria; phylum Actinomycetota; class Actinomycetes; order Mycobacteriales; family Mycobacteriaceae; genus Mycobacterium. Next base: position 81,225 of record CAVOUV010000012.1, read on the forward strand.
ACGCTGTCTGGATTGTCCAGGCCCAGTTGGCGCGCCGCGTCGGTGGTGCTCTGCATGCTTTGGCTGAGTTCGCGCAGCGTCTGGTCGAGTGTCTGGGTCCCGTCCGTGCTCTCAAGGCTCTGACCTAGAAGGGTGATTCGCTGCACCAACGCGCCATTCTCGGGGGCGGTGAGCCGCTGCAGGTCATAACGGGATGAGGCGCAGGACGGGTCGGCATTGCACGTCGGACTGACGTTGAGGGCATTGACCATGGGAATCGCCCAGGAGTAGATGTCGGTGATCCGGTTCGTGTTGACGCCCATCGCCTGTCCGAGGGCCCGCATGTTCTCGACCAGGCTCGCGGTTTTGTCGACCTGGTCGAGTGTCTTGGATCCACCGACCTGTTGTTGCATGGCGGCGAGGGCCTGCACGAGCGGACGAATGGTGATGAGGGAGCCGAGCACACCGTTGCGGAGCTGGTCCAGGGTGTCGGCCATCTGGTGCTGTCCGCCGGCCAACGTATTCAGGCTCGAGTCGTTTTGAGAGATCAATTTGGACGCATCGCCGAGCTTGCTTCCCACTTCGCCGGCCTGGTAGGTGGCTTTCGCCTGTTCGAGCACTTCGCCGGTGGGCCGGGTGATTCCGCGCACGTTGTGGATGTTGGGTAGCTGGGCAATTCGGCCGGGCCATCTCCTCCATATCGGCGAGGGCCCTGGGCGTGCGCAGATCCTGCGACGACTGGATGAAAAGAAACTGCGGGACGGTGCTGCTGACCGGGAAGTGCTTGGCAAGCGCGTCGTATCCCAGATTGCTTACGGCGTCCGCGGGCAGGTTCTTGCGATCGTCGTAGTTGTACTTGACCAATGCCCCACAACAGGCGAGGGCGATCAGGATTACCAGGCTGACAGCCAAGTGAGGGATCGGCCGACGGACGATGCGAATCCCGGAACGCCGCCAAAAGCGGCTCGTCAACTCCTTGCGTGGTTTGATCCAGCCCCGCCGTCCGACCAGCACGACTATTGCCGGCAGCAAGGTGATCGAGGCGAGGAAGCCCACCCCGACGGTGACCGACAGGGCGGGGCCGACCGTCGAGAAGACCCCGAGTTTGGTGAAGGCCAAGCCCATGAAGGTGATCGCTACGGTTCCCGCCGATCCGGCGACCACCTTCCCGATCGATCCGAGGGCGGCGATCACCGAGTCATCCGAACTCATCCCATTCCGGACACAATCGTGATAGCGGCTGAACAGGAAGATCGCGTAGTCGGTGCCCGCACCCACCATCATCGCGGTCATCAACACCAACGTCTGCGGGCCCAGACCGATGACACCCAGCTCACCGAGCCCGGCAACCGCGCCCTGCGACACCCCGAGCGCGACCGCGATCATCAGGAGCGGTACGACCATTGCGACGACGTTGCGATACACCGCGATCAAGATGGTCAGCACGATGACCACGGTGGCGATCTCCATGACGTGCGCGTCACGGAGGCCGTAATTATTAAGGTCGTCGACCGTCGCCGAAGCGCCGATCACATTCGCCTTCAGCGTCGTGCCGGCCGTTTTCTCATGGACGATTCCGAGGAAGTCCCGGTAGGCTTCCTGGCCGCCGGCCTCTCCCATCGTCCCGCTCAGGCTGACGGGCAGCTGCCACCCTTTGAGGTCCTGGCTGGTCATCACCGACCGCAGCTCGGGGGTGCTGAAGAAATCCTGCAACCCCGTCACGCTCTTGGTGTCGGCCCTCAGCGTGTCCACCAGTACCCGGTACGTTTGCTCGTCCCGCTTGGTCAGCCCGTTCTCGTTGGTCAGCACCACAATGGCGCCATTTCCCGCGCCGCTCTCGTGAAACGCGTCCTGCATCGAGTTGATGGCGGCCAGCACCGAGGAGCCCTCAGGCAGCAATCCGGGCGGTTTCTGCTGCGCGACCACCGCCAGCGGGGTGACACCCAACAGCAGGGTGGCTACCAAAGCCAGCCAGCCTGCGATCACCAGCCAGGGGTGACGAACGATAATCCGGCCCAGCGCCGGAAGCCCCGCCTCCTTTAACGCACCGGCCGATCTGGCGCGTCTCAACATCTCCATCAGGCTACACTCGCGCGACGGCGCGCGAACGCTATATAAGTTTGCTCAGCGCTGTTCACAGCATTCTCGAAACTTCCGTTTGTCGGCCCCTGCGCCCGGGTGTTCGGATGATTTCGGGCACCACTCCCCCGGGTACCACGACATAGTAGTTGTGCTCTAATCGGGAGCATGTCCGTGGCAACGATGCGGGAACCGATGAAATTCGTCGTGGCTGTCCATGGCACCCGCGGTGACGTCGAACCCTGCGCCGCCGTCAGCCGTGAGCTTCTGGGTCGGGGGCACGAGGTGCGCTTGGCCGTGCCGCCCAATCTCGTTTCCTTCGTCGATAAGGCCGGACTTCCGCCGGCGGTCCCCTACGGGGTTGACTCGCAGTCGCAGCTCGACGCCGAGATCTTCCGAAAATACTGGAAGATCCGGAATCCCGTCACCACGCTGCGCGAACTGCGGGAGTACATCACCGAGGGCTGGGCTGAGATGAACAAGACATTGACGTCTCTGGCCGATGGGGCGGATTTGATCTTGACCGGTACCACCTACCAAGAGGTCGCGGCAAATGTCGCCGAGTACCACGGTATCCCGCTGGCAGCATTCCATTACTTCCCCGCACGCGCCAACAGTCAAGCTCTCCCGTTGCCCCTGCCGCCTGCGTTGGTCCGCTCGGTGTGGGCGGGGTTCGAGTGGGCGCATTGGCGCGCGCTGAAGGTGGCCGACGACGCGCAACGACTCGAGCTGGGCCTGCCCAAGGCCACGGTGCGCGCGGTGCGACGGATTGTCGACGGCGGAGCGCTGGAGATACAGGCCTACGATCACGTGTTCTATCCGCGCCTCGATACGGAATGGGGTGGTCGCCGTCCCCTGGTCGGAACGATGACCCTGGAGCTGGAAGCGGATACCGACGACGAGGTGTCCTCCTGGATTGCGGCCGGAACCCCGCCGATCTATTTCGGGTTCGGCAGCATGCCGGTCACATCCCCCTCCGACGCCATGGCGATGATCACCGACGTATGCGCGGAACTGGGCGAGCGAGCGCTGATCAGCTCGGGAGTCTGGGATCTTGCGGATCAGCCACGTGCCGACCACGTGAAGCTCGTGACGGCGGTCAACCACAATGCGGTGTTCCCCCTGTGCCGTGCGGTCGTCCACCACGGCGGCTCTGGCACCACGGCCGCCAGCGTCCGGGCTGGCGTACCGACGCTGATTCTGTGGGTGGGAGCCGATCAGCCCCTCTGGGCGACTCAGGTCAAACGCCTGGAAGTCGGAGCTGCTCTGCGTTTTTCGCGGACGACACGGAAATCGTTGCGGGACGCGCTCCGAACTGTCCTGGAACCGCGCTACGTCGACCGGGCCCGTGAGGTCGCAACGCAGCTGACGAAACCTGGCGCAGCCGTGTCGATGGCCGCCGATCTGCTCGAAGAGGCCGTCCGTAAAGTCGGCGTTCGCTGACGCGACTCGGCCTAGGCCGACTCGGCGCGAGGCGCTGCGAGCTGATCGTCCAGCCGGGTGAACTGCTTGTTGCGGTACCGCTCGACACAGGCGGCCCGTCGAATCTTGCCGCTCGTCGTGATCGGAATCGCCCCACGCGGTACCAGAACCAGATCCGCGGCACTCAAACCGTGCGACTGCGAAATCGCCGACGTGACGTCACGCTTCAAATCGAGGAGCTTCTCCACCGCCTCGTCGGAATCGGCCCGCGTCTTCACTTCCACGATCGCGACAAGTTGTTCGGTGCGGTCTTCTTCCACTGATATCGCCGCGACACGGCCTCCCGATATCTCCTGGATCGTCGCCTCGATGTCGTCCGGATAGTGGTTGAGTCCCCGCACTATCAACAGATCCTTGATGCGCCCCGCGATGAACAATTCCCCCTCGGAGATGAAGCCGACGTCCCCGGTTCGTAGCCAGGTGCCATCGGGCGTGCCCGCGAGAGGATCGGCGATCTCCGCGCCGAAAGTCTCTTCCGTCTGCTCCGGCTTTTCCCAGTATCCTAGGCATACGTTCTCGCCCTGCACCCAGATTTCCCCGAGCATGCCCGCCGGGCACTCTGACCTGGTTTCCGGATCGACGATCCGCACTACCGGAGATTCGGGTGTGCCGTAGCTGACAAGCGGAGTTCCGGATTCGTTCTCGCACCGCCTGGCATGCCCGGCGGACAGTTTCTCGGGTTCGAAGTGGACGAGGTAGGGCGGTCGGTCGATCGGACGGGTTGCCACGTAGAGCGTCGCTTCGGCGAGCCCGTACGAGGGCCGCAGTGACTCCTCGGGCAAGTTGAAACGGGCAAAGCGCTGCGCGAACCGCTTCAGGGTTGCCTGGTGTACCCGTTCGCTACCGCTGAGCACGCGTTGCACGCCGCCGAGGTCCATCCCAGCCAGGTCGTCGTCCGACGTTCGCCCCGCCGCCAACTCGAAGGCGAAGTTCGGGGCCGCTGTCACGGTGTTGGGGTTGCTGGCCAGCAACTGCATCCAACGTGCCGGGCGGACGAGGAATGACGTCGGGGTGGTGAACACCGTGTGCCAACCGGCCAGGATGGGGGCGCACAGACCCAGCATCAAACCCATGTCGTGGTAGAACGGCAGCCACGACACGGCCGTGGTGTTGGGCGGTGATACCTTGCCCTGATTCCGGAAGAAGTCGGCCATGACCTGCTCGAAATTGGCCGTGAGATTTCTGTTCGACACCATGACGCCGGCCGGCGCACGGGTCGATCCGGAGGTGTACTGCAGGTAGGCTGCCGCGGGCCGTGGTCCGCGATCCGCTATCGGCTTCCTGCGCGAGTCCAAGTCGAGGGAATCGATTTCGATCACCGTTGGGGCAGCCTGATCTCGTTGCGCCACAGCATATTCGGCGACAGAGTCCGCAGCGGCCGACGTCGTCAGGACGACGGCGGGCGACGAGTCCTGCATCACGCCGACAACTCGTTCGTCGTGCACGCCGAGCATCGGAACCGACAGCGGAACCCCGATCAGCCCGGCCTGCAGCGATCCGAGAAACGCCACGATGTAGTCCAGTCCCTGCGGCGCCGAGATCACCGCCCGATCGCCGGCCGACGCCCGCTGCCTCAGCTCGTGCGCCAAGCTTTGGACCCGTCGATTCAACTGCGCCCAGGTCAAGGCTTGGGGAACGCCGTCCCACTCCTGGTCGAAGTCGACGAAGGTGAAAGCTACCCCGTCGGGTTGCAGGCTGGCGCGTTCGCGCAGGACGCCGGTAACGGAAGAATCGGTCATGACCGTTACCTTTCTAGTCGATCACGCCGGTGTAGTCGAACTCGGCTTCATGTTTGCCAGGGGCAAAGGAATTGGGCTTCGAAATCGAGCTGGGGAGTCACTCAGGCGACGATGCCCGTCGAACATTTTGCCATCCCGGCGGCCGACCCTCACGGCGAGGAGGCCGCAAACCGGGCGGTGCCACCGCCGTGCGTTACTGAATGACTCCGGTCAGGTCGAAGTCCGCAAGCGTTGCAGTGACGAGTTCGTGCAGGTTGCGCGTCGAATTCTCCGTGCCAGGACGGTAGGCGCGAACGCTGATGAAGATTTTGCCCGCGATCTGTCCGGAGCCCACGTAGAGTTCACCGTTTACCAGCTCGGGGCTGTGTGTAGTCAGATTCTGTTCCACCATTTGCATCGAGACATAGTCAGCCTCAGTGCCGTCCGCCAAGGCCACGGCCGGGTCCACGACGCCGACATTCGAGCAGGCAACAGGGAGGTCCGCGCCAGCAAGCTCCCCTAACGGAAGCTTGGTGACCAGCGCTTTGGGAACCAGCGGCACCAGTGGGAATGCGCGCTCCTGCTCCCTGAATTTGCCCTCGCCCGTTTTGAACCCCCGCTTGATCGCAGCGCGGATTTCGCCGAGGTCCGACGTTGCCGGACCGGGATCGACCGCGAAGTCGATTCCCTTGATCGCATTGGCGCGCAGATCGCCCTCGGTGCGGTCGTTGACCGGGAACGTCAAGGTGACTAGTTTGTCAGGTCGAAGCCGGCCTGCTCTCTTCGCAAGCGTTGCCGCGAACCCCGCGACGAGCGCGGCGCTCGACCCGTTGAGCCGCTGCGCACGAGCCTCCCATTCGGTCAGGGCCATAAAGACGGTAACGGTGGGCAGGGTCACGGGCCGATCCGCCTCACTGGTCGAGTCGAACCCGGCAGCCGAAGTGCCCTTTCCGACGGCACCTGGCAGGTCGCGTATACCCATCTTCACCACTGCGCCGACGGCGCGAGCCACCGCGGGTAGTCCCCGTGCGACCTGGCGGGCATCATCTGCCAACGCCTGCCGGCGCGAGCGGGATTGCGGCGGAGGATAACCGAAGTCGTGCCGCACGCCCTTGGCGGCGTCGGCCACCGCAAGACACATCCCCAGTCCGTCGGCGATGGTGTGCGAGACCACCAGGCTGATCGCGGTTCCATAGTCTTGGATCGGAAGGACACCAAGGTGCCAGCATGGGCCGAACTCCGGATCAACCCGTGTGCCCGCGCGCTCCTCGACCCAGTCTGCCAACGCACTCCGGCCACGAGCCGGCTCAGCGATGTCGATGTCGGGCGGCTCCTGCCATGCCACCCAGCGATGGCGTCCACCCGGTAATTTCGACGGCTCGACGCGACGTCCGAGCAGCCCGTAGCAGAGGTTGTCCCGGAACCGGCGCAGCCCATCGAGGTCTATGTCCCGCTCATAAACCCATGTGCACTGACAAGCGTGAACATGGCCGCTGGCCCTGACCCACAAGTAGGAGGCCTGATCCATGAACGCAAGCGTGTTGTCGACCGCCCCGTCGTGTTTGACCAGAATCTCGGATTTTGTAGGGGGTTTGGCGTTCACAAACTTCGCCTCTTTCTATCAGCCCGTTCGTCGACTTTCCGGGTGCCGGAGCCAGTATGACGCGCGCCTGAAATACTGTGGCGCGATAGATGAGCCAACCTCACCGCCCTGTGATCACCGAGATCGTCAACTTATCCCATCGGCACGTCGGGAAAATCGAAAGGTAGCGGGTATAGCTTGCGCACCTCGCGGCTCGGGTGATCGCGAAGTGCTCTGCCTCAGCTGGAGTTATGAACAGGACCCCGCCAATGGGCCTGCCGCTGGGCCCTCCCGAAACTCGACCGGTATTGCAATCAGCTCTACCACCGAGCCGCGGCGCAGGTGGACCTCAGCACCTGCCTCCTACCGGCTCGACCTGAATCCGGCCGGCATTGCCTTCCGCCAACGCCGGCACAGAGAAACCGTCGTTCGCACAAGACTATTAATGCGCAGGAACCACCTGCGCGGCCCGGAGAAACACGAAGGACTGAGCAGGCCAAGCGCGCTAAAAAATCTCGCCGGTCAGAGCGAAGTCGGCCAGTGTCTGCTTCGCCAGCTCGCGTAATCGGGACCTGACGTTTGCTGAATCTGGTTGATAGCTAACGACTCCGATGGAGATCTTGCCGCCGATCCGCCCGCTCACGAGTACGAGTTGGCCGCCGACTCGCTCGATATCCCGCTTCGAGACATTGAAGTCGACTCCGCGCAAAGTGACGTACTCAGCGCTGGTGCCGTCCGGCCGACCGACCCCCGGATGGACATAGCCGAAGTTGGACAGCGATACCGGCAGATCGTCGTCGGTTCCCACCTGGTGCTCGATTACGCCCCGCAGTGCCTGTTTCGGCACATATGGAACCAGCGGCAGAAGTTGCATCGTCTCGTTTGGGACCTCACGCGCCATCTTCAGCGCCTGCCGAATGGCCGTACGGGCATCTGCCTGGTCGACGGTGACTGGCCTGGGATCGATATCCACTGAAGCGAGCAACATTGCGATGGCACGCGTATCGTCCTGACCAGTACGGTCGTTGAGCGCGATCACCAGTCTCACGGTGCCGTCGGCGCGCAGCCGGCCAAGCCGTTCGGCGAGCTTCGCGGCGAATCCGGCGAGCAGCGAGTAGCTGGTTCCATTGAGTTCACACGCACGGGCGTCCCACTGCTCGAGGTCGACGTGGGCCGCAACAGATGGCAGGACAATGGTCTGATCGCCATCGCTCCCGTGCCATCCGCTCGCCCGTGGTGCCCTCATTTGGGTGCCGAGCCGCTGGCGGGACGCGATTTTCGCCGCTGCCACGACCGTCCGCGCAACCTCGGGTGCAGCCTGTGCCGTTTGCCGTAGGTCAGTGAGCACGCCACGAAGACGAGTGCGTGACCGTCGAGCGGGATAGCCCAATTCACGCCGAGTGCCGTCGGCGGCGTCAGCGATCTCCGCCAAGAAACCGACGCCATCAGTCAGATGGTGCGAAATCACCAGGGTGACAGCCGTCGATCCGTCGGTGAGAGGCAGTACTCCAAGATGCCAGCCCGGGCCGAACTCCGGATCAATCGGGACTGCGAGTCGCTCGTCTGCCCAGTCGATGACCTCATCGCGCGGGCGCGCGACCTGGGCGGTGTCGATCGCTGTCGCAGGCCCGGTCGACGAGACCCAGCGATGTCGGCCGAACGGCAGAGTCGATCGCTCGATCAGGCGTCCCGCCATCCCGTAGCCGAAATTGCCGTGAAAGCGCCTCAATCCCTCGTCGTCCAAGCGGTGTTCATAGATCCACAGCACTTGCATGAGCTGCTCGCGGCCGGTGGCCCGCATCATCTGAAATCCTGCTTGGTCCAAGTAGGACAGCCGATTGTCAATGCCCACAACACCGTTGTGGGCATTGACGTTCGGGAACGCTCCTGCGGACCCAGCGTGTGATGACACCGGACAACCCTTCGACATCAGTCGATGATCACGCCCGTCAGCCCGAACTCCGAAAGCGTTTGAGTCGCGAGTTCACGCAACTCAGCTTTGGTGTTGTTCGCGCCGGGCCGGTATGCGACGACGGCCACGGAGACCTTCGGACCGATGCGAGCGGTTACCAGCGACAGCAGGCCTTTCCGTTCTTCAAGGGTTCTCCGCGTGATGTGTCGGTCTATACCTCTCACTACGACGTATTCAGCATCCGTGCCGTCCACCCGACCACACTCCGCCGGAAGCTGACCCATGTTCGAGCACGACACCGGTAGATCATCGGTCAAGCCAAACGCCGCGTCGGCCAGTCGGGCCACCGCCCGCTTGGGGATAAACGGGATCAGCGGAAGGAGCTCCAGGGTCTCGTCGGGCACTTCCCGCGCCGTATGGAGCGCCTGTTTGAGAGCCACACGCGCATCGGAGAGGTCACTGGTGACACGAGTCGGATCGATGTTGACTTTCGCGAGCAGGACTGCGTTTGCCCGGTCGTCTTCCAACGTCATTCGATCGTTGATCGGGACGATCAGGCTTGCCGTCCCGTCGGCGGCACGCAGCCGCCCCATCTGTTGCGCGAATTTCGCGGCCAACCCGGCCATCAGTGAGTAGCTGTTGCCACCAAGCGCTTCCGCCCGGGCGTCCCAGTCATCGACATCGACGAAAAGCTGAATGGCCGGCACGCGGACGGGCACATCACCGTCAACGATGGGAGTCGTGGTCGATGCGCCGGATCGCGGTGCTTTCGATCCCGGCGAGCTCACTGCGCCGGCGTCGGAGCAGTTTCGCGGCAACCACGAGCGTCCGCCCGATCTCGGGCGCTGCCCGCACCGTGTCGCGCAGATCTGCGAGCGCAGCACGCACCCTACTTCTCGAGTGAGGCAACGGGTAGCCGAGGTCGCGGGTATTCCCGACCACCGCTTCGAAGAAAGTGAGCACCGCAGCCCCGCCATCGGCGAGGCAATGCGTACCAACGGCACTTACCGCCGTCGATCCGTCGGTGAGCGGCAGGACGGCCATCCGCCAGCCTGGTCCGTATTCGGGATCCTGAGGCAGTTGCGCTTGTTCATCGGCCCAATCGCCGACCTCTGCCCGGAGCCGGGGGGATTCGCTGATTTCGATGTCCAAGGGCGGACCCAGGGACGAAACCCATCGATGCCGGCCGAACGGCAGTGGTGACCGCTCGATCCGGCGCCCAACCAAGCCGTAACCGAAGTTACGGTGGAACCGCTTTAAACCCTCGAAGTCGACCGGATGCTCATATATCCACACACCCTGGATGCCAGTTCTTGGCCGGTGGCACGCGCCCCTAGAAATACTGCCTGATCCATATAGGCGAGCCGATTGTCCACTTCCACGCGACGAGTTGCTTTCATTAATCGATTCGATCCGGTCATTGGCGAGATCAGGCCGGATTCAGGTCCATGTCAACACTTTCGGCCACGCGCGACATCTCGCCACGGCCTTCCGAGACGCGGACGAAGGTGGCTTTCATCGCCTCCAGGTAGCGGGTGACGGAGTCGCGAGCGATCGGGTTGCTCGGAAATGCCATCGTCACTGACGTGCCATTGCCGAGCCGGTTGACCCAGATACCGATTTGGTGCGCTGCCGCGCGCTGGCTGTAGAGCTTGCCCTTCAACCCGTTCCACTCGGCCACGAGGGCCGGGGAGAGCGGCGGGACCGTCGAATCGAGATAGGAAACCATCGCCACACCCGGTGAGGGCTTTCGGACTCTGCCGTGCGACCCCGCCAATTCCACCACCCGATCAAAGGGGACGTGCGCCAACTCGATGTCCGTATCGAAGGACGTCTGCGCGGCGCGCGCCGTTTCGGCGAATGAACCCGCGCTGATCGGAACCGTGACCGGAACCGTGCCCGTGTACCACCCGGTCGTCATCATGTCTGCGGGCGTGGTGCGAGTGCTGGTCGGAGTGATCACGTAGTAGGTGTCGGCTCCGGTCAACTCGTACTCCGCGAGCGCAGTCGCACCGAGCACACCACCGAAGAAACGGACACCCACGTCAGTGCACACGGATTCGAACCGGTTCGTCTGCTCTTCGTCCATCATCTGGACAGTCAACAGATCACCTTCGTAGTGCACCGTGCGATCGCCGAGCGGTAGCGGGAATCGCGGGAGGCTGCCGTTGTTGCCATCCGCGAACGTCACCCACCTGCGTACCTGCGACGAATCCCACGTCAGCGACGACGTAAACGAACGCTGCCGCAGGCAGTAGTCATCGTAAGTACCTGCCTCCGGGAGCGGGATCGGTGCTCCGCCTTCGACAAGCACCGCGTACATCATGTGGATCTCGACGAACGCCAATCCCATGAACGTCCCGTCGATATGCAGGTGATCGACGCTCATATAAAAAGTGAAGTGGTCGGGATGTTGAACAAGTCCGAAACGGAAGCAATCCCAGTCCAGCGGCCCGGGAGTGGCCAGAATGTGCTCCCGCCACTCCCTCGCCGTCATCACGCCGTGTTGGGTCGCGACGAACTTGACGTCCCTGGGGTTTTGGATGGTATGGCGGACGACCCGGTCGCTGCCATCGAACTCGAACCAGCTCCGGTACGTGTCATGCCGGCGAAGGTAGGCGTTGATCACGTGGGTCATCGCCCGAATGTCACAACGCCCCGGGATGTCCCAGGCAGGAATTACCAGGCGTGCCATCTCCGTATCGGAAGCTACATGCTCCCGATAGGTCCGAAGATGTTGTTCCTGTTGGTAACTGGCCGGAACAGCGGATACCGAAGATTCCTGCGCCTTCTTCAGCGATGCCGGAGCAGGACCCCACGACACGTATTCCCCTGGCGCGTCCACCCACGTATGGATCGGTTCTGGAGTGAGCACTTCTCTCCTCTACCTCGGAGCCGTCGTTGCTGGAGCGCCGTCGTCGGCGGCGAGCGTCTCGCACAGATTGTCGGCCAATGCTCGGACAGTGCTGACGCCCACGGAACTGATGCGGACACCCGTTTCCGCCTCGATACGGGTACGCAGCTCGAGGTTGCCCAACGAGTCGAGCCCGTACTCGGACAGCGGGCGATCGGGGTCGATCGAGCGACGCAGCAGCAGTCCAACCTGCTCAGAGATCAGCCGGCGCAGATGCGACGGCCATTCCTCGCGTGGCAGCGCTGCCAACTCGGCGCGCAATTTCCTTCCCTCCGCCGGGCTTTGGCCCGCGGATTTGAAGAGCTCGGCGAATGGGCTGCGTTGTGCGAACGCCGTCAGCCACGGAGCTCCCAGGATGGGCGCGTACCCGGTGTAAACGCGGTCGTAACGCAGTATCGCGTCGAAGGCGAACGCACCCTCGTCAGGAAGGATCGCGGCATCGCCCTCGGCCAGCACTGTGCCCCGGCCGATTTCGGCCCACGCACCCCAGGCGATGGAGCTGCTCAGAAGCCCCTGTGCGCGACGCCAGTGCATGAACGCGTCCACCCAACTGTTGGCCGCAGCGTAGGCAGCCTGTCCCGGCGACCCGACCAGCGCCGCCGCTGACGAGAAGCAGCAGAACCAGTCCAACGGCTCCGATGCCGTCGCCTGATGCAGGTTCCACGCCCCGTACACCTTTGGCGCCCAGTCCCGCTCGACGAGATCGTCGGTGATGTTGGTCAGCGTCGCATCCTCGACGACCGCCGCGGCATGAAGCACACCCCGCACCGGTAGACCGGTAGCTTTGGCGGCTGCCACCAGCCGGTCGGCGGTGCCCGCCGCGGCGATGTCGCCGCACTCGACCACGATGTCGGCGCCCGTCGAGCGGATCAGCTCGACGATCTCATGCGCTTTGACAGTCGGTTGGCTCCGCGAGCTGAGCACGATACGCCCGCAGCCGGCCTCCGCCAGCTTCTCGGCGAGGAAGAGACCCAGACCGCCGAGGCCACCGGTGATGATGTAAGCACCGTCGCCGCGGTAGACCGGAACCTGCTTGGGCGGCAACGCCACCGGACTCGGCCCGGTGCGCGGTATCTCCAGCACCAGCTTGCCGGTGTGCTGCGCCCCGCCCATTCGCCGGATCGCGGTCGCCGCCTCGGCAAGCGGGTAACGCGTGATCTCCGGCAGGGGCAGGGAGCCGTCCGCGGTCAGTCGATACACCTTTTCCAGCAGGTCATGAATTCTGTCCGGATGGGTCATCGTCATCAGCGCGAGATCAACCGCGTAGAAGGCGAGGTTGCGGCGGAACGGGAACAGTCCCAGCCGGGTATCGCCGTAGATGTCACGCTTACCGATCTCGATGAAGCGTCCACCGAAGGCGAGCAACTCGAGCCCGGCACGCTGGGCGGCGCCGGTGACGGAGTTGAGCACGATGTCGACACCGTAGCCATCGGTGTCTCGCCGGATCTGTTCGGCGAACTCGGTGCTGCGGGAATCGTAGACGTGCTCGATCCCCCAGTCGCGCAACAGCTGTCGGCGTTCGTCGTTGCCTGCGGTCGCGAAGATGTCCGCGCCCGCTGCCCGCGCGATCGCAATCGCCGCCTGCCCGACCCCGCCGGTCGCCGAGTGGATGAGCACCTTGTCACCCGATGTGATCCGGGCCAGGTCCTGCAGACTGTGCCACGCCGTTGCGTACGCCATTCCGACCGCTGCCGCCTCGTGATCCTCAAGGCTCTCCGGCAAGGTCGTGGTCAGGGCGGCCTCGCACGTAACGAAGTTGCCCCAGCATCCGCTGGCAGAGACGCCACCGACACGGTCGCCGATCCGGTGCGTCGTCACATCCGGACCGACCGCGGTGACAACGCCTGCGAACTCCGCGCCGAGAGGCGGTAGCTGACCGTCGAAACTCGGGTACCGGCCGAAGGCGACCAGAACATCGGCGAAGTTGATGCTGGACGCACTCACCGCGACCTCGATCTGCCCAAGACCCGGCGGAACCCGGTCGTACGCCACCAGTTCCGCAGATTCCAGGTCACCCGGCGTGCGAACCTGAAGCCGCATACCGTCGCGCTCGTTGTCGATCGTCGTGCTGCGCCGCTCGTCGGCGCGCAACGGGGCCGGGCACAACCGTGCGGTGTACCACTGACCATTGCGCCAGGCGGTCTCGTCCTCCGGCGACCGCTTCAGCAGCTGGTGAACCACCTGCTCAGCAACCGTCGCGTCGTCGATGTCGATCTGCGTGGCGGTCAGCCGCGGATGCTCCATACCGATCGACCGCACCAGGCCACGCAGCCCCCCATGCTCCAGGGTGGGTACGTCCTCGGCAGCCACCTTTTGAGCGTTTCGGGTCACCACGTACAGCCGGGGCGGCTCGCCCGGAGCCTCCGCCAACTCACGCGCGATGCGGACCATGTGACGCACACGATCGCCGCCGCGCACGCCGGTTTCACCATCTACGTCGGCGTTGGTCGACCCGGTCAGGACGACCACACCGGCGAACGCCTGCTCGCTCAGATAGGACGCCAACAGTTCGGCGTTGGCCTCGTGGTCACGGCGCTCGGGCCACACCATCGTCGTGCATTCAGCACCGGCTGACTTCAGCGCGTCGTCGAGGCCGTTTCCGGGCACGCTACTGTCGTCGGCGGTCGAGATCAGCAACCACGACCCCGCGTCGACGTGATCGGCCTCCGGCAGCTCACCCTGTTCCCACTCGATGGCCAGTAGCCGCTCGCTCAACACCCGATCCGCAGTCGCCTTTTCGGACGCGGCCGTGCCGAGGAGTAATCCGGTGAGGCTCAGCAGGACTGCGCCGTTCTCGTCCAGGATCTCCAGGTCCGCTTCGATCGCGTCGGCGTCGGCGCGAATCACCGTCGTGTAGCAGTAGTGGGCGTGTCGAGCCGAGTCGTACGCGCGCACCTTGCGAACACTCAGCGGCAGCATGATATTGACGGTGGACGCCCTCCGAACGTTCGGATGAGCGACAACCGAGTGGAAACAGGCATCCAGCAGCGCCGGATGAACCCCATAACCCCCTTGCTGCGATCGGAGCGGACCAGGCAGTGCGACCGCGGATAAGATTGTGTTCGGCGAACCTTCATCGGTGTAAGACGTGGCCAATCCCGAGAACGCCGCGCCGTACTGGATACCGGTTTTGCTGAACGTTTCCCGCAACTCTTTGCCGTCGAACGCCGTGGGGTGCGCCGCAAGCAGGGCGCTGATGTCATGGTTCACAGCCGCGTCATCGGCCGCGTGCAGGACCGCCTTGGCCCGCCGTGTTCGCTCGCCGCCCTGGTAGGTCTCCACCACGAACTCAGCGACACCCGGCGCGGTTACCGACGCCGAAGCCGAAACCGGCGAATGTTCGTCCAACAGCAGCATCTGCTCGAACGAGACATCACGAACCTCGCAGGCCTCACCCAGGACCGTCTTGGCCGCGGCCAACGCCATTTCGCAGTAAGCCGGCGGCGGGCAGGACCGCCACCCCGTGGACCTGGTGATCGCTCAGCCACGGCTGAGCATCAGTGCCGACCTCGCCCTGCCACAGATGGCGTCCGGCTCTTCCGGCAGCACGACATGTGAACCCAACAGCGGGTGCACCGAAACCGTGGCGCCCCCGCGCGCCGCCTGGTCGTGGCCGTCCGGTCGAGCCAGGTGTCGTCGGCGGGTCCATGCCGGCAGCGGAGCATCCAACAAAAGCCCGATCGGATACAGGACCGAGAAATCGACAAGAGCTCCGACGCTGTGCAGATCGGCCGCGAAATCTGCGCAACCCGTGTGGCAGCTCCTGCTCGCGGCGCATCGCGGGCAACACCGCCAGCGGCACGTCAAGACTGCGCGCCGTCTGCTCCACGGCGTGAGTCAAAAGCGGATGCGGTGACAGTTCCGCGAACACGCGGTGCCCGTCTTCCATGGCCGCCTGAACGGCCGCCGCGAATCGCACGGTGTGGCGCAGGTTGTCGACCCAGTAATAGGCGTCGAAGTCGGCCTCGTCGCGCGGGTCGTACAGCGTCGCCGAGTAGTACCGGACCGTCGGCTCCACCGGGTCGAGACCGGCAAGTGCGTCGGCGAGCTCGTCCAGGATCGGATCGACCTGTGGCGAGTGCGAAGCGACGTCGACGGCCACCTCACGCGCCATCACACCGCGCGCTTCCCACGCGGCCACGAGCTCGCGAATCGCCGCCGTGGAACCGCCGACGACCGTCGATACGGGTGAGGCGACCACGGACAACACGACATCGGTGGAGCCGCGGGCGGCGAGTTCGGAAAGCACCTGCTGTGCCGGGAGATCCACCGACGCCATGGCCCCGGAGCCGGCGATGCGACATCAGGCGGGAACGCCGGCAGATGACCTTCGCGCCGTCCTCGAGCGTCAACCCTCCGGCGACGACGGCGGCGGCCGCCTCTCCCATCGAATGCCCGATGACGCCACCGGGAATCACCCCGTACGACTTCATCGTCGCGGCCAGCGCCACCTGGACGGCGAATACCGTTGGCTGAACACGATCGATTCCCGTGACGGTCTCCGGCGCCGACATCGCCTCGGTCACGGAGAACTCGGACTCCTGGGCGATCAGCGGCTCGAGTTCGGCGACGGTGGCTGCGAATACCGGCTCGCTGGCCAGTAGCTGTGCACCCATCCCGGCCCACTGCGAGCCCTGCCCGGAGAACACCCAGACGGGACCGCGGTCGTCCTGAGCCACCGCAGCCTGGTACGGGGCGTCGCCGTCGGCGACCTCCCGCAATTGCTTGATCAGTTCCTCGCGATCGCCGGCGATCACCGATGTCCGCACGGAACGATGTCCGCGGCGGCGGGCGAGGGTATACGCAAGATCAGTGAGGTCGATCGCGGGTCCACGCCCGTTGCCGTCGCCGCCACTCGCCACCCAGTCGGCCATCCGCTCCGCCGTCCGGCGCAGTTCGTTCGCCGAGGTGGATGACAAGGGGAACAGCAGCGCCCGAGCACCACCGGGGGACGTGGATGCGTCCTCCTGGGCGGACGGCGCCGGCGCCTGCTCGAGGATCGCGTGCACGTTGGTGCCCGACAACCCGTAAGCCGACACCGCCGCGCGACGAGGGTGCTCACCTTCGATCGGCCACGCCGTATTGACCTGAGGCACGAAGAGGTTCGTCTCGATACCGGCGAGCTCGTCCGGCAATTGGTTGAAGTGGAGGTGCTGCGGGACCACACCGTGCTGCAGTGCCAGCACCGCCTTCATCATCCCCAGCGCCCCCGCGGCCGACTGAAGATGTCCGAAGTTGGTCTTGGACGAGCCGAGGCCACACGGGCCGCTGGTGCCGTACACCTTGGCCAGGCTCGCGTATTCGAGCGGATCCCCGACGGGGGTGCCGGTGCCGTGTGCTTCGACCATGCCCACGGTGTCGGGATCCACGTCCGCCGCGGTCAGCGCGGCACGGAATACCGATGCCTGGGCGTCGGCCGACGGCGTGGCGATGTTGACGGTGCGTCCGTCCTGGTTGGCCGCGGTACCGCGGATCACGGCCAAGACCCGATCTCCGTCGGCAATCGCATCGTCGAGTCGCTTGAGGGCCAGCATGAGGCTGCCCTCGGAGGAGACGAAGCCGTCAGCGGCCGCGTCGAATGCGTGGCAGCGACCGGTCGGGGACAGCATGCCCGCCGCCGAGGCCCCCGCCGCCTTACGGGCTTCCATCAGGACCGACACGCCACCTGCCAGGGCGATGTCGCTCTCGCCGTCGTACAGGCTGCGGCATGCCAGGTGAATCGCGCTCAAGCTGGAGGAGCAGGCCGTGTCCACGGTGAGGGCCGGCCCGTGGACTCCCAGTGCGTAGGCGATGCGACCGGAGGCCAGGCTGAAACTCGCTCCGGCGAAGCCGTACGGCCCCTCAAGGGTATTGGTGTCCGCGATCAGGTGCGCGTAGTCGTTGTGGGTGATTCCGACGAACACTCCGGTCTGCGAGCCGGCGATCGCCGCCGGGTTGAGACCGGCGTGCTCGATGGCTTCCCACGACGTTTCCAGCAGCAGGCGATGCTGCGGATCGATCACCGCCGCCTCCCGGTCGGTGATACCGAAGAACTCGGCATCGAACCCGCCGATGTCGTTCAGGAACGCACCCCATTTGGAGACGGAGCGACCAGGCACGCCTGGTTCAGGGTCGTAGTACTCCTCTGCGTCCCACCGGTCGGCCGGAACCTCAGTTACAAGGTCGTCTCCCCGCAGCAACGCATCCCATAGTTGCTCGGGGGAGTCAATGCCTCCCGGAAGACGACAGGCCATTCCGATAATGGCGACCGGAATAACACTTCTTTCGCCCACGTACGTTTCCCCCTTCTGAACGTGTAATTCCTCGTGGCGAGTGAATTGGGATGCCGGGGCCCTTGGCCCCTACGTCAGGCCGACAGCACCAGTGGAACTGCCGGCCGACACCGATTCTGGGCGGCGTGCAGGAGGGTGTCGAAAATCGCGAACGACGACAACAGGCGTTGTCTTCCCTTCCACCCACAGCTGCAAAGTCCGTGCGCCCGCACGCGGCCTCTGTCGACCCAAACGACACCAGGCTCGGCCGGACCAGCCAGCAACAGGCCATCCGGTCCCGCAAACGCCGACAGGGGGTCGCTGCACGGGTCATCGAGGCCCGTGTAGGGGGCCTCGGTTGTTTGCGACGGGTAGGCGACAGCCGACATGTGGGCAATCTAGCAGCCAATTCCCATGGGTGGGACATTATTCCCGGATTCGCTGGGGCTGCCGCGACCCACCCCGTGGACCCCGTTTTCAGCAAACGTGTCTAGCATGGCTCAGCGTCCGTCGGGGTGGCGCATGCGCAGGGCGAAGCAAAGCTGGCAAACAATGCATCCATGTTTGTACCCACTTCGCTAGTTCACCCCCTGTCCGCTGAACGCTCTACATGACTCAGGAAATCTGACGCGCCAGATGTTATAGGCAGATCAAACCCTCCGCATCCCCTGCGAACTCCCGCGCACGGGGTTCCGGCCGCGCCGAGCTATCTCATCAATACGGGTGATAACGGTTGTATAACATGGTCAGACGTGCCGTTTGTTACAAGCTGGCTACCACGCACTGCCACTACCGCAAATGGAACGAGCATGTTCCGCGCAAATAAAATTTCCTGTAAATTTCCTATCCGCGGGCCGTTGCGGACGCTTGCTGAGGACTAACTTGAGTACCGACACGGACTCGGGGGGACGTGCGGATGGCACTGGCAACTCTCATCGCGATCACGCTTTGTTGCGTGGCGTGGAGCCTGTGGATACGGCGTGTCACCTGGACGTGTCGGTGGGAAGTCGCCGCCGCACTCAACATTGCGCTCCAGGGCGCCGCCGTGTTCCTCATGTCGCCGTTTGCTTCGGAAACCATCGGCCACTGGTTGCACGCCCTGACCGGAAAGCGGAACCTCGAGGACTATCTGGGCCCACGACTGCTACGTCGTCGCGGCATCGGCGATCGTCTACAACGCGATCGGCCGGCTCGCGGACGACAACAGGATGCAGTTGATGTTCAAACGCCACGTCGAGCTTCCGGCGACGCTGTGTATCCCGTTATTGCTGGCGACGTTCTCCATGGGCAACGGCGCGGCCGTCTATCGGTCCGACTTCTTCGAGGTGCCCACCGACCTCTGGCTGAACCTCTACTGGCTGCTGCTGTGCGGCACCCTCATCTACCTCCTCGGCTATGGTGCGCGGGCCCTGCTGGTCCTGCGTAAGGACCGGCGATCCCGGTTCATCGCAACCTGGTACATCGCGGCCTGCGCGTGCGGCATTCTGGCCTGCGCCGTGCGTATCGTCACCGCGTTCGTCACCCCGATCCAGGCGCTGGAGGGCGGCACCCTGGTCTGGTTCTTCGCCTGCACAGGCAGCGCCCTCGTATCAGGCGGGAGTTTCCGTGGCACCGAGGCGCAGGTGCTCGATGTGGTAGACGGCCTCGTCGAGTAACTGGGCGACGTGATTGTCGTAGAGGCGGTAGACGATGGTCCGTCCGTTTCGGTCGCCCGCGACCAGGCCGAGCGCCCGCAGCAGTCGCAATTGGTGAGAAACCGCCGGTTGCTCCATCCCGACCGCGGCAGACAGGTCGCCCACCGAACAGGGTGACTGACGCAACCGCGTGAGGATCAGTAAGCGGTTCGGGGACGCCAGAGCCTGCAGCGTCTCTGCGACCTTGCCCGCCGAGGCCGGATCGAGAGTCGCCGGAGGCGTTGCGCGGCCTTCGACTCCGTGTCCCATGTCCTCAATTGAAGCACGGTCCGACCTGAAGAAATGACATATGTAGAGCTGTACATGTATACATGTACGAGTTATGTCGATCAGCAGGCGGAGGGCCGTTCGATGACTGCCGTGACGGCGCGGCCGACGCGCAGACTCGCCGCAGCACCCGCTCGGCTGGACGTATCCGCGCTCTGGTCCGTGACGTCCGTGCGGTGGGCGACGGTCGCCGTGTTCCTGTTTCTGGCTGGACTCGCCGCCCAACTGCTCGATGCCCCGTCGGCGATCTGGTGGGTTCTCTATCTGGCGTGCTACGTGAGCGGCGGATGGCAGCCGGCCTGGGCAGGCGTGCAGGCCTTACGATCTCGGACACTCGACGTCGATCTTCTGATGGTGATAGCCGCCGCCGCGGCTGCAGCCATCGGGCAGGTCTTCGACGGCGCCTTGCTGATCGTCATCTTCGCGACTTCAGGCGCGCTCGAAGATGCCGCGACACAACGCACCGAGGCGTCGGTGAAGGGTCTGCTCGACCTGGCACCTGACCGTGCGACCCGGATCGACGCGGATGGCACCGAGTGGTTGACGAATGCACGGGACCTCCGGGTGGGTGAACTCGTGATCGTGCGACCCGGTGAGCGGGTCTCGGCCGACGGGATCGTGGTCGGTGGCTCGTCGGACGTCGATCAATCCTCGATCACCGGAGAACCGCTGCCAGTCGGCAAGACGATCGATGACGACGTGTTCGCGGGCACGCTCAACGGCGCCGGCGTGCTGCGAATCCGAGTCATGCAGGCGCCCTCGGATACCGTGGTGGCCCGGATCGTCACCCTCGTCGCCGAGGCCTCCGGCACCAAAGCCAAGACGCAACTGTTCATCGAGAAGGTCGAACAACGGTATTCGGTAGGTGTCGTGGTGGCGACGCTTGCGATGTGCGCGATTCCGCTGGCGCTGGGAGCGGATCTGCAGTCCACGCTGCTTCGGGCGATGACGTTCATGATCGTCGCCTCGCCGTGCGCGGTGGTGCTGGCCACCATGCCGCCGCTGCTGTCGGCGATCGCCAACGCCGGACGCCGCGGTGTCCTCGTCAAATCCGCCGTCGCCATGGAACATCTGGCGGACACGACCCTGGTCGCCATCGACAAGACCGGCACCCTGACCACAGGAACTCCGCGACTGAGCAGTGTTGTCGCCCTGAGCAACAAGCACTCGGACTCTGACGAGATACTGCGGATCGCCTCTGCCGCAGAACAATTCAGCGAGCATCCCCTCGGCCGTGCCGTCGTCTCGGCCGCTCGCCAACGCGGTATCGCGATTCCGGCAGCCGTCGAGTTCCAGGCCGAGCCCGGACGCGGAGTGCGGGCCCGCGTCGGAGGTCATGCCGTCGAGGTCGTCAGCCCACGTGCGCTCGCGGGCGATCCGCCGCCCCGTGCCGCCGATCTGGAGAACGCCGGATCAACGGCAATCGTCGTGGTCGTCGATGGGCTGCCCGTCGGGATCCTCGGACTCGACGACACCGTCCGAGATGGGACCGATGACGTGATTCTTGCGATTCAGGCCATCACCTCCAACCCGCCGGTTCTGCTGACCGGCGACAACCAGCGTGCCGCTGACCGTCTGGGCTCACAGGTCGGCATCGTCGACATTCGCGCCGACCTCCTGCCGGACGACAAGGTCGCCGCGGTGCGTCAACTCCAGGCCGATGGCCACCGCGTGCTGTTCGTGGGCGATGGCATCAACGACGCCCCGGCCATGGCGGCCGCGCATGCCTCGATCGCCATGGGACACACCGGAGCCGACCTGACGTTGGAGACCGCCGATGCCGTCACAGTTCGTGATGAGCTCGGCACCATCCCGGCTGTCGTCGCGTTGGCTCGGCGGGCGCGCCGCGTCGTCGTCGCCAACCTTGTGATTGCGGCGACGTTCATCACCGCACTCGTCGCATGGGATCTGCTCGGGAACCTGCCCCTACCTCTCGGCGTCGCCGGCCACGAAGGTTCCACGATCATCGTCGCCCTCAACGGCCTGCGCCTGCTGAGTTCTCGCGCCTGGCGCGCCTGACCGCGACCCGCCCGACACCAACGACCCCCGCGCAGTCGATGCGCGGTCCGAGGAGCAGTGGGCGTACTCGGTCGGCGTCCAGAACTACGTGTTCGGCCTTCCCCTCACCATTTTCGAGCGCGGGCGAGCCCTACGGTTGGACCCCGCCGCGCTGGAGAAGGCCAAGCAATACGCACCCGCCGCGCCGCTCAATCAGATCGGCCACATGAAAACCCTTGCCACGGCTGACGACGTCATGCCGTACACCCCCAACAACGACACCGTCTACAGCGGGGCCCTGCTGGAACTGGCCGACGAGCCCATCATCCTGGCGGCCCCGGACATCCCGGATCGGTACTGGTCGGTCGAGGTCGCCGACAGCTACACCAACAACCTGTTCTACATCGGTACCCGCGCCACCAGGGGAAGGGCGGCAACCACGCCTTCGTCGGGCCGAACTGGGAAGGGACGCTGCCGCCCGGGGTCGTCGGCGATGCCGCCCTGCTAGACGGGGCCGACGACTACATGCTGCACTTCAACGCCGACCAGATCCCGCCCACGCTGCCGAATGGTTTCTGGTCGATCACCATGTACGGGGCGGACTTTCAGCTCGTTAAGAATCCGATCAACCGATTCTCCACATCCAGAGCCAGGCACCCATAGGCCACGAAAGCAATTGGCTACCTTCGCCACCCAGCGGGCAATTCCGCCTGAACTACCGCATCTACCTGCCCGCCGCCGAGGCCAAGGATCCGATGACTCTCGTCAGGTACCTGCCTCCCATCTAGAAAGTCCAGTGAATGACGGATCCGCGTGAACTGACCCGGCGCAATGCAGAGTTCGCCGACAACGGGTTCAGCGCCGACCTGACCATCAATCCGAGCGGGAACATGATGGTGGTCGGTTGCGTCGATCCACGCGTCGACCCGGGCCACGTCCTGGGGCTCGACAACGGCGAGGCGGCCATCATCCGCAATGTCGGTGGTCGGATAACGCCCGCGACACTGCGGACCATGGCGATGCTGGGCAAGGTCGGCGCGGCCAACGCGGCCACCCACCGTCCGGGTGACTGGAATCTGGTCATCCTGCACCACACTGATTGCGGGATGACGGATCTCGGGCCTTTCCCGGAGCTGCCGGCCGAGTACTTCGAGATCCCGTTGGGCGACCTCGATGCCAAATCGGTCAGCGACCCCGTCGGGTCGGTCCGCGTCGATGTCGATGTCATCCTGCAGGCGATCCACGCCCCGCATTTCTGGTCTCGGGTCTGGTGTACGACGTCGGCACCGGTCTGGTCGAGACAGTCGTCCCCCCCACGCCGCTGTCGCTCGGGTAGCACTACCCGGAAGACAGCGTCCGGACCACTTCTTGTAGGGGGTCCGAGGTGGTCCCCACTGCGCCGAGGTAGGGATGCGACAGTTCCAGAATGAGGAAGAGATTGGTGGCGACGATGACGCCGACGACGACGACCATCGGGTAGTGCAGGACGGGTCGTTCGACGCCGTAGATGACGACGGTCCCGAGGACCATTCCGCTCACGAGGAAGATGACCACCCACAACGGCCACGGTGGGCCGACGTCGTCGCGGGCCGTGAGAACGCGTACGGTGCGCGCCTGACTGACCTTGTCGAGGTTGGAGAAGGACGTGGCAAGCAGAGTCTTCTGGGTGTCCGTCGTCGCCTGAACCTGCTCGTAGGCCGTGTACAGGCGGGCGAGGGCGGCATCGGCTTCAGAGGATCGACCGGCACCGGCGCGGGGCCATTCGGCGATCGCCGCCTGCTCGTACGTCAGCAGACTCCGGCGAATTCGGTCTCTGTCCGCGGTGTCGAATACCACTGCATCCCTGGCCATTTGCACCGCCGCCGCGCCTTCGGCTCGCGCCTCTCCGTCGGCTGCGTTGATCTGCCCCCACATCGCGGAGACGACGAATCCGATGAAGAAGGCATAGACGAATCCGATGAATCCGTAGGTGAATTTGATGACGTCGTTGTGCTCGTCGCCGGTGAGGACGGGGAACCGACGCCGGAAATAGGTCTGGATGAGCACCGCCCCGCCGGCGATCAGGACGATCAGGACGATGAGCAGCGCCCAGGCCGGGATGACGTTCACCATCCAACGACTCACTGGCCGCGCTCCTCCCCACGACGCCGCACCGACCGATATTCCTGACCAACGACGTCAGGGGGCCGGTCGGGCCCGGCCTCATCATTCCTGGGGCACGCCGCTAACTCGTCGTCGCAACGCCGAGTTGATCCAAGAGAGTTCGCACGCGTTGCTCGATCTCGTCGCGTATCGCTCGCACGGCGTCATGCCGAAGGCACTACCAATGGTCGATATGTCCCAGCCTGTGTGCTGCCCGCCCGTCGCGGCCGGCCCGTTGGGCGACGGAGCGGCATTGGAGATCGCGTTGCGCCTCAAGGCGCTTGCTGACCCGGTCCGGGTCAAGCTCGTCTCGCTGTTGTTCAGCAGCGCGGATGGCGAGGAGTGCGGTGGTGACCTGGCTGCAGCCGTCGGTTTGGCCGAGTCGACGGTCAGCCATCACCTTTCGCAATTGCGGCGGGCGGGGCTGGCGGAGTCAGAGCGCAGAGGGATGAACGTTTATCACCGGGCACGCCATGACTCGCTGGTGGCGCTGTGTTCGGTGCTGGACCCCAACTGCTGTCGCTGATCAGCTGGTGCGGCGCCGGCAGTCTGCACCAGCGACCAGTAGTTCCGCTCCCGCGAGGTCATCTCGTTCGTGGTGATGGCGCCGAAGGCGGCGGCGTCGCAAGCGAATCGGATTGGAGCACCGGGTAGCGCGTCGGGCCCCTCGAGCCGAAAACTGCTCGGCGCGAGCGGGCCGAACAACAGAGCCCGGTGCAGGCGCGGCCAGTTGTCCAGGTGCGGCTCGACGCCCGCCGCTCGGGCGAAGGTCAGCACCGCCAGGTTCATCCGGGTCTTCTGCGACAAGCCCCGCCTCGACCGATAGCCGGCGATGGACGAGCGCTGGCCCTCCTCGCTCGTCGCCGCAATCGCGCCGCCCCAGGTGTACGCAATCCAGCGGGCCTGCAGCTCCAACGGCACGAAGTAGCCGCCTGACTGATCCCACATACCCACGAAGGCCAGGCCGGGGAGATCGGGGTGGAAGGTGTATCGGTCCGCGTCCATGTGCACCGCGTCGAGGTCGAGAACCGAGCGGATCTCCTCGCCCAGGAATGGCAGGCTCAACTCGAACCCGGTACCGAACACGATCCCGTCGAACTCTTCTGCACGCCCGTCGGCGAACGTCACGGTCGTCCCCGCGACGGTGTTCATCCACGGGCGCACCGCAATCCGACCCTCGGCCACCAGCGGCAGGTACTCCTGGTTGAGAGTGACTCCCGCGACGAACAGCGACGGGTCGGGCTCCGGGGCGCCGTACTGCTCCGGGCTGCCCCCGGCCTCGACGACGATCTCCCTGAGCTGCCTGTCGATCTCCGCGGGCAGCAGGACCTCGTTCGCGAGGGCGCCATACCTGGTGAAGATCCGGTGATCCGATGGAACTCCGGCGGCGAACTTCGGCAACACGTAGCGCTGCCGGCGCTGGGTGACCACGACACGGGCCGCGCCGAGCTTGGTGAGTTCGGCGGCGATCTCGAGGGCACTGACCGCGCTGCCTGCCACCAGAACACGCGTGCCGAGATATCGAGAGGGTTCCCGGTAGCGGTATGTCGATGTCACTCCGGCGTCGCCGGTGAAAGTGTCGAGCCCGGGAACCGCCGGAATGGCCGGTTGGTGAAACCTGCCGGTTGCCACCACCACCCGGTCGAAGACGTCCTCGGAACCGGAGTGGCCCACCAGCCATCCACCGTCGGCGCGGCTGATCAGATCCACCGGGGTGCCGAGCCGGATACGCGACCTGAGGCCGAAGGTCTCGGCATAGCGATGCAGGTATTCGAGGATCGCATGACTCGACGGGAAGACCAGGTCACTTCCGGGCTCGAGATCGCTGAAGGCGGTCATCACTCGGCTGGTGTTGGTATGCATGGTCGGCCACACCCCGCTGTGGCCGGCGATCCCCGCCCACTGCCCGCCGAGAACCGGGCCACGCTCGAAGATCGTCGGCTCGAACCCCTGCGAGACCAGCCACCGCGCAGCCACCAATCCGCCCGGCCCTGCCCCGATCACCGCGACACTTCCCGTCATCGGGGAACTGTCGCACGGCCGCGGTCGGGATTGGCGCGGTCTGGCTAATCGGCGCGGTCGGAGAGCAGTCCGCTCAGCTCCTCGGCATACGCGAGATGCTTGCGCAGCATCGCGGCGCTCTCGTCGACCTTGGACCGGCACTCGTGGAGATAACGTGCTGCCGCTGTGCGCCGTTTCGCGGTTGCACCTTCGCCGGCAAGGACTTCCAGCGAGTTCAGCAGGTCCTTCATTTCGGCAAGGGTGAATCCCAGCGGCTTCATCCGCCGGATCACCAGGAGCCGTTCGACGTCGGCTTCGGTGTAGAGGCGGAAGCCTCCGGCCGAGCGAGCGGAGGGCGTGACGAGGCCGACCTCGTCGTAGTGGCGCACCGTGGTGATGGATAACTCGGTGCGCGCGGCGACCTGCCCGATCTGCATCTGCACATCGTCACCGTCACGCAGACTCAATGTCCCGCGCCGAGCATTCCGGAGAGTCGGTCGTGCCGCTCGGCTGAGTCGGTGTTGAGGCCGATGATCTCGACGCGCTTACCCTTCGCCTGGTACTTCGTGGTCACGGCGTCCAGGGCGGCGACGGTGGAGGCGTCCCAGATGTGTGACGCCGACATGTCGATCACGACGTGGCGTGGGTCGTCGACGTAGTTGAACTGGTACACCAGGTCATTACTGGACGCGAAGAACAATTCGCCGGTCACCCGGTAGACCGCGGTCTCGGGCATGGCATCGCTGCCTTCGTCGGACGGCGCCACCTTCTGCACCGTGACGAGATGGGCGACCCGTCGCGCAAAGAGCACCATCGCAGTCAGCGCTCCCACGATGACGCCGTAGGCCAGGTTGTTGCTGGCGACTGTGACAGCCACGGTGGCGAGCATGACCAGAGTCTCGCTACGCGGCATCCTGCGCAGCGTGGACGGCATGATGCTGTGCCAGTTCATCGTGCCGACCGACACCATGATCATCACCGCGACCAATGCCGCCATCGGGATCAACCCCACGATGTCGCCGAGTCCGACGACGAGTCCCAGGAGGAACAGTCCGGCCAGGAACGTCGAGATACGCGTGCGGGCACCCGACACCTTCACGTTGATCATCGTCTGACCGATCATCGCGCAACCGCCCATGCCGCCGAACAAGCCGGTGACGATGTTGGCTACGCCCTGTCCCCAACTCTCGCGGGACTTGTCGCTGTGGGTGTCGGTGATGTCATCGACCAACTTGGCCGTCAACAGCGATTCCAGCAGCCCGACCAGTGCCATCGCCAACGCGTAAGGGGCGATGATCGACAACGTGTGCAGATTGACGGGCACCTGCGGCAGCAACAGCGTCGGCAGGCTGGACGGCAGTTCGCCTTCGTCGCCCACGTTGGGAATGTGCACCTTCAACACAAGGGCGGCAGCGGTGAGAACGATGATGGCGATCAGCGGAGCAGGGACCACCGTGGTCAACTTCGGCAGGAGCACGATGATCAGCAGACCGATCGCGACGAACGGGTAAACCAGTGCCGGCACGCCGATCAGGTACGGCAGTTGCGACAGGAAGATCAGAATCGCAAGCGCATTGACGAACCCGACCATCACGCTGCGCGGGACGAACCGCATCAGACGGGCCACACCCAACAGGCTGAGCACAATTTGCAACGCACCGCCAAGCAGCACCGTCGCGATGAGGTAGTCGAAGCCGTGTTCGCGAACCAGCGGGGCGATCACCAGTGCAATGGAGCCGGTTGCCGCTGAGATCATCGCGGGACGGCCACCGACGATCGCGATGGTGACCGCCATCGTGAAGGAGGCGAACAATCCCACCCGGGGATCCACCCCGGCGATGATCGAGAACGAGATCGCCTCCGGAATCAAGGCCAGTGCGACCACAAGACCGGCGAGTACCTCAGTCCTGAGACGCCTCGGCGACCTGATCGCCGCCATCACCGATGTACTCGGACCCCCTGCCTCGCGCACATTCGAGGCAGGCGAAAACTCTTGAGCAGACAAGCCATTCCATTCGATTGAGTGCGCACGATGGTGCCCACCGGGGACAAGTTCGGGAAACTTCGGGCTGTCGCATCGATGCGAACCCGTTGGACCCTGCGACCGTCTGGGTGCGGGTCACGCTGCCTCTTCCGGAAACGAACCCTACTCTCGCCTCAGGTGAGAGTAGGAATCGAGTGGGCTAACTCACCCGCCTGACCACGCTCTCCTTGCGCCACACGGCCGACGATCCGAAACCCTCTGCCCCGCAGTTCGGTTGCGAGCTGCCGCGACTCCGCGGCATATCTAACTGATGGCCCTCATTGACGACTGTCATTGACGAGTGCCAGTGAGTTGGCTACAGTGCTTCCATGGGGTCGCCAGACGTCACGGCCGCGGGAACGTCGGCCGGGAGCGTTCGAGAGGTCTCGTCGACTGGAGACGCGGGCACGCCTCTTCGACGCCGCGTTGGCAGAGATCGGCCGGCGCGGATTGGCCGGTGCGGACGTCAGCGCCATCGCCGGCACGGCAGGGGTGGTGCGAGGCACTTTCTACTTTCACTTCCCGACCAAGGAACACGTGTTGGTCGAACTGGAGCGAAATGAAGAAGCCAGGATCGTCGCCGAACTCGACGTCGCACTGACCGACACCGACGACTTGGTGTCGGTGTTGTCACTGCTTGTTTGGCATGTGCTTGCCGCCGAACGTCGTTTGGGCCCGGTGGTTTTCCGGGACATGTTGGGGTTGCACTTTTCCTCGACCCGGCCGGTCGAGGACGAACTCACGGAGCATCCGCTGGCGGAGTTCGTGATTGCCGCGATCAGCGAAGCGCAGGATGCGGGTCGCGTCTCGCCAGAGGCGGATGCGAGTGAACTCGGGGTGTTCTTCCTGACCGGCCTGTTCGCACTGCTGGCCACCGACACTCACGATTCCGCGACGGCGGAGGCCGTGTTGGTTCGGTATGTGACGACGATTGTCAAAGGAATGGAATCACGATGAACAGCAACGGAATCGACGGCTACCGAGACTTTTTGAAGCGGCGCGACGGGGAGGCCGATCTGCTGAACCGACGCTTGGCGAATCGCGAAGAGTTCTTCGGCGCTCTCGAGACCGACCCCGTCCGATCGATCCACCCCGCGGACCGACCGACCTTTCTCCGCAACCTGCGCCGGCGGCGACCCGAGCCGGGCCTGGACAGGAAGATGCTGTTCCTGCTCGCCACCGCGAAGTTGAATCAGGCAGAACGATTCGGGGTAGGACTCGGCGAAACCTACGGACGCAACAGCGACGAGGATGTTCCGCCCGAACGCGTGTACCTCGAACTCGAAGAGCACTACCACACTCGCTTACTGGCATACGTTTTGGACGTATTCGACCTGACGTTCCAGGTGGTGCCCCCGCCGTTCGTCATGCGGCAGTTCGTCAAGATCGGGGGTGTTTCTCCCAGAGCGGCTCGGGTTCATGTTCGTGGGAGCCGCAGAGATGGCGGGCTGCGTGATGTTCGACGAACTTCGCCGCGTCGGCAGGGAACTGTTCGCCGATGAACCCGCGGTCGCCGAAGAGTCGAGCTTCTCTACAGCGATATTCTCACCGATGAGGTGGGCCACGTCGGCTACTGCGCATCCCGGTGCACATCGGCCGAACGAGCCGTGATGCGCCGGCTCTACCCCCACATCGGGCGGCTGTTCGCACGCCAAACCGTCGAGATCAGCCTCCTCATCGACCCCGCCGAGCTCCGCGCTCGCCTCGACCGCCCCTTTGACGTCGACGAACTGACTGCCGGCCTGGACAACGAGACGTACCTCGTCACCGCACCCGTGAGGTGTCTGGGTGCCGAGGACGGCGAGCAGCGCGAGCCGCTCGGCGTCCTGGGTGCCGGGCTCGGCGGTGTAGACCATGATGCGCAGGTCTGCGCCCGCGACGCTGAGCACGTCGCAGTCCAGCGTCAGGGCCCCACCTGCGGGTGATCGATGGTCTTGCGGGAGGCCTCGGGCCCGCCGACCGCTCCGGAATCCCACATCTCGGCGAACCGGTCGCTGTTCGCCCGCAATTCTGCGATCAGCCGCCGCACTCTCTGGTCGGCGGGATATCGGCTCGCGGCCGCGCGCAGTTCGGCGACCTGTGAGGTCTGGAGCGCGCGCAGCGACTCCGGCGTGTGCCGGACACGGCTGCCCGAGCCGAGGAAGTTGCGCCACACCGCGTTGCGCTCGTTGCCGTGGTGTTCGCCCATCAAGGCCGTGTACAGCGGGTTGGCGATCAGCAGCGTCCACGCCGCGTCGAAGACCGCGACGGGGTCCCGGTCAGCCTGTCCAGCATCCGCTGAACGCTCGGCGTGATGTAGGCGGGCACCGTTCCCTGGCCCCGGCGGTACGAGCCCGGCGAGCGTGGAACAGATGTTCGCGCTCGGCTCCGGACAGCGCGCAGCGCCCGGCCAGGGCCTCGACGACCTGCTCCGAGGGATTGGTCGCCCGGCCCTGCTCGAGGCGGGTGATGTAGTCGACGGAGATCCCGGCCAGCTGGGCGAGTTCCTCGCGTCGCAGCCCGGCCGCGCGCCGATGACCGCCGGCGGGCAGCCCGGCGGCCTCCGGCGGTCACCCGGTCGCGCCAGCGCCGCAGCGCGTGCCCGAATTCCGTGGTCGCCATGCCACCACTGTGCACCGCGCCAGGGCGGATGTCCGCGGAATGTCCTGGTACTGGCAGTCCCAGGAAGGCGGGACGCTGGCAGCCGACACATCGTCGGCAGCATCGTGGAGACATGACCACAACACTGATCACCGGAGCGAACAAGGGCCTCGGCTTCGAGACCGCCCGCCAACTCGTCGCGGCGGGCCACACCGTCTACCTCGGCAGCCGCGACGCCGAACGCGGGCGTCGGGCCGCCGAGCAGCTGGGCGCGCGGGCGGTCCAGCTCGACATCACCGACGACGCGTCGGTACTGCAGGCCGCGGCAAGGCGATCGAGGCCGACGGAGGGCTGGACGTCCTGGTCAACAACGCCGCGATCGAAGAACGCGGCCGCCGACAACGCCGTGATCGGCCCCGCGGACGTGACCGCCGACGTGATGCGGAAGACGTTCGAGACGAACGTCTTCGGCACGGTGCGCGTCACCACGCTTTTCTCCCGCTGCTGCAGCGTTCCGCCGCCCCGGTCGTGGTCAACGTCAGCAGCGGTCTGGCCTCGCTGACCCGCGGTCACCGCCCCGGCCCCCGCGAACGTCTACCCGGGCGTCGCCTACCCGGCGTCGAAGACCGCCGTCAACATGATCACCGTGCAGTACGCGAAGGCGTTCCCGGACATGCGGATCAACGCGGTGGAGCCCGGGTTCACCAAGACCGACCTGAACGGCGAACACCGGCATCCAGACCGTCGAGCAGGGCGCCGACGATCATCGTGCGGATGGCGCAGGTAGGCCCGGATGGCCCCACCGGAGGCTTCTTCGACGCCGAGGGCGACGTGCCCTGGTAGCCGCCGACGGGCCGTCGCCGCGCCGACCGAACACGCGCGTCAGTAGGGCCGGTCGCCTGCGGGCATCACGTAGTCGGAGATCGGCGCGGAGACACCGTTCACCGTCGTCCCGCCGTTGGTGATACCCGGGGCCATCGGCAGCATGGTCTGCGGGAATCCGAACGTCGGCTCGGTGATGGCGTCGAGTCGGGCCAGTTCCTCGGCGGTGAGTTTCACGTCGAGGGCGCGGATGTTGTCCTCGAACTGCGAGAGCCGGCGCGCCCCGATGATGATCGAGGTCACGGCCGGCTGCACGCGGAGCCAGGCCAGCGCCACACTGGCGACCGTGGTCTCGTGCGCTTTGGCGATGATCTCGAGTTCGTCGACCACCTCGTATGTCTTCTCGTTGAGGGACCCCTCGATCAACGCCGCACGGTCGGCCTTGCCCTTGCCGGCGTTGCTGCGGGTGTACTTGCCGCTGAGCGCACCGCCACTGAGCGGTGACCACGGCGTGATCCCGAGGCCGAATTCGGAGGCCATCGGGACCAGTTCCTGTTCGACCGTGCGTTGGAGCAGTGAGTACTCGATCTGCAGCCCGATGAACGATGACCAGCCGCGGAAACGGGCGGTGAGGTTTGCTTCGGCGATCTTCCACGCCGGGGTGTCCGATACGCCGAGGTAGCGCACCTTGCCAGCCCGGACGAGGTCGTCGAGTGCGGCCATCGTCTCCTCGATGGGAGTGTGGGCATCCCAGATGTGGAGCCAGTACAGGTCGATGTAGTCGGTCTGCAGGCGCCGCAGCGAGTTCTCGCAGGCGTTGATCAGTGATTTGCGGCCCGAGCCGCCACCGTTGGGATCGCCCGGATACAGGTTGCCGCTGAACTTGGTGGCGATCACCAGGCGATCGCGGCGTGCGGGGTGGCGCCCGATGTGGTCGCCGATGATCTTCTCGGAATGGCTTTTGGTGTAGAAGTTGGCGGTGTCGATGAAGTTGCCACCGAGGTCGACGAATCGGTCGATGATCTGTACGGACTCCTCCACGCTGGATCCCCAGCCCAGGTCTTCGCCGAATGTCATCGCCCCCAAGCACAGCGGGCTGACGCGAAGTCCAGATCGTCCGAGTGTCACGTAGTGATCCAAAGGCACAGCGTGCCCCTCTCTGATAGATTGTTCATATGTGTATTAGTTCAGTTATGAACTAATTTAGCCCTGAACAATCTAGGTTGCAATGTCGACGACACGGGACGACGCGGCGAAGATCTGGTCGCTGAACTACCGGGTGCTGCTGTCGGCGATCTCCTCCGTCGAGGCGGACATCACCGCGCTGGGACTCGACTCCAAAGAGTTGTTCCTACTCGCCGAGATCGACGAGCATCCCTACCCTGCCGAGCTGGCGACGACGCTGAGCATGCCCAAGGCGACGGTGACGGTCTACCTCAAACGACTCGAGGCCGCGGGGTTCGCGCGCCGGCAGATCGACCCCGCCGATCTGCGGCGCCACCGCCTCGAGATCACACCGGCCGGGCGTCAAGTGACCAAAGATGGTCTCTCGCTCTTGTCGGACGCGTTCGGCAAGCGTCTGGAACGCCTCTCCAAATCACAGCAGAAAGAGCTCAAGAAGCTACTGGAACAAATTCTTTGACCGCCCGCGCCCGACCGGCTCGATCGTCGGGCCCGATTACGCCTCGGTCTGGCCGAGGGTGACCTGCACGGTCTGAGACGCGCCGGAGGCGTCGACATACGTGAGCGTCACGTTGTCCCCGGGAGCCTTCGAGCGCACTGCGGCGACCAACGCGTCCGCACTGTCGATCGCGTGGTCGTCGACCTTGGTAACCAGCACGCCGTCCGGCAACCCCGCGGCCGCGGCAGGCCCATCAGCGACCACCGCGGCGACTGCCGCCCCATTGGCATGGGCGTCATTACCGAGCTGCACACCCAACGAGGCATGCGTCGCAGTCCCGGTCGAAACCAGTTCGTCCGCAATGCGCTTGGCCTGATCCGACGGAATCGCGAAGCCCAGCCCGATCGAGCCACTCTGCGCGCCCGCCGAATCCTGCCCGCCTCCGCCGCCCAGCGACGCGATCGCCGAGTTCACGCCGACAAGTTCGCCGTTCATGTTCACCAACGCGCCGCCGGAGTTGCCCGGGTTGATCGCAGCGTCGGTCTGGATCGCACTGATCACCGAATGCTGGCCGGTGCTCGGGTCACCGGTGGTGACCGGACGGTCCAGCGCGCTGATGATGCCCGTCGTCACCGTGCCCTGCAGGCCGAGCGGCGAACCGATGGCCACGACATTCTCTCCGACCTTGAGGTCCTTCGAGGATCCTAGTGAGATGGGGGTCAGATCCGAAACACCTTGTGCGCGAACAACGGCGATGTCATCGTCCGGGTCGGTTCCGACCACACTGAACGGCGTGGTGCGGCCGTCCGCGAAGGTCACGGTGGCTTGCGCACCCTGATCCGAAGGCCCCTCGTTGCCGGGCGAGGACTGATCGTCCAAACCACCCAGTCCGCTCGGCGCCTCCTGGGCACCCGCGGACCCGCTGACGGCGGCGACGACATGGTTGTTGGTCAGGATCAGCCCATCCGGGCTCAGCACAATGCCAGACCCCTCTTCGCTTCCCTGTCCCATATCGATCTGAAGCTTCACCACGCTCGGCAGCACCTTCGCGGCAACCTGCTCCACCGAGCCGGAGGGCAGCCCGGCCTTCGGCTGGGTGGCAGCGGGCTGAGAAGGAGCCGATGACACCGACGCGGCTGAGGCAGGGGCTGCCGCATCGTGATGTTGGCTCGCCAGCACCAGGGCGCCGGCGGTGCCGGACGTCACGGCTACCGCCGCGGCGCCGAAGATGGCGATGCCGACTCGAGAACGCTTTCGGACCTGGGGAATCGGCGCAGTCGACGCCGAATCGGCCTGACGCATATCGCGGTAGGGATCCTGGGGCGGCCGGGGTGTCTGCGTCGCGTAGCGCCAGTCGTAGGGCTGCTGATATGAACCCTGCGACGGGTAGCCCGAATATTGCGGCCCCACAGGCCAGCTCGAGTCTGAGGGACGATCCGGTTTTCGCCGTGAGGACCGCGGGTGTTTCTTCATAGAGTGTTCTTCCCGTCGAGTTTGGATAGCAAAGTAGTAAGTCAAACTCTGCATTAGCTGGCTGAGACCCGGCTGAGAGGAAGATCTGCGCAGTCCAAGACTTTACGTTGCGGCTGAGACGTGTTCGTTACCGCTCGGCGAGCCGGACAGGTCCAACGTCCAGTCTTGGCCGACCAGATCGTGACCGAAGCTGTGGTGCGGCTCCTCGCCTGCGAGAACGAAGCCGAAACCCAGATAAATCTTGCGAGCCGAGGTCAATACATCGTTGGTCCACAAGGTGATCCGGCGGTAACCGGCGTCGCGGGCGAAGTCGAGGCAACGCTTGACCAGAAGAGTGCCCACGCCGAGACCGCGAGCATTCGGCGAAACCAACAAGGTTCGCAGCTTCGCAACGTCAGGTTCGTCTCCGGCGACGCAGAAGACGCATCCTGCGCGTTGACCGTCCACTTCGGCGATCCAAGCCGCTTCGCGGGTCTCGTCACGATCCTCGTGGTATTCGGCGACGATTCTGGCGACCAGAGCCTCAAACGAGGCGTCCCATCCGAACTGTTCCCGATAAACCTCGCCGTGGGCCATCACCACCCAACCGAGGTCACCGGCCCGGTCGGCTGCCCGCACCCTCACTCGCGACGGTGCGACGTTCTGCTGCGACATGGGTTGGATTCCCGTGCTCATCATTCTCGCGTCTACTGAAACAAGTGTTTCAGTAGACTATCAAGATGACCGAACAGGCAACAAGCCCGTCCGCTCGGCACACAGAACTGCTGGAAGCCGCGTATCACTACGCCTTGGAACACGGCATCGCGGACATCTCGCTGCGGCCGCTGGCGGCTGCCATCGGCTCCAGCCCGCGCGTATTGATCTACCTATTCGGCAATAAGGACGGCCTGGTCAGGGCCCTGCTGACGCGTGCCCGCACTGACGAACTGGCATTCCTGGATCGACTCGGGCAGAACGGCGGCCACGCTCGCATCGGTCTGAGTGCAGCGATGGAACAGGTATGGGAGTGGCTGGCCGACGAAACGCATCGCCCACTACTGAGACTGTGGACCGAGGCGTACGCCCGTTCCCTGGTTGAACCGGGCGGTGTGTGGACCGGTTTCGCCGAATCAACGGTCAACGATTGGCTTGCCGTACTGGCCGAGTACCAATCACCGACCGAACGACGCAGCAAGGCGGGCATCGCCCGCCGCACACTGGCGCTCGCAGTCCTCCGGGGCGCGTTGCTGGACCTACTGGCTACCGACGATGACCACCGGACCGGCGCCGCCATCAAACAGCACGTCGTCCTGCTGGATCACTAGATCGTGGACCCTAGGGGGAAGGCACCAAGGGATCCGCCGGCGGCGGCGTCAAGGGATCGCCCGGGGGCGGCATTTCCGCAGGCAGTGGTGGACCCGCGACGTCGTTGACCGGCTCCGACACGGGAGCCTGCTCGGCAGGCGGAGCCTGCTCCGGCGGCGGGAGACACGACAGAACCGGCTGTGGCGTCATCGACAAGAGGAACGGATCACAGTCGGCAACCGCCGGGGCCGCCAGGCCTACCGAGCACCCTGCGATGACGGCGCCGGCGAAGGCAATTCTCGCCGCGTTCTTTCCCGAGGTGATGAGTGCCGTGCGCTTTGATCCGGTCATGAATGGTGCCGTGCTCTCTCTCGTGGGGCCGCGCGAGACATACTTTTTGCGGCGGGTTCTCGAAGCGTAGTGCTTGACTCATGATCGCGTCGCGCCTTGGCGGAAGCAGCCGTCGAGGTGCCCGTTCTCGATGCCGCCGGCAAATCGAAACTCTCTGCGCCGCTTGCCCAGCCTCGAAGAAACCCGCCGGCACCGGTGGAGCAGCGATCATGTCACTCACCGAGCCGCTGTATCCCACATTTCGAAACCAGCTGTGCTCGTGGTGAGGACTCAGAAGCGCTACCGCACCGTTTATTTCGACGACGGAGAAGATCATCCCCGTGCCTTCCCACTCGATTGGACGTTGCCCATGAATTCACGGATTGCGCCACTGTAGACATGACATTCAGCGACGAACACGTGATCCCACTGGTCGACGAAGGACTGGGCAACAGCGCCTACCTCGTCGACCTCGGAGACCACCGAGCCTTGGCGGTGGATGCCAGCCGCGACTTACGCACTCTGCGCGCGGCAGCACACCGTCGCAAACTAGCCGTCGTCTATGCCGCGGACACCCATCTGCACGCCGATTTTCTGTCCGGCGCCGTGCAATTGCACCACGACACCGGCGCGCGGGTCCTGGCCTCCGCCGCGGGTCGCCGAGCCTTCGACCACGACGGCCTGCGCGACGGCGATGAGTTCGACCTCGGTGGACTTCGGCTACGGGCGTGGGCCACCCCGGGCCACACCGACGAACACCTTGCGTTCCTGCTTCTCGACGGTGACCGGCAGGTCGGCGTGTTCACGGGTGGTTCATTGATCGTCGGATCGGCGGCACGCACCGATCTGTTCGGGCCCGACCGCGTCGAGGAATTGACCCGCGCCCAGTACCGCTCGCTGCACCGGCTCGCCACATTGCCCGACGACGTGATGGTCTGGCCCACCCACGGCGCCGGTTCCTTCTGCTCGGCGCCCCCCGGTGCCGCCCGGACCAGCACCATCGGCGACCAGAAACGCACCAACCCTCTGCTTTCAGCAGCCGACGAAGACGCCTTCGTCCGGCATCTGCTGGCCGGCCTCGGTAGCTACCCCGACTATTTCGGCCGGCTGTGCGAGCAGAACCGGCGCGGTCCTGGCTTCATGACCGGCGCGCCCATGACGCCGAGCCTCAGCCTCGCGCAAGTCGACCGCGTGATCGCCGACGGTGGGGTCGTCATCGATGTCCGTCCCGCCGCCGCTTTCGCCGCCGGCCACGTCCCCGGCGCGTTATCGATCGCCTTGCGCGATCAGTTCGCGACCTGGCTCGGGTGGCTCGTCGACGACCGGGCTCCGCTGGTCGTTCATCGCCGACGTGCACCAGGAACCATGCGAAATCGGCTGGCAGGCCTACAAAATCGGTTACGAGCGACTCGCCGGCCGGCTCATTGGCGGAATGGATACCTGGCTGAGCGCCGGCAGACCTCACAGCAAGCTGACCTTCGCCACCGCCGATCGGCTGCCCGGGCGGCCCT
Source organism: uncultured Actinomycetota bacterium (assembly GCA_963699655.1). Lineage (GTDB taxonomy): Bacteria > Actinomycetota > Actinomycetes > Mycobacteriales > Mycobacteriaceae > Mycobacterium. Next base: position 118,888 of record CAVOUV010000012.1, read on the forward strand.
ATCTCGATGTCCGCCAAGCCGCCGAATTCCAGAACGGTCATGTCGCCGGCGCCATTCACATCGAACTGGGCGAGCTGCACGGCCGCATCCATGACGTTCCCGCCGGCGCCGTCATAGGCTGCGGCCACGGAGAACGCGCCATGACCGCCGCCAGTCTGTTGGCTCGTCTCGGCAACCACGACGTGGCCGTGCTCGACGGCGGACCCGACGACTATGCAGCCGCCCACCGGCGTCCACTGCTCATAGGTCGCGACGCAGACCGATGACGATCACCTCATGGCACCAGTCCCGGCCGGTACGGCTCGGGCTTCGGGAAAACTGGTTGCAATTCACGCTTTTGGTCATCGTCAACGCGTGCGTGGGTGCCCTCGTCGGCCTGGAACGCACCACGGCGCCGCTGATCGGCACCGAGGTGTTCGGCGTGACCAACGACCTGGCGGTCTTTGCATTCATCATCGCCTTCGGCCTGACCAAGGCACTGACCAACCTGGCGGCGGGGGCACTGACCGCGCGGTTCACGCGAAGGCAGCTGCTGTTGGCCGGGTGGGTCATCGGGGTGCCGGTGCCGTTCATGCTCGCCTGGGGTCCATCGTGGTGGTGGATCATCGCCGCCAACGTGCTGCTCGGCCTCAACCAGGGCCTGGCCTGGTCGATGACGGTCAACATGAAGATCGACCTGGTAGGCCCGAGACGACGCGGCCTGGCCACCGGCCTCAATGAAGCGGCAGGCTACGTCGCCGTCGGCGTCGTCGCACTCCTGACCGGCTACCTGGCCACCGCCTACGGGCTGCGCCCCATACCGGAACTGATCGGTGTCGTCTTCGTCGCCGCCGGGCTCGGTTTAACACTCGCAGTTCGAGACACAGCCGCTCACGTCGCGCTCGAGCTGTCGCATCATCCCAAGCCGGAACTCGATGAAACGCCCACAGTTTTGGAGCATCTTCGCCCGTACCTCATGGCGGGACCGGCGACTCCGCGGTGCCAGCCAGGCCGGGCTCGTCAACAACCTCAACGACGGCATCACCTGGGGCGTGTTCCCGCTGCTGTTCACCAACCATGGCCTCGGGCTGGCCGCCGTCGGCGTGATAAAGGGCCTCTACCCGCTGTTGTGGGGACTCGGCCAGATACCCACCGGCCGCCTTGCCGATCGCATCGGCCGCAAGCCGCTGATCGTCGAGGGGAATGCTCATCCAGTCCGGCGGACTCGCGCTCGCCTTGGCTCTGCTGAAACGGCCGCTGCTCGCAGGCGTGGCCTCAGCCACCGCCCTCGGCGTCGGCACCGCCATGGTCTACCCCACACTGATCGCCGTCGATCTCCGACCACGCCCATCCCACCTGGCGCGCCAACGCCCTCGGGCGCCTACCGGTTCTGGCGAGACATCGGCTACGCCGCAGGCGCCCTGGTCGCCGGCATCATCGCGGACGCGTTCAACCTCGACGCCACCGTCATCGCCGCAGCCATCCTCACCGGCGTCTCCGGGCTACTGGCCGCCCGCTGGATCACCGAGACACCGTCACCTGCAACGCCCGCCGAAACCAACGTCGATCACTGATAGAGCTCGTCTGCGGCTACTGGCACAACGCCGAGTTCGGCCGCGACCGCATCGATCGCCTGCTGCGCGATGTCGAGGTCCACCTGGCCGCCGGCGGTGAAATACGGAGCGATGTAACGCTCGTAGTGTTGTTGCGCTTCCTCACGCGTCAGCCGGTTGAGGAACGAGGCGACGTAGTCGACGGCCAGGGCAGGCTGTTCGGCGATTGTCCGCAGGGCCCGCCTGTTGGCCCGCACCAGGGCCTGCAGCGCGGGGCTGTCCAGCGGGATGTGGGTCGGGGTCCACGGCGACACCCACGGTGGGGATCTGGAAGTGGTCGCCGACCCAGGCCAGCACATGAAACCCTTCTTCCTCGGCGACCTGTTCAGGTGACAGCGTGCTGCCCACGTAGGCGGCGTCGACGGAGCCGTCCCGAAGCCGTCGCAGGTCCATCTGGTAATCACCCGGAAGCCGCGCCATGCATTCCAGATCGCGGTCGGGGTCAAGGCCGTGCTTGCGCAGGACCATCCGGGCGAAACACCCGGGCGCGGTGTGGGCGGCGTGTACGGCGAGGCGGCGCCCGCGAAGATCCGCCATCGACGTCACCTCGGCGTTGCCCAGAAACCAGAACAGCGGACGATGGGTGTTGACGCTGAGCATTGTCCAGCCGATACCGTCGGTCAGCCGCGACAACAGGGCCCGGCCCAGGCCGATCGTCACACCGCGGCGCACGCGCTCGGTTTCCCAGCCGACCCCGTCACGGATGGCGACGTGCACACCTTCATCCTCGAAATAGCCCTCCTGATCGGCAACATAGGCGACCAGTTCCTCGTGGTACCCATGTCCGACGTAGGTCAGATCGATGGTCTGCATGGCCGAACTCCTTCCCAATCTGATGACTCGACCACCGGCGGCTAGAAGAGGCCTCGGCGAGCGCCGCCGTCCAGGGCGAGGGTTGCGCCATGCAGCGCGTCGGCCTCGGGCGCCAGCAATTGCGTTACCGCCCAGCTGACCTGGTCGACCGTGGTCATCCGACCCAGCGGTGAATGAGACCGGTATTCATCGAGGACGGTCTCGACGTCGACCCCGCGCGCCTCGGCGGCCGCGCCGGCGAACCGACGGAGCCGATCCGTGTCCAGGGCACCGGGCGCGATCAGGTGCACGGTCACCCCCCGCGGCCCGTAGGCGTCGGCGAGCTGACGAACGAGATTGGCCAGAGCGGCGTTGGTGACACCGGCCCCGCAGGTTTGCGGCGTGGGTTCGGCACCGAAATGGCCGCCGATGGCGACGATCCGCGAGCCCTCGACGAACCGGTCGTCGACAGCGCGGATGAGACGCAACAGTCCACCGAGCTTCAACGAGACCGACCGGCCGAGCGCGTCCGGCTCGATCGTGGCCAGCGGTCCCGCCGGCGGGACGGCCGCGGACTGGACCACCATCCGGACGGGCCCGGACACCGCGGCGGCAATCGCCACACCTGATGAGTCGTCACCGATATCGGCGGCGCATGCCGTGATCCCGTCGCCGGTTGCGCACAACTCCTCGAGGCGGTCACGGTCGCGGGCCACGGCGACCACGGGCACCCCGGCCTTGCGCAGCCGTACGACGATGGCGGCGCCGACCTCACCGGTCGCCCCGACGACAACGGCCTGCCCGCTCGGGCCGGCCCGGTCGATCGTGTTCATCGCGAAACTGCCTTCCTTCGGAAATCTGATGCACCGCTGTCTCGTTCAATCCATCGCAAGGCCGCCGTTGACCGGCAGGTAGTGGCCGGTGGTGAAACCGGACTGCTCACTGGCCAGGAAGGCCACCGTGCGGGCCACCTCGTCGGGGCGCACGAGGCGGCCCATGGGGTTGGTCGTGCCGAGATGACGCAGCTGGTCGGTGGTCAACTGCTCGGTCACCTTGGTTTCATCGACCGTGGCCGGCGCGACGAGGTTCGCAGTGATCCCGTGCGGCGCCAGTTCCAGCGCGACGTAACGGACGAACTGATCGAGTGCCGCCTTGGCGACGCCGAGGTTGATCATCCCGTCGCGCGGACGGCGGGACAACCCCGTGCTCAGGTACACCAGCCGACCGTAATTTCGGGAAATCATCGTTGGTACAACGGCTTTGGTGATCAGAAATGCGGCATGCAGCTCGCGGTCCAGCTTCCCGCCGAGCTGCTCCCAACTCAGATCCGCGAACGAGATGACATCGAAAGGGATCAGGGCGTTGTGCACGAGCACGTCGACCCCGCCCCATTTTTCGTTCGTTTGGTCGACCATCGCGGCCACGTCGGCGGCCTCGGTGACATCTGCCCGAATCGCCACGGCCTCACCGCCGGCCGCGGTCGCCGCCCGGACCACCTCGTCCGCCTGCTCGGCACTGGAGCGGTAATTGACCACCACTCGAAACCCCTGCTCGGCGAGCACCAGAGCGGTCGCCGCACCGATTCCCCGACTGGCTCCGGTGATCAGGGCAACACGACCCATCGTCATCATCCCTCTCACGCGCCGTTCTCATCCTGCGTCGCCGCTTTCGCTGAACGGCCTCGGCGCGATTCCCAGTGTTCTCCACGCTGAAACCTGCGTCAAACAGATGTTTTAGTGGAAGTTCCTGAATTAATGTTAGGTTATGCGAATGACTCTGCGTCAGATGGAGTACTTTGTCGCCGTTGCCGACCGGGGCTCGATGGCCGCGGCCGCCGCTGACCTTCCGATCTCGGAGTCGGCGGTATCGGTGGCCATCTCCGAGCTGGAGAACATCGTGGGAGTGCGGTTGCTGCATCGCGTGCGAGCGCGGGGCGTCACGCTCACCGCTGCGGGTGCCGCGCTGCTGCCGGAACTGCGGTCGCTGGTCGCACGGGCGAGAGAACTCGAGCGCAACGCCGCAGACATCGGCGGCGCAGTGGCGGGTGAACTGAAGGTTGCGTTGGACCCCGTGCTCACTCCGGTGCTTCTTCCCCATCTCATGTCGGGATTCCTGAGTCGTCACCCCGCAGTGAATTTCAGCTTCCAGGAGGGAACGCCCACCGAAGTCCAGGACTGGCTCATTCAAGGTCGATGCGATGCGGCTCTGATGTATGACCTCGATGTGCGCGACGGCCTCAGTTCACATCGCCTCTTCACAGCCCGCCCGAAAGTCCTTGTAGCGGAGGGTTTCGTCGGCCCAGGAGAGCACAGCATCATGTTGGGCAGCCTCGCGGACGAGCCCATGATTCTCATCGATATATCGCCCGGAGAGGCCTTCTATCGCGCGATCTTGTCGACTGCCGGGGTGTCGCCGCGGGTCGTGCACAAGACCTCGAGCGTAGAAGGCGTTCGCGCCCTCGTCGCGCGCGGATTCGGCTGGTCCATGTTGCTGCAACAGTCCCGCACCAACCTCAGCTACGAGGGACTGCCATACCGCGAACTCGACATAGCCGACGACGTCCCTGCCGTAGCACTGCTGGCCGTAACGCTGCATGGGCGTCTCGCCCGCCGGACCGCCGCCTTTCGCGACTACTGCACGAACCAGTTCGCCGCGGATAACTAGGCTCCAGTCAAAACAATTTGCAGACATTCGTACATTTTGAGTTGGGGAATACGCGGCCTCTGGATTGTGTTCGGCAATCAGGGTCGGTCGTCCCGCCTCGCGCAGGACTGCCCTCGGTGATGGGCGTAGATTCATCGATCGCAAGCCGGAACACGGTTCATTGGGTGTCCGGGCAGACTATGGGAAGGGCGGATCAGCCGGCGGTGAGTTCGACATCAACGGCCGCGGTCGGTTTCCGCTCGGAGCGCGGGCCGGTCCTTATCTCGGTCATGCTGAGCACCGGTTTGGTCGCCATCGATTCGACGGTGCTGGCGACGGCCATCCCGTCCATCGTCGGCGAGCTGGGCGGCTTCCACCAGTTTCCCGTGGCTGTTCTCCGCCTACCTGCTGGGCCAGGCCGTCACCACGCCGATCTACGCCAAGCTCTCCGACGTCTTCGGCCGCAAACCGATCCTGCTGCTGGGCATCGGCGTTGTTCCTGCTGGGCTCGATCCTCTGCGCTGCGGCCTGGAACATGCTGGCGCTGATCGTCTTCCGGGCGGTCCAGGGACTCGGTGCCGGTGCCGTCCAACCGACGGCGATGACCATCGTCGGGGACATCTACACCGTGGCCGAGCGGCCAGGGTGCAGGGCTATCTCGCCAGCGTGTGGGCGATCTCCTCGGTCGTCGGCCCGATGCTGGGCGGCGCTTCTCGCAACTCGGGATCTGGCGCGGCGTGTTCCTCATCAACATCCCCTTGTGTCTGCTGGCGGCGTGGATGTTCAACCGGCACTTCCACGAGACCGTCGAGCGGCGGCACCGGACGGTCGACTCGCTGGGCGCGCTGCTGCTGGCGGGCGCGATGACGTCGCTGGTGCTGGGCGTGCTCGGCGGCGGGCAGACCTGGGCGTGGACACTCGGTGCCGAGCATCGCGGCGTTCACCGTCGGCGGGTGCTGCTGGCGCGTTCGTGGTCGTGGAGCGGCGGGCCGCCGAGCCGATCCTGCCCCTGTGGGTGTTCTCCCGCCGGTTGCTCTGTGCGACCACGATCGTCGCCTTCGGCGTCGGCGCGATCCTGATGGGGCTGACGTCCTACGTGCCGACGTACCTGGAGGGTTCGCTGGGCGTCGGCCCGATCGTCGCGGGACTCGCCCTGGCGGCGCTGACGATCGGCTGGCCCGCCACCGCCGCGGTGGCCGGAAGGCTCTACCTGCGTTGGGGATTCAAGTGGACCGCCGTGGTGGGCGTCGCGCTGGTGATCACGGGGGCGTCGGTGCTGGTGGCCATGGCCCACCGGCCCAACGTCGCCGTCGTGGCGGCGGCGTGCTTCGTGATCGGCGGAGGCATGGGGCTGCTGGCCGTTCCGACGCTGATCGCGGCGCAGTCCAGCGTCGAATGGAACGAACGCGGCGTCGTGACCGGCAACAACATGTTCGCCCGTTCACTGGGCAGCGCCGTCGGCGTCGCGATATTCGGCGCGATCGCCAACTCGATATTCGGCGCCCGGTGACGTGCATTCGATCGGACCGGCGGCCATCCAGGCGGGTTCGGCTGCGGTGTTCCTGGCGTGCTCGTCGTCGCCGTGGCGACCGCCGTCGCGGTGCCTGCCATGCCCCGCACCCCACCCTCACACCACGGTGCATCGGCGGCGGAGTGATTTTGATGCGGCAACGCGTCGGTTGACGTGTTGGTCGAACCACTCGATCGCTAGTTCCGGACGGGCGCCGAAGAGGCTGTAGCCGTCGGCCACCCGGAGCCGCAGGCAAACCGGATCCGTCCGGCTCCCGCAGCGCCGTCCGCTCTCGGACTCCTGGCTGCCCTTGGCCGAATGTGCCCAAGGTTGTCTTTTCGCTTACCGCTTACCGACGCCATTTCGCTTAGCGTAATGCCGTGAAACCATGTGCAGGATAGTGATATTAGTGTCCCGAATAGCGACCGGCGGTCATCTGAATGCCTTCTCTGGGCACATCCCGGCGATCGTTGCCATATGCTGCTGACTGGCCGGATCGTCAGGGACACATGAGATTTCGGCCGATTCAGGCATCTAATATGACGCGGATGACCGAAGAAGCTCCCACCGATGCCAAATCTGGATAGTGCCGAAGGAGTGCGCGATGACCAAACTGCTTTACCTGAAAGCCTCACCACGCAAGGTCTATTCGGAGTCGACAGAGATCGCCGATGCCTACCTCGATGCCCTGCGTGACCAGAACCCGGATATCGAGGTCGATACGATCGAACTGTGGGATGAAGACCTTCCCGCCTTCGACGGCAACAAAGCGGCCGCAAGATGAGCATCCTGTCCGGAAAGGATCAGGACGCGGTGCAACGGAGCGCGTGGGATCAGGTCGTTGCGATCGCGCAGCGCTTCATCTCCGCCGACCGTTACCTGTTCGCCGTGCCGATGTGGAACTCGGGCATCCCGTATCGGCTGAAGCAATACATCGATCTCATTCGTCAGCCGGGCCTGCTGTGGGGGCTCAATCCGGACACCGGTTACCACGGTCTGCTGACGGATAAGCATGCGACGACTCACGTTGACCTCTGGTGTCTATGGCGAGCACGTCGCATGCCCGCATCGGCGTGGACCACCATTCAACCTACTTGCGCCGAGACTGGCTCAACCAAGCCGGTGTGACCCAGATCGACATGGTGCGCTTCCAGCCCGCGATGGTCACCGCGGACCCTGCGGGCGAGTTCGAGAATGCCCGCGAGCGCGCGGTCCAACTGGCCAAGACGCACGGCCAAACTGAGGACGATGCAACGAATCGCATTCAGCCAAGAGGCGGGGCGCGAAAGCAACCTTCGAAATGTCCGTTCTCGACGCCGACGGCCTGCATGAAGGAATGAGCCACCGCCGGCCCGACGAGCCGAAATCCTGCCTCTCGAAGGGTTTTCGCAGACTCGCGCGACTCCGGGCTGTGCACTCTGCCGAGTCGCTCCTCTCTCGCGTAAGCGATGTCGACGTGGCCGATGTCGCCACACCAGTTCGTTCAGCGACACCGACTGCATGACCCGTGCGTTGTGAACCGTCGCTTCGATCTTGGCGCGATTGCGGACGATGGTGCGGTCGAGCATCAGTGCATCGATTTCCCGTCCGGTGAATGTCGCGACTTCGGCGGGTTCGAATCCGCGAAAGGCCCGCCTGAACGCTTCGCGCTTGCCGAACACGACGGCGAAGGAAAGGCCGTTCTCGAAGTAGGTCATGGCGAGCGCCTCGAGTAGACCCGTCTCGTCATGCACCGGCGTCCCCCACTGCCGATCGTGATAGTCGACGAGGTCGGGGTTCGTCTCCGCGGCCCATCTGCATCGCCCGATGCCGTCGCTGTGTGGCACCACCATCGGATCGTTCGCCGGTACGCCGATGCCCGACATCGCCCTCATCGCTCCATCATCGCGGCTGCGCTCCCCGGAATAGGTCGGGACCACGGTCCGCTTGTACGAACTGCGTGTCGACTACGCGAGGTCGAGGGGACGAAATGGCGATCGATGAGGCTGGCGAGGCGGCCAAAAAGCCGTGGTCCGTCGCAACACGAGGAAGTCCAGGGCGGTGGCAACTTCGACCTGTACGACGAGTTGTTCGCCGACGACTTCGTCGACCACACTCCGCACCCGGGGCCAGCGCCGACAAGGCGGCGTCCGCAAGCTTTATACCGGGTTGCGAGAAGCTTTCCAGACTTCCGGGCGCAGATCCACTGGCAGTCGGTTGACGGTGATCTCGTCACGACATACAAGGTCTACTACGGCACGCATCGTGGCACTTTCCTCGGGGTGGCGCCCACCGGACGGGCGGTCCAGTTCGAGACTGTCGATTCGATGCGGGTGCGCGACGGCCAGATCACCGACCACTGGGGCGTCGGCAACCTCTACTCACTGCTGCAACAGTTGGGCGCTCTGCCGACAAGTCCTTAGCCAGCGCACGGCGTCAGGCGGCAGCGTCCGCCGCAGACTTCGCGTCGGCGGCAGGCTTCGGCCCGGCGTCCCCGCCGTGCCTCGTGACCCGGTCCTTCTTTCCACCCCTGACGGGCCCGGCGACTCCCGTGTCCGTGGCGGTCCCGTCGGTCACCTTGTCGACAGTCCGGTCGACCCGCTTCGGCGTTTTCACGACCGTGGTGGCGCGGACCGGCTTCTTGGGAATGCGGACCGGGCCATTTTCAGCCTGCCGAACGTCGGTCGAGGGCGCGGCGGGTGTTTCCGGTGCGTTCTGCGGATCGGCCTCGGCGGGATTTTCATCAATGCCGTCCGCAGTGGTCGTCGGTTCCTGAACGTCCTGTACCGGAGCAACGGGGTCGGGTGTCACGGCCGGCGAACCTTCCACAAGGCTTAGCTCCGGACCGTCCGCAGTTTGCGCAACGTCATCGACTCCGGAGTGGGATGTCGGATCCTCGTTCGGGGCAACGGCATTGAGCGTGACGACATTCGACGTCCGGGCAAGGCTGAAGGCGCCGGCGGGTCCCGGGACGCCGAGGGCAGCGTCATCCGCAAAGGGACTGGGTGGCGGCGGGGTGGCCAGCGCGGTGGCGATCCCCAGCTGCGCGGCCTCGATCCCGTCGACGATCAACCTGAAACCTTCGCCGAGCGAGACGACGAAATTCCTCGTGCCATTGACGGCGGCATCGACGATATTGCCGAGGTTGAGGGTGAGGACGGCGGCGACGAAGTCCTGCGTGCCCTGGATCAGCGAGGTCGTGACCGCGCTTCCCGGCCGCCAGGAACCCGTTGGCGATGTCGATGAAGGCCTGGGGCCGTGCGGCCTCCAGTGCCAACGATTCCGCGTAGTACTTCTGGTTGCGCCAGATCAGCGATTCCAGCAACGGCTGTCCCACGGCCACCACCGAATCGCGAACCCCCTGAGCGACGGTGTTGAAGGCGCCCACGAAGTCCAGCGCCAACACTTGCTGGACGACTTCCACGGTGACTCCGGGTAACGCTAACAACGAATTGACCAGTCCAGCACCGGACTTCGCGAGCCCACCGAGGTAAACCGCCCAGTTCTCGACCCAGTTGGCGAATTGTTGCCGCAAGATCGGCAACGTCAGAATGTAGGGGATATCGAGTGCCGTGAGGTGCACCTCCGGCGAGAAGGCAACCGTCGGGGCATGCGTCTCCACCGCCTGTGGCGTGGGTGAGATCGGTGAGATCGCTATCGTGCTCGCGCTGACGAGCGCAAGTCCCGTGGTAAGCCACGGGCGAAGCGAAATTTCCATGTGCAACCCCAACCCTGAGTATCCGACGAAGCTGTCCGGACAGTAGCCCCGCCTGGCTCTGTGCGGGCTGGCTCGGCGAAAATTGTCGGCGCGACGGCGCCCGTCGGCCGGCTGATATCTGTGTCGGATGGAACCGGGGTAACCAGCCCGGGATCGAGGTTCTGCGACTCGTACAGCGCCCCTGCTCGAGTTCCCGACTGCGCTCCTGCTCGAGTTTCACGACTCATCCCATGACATCTTTCGTCCGGACCGCGGCCGCTATCCCCGGCTCGTCCGCGACCAGCGTCGACCGAGTCGACGCGTCGCGAAGGAACGCTGACTGACCCGTTCACAGGAATCAGTGAGGCAATGGCCGACAGTCGCTCAGGCGCGACCATCAAGCTCGTGTTGATGTGTCGACGCATCGAGAGGACGACAGGATGGTCAAGTCGTGGATGTTCTACATTTCCGGTGCACGTGACCTCGCCGCGGCGGGCGAGGGCGACCCCGCGGGAAACCCAGCAGGTGTTCGATCGGTCTCTGCGATTGTGGGCCGACAACGAGCACCGTGGATGCGAGGGGGTGTTCTTCGGCGAACACCACTTCGGCGGCCTGAACTTCAACCCGTCACCGCACCTGCTGATCTCCGCGCTGAGCCAACGGACCTCACACCTGCGGCTTGGGGTGATGGGTAGCGTCCTGCCCCTGCACGACGTGCGGCGCCTCGCCGAGGATGCGGGATGCTCGACTATTTGACCCACGGACGCCTGGAGATCGGCATCGCCCCGGGGGGAGGCACGGCCGAAGCGACGCTCGCAGGCCTCGACCCAGACGACGTGCGGCCGCGCTACACCAGTGGCGCCGACGTGTTGGACAGAATACCTCAGCGGTGAGCGCATCACCCATCGGGACGCTGGTTCTACAACCTGGTCGACGTGGCTATCGTGCCGCAGATACGCCAACCCCGTCCACCGGTGTGGGTGACGGCCACGTCGGAGAACTCGTACCGGTGGGCCGCCCATCGCGGATACAAATGTGCACGTCGTGGAAGCCGACGGCGGATGTCGCCGCACTCAACGCCGTGTATCACTCCGAGGCGGCGGACGCGGGACGGCCGCGGGGCCGATGACCTCGGCGTCCGCCGTCGAGTGTTTGTCGCCCCCCCACAGACGCTGAAGCGCACGAGATCGTCGAACACAGCACAGATCCACTGCTCGGCGCGCGGGAAAGAATGCTCAGAAGCATTGAAAATACAAGTGGGACAAACGGTTCCGGTCCCGCCGACGCAGCCCTCATCGCAGTTTTCAATCACCCCGAGGACATCATCGTCGGTTCACCGCGAACCGTCACCGAACAACTCGTCGAACAAGTCACCGCCACGGGTGTCGGAAATCTGCTGCTGTTCACCGACTTCAAGCTGTTCGACTACCGCGACCTCGTCCGCAGTCACGACCTCATCGGGGCGCACGTGATCCCGGCACTGCGATCACTGGCACCCGTCCCGGCGTCCTAGCCGCACCGTCTGCGACCCTTCGAACGCCATCGATGGCCGGTCAGGAGCCGATCTGCTCGACCATCTTTGTCGGATCCCCTACCGTTGGGTGCATGAGTGGTGCTGATGGTTTTCATCCCGACTTTGTCGATGCCGCCGGGCCGACGACACGCAATCGAGTGCGCCACGTGAAGGCGTCCGAGCTCGACGCGAACACTGCGCAATCCGACGGCATGCAACGCTTTGCGGCGCTCAGTGGACGCACGGTCGGCACCGAAAAACTATGGATGGGTGAGACCGTCGCGGCGCCAGGGACCCTCTCCGCCAACCACCATCACGGAGAGTCGGAGACGGCGATTTACATCCGAAGCGGCCACCCCGAGTTCGTGTTCTCCGACGGTCAGCGCGAGGTGCGGATCGCCACCGAACCCGGTGATTACATCTTCGTCCCGCCCCACCTGCCTCACCGGGAGGAGAACCCCGACCCGAGCACAGCCGCGGAACTGGTGATCGCCCGAAGCACTCAGGAAGCGATCGTCGTCAATCTGCCCGCGCTGTACGCGCTGTGAGCAATCCCGACCCCCACCTCTCCCGCCCGTGCACCTGCAATACGGAGCTTCCTGAATACAGATTCTGATGTACTGTCGTCGTGTGGAGACGTTGATTCATCGCGACGCTCTGGCCCGCTTCGGTTACGCGTTATCGGACCAGACTCGTGCGCTCATCCTGTTGAGCCTGCGCGACAGGGGTCGTTATCCGTCCGACCTTGCCGACGACATGGGCGTATCCCGTCAGATCGTGTCCAATCACCTGGCGTGCCTGCGTGGCTGCGGCCTGGTGGTTGCCGTCCCAGAGGGACGACGCAGCCGCTATGAGTTGGCCGACGCCCGTATCGCCCACGCGCTCAACGATCTCGTGGGCTTGGTACTCGCGGTCGATCCCAAGTGCTGCCCAGAGAGCGACGAGGAGTGCTGCTGATGGCGAGTGAACTCGGATGGCCATCGCCGCCACCCACCGTGCCGTCGGATCGCCGCCGCGTGCTGTCACGACGGATCCAAATCTTTGTGGCAGCAACCATTACGTACAACGTTATTGAGGCCGTCATCGCCCTCACCGAGGGGACTCGGGTGTCCTCCACTGCGCTGATCGGGTTCGGACTGGATTCCGTGATCGAGGTGTCGTCGGCAGCAGCAGTGGCGTGGCAGTTCGCCGGTCGCGATCCCGAAGCCCGCGAGAAGACTGCACTTCGGGTCATCGCGTTCTCGTTCTTCGGGTTGGCCGCGTACGTAACGGTGGATTCCGTCGGTTCACTCTTCGGATTTGGTGAGGCGCAGCATTCCGCCATCGGGATCGCTCTCGCAGCGGTCAGCCTTGCGGTCATGCCCGTTCTGTCGTGGGCGCAGAGACGCGCCGGCAGAGAACTCGGCTCGTTGTCAGCGGTCGCGGACTCGAAACAAACGCTGTTGTGCACCTATCTGTCGGCGGTGTTGCTCGTCGGACTACTGCTCAATTCGCTCTTGGGTTGGTCGTGGGCCGATCCGATCGCCGCGCTGGTGATCGCCGCCGTGGCCCTCCGTGAAGGGATGCAAGCGTGGCGGGGCGATTCATGTTGTGCGACACCGACTGCGACAAGCCTTCGAGGTCCCGATGACGATGGTTGTGACTGCTGCCAGTCGCGGGAATGACACGATATGGCTCACCACGGCGCAGCGGCGCGCAAGCTCTACCCGCTTGGGACGGAAGATGTTTCGGGCTGGGTCCCTGCCTCCTGCACGCTGCCACCAGTTGAGCAAACGCTTCGTCTCGCGGAGTTCGACCGACTATTCAGGGACTCCCTGCTGGGGTGCGTCCGGGTGAACAGAACGCGGCTGGACTTGGTGCTGGACCCCGATGCCGAGGCAGCAGCACGAAGCCTCGCCGAGCGGGAGACGTCGTGCTGCTCCTTCTTTGACTTCGAGTTTGATTCTGCGGGCACAGAGTTCGTCATGCGCATCGCCGTGCCCCAAGAGCGGATGGTGGCTCTGGACGCCCTCGCGGACCGAGTGAGTGCCATCACCGGCCATGTCTCGTAGAGTCCGAGGACATGGTCTTGCGTTCACTGGGCTGGCTTCGGCGTAATCGCCTTGGGCATCTACGGGTTCGTCGCCACGTTGCAGCCGGACGCGCATTTCGGAAGAATCCTGGCGGCCTACGGCGGCGTATTCGTTGCCGGGTCGCTCCTATGGGGAATGGCGTTCGACGGATTCCGCCCAGATCGCTGGGACGTAATCGGGGCGACGGCGTGCCTGGCCGGCGTCGGACTGATTATGTACACGCCGAGAGGCGCGTGAGTCTCTGTGAACGCGAATCGCTCCGGCGGCCATTCTGCGGTGCACTAACCCGGCCGGCACAACCTGAGGCCTAGGTGCCGGTCGATCCGCCGGTGTATAAGTCAGTGATCTGCTGGGCGATGATCCGGACGGGCGTGTTGATGTCTTGCGACTGTTGCACCTTGATCACGGCTTGCCAGGGCCGACTCGAATTCTTGCCGCCTGTCGACCGCCATCATCAACCCCGCGCGGCGTGCGTGGCGAGCATGGCGCCGATCACTTCGCCGTCTGAATCCACCGTGCTGGGTTCACGACTGAAGAGATCGAGAGCACCGGCACCCCCGCGATTGGTGTACAGCTGGAAAGACAGGACGCCGCGGACGCCGGCCGATTCTTTGCGCTCCATTCGGGTCTGTAGGTGCCACGGACCAGAGTCGGCCGTCCTGAATGAGCATCACATCGGCATAGTCGACGCCGTCAATGAGATCAACCGCCGAGTTCCTCACCCGGCCGAGGGTGGCAGCCACATCCTCGCTGTCGGTGATGAAGTTCTGGCTCAACGCCAGCATCGCCGACCGAATGGACTCGTGATACCCCTCGTCCGTCGCGACCGAAGGGCTTCCTCCCGGACGAGGAGGATTGAGGAAATTGAACGGCCACGCCCACCTGCCAGTTTGCGCCGCCGACGGACTCGAAACGCGGGCCGCGTTGGCTTCGCAGGCCTCGCGAAACTCGAGCGGCGGCCACTTGGTCTGCCTAGCCCGACCATCAACGGTCGTCTATTATCTGCATATGAATGCAGATAACCGGTCACCTCATTCAATCGCAGAAGATCAGGTGAACCTGATCGTCGAGGTGTTCCGGATGCTGGCCGACGCCACCCGCATCCAGGTGTTGTGGGCGCTGACCGGGGCGGAGTTGTCGGTGAACGAACTGGCAGAGGAGGTCGGCAAGCCGGCGCCGTCGGTGTCGCAGCATCTGGCCAAGCTTCGGATGGCCAGACTGGTTCGCACCCGCCGAGCCGGAACCACCATCTTCTACAGCCTGGAAAACGAGCACGTGCGCCAACTGGTTGTCGACGCGGTGTGCAACGCCGAACACGCCGGCCCGGGGGTGCCGTCTCACCACCGCGAAGACCCTGCCGTGCGTGGCATCACCCCCGAACTTCGGACGCTGAAGGCCAATCAGTCATGAGCCACCGACGTGACGAAATCCACACCACCGCAAGCACTCACAGCGGTCATGGCCACGACCACGGTCACGGCCATGACCATCCGAAGGGGCTTCGGGGCGTGATCAAGGAGATTTTCGCTCCGCATTCCCATGATGCTGCCGACAGTATCGACAGCGCTTTGGAGTCCAGCGCGGCCGGTATTCGTGCGGTCAAGATCAGCTTGTTGGTGCTGGGGTTGACCGCGATCGCCCAGATCGTCATCGTGATCATCTCGGGGTCGATCGCACTGGCCGCAGACACCATCCACAACTTCTCCGACGCCTTGACTGCTATTCCGCTGTGGATCGCGTTCTCGTTGAGCACGAAGGCTGCTACTCGGCGCTACACCTACGGGTTCGGCCGCGTCGAGGACATCGCCGGATTGTTCGTCATCGCGATGATCACGTTGTCGGCGATCATCGCCGGCTACGAAGCCGTCGTGCGGCTCATCCACCCCCAGGCCATCGAACATGTCGGGTGGGTGGCCCTGGCCGGGCTGGTCGGGTTCCTCGGCAACGAATGGGTCGCGCTCTACCGCATCCGTGTCGGACGCCGCATCGGATCGGCGGCGTTGGTCGCCGACGGCCTGCACGCCCGCACCGACGGATTCACCTCCCTGGCGGTGCTGATCGGCGCCGGCGGTGTGGCGCTGGGTTTTCCGTTGGCCGACCCGATCATCGGTCTGGTCATCACGGTGGCGATCCTGGCGGTGTTGCGTACGGCGGTTCGCGATGTCTTCCGCCGTCTGATCGATGGTGTCGACCCGGCATTCATCGATACCGCCGAGGCCACCCTGGCCGCCCGGCCCGGCGTCCGGTCGGTGCACAGCGTACGGATGCGCTGGATCGGGCATCGCCTGCACGCCGACGTCGAACTCGACATCGACGCCGCGCTGAGCCTGGGCGAGGCGCATCGCATCGCGCACGACGCCGAGCACGACCTCATCCATGCGGTGCCCAAACTGACCACCGCGCTGATCCACGCCTACCCCGCCGATGACTCGAATGCCGCCGAAGAACACCGTCACAGCACCGAGTCGCAATCACCACCGCATCAGCATCACTGAACAGCACAGGAGGCCGGCCGCTCTCGTGCCTGACACCGCTGCCGCATGACTGCGCTCGCGCCGCGCTCGCCGTGAGTACCCCCGCCGACGGTGAACGGATCGCCGCCGCGCCTGATCGAGTCATCCTCACCTTCAATGAAGATGTCGAACAACGCTTCTCGGCGCTGATCGTCACCGGACCCGACGCCATCGGCTACGCCCAAGGCGAACCCGCAGCTCAGGGACGCGACCTCAGCATCGCCCTGAACGGAATGAATGGCTAGGGATGCGCGGAGGTTGATCACGGGCATCCCACTAGGGGTGTCCTCGCGACCGCCTAGCGAGTGACATCGGCGTAGCTTTGAAATGCATTACGACCCGCGAAAGGGTGAGTGAGTTCTGTGCGGTGGCTGGTGCAACTGCTCGCATGTGCGGCGATCTCCGGGGCAGTCGTGGGATGCGCGACAGCCACGCAGTCGGGCGAATTACCACTGCGACAGGTATCTGAGACAGCCCTGACCGGTGGTCCAGTCAGGTTTGACTACAGCGCGCTCGACGTCGGACGGGGGCGGCTCTTCATCGCCCACATGGGCGCGAGTGAACTCATTGAAGTGGACATACACGAGCGCGTCGTCGTGCGCACGCTGCCTGATCTGGCCGACGTACATGGCGTGATCGTCGTGCCCGAAATGAACCGGGTCTACGCGACTGCGACCGGAACGAATCAGTTGGTCGCCATCGACGAAGACTCCGGCAAGGTTGTGTTCCGAGCCCAGACCGACACCTATCCCGACGGACTTGCCTACGACCCCATCCGACGCGCAGTGTGGACGACCAATGAGAGCGCAGGCACCGAAACAGTGATCGACGCCGACAGCGGCATGATTCGCGCGACCATCCCACTGGGCGGCGAGGTGGGAAACGTTGTTTACGACCCGCCCACCGACCGAATGGTGGTCGCCGTGCAAGGCCGTAACGACCTAGCAGTGATCGACCCTGTCAGTTTCGCTGTGACAGAACGCATTCCCACACCTGGCTGCGAGCACCCACACGGTCAGGCTCTCGACATCGCGGACCAGGTGATGTTCGTCGGCTGCGAAAACAACGCCAACATGGTCACAGTCGACCTCGCCAACCAACTTGTCATAGATCAGCACGGAGTCGGCGAGACGCCCGACGTACTGGCCTTCGACCCCGGGTCAAACCGCGTCTACGTCGCTGCGGAAAGCGGCTGGATAAGCATTTTCGATCAGGACCACGGCCGCCTGACGGAGCGGGGTTCGGCATATCTCACCGATGGGGCGCACTCATTGGCTCTCGACCCCACCACGCACCACACCTTCATTCCGATCCCGAAGGATCACAACGGCTCCCCAACGCTGAGGGAATACGCACCGACCTAAGACCCGCTGACGAGCAGTTGGTCGACGTACCTGCCGCTTGGACGCGCCACCCCGCTCGGACCTCTGCAACTGAAAACCGCAGGTCAATCGGTTGCAAACGTTGGCCAGCATTGGCCGTCACCGAACTACTGCGGACGGCCTGCGGGCGAGAGAGCGGTCTGGCAAAGTTCAGCGGACACATGGGCGAGATCGCGTCGGAGTCGGCCTATCACCGCCGAAAGCGCGTGAGATGTTGGATTGAGCTTGGTCGCCTTGTGCCGCTCTCGGACTTGACCAATGAGTTGACGACACTCGGCCTCGTTCAACACGGTTGGAGGTTTGTGGTGGTGGAGAGGGAACCGCACGGCTGGTTGTGTTCAGAGACGTTGGCGACTCGCTCCGGTGACTTTGAGTTCGTCAATGGCTATCCGACCGATGACACTGCGCAGCGACTACGCGATTTGCAGTTGTTCAATCGGGCGACGGAGGTCTATCTCACGCAACTCATGCCGGTTAGCGAGATGGCGCTGCGGCAGGGCTTACGTTCGGCGCATCCAGACCGACGCAGGTAGTGGTGTGGGAGCGGTTAATGGACGCCAAGACGGTGGTTCTAACCGCTAATACCGAAACGGTCTATGCCGTCGGCCATCTCGCGCTGCAAGACGACGGTCCGACGGTGATCGAAGCGCCCCCACGCATGCTGGGGTTCATCCAAGACGGACTGCAACGCTACTTGGCCGACATCGGCCCTCTCGGCCTCGACAAGGGTGCGGGCGGGAAGTTCCTTGTGCTACCGCCCGGCTTCGACGGCGATGTTCCCGACGGGTACTACGTGGTGGACTCCCCGACTTACTCCGTCGCATTCGCTGTGCGGGGCTTCCAAGTCGATGGAACCACCGACTCGGCAGTGGAGTTGATGAAGCGAATCAAGGTCTATCCGCTCGCGGATGCGTCATCGCCGCCAGCGATGGAGTTCCTCAACGGTTCTGGCCAAGACGTCGACACCCTGTTTCCCGATAATCTAGGTTTCTTCGACCTGTCGGCGATGATCGTGGACGAGGAGCCAGCCGAGATTTTCGGCCCGTTGGAACGGTGGCTGATGCAGGCCATCGGGATCGAGAAGGGCACGCCGTTCCAGCCGGACGCGAAAGCGAAAGCGTTATTAGAGGACGCAGCGCGACTAGGCGGGGCGATGGCACGAGCCAACACCTACGCGCCACCGACACCAGACGGCTATTTCTACCCTGACCGTAAGTGGCAAGGCGCGTTGGTGGGCGTGAGTTACACATTCCTCAAAGACGATGTCCCGCAGATTGATGCCCGCAACAACATCTACTACATGGCCGCCGGCAATTCACCGGCGATGATGGAGAAGAACGTCGGACAGGGTTCGCAATACCTCTGGACCTACCGTGACGCCAACGGCGAGTATCTTGACGGGGCCAAGACCTACTGGCTGCACGTCCCGCCCGACATTCCGATCAAGAACTTCTGGTCGGTAGTCGTCTACTACGCGCTGAGTCGCTCGGAGTTACAGAACGGACAGCCGCTGCCGTCGGTAAGCCAATACTCCAATCCGGCGATCAACAGCGACGGGTCGATCGACATCGCCTTCGGCCCCCAACAGCCGAGGCACCGACAATTGGATCGCCACGGTTCCGGGTCGGGGCTGGATTCCGATCTTCCGGTTCTACAGCCCTACCGCCACCTACTTCGACAAGACCTGGAAGTTGCAGGACATCGTTCCGGCCTGACGGTTATGTGCCACGGTCAGTCGATCTCGCCTCGACTCTCGGGTCGGAGAGAGAGCAGGCGCTGGCGGTGCGAGGCGCGACGATAGCCGTGAAGGGACGACTCAGCGAGTAGGCAAGGCGAAGTCGGTGTGTTGTTTCCTTCGAACCGAACTTGCCATGCACCAGGCGTACTGTCCGCTCCATCAGCTTCCAACAAGAGGAGTCGACATGTCCACGACAGACGACTGGACCAAGCCAGCGGCGCTAGCGATCCCCAAAGAGGGATATTTCGAATTTGAGCGGGGGCGGTACGGACCGATATTTCCGCGCACTCCGGCGTGCTACGGCTTCTCGATCATCGCCAAGGTCAAACAGGGTCGCGAGGACGCAATCCGCGAACACGGCAAGACCATTCAAGCAGCGATCACCGAAACGCCGGAGTTCCTCGCTCCACTACGCCTGCACTATCTTCGCTGGCTTCTCTTCGACATCGGCGATGGCTTGACCTTTCAATACCAGGGCATCTTCGACACCGACTTCGACAAGTACACCGAGGACGCTGTGCAGCTGTTCGGCCAGAGCGGCATCAACACCGTGTTCACCAATCTCGCGGGCTTCCCGGAGGATTGGAAGGAGAACCCGGACTCGTTCGTGAAGTTCGTCCGCGATCACCACTTCCCCAGCTTCCTGGAGTACGGCGAATACCCATACGTGACCGCTGATGAGGTCAAGAAGGCGCTGCGGTTGAAGGATGCATTTTCCGTCATGCTCGACCAGATGCAGTAAGGCGCGCACGGTCATCGGCACCCGGTTTCGTTCGGGACGGCGGCACGCACGTCAGCCATCGCGGCATCAGCCTCGACGAGCGACAACCATTGCTTGCGGCGGCCGGGCGTGATGTTCGCCGTGTTCGCCGCGTCGTCCACCGCCGCCTCGACCTTGGCCTTGGCTTCTGCGGCGGCGAGGTGGCGGCGTCGGGTCAGCGTGTCGCGGTCGGTCGCGACTCCGGCGGGTTGATCTGGTCGATGCCGAAGGCACACGACCGGTGGCCGGGGAGGATCTGGTCTTCACCGATCTTCGCGGCGAGGTACTCCGTGATTCCACCTGGCGGGCGCGCGTGTTCGACAGGCGGTGCAGGCGGCCGCCATCGCGACGAGGATTTGGACGGCGTTGCGGACCGCCTCGATGCGGCGATCGAACCTGCTGCGGACGGACTGCGGACGACCCGCTGGTCGTAGAACCGGCCGAGTGCCCTGACCTGCTGAAATGTGGTGGAGCTAAGGGGAATCGAACCCCTGACCTACTCGATGCGAACGAGTCGCGCTACCAACTGCGCCATAGCCCCTGATACCGGTAGCAGGCTACCAGCCGGCGCCGGCCGCCGAAATCGATATGGCCGCTGAACCTACTGGCCCGCTGCATGCGGCAGGTCGTAGTGACGGGCGAAGGGCGCGTAGTCCAGGTGCTCGAATATCGGGTCCTCGTCGTCGATCTCCAGCACCACCGAGCCGGGCCTGCGCAGCCGGGACGGCACCACGTCGAACTCCTGGTCGTCGGTGTTCTCCACGCCCAGCCGCGAACGTGCCAGCCGCTGCGCGCGCCGCTTGCGCATCCGCTCCTCGATGCGGGTCTGACGGCGCAGGTACACCAGGTACAGCAGGGTCACCGCGCCCAGGGAACCAACGACCCACCACGTTCCCGGTAGAACAGTGTACGCCGCCGCGACCGAGCCCACCAGGACCAGTTCATCACCATCAGCATCCGCTTGCGGAACTTGTACTTGCGGGCGCCGCGACGGCGGCCGACGTCTTCGACTCGAAACGACGCCGGCGCGATGCGCTCATCGAATCGGCCACATGCAGGTCGGTCTCCGACGGCGCCTCCAGGCCCGACGAGTCCGCGACATACTCGTACTCGTCGTCGGCAGGCTCGAGTTCCGGCTCGGCTTCGGCGTCGGTTTCGTATTCCGCCTCTACCTCATCGTCGGCTTCGGCGACCTGCGTCTCGTCCGCGTCGACTTCGCCGGACTCCTCGAATCGAGTGGCAGTTCCTCGGTTTAGCGGGGGTTCCCGTCCGCGAGGGCGGCCGAGGCGCCGACCGGCAATGCGCCGGAATCCTCGTCGACGACATCGACATCGAGATAATCGGGTTCGGCCACCATGTCGTCGCGTCCGCGGCGGCCACCACGATCGATCGCCCAGTCGATTCCTCGGAGCATCGTCGACCGCGTCGTCCCTGTCGAGCGTCGTCCCGTCGTCCGGTCTTCATGGACGGCTGCCAGTCCGGATCGCTACGGTGGCCGGCCGCCGGACCCCTACGCCGAAGCAGTCGCGCGCCCGGCCGCTGTTGAGCACCCGCGTCGCCAACGCCACGTCGCTGGTGCGGCGAACGGCGTCTCGCTTGCTGATCAACATCGGAACGAGCACGAAGAGCCAGAGCACGACAAGAGAGATCCACAAGAGGGACTGGGGGATGCTTGGCATGTCGCCGGCTCCTTTCCCCATCAGGCTAGGTCCGTGACCAGCGCATCCGAGGGCGGCGCGCCGAAGTCAATTACACACCTGTAATTCACGTCTGACAAGCACCACCAGTCACAAATGTCACATTGGTAACAGCTTTGCTTGTTCAAGATCGCCCATTCAGGCCCAGCTGGCGTGCCCCTCGCGCACCAGCGATGACGTGGCCGAGCCGTTGAGCTCGTCGATGGTGATCGCGACCAGCAGATGATCGCGCCACGCGCCGTCGACCTCGAGATAACGCCGCAGCAGCCCTTCTTCGCGAAATCCGACCTTTGCCAGCACCGCCCGACTCGCGGCGTTCTCCGGACGAACGGTCGCCTCGACGCGATGCAGCATCACCGCCCCGAAGCAGTGGTCCAGCCCTAGCGCGAGCGCGGCCGTTGCCACGCCGCCCCCGGTGGCCGTACTGGAGACCCAATATCCGATCCACGCCGAACGCAGCGCGCCGTGCGTGACGTTGCCGATGGTGAGCTGTCCGGCGAACTGGTCGTCGACCTCGATCACGTACGGCAGCATCCGGCCCTTACGCGCCTCCGACCGAAGCCCCGAGCAGACCGACGGCCAGGCCGAAACCGAGTGCCTCGCTTCCCATTGCACGTTCGTCACCGGTTCCCACGGCTCCAGAAGGTGACGGTCGGCCAGCCGCAGCCGGCTCCACTGGCCGGCATCGCGGAGCCGCACCGGCCGCAGCCGCACGACCCCGCCTCGGACCCGCAGCGGGCCGACCGGCAACGGCCATCCCGGGTGCAGGGAGCTGGTACGCCACATGTTCATCGCGCCGCGCCGGTGAGCGGCTCAGCCGCGCTGGGCCAGGAAAGCGACGTCGACGATCTCGCCCGTGCGGACCTGTTCGGCCTCGCTGGGCACGATCACCAGACAGTTTGCCTCGGCCAGCGTCGCCAGCAGGTGCGAAGACGCGCCGGGTGCGCCTCCGAGGGCCTGCACCAGGTACTCACCGGTGTCCTGGTCGCGCATCAGCTGCCCGCGCAGGTAACCCTTGCGCCCGGTGACCGAGGAGATCGGTGACAGCGTGCGGGCCTGCACGACGCGCCGCATCGGCGCCCGCTTACCCAGTGACAGCCGGATCAGCGGCCGGACCATCACCTCGAACACCACCAGCGCGCTGACGGGGTTGGCCGGGAGAAGGAAGACCGGAACACCCTCGGGTCCGAGCTGACCGAAGCCCTGCACGGAACCCGGATGCATGGCGATGCGGGTGACCTCCATCTCGCCCAGGTCGGCCAGCACCGTCCGCACGGATTCGGCGGCCGCGCCGCCCACCGCCCCGGCGATCACCAGGACCTCGGCCCGATTGATCTGTCCCTCAACGACTTCGCGGAGCTCCTTGGGCTCGGTGTCGATGATGCCGACGCGGTTCACCTCGGCACCCGCGTCGCGGCCCGCGGCGGCCAACGCATAGGAGTTCACGTCGTACACCTGCCCGTTGCCGGGGGTCCGAGACGACGTCGACGAGTTCGCCGCCGACGCACATCACCGACAGCCGCGGCCGCGGGTGCACCAGGACGCGGTCGCGTCCGACCGCGGCGAGCAGGCCCACCTGCGCCGGGCCGATGATCGTTCCGGCCCGTACCGCGACGTCGCCGGGTTGCACGTCGTCGCCGGTGCGGCGCACGTAGGCCCCGGAGCGCACGCCTCGCAGCACCGTCACCCGCGACTCGCCGCCGTCGGTCCACCTCAGTGGCAGCACCGCGTCGGCCAGCGTCGGCATCGGGGCGCCGGTCTGAACGCGCGCGGCCTGCTTCGGCTGCAGCCTGCTCGGGGTCCGCGCGCCGGCTTCGATCGTTCCCATCACCGGCAGGCTGAGGTCACGCTCCGCGCCTTCTTCGCCATCCCCGTCACCGTCGTCGCCGATACCGAGGACATCCACACTGCGGACGGCGTATCCGTCGATGGCGGCTTGGTCGAAACCGGGCAGCGGGCGCTCGGTGACGACTTCCTCGGCGCACATCAACCCCTGCGCTTCGGCGATGGCTACCCGGACAGGCCGAGGCGCCACCGCCGCGGCGGCTACCCGAGCCTGCTGTTCCTCGACCGAACGCACAGCACCCCTATCCAGTCGTCAGGGGCCGTCATGACGTGTCAGCAGTCGATCAGCCCCAATCGCTCCACCAACCACCGCCGCAATTCCGGCCCGTAGTCGTCGCGCTTCAACGCAAAGTCAACCCCAGCCCTGAGATACCCGCCGGGATTTCCAAGGTCGTGTCGAGAACCGCGGTGTACAACCACGTGGACGGGATGTCCCTCGTTGATCAGAAGAGCGATCGCGTCGGTCAGCTGAATCTCACCGCCCGCCCCTCGCGGCACCCGCTTGAGCGCGTCGAAGATCGCGACGTCGAGCACGTAACGGCCGGCCGCGGCGTAGGGCGACGGCGCGTCTGCGGCCTTCGGCTTCTCGAACATGCCGTTGACCCGTAGCACGTTCGGGTTGTTGGAGTCGGCCACGTTCTCGACGTCGAAGACGCCGTATGCGCTGATCTCGTCGACCGGTACTTCGAATGCGCACAGCACCGAGCCGCCCCGCTTGGCCCGCACCTTCGACATGGTCTCCAAGATCCCGGTGGGCAGGACGAGGTCGTCGGGCAGGAGCACGGCGATGGCGTCTTCGTCGGGCAGGATACTGCTCGCGACGCAGCTCACCGCGTGGCCGAGGCCCAGCGGTTCGGCCTGCACCACCGACTCGACCTTGATCAGCGCGGGCGCGCGACGCACCTTCTCCAGCATCGACGTTTTGCCGCGGGCTTCCAGCGTCCCCTCCAGGACCAGGTCCTCGACGAAGTGCGCGACCACGCCGTCCTTGCCCTCGGACGTGACGATGATCAGCCGTTCGGCGCCCGCCTCGGCGGCTTCGGCGGCCACCAGTTCGATGCCCGGTGTGTCGACGACGGGCAGCAATTCCTTGGGCACCGTCTTGGTGGCGGGCAGAAACCGTGTCCCCAAACCCGCAGCCGGGACCACCGCTGTGCGCGGGATGGGTACCAGAGGCCGTGTCATCGTTCACACATTAACCGCATCAGCTTGG
The DNA here is from genome assembly GCA_963699655.1 of uncultured Actinomycetota bacterium. Lineage (GTDB taxonomy): Bacteria > Actinomycetota > Actinomycetes > Mycobacteriales > Mycobacteriaceae > Mycobacterium. Next base: position 143,834 of record CAVOUV010000012.1, read on the forward strand.
CGAAACCCCGCTAGTTGAATGTTGCGTCGACTTTGCGGCGCCGGGGAGGCGCCTGTCATCGTTGACGCCGTGGTGTGCCCGACGAAGTCCGAGCTGCGGGCCGCGATCCTTGCCGCCCGCCGTGCAGTGGAGCCGCACGTGCGCGACGCGGAGTCGCTTGCCCTGTGTGCGCATCTGCCCGCCCTCGTCGGTGACGGCGAAACGGCGTGCGCATACGTGCCCGTCGGCGCCGAGCCCGGTTCGCTCGAGCTGATCGACTCCATGCTGCGGCGCGGAGTCCGGGTGCTGCTGCCCGTCGCGCGCCACGACGGTACCGGCATTCCGCTGCCCCTCGAATGGGGCGAGTACCGCCCCGGCGGCCTGGTCGGGGCGCGGTTCGGCCTGCTCGAACCCGGCGAGCCGCGGCTGCCCGCCGACGCGGTGGCGTCGGCGGCGGTGATCCTGGTGCCTGCACTCGCCGTCGACCGCGACGGCGTGCGTCTCGGCCGCGGCGCCGGCTTCTACGATCGGTCGCTGCCGCTCGCCGGCCCGGGGACCCGGCTGATAGCGGTGGTGCGTGATGACGAACTCGTCGAGCGACTGCCCGCCGAGGCGCATGACGTGCGGATGACGCACGCCCTCACCCCGACACAGGGGTTGGTCGCGCTCGATCAGCAGTGATCGAGCACCGCCGCCATCGCCCGCTTCTCGTTCGCCGACACCCACAGGGCGTAGGCCGATTTGACCGCCACTTGCCGCGCGACGAATTCGCAGCGGAACGCCGGATCGGGTGGCAACCACGCCGCAGCATCACGAAATGCCTTGTCGAAGTTGGCCTTTCCCCCGACGGCGAGCAGATTGCCGGGATCGTTGGCGAAGTCGCGGCGGCGCTGATCGTCCCAGGTTCGGGCGCCCTTGTACCAGGCGTCGGACAACGAGACCAGATGATCGATCTGTACGGCGTCCGAAGTGTCGGGACCACGAACGAAATCAATCGTGGCGCCGGTGTACGGGTCGCGCAGCACCCCGTTCTGGGCGTAACAGGTGCCGGGCCGGATCATCAGGCCGGTGAGGTCGCGACGCAGGATGTCGTCGCGCGTGTTGCACCCGTTGTGGCCGAACTCGACGTTGACTTCGTCGCTCCAGGGCTCGCCGAACCGGTAGCGGGTGAAGTCGGTGTTCCGGTCCCAGCCCTTGACGGGCAGCTTCTGCAGCATCAGGCGTGCCTGCGCATAGGCGGTGGTGTCGGTCCGGACTGGCAGCCGGGGTCGCCGGCGGCGGCGCTGGCGGCGGCGGCGACCAGCGCAGCCAGGCGACGACCGCGATCGCCAGGGCGACCACCCCGATCAGTGCCCACAATTGCGTTCGCCGGCGTGGGCGTCGCGCGGAATTGATATCCGGCGGCCGGGCGGGAATGATGCGGCCCACATAGCGGTTCTAGCACTTAAGCCGGTAGAGTGCTAAGAAGTTTGACCATCTCGGAGGTTTGCGTGCCTACCTATTCTTATGCGTGTACTGAGTGCGACAACCGTTTCGACGCGGTGCAGGCGTTCAGCGACAATGCGCTGACCAGCTGCGCCAAGTGCAGCGGCCGCCTGCGCAAGCTGTTCGGCAAGTGGGAGTGGTGTTCAAGGGCAGCGGTTTCTACCGCACCGATAGCCGCGAGGCGGCCAAGAGTTCGTCCGGCGGCGGATCGTCCAGCGGTTCGGAGTCCACGAACTCCTCGAGTCGTCTTCGTCGGACAAGTCGCATCGTCGGGAAGTCCAGCGGCTCCTCAGTCCAACGGGTCGAGCTCGAGCAGCTCGGCACCCGCTGCCGCCGCCTCCAGCTGACCCCGCAAGTTATCCACAGGGGCCGCGCTCACGCCCCGCGATCACCAGCGGCTGCCTAGCGTGGCGGCATGGGGGAATCTCTGAATCCGTCGGCGATGAGCCGGTTGATGGGGCCTGCGACCAGACTGGACCCGCACCGTGGCGGCCCGCCGAGTGGCGGCGGGCACGCTGGTCATCCTCGCCGCCATAGCGGCGCTGCGCTCCGATCCCGACGGAGACCGAGTCCAGATCGTCGTCGCGGCCGAGACCTGTCGCCCGGGGTCGCGCTCACCGCCGCCGACGTGCCCTCGAAACACGCACGGCGACAACGATTCCCGACGGTTCCGTCAGATGTCTCCAGGGTGGTCGGTGCGACACTGGCCGGACCCGCCCGCCGCGGAGAGGTCATCACCGACGTGCGATTGCTGGGACCGCGGCTGGCCGAATCGGCAGCGGGCCCCGACGCCCGCATCGTGCCGTTGCACCTCGCGGACACCGCGCTACTGGACCTGATCCGGCCCGGCGACGTGGTGGACGTGCTCGCCGCCGGCCCACCGATACGGCGCCGACGCGGGACCGCAGGTGATCGCAACCGACGCCGTCGTCGTGCTGGTGTCCGAGAAGCCGAAGGGGGCGGGCAACGGCAGCGACAGGGTGGTGATGGTGGCGCTCGGCGCTCAGGCGGCCAACGAGGTGGCGGGCGCGGCACTGGTGCAGACGGTCACGCTGACCTTCCATTGAGCGGTCAGCGGGGCGGAGCGGGCACCGGAGTGGTCTTCGGCGCGGCGGGCCCGCCGTGCTCGATCGCGTCCATCACCATATCGGCCAATTCATCTGACGTGGACGTCCCCGGAGTGGGTGGGCTGGGCTGCGCCGGTTCGGCATTGGCCGTTCCCACCGCCAGCACCGAAAGGCCGATCACCGCACCGGTCATCGCCGACCACACCCATCGCATCGCCACCCCTTTTGCCCTGCTGCACAGCTGTACTGGATACCCCGCGAAGCTAGCACCGGATTGCGAACCTCGCGGCCAACCCGACTAACGTAGGTGACCGTCAGATAGCACCCGACTCAGGAAGGATTCAAGCAAATGTTGAAGGGCTTCAGGGAGTTCCTCGCCCGTGGCAATGTCATCGACCTGGCGATCGCGGTCATCATCGGCGCCGCGTTCACCGGACTGGTCACGGCATTCACCGAAAAAGTGGTGCAGCCACTGATGGACCGGGTCGGTGCGGCGCCGACACGGAGTACGGAATCCTCCGGATCTCACTGGGCGGTGACGATCAGCCATGGATTTCAACGCGGTGATGTCAGCCACCATCAACTTCCTGATCGTTGCGGCGGTCGTCTACTTCGTCATCATGTTCCCTACAAAAAGCTGCGAAGAACTCGGCAAGGTCGAGCAGGCGCAGGACACCGAATTGAGCCTGCTCGACCGAGATCCGCAACATCTCTGGTGGAGACGAACGGCTCAAGCGGCAAGCATGTCAGCGGACCCGGCACCGGGCCCAGCCCCGACACCGCGAGACACGAGCGCCGACAGGTCCTAGCCCGATGGTCGGACTCCTCGACGCGGCTCGGTGCTCGCCGCTTGATCGTCGTCCGACTAGTTCATGTTCCAGGGTTCGCCGTAGGTGGTGACGCTGTCCCCGGCCTTGGCGATCAAACGAGCGAACGGACGCAGCAGCACACCACCGGCCGCACCGGTCACCGTGCCGTGCGCGTTGGACACCGCCACCCCACCGCTCGGGCCGGCAACGTCCACGGAGAACGTCGCGACCTCCTGAATACCGGGGCCGTTACCGAGGTCGGCGCTGATCGACACACCCGGGAACAGGTTCGGGGTAATGACCGAGCCCAACGGGTTGAAGCCGACGCTCAGCGGGTTGATGTTGGCGTCGTCGAGCAGGATGTTCGGCGTGGTGTAGCTGAAGTTGATACCCACACCCAGCGACCAGGGGAAGCCGATCTGGTAGCCCAGCTCCAACGTCCCCTCGAACTCATCGGCACCCGGGCCAGCCACGATGTACTTCGCCCGACCCGAATGGAACCACTCACGGGTCAGCCGGTTGCGGTCCAGCGGGAAAACACCATTGAGGAAGGTGTCCCACTGCTGGATCGTCAGGGTCCGGTCCTGGCCATCGACCAGGCTCATCTCATTGTCCAGACCTGCGTGAGAGGTGCCAGTACTCACGAACAACGCCGCGATGGCCCCGACCAACGCGACCAGCACCCGACTTATTGCCTTCATGTACTCCCCATCTCTGTCTGGCCTGGAGCTACACACGGTCATCGTTATACGTGGTGTAATCGTTACAGCTGTTGTAGCTGGTTTCTTGCGTTACTGAGGGGGTTATGACAACAAAAAAACAGCCCCCGGCCAAGTGGCCGGGGGCTGTTTCGTAACGCCTGAGCTGGGAGTTAGTTCATGTTCCAGGGTTCGCCGTAGGTGGTGACGCTGTCACCGGCGTGCCGATCAAACGAGCGAACGGACGCAGCAGCACACCACCGGCCGCACCGGTCACGGTGCCGTGAGCGTTGGACACCGCCACCCCACCGCTCGGGCCGGAAACGTCCACCGAGAAGGTCGCGACCTCCTGAATACCGGGGCCGTTACCGAGGTCGGCGCTGATCGACACACCCGGGAACAGGTTCGGGGTAATGACCGAGCCCAACGGGTTGAAGCCGGCGCTCAGCGGGTTGATGTTGGCGTCGTCGAGCAGGATGTTCGGCGTGGTGTAGCTGAAGTTGATACCCACACCCAGCGACCAGGGGAAACCGATCTGGTAGCCCAGCTCCAACGTCCCCTCGAACTCATCGGCACCCGGGCCATCCACGATGTACTTCGCCCGACCCGAATGGAACCACTCACGGGTCAGCCGGTTGCGGTCCAGGGGGAAAACACCGTTGAGGAAGGTGTCCCACTGCTGGATCGTCAGGGTCCGATCCGAGCCGTCGACCAGACTCAGCTCATTGTCCAGACCTGCGTGAGAGGTGCCAGTACTCACGAACAACGCCGCGATCGCCGCGACCAGCGCGACCAGCACCCGACTGATTGCCTTCATGTTCTCCCTAGCTATGTAGACGCTGAGCCAGCTGGCTCAGCGTTGTTGTTGTCCGTGTTTGGCAGGAACCGCAACACCACACACGACGCATGAGTCCGCATGTGAGATAAATGAGGGACCTCACATAGTGTTCTTACGTTTCGCTCATCGTTGACAGGAGGAACATAACGGGGAGGCATCCACCCGGCAACGCGTGGGCATCCACGTCCCGCATGGCGAATACGAATTCTGTGGATTTGCTGGTCGCCGAATAGCGCGATCGCCCACCAACCGGTTAGCGGGTCGGATGGTTGCGGCGCGGCAACTCCGCTACCTTCGCCGCGCACATGCCTGACATGATCTGACGCCCTTTTCGGGCTGACTATTTCCCGCGCTTAAAGCGAAATCACTGGTCAATCATGGTGCGGCGGAACGTTGTCCCGCAACCAACGGTCGTGCTCGGTCGCCGTCTTCCGGCGAATCACTTTCGCGTTCGTCAGTCGTGGTCTCCGGCAGCGGATCCCCGAAGATCTTGTTAACTGCGTCGCGTGAGGGCTTTGATGCACCCATCACAGTCGCCTTTCAGTGTGACGAACATCACATTTTGGTGGATGTTGCTGTTCACCATCGATTAACCCGACGGCCCGTGACAGACATTGTGCCGATGGCGTAAGACGCCGACGCGATGCCAGTTCTGCATCGCGCGGCGTAAGGCCAGCGAGCCCAAGCGGTTAGATCTCCAAGCTGGATAGCTGGCCGATGATCTGGACGGCCAGCGGATTCAGCGTCGCCATGCCGTCGCGCACCGCCGCGCGGGAGCCCGCCAGATTAACCACGAGCGTGCTGCCGGAGATACCGGCCAGCCCACGCGACACGCCCGCGTCGACGATGCCGGCCGACAGGCGGAGGCTCGAAGCGCCTCGGCGATACCCAGTAGCTCACGGTCGAGGATGTCGCGCGTCGATTCCGGCGTGACATCACGCGGGGTGACGCCGGTTCCACCCACCGACACCACCAGATCGACACCGCCGATGACCGCCGTGTTCAGCGCGTTGCGGATCTCCACCTCGTCAGCGGAGACGACGACCACGCCGTCGACGACGAACCCTGCCTCACCGAGCAATTCGGTGACCAACGGACCGCTGTGGTCCTCTTCGCCGTGTGCGGTGCGGTCATCGACAACGACAACCAACGCTCGGCCCACCAACTCCCCTGGCTGTTCCATGAGCGCAACCGTATATCTGGGCAGGGACGGCGGTGCGGCCACTCTCAGCGTGGACCCCGGGCCCGGTCAGCGGGGTCACTGCGCGGCCTTGCCGAGGGTGACCTGCACGGTCTGCGGCTTACCCGACGGATCCATATAGGTCAGCGTGACCTTGTCGCCCGGCGCCTTGGACCGGACCGCGGCCACCAGCGCGTCGGCGCTGGTGATCACCCGGTCGTCGACCTTGGTGACCACGACGCCGCTGGGCAGGCCGGCCGCTGCGGCGCGCCGCCGCTGGTGACCTCGACGATCTTCGCGCCATCGGTGGCCGCGTCGTTGCCGACCTGGACGCCGAGCGAGGCGTGCGAGGCCGTGCCGTTCTGGATCAGTTCGTCGGCGATCCGCTTGGCCTGGTCGACGGGGATCGCGAAGCCCAGGCCGATCGAACCGCTCTGGGACTGCGGCCGCCTGCGTCGCCGCCGAGTGTCGCGATCGCGGAGTTGACGCCGACCAGCTCGCCGTTCATGTTGACCAGCGCGCCGCCGGAGTTGCCCGGGTTGATCGCGGCGTCGGTCTGGATGGCGTCGAGCACGGTGTTCTGGTTCTGCGCGTCGCCGCCGGCGGCCACCGGCCGGTTCAGCGCGCTGATGATGCCGGTGGTGACGGTGCCCTCCAGGCCGAGCGGCGAGCCGATCGCCACCACGTCCTGGCCGACCCGCAGATTGGCCGAGGAGCCCAGCGTGATCGGGGTCAGGCCCGGACGCGTCCTGCGCGCGGACGACGGCGATGTCGCTGCTGGGGTCGGTGCCGACGACGGTGAACGGCGTGGTGCTGCCGTCGGCGAAGGTCACCTTGGTCTGCGCACCGCTCCGGGCCGCCTGGGGCGTCCTTGGCCGCCGCCACCACGTGGTTGTTGGTCAGGATCAGTCCGTCGGTGGACAGGATGATGCCCGAGCCTTCCTCGGACGCCCGGCCCATGTCGGTCTCCAGCTTGACCACGCTGGGCACCACCTTGGCCGCGACCTGCTCGACCGAGCCGGCGGGCAGGCTGGCGGCCGGCACGCTGGGCGCGCGCCGCCGAAGCCGACGTGCCGGCGACGGGCGGTCCGGCTGCGCCAGCAGTGCCACTCCGCCGCCGATACCGGCCGAGACGACCGCTACGGCCAGCGCGCCTGCCGTCAAAGCGCCTGCGCGCGAACGCTTTTGGGGTCGGCGGCAGGATGGCATGCCGGGGGTCTGCGGGCGCGCCGCGGTACGGGTCGTAGGGCGCGCGGTGCGGCTGCTGCTGTCGCGTAGCGCCAGTCGTAGCGGCTGCTGCTGGTAGGGGCCGGCCGCTGCGGACCGGGGTATCCGGCGCCGCATGCTCATGCGCGCCGGGCCGGCGACCCGGCTGCGGTGGCGGCGGCGAGTACCTCGGGTGGTTCGTCATGTCGCTGCGGTGCTCTTCCTTCGAGTAGGTTCCGACATCTGAGAACAACGAAGGCTGCATGCCCACAGTGCCCGGCTGGGCTGAGAATCCACTTAGAGAACGTTCGGGACATTCCCAGATTTCCTCCGCCGTGTCGGGCTCGCGCCGCTCCCCGATCACCCATTGTCGGCGCTGACCATCGGTTCGTCCGACATCCGCGGAGGGCCGTGTCGCGGCATGGGCCGGCCGGGCAGCACCACATGCATCGACGTGCCCGGCGGTTGTCCGCCGGCAACGGTGTCCTCGACCCGCAGCGCGCCACCGTGTTTGACCACAACCTGTTTGACGATCGCCAGGCCCAGTCCGGAACCCGGCATGGCGCGCGCCGACGTCGAACGGAAGAACCGCTCGAACACCAGCCGCCGTTCCTGCGGCGGAATGCCCGGGCCGCGGTCGGACACCACCAGCTCGGCGTGCAGCGGGTCGATCTGGGTCAGCCGGACGCCCGACCCGCCCACCGGGCGGGCTCCATTTCGCGGCGTTGTCCAGCAGGTTGAGCACGGCCCGCGCCAGTCCCGCGGCGTCGCCGTACACCTGCCACGCCGATGATGCGACACGTCGAACTCAATGTCGTTGCGGCGCCGACGAACTCGCTCCAGGCAGCGGTCGACGACTTCGGACATGTCGACCGGTTCGTGGATGACGCCACCCGCCTCGTCGCGGGTCAGGTCCACCAGATCGCCCACCAGCGTGGACAATTCCTCGATCTGCGCGATCACGTCGGCACGCAGCCCGGCCATCTCCTCCTCGGGCAGCCGCGGCGCGCCCGGCGCCATCGACGCCATCAGCAGCTCGACATTGGTGCGCAACGACGTCAACGGGGTGCGCAGCTCGTGGCCCGCATCGGTGACCAGCCGGGCCTGCCGCTCCCGCGACTCGGCCAGCGCCCGCAGCATCATGTTGAAAGCCTCAGTGAGACGGGCGAGTTCGTCGCTGCCGAACACCGGGATGGGCCGTAGGTCGTCGGTGCGCGCCACCCGTTCGGCGGCTTCGGTGAGCCGGGCCACCGGCCGCAGGCCGGCACGGGCCACCGCGCCGCCGGCGAACGCGGCCACCGCCACCCCGAGCCCGCCGACGATGAGCAGCACGGTGCCCAGCCGTCTTGAGCACCTGGCCGGTGGGCGCGAGGCTCTTGGAGATCAGCAGCGAGCTGCCGTTGGTCAGGTGCACGGCCAGCACCCGCTGATGGTTGACGGTGCGCAGCGACATCAGCAGCTCGCCGGCACCACGTCCTTCTCGGGCTCGCCGAGCGGCAGGGTCTGGCCCTGCTGGTTGGCGGTGTAGATGGACCGGCCCGGATTGACCAGCATCGCGTTGACATCGGAGTACGCGGTGCCTTCGATGGCCTTTCCCGGATCGGCGGCCAGCGATCCGCTTTCGATCAGCAGACGCGCCCGGCTGTGCAGCTGGTTGTCGATGTCGTCGTAGAGCGCACGGGACACCACCGCGTAGACGGCGACGGCCATCAGCACCACGACCATCGCCACCATCGACATGGCGAGCACCATCACCCGCCAGCGCAGTGACAGCGAGCTGGTGGCGGTAGGCGGTGCAGGATCGGCCGTGGCCGGAAATAGAATTCTGGGCGACATCAGGGTGGCGTCTCGCGCAACACGTAACCCACCCCGCGCACGGTGTGGATCAGTCGCGGCTCTCCTTCTGCTTCTGTCTTGCGGCGCAGGTAGCCGACATACACCTCGAGCGCGTTACCCGAGGTGGGGAAGTCGAATCCCCAGACTTCCTCGAGGATGCGGCTGCGGGTGAGCACTCGCCGCGGGTTGGCGATCAGCATTTCCAGCAGCGCGAACTCGGTGCGGGTCAGGCTGATCCGGCGATGGCCCGGGTGACTTCACGGGTGACGGGATCCAGGCTGAGGTCGGAGAACGTCATCGCCGCGCGACTCGGCGCCGTCATCGGGCGTGGTGCGGCGCAGCAGCGCCCGCATCCGGGCCAGCAGTTCCTCGAGCGCGAACGGTTTCGGCAGGTAGTCGTCGGCGCCGGCGTCCAGTCCGGCGACGCGCTCGGACACCGAATCCCGGGCGGTCAGCACCAGGATCGGCAGGTCATCGCCGGTGCTGCGCAGGTGACGGCACACCTCGAGGCCGTCCAGCCGCGGCATCATCACGTCGAGCACCAGGGCATCGGGCCGATCGCTGGCGATCAGGTCGAGGGCTTCGACGCCGTCCTGCGCCAGCTCGACCGAGTAACCGTTGAAGGAAAGCGACCGGCGCAGGGATTCGCGCACAGCGCGATCGTCGTCAACGACAAGTATGCGCACAGCCACAGTGTCAACCCCATGCCTGAGAGTGACCTGAGAGGCGCGCCGGAGCGGCCTCAAGGCCTTAGCGACGGTCGAGATCGATCAGGCCGAGACGCGCGGCCTTGAGCAGGCGGCGCGGCACCTTGTGCTGCTGACCGGCGACGGTCACGCCGACGAGTTCGGGGCGCTTGGCCTTCCACTGCGCGCGCCGGCTACGGGTGTTCGCGCGCGACATCCTGCGCTTGGGCACAGCCATGATCGAGCTTCTCCTCTTGAGGTACTGAAGTGCTGCCGGGCAAGCCCCTGATCGGCGGGCGTCGGCAATTGCTCTTCAGGATAGCCGGTGAGCTGCGTAGCCTCCAAAACACTCACTGGTCGATCGGTCCGGCCGGGCTGGGTGGGTACCGAAAGCGCCGCTCGTGGCGACGCCACCCCCACCACACAGTCGCCTGCAACAGGCCCGCTCCAAGCAGCATGGTTGCGGAGGCGATCACCACGACCTGCCAAGGCTTCAGTTCCATCCCTTTGTCCACGTGTGCCCTTATTCCGTCTCAAGCTCGTCAAAGGTCCGCCGCGGTGCCCGCCTCGATGATCACCGGAAGCAGGGGCGTTTGCTCAGACGAAACCGTCAACGGTGTAGCAGATTCGTAGTTGCGACGACCTGAAGGACCTGGAGCCGATTCCCCCAGCTCATTGCCTATTCGCTGCTTCCGGATTTAACGGCGACGTCAATTCCGCGGACATCATAGCAAATTTCAGCAACGTAACAGCCATTAGCCAATGGCATCGCCGCATCGCCTGCGTTACTCGAAGTCGTATCGCTGCGCAGGGTCGGCCTCCACACGCCATGGCCCGGTCTCTCCGGGGCACATCACGGGCCACCCGTTGGTTTAGGCTGCAAGGCATGATCAACCGCTAACCTACCGGTTGGTTGGTTTGGGCGTTCATGACGGCGATGGGAGGCCTCGCGTGACAGATCTCGTCCGCATCGGCAACTGCTCGGGCTTCTACGGAGACCGGCTGGCGGCGATGCGGGAGATGCTCACCGGCGGCGACCTGGACTACCTCACCGGCGACTACCTCGCCGAACTGACCATGCTCATCCTCGCCCGCGACCGGGCCAAGTCACCCGACCGCGGCTACGCCAAGACGTTCCTCACGCCAGCTCGAGGACTGCCTCGGCCTCGCGCTGGACCGCGGCGTGCGGATCGTCGCCAACGCCGGCGGGCTGAACCCGGCGGGGCTGGCCGACCGCGGTGCGGTCGCTGGCCGAACGGCTCGGCCTGGATGTCAACGTCGCCCACGTCGAGGGCGACGATCTGGTGGCCGCGCCGAGCGAACTCGGGTTCGGCACACCGCTGGCGGCCAACGCCTACCTCGGCGCGTGGGGCATCGTCGACTGCCTCAACGGCGGCGCCGACGTCGTCGTCACCGGCCGGGTCACCGACGCCTCGGTGATCGTCGGGCCCGCCGCGGCCCACTTCGGCTGGGCCCGCACCGACTACGACGCACTGGCCGGTGCGGTCGCCGCGGGCCACGTCATCGAATGCGGCGCCCAGGCCACCGGCGGGAACTACTCGTTCTTCACCGAGATCGCCGACCTGACGCACCCCGGCTTCCCGCTCGCCGAGATCCACGCCGACGGGTCGTCGGTGATCACCAAGCATCCCGGGCACCGGCGGTGCGGTCAGCGTCGGCACGGTCACCGCCCAGCTGCTCTACGAGATCACCGGCGCGCGATACGCCGAACCCCGATGTGACGCTGCGGGTCGACACGATCGGCTGTCCGACGACGGCGCCGACCGGGTGCGGATCAACGGCGTGAAGGGTGAGCCGCCGCCGCCGACGCTGAAGGTCTCGCTGAACAGCGATCGGCGGCTTCCGCAACGAAATGACCTTCGTGCTGACCGGTTTGGACATCGAAGCCAAGGCCGACCTGGTGCGGCGACAACTGGAGGCCGGCCTGACCGTCAAGCCGGCCGAGCTGCGAGTGGACGCTGGCCCGCACCGATCAGCCCGACGCCGACACCGAGGAGGCGCGCCAGCGCGCTGCTGCGCTGCGTCGTCCGCGATCCCGACCCCGCCAACGTCGGTCGCCAATTCTCTTCGGCCGCAGTCGAACTCGCACTCGCCAGCTATCCGGGATTCACCAGCACCGCACCGCCGGGCGACGGCCAGGTCTACGGCGTGTTCACCGCCGGCTTCGTGACGCCGCGCAGGTCCCGCACGTCGCGGTACACGCCGACGGCAGCCCGCACCGAGATCGCGCCCGCCACCGACACCCGCACTGGCTCCGGTCCGACCCTTCGCGCTGCCCGAGCCCCTGCCGTTCGGCGACACCGGCGGGCCCGCTCGGCACGATCGCCGGCGCGCGCAGCGGCGACAAGGGCGGCAGCGCCAACGTCGGCGTCTGGGTGCGCACCGACGACGCAGTGGCGCTGGCTCGCGCATGCCCTGACGGTCGAGAAGCTGCGCGAATTACTGCCCGAGACAGCCGATCTGCCGGTCACCCGGCACCTGCTGCCCAACCTGCGGGCGGTGAACTTCGTCATCGACGGCATCCTCGGCGCAGGGCGTGGCGCTATCAGGCCCGGTTCGACCCGCAGGCCAAGGGGCTGGGCGAATGGCTGCGCAGCCGGTACATCGACATTCCGGAAGGGCTTCTCCCATGAGCATCTGGCACACCCCCGAACGCGAGCAGCTGCGAAAGACGGTGCGCGCGTTCGCCGAACGCGAGGTCCTTCCTCACGTCGACGAGTGGGAACGCAGCGGCGAACTGCCCCGCGACCTGCACCGCAAGGCCGGCGAGGCCGGCCTGCTCGGCGCAGGAATGCCCGAGGCGGTCGGCGGTGGCGGCGGTGACGGCGCCGACGCGGTGATCATCTGCGAGGAGATGCATTACGCCGGGTCGCCGGGCGGGGTGTTCGCCTCGCTGTTCACCTGCGGGATCGCGGTGCCGCACATGATCGCCTCCGGCGACGAGCGGCTGATCGACACCTACGTGCGGCCCACCCTGCGCGGTGAGGTGATCGGCGCCTGGCGATCACCGAGCCCGGCGGCGGCTCCGACGTCGGGCACCTGACCACGCGCGCGGTCCGCGACGGCGATCGACTACATCATCAACGGCGCCAAGACCTACATCACCTCCGGCGTGCGGGCCGACTACGTGGTGACCGCGGCGCGCACCGGCGGGCCCGGGCGCGGCGGGGTGTCGCTGATCGTCGTCGACAAGGGCACACCCGGCTTCGAGGTCGGCCCGCAAACTGGACAAGATGGGCTGGCGCTCGTCGGATACCGCCGAGCTGTCCTACACCGACGTCCGGGTGCCGGCGGCCAACCTGATCGGCAGCGAGAACACCGGCTTCGTCGCAGATCGCTGGCGCGTTCGTCTCCGAACGGGTCGGCCTGGCCGCGCAGGCCTACGCCAGCGCGCAACGCTGCCTCGACCTGACGGTCGAGTGGTGCCGCAACCGCGAAACGTTCGGCAAGCCGCTGATCTCGCGCCAGTCGGTGCAGAACACGCTCGCCGAGATGGCGCGACGGGTCGACGTGGCCCGGGTGTACACCCACCACCTCGTCGAGCGGCAACTCTCGGGCGACACCGACCTGATCACCGAGGTGTGCTTCGCGAAGAACACCGCCGTCGAGGCCGGCGAATGGGTGGCCAACCAGGCGGTGCAATTGTTCGGTGGCATGGGTTACATGGCCGAGTCGGAGGTCGAGCGGCAGTACCGCGACATGCGCATCCTCGGTATCGGCGGCGGAACCACCGAGATCCTCACCTCGCTGGCCGCCAAAACGCTGGGATTCCAGGCATGACAGCGCTGCGCTCGACGCTGGATCCGCGTTCGCCTGCTCTACACCGACGGCCGCGTCGGCGATGGCCACGAAGCTCGCCGAAATCGACGCCGAGCACGCCAAGGCGATCGCCGGCGGCGGCGCGAAGTACGTCGAGCGCCACCACGACCGCGGCAAGATGACCGCCCGTGAGCGCATCGAGACGCTGCTGGATCCGGACTCACCGTTCCTCGAGCTGAGCCCGCTGGCCGCGTGGGGCAGCGACTTTCACGGTCGGCGCCAGCATCGTCGCCGGCATCGGCGTGGTCAGCGGCGTCGAATGCATGCTCGTGGCCAACGATCCGACCGTCAAGGGCGGCACCAGCAACCCGTGGACACTGCGAAAGATCCTGCGGGCCAACCAGATCGCGATGGAGAACCGGCTGCCGGTGATCTCGCTGGTGGAGTCCGGCGGCGCCGACCTGCCCACCCAGAAGGAGATCTTCATCCCCGGCGGGCAGATGTTCCGCGACCTGACCCGGCTCTCGGCGGCGGGCATCCCGACCATCGCACTGGTGTTCGGCAACTCGACCGCGGGTGGCGCTTACATCCCGGGGATGTCCGACCACGTGGTGATGATCAGGGAACGGTCCAAGGTGTTCCTGGCCGGTCCGCCGCTGGTCAAGATGGCCACCGGCGAGGAATCCGACGACGAGTCGCTGGGCGGGGCCGAAATGCACGCCCGTACTTCGGGTCTGGCGGACTACTTCGCAATCGACGAACTCGACGCGATCCGGATCGGCCGCCGCATCGTCGACCGGCTCAACTGGCGTAAGCACGGCCCGGCGCCCGGCCCGGTCACCGAGCCGCTCTTCGACGCCGAGGAACTGCTCGGCATCGTGCCGCCGGATCTGCGGGTGCCGTTCGACCCGCGAGAGGTGATCGCCCGGATCGTCGACGGCTCGGAGTTCGACGAGTTCAAGGCGCTGTACGGATCGTCGCTGGTGACCGGCTGGGCCACCCTGCACGGTTATCCGATCGGGATCCTGGCCAACGCCCGCGGCGTGCTGTTCAGTGAGGAGTCGCAGAAGGCCACCCAGTTCATCCAGCTGGCCAACAGGTCCGACACACCACTTCTGTTTCTGCACAACACCACCGGATACATGGTCGGTAAGCAGTACGAGGAAGGCGGGATGATCAAGCACGGCTCGATGATGATCAACGCCGTCTCCAACTCGACCGTCCCGCACATCTCGCTGCTGATCGGCGCCTCCTACGGCGCCGGCCACTATGGCATGTGCGGGCGGGCCTACGACCCGCGGTTCCTGTTCGCCTGGCCCAGCGCGAAGTCCGCGGTGATGGGCGGCGCGCAGTTGGCGGGCGTGCTGTCGATCGTCAGTCGCGCGGCCACCGAGGCCCGCGGCCAGCAGGTCGACGAGGAGGCCGACGCCGCGATGCGCGCGGCGGTCGAGGGGCAGATCGAGGCCGAGTCGCTGCCGATGGTGCTGTCCGGAATGCTGTATGACGACGGGGTGATCGATCCACGCGATACCCGTACCGTGCTGGGAATGTGCTTGTCCGCCATCGCGAATGGCCCGATCGAGGGGACGTCGAACTTCGGCGTCTTCAGGATGTGACGCATGATTTCGAAGGTTTCGAAAGTATTGGTCGCCAACCGAGGTGAGATCGCGCGCCGCGTGTTCGCCACCTGCCGCCGCCTCGGCATCGGCACCGTCGCGGTCTACACCGAGCCGGACGCGGAGGCCCCGCATGTCGGCGAGGCCGACGCGCGGGTGCGGCTGCAGGGCCGCAACGGGTATCTGGATGCGGCGCAGCTGATCGAAGCGGCACGGACCGCGGGCGCCGACGCCATCCATCCCGGATACGGATTCCTGTCCGAGAAGGCCGAATTCGCTGCCGCAGTGCAGGAGGCGGGACTGACCTGGATCGGCCCGCCGGTGGCCGCGGTGCAGGCGATGGGCAGCAAGATCGAGGCCAAGAAGATGATGTCGGCGGCGGGTGTGCCGGTACTCGAGGAGCTCGACCCCGACACCGTCACCGCGGACCAGCTGCCGGTGCTGATCAAGGCATCGGCGGGTGGCGGCGGGCGCGGGATGCGTGTGGTCCGCGAACTCGCCGAGTTGCCGAAGCAGGCGGAGGCCGCGCGCCGCGAGGCCCAGTCCGCGTTCGGCGATCCCACAGTGTTCTGTGAGCGCTACCTGGCCGCCGGTCATCACGTCGAGGTCCAGGTGATGGCGGACGCGCACGGCACGGTGTGGGCGGTGGGTGAGCGCGAGTGCTCGATTCAGCGACGGCACCAGAAGATCGTCGAAGAGGCGCCCTCCCCTCTTGTGGAGCGCGTTCCCGGCATGCGCGCCAGGCTGTTCGAGGCCGCGCGGCTGGCGGCCGGGGCGATCGGCTACACCGGCGCGGGCACCGTCGAGTTCATGGCCGACGACGAGGGCGACTTCTTCTTCCTGGAGATGAACACCCGTTTGCAGGTCGAGCACCCGGTTACCGAGGAGACCACCGGACTCGACCTGGTCGAGCTGCAGCTGCTGGTCGCCGACGGCGAACGGCTGTACCCGGAACCGCCCGAGACGCACGGGCATTCGATCGAGGCGCGGCTGTATGCCGAGGATCCCGGCAAGGACTGGCAACCGCAGGCCGGCCCCATCTACCGGTTCGAGGTTCCGACCGTGCAGTCCCGGTTCGGTCTGCTCGGCCGCGCGGGCGTGCGCGTCGACTCCGGCGTCGTCGACGGGTCTGCGGTATCGGTGTTCTACGACCCCATGCTCGCCAAGGTCATCTCATACGCGCCGACACGGAAGCAGGCCGCGGCGATCCTGGCCGATGCGTTGGCCCGCACCCGGCTGCACGGCATCAAGACCAACCGCGATCTGCTGGTCAACGTGTTGCGCCATCCCGCATTTCTCGACGGCGCCACCGACACCTCGTTCTTCGACACCCACGGTCTGGCCGAACTGGCCGCGCCGCTCGCGGATCGGTCCGCACCCGCGCTGTCCGCACTAGCCGCGGCTCTGGCGGATGCTGCCGAGAACCGCAGGGCCGCCACCGTGCTCGGTGGATTGCCCAGCGGGTGGCGCAATCTGGCGTCCGGCTTCCAGACCAAGCGCTACATCGACGCCGCAGGCACCGACCACGAGGTCAGATACCGATTCGGCCGCGGTGGTCTGCAGGTCGACGGCGACGACACCGCGAGCCTGGTGTCCTCGGCGCCGGACCGAGTCGTCCTGGCCGTCGACGGCGTCGAGCGGGCCTTCGACGTGGCGCGCTACGGCAACCCGGAATCCCCGGAGGTCTTCGTCGACAGTGCGCTCGGTCCGGTCCGGCTGTCCGCGCAACCACGTTTCCCCGACCCGGATTCCGGCGTCGCGCAGGGTTCGCTGTTGGCCCCGATGCCCGGCTCCGTGACCAAGGTCGCCGCGTCGGTCGGCGATCAGGTCAAGGCGGGCCAGGCGCTGATCTGGCTGGAAGCCATGAAGATGGAGCACACCATCACCGCCCCGGCCGACGGGGTGCTCGCCGAACTCAATGTCACGGCCGGCCAGCAGGTCGACGTCGGCGCCGTCCTCGCCCGCATCGACTGACCCGTCAGGATCCCGAAGGAGACGTACCCGATGAGCTTCACCGAAACCGACGAACAGCGGGAGCTGCGGAAGGCCGTTGCCGCGATGGCCTCCGGCTATGGCGCCGACTACTACCTGGCCAAGGCGCGCGCGGGCGAACACACCCCGGAGTTGTGGAGCGAGGCAGGAAAACTCGGCTTCATCGGGGTCAATCTGCCCGAGGAGTATGGCGGTGGCGGCGCCGGTATGTACGAGCTGTCGCTGGTCATGGAGGAGATGGCGGCCAACGGCTGCGCCCTGCTGATGATGGTCGTCTCCCCCGCGATCAACGGCACGATCATCAGCAAGTTCGGCACCGAGGAGCAGAAGAAACGCTGGATCCCCGGCATCGCCGACGGCTCGATCACCATGGCGTTCGCCATCACCGAACCCGACGCGGGCTCGAACTCGCACCGGATCACGACCACCGCGCGCCGTGACGGCAGCGACTGGATCCTCAACGGTCAGAAGGTGTACATCTCCGGTGTCGACCAGGCGCAGGCGATCCTGGTCGTCGGCCGCACCGCCCAATCCAACGGAGCAGCCCAGTCCGAATCGCTCAAACCCGCGCTGTTCGTGGTGCCGACGGACACCCCGGGCATGTCCTGGACGAAGATCGACATGGAGATCGTCAGCCCCGAGAACCAGTTCCAGCTCTTCTTCGACGAGGTGCGCCTGCCCGCGGACGCCCTCGTCGGCGCCGAGGACGCGGCGATCGCACAACTGTTCGCCGGCCTCAACCCGGAACGCATCATGGGCGCGGCGAGTGCGGTCGGGATGGGCCGTTTCGCGATCAACAAGGCCGCCGACTACGTCAAGACGCGGCAGGTGTGGAAGACACCGATCGGTGCGCACCAGGGCATTTCACACCCGTTGGCGCAGAACTACATCGAGATCGAGCTCGCCAAGCTGATGATGCAGAAGGCCGCGACGCTCTACGACGCGGGCGACGACTCCGGCGCCGCCGAGGCCGCCAACATGGCCAAGTACGCGGCGGGCGAGGCCTCGGTGCGCGCCGTCGACCAGGCCGTGCAGTCGTTGGGCGGCAATGGGTTGACCAAGGAGTACGGCATCGCGTCGGTGCTGACGGCGTCACGCCTGGCCCGGATCGCGCCCGTCAGCCGGGAAATGATCCTGAACTTCATCGCGCAGACGTCGCTCGGTCTTCCCCGGTCGTACTGATGCGCACGCTGGTCCACTACTCCGTCAAGGGCAGCGTCGCCCGGTTGACGCTGGACTCGCCCGACAACCGCAACGCGTTGTCCACCGCGTTGGTCCACCGGTTGCACCAGGGCCTCACCGATGCCGTCGAGGAATCCGGGGTGCGGGCAGTCGTGCTCGACCACACCGGCGGAACGTTCTGCGCAGGCGCCGATCTCGCAGAGGCCGCCGGGCGCGAGCCACGTGAC
Organism: uncultured Actinomycetota bacterium; assembly: GCA_963699655.1. Taxonomy (GTDB): domain Bacteria; phylum Actinomycetota; class Actinomycetes; order Mycobacteriales; family Mycobacteriaceae; genus Mycobacterium. Next base: position 162,415 of record CAVOUV010000012.1, read on the forward strand.
GTGGCGGTGGACCGGGCCGGCGAACTCACCCGGCTGCTGCGGCGCATTCTCGAGCTGCCGATGCCGGTCATCGGCGCGATCGACGGGCACGTCCGCGCCGGGGGGCTGGGGTTGGTCGGCGCGTGCGACATCGTGGTCGCGGGCCCGGCGGCGACGTTCGCGTTGACCGAGGCGCGCATCGGCGTTGCGCCGTCGATCATTTCGCTGACCCTGTTGCCGAAGATGACCGCGCGGGCGGCCGGCCGGTACTTCCTGACGGGCGAGAAGTTCGGTCCGGCCGAGGCCGCCGCGATCGGTTTGATCACCGTCGCCGCCGACGATGTGGCGGCGACGGTGGCCGCGCTGACCGCCGAGATCGCGAAGGGTTCGCCGCAGGGGTTGGCCACGTCCAAGGCCCTGACGACGGCGCCGATCCTCGAATCCTTCGATGCTCGCGCGCAGGAACTGACCGAGCAGTCCGCCAAGCTGTTCGTCTCGGAGGAGGCGCGCGAAGGCATGCTGGCGTTCCTACAGAAACGCCCGCCGAAGTGGGTCGACTGACCGATGTCGACGACGCCTCGCGAAGTTCTGATCACCGGTGCGACCGGAACTCTGGGAACGCACGTGGTTGCGGCATCGCTCGCGGCGGGCCACCGGGTGCGGCCCCTGAGCCGAAGCCAACGCACCGACGACACCGGTACGCAGTGGCGCCAGGGTGACTTACTCACCGGCGCCGGCATCGACGCCGCCGTCGAGGGCGTCGACGTCGTCATCAACTGCGCCACTCAGCCGACGGGTGGCAAGGACGTCACCTCGATGCACAACCTCGCGGCCGCGGCACGGCGCGCCGGCGTCGGGCACATCGTCCACATCTCGATCGTCGGCATCGACCGCATCCCGTTGCCCTACTACCGGACCAAGCTTCGGGCCGAACGTGCACTCGAGGACTCCGGTGTCGGGCACACCGTCGTGCGTGCAACCCAATTCCACGACCTGATCGCGACGACCTTCTCGGCCCAGAAATACTTCCCGGCGCTCTTCGCGGTGAGCGGCGTGCGCTTCCAGCCGATCGACACCCGCGACGTGGCCGCCCGACTCGTTGACCTCGCCGATGGCTATGCCGCGGGGCGGGTCTCGGATATAGGGGGTCCGACCGTGCACACCCATGCCGATCTCGGCCGCATGTATCTCGCGGCGCACAACGGTCGTCGCCCCGTGCTCGCGGTCCCCGTGCCCGGACGCATCGCGGCGGGCTTCCGATCGGGAGCCAACCTGGCACCGGACAAGCCCGTCGGCACCGTCGGATTCGCCGAATACCTCGGGCGAACGCAATAAAGTTTGCCCATCTACATGCTTCGCCGAGAACGATGAGACCACAGTTTGGCCAACGCCCTTGCATGTGCCAGCGTTAGTCGTAGGCTCGATACCGATGAGCACTCCAGCGCCGCGGAACGGCTCGATGCGTGCTGCAGACACGGATCGCATTGAGGTGGCGCAGTTGCTCACCGAGGCCGCCGCTCAGGGTCAGCTGCAGATGAGCGAATACGAAGATCGCCTGACCAGGGCGTACGCCGCGCAGACATATGACGAACTCGACCGGCTGTCCGCCGACCTACCCTCAGCGGTCGCCCGCGTGCACGGAGGCGGCCCGTGCCGGCCCGCTCCCTCGACTCTTCTTCTCGCAATCATGAGCGGCTACGAGCGCCGCGGCCGATGGAATGTGCCGAAGCGGATGACGACCTTCGCTCTGTTCGGCGGTGGTGTGTTGGATCTTCGCTACGCCGACTTCACCTCGCCCGAAGTGGAGATCCACTCGTACTCGATCATGGGCGGGCAGACGATTCTGGTGCCGCCCGAGGTCAACGTGGAACTGCACGGTATCGGCGTCATGGGCACATTCGACCAGTCCGTCGACGGTGCCGGCTCACCGGGTGCGCCGCACGTGCGGATCCACGGCTTTTCGGTATGTGGCAGCGTCGGCGTCAAGCGTAAGAAGCGCAAGGCCGTTTAGGAGTCGGGGGCTCAACGCTCAAGCCGAATTCACTTGTGTCACTTTGGTTTCAGCCTGCTGATGTGGTCCGAACTTGTCGGTGGTTCGAACTAGTGTTCGATTATGGGGTTGGGAGCGGTCGCCAAGCGGGTCGCGGCGATGAGCGCCGCACTCGATGCGCTGCTGGCCGAACCGCTGGAGATGCTGTCCACCGCCGACCAGTTGGCCCTGGCCCATCAGTGGGAGACCCTGACCCGCCGCCAGGCCGCGATGGGGCATCGGCTGGTCGCGGCGCTGGCCGAGGCCCCGGTCGCCGAACTGGGGGCACCAACGCCCGCGGCCGCGCTGTCGACGTTGTTGCGGATCACCAAGGACGAGGCCGCCGGTCGTGTCCGGCAGGCCCGGGAGTTGGCGCCGCGGCGGGCGTTGACCGGCGAGGTGCTTGGCCCCGGTGCTGCCGTGCACCGCCGCCGCCGTGGAGGCCGGTCGGATCGGCGCCGAGCACGTCAAGCAGATCCGGAAGTTCTTCAAGAAGCTGCCGTCGTTCGTCGACCCCGAAACCCGTCAGCTGGCCGAAGCGCAGCTGGCCGAGATCGCCGCCGGGGTCAACCCCGACGAACTGCGCGTCGCCGCCGACCGGTTGGCGGCGCTGCTGGATCAGGACGGCACGCTGTGCGACGCCGACCGGGCCCGGCGCCGCTACCTGAGCATCGGCCCGCAGCAGCCCGACGGGATGAGCGAGGTCCGCGGCCGGCTGGACCCCCAGGGCCGCGCGGTGTTCGACGCGGTGTCGGCCAAACTGGCCGCCCCCGGCATGTGCAACCCCGACGACGAAACCCCCTGTGTGGACGGGGACCCCTCAATCGAGGCCGCCCGCGGCGACCAGCGCTCGCCAAGGCCAACGCAATCATGATGCGCTGACCGCGATGGGTCGGGCCCTGCTCGCCTCGGGGAAGCTGGGCAGCCATAAGGGTCTGCCGGTCACGATGGTCATCTCCACCACCCTGCAAGAGCTGGAATCGGGCACCGGGCAGGCGGTGACCGGCGGCGGCAGCCTGCTGCCGATGTCGGAGGTGATCCGCCAAGCCGGCGCCGCGCATCACTATCTGGCGGTGTTCGACCAACACACCGAAGAGCCGCTGTATCTGGGGCGGGCCCGACGGCTGGCGTCCAAAGCGCAGCGGATTGTGTTGTACAACAAGGAACGGGGCTGCACCTTCCCGGGCTGCACCGCCCCGGCCTACCACTCCGAGGTCCACCACGCCGTCGCCGACTGGACCCAGGGCGGGCAGACCAACATCACCGACCTCACCCTGGCCTGCGGACCGGATAACCGCCGGGTCAAACCCGGCGGCTGGACCACCCGCAAACGCAAAGACGGCCGCACCGAATGGATCCCACCCCCACAACTGGACACCGGACAAGCCCGCGTCAACAACTACCACCACCCCGAACGCTACCTACTACCCGACGACGAGGGCGGCGACGAAGACGACGAGAGCGACTAGCTCTCTGCCGTATGCCCCGGGGCCGAAAACCGAAATCGGGCGGGCTCTTTCGAGCCCGCCCGACCTCTTTCGGATAAGAATTCTTCTAGCCGCCCTGGCCGGACGTATCCGGTCCGAGTCCAACTGCCGCGCGCAGACCGTTGGCAACTGCCCCGTAGCCGCGCATGCCGTTGTCGGCGGCACCCTTGCCCTTACCGCTGCCGAACAGAACGGGAAGCCCCACCGGCGAGAAACTGGCCGAATACGACCCGTTCCCCGGCTTGTTGCCGGGTTGGCGGGGTGTCTTCACGGGATCAGTGGCGCTTTCACCGGCACGCCAGCTGGGTGCCGTCCAGCTGGACCATCGTCCCGCTCGCGAGCGCGTGCGGTGTTTTTCGGTCGTCTGGCGCCGTGCCGGCGGTCCCACCGGTGGCGGATCCTGCTGACCACCTGCGCTTTGGAGAGTCGTCCCTGCGGTGTCGAGTTTCGTCGGCGCCGCGTTCCTCGCCGCCGCCTTCCGCTTCCGCCGGTGGCGGAGGCGCAAATGCGTTGAGAGCGCTGAACGCATCGATGCCACCAAGGGAGAACGGGTCGCCCTGTAAGGCACCTCGGTATGACGAAAGTCCGCTCAGCGCGGCGTAGCCGGGTTGGTCGTCGTTCTGGTCGAACGCCGACACGTCGCCGCCGCTGGCGGCGAATTGCTGGAAGGACTGAATGCCGTTCGTCGACTCCAGATTGGCCAACGCCGTCGTATCGCCGCCTGCGAGCGCCAGATAAGACGGGATCGCATCTCGTCGAATCAGATCACCGAGCGCCGTCAAATCTTCGGGAGCCTCGATGCGCCAGCGTCTGAAGTCCGGAACGCACTGACACTGTCGAGGTCCCCAGGAATTCGCCGTGTCGCCGCCTGACGAACGAAGGCGAGGAGAGGAATTATCGCGTTCACCGAGTCCAATCCGTCCAACCCCGTTAGGTCGCCTTGGCGAGCAGCGACAATGCCGGACCGCATCCGTCAGGGCCGTAGGCCGCCTAAGCGGCCGCGACAATTTCTTCCGGAGTGGTGGCCGCGAGCAGCTGCTGGAAGATCGGAATCGCGTTGATGCTCTCCAGGATGGACAGATCGACCTTCAGATCCACGGCCGCTTCAACGCTCTTCGCGAGTTGGTCGGCCGCACGCTCGGCCGGCGGCGTCGTCGTCGCAACCGCGAGACACGCCACGCACAGGACTGAACCCAGTGCGACAGGAGTCTTGGCCCACAGCATCGTTTGTTCCCCTTTTTCGAATGCGGACCACGGACCGCATGCCACCTTTGCTGGAGAACATACCTTAGAAGTGCCTGAGACGCACTACTTAACGCCCCTAAACGCGTTATTTGCCAGTAGCAACGCCAGATATGCCCCCGCGAGTGCAAAGCCGCAGGTGTTCGCTGTGGTGCAGCATCGGCGTCGAACCCGACGCCTCTTAGCGCTACCGGCGCCTGCGACGTGCCCGCAGATAATCGCCGACCACCGCGGCACCCAATCCGTCGAGATCGGGCACCACCACTCGGCCCTCCACGCGCCGTGCCACCTGGTCGATGAACCGCGCCAGGCCGGGATCACTCCCCAACCGGAAGATCGTCACCTGGGCACCGAGCCGTGCGATCTCGTCGAAGCCCTTCACGGTGTGGGCAATCGTCCGCGGGTGCGGCGGGTAATCGAAGAACACTGACGTCGCGCCGTCACCGTCGAAGTCCTCGAGGTGTGCGGTCGGCTCGCCGTCGGTGACCACCAGCACCACCGGCTGGGCGTTGGGGTGGCGGCGCAGGTGCCGGCCGGCCAGCGCCAGGGCATGGTGCAGGTTGGTGCCCTGCTCGTACACACCCTCCAGGCCGGTCAGCTCGGCCGCCGTCACCGTCCGCGCGTAGCGACCGAACGCGATTATCTGCAGCGCGTCCGAGCGAAACCGCGTACCGACGAGATGGTTCAGGGCCAGCGCCGTGCGCTTCATCGGCAGCCACCGGTTCTCCATCACCATCGAGAACGAGGTGTCCACCAGCAACGCGACCGCCGCCTGGGTCCTGGTCTCGGTCTCGGAGATCTCCACATCCTCGACGGTGATTCGAATGGGCCGGTCCGCCACACCCGTTCCGGCCCGGCGCAGCACCGCGTTGTTCAGCGTCCGCGTGACGTTCCACGGTTCCGTATCGCCGAACTGCCATGGCCGCGTCGCCCCGGTCAGCTCGCCCGCCGCCCCCGCACGCCTGGTGTCCCGCTCGCCGTGGCGGCCCGAAAGCTGTTGCGCCACATCACGCAACGCCGTCTGTCCCAGCTGGCGCATCGCCTTGGGAGAGAGCCGCCACTGACCGTCGGAGCCACGGTCGAGGAAGCCCTGGTTCATCAGCGCGCGCTCGAGCTCGGCCAGGGTGCGCGCGTCCACCGCCGCGTCCTCGCCCAGCTGGCGGGCCAGCATGTCCAGGTCGACGTCGTCCATCTGTGCGCCGGCATAACTCTGCGACAGCTGTTCGGCGAGCTGTTCGAGTTCGGCGATGTCGGCCATCGCCTGCGCACCCTCTCCCATGCCGAGCGGATTCTCACCAGAGAACCTCGATGAGCCGCTCCAGTCCTCCCCGGGCCGGGCCGCCTGCAGATTCGCGTCGAGGCGGTTGAGCGCGTTCATCAACGACGGTGAGCCGAATGCCTGTTGCGCCAACGCATCCAGCTCGGCACGTTGATCGGCGGACAGGCTGTTACGGAAGCGTTGCGCCGCGGCCGCCCGCTGCGCCAACGAGTCCAGCAGCTCGTCGACGTTCTGCGGGTTCTCCGGAAAGAACTCGCCGTGCTTGTTCATGAAGTCTTTGAAGTCTTCGGGCGTGTCCTCGCCGCGGTTGTGCTTGTCGAGCAGCTCGTTGAGATCGTCGAGCATCTCGTTGACCCGCTGACGGTCCTCGTCGGTGGCGTTCTCCATCGCCTGCTTCATGCCCGCGAACCGCTGGTCGAGCATCTCCCGGCCGAGGAGATCCTTGATCTGCTCGTACTTTTCGCGCGCCTCCTGGCTGCGCCAATCGTAGTCGGACAGTTCCTGCACGGCCTTTGCCGGCGATGGGGACAGCGCGTCGAGTTGCAACTCGCCGAAGCGGGCATCGTCGTCGAGCGCGCGGGCCAGTTCCTTGCGCTCGGCCAGCACCGCCTCGTCGAGCAGCTTCTTGATCTCCTGCAGCGTGCCGTCGAGATTGTTGCGCTGCATCAGTTCGCGGCGACGCCGATTCGCCTCGGCGGCCAGCCGGTCGGCGCCGGCCATGTTCCGGGTACCGCGCCGCAGCATCTCTGAAAGCGCCCGCCGCGGCGACGTGCCTTCCATGACGTCCTGGCCGATCTGCTCAAGGGCCTCGCGCAGGTCGACCGGCGGCGCCAGCGGGTCCGGCCCGCCGCTGTAGGCCGAATATCGCGACGACCTGCCGTGGCCCCGACGCGAGAACGGTTCAGCCATAAACGGTTTCGCCCTCTCCGGAGACCTTGTCGATCCGCTTGGCCAGGTACAGTGCCTCGAGCGCCAGCTCGATCGCCGCCGCACGCTGACCGTCGGACTGCGCACCCAGACGACGCTGGATCTCGGCGACGGCGGGCACCTCGGGCAGCGCCGCCAGCACCTCCCTGGCCGACACCCGTTCGCCCGTGGTGACCGGTGAGCCGTGTTCGACCGCGGCCACGATGGGCCCGACGTCGATGCCGCCCAGCAGCCGCTGTGCCGTGTCCGCAGTGGCCCGGCGCAGCAGGTGTTCGAGCACCGCCTGCTCGCGCCCCTCCTCGCCCGATTCGAACTCCAGCTTTCCGCGCAGCACGTCGATCACGGTTGCGAGGTCGACGACCCTGGCCACCGACTCCTCCTCGCCCAGCACAGCGGAACGATGCCGGGCGGCGGCCGCGACTGTCTCCGCGGCCGCGATCGCGAACCGCGCGGACACGCCGGACCGCTGGTCGACCGAGTTCGATTCACGCAGATTCCTGGCGAACCTGGCAAGGATCTGAAGCACGTAGTCGGGTACCTCGGCGGCCAGTCGCGCCTCCTGGTTGATGACGCCGACCTCCGCCTCCAGTTCGAGCGGATAGTGCGTACGGATCTCGGCGCCGAAGCGGTCCTTCAGCGGGGTGATGATGCGACCTCGGTTGGTGTAGTCCTCCGGGTTGGCGCTGGCGACGACGAGCACGTCCAGCGGCAGCCGCAGCGTGTAGCCGCGCACCTGGATGTCGCGCTCCTCCATCACGTTCAGCATCGACACCTGGATGCGCTCGGCGAGGTCGGGCAGCTCGTTGACGGCGACGATGCCGCGGTGCGCGCGCGGAATGAGGCCATAGGCGATGGTCTCGGGGTCACCGAGGCTGCGGCCTTCGGCGACCTTGATGGGGTCGATGTCGCCGACCAGGTCGGCCACGCTGGTGTCGGGCGTGGCGAGCTTCTCGGTGTAGCGCTCACTGCGGTGCCGCCACGCGATCGGCAGGTCCTCGCCCGAGCTCCGCGGCCCGCCGGATCGACTCCGGGCGTGATCGGGTGTGTACGGATGTTCCCCAGTTCGGAGCCGGCGATGACCGGGGTCCACTCGTCGAGCAGGCCGATCAGCGCGCGCAGCAGCCGCGTCTTTCCCTGCCCGCGCTCACCGAGCAGGACGAGGTCGTGCCCAGCGATCAGGGCGCGCTCGAGTTGGGGGATCACGGTGTCCTCGAAGCCCAGGATTCCCGGCCATGGATCGCGGCCATCGGCCAGCGCGGCCAGCAGGTTCTCTTGGATTTCCTGTTTGACGCCCCGTTCGCGGTGGCCGGCGGCTCTCAGCTCGCCGACGGTGCGGGGCAGATCATGAGGTTGGGTCACCACTCCACGCTACGACTGCTGTCGACAACAGGCAGTGCCACGGCCGCAAATGCGCCCGAAACTGGCAGTCCGCTGGGCATGGACTCAACCGCGCCAGGCGCGCCGTTTGTTGGTTAGTACTGACCACCGCGAAATTTATGTCCTCGTGAGGAGCAACGAATGTCATTACAGGCTGCACCATGGGCGACCGGCGACGACGTCCACAGCCAGATGCTGGGAACGGTATTCACCTACTGGGCCTGTCAGACGATCAGCGCCATAGCGGATCTATCCATCGCCGACCATCTTGCCGGGGGCAGCCTTACCGCCGCGGAGGTGGCGGCTCGCGAAAACAGCGCGCCCGACAGCACCCTGCGCCTGATGCGCGCTGGTGTGGCTGTGAACCTGCTGACCGAAGAAGCCGATGGCCGATTCGCCTCCACATCGCTGCTGGAAACTCTGCGTCGCGACGATCCGCGTTCACTGCGGCCCTTTGTGACGAGCATGCTCGGCGACTGGCTGCCCTGGGATCACTTCACCGCCGGCATCCGGGAGGGCAGCAGTCCCTTCACGAAAGCCCGCGGCATGGAGATCTTCGAGTATCTCGCCCAGGACCCCGACCACGCCGAACACTTCGCCGCGGCCATGGCCAGCTTCACCAGCGTCTGGGACCGGCGATCGCCGACGCCATCGACACCACCGACGTGAAGTGCGCCGTCGACGTCGGCGGCGCGAACGGCACACTGCTGCAGATGCTCCAGCGTAAGAACCCGTCGCTGCGCGGAATCGTCTTCGACCGCCGCAACACGATCGAGTACGCCGAGGCCGCGATCAAGCAGAACGGTCTCACCGAGCGCACCAGCGCGGTCGGCGGAAACTTCTTCGAATCCGTCCCGGAGGGGGACCTGTATCTCCTCAGAGCTTCATCCTGCACGACTGGTCCGACGAAGACTGCGTCACGATCTTGCAGAATTGCCGCAAGTCATTGACCCCTGGCGGACGAATCGCCATCGTCGACTTCGTCGTCGACAAGGCCAATCCCCATGCCGCGCTGATCGATATGAACATGTTCGTGGCAACCCCGGGTCGGGAGCGCTCCCTCGAGGAGTTCGACGCGCTGTTCGCCGCCGCGGGTCTCAAGCGAACGGCGCTGCTCCAGACCGGCACACCGCAACCGGTGATCGAAGTCGGTCCCATGGAAGCCGACTAGCACTCGGTAGAGACCCGTTGCAGCGCTTGGTGAACCAGCGCAGGCAACCTGTCTTTCAGAGTGGTTCCGTCGTCACCGGATCGCCGATGTGGACGGTCCCCGGTGCCAGCGCCTCGAGATAGATCCCGACACAGGGCAACACGCCGAGACCCAGTGCCTCGACGCGATTCTCGGCCGCAGGGATGCGGAGCGCGTGCGGCGCCGAGACAACGCACCGTGTTCGAGCGTTGGCACCACGCACCGTGGAGTCGGACTCATTGCGCGCAAACGCAATTCGCCAACGGTCAGTATCCGATCCATCCACTCGTTTTCGGCGTACGCCGGGTAACCGGCCGGCGTCGCGATCACCAGGTTGGGACGGTAGCGCGCCGCCTCGGCACCGATGTGGTCGAGCGTCGCCGTGGTGACGGCGTGCAGCGGTGCGTAATCGGTGAATGAATTGCCAGGCGTGGCTTCTGCGATTTCCAGAACGGGAGTGTCGACCTCGGCATCCAGACCCAAGTCGAGGACCTGATCCGGGTTCGGCCGTTCGACCGAGGCGCCCAGCGGTCGATCGTCGATCAGGCGGACCGCCCGTCCCAGCAGCCGGGAGAGCACGTCGTCGATATCGTCGTCGTCGGCTGCGGCCGTTGTCGCATCAGGCAGCCGGATGACCACACGACCGGTGTCCCAGGTGGCACTGCATTTCAGAAGTGCACGCCAAAACCGCGGTTGTTTTGCGCTGGCGATCCGGCCCGTCGCCGTGTCGATCACGGCTGACCGCCGGTCTCCGTCGGCTCCCGACTCGTCGACGAACAAACGCGCCACGCTTTCACCGAGCATTGATTTGACCGGGTAGCGGCGGAGACTCTCCACCCGCATCGGAGCCGCGTCGATAGTCGTCATCTCGTCACCGTTTCCCTGCGTTGGGCTGACGCCGTTCAGTGCGCGAAATGCCGTGCGCCGGTGAGGTAGAGCGTGATGCCGGCCTTGGCGGCGGCTTCGGTGACGACATCGTCGCGCACTGATCCGCCGGGGTGGACGATCGCCTTCACTCCTGCGTCGGTCAGCACCTCGAGCCCGTCGGGGAACGGGAAGAACGCGTCGGATGCGCCGACCGCACCGCGCACCCGGTCGCCGCCGCGCTGCACCGCCAGCCGGGCCGCATCGACGCGGTTGACCTGGCCCATCCCCACCCCGACCGTCGCGCCGTCGGCGGCGATCACGATGGCATTGGATTTCACCGCGCGGCAGGTGCGCCACGCGAACTTCAGATCCGCCAGGGTCTGCGGGTCGGCCGGTGAGCCGGTGGCCAGCGTCCAGTTGACGGGATCGTCGCCCGACGCGTCGAGCGCGTCGCGCTGCTGGACCAGCAGGCCACCGCTGACCTGACGGATCTCGATGCCGCCGGGCTGGGGCTGGGATGCCACCAGGACACGGATATTCTTCTTGCGCGCAAGCACTTCCACCGCACCCGCTTCGTAGGCGGGCGCGATGATCACTTCGGTGAAGATGTCGGCGACCGTCTCGGCCATCTCGACACTGACTTCGGTGTTGGCCGCGATCACACCGCCGAACGCCGACAGTGGATCGCATTCGTGGGCCTTGCGATGCGCGTCGGCCACCGAGACCGAGGAGATCGCGATACCGCAGGGATTGGCGTGCTTGATGATCGCGACGCAGATGTCCTCGTGGTCGAACGCGGCCCGCCACGCGGCGTCGGCATCGGTGTAGTTGTTGTAGGACATCTCTTTTCCGTGCAGCTGCTCGGCCTGAGCCAGCCCGGGCCAGGCGCCGTCGTCGAGATACAGCGCCGCCTGCTGATGCGGATTCTCCCCATACCGCAGCTCGGTCGCACGTCGCCACGTCCCGCCCAGCCAGGCCGGCAGGTTCTGCGCAGGCTCCTCGGGTGCGAGCACCGAACCCATCCACGCCGCGACGGCGACGTCGTATTCGGCGGTGTGCCGAAACGCCAGTGATGCCAGTATCTTTCGCTCGGCCAGCGTGAATCCACCGGCCCGGACCGCGGCCAGCACCCCGTCGTAACCGAGTGGATCGACAACGACGGCGACGCTGGGATGGTTCTTCGCGGCGGCGCGCACCATCGACGGACCGCCGATGTCGATCTGCTCGACGCACTCGTCCTCGCCGGCGCCCGAGGCGACGGTCTCGCTGAACGGATACAGGTTGACGACCACCAATTCGAACGCCTCGACACCAAGCTCGGTCAGCGCCGCAACATGTTCGGGTTTGCGCTGATCGGCCAGCAGTCCGGCGTGCACACGTGGGTGCAGGGTCTTGACTCGGCCGTCGAGCACCTCGGGAAATCCGGTGACATCTTCGACCGATGTCACCGGAACACCGGCGGCGGCAATCGTTTTGGCGGTCGATCCGGTGGACACGATCGCCACCCCGGCGTCGTGCAGGCCGCGGGCCAGTTCGGCAAGGCCGGTCTTGTCGTACACACTGACCAGGGCGCGACGGATCGGTCTGCGCCCGTCACCGGAGGCAGTGGTCGCCGGTATCTGATCTTGGCTCATCCTATCGTCGCCTTTCGTCCGGTCCAGGTCACGCCGCCGGTGGCCAGCGCTCCCAAAACGTCCACCAGCAGCCGTCGTTCGACGACCTTGATGCGTTCGTGCAGGGTGGCTTCATCGTCGTCATCGAGCACAGGCACAGCCTGCTGCGCCAGGATCGGGCCGGTGTCGGTGCCCGCGTCCACGAGGTGCACGCTGCAGCCCGTCACCTTGACGCCGTAGGCCAGCGCATCGGACACCGCGTGCGCACCGGCGAAAGCGGGCAGCAGCGCCGGATGAGTGTTCACCACGCGACCAAGGAAGCGGGAAAGAAACTCGGGCCCAAGGATCTTCATGAACCCGGCGGATACGACGAGATCCGGCTCGTGCGCTGCGGTGGCCTCCGTGATGGCGGCGTCCCACGCCCCCCGGTCGGCATGGTCGCCGACGCGGACGGTGAAGGTCGGCACCGAGGCCGCCGCGGCGATGTCCAGCGCCGGACAGTTGCGGTCCGCGCCGACCGCCACCACCCGGGCCGGAAAGGGGCCGGCCGCGGACTCGAGCAGAGAGGCGAGCAACGATCCGGTGCCGGAGGCCAGCACCACGAGTCGCGCCGGTGCGCTCGGGGGCACACGGAGCGGTTGCTGCACGCCTCGACCCTAGTCGGCGGTGCCGCGTGTCTCGTCGCGGGTCACACCCGGCGTGGCGTCGTCATCTGCGACGAAATGGTCCTCCGGGTCGTCGAACGCCGTCTGCGGGTCGCGGGGGGTTTCGGCCGTCCACATCTCCTCCTCGACGACGTCCAACGGCTCGTCCTCCTCGACGACGTCCACCGCCTCATCTTCGACCGTCGATGACGGCTCCTCCTCGGACAGGTGTTCCTCGTCGGGCAGGCGAATCGGTTCGGGTGCGGGTTCGGGTTTTGCGGCGGGCCGCGGCACCCTGACCCTGCGCCCGATGCCGCCCGACATCGCCACGGTCAGCGCACCGATACCCGCGAACCACAGGAAGACGGCGGGACCGAAGGTGCTCTGGTCCACGCCGACGTCTCCGAAGTTGCCCAGCCTGCCTCCACCCGCGTAGCCGAGCAAGGCCATCACCACGGCGGCCACGGCCGCGGCGACGACGAGCTTGCCCAACGCTGCCAGCGGCGGCAGCGGCCGGCGCGCGCACTGCTGGCCGAGAGCGACACCGGCGGCCGCCGCCACGATCAGCAGCGCCACCCACACCGGGCCGAGCGGCGGGGTCGGCACGGCGGCGAGCACCGGCAGCGCCGGGATGTCGCCGCCGAACACCGTGAACGAACTGAACGTGGCCAGTCCGACGTGTGCGCTGGAGCCGACTGCCACGGCGGCCGTGCCGACCATCACGTTCGGTATGTACAGGACCGAGAGCAGCGTGAGGCTGAGCTGCCCGAAGATCGAGTCGGTGATCGTGTACAGGTCGTTCATCGTCGACCAATGCACCACCAGGGATCCGACCATCACCACACCGGAGAGTCCGACCAGCGCGAGCACGCCGGCGGTGGCGGCGCGGAATGCGTCGGGCAACCAGGCGGGCAGTCGCCACACCCGCACCAGCCGCCGGCCCGTCCGCGTTCCGACGCCGATCAGGGCGCCGACCGCGTGCACGCCCGCGACACCGCAGAACGCCCGCAGTGAATTCGGCGTCTGCAGTTCGGTGAGCACCGACGACGCATCGTGAATGACGGCAAGGCAGATGGCGGCGATGAGCAGCGGCCCACCCAGCGCGGACGCGACGACCCATCGGGTGACGAACCACGACGCGTTCCCCGAGGTGGCCGCCGCCGTCGTGCGCGCCGCCCCCCACACCATCGCCAGGACCGGGAGCAGCGGCATCACCCCGAGTACGCGACCCCCGATCGAGACCGGCACCTGGTGCACACCCAGCCACATGCTGGCGATCGCGCCCAGCGCACCCGTCATGTCGCTGTTGGCGATGAGCAACTGCAGGAGCGTGACCGCCGCGATGACGACAAGCGCCACGATCGACGGCCCGAATGCGACCCGCAGCAGGTCACGCGCCTGGCGTGTGCCGTCGGGGGGACTCTCCACGGGTCGGGCCGCTCCTCGCGTCAGCTCACGCGCGCGAAGTCGACGCACGCGCGGCTCAGACTACGACGGTGTGGGGCCGGACTGCGAGGATGACGACGATTGCGGCGATTGCGATTGCGATGATTGCGGCGGTACGGGCACCTGGGTGGTCGGGGCGGAGCTTCCGGGCGGCTGGCCGTAGGCCGGGAACCCGGTGGGAGGTGTCGGCGAGCCGCCCTGGTTCCCGGCGGGGAACCCACCGGTCGACGGGCCACCGGGGTAGCCACCGCCGTACTGCTGCGACGGCGGGTAGCCCGGGCGCTGCTGCTGGTGGCCCTGCTGGTGCTGCGGGCCGCCGTGCTGGGGCTGTCCGTAATACGGTCCCGGGCTGCCGTACTGGCCGTACTGCTGCTGCTGGTCGTATTTTTGCCGCGGTGCCGGCGCCGTGATGATCCCGGCGTCGAAGAGCAGCACCGCGACCGCCACGATGGCCTGCACCACGCTGAACGCGATGATGAGGTACAGACCCCAGTCGATCGACACGCCGTTGGGCGCGGTCAGCACGATGGCGATCACCAGCAGGAAGCCCAGCACCGACAGCACCGCGACGAGCGCGGTCGAAGCGACCTGCTTCGGCAGCAGGGCAACCCCGGCCAGGAGCGCGGCCAGGAGCGACGCGACCACCCCGAGATCGAGCAGTGTCGGCGTGAAGAAGTCCGCGCTCGCGGTGAACAGCGGGCCGAAACTCGACAGGTAGACGGCGAGCCCGAGCGCGGCCACCGCAGCGGTCAGATACACGGGCAGCTTGCTCGGCCCGTCGGCAGCCGGGGCGGCTTCGGGGGCCTTGCCGAACTGCTGGGTGGGAGCGGCGAACTGCGTTGTTGGCTGCTGTGCGGACGGATATCCGGGGCTACCGGGCGGGTAGGTCATGACCTCTCCTGTGCTGGACGGGCATCGGCCATCCACGCTAGCGCACAGCTCGTGGCGAGGGTGCCGGACATCGTGCCGACAACCAGCATCGGTACGTCTCAGGCCGACCTGCGAACGGGTGCGTCAAGCGAATCCTCTTCTGGATCTTCGGAATCCTCGATTTCGCGCACCAGCGGCAGCACCCGCGATCCGAAGTACTCGATCTCTTCCTGAAAATGCAGGAATCCGCCGAGGATCAGGTCGACGCCGCGTTTGCGGTACGCCGCAATGCGTTCCGCGATCTGCTCGGGTGTGCCGATCAACTGGGTGCGGAACCCGTCGTTGTACTGCACCAAGTCCTCGAACATGGAATCGGCCCACATTCCCCGCTTGTCGCCGGTCGAGTTGCCAGCCTGTTGTACGGCGCGGCGAAAACCCTCGACCGCGGGACGGTTGGCCTTGTCGATGATCTCTCTGAGGACATCGCGTGCTTCCTTCTCTGTGTCCCGCGCGATGATGAACCCGTTGAGCCCGAATCGGACCTCGCGGCCGGCCTCCCTGGCGTGCTCGCGCACCTCGACGACCTGCTCGGTGAGTCCGTCGAAATCCTTGCCGTTGGAGAAGTACCAGTCGGAGTAGCGCCCGCCGTTGCGCCGCGCGGCCGTCGAGTTGCCGCCCTGGAAGATCTCGGGGTTGGGCCGGTCGGCGCTGTTCAGCGGCTTGGGCTTGAGCGTGAAGTCGTGAATCCGGTAGAAGTCACCGCGGAAATCAACACTGTCCGTCGTCCAAATTTGCCGCAATACCTGCAGGAACTCCGCACTCCGCCGGTAGCGCTCATCGTGTTCGAGCCAGGGTTCACCGAGGTGGGTGAACTCGTCCTTGAACCAGCCGGAGACCACGTTGACCGCGAAGCGGCCGCCCGAGAGGTGGTCGGCGGTGGCGCCGAGTTTGGCCAGTACCGCCGGCTGCCACAACCCCGGGTGCACCGCCGCGATCACCTTGAGCTTCTGCGTCGCCAGCAGCAACGCCAGCGAGAAGCTGGTCGACTCGTGCTGGTACTCGGCGCCGTAGCTGGCCTCGTACCGGACCTGGGACAGGGCGTACTCGAACCCGTTGACCTCCGCGGTCTGCGCCAGCTTGGCGTTGTATTCGTAGTTCCAGTCGGTGCGCTGCTCGATATCGCTGGTGACCAAGCCGCCGCTGACGTTGGGCACCCAGTAGGCGAACTTGACGTGGTCCGCGATGCGTTCGGTCGTCATGAGGTGCCATCACATCAACGGCGCTGCGCATCCGTCGCGGGTAACGCTCGCGATGAGGGAAAGTGACACCAATAATCGCCGTATGACGGAAGCCCCCGGTACCGGACGGATTCTGCTGACGCGGCAATCGCCCACCTATTGGCGGGTGACGTTCGACATGCCGCCGCTGAACATCTTCGGCCCGGACGCTCTTCCCCAGCTCGAGGAGGTCGTCACCACGCTCGAAACCGACGAGCAGGTGTGCGTCGTCGTGTTCGACAGCGCCGTCGACGGGTTCTTCATCACGCACTACGACTTCACGGCGAAGCTGGAGGACACGACGCGGATTCCGGCGGGGGCCACGGGCCTGCAGAAGCTGCCGGACCTGCTGGCCCGGGTGAGCCGCGCTCCGGTCGTCTCCATCGCGTCCATCCGCGGCCGCGCGACGGGCGTCGGCAGCGAGCTCGCGCTCGCCAGCGACATGCGGTTCGCAAGCCGGGAGAAGGCGATCCTGTCGCAGTGGGAGGTGGGCGCGGGACTGGTGCCCGGCGGCGGCCCGATGGCGCGGCTGCCGCGGTTGATCGGCCGGGGCCGCGCGCTCGAGGTGCTGCTCGGCGCCGACGACATCGACGGCGACCTCGCGGAGCGCTACGGCTATGTCAACCGGTCACTGCCCGACGCGGAACTCGACACGTTCGTGGACGCGCTCGCCACCAGGATCTCGTCGTTCGACAAACAGGCCATCGCCGAAACGAAGCGTCTCGTCGACCTGAACAGCCTGCCTCCCGACGCCGAGATCGCACCCGAATGGGACGCGTTCCTCGCCGCACTCGACCGGCCCGCCGCGCAGGCACGCATCAAGACGCTCTTCGAGCGGGGCTTCCACCAGCCGGGCGACGTCGAAACCCGGCTCGGCTATCACGTCGGCCGGCTCGGGGATGCCGCCGACGGCAAGTAGCGCGCGCACAACAGGCTTTCGATAATTCGATATTCTGTACAACCGCTCACCACGCCAATCGCGTTCGCCTCGTCGGTTTCGAACTTCTTGTGCGTGGGCACCATTCTTCGCATACGTTGCGCGGCATTGCATCTCGCGCTCCTGCCGTTGAGCCGGACAGATATCCGAATGACCAGAAGGCAGCTCAATGACCTTGCATACATCCGCGCACGAAAGCCGGATCACCGAATTCGATCACAACGACCCATCGGTGCCGGCCGATCGCGTCAGGCAGATCTATGCAGACATGCGGGAGAGCTGTCCGGTTGCGCACAGCGACCGGTTCGGCGGGCTGGACTATGTGAGCCGATACGAAGATGTCCGTCGAATTCTCGCCGAGAACGCGATGTTCCATACCACCGACGGGGTGTTCATTCCGCCCAGCGGGCTGCCCAATATTCCACCCCTGGAATATGATCCGCCCGAGCACACCGTGTTGCGCGCGTTGATGGACGGGCCGTTGAACTCGCGCGCCGTCCGCGCCTTCGAGCCGACGATCGAAGAGATCGCACACCTGCTCATCGATGGCTTCGCCGGGACGGGTTTCGCCGACTTGGCCAGTCAGCTGACGGAATATCTGCCCGCCATCGTCGTCGGCCGCGTGGTCGGTCTCACTCAAGACGAGGCGGTCGAGGCTCGACGGCTCTCGATGGCGGCGTTCGACAGCATCGGCGGGGCGGACTTTCCGCAGCACATGGCATCCTTCACCGCGTTCATGGACGCCCAACTGGAGCAGCGGAAGACCGCCGCGGGCGGTGACTACCTGACCGCGCTCGCCCGCGGGGAGATCGACGGCAGGCCGGTCGACGCCGAGTTCGTCACCGGCATCATGTTGTCGTTCATGCTCGGCGGCCACCACTCCACGGCCACGGCGATCGCGGGACTGTTCAGGCACGTCCTACCCGACCGCACGCTTTGCGAACAAGTCATGACCGACGACCAGCTGCTGACCCGTGTCATCGAGGAAAGCCTGCGACTCTCGACACCGTTGAGCCTCTTCGCGCGCACCGTTCGCGGCGAGACAGAAGTCGGCGGCGTCATGTTCGGCCGCGGTGACCGGATCATGCTCAACCTCACCGCCGCCAACCGCGACCCGCGCCAGTTCACGGCTCCGGACTCGTTCGACGCCAACCGAACACAGAATGCTCACGTCGCATTCGGCCGCGGACTGCACGCGTGCATCGGGCAGCACCTTGCCCGAGCCGAAATGCGGGTCGCGCTGCGGACACTGCTCGGGCGCCTGCCCGATGTTCGCATCGACGGTGACGTCGTCGAGACCGGCCTTGCCGGCGGGCTGATGATGGAAGTCACCTCGCTGCCTGTTGCCTTCACGCCCAGCTGATGACCCAGCCCATCACCTAGTGTTGTGAGGGATTGCTGTGCCTGCGGTGTTGACCGATGGTGAGCGTGGGCAGGTGCAGTCTTGGGCTGGCAGGCCCACGAGCGCTCAGGTGAGCGCGGATCGTGGATAGCGGGTCGGCGGCGATGCGGATTCGTTGTCAGCCCCGATTTTCACCATGCGGAGCTGCCTGCGTGTTGCGAACGGATTTCTGTATGCCCCAACCCGTTTGCACTTCGATATCGTGCGCTGGTGATCACCGGCCCCGGTGACTGACTCAGTTCAGTGTGGTGGTGGTTGGGGTTGGAAGGGTTGATACCACCACCAGTGGGCGCGTTCACCGGTGGGCCCGGGACACGGCGGCACCGCCGGTGGCGGCCGGGTCGGTGGGCGGGCCAGCGACCCCGGACTCAACATTCGGCCGGCGCGGTCGGTGACCGACAGCTTGTCAGCGGGTCCGGTGAGGGTGAGCACGCCGCGGTGGTGCAGCCGGTGATGGTAAGGGCAGAGCAGCACCAGGTTGTCCAACTCGGTCGCCCCGCCGTCTTCCCAATGCACGAGGTGATGGGCGTGCAGACCCCGGGTGGCCCCACAGCCGGGCACCGCACAGCTGCGGTGGCGGTGCTGCAGGGCGCGGCGCAACCGGCGGCTGATCAGCCGGGTCGCCCGCCCCGCCCCGATCGGCCGCCCGGCGCGCTCAAACCACACCTCACAGGTGGCGTCACAGGTCAGATAGCGCCGATCAGCATCGGACAGCAGCGGCCCCAGATGCAGGTGAGCCACCCTGTCTTTCACATCCACATGCACCACCACCGTGGTGTGCTGCCCCTGCGGGCGGCGGGCGGCCTCGGTGTCCCAGCCGGCATCGACCAGCCGCATAAACGCCGCCCCGGTGCTCGGTCGCGGCGGCCGCTGCCCGGACTCGTCGGCGCCGTTGTCGTGATCGAGTTTCCACTCCGCCGCCAGCGCATCACGATGAGAGGCCAAGGCCGCGTCGAACTTCGCCGCCTCCAGATGCGGCAGGGTGATCCGGTAATGGGTGTACTGCTCATCGGAGGTCTTGGTGATCGAGACCTGCGGCTCGGGATCGGGCCGCGTCGGCTCCGGCTCGTTCGGGTTCGGGGCGGGGTTCGAGTTTGACCGCGGTGCGCAACTGGGACACCGAGGCCACCCGGGCGAACTCCGCATAATGCGCATCGGAGCCCTCGGCCGCGCCGGCGGCGATCACCCCGACCTGATCCAACGACAGCCGACCCTCCCGCATCCCCTGGGCGCAGCGGGGAAACTCGGCCCACCGGTGCGCGACGGTGGCGATCGTGTGCGCGTTCATCGAGGACGCGCCGAGCTTCCAGGCCACCAACTCCGCCACCGACCGCGCACCCGTAGCACCACACAACCCGTCACGATCCAACTCCGCGACGATCTCCACAATGCGCCCATCAATGCCATTGCGCTGACCCGCCAACTCCCTCAACTCCCCGAACAACACCTCAACACGCTCATCCCCACCCACCACCGGCACCTCAGGCGAAGCGGTCGAAGACATAACCCCATCATCGCAGAGGGGTACGACAAGTTCGGGCCACCCGATGCAGGCCATCAGATACCAACAGGCACAACCCGATCGGCCGCGACGACCACCGCTGTGCCACCAATGATCGCGACCAAATCTTCGAATCAATCGGCAACTACTGCAATCGAATCAACGACTCATCACCTAGCTCATCACGATGGGCGTGGCCGCGATGCCGTTGAACCGCGACGACGTGACACTCGTGTAGGCACCCATCAACGGGCTGGCCACGATATCGCCGACCGCCAGTGGCGGCATGGAGTAGTCGCGCACGATCACATCGGCGCTGTCGCACGTCGGACCGGCAAGCGTGACGGGCTCGTACGCCGCCTGCTCGTTGGATCCGTCGAGTTCGCGCAGCGCCAGGATCGGCGGGTGCACATCCTCGGTCATGACGTTGGAATAGCTTCCGTAGAGGCCGTCGTCGAGGTAATGCCACACCTGACCGTCGCGCACCGCGCTGCCGACGACGCTGGTGAGCAGCGTCATGCAGTCCGCCGCCAGAAACCGGCCGGGCTCGGCGAGCAGAGTGAACTTGCGGCCGGCGTCGGCGAGGACGTCGTCGATGATGTCGGCGATCTCCCCGATGCCGGGCAGCCACTCGCGGTAGCTGACCGGAAACCCGCCGCCGATGTCGATCACGCGGCTGGATATCCCGAGCGTCTCTTCGATGTGGCCGACGAGATCCAGAGTCCCTTGCAACGCTTCGCGATACGGCTGCGCCGACGCGCTCTGGCTGCCGACGTGGAAGCTGAACCCGGCGAATCTCGCTCCAGCGGCGATCGTGTGTTTGACGAGCATCTCAGCCTCGGCCGGCTCGACGCCGAACTTGGACGAAAGATCGGACTTCGCGGCGGGGTTGCGGAAGGCCAACCGCACCAGCAGTTCGACGTCATCCGGGCACCCGACGAATTTCTGTGTCTCGCAGTAATTCTCGACCACAAACGTGCGTATGCCGGCCGAGTAGGCGTGGTCGATGTCGAAGGCCTTCTTGATCGGGTTGGTATAGATGGCCCGGTCCATCGGCATGCCGAGCTGCTGGAGAAGGTCGACCTCGGCGCGGCTTGCCACATCGAATCCACCACCGCAGATGCCGATGGTGGACAGCACCACGGGATGCGGCTGCGCCTTGACGGCGTAGTGGAGCCGGAATCCCGGCAGCGCCGCGGTCAGCTCCCGGTATCGCCGGGCCACCCGGTGCGGCTGCAGCACCAGCAGCGGAGTGCCGTGACGCGCGACGAGCGAGGCCAAGCGGTCGGCGTCCGACCGCAGATCGTCACACAGCCGCGACCGTCGCGACGGATCCATCGTCGACCTCCCCCGCATGTGGTTGACGCCGCGCCAGAAGTCCCCTGAACCGCTCGTAGCTGAGGACCGCCAGGACGTAGAACGCGACGTCGGAGACCAACTTTCCGAAGATCCAGCCGGCGACCACGCCCCCGAAGATCTGCGGTCCGACGTAGAACGCCACAGGCCTGACCACCAGGCTGTCGATCAATTCCGCGGGCCCGAATTCGATCGCCACGCTGCGCACCGCGAGCAGATTGGCCACCAGCACCCGCGGCAGCCGTCGACGCCCGGCGTGCTGTCGGTAGCTCCAGCGCACGGCGTTGAGGTAGGCGGCGGCGTAGTAACCCGCCGACGCGCCGACGGTCGCGGTGATGGCGGCGGCGGCCAGCGAGCCCGTCATCAGGTAGGCCACCGCGGCCCCGCCCAACTCCCCCACTGTTCCGGCAATCTCGCACGGCAGATAGCGGCGCACCCATTCCATCAATTTGATCCGCGTCGTGCGCCCGGGAGTTCTCACCCAACGGACTGTCCGTGGAAACAGCCTCGGGATCACGAGTGGTGCACTACTCGCTTCCGGGCGGCGGCGTACTCGGTCGTTTATGACCCCGGCCTTGCCCCCCAGACTGGAACACGTTCTAATTCTTGCCATGGACTATGGGCTCGTGTTGTTCACCAGCGACCGTGGGATCACCCCCGCCGCCGCGGCCAAACTGGCCGACGATCATGGCTTCACCACCTTCTACGTGCCGGAACACACCCATATCCCGGTCAAGCGGGAGGCCGCGCACCCCACCACGGGCGACGAGACGCTGCCCGATGACCGCTACATGCGCACGCTGGATCCGTGGGTGAGCCTGGGTGCCGCCGCCGCGGTCACCTCGCGCGTCCGGTTGTCGACGGCGGTGGCGCTGCCCGTCGAACACGATCCGATCACGCTGGCGAAATCGATCGCCACGCTCGACCACCTGTCCGGGGGACGCGTCAGCCTGGGGGTCGGATTCGGCTGGAACACCGATGAACTCGCCGACCACAATGTGCCGCCCGGCCGGCGGCGCACGATGCTGCGCGAGTACCTCGAGGCCATGCGCGCGCTGTGGACCGAGGAGGAAGCTGCCTACGACGGTGAATTCGTCAACTTCGGGCCGAGCTGGGCGTGGCCGAAGCCGATCCAGGCCCATCTCCCGGTGCTGGTCGGCGCGGCGGGCACCGAGAAGAACTTCAAGTGGATCGCGCGCTCCGCTGACGGATGGATCACCACGCCGCGCGATTTCGACATCGACGAACCGGTCAAGCTGCTGCAGGACACCTGGGCCACCGCGGGCCGCGACGGCGCACCGCAGATCGTGGCCCTGGACTTCAAGCCCGATCCCGACAAGCTGGCGCGCTGGGCCGATCTCGGGGTGACCGAGGTGTTGTTCGGGCTGCCCGACCGCGACGTGGCCGAGATTCCCGGATACGTCGAACGGCTGGCCGGCAAGCTCGCCGCCGTCGTATAGGGCTCACGGCGCCGCGATTTGGTGCGCGGGGGGGCGGGCATCGGAATTAGGCTGGTACAGCAAACTCGCCAGGAAGCCCGATGACCATCTCCATGATCCGCGCGCAGAATCCGCAGGGCGTCGTGACTGACGGCTACCTCCTGACC
>CAVOUV010000013.1:0-95935 GCA_963699655.1 uncultured Actinomycetota bacterium
GCCGGTGTCCTCGACGAGCTTCACCGTTGCGGCCAGGTCGTCGGGCGTGGCCAAGGGGTAGGGCACCGACGCGATCTGCGAACAGATGTCGATCGCGATGATGTCGGCGCCGTCGGAAGCCAGTCGAACGGCCTCCGCCCGACCCTGGCCGCGGGCAGCGCCGGTGATGAACGCGACCTTGCCCTCGAGGGAACGCAACAGTGTCATCGCTTCCTCGCGCAAGCGCTCGTCGAGTGTCATCGCTTCCTCGCGCAAGCGCTCGTCAGGGCCGCAGCTGGCCCTTGGCCGGATCACCCGCGACGACGGCCTGCAGCATCTTGATGTCCGGTGCACCGTCGAGGTGTTCGCCGATGGCGCCGAACAGCGTTCCGATCGCCGGCGCGGTGCTGTGGGTCTTCAACGCGTCGGCATCCGCCCACTGTTCGACGAAGATGAAGGTGCCGTCGGCTTCGTGCAAGGCGTAGAGCTCGCACCCGGGCTCCTGATGCACCGTCTCGATGGCCTGCTTGCACGCATCCCGAACGGTGTCCACGGATTCGGGCTTGGCGATCAGGGTGGCGACGACGACGACAGGCATGAGCGATGACTCCTCGGTCACGGGGGAGGGCTCGCCACGACAGCGACCTCCGATGCTGGACGAGTGCCCAGCCTACTCACGCGCACGCGGCTCAGATCACGTCCACCCAGATCGTGAATGCGACGGTCAGGACGGCCAGAATCGTCAGCCCGATCGCGTCCCCCCGGCGCACCTGCGACGGGTCGGTGCGGCTCAGGCGCAGTTCCCGGGCGATGAGAAACAACGGGAACGTCACGCTGATCGCGATGAGGAAGCCACCGATGAGGTACGCCCAGACGAATCTGACTCCGACGCGGCGCGCCTCCAGCACCATCAGGATCGCGGCGGCGAGCAGGAACAGCGCGATGTCGACCGTGATCGATCGCGATGCCGGATTGATCTTGGTTGCCACCCAGAAATCGATGAGTCCCGACGGCTTGTCCAGGTAGGCGATGTTCTGGCTCCAGGTCGCGATCGGTGCCCCTATCGCGATCACGGTGTAGACGGTGCAGAGCGCCCTGCTGGACGTCGGCAGCGTCGCGGCGGACGGTGAAACGGTGGTTTCGGCCATTTCGGCACCGTAGGACGTCACAGGAGGTCAAAAGCCCGAATCGATATGGATCTGTGACCCGTGTGGCAGATGGTGAATATGGGGCGACTGCGACTAGGCTGGCAGCCATGGCTAGTAAGACCGCCGCTCGCTCCGGCACGCGTTCTACCAGGTCAAAGGCCGGTTCACGAGGCGGCTCCCGACCGGCGCGACCATCGGCACCCCGCCGGAAGCCCGCCGCGCGCCGCAACCCCTCTCAGATCTCGTCGGCCGGCGCCACCGTCGGCCGCGGTGTTCGGGCCGGCTGGTTGATGCTCGCCAAGGGCGCCGGATCGACGGCGCGGTCGGTCGGCCGTGCCCACGACATCGAGCCGGGTCACCGTCGCGACGGCATCGCCCTGGCGCTGCTGGGGATCGCGGTGGTGATCGCCGCCAGCTCCTGGTTCGACGCGGCGCGGCCCGTCGGCGCATGGATCGACACGTTCCTGCGGGTGCTGATCGGTTCGGCTGTCGTGCTTCTGCCGATCGCGCTCGCCGCGGTCGCGGTGGTGCTGATGCGCACCGAACCCGATCCCGAATCGCGACCGCGGATGGTTCTCGGTTCGGCGATGATCGCGCTGCCCGCACTGGGGCTATGGCACCTGTGGTCCGGTTCGCCGATGGATCCGGTCGCCCGTGGTCACGCCACCGGATTCGTGGGCTTCGCCATCGGCGGGCCGCTGTCGGACGGACTGACGGCGTGGATCGCCGCGCCGTTGTTGTTCATCGGGGTGCTGTTCGGCCTGTTGCTGGTGACCGGCACGACGATCCGCGAGGTTCCCGAGACCCTGCAGCGGATGTTCTCCACCCGGGGATTCCGTGGCGAGGTATACGACGACGACGAATACGAGGACGACCCGCCGCGCGCGGCGCGATCCGAGGACTTCTCCGACGGCTATTACGACGAGCCCTCCGCCTACGGCGACGACGAGCCGCAGGCGTGGCCCGGCGAGGCGGGAGCGGCGACGTTCGACGGCACGCCGATGGAGAACTACCCGATCGATGACGAAGCGCCGACCGTTCCCGAGCCGACGGCCAGGGCGCGCCGCAAGAAGCCGGCCAAACCCGCCAAGACCGAGGTGCTGGCGCTGGACCGTGTCGTCGACGGTCCCTACACGCTGCCGTCGCTGGATCTACTCGTCGCGGGTGATCCCCCGAAGCTTCGCAGTGCGGCCAACGACAAGATGGTCGACGTCATCGGCTCGGTGCTGCAGCAGTTCAAGGTGGATGCCATCGTCACCGGCTGCACCCGTGGTCCGACCGTCACCCGCTACGAGGTCGAGCTCGGTCCCGGTGTCAAGGTCGAGAAGATCACCGCGCTGCAGAAGAACATCGCATACGCGGTGGCCACCGAAAGCGTCCGGATGCTGGCGCCCATCCCGGGCAAGTCCGCCGTCGGTATCGAGGTGCCCAACACCGACCGGGAGATGGTGCGGCTGGCCGATGTGCTGACCGACCCCTCCACCCGTCGCGACCACCACCCGCTGGTGATCGGTCTGGGCAAGGACATCGAAGGCGAGATGATCTCGGCCAATCTGGCCAAGATGCCGCACCTGCTGGTGGCGGGCTCGACGGGCTCGGGCAAGTCCAGCTTCGTCAACTCGATGCTGGTGTCGATCCTCGCTCGGGCCACACCCGAAGAGGTCCGGATGATTCTGATCGACCCCAAGATGGTGGAACTCACGCCCTACGAAGGCATTCCCCACCTCATCACGCCGATCGTCACCCAGCCGAAAAAGGCGGCAGCTGCGCTGGCGTGGCTGGTCGAGGAGATGGAGCAGCGCTACCAGGACATGCAGGCCAGCCGGGTGCGCCACATCGACGACTTCAACAAGAAGGTGAAGTCCGGCGAGATCACGACACCGCTGGGCAGCGAACGCGTGTACAAGCCCTACCCCTACATCGTCGCGATCGTCGACGAGCTGGCCGACCTGATGATGACCGCGCCACGCGATGTGGAGGACGCCATCGTCCGCATCACCCAGAAGGCCCGTGCCGCAGGGATTCACCTGGTGCTGGCCACCCAGCGCCCGTCCGTCGACGTGGTCACCGGACTCATCAAGACCAACGTGCCGTCGCGGCTGGCGTTCGCCACCTCATCGCTCACCGACAGTCGGGTGATCCTGGACCAACAGGGCGCCGAGAAGCTGATCGGTATGGGCGACGGGCTGTTTCTGCCGATGGGCGCCAACAAGCCGATTCGTCTGCAGGGCGCCTTCATCAGTGACGACGAGATCCACGCGGTCGTGCAGGCGTGCAAGGACCAGGCCGAACCCGAGTACACCGAGGGCGTGACCAAGGCGAAGACCAACAGCGAGCGCACCGACGTCGATCCCGACATCGGTGACGACATGGATGTCTTCCTGCAGGCGGTCGAGCTGGTGGTGTCCAGCCAGTTCGGTTCGACGTCGATGCTGCAGCGCAAGCTTCGCGTCGGTTTCGCCAAGGCCGGCAGGTTGATGGACCTGATGGAGACCCGTGGCATCGTCGGGCCCAGTGAGGGCTCCAAGGCGCGCGAAGTGCTGGTCAAGCCCGACGAGTTGGCGGGGACGCTGGCGCTGATCCGTGGCGGTTCGGACGCAAACGGCACCGACGACGACGAAGCCTGAGCTTGCGAAGGCGAGGAGTCGGCGCAGAAGATACCGACGACGACGAAGCCTGAGCTTGCGAAGGCGAGGAGTCGGCGCAGAAGATACCGACGACGACGAAGCCTGAGCTTGCGAAGGCGAGGAGTCGGCGCAGAAGATACCGACGACACCGACGACGACGAATAGGTGCGCCGAGTGGGGGCTATAACACGGATTTTGCGCCGACGCGTGGAATAACTTCCGACTCGCCGACGAAACCGACTGAGTTCTAACAGGTTTCGTATTTGTTCGAGAGCTGCAGCTCCAGGTCGGAACCGGAGGTCTGGCCCTCGCGGAAGTAGCAACCGCCGACCACGATCGCCGCGGACTCATGTCCGTAGACGTTCAGCGTGACCTGCCTGCCGAAGCGGGGCAGTACCGCCGCAACGGACTCGGCCGTCCTGATGGTGCGTTCTCGGCGGTCGGGGCCGTCGGCGATTTCGATCGTCACCGAGGTTTCCGCGTGCTTCTTCGAGAAGGAAGTGGACGTGTCGACCTCGAGTTGATCGGCGGCTCCGACGAGACCGTTGATCTCGGTGAACATCGCCATCTGACTAGCGGTCGGGGGCTCCGGACTGGAGTTGTACTCGTGTGGCTTGTGGGTGTCGTCGGTGACGACAGCGAGCCGCCATGTCACGTCGGCCCGGTCGCCGATGTCCTTGGCGAGCACGTTTGTCTGCATCGGGTCGACATTGTTTCGCAAGGTGAGGTCCACGGACCGGACGCGACTGCCGGAGTCCCATGCCTGTTCCAGGCTGGTGTGCGCGGTGACGGGTGAGCGTGCGGCGTGCATCCACAGCCGGATGCTGTCCGCGAACTGATAGGCGTCGGCGGGGAACTCTTGATCGGACGGGTTGAACCAGAACTGCGCCTGCGAGAAGTCCGGGGCGTAGGGGTTCGGATGGTATATCGCGGGATAGAGCAGGTGCAGGCGGGCGTCGTGGCCACCCAGTTCGCTACGGATGCCGTCGAGAACCGCTTTGCCGACCGCGACGGCTTGGTCGTCGGTCACCGCCAGCGACAGCCGGACGTCGAGCAGGAAGGTGCGCCGTTCGCCGAGGCTCCAGATGTAACCCAGGTCCGTCTCGACGACGCCCGGCATCGCCGCGATCTGGTGTTCGATCGACTCGGCTTCCCCCCGGCGGTCGCCGATCAGCCCGCACCCTGAGACCAACCCCATGACCGCGACACCGACGAGGCCGAGCAAACTCCGGACGATCACCGGAGCGACGAACCGCCGCCAGCGGCATCTGCAGGTCCGACGCACTGATCGTTCAACACCTCACTTAGGCACTCTCCGCGCTGACAGCCCGCCTCGACGTAGGGCGGGTAGGGCATTGCGGTGGGTCTTGCGCTGGCGCGGACGCGATCAGTGTGGTGGCGGCAGGAACTGCTGCCCCGAGCGCCACGATGACCGCTCCACGACGCATTTCCCCACGATACGCCTCACAGCGTCAACAGCATTCGGGTGTTACCCAGGATGTTGGGCTTGACGTAGGACAGGTCGAGGAACTCGGCAACGCCCGTGTCGTAGGAGCGGCACATCTCTTCGTAGACCTCGGCGGTGACGGGGGTGCCGTCAATTTCTCCGAACCCGTGGCGACCGAAGAACTCGACCTCGAACGTGAGAACGAAGATCCGTTCGAGGTGCAATTCCCGGGCCACCTCGAGCAGTCGGTCGACGATTGCGTGCCCGACACCGTGGCCCCTCACGTCCGGGTGCACCGCGATGGTCCGGATCTCGCCGAGATCGGACCACAGCACGTGCAGGGCGCCGCACCCGATCAGCTCGCCGTGCCCGTTCGGCGATCCAGAATTCCTGGACCGCCTCGTAAAGCGTCACCAAGTTCTTCTCCAGCAGGATCTTGCCGGAGTAGATGTCGACGAGTGCCTTGATGGCGGGCACATCCGAGGTACGGGCCCGCCGGACGACGAGCTGATCGGAATCTCGCGCTCACAGGTGGAGAGTATCGGTTCGAGCAACCGATATTCTGTTGCGGTGCCGGGACAACCTCATACCGATCCGGTGGTTCCGCGCGCCCGCGTGGCGAACATCGCAAATGTGCTGACCGGTGTGCGAATGGCATTGGTTCCGGTGTTCCTGGTCGTGCTCTTCGTCGGCGACGGGCATGAAACCCATTGGCGGATAATTGCTTTCATCGTATTCGCGGTAGCCGTCATCACCGATCGATTCGATGGCGCACTGGCCCGCAGCTACGGCATGGTTACCGAATTCGGCACGCTGGCAGACCCGATCGCCGACAAGGCACTCATCGGGGCGGCGCTGATCGGACTGTCGATACTGGGCGATCTACCGTGGTGGGTGACCGTGGTGGTCATGGTCCGCGAGATCGGCGTCACTGTTCTGCGTTTCGCGGTGCTGCGTCACGGCGTCATCCCGGCCAGCCGGGGCGGCAAGCTCAAAACCCTTGTTCAGGCGGTCGCGATCGGTTTGTTCGTGCTGCCGCTGCATGTGCTCCGGTCCGTGGCTGACCGCCGCGTGGGGAATCATGTGGGCAGCGGTCGTGCTGACGGTGATCACCGGGGTGGATTATGTCGTCTCGGCTGTGAAGGATTCGCGTGGACGACCCTCTGGTCACTGACGACGCCCGCATGCTCGTCGCGGATCTGACGGTGCGCAAGCAGAGCGTCGCCACCGCCGAATCGTTGACGGCAGGCCTGCTCGCCGCCACGCTGGCCGGCGTTCCGGGCGCCAGCGTCGTGCTGCGCGGGGGCCTGATCACCTATATCGAGGACACCAAGATCGCCCTGGCCGGGGTGGCGCCGCAACTGCTCGACGCCGTGGGCCCCGTCGCCGAACCCACCGCGCGGGCGATGGCCGTCGGTGCCCGGCAGCGCTGTGCCGCCACCTGGGGCATCGGGCTCACCGGGGTCGCCGGCCCCGAGCCGCACGGCGGCCATCCGGTCGGAACGGTCTTCCTGGGGCTGGCCGGCCCGGTGGACACCGGGGTCGTCCAGCTGGCGCTCACCGGAACACGGTGGGAGATCCGGGTCGCGGCGGTCGCCGAGGCGATCGCCAGGCTGCGGGCACTGGTCGAACAACAGTGATCTGTGCCATTCGGGAACCATCGCGACCGCGCGCAGCGTTGCCCTTGTAGCCAAGCCGGCGACGAAGGAGGGCACGATGACGGCATTGCTGCGCGAGGTGATCGGCGACGTGCTGCGTCGTGCCCGCATCGAGCAGGGGCGCACCCTGCGTGAGGTGTCCGATTCCGCCCGGGTCAGCCTGGGGTATCTGTCGGAGGTGGAGCGCGGCCGCAAGGAGGCGTCCAGCGAACTGCTCAGCGCCATCTGCGGCGCCCTGGACGTCCCGCTGTCGCGGGTGCTCTCCGATGCGGGCGACGACATGGCCCGCGAGGAACTCGCATCGCTGACCCGGGAGCCGGCCGGCTCCGCTCACATCGACGTCACCACCAAGGTTGTCATTCCGCAGGTCGTCGTCGATGGCGGTGGCCTGAGCCGAGTGGTGCACCGATCTCGGAAAACGCCCGCAGGGGTGTGGCGATCTGCGCAGAACCGATAAGTTGGCACTAGAGCAAGCGCAGGTGCCCGCGGCGGGCAACCACGACACCGGCATAGATCGACGACACGAAGGCGGAGTGAACTCGATGGCCAATCCGTTCAGCAAGGCATGGAAGCTACCTGATGGCGCTGTTCAGCTCGAAGGTCGACGAGTACGCCGATCCGAAGGTGCAGATTCAGCAGGCCATCGAGGACGCCCAGCGCCAGCATCAGGCGTTGACGCAGCAGGCGGCCCAGGTAATCGGCAACCAGCGCCAGCTGGAGATGCGGCTGAACCGACAGCTCGCCGACATCGAGAAGCTGCAGGTCAACGTCCGTCAGGCGCTGACGCTTGCCGATCAGGCCACCGCGGCCGGTGATGCCGCCAAGGCCACCGAGTACACCAACGCCGCGGAGGCGTTCGCCGCCCAGCTGGTGACGTCCGAGCAGAGCGTCGAGGACCTCAAGGGTCTGCACGATCAGGCGCTGCAGGCCGCCGGGCAGGCCAAGAAGGCCGTCGAGCAGAACGCGATGATGCTGCAGCAGAAGATCGCCGAGCGCACCAAGCTGCTCAGCCAGCTCGAGCAGGCGAAGATGCAGGAGCAGGTCAGCGCGTCGCTGCGGTCGATGAGCGAGCTCGCCGCGCCCGGCAACACGCCCAGCCTGGACGAGGTGCGCGACAAGATCGAGCGCCGCTACGCCAACGCGATCGGCTCGGCCGAGCTGGCGCAGAACTCGGTGCAGGGCCGGATGATGGAGGTGCAGTCGGCCAGCGTCCAGATGGCCGGCCACTCGCGGCTCGAGCAGATCCGCGCCTCGATGCGCGGGGATCAGTTGCCTGCCGGCGGGCGCCGCCCCGGCCCGGCACGCCCGCAACGCCGGCCGCCAACCCGAACCCGACGCCGGAAAACCCACTGACGCAGTAAGTTTGTAGATGCGGAATGGCGAGTGAAGTCACGGACAGGCAGGCCGGAAGCATGGCGCTCGTTGACGCAGCGCGGGGTCGACACCGCCGCGGACTGGTCCGACATGCTGGCCGAAAAGCTCAATGCGGCCGCCGATCCGCGGGCGAAGTTGCTGCGCAAGCAGCGCTGGGCGTTGCGGCTCGGGGTGTTCTTCACCGTCTCGGCGGTGTTCTGGGTGGGCGTGACCGCTTTGCTGGCGTCGTGGAGCACGCCGGTCTGGGCGCTGTTCATTCCGTCGCCGATCGCGGTCGGTGCCGCTTTCCTCGCGACGCTTGGCGTTTCTGCGCTACCGCTGGCTGCGGGGGAACCGCTGCCGCCGCAGCGGTCGGCGCGGCGGCTGCCACCGTGGGGGTCGGCCGCCCGCCAGCCGATGGCGGCCTGGCCGCCTCCGAACGCGGGCTGTTGTACCTGCTGGGGGTGATGGAGCGGGGCCGGATGCTGCCCGCCGACGAACTGCGGGAAATCCGCGCCGGCGAACCAGACCGTCGCGACCATGGCCGCCACCGCCACCGAGGTGGTGTCGATGGAGCGGGCGATCAGCTCGGCGCCGCAGTCGCGTGCCCACCTGGCGCCGACCGTCAACGCCTTCAGCTCGCAACTCGACCACGGCGCCCGCCAGTACAACGAGATGGTCTCCGCGGCAGCACAATTGGTGTCGGCCGCGAACATCGGGATCGATGTCGAGCTCACCGATGTCGCAGCAGCGCTACCGCGATGAGCTGGTGATCGCGACCGACCGGCTGATCGGGCTGGGCGCAGGCGTTCGACGAACTGGGCCACCTGCGCCGCGCGTAGCGGTCCGCTCAGATGTCGTGCGAGCTGGACGGTCCCGATCGGGGGCCGTATTGCTCGATGTACGCCTGGTGGATGTGGGCGTTCTTCTGACGGGTGATGCTCGTCGACAAGCGCGGGGTCAAGGCCGTGCTTGGCCAGCATGTGGCGGCGCCACACCTTGTTCAGCGCGTGTGAGAAGAACACGAACGGAATCAGGATCGGCAACGTCATCGACAGGTGCACGTCCAGCGTCGTGGGGATCAACCAGAACGGGGCCAGGATCACAAGACGCCGGGATGAACGACGCGGACCATCATCCGGACGGTCGCGCCCTTACCGGCCAGGTCGTTGCGCACCCAGTCGCGCATCGAGTCGGGTAGCCGGCGGCCGTAGCAGTAGCCGATGTACTCGACGAGATTCGGCTTGCTGCGCGGTGCGCTCACTCATGGCTAGAAGGATGGGCGCAGCGACGGGAACGACCGCCGCGGCCACGGCGCGCAGCGGTGCTTTCACGAAGAAGTCGAAGAAGTCGAAGTAGTCGCGCCACAGCGTGATTTTGCCGTCGCGCACCTCGAACGTGCCGCACACCCAGAATTGCAGACGCAGCGGCCCGAAGATGATCGCGTCGGTGCGCTCCGTCAGGACCGTGCCACCGTCGTGGGCGATACGGTGAAACTTCACCTCGAAGCCGAACTTGCCCTGACCGTTGCGCAACAACTTCATGATCCGGCGGCGACCGCGAATGGAGGGCAGGCCGACGTTCTGCCAGACCAATTCCGGTGCGGCCAACGACTCCGCGGTGTCGAAGTCCTCGTCGGCCAGGGCGAACAGGAACGTCTGCACCGTGCGCGCGTTGGCGTCGTCGTGGTGAGCGGCGTCTGGTCGGTCATGGTCACCAGCCTAGTCGGCGGATGCTGTGGCAGGGTAGCCCGATGCGCGTCGCCGTGGTCGCCGGACCCGATCCGGGGCACGCCTTTCCGGCGATCGCGCTGTGCCTGAAGTTCTTGGCCGCAGGGGACATCCCGACCCTGCTCACCGGTATCGAATGGCTCGACATCGCCCGCGCGGGCGGGCGTCGATGCGGTGGAGTTCGCAGGGCCTGGATCCGACAGCGGCCGACGACGACGCCGATTCCGGCGCCAAGATCCATCAGCGTGCCGCGCGGATGGCGGTGCTGAACGCGCAGCGGCTCGCGACCTGGCGCTTGATCTGGTGATCTCCGATTCGATCACCACCTGTGGTGGGCTGGCTGCCGAACTGCTCGGGCTGCCGTGGATCGAGCTGAACACCCATCCGCTCTACCGGCCGTCGAAGGGGCTGCCGCCGCTGGGGAGCGGGCTGGCGCCCGGGCACGGGTCTGCGCGGCCGGCTGCGTGACTCGGTGATGCGGGCGCTCAGTGCGCGTTCGTGGCGCACCGGTCTGCGCCAGCGATCCGCGGCCCGCGTCGGGATCGGCCTGCCCGCCGAGGATCCGGGGCCGCGGCGACGCCTGATCGCCACGCTGCCTGCCCTGGAGGTGCCGCGACCGGACTGGCCCGCGGAGGCGGTCGTGGTGGGTCCGCTGCATTTCGAGCCGACGACGTCGGTGCTGCCGCTGCCCGCCGGTGACGGCCCGCTGGTGGTGGTGGCTCCGTCGACGGCGACACCGGCGCCGCCGGGCTCACGGAACTGGCGCTGGAGACGCTGGTGCCCGGCGAGGTGCTGCCGGAGGGGTCGCGGGTGGCGGTGTCGCGGCTCGACGGGCCCGACGGGCCGATTCCGCCGTGGGCGGTGGTCGGACTCGGGCGCCAGGACGAACTGCTGTCCAGGGCGGACCTGCTGATCTGCGGTGGTGGCCACGGGACCGTGGCGAAATCCCTGCTGGCCGGCGTGCCGATGGTGATCGTGCCCGGTGGTGGTGACCAGTGGGAGATCGCCAATCGTGTTGTCCGCCAAGGCAGTGCACGGCTGATTCGACCGCTGACCGCCGAGGCTCTGGCCGACGCGGTGCGGGAAGTGCTCGGCTCGCCGCGCTACCGGGACGCCGCGCGGCAGGCGGGGGAGAGTGGCGCTCAGGTCGCCGATCCGGTACGGGTGTGCCATGAAGCTCTCGGCGGGTCGGCGTAGGTTGGGCGCGTGCGGCTGACGGAATTCTCCGAGCTCGTCGAGCGCCAGTTCGGCGCGGTGCGGGCCTCGTCGATGCTGGTCGACCACGTGCTGTCGGGCCTGGGCGGACGCACCGGGGCGCAGGCCATCGAGGACGGTGTCGATCCGCGCGAGGTGTGGCGGGCGTTGTGCGCGGACTTCGACGTCCCGCGCGACCAATGGTGAGTCGGTCTACGCGCGTCGCCTCACCGCGTTCACCAGTGTCAGCGTCGTCAGCGTCGCGGCCTCCAGATCGGCGGTCTCCGCGCCCGACAGCGCGCCGCAGATCCAGTCCCAGTGCGCCGACACCGTCTGCCCGGGTACCGGAGCGGGCGCCAACGAGGCACCGTCGCGGCACCACCGCACCCGCTCAGCCACCGGTTCGCCAAGACTGAGCGCACCGGAGTCGAAGGTCAGCGGACGGGACATGATCACCGCGTGTTCGTCGTGCACCTCATCGACGACGCCCCAGCGGATCCTGCAGTCCTGCATCACCTTCACCGGTGTACTGGGGTCGCGATCCAGGAATCGCGCCCACGGATAGACCACGAAGACGTGGAAACTGTGGTTCGCCAGCACATTGTCGGCGGGGACGTCGGCAGGGACCTCGGCGAGCAGGCCGGTGACCTGCCCACTGAACGCCACCCGGAGCCGGGCCAGCAGCGCCGCTGCGTCGACCTCGTCGAGCAGTGGCCCGCCCACCCAGTAACTGCGCACCACCTGCTCCTCGAGTGGGTCCGGCCGACCCGCCGCGTCGGCGATGGCGCTGAGATACGGCCAGGCGCCGTCGAACTCGCGGGCGTAGTCGGCCAGGTCGTCGCATCGCCCCCGGGCAGGACGCCGGCGCCGGGCGGCCCGCAGTACCCGAGTTCGTTGGGCGGGAAGGCGTACCTGGCGAACAACGCATGGCCGGGATGGGTCAGCCGGTCGGTCGCCGTCATTCAGCAGATCCGTGGAAGTTGTTCGCCGATCGGCAGATCGACGACCCTGGTGCCGCCGAGCGCGGTGCGCGCCACCACCATCCCCGGATGATCGGTGACGCAGCTGCCGATCACGGCGGCGCGGCCACCGTAGGGATGGGCGTGCATCGCGGCGAGCACCCGATCGGCGTCCTGGGCCGTGACGAAGGCGATCAGCTTGCCTTCGTTGGCGACGTAGAGCGGGTCGAGTCCCAGCAATCCGCAGGCATCGCGGACCTCGGCCGGGATCGGGAAATGACCGCTCGTCCAGCGAGATCCCCACGCCTGCGGCCTTCGCGATCTCGTTCAGCGTGGCCGCGACTCCGCCCCTGGTCGGGTCGCGCAGCGCGTGGATGTCGGCGCCGGTGTCGAGCATCGCCGCGACCAGGCCGTGCAGCGGGGCGGTGTCGCTGGCGACGGTGGTGGCGAACTCGAGGCCCTCGCGGCAGCTCATCACCGCCACCCCGTGCACGCCGATGTCACCGCTGACGATCACCACGTCGCCCGGCGCGGGCCCGCTGCGGCCGGATGTCGGCACGCTCGTCCACCAGGCCGATGCCGGCGGTGTTGATGTACACGCCGTCGCCGTGACCGGAGTCGACCACCTTGGTGTCGCCGGTGACCAGCTTGACCCCGGCGGCCAACGCGGCGGTACCGACGGCGTGCGCGACGCGGGCGAGTTCGGTCAGCGCGGTGCCCTCCTCGAGGATGAACGCGGTGGACAGTGCCATCGGTTGCGCCCCGGCCATCGCCAGATCGTTCACCGTGCCGTTGACCGCCAGGTCGCCGATGCTGCCGCCGGGGAAGAACAGCGGCTTCACCACGTACGAGTCGGTGGAGAAGGCCAGCCGCGCGCCGCCGACCTCGCAGCACCGCCGAATCGCCCATCCTGGCGTCCGCCGCCGGACCGAACGCGGGCAGGAACAGGTGCTCGATGAGCTCGGCGGACATCGCCCCGCCGCCGCCGTGGCCCATCACGATGTTGGGCGAGTCGCGCAGCGGCGCCGGGCACACCCAGGCCTCCATGTCGATGGTCGCCGCAGGCTGCCGAGGGTGTCTCAGGCATGCGTCACCTCCAGCCGCCGGTACAGGTAGTAGGCGGCGCACGCGCCCTCGGACGAGACCATGGTGGCGCCGAGCGGGTTGCGCGGTGTGCACAACGTGCCGAAGGCCGAGCACTCGTGCGGTTTGATGCAGGCCCTGCAACACCTCTCCGGAACGGCACACCGCGGACTCCTCGGTGTGGATGTCGGTCACGGCGAACCGGTGCTCCGCGTCGTAGTCGCGGTACTCGGCGGACAGCCGCCAGCCGCTGCGCGGGGATCATCCCGATGCCGCGCCAGGCGCGGTCGGTCACTTCGAACACGTCCAGCAGCATCGCCTTCGCGGCCGTGTTGCCTTCGGCCCGCACCGCCCGTGGGTAGGCGTTCTCCAGCTCGTGGCGGCCGGATTCCAGCTGCAGCACGGTGCGCCGGATGCCTTCGAGGATGTCCAGCGGCTCGAACCCGGTCACCACGATCGGGATCCCGTACTTGTCGCACAGCGGCGGGTACTCCCCGGTTCCCATGACGCGAGCAGACGTGGCCTGCGGCCAGGAACGCCTGCACGCGGCAGGTCGGCGACTCCATGATCGCCGCGATCGCCGGCGGGACCAGCACGTGCGACACCAGCAGCGAGAAGTTCTTGATGCCAAGCCGTTTGGCCTGGTACACGGTCATCGCGTTGGCCGGGCGCGGTGGTCTCGAATCCGATCCCGAAGAACACCACCTGCCTGTCGGGGTTGTCCTTGGCGATGGTGAGCGCGTCCAGCGGCGAATACACCACCCGCACGTCGCCGCCCTCGCTCTTGATCCGGAACAGGTCCTTTCCGCTGCCGGGAACCCGCAGCATGTCGCCGAACGAGCAGAAGATGACGTCGGGCCGGGCGGCGATCTCCAGCGCCTTGTCGATGATCTCCAGCGGTGTGACGCACACCGGGCAGCCCGGCCCGTGGATCATCTCGATCTCGTCGGGCAGCAGCTGGTCGATGCCGTGCCGGATGATCGAATGGGTTTGTCCGCCGCAGACTTCCATGATCGCCCAGCGTTTGGTGGTGGCCGCCTGGATCTGGCCGATCAGCTTGGCCGCCAGCTCAGGATCACTGAACTCGTCCAGATATTTCATCGCGTCACCTCGAAATTCCGTTGGTCCTGGCAGCCTGCTCAGGATTGGACAGCCCCGCCTGCTTGGCGGCCAGTTCGAATCCGTCGCCGAATTCTTCGTTGAGCACCCCGAGGCGCTCGAACTCGGCCAGCGTCTGCATCGCCGATTCCTCGTCGAGACGCTGGATCGCGAAGCCGACATGCACCACCACGTATTCGCCCACCAGGGCGTCGGGTATGTACTGCAGGCAGACATCCTTCTGGACCCCGCCGAAGTCGACCACGGACATCAGCGTGCCGTCGCGGTCCTCCATCCGCAGGATCTTCCCCGGTACGGCCAGACACATGAGCGGCTCCTCCCTTTCCCACTCACCGCCGAGTTCCCGACCATCAGTTGACCCAGCGCGATACCGCCGTCGTTGGGCGGCACCCGGCGATGGGTGATGACCTCGAAGCCGTTGTCGCGCAGCGCCGTCAGCGTGGTCGAGCAGCAGCGCGTTCTGGAACACACCGCCCGACAGCGCGACCGTGTGCCGTCTCTGTCGCGTCAGTCGGCGGCGAGACCGACGATCAGCTCGGCGACGGCGGCGTGGAAGCGGGCGCCGATCACGCCCGGCGGGCACGCCGGCGCGGACGTCGTCGACGACCGCCGCGCAGCACCGGCGCGGGATCGATCCGCGCCGGCGCGTCGTCCGCGAGCTCGACGTCGAAGCGGTAGCGCAGCGCGCCGGGGTCGGCGTCGCGGGACAGGCCTTCGAGCTCGATGGCCGCCTGCGCCTCGTACGTCCACCACCTGGCGGATGCCTGCCAGCGCGGACACCGCGTCGAAAAGCCTGCCCATGCTGGAGGTCGGCACGCAGCCCAGCCCGGTCTCGAGTTGGTGCAGCAGCACTGCGCGTTCGTCGGCCGGGCAGGCGCGCACCGGCGGCTAGATCGTCGGATCCCACGGCAGCCCCGCCGCCCACAGGTGCGACATGGCCATCCGGTAGGGCCGCAGCACACTGACGTCCCCGCCCGCCAGCGGCACATATTTCAGTTGCGCCATCCGCCGGAAGCCCTTGTAGTCGGCGAGCAGCACCTCGCCGCCCCAGATCGCGCCGTCGGGGCCGTAACCGGTGCCGTCGAACGCGAAGCCGAGCACCTGCTCGGAGCCGTCCAGGCCGTGTTCGGCCATCACCGCCGCGATGTGCGCGTGATGGTGCTGCACGGTCCGGACCGGCCGGCCATCGGCATTGCGGTGCGCCCAGGAGGTCGAGCGGTAGCGCGGGATGAGCGTCGGCGACAAGGACTTCGGGAGTGACGCCGGTCAGCGTCCTGCAGGTGCGCTGCGCGGCGTCGAACGCGGACAGGGTGGCGAGGTCGTCCATGTCGCCGATGTGCTGGCTCAGCCAGGCGTACCTGCCCGTCGGCGACGGCCATGGTGTTCTTCAGATCCGCGCCGACCGCCAGCGTCGGCGGCACCGCGACCGGCAGCGCGACCGGCAGCGGCGCGTATCCGCGCGATCGGCCGGATCGGCGAGTTCGGTCGCCGTCGACTGACACCCGGACCACCGAGTCGTCGCAGGGCACCAGGATCGGCCGGTCGTGCATCAGCCAGCCGTCGGCGAGATCCGAAAGCCGATCCAGCGCATCGTCGTCGGTGAAGCAGATCGGTTCGCCGCCGAGATTGCCCGAGGTCATCACCAGCACGATCCGGTCCCGGTTCGTCGCCGGGCAGCCCGAACAGCAGCGCGTGCAGCGGGTGTGTAGGCCAGCATCACGCCGAGGTCGGGATTGTGCGGCGCGACCGAATCGGCGACCGGCGCGCCGGGCACCCGCGGCATCAGCACGATCGGGCGCTGCGGACCCGGACAGCAGCTCGTTCGGAGTCGGCGTCGATGTCGGCGAGCGGCGTGCGCGCGTCGAGGTCGGCCACCATCACCGCGAATGGCTTGTCGCCGCGGCTGTTTGCGCCTGCGCAGCTCGGCGACCGCGTGCTCGTTGGCAGCGTCGCAGGCCAGGTGGTATCCCCCGATTCCCTTGACCGCGAGGACGCCGCCGTCGCGCAGCAGTCGCCGCGCTGCGCTGCAGTCCCGCTTCGGCGTCGACGGTGCGGCCGTCGCCGTCCCGGTAACGCAGCGTCGGGCCGCAGTTCGGGCAGCACACCGGCTGGGCGTGAAACCGCCGGTCGGTGGGGTCGCCGTATTCGTGTGCGCAGTCGGCGCACATCGCGAAGGCCGCCATCGTGGTGGATGACCGGTCGTAGGGGAGTGAGGCGATGATCGTGAACCGCGGACCGCAGTTGGTGCAGTTGACGAACGGGTGCCGGTAGCGGCGGTTGGCGGGGTCGCGTTGTTCGGCGGCGCATCGGCGCACATGGCGACGTCGGGTGAGGCCAGGGTGCGGCCGCCGTCGGTGCGCGAGGTGTCTGCGATCGGTGAAGCCGGTGCCGCCGACGGCCGGGATCGGCCGGGTGTCAACGGCTTCGACGACCGCCAGCGGCGGCGGGGCATCGCGCAGCCGGTCCAGGAACTCGTCGACGTCGGCAGGCGCGCCTTCGACCTCGATGATCGCGCCGGAACTGTCGTTGCGCACCGAGCCGGACAGGCCGAGCGCGGCCGCGGTGGTGTAGACGAACGGCCGGAAGCCGACGCCCTGGACCACACCGCGCACGCACACCCGCAGCCGGCGCCGGTCGGTCATGGCGGGTCCTCCGGCTCGCCGCGGCCCATGAGCTTCAGGCCGGCCATCGCGGCGTCGGCGCCCGCCTTGTCGGTCTTCTCGACGACGAAGCCCATGTGGATGATCACCCAGTCGCCGGGGTCGAACGTCTCCTCGGGCAGCATGCCGATGTTGACCTTGCGGTGCTCGCCCGCGACGTCGACGAGGGCGAGCTGGCCGCCGTAGCCGTCGAGCATTCCGACGACCTGTCCCGGGATTCCCAGACACATCGATTCAGCCCTCCGCCACGGACATTCGGGCCAGCAGATCCGCCACCACGTCCTGCACCGCCTTCGCGGCGACGGGCACGGCGGCGGCCACAGCGTCGGACAGGCCGATGCCCTCCTCGACGCCGGCGACTTCGCATCCGATGACGATGGTGTGCGGCGGCGTGCCGCCGAGCGCGTTCAGGCTCGCGAACACCGCCCCCGGGTCCATGGCGTGTGCATCGAGTCCGGCCGTCGCCGAGAGGCTTTCGTGGTCAGCCTCGAAGACGTGGACGGTGCCGGGAGCGCCGCGGTCGGGCAGGGCGTCGACGAGCACCAGCGCGTCGCACCCGTCGAGCAGGTCGTATGCCAGGTGCATGCCGCGGATCCCGTAGTCCACCAGTCGCGACCCGCGGATCCGCGAGTCGTTGCGGGACATGACGCAACACCTCGGGTCCGAATCCGTCGTCACCGAGGAAGATGTTGCCGATGCCGGCTACCAGAATGCGTGACGTGAGCTACTCCCCTGCTACATCTGCCGCATCTTCAGGTAGCGCTGCAGCGTCGGGGATCGATCGCACCCCGATCACACGCCACCGAGCACCACGGCGCCACGACGCCGACTGCCACCCAGCCCACTACGTCCATCTTGCACTCCTTTCACTCGAGTGGTTCGACTTCGTCTGGTGCGAAGTACAGGTAGCGGCCGTACCAGTCGTGCAGGTCGGCCGCCGGGATCGTCCTCGAGCACGACGCCGACGTGCTGGTTGCCGTCGACGTCCTCGTGCACCGAGGTGACCCGGGCGATCTTGCCGGCGAAGAAGATGTCCTGCGCGTCGGCCCGGCGCGACGGCCGCAGCCCGACCCGGCTGCCGCGCTCACCCGAACCCCGTTCACCAGGACCGCGTCGATATCGGGTTGAACGGCGTTGTCGGCCAGTCGGATCCCACCAGTCGACGCCGTCGGGGATCTCGGGTATCAGCCGGGGCTCGGTCGAGTGCACGCGGATTACGCAGCACGCCATGGAGATTCAGCATCGCCTCCGGCGACATCGAGTCGCACCGGTCGATGATCTGGGCGGCCAGCGGATCGGTGGCGCGGGCCTGGGCCTTCTCCTCGTCGGTCATCGTCATGACCCGCAGCGTGAGGATCTCGTCGATCTCGGTGGAGTCGTACAGCGCGCCTTCGCTCTGTTCGGCGATCTCGGGATGGTCGTAGAGGATGATCGGCGAGACCAGCATCACGTCCGTCGTCGCCCGGCCGGCCCGGCCAGCACCGGGAAGCAGCGGTGCTGCCGGCAGCGGCCGACTGCGGCGGCCGCGGCGTCGGGCGGTTCGAGCAGCGAGACGAAATCGCCGCCGTGGACTTCGGACGATGAGATGCGTGCCGATCAGCGACACGGCGATCGCCTCGTCCTTGTCGGCGGGCGGGGTGCCGACGTTGCGTGACGGCGAGGCTGATCCGCAGCAGGCCGCCGTCCGGCTCGGCGCGTCAGCGTCAGTTCGCCGCGCAGTTCGCGCCGGCTGCGCACCAGCCGGCCGCCGTCGACCGGCTCGACGTCCCGGCCGCCGGCGACGGTGATCGGGAATGTCTGCGCGCGCCGGCGAGTTCGGCCTGGTCGAACGGGCCGAACGGACACCTCGCACTCGACGGCCTCGTCCCAGGTCAGCCAGGACCGTGCACCCGACGGTCAGCTCGTCGACCGGCTCGAACGTGCCGCCCCCGGTGGCGCGTTCGACCGCCGCGGTGCTGCAGCTGCAGGAAGCGGACCACGATCGACAGCGCGGCGCCGGCCCCGGGTCGCAGCAGCACCTGCGGTCGACATGCGTGTCGTCCTCGCCGATGCCCGCGCTCCGCGGCGCCCTGCGGGCCGAGCACGCCGAACTGCCAGCGGGACTGGTTCTTTCGCGACGTCGCCCGGTACGGGTAGAGCAGATAGCCCTCGTAGAGCACCGCGTCGGCGACGGCGCGGACCCGGTCCCAGTCG
Source organism: uncultured Actinomycetota bacterium (assembly GCA_963699655.1). Taxonomy (GTDB): domain Bacteria; phylum Actinomycetota; class Actinomycetes; order Mycobacteriales; family Mycobacteriaceae; genus Mycobacterium. The sequence continues at coordinate 19,151 of CAVOUV010000013.1, forward strand.
GTGCTCATCGGACGTCCCGGCGCGGTGTCCGGCGCCGAGCAGCGACGTGATCGCGTCGTCGATCCGAGGCAGTCCGCGCGCGGACTTGTAGCTCGGCGAGCGCGTCGAGGTGTCGCGGTTCAAGCCGCAGCCAGCCGGTGTTCGGGAAGTGCTGCTGCGATCAGGTCGCGCCACACCGACACCGGCATGTCGTAGCGGTCCTCGCGGTCCCACGGCACCTGCTGCACCGCGAAGCCGCGTTCGCCCTTGAGTGAAAACCGTTCCGCTGAACAGGAACTGCAGCGGGATCGTGCCGTCGCGCAGGGCGTGCAGGTACTTGGCCGAGGTGACCTCGAAGTCGTAGGTGCACTCCAGCGGCAGGTCGACCTGGGTGGCGCCGGTGAAACCGGGCACCATGGCGCTGCTGTGCTGCCACAGGAAGGTGTGTTGGGTCGTGCCCCAGCGTTCCCGGGGGCCGAACAGGTCGAGCAGCCCGTCGGCCTCGTCGTCGGAGTAGCCGCGCCGCAGCGGCTCGATGCGCACCTGGCAGCGCAGCGCGATCGCGTGGACCGGGTCGTCGCCGACCGCGGCGATGCCGACCCGCGCGGTGAGGACCGGTGTCACCGCGTAGGGTTCGGGCGCCACGTCGAGCACCGCGAACGTCACCTCGGTCACGGTGCGTCATCGGCGACCACCTTGCTGCGGGCCGGCGACGTGCGTCGAAGAACTCGTCGATGTACTGCGCGCACGTCCTGGCCGCCGTCGAAGCCGCGCCACAGCATCCGCAGCCGCCCGACGAACTCGTAGCAGGCGTCGATCGGCACCAGATGGCACTCGGGCGGCTGCGGTCCTCGTCGCTCGGGCACCCGCACGATCAGCGCCTCGGTGTCGTCGGCGAGCATGTCCACCCGCGGGTCGGCGGCGCGGATGTCGTTCCAGGCCGCCAGGTCCAGTTCGGATTCGGTGGCGCCGGCCGGACCCGGGTAGAACGCCACGGTGCGGTCCGAGCGCCGAGTTGCGGAAGAAGAACGCCAGCCCGACCGGGATCTGCAGCGCCTCCCATCGCGGCGGCCGAGCGCGAAGTCCGGGAACGAGAGGTAGCGATCGGGGACCGCGCGGTAGCGCAGCTCGGCGTGCTGTGTCGGTGAACAGCAGGTAGCAGCCGCGGCAGACGCACATCAGCTGCCGGCCTTCGACGTTCACGACATGCTGGTGCTCGTCGGCGATCGGCTCCGAGCACATCTCGCAGCGCTCGCCCGGCGGGCTGCGGGGCGCGTGCCGGTTCGGCGCGGATGCGAGCCAGCACGTCGTAGGCGCTCCCGGTCATGCCAGGCCACGCTCTCGGCCGGTCCGGCGCACCGCCATCGACAGCACGCCGTCGCGCACCAGCAGCGGGATCGGGTCCAGATGCGCTGCGGCGCTGTCGGTTCCGTCGACACCGCGCGCCGGCGTGCACGACGTCGAAGTGCGGCGTGGCAGCGCGGGCATCGCAGCACCGCATCGCCGAGGCCATCCGGCGGTGCAGCGCGGCGCCGGCCAGCGACTCGCCGCAGCTGCCGCAGCGGTCCGGTAGGCGAACAGCGTCGTCGCCGACCCGGCAGGCCAACACCGTCATGCCCGCCACCCGGAACCCGCCGACCTCGCCGGGCGCCAGCTCGGCCAGGTCGGGCACCGGGTGCCAGGCGGTCGGGCCGTGTCCGTTGGCGTGCACGCGGTTCAGCAGCGACTCCGCCGGGATCAGCGCCGGACGCCGACTCTGGTTCCTGCGGCAACGACTTCGATCGACGCGATCTCCGGCGCGGCGGCCCGCACCGCGTCCTCGACCGCCAGTTCCAGGGTCACCGCCGATGACGGGCAGCTCTTGCAGCTGCCCGCGAACTGCAGACGCACCACCAGCCGTCGGGCCGTCGACGACCTCGAGCAGGTGCACGTCGCCGCCGTGCGACCCGAGGTAGGGCCGCACGCTGTCCAAGCGCGTCGGTCGATCGCGGCGCTCGACGTCGTGCGGGTGCAGGCCGTGCACCAGCAGCAGGCTGGCCACCAGGTCGTCGCCGGCGAACAGGTCTCGACGAGCGCCGGGATCGGCCGCGGCGGCGATCCGCAGCATGCCGTTCCAGCCCGGCGCCGTAGAGATCGGTGACCTCACCGGACCAGTTGCTCGGCGCGCTCGTGCGCGACGGCGCCGCCCGCCGCGCTGGCGTCGAGCAGCGTCTGGATCCGATCGCCCGCCGTGCGCCACTGCGCGTCGTCCTGGGTTTCGTCCGGGCCTGGCAGTGTCGGCGGGCCCATACGTTATTCCCCGGTTACGGACTGGGTCGGGGAGTGCAGCATCTCCAGCGTCTTGCCGTCGCCCAGGTACATGTGCACCCCGCACGGCAGACACGGGTCGAAACTGCGCACCGTGCGCATGATGTCGATGCCCTTGAAGTGCTCCCGGTCGTTCTCCTCGAAGATCGGCTGACCCTGCACCGCATCCTCGTACGGGCCCGGCGTGCCGTAGCTGTCGCGCGGGCTGGCGTTCCACGGCGTCGGCGGATACGGGTGGTAGTTCGCGATCTTGCCGTCGCGGATCACCATGTGGTGGCTCAGCACACCGCGCACCGCCTCGGTGAAGCCGCAGCCGATGCCCTCGTCGGGCACCTCGAACTTCTCCCAGGTCTTGGTGCGGCCGGCCCGGATCTCGACCAGCGCCTTCTCGGCGAAGTGCAGCGCGCAGGCGGCGGCATAGGCCTGGAAGTAGGTCCGGGCGCGGTTGCGCTCGATCGTGTTGCTGCCGTACTGCGGGATCTTCCACTCGAACTCGACCGGACCCTTCAGCGCGGTCTTCGGCAGGTTGATCTGCACGCTGTGGCCCGTCGACTTGACGTAGCCGATGTCGACCAGGCCGGCCAGCGCCGTGGCCCACAGCCGGGCCAGCGGACCGCCGCCGGTGTCCAGCGCCAGGTGGTCCTTGCCGTCGAACCAGCGCGGCGACATCACCCAGCTGTACTTGTCCTCCATGTCCCGCTTCTGCGGGTGGGGGTTGGTGTGCTGGTTCCACGGGTGGCGCCGGTCCACCGGGTTGCCCAGCGGATCGGTCTTGACGAACATCTCCTGGTCGGTCCAGTCGTCGTAATACGAACTGCCCAAAAGGATCCGGAGTGCCGAGGTTGATGTCGACCAGCGAGTGCGTGACCAGCTTGCCGTCGACCACCACGCCCGGCGTGACGAACATTTGCGTGCCCCACTTCTCCATGTCCTTGTAGGCGAAGTTGCAGCACCTCGGGATCCTGGAACGAGCCCCAGCAGCCGAGCAGGGTGCGCCGCAGGCCCACCTGGTCGTAGCCGGGCAGCGCCTCGTAGAAGAAGTCGAACAGATCGTCGTGCATCGGCACGACCTTCTTCATGAACTCGACGTAGCGCATCAGCCGGGTCATGTAGTCGGTCATCAACTGGATGGTCGCCGTGGTGCCGACGCCGCCCGGGATACAGCGTGGACGGGTGGACGTGCCGGCCTTCCATGAGGCAGAACATCTCTCGCGTCCACCGGCTGACCTGCAGCGCCTCGCGGTAGAACTCGCCGGTGAACGGGTTGAGCGCCCGCATGATGTCGGCGATGGTGCGGTAGCCGTGCGCGTCGGCGTGCGGCGACTGGGTGTTCTCCGCCTTGGCCAGCACGCTCGGGTTGGTCTCGGACACCATCTTCTCGCAGTAGTCCACGCCGACCAGGTTCTCCTGGAAGATGTTGTGGTCGAACATGTATTCCGCGGCCTCGCCGAGGTTGACGATCCACTCGCCGATGTGCGGCGGCTGCACGCCGTAGGCCATGTTCTGCGTGTAGCAGGAGCACGTGCAGTGGTTGTCGCCGCAGATGCCGCAGATGCGGCTGGTGATGAAGTGCGCGTCGCGTGGGTCCTTGCCCTTCATGAAGATCGAGTAACCGCGGAAGATCGACGACGTGCTGTGGCACTCGACGACTTCGCGGTTCTCGAAGTCGATCTTGGTGTAGATGCCGAGGCTGCCGACGATCCGGGTGATGGGATCCCACGCCATTTCCACGAGCTGGCCGGGGTCCCGCTTCACATGTGACGGCTCGGGGATGATCGTTGTCATCGAATTGTTCGCTTTCGTCTAAGAAGCAGCGTGGGAGGACTTTTCGGCGAACGCCGTGTTAGAGCGCTCCGCCATACCGGTGACGCGTCTGCGGGAAGCAAGGGCGAACCCGCACCTACCAGGTGCGAGTCGCTCCGGTCTCGAGTTGCGTGCCGGGATGCCGCCATTTTGGTTCTTTGTCGACGGTGCGTCCGGTGACGTGTCGCAGGCTGCGGATCACCGAGCCGTACAGGCCCGACGCCGTTGTGGAAACCTTGCCGCCCGGCGGTTCGTCCATGAACGGCATGAACTTGTCCGGGAAGCCGGGCATCGTGCAGCCGATGCAGATGCCGCCGACGTTCGGGCAGCCGCCGATGCCGTTGATCCAACCGCGCTTGGGCACGTTGCACTTGACGACCGGACCCCAACAGCCCAGTTTCACAATGCATTTCGGTGACCCGTACTCGGTCGCGAAGTCGCCCTGCTCGTAGTAGCCGGCTCGGTCGCACCCCTCGTGCACGGTCGCGCCGAACAGCCACCTGGGCCGCAAAGCATCGTCGAGCGGAATCATCGGAGCCTGGTCGGTGGCCATGTACAGCAGATAGGTCAGGGTCTCGGACATGTTGTCGGGATGGGCCGGGCAACCGGGCACGCACACGATCGGGATTCCCGCCTTGCTCTTCCAATCCCAGCCGAGATAGTCGGGCACACCCATCGCTCCGGTCGGATTACCGGCCATCGCGTGGATTCCGCCATAGGTGGCGCAGGTCCCCATCGCGACTATCGCGGTGGCCTTGGGCGCCAGCCGGTCCAGCCATTCACTCGTCGTCATCGGCTGGCCGGTGGCGGGGTCGTTGCCGAAACCGCACCAGTAGCCTTCGTTTTTGATCTTCTCGTTGGGGATGGAACCCTCGACGACCAACACGAACGGTTCCAGTTCGCCTCGGTCCGCCTTGAAGAACCACTCGAGGAAATCGTCCGCGCCCCCGTTGGGTCCGCACTCGAAATCAATCAGGGGCCAATGCACGGCGATTTTCGGCAGACCGGGAAGGGCGCCAAGCGCGATCTCCTCGATACTGGGTTGCGTGGCGGCAGTCAGCGCCACCGAATCGCCGTCACAACTCAAACCGGCGTTGATCCACAGAACGTGGATCAAGGCCTCTTCTGCTTTGACTGCTGCCTCAGTCGGCATATGTCACAGCTTTCTGGGAGCCGGGCTGGGGCTCTCATGTCCGGGAGCCGGGCTGGGACTCCCAACGTCGTCGTCGACGCGACGCCCGGTTGTCGAGCGCTGATTCTCGGTCTACTCCGGGGACTATGTCTTGTCAACGGATCCTTGTGACATATGGGGAGCCGTAATCTTGTTTGCGCGAACCGCGATCCAGTCGTACCACTCCGCGATACCATCACCGGCAGTCGCAGACAACGGCAGAATATTAACGCCGGGGTTGATTGATCGCGCGTACGCCGCACACTTGTCGAGGTCGAAATCGACATACGGCAAGAGGTCGGACTTGTTGACGATCACTAGTCCCGCTGCGGCAAACATGTGCGGGTACTTGAGCGGCTTGTCGGCGCCCTCCGTCACGGATATCACCACGACTTTGCTGTTCTCGCCGAGATCGAACAGCGCCGGACACACCAGGTTGCCGACGTTCTCGATGAACAGCAGTGAGTCGCGCGGCGGATCCAGCGTGTCCAGGGCCCGCCGAACCATCGCCGCGTCGAGATGACAACCGGCGCCGGTGTTGACCTGAACCACCCGCGCCCCGGTCGCCTGGATGCGCTCTGCATCGAGCAGCGTCTCCTGATCGCCTTCGATCACGGCGATCGGGCGGCCGGCGCCGATCTCGCGAATGGTCCGTTCGAGCAGCGTCGTCTTGCCCGCCCCGGGTGAGCTGGTCAGGTTGAACGCGAGGATGTTGCGCGCGGCGAGCCACTCGCGGTTGTGCTCGGCGAGCAGGTCGTTCTTGGCCAGGACCTTCTGCTCCAGCGAGATGGTCTCGGTATGGACATCGTGGTCGTGGTCGTGGTCGTGGTCGTGGTCGTAGTCGTGGTCATGGTGCGGGTGGGTGTGCGGATGTGGGTGATCGTGCGAGTGCGGGTCGCCCGCCAACGTGATGGTGGCCCGGTCGTCACCGCAGCCGCAGGTTGCGCACATGCTCAGCTCACTTCCATCGAGAGAATCCGAAGGTCCCGTCCCGCGATCACTTCGACGTCGGCGCTTCCGCACGGGCACAACAGGATCGGGTCCTGCAGTTCGAAGCTCTGCCCGCAGCTGCGGCAGCGCGCCGAGCCGGGTTGGACGTTCACTTCCAGGCTGGCGCCGTCGGCCACCGTGCCCTCGGTGGCGAGCTCGAAGCAGAACTGCATGGCATCGGGCACGACGGCGCACAGCGCCCCGATCTCGATTCTGACGCTCTGCACGTGGCGGCCCGCGGCGTGCTCGCACACCGCTTCGACGACACTCTGCGTCAACGCCATCTCGTGCATGTTTGCCCCGTTCCGGGCCGGTTGACCCCACCATAGGTCCGGACTTGCAGGGGCGTCTAGCGATCGGGCGCAGCTGGGCCGGCTGATGTGGAAGACGGGGATGACGTAGCCAGCACGCGACTGAGGAATTCGAGCTGATCCGACTTGACCTTCGGGTCGTGATAGATCTCGAAGTGTGCGTACGGGTAGCGGCGGAGTTCCCCGAGGGGGGCGTCGTGCGCGGTCTTCACCGACGATTTCGGTGGTGTCGTCCTGTCGTCGTCGCACACGCACACCAGCACGGGCATCTTCAGGCCGGAAGCTTTCCGCACCGGCCGGTAGAAGGGCAGGCGCAGCATCAAACGTGCACCGAACTCATTGCGCCACAATGACTCCTGACTGACCATGGCCTCGAATCCTGGCTTTGCGTCGGGAGTTGTCATCGCCGCGAGGGTGCCGGGCGCGCCGACGGCGGCGATCAGCACCGGCGCCCGGCGTCGCCAGCACCTGAGCTGGTCCTGCAAGCCCTTGAGGGTGGCCCGCACGGCGTTGCGGAGCGGAACCCGGGCGAGTGTGGGCAACGCGTCGGTGAACGGCGCCTGCGCGATGACCGCCGCGATCGACGGGTCGCCGGCAGCGACGGCCAGCACGTGACCGCCGCTGAACGACGATCCCCACAACGCGATGCGCCGCGGGTCGACCCCGTCGAGCGTGCGGACCCATGCGACGACCGCGCGGTAGTCGTCGTGCTGTTTGCCGATGTCGATGATCTGGCGGGGCGTGCCCGTCGAGGCACCGAAACCCCGATAGTCGAACAGGATGACGACGTAGCCGGCGGCGCGGAAGGCGTCGGCATAGGCGGGGAGCCCGTCGTCGCGTGTCGCGGAGAATCCGTGGGCCATGACGACGCACGGTGCGTTGAGTGCGGGAGTGGCGGGTCGGTACAGGTAGGCGGCCAGCTGGTCGTCCGCGGACGGTATCCGGATGTCTTCACGCTCACTCATGGCGCGACGATACGCACTCGGCCAGGGTCGTCGCGGGCCTTTCGGGCGGCGACTTGTGGCCTGCTCCGCGACACACGGCGTGTCAGCTTGAATCGAACAGGTGTTCGTCTACTGTGGGCAGTGTTCGACGGCTAGACGCTGAGCGACGGGGAGGGCGTGAGCCCGAGTTGTCGGTGGCGGCCTCTAGCGTCACGGCCAACCGATCGACAACCGATCACCGAACATCCAGAGGACGGAGACCACCCCATGGTGCAGGCACCTGATCGCGAGAAAGCCCTCGAGCTGGCGCTCGCGCAGATCGACAAGAACTTCGGTAAAGGCTCGGTGATGCGACTCGGCGAAGAGGTGCGTCAGCCGATCTCCGTCATTCCCACCGGCTCGATCGCCCTGGACGTGGCGCTCGGGATCGGTGGCCTGCCGCGCGGCCGCGTCGTCGAGATCTACGGTCCGGAATCCTCCGGTAAGACCACCGTCGCGCTGCATGCGGTCGCCAACGCCCAGGCCGCCGGTGGCATCGCCGCGTTCATCGACGCCGAGCACGCGCTGGACCCGGATTACGCCAGCAAGCTCGGCGTGGACACCGACTCGTTGCTGGTGTCCCAGCCGGACACCGGTGAGCAGGCGCTGGAGATCGCCGACATGCTGATCCGCTCCGGCGCACTGGACATCCTGGTCATCGACTCGGTCGCCGCGCTGGTACCGCGCGCCGAGATCGAGGGTGAGATGGGCGACAGCCATGTCGGCCTGCAGGCCCGGCTGATGAGCCAGGCGCTGCGGAAAATGACGGGTGCGCTGAACAATTCGGGAACCACCGCGATCTTCATCAACCAGCTGCGCGAGAAGATCGGGGTCATGTTCGGTTCTCCCGAGACAACCACGGGCGGAAAGGCCTTGAAGTTCTACGCCTCGATCCGGTTGGACGTCAGGCGAATCGAGACCCTCAAGGACGGCACCGACGCGGTGGGCAACCGCACCCGGGTCAAGGTCGTCAAGAACAAGGTGTCGCCGCCGTTCAAGCAGGCCGAGTTCGACATTCTTTACGGCAAGGGCATCAGCAAGGAAGGCTCACTCATCGACATGGGCGTCGAGCAGGGCTTCATCCGCAAGTCGGGCTCCTGGTTCACCTACGAGGGTGAGCAGCTGGGCCAGGGCAAGGAGAATGCCCGTAACTTCATGATGGAGAACACCGAGATCGCCAACGAGATCGAGAAGAAGATCAAGGAGAAGCTCGGCATCGGCGCGGTGATAACCGACGACTTGAACGATGACAGCGTCCTACCCGCCCCCGTCGACTTCTAGGCGTTCTGAGCCTTCTGAGTCCTCGGAGCCATCCCGCGAAGAGCAGGCCAGAAACCTGTGCCTGCGCCTGCTCACCGCGAGGGCGCGGACGCGCGCCGAGCTGGCCGGCCAGTTGGCCAAGCGCGGATATCCCGACGAGGTGAGCGACCGCGTCCTCGACCGGCTTGGCCAAGTCGGTCTGGTCGATGACGCGGACTTCGCCGAGCAATGGATCCGCTCGAGGCGGGCCAATGCCGGAAAAGGCAAGCGTGCGTTGGCCGCCGAGCTGCGGACCAAGGGTGTGGACAACGAGGTGATCACCGCCGCGCTGGCGGAAATCGATGCGGACGCGGAGCGCGAACGGGCTGAGCAACTGGTCCGTGACCGGCTGCGCAGGGAGAAGCTCGGCGACGACGACACCAAGATCGCGCGCCGGCTCGTCGGCATGCTCGCGCGCCGCGGCTACAGCCAGACGACGGCGCTGGACGTGGTCAAGGGGGAGTTGGCCGGCGAGCGGGAACGGCGCAGGGTTTAGTCGCCCTCGTGGTCGCTCACTTTCGGGCGGTCGCCGTTCTCGCGGTGTGGGTGGAGCTGGCCGCCTGAGCCGGGGCCGCTGGTGGTCGATGGCGAGGTCGCGTCGGTCGCCCGCTTGTGAGTGCCGCCGGGCCGGCCGTGCGTCATCGCCGGCGGGTCCGCCTTCGGCTGACGCGATGCAACCTCGGCCGCGTCGTCGTCGCGATTCTTCTTGGAAGTGCCGGAGGTCGATTCACGTTCTGCGACAACCGATCTCACCCTCTTGGGATGGTCGGCGCGCTCTGTTGACCGGCCGGCGGGCAGTTTCGTCGCCGCCAGGCCGTCGGGGGCTGACGCGCCGGACGGATCGGCCGGCGTTGACCGCCCTGTGCTCGACGCGGTCGCCAGCCGGGCTGATGCCAACGGAGGCTGCGTTGCCGATGCCGGAGTCGGACCCGCACCCAGCGATGCGGCGAGTGCGCCTATCGCGTTGACCGGTGTCGCCACCAGGTTCGCCAGGAAATTGAGCTGAAAGCTCACATACCTGGCGGCGAAGGCAACCAACTCGCTGCCGGCATCGAACTCGACCTGCGCGAACGTCTGCAGGGCCCGGCCGACTGCATCGGGGACCGGTGTGCCGGCCTGGATGTCCTGAACCAAGGCGCCGGGGATCGCGAATTCGCGTCCGAACAAGTCGACGCCGGTCGCGAGGAAGTCACCGACGAATGTGACGTGGAAGCTGGCCTGCTGGGCAACGGGATCCAGAGGCGAGACCAGCGCCGGTGCGGCGGTTTGGGCGAGCAGTCGGGGCGGGGGTGCAAGTGGTGTAGGCGACGACGTAACCGCCAGTGGCTGCGTCGCTGCCGCGAACATCACCGCCGGTGAGTTCACGGGCACGGGTGGTTGTCTCACCACCGCCGGATTGATCATCACGGCGGCGATCCCTACTGCGGCGAATCCTGTTGTGAGGCGCGAGCGAATCCAGGTGTCCATGGCGACCCTCCATTGGGTGCGCCGGCCCGATTAGCCGACGGGGAGCGATTTTGCGCGAACCACGCTTCAGGACACGTGCGAGTCGGGCGCAGGGTTCAAATCGTGCCGCCGGCACCCGCGCCGAACGCGCCCTGCGTGACGGCTTGGTCGGCCTTCAGCGGCTCCGGACCGCGACGCGAACGCCGCATTCGTCGCTCGACCCATGTCGCGAACCAGGACAGCGAGAAGTTGACGGCGATCATCAGCACGGCGATCACGATCAGCGCGGGGATGTAGTTCCCGTACGACGCGCCGACCTGGGTGCCTTGGCGCACCATCTCCAGGAACGTGATCTGGTAGCCGATGGCGGTGTCCTTGAGCACGACCACCAGCTGTGAGATCAGCACCGGCAACATCGACGTGATCGCCTGGGGCAGCAGGATCGAGCGCATGGTCTGGCCCCAGCGCAGCCCGAGCGCGGATGCCGCTTCTGACTGACCGCGTGGCAGCGCATTGACGCCGGCGCGGACGATCTCGGCGATCACCGCGCCGTTGTACAGAGTCAGACCGGTGATGACGCCCGCCAGTGCCAGATGTTTCGACGGGAACACGTCGTACGTCGCATAGAGGAAGTAGGCGAAGATCATCATGACCAGAACCGGGACGGCGCGAAAGAACTCCACGACAACCGAGCACACCCAGCGAATTGGGGGGGTGTGGGACATCCGGCCGACACCGAGCACAAAGCCCAGCGCCAGCGCCAGCACGATCGACACCGCGGCGGCTGTCAGGGTGCCCTGCACACCGGGCAGCACGTACGTCGTCCACAGGTTCGACGATAGGAACGGTTCCCACTTCGCGGCCGTAAGCTGACCCTTGGCGTTCAGCCGTGAGTACACCACCCAGAACACCAGCACGATCACCAGCGCTGTGACGGCGTTGAACACCCGGTTCCGTGCCCGTGCCCGCGGCCCGGGGATGTCGAAGAGCACCGATCCGCTCATAGCGCTCCGTTCTTCGCGCAAGCGCTCATCACCGCGCCACCGCCATCCGCTTACCTAGCCAACCGAAGAACAACCCCGTCGGCAGCGTCAGGATGACGAAGCCGAGCATGAAGATCGTCCCGACCGTCACCAGCGCCGCGGTATTTTCGATCATTTCCTTCATCAGCAACGCGGCCTCGGCGACGCCGATCGCCGACGCGATCGTGGTGTTCTTCGTCAACGCGATCAGCACCGAGCCCAGTGGAATGATGACGGCGCGAAAAGCCTGCGGCAGCAGGACGATTCGCAGATTCTGCGCGAACGTCAGACCCAGCGACCGGGCCGCCTCCGCCTGACCAAGTGGGACGGTGTTCACGCCTGCGCGCACCGTCTCACACACGAAGGCCGCGGTGTAGACCGTGAAACCGAGCACGGCCAAGCGGAAGTTACTGTCCTCGATCGACGTCAGCGACCCTGGATCGACCAGCGTGATGCCCGAGCGTCTGCGACAGGCCGAACGAACAGAACAAGATGATCAGCGTCAGTGGGGTGTTGCGCACCACGTTGACATAGGTCGTCCCCATCCAGTTGAGCATCGGCACGGGCGCCAGCCGCATCGCAGCCAGCGCCGTGCCCAGAATCAGCGCTCCGATCGCGGAGAAGACCGTCAGCTGGACGGTGGTCCAGAACGCCTCGAAGATCTGGCCGCGGTACTCGGTGAAAATCTCCACTTCGGCGGCGGCCCGCTCAGGTCTGGTCGATCTGCGGCGGCTCCGGAGCCGCGATCCCGGCCGGGCCGAGGTTCTTATCCAAGGCAGCCTTCCAGGCGCCGTCCTGCTCCATCTTCTGTGATCGCATCGTTGATCTTGGTCTGGAGCTCGGTGTCGCCCTTCTTCAGGCCGATGCCGTACCTCTCTTCGGAGAAAGTGTCGCCGACGAGCTTGAACGCGCCGGGAGTCTGCGCCGCGTAGCCGGCCAGGATCACCTCGTCGGTGGTCACCGCGTCGACCGCGCCGTTCTTCAGCGCCTCGACGCACGCCGAATACGTGTCGTACTGCTGCAGCTGCACACCGGGATACTCGTCCTTGATGCGCTGCGCCGGCGTCGAACCCGACACCGAGCACAGCTTCTTGTTGTTCTGCAGTGACGCCGCACCGGTGATGTCGGAGTTATCCGCGCGCACCAGCAAGCTCTGGCCGGTGATCAGATACGGCCCGGCGAAGTCGACCTTCTCCTTGCGGGCATCGGTGATCGAGTACGTGGCGGCGATGAACTTCACCTGGTCGTTCTGGATCAGCGTCTCCCGTTGCGCGGACGGGGCTTCCTTCCACTCGATCTTGTCCTCGCTGTAGCCGAGCTCGTTGGCGACGTACTTCGCGACGTCGACGTCGAAGCCGCTCACCGTTCCGTCCGGGTTCTTCAGGCCCAGCCCGGGTTGATCGAACTTCGTCCCGATGACGATCGTGTCGCCGCCACCGCCACCGCCACCACCGCCGCCGCACGCGGTCGCCGCGAACGGGAGGCTGATGGCGAGCGCGATGGCGGCTGCTGCGCGCACTGGGAAGGACGGCATGGTTGGTTCCTTTCGCCGGAGCTTGAAGGTCGTCAATGCTTGAGAATCTTGCCGAGGAAGTCCTTGGCGCGATCGGTTTGCGGGTTGCTGAAGAATTCGGCCGGTTTGGCGGTCCTCGACGATGGCACCGCCGTCCATGAACACGACGCGGTTCGCGGCGCCGCGGGCGAAACCCATCTCGTGAGTCACCACCAGCATCGTCATCCCTTCGCGGGCCAACGACGTCATCACGTTGAGCACTTCGTTGATCATCTCCGGGTCCAGCGCGCTGGTCGGCTCGTCGAAAAGCATGACCTTCGGGTTCATCGCCAGCGACCGCGCGATCGCCACCCGCTGCTGCTGGCCGCCCGACAGCTGGGCCGGATACTTGTCTGCCTGGTTGGCGATGCCGACCCGCTCCAGCAGCGACATCGCTTCTTCGCGGGCCTCCGCCTTGGACTTCTTGCGCACCTTCATCGGCGCCAGCGTGACGTTGTCCAGGATTGTCTTGTGCGCGAACAGGTTGAACGACTGGAACACCATGCCCGACGTCGGAACGCAGCTGCGCCAGCTTGCGGCCCTCGTCGGGCAGCACCTCACCGTCGATCGCGATCGTGCCAGAGTCGATGGGCTCGAGCCGATTGATGGTGCGGCACAACGTCGACTTGCCCGACCCCGACGGCCCGAGCACCACAACCACCTGCCCGCGGTCGACCTCGAGGTTGATGTCCTTGAGCACGTGCAGGCTGCCGAAGTGCTTGTCGACCGCCTCCATCGAGATCATCGGCGTATCTGACTGAGTCGGAGCTACCTCTTTCGCATCCGACCCCGTCGTCTCCATGGGTGCAGACATTACCCAGGGAACGCCCAGCTTGCCTGGAACTCGTCAATCCGCCCAAATCGCTTGCGCCGGACCGGCCGTACCATGAGGCCCGTGACTTCAGTGGTGACGCGACAGGCGGCGGCGGACAGCGCCGTTCGCCAGGCGGCGCGCACCTACCAGGTCCGTACCTACGGCTGCCAGATGAACGTGCACGACTCCGAACGCCTCGCCGGGTTGCTGGAGGCCGCCGGATACCAGCGCGCCGCCGACGGCGCCGACGCCGACGTCGTGGTGTTCAACACCTGCGCGGTCCGGGAGAACGCCGACAACAAGCTTTACGGCAACCTCAGCCACCTCGCGCCGCGCAAGCAGTCCGACCCGAACATGCAGATCGCCGTCGGCGGCTGCCTGGCCCAGAAGGACCGGGACGCGGTGCTACGCCGGGCGCCGTGGGTCGATGTCGTGTTCGGCACCCACAACATCGGCTCGCTGCCGACGCTGCTCGATCGTGCCCGCCACAACAACGCCGCGCAGGTCGAAATCGCCGAGGCGCTCGCAGGAATTCCCGTCCGCGCTGCCGGCCGCCCGTGAATCCGCTTACGCCGCATGGGTTTCGATCTCCGTCGGCTGCAACAACACGTGCACGTTCTGCATCGTGCCCGCGCTGCGCGGCAAGGAGGTCGACCGCAGGCCGGGCGACATGCTGGCCGAGGTGCAGTCGCTGGTGGATCAGGGCGTGCTGGAGGTCACGCTGCTCGGACAGAACGTCAACGCCTACGGCGTCTCGTTCGCCGACGGCGCTCCGAGGACCGAGACATCGCCGCGCGACCGCGGTGCGTTCGCAAAGCTGCTGCGCGCGTGCGGGCGTATCGACGGGCTGGAACGGGTGCGGTTCACCTCGCCGCATCCGGCCGAGTTCACCGACGACGTGATCGACGCGATGGCCGAGACGCCGAATGTCTGCCCGACGCTGCACATGCCGCTGCAGTCCGGTTCGGACCGCATACTGCGGGCCATGCGGCGGTCCTATCGCGCCGACCGTTACCTCGGCATCATCGACCAGGTGCGGGCGGCGATCCCGCACGCCGCGATCACCACCGACCTCATCGTCGGGTTCCCCGGTGAGACCGAAGAGGACTTCCAGGCCACCCTCGACGTGGTCGCGCCGGCCCGGTTCTCCAGCGCGTTCACCTTCCAGTACTCCAAGCGGCCCGGCACCCCGGCGGCCGAACTGACCTGGCCAGCTGCCGAAAGCTGTTGTGGCCGAGCGCTATCAGCGGCTGATCGAGCTGCAGGAGAAGATCTCGCTGGAGGAGAACACGCGCGCAGGTCGGCCGGACCGTCGAGCTGCTGGTCGCCACGGGCGAGGGTCGCAAGGACGCCAGCACCGCGCGGATGTCGGGCCGGGCCCGCGACGGCCGGCTGGTGCACTTCGCTCCCGGCAGCTCGACGATCCGGCCCGGCGACATCGTCACCACGACCGTCACCGGCGCCGCGCCGCACCACCTGATCGCCGACGGCGCGGTGCTCGCCCACCGGCGCACCCGCGCGGGCGACGCGCATGCCGCGGGCAGCGGCCCGACCGGAGTCGGAGCCTGCGGCATGCCCGGGCGTCGGTCTCGGTATGCCCGGCATCGGGGTGCCCGCGAGCGCCGCCGTCGACCGGATGTGCGCGGTGACCGCCGGCGACCGGCAACAACGGCGACTTCGACAGACTTCAAGGGCGACATCGAGGCCGCCGAGCGGCGGATGGCGCGCGAAATCGACCCCGGCGCAAGGGCGTTGGTGATCGCGATCTGCGTGTTCGTGCTGCTGCTGACGTTCATCCTGCCGCACACCGGCGGCGCCAGGGGCTGGACGTGCTGGTCGGCGATGATGCGGCGATCGGCGACGGGATGGCGCTGCCGTCGCGGGTGTTCACCTGGCTGGCGCTGGTGTTCGGCGTCGGCTTCTCGATGCTGGCGCTGCTGACCCGGCGCTGGGCGCTGGCGTGGATCGCGCTGGCCGGCTCGACGGTGCATCGTCGCTGGGCCTGCTGGCGGTGTGGTCGCGGCAGACCGCCGCCCGAGCCGCATCCCGGGCCGGGGATCGGGCTGGTCGTCGCGTGGATCGCGGTGATCGTGCTGGCCTACAACTGGGCCAGGGTGGTGTGGGCCCGCACCGCGCTGCAGCTGGCCGCCGAGGAGGAACGTCGCCGGGTGGCCGGCGAACGTCAGCAGCAAGGGCCTGCTGGACGAGCTTCGACCCGACGACACGACCGGCGCACGGATCAGGCACGGCCGGCCGGCGAAGGACTCTAGCGCCTTCTTGCCCAGCGCATCGGCCGCCGCGTCGGCCCACTGCCGCCACTGCTCGGCGCTGGCCTGCGCCTGCCTCGGCGTCCTTGGTGCGGCCGGCGGCCGCGGCCTTCTCGGCCTGCCGCTCGAACTGCTCGGCGCGGGCCCGGAACTGGTCGGCGCGGGCCTGGGCCTCGGGATCGACGCCAGCCCGGGTCGGCGGCGTCGCGCACCTTCTTCTCCACCGCGCGCAGCCGTGCGCTCCAGATCGGCGCTGCGCTCGCGGGGCACCTTGCCGATCGCGTCCCACTTGTCGCCGATGGCGCGCAGCGCGGCCCGGGCGGCGTCCAGGTCGGAGGTGTCGAGCTTCTCGGCCTCGGCGAGCAGCGCCTCCTTGGCCTCGGCGTTGGCGCGGAACTCGGCGTCGCGCTCGGCGCTGGCGGCGTTGCGGGCGGCGAAGAACGTGTCCTGCGCCGCCTTGAACCGGTGCCACAGCGCGTCGTCGACGTCCTTGGCCGCGCGGCCGGCCGCCTTCCACTCGGTCAGCAGGTCGCGGAACGCCGCCGCCGGTGGCGCCCCAGTCGGTGGAGTCGGACAGTTCCTCGGCGCGCTCGCACAGCGCCTCCTTGGCCTGCCGGGCGCCGGCGCGCTCCCGGTCGAGCTCGGCGAAGTGCGAGCCGCGGCGGCGGTTGAACGTCTCGCGGGCCGCCGAGTACCGCTTCCACAGCGCGTCGTCGGTCTTGCGGTCCAGCCCGCTGATCGTCCGCCACTCGTCGAGGATCGCGCGCAGCCGGTCGCCGGCGGCCTTCCACTGGGTCGAGTTGGCGGCCAGCTCCTCGGCCTCGGCGGCCAGCGCCTCCTTGCGCGCGGTCTGCGCGGCGCGGTGCTCGTCGCGCCTGGCGCGTTCGGCCTGCCGCCGTCGGCGTCGGCATGCTCGACGATGGCGGCGAGCCGGGCGGCCAGCGCGTCGACGTCGCCCAGCACGTGCGCCGTCGGCAGGGTCTCGGCCAGCGCCGCTGCGGCCGCCTTGATCTTGCGGGCATCGCCGGTGCCGGACGCCAGCCGCTGCTCCATCAGCAGCGACCTCGGTGTGCAGGTCGTCGAAGCGGCGGCCGAAGTGCGCGAAGGCGGCCTCGGTGTCGCCGGCCTGCCACGAGCCGATGACGCGCTCGCCGGACGCCGGTGATCAGCCACACCGTGCCGTCGGGGTCGACGCGGCCGAACCGGTGCGGGTCGCCGACGGTGCGGGCGGCAACCGCGGCGGCGCGTGCCGCACCGGGGCGTGGGGACGGGGCGCGGCGGTCCGGGCCGGGGTGCGGGTTTGGGCGTGGGCGGCGGCGCTCGCCCGGCTCGCTGGTCGTCATATCCGTTACCTCGTACCCTCCGCGCGGTGTATCTCCGCGCACCTGCCGCGCAACGCGGCGCCTCGAATAGCTGTGTCGATCTCGAAGGCTATTGAAACAGGTCGCCGCGCCCCGTGCCCACGCCTTTGCAGTGGCGATTTGCCTAGGCTCGTTCGAACAACATCAGGAGGTCGGTCGATGGCCAAGGCGGACATCGCCGCCCTGCTGGCCCTCGGCGCCGCCTTCTTCATCGCGATCGGCGACGTCATCCACCAGCGCTCCGCGCACGAGGTCACCGACGAGCCGGTCGGCCACATCGGCGCTGTTCACTGCGCCTGCTGCGCGACCGCCGGTGGTGGCTGGGCAGCCTGGTGGCCGCCGCCGGATTCGCGCTGCAGGCCGCGGCGCTCGGCCTGGGCTCGGTGCTGCTGGTGCAGGCGCTGCTGGTCACCTCGCTGCTGTTCGCGCTGCCGATCAACGCGCGACTGACGCATCGGCGGGTGACGCGCTGGGAGTGGACGTGGGCCGTCGCTGCTGGCCGCGGCGGTCGCGGTGATCGTCATCGTCGGCAACCCGACCGCGGGCCATTCCCGCGCGTCGCTGGCGACATGGATCGGGGTGGCGGCCGTGCTGGGGCCGGCCCTGGTGCTGTGTGTGGTGGGCGCGCGGATCTGGTCCGGACCGGTCAGCGCGGTGCTGCTGGCGGTGGTGTCCGGCGCGCTGTGGGGGCTGTTCGCGGTGCTCACCAAGGGCGTGGTGGACCGGCTCGACGACGGTGTGTTGGCGCTGCTGCGCACCCCGGAGCTGTATGCCTGGGCGCTGGTGGCGGTCGCGGGCACCGCGTGGCAGCAGTCGTCGTTCCGGGCCGGGTCGCTGACCGCGTCGCTGCCGACGATGACGGTCACCGAGCCGGTGGTCGGCGTCTGTGCTCGGCGTCGTGGTGCTCGGCGAGACGCTGCGGCCCGGGGATGCCGGATGGTTGACTCTCGATCGTCGCGGTGGTCGTGATGGTCGTCGCGACGGCGGCGCTGGCCCGTGGCGAGGCCGTGCGCAGCCGCCGCCGGACAAGCCGGCTGACGCGGCCATTAGTTGGTGGCGTGCTGAGCGCCATCGCGATCATCCCGTCGGCACCCGTCATGGTTCCCGAACTCGCCGGCGACGCCGCCGCCGAACTGGCGGACCTGCGCGACGGCGGTGTGCGCCGCCGCGGCCGTCACTGCCGCAGCGGTGGGTCGGCGTCGGGGTCGGGCCGGCCGACGGCTTCGTGGCGGCCCGACGGCGTCGGCACGTTCGCCGGCTACGGCGTCGACGTGCCGCGTGGCGCTGTCCCGGCAGCGGCCCGTTGCTGTCCATCGCGACGGACTGCCGCTGTGCGCGCTGATCGCGGGCTGGGTGCGCGGCCAGGCGCGACCCGCAGGCGCAGCGCCGAGGTGCGGGTGTACGCCGACGATCACGACGTCGACGCTGCGTCGGACCGCGGCCGGCGGCTGCGCGCCGAGATCGACGAGGCCGCCGACCCGATCGGCGTGCTGGTGGTGGCCGACGGCGCGCACACCCTCACCCCGCCGGCGCCCGGCGGCTACGACCCGGACTCGATCCCCGTTCAGGCCGCCCTCGACGACGCGCTGGCCGCCGGCGACGTCGCGGCGCTGACCCGGCTGCCCGACGGCGTCGTCGGCCGGGTGGCCTACCAGGTGCTGGCCGGGCTGGCCGAGCCGGCGCCGCGGTCGGCCAAGGAGCTCTACCGCGGCGCGCCCTACGGCGTCGGCTACTTCGTCGGCGTCTGGCAGCCATGACGCCGGCGACCGATCGCGATCGTCGGGCCGACCGGCACCGGGAAGTCCGCGCTGGCGCTGGCGGTCGCCGAGCGGGTCGGGCGGGCGAGATCGTGAACGCCGACGCCATGCAGCTCTACCGCGGCATGGACATCGGCACCGCGAAGCTGCCCGCGGCCGAGCGTCGCGGCATCCCGCATCACCAGCTCGACGTCCTCGACGTCACCGAGACCGCGACCGTCGCCCGCTACCAGCAGGCCGCGGCCGCCGACGTCGAGGCCATCGCCGCGCCGCGGGGCGGTGCCGATCATCGTCGGCGGGTCGATGCTCTACATCCAGTCGCTGCTCGACGAGTGGGCGTTCCCGGCCACCGATCCGCAGGTGCGGGCCAGGTGGGAGGGCCGGCTCGCCGAGGTCGGCGTCGGTGCGTCTGCACGGGGAGCTGGCCGGCGTCGACGCCGCGGCCGCGGCCTCGATCCTGCCCACCGACGGCCGCCGCATCGTGCGGGCGCTGGAGGTGGTCGAGCTGACCGGGCAGCCGTTCGCGGCGTCGGCGCCCACGATCGGCGCGCCGCGCTGGGACACCGTGATCATCGGATTGGATTGGGACACGGCCGTTCTCGACGAGCGGCTGGCGCTGCGCACCGACAAGATGTTCGCCGACGGGCTGGTCGACGAGGTGCGCGGCGCTGCTGGGCCGCGGGCTGCGCGACGGCGTCACCGCGTCGCGGGCGCTGGGGTACGCGCAGGTGATCGCCGCGCTCGACGCCGGCGGTGGCGACGAGCTGCGGCCGGCGCGCGAGCGCGACGTTCATCGGCACCCGCCGTTATGTGCGCAGGCAGCGGTCGTGGTTCCGCCGCGACCACCGCATCACCTGGCTGGACGGGTCGATCGTCGAACAACGTCGAGGACACGCTGCGCGGTATGGCGGCACGTATCCTGAGCAGGTGAAGTTCGCCAAGGGTCACGGCACGCAGAACGACTTCGTGCTGCTGCCCGACCCGGACGGCACGGCTGACGCTGACGCCGGCCGCGGTGGCTGCGCTGTGCGACCGGCGCCGGGGCCTGGGCGCCGACGGCGTGCTGCGGGTGACCACCGCCGGCGGCCGCGCAGGCCGCGGGCGTGTTCGACCGGCTGCCCGAGGGCGTCGCAGTCGGGCGACTGGTTCATGGACTACCGCAACGCCGACGGGTCGATCGCCCAGATGTGCGGCAACGGCGTGCGGGTGTTCGCGCACTACCTGCGGGCCAGCGGGCTGGAGACGCCGCGACGAGTTCGTCGTCGGATCGCTGGCCGGCCCGCGGCCGGTGGTGCTGCACGCGTGCGACGCCACCACCGCGGACGTCACCGTCGAGATGGGCAAGGCCAACCAGCTCGGCACGGGCGAGGCGATCGTCGGCGGGCGGCCGTTCGCGGGCTTGGCGATCGACGTCGGCAATCCCCACCTGGCCTGCGTGGACCCGTCACTGAGCCGCGACGAACTGGCCGCGCCTCGACGTCGCCGCGCCGGTGACGTTCGACCGCTCACAGTTCCCCGAGGGGGTCAACATCGAGGTGCTGACCGCGCCCCGGCGACGGCGCGGTCGCGATGCGGGTGCACGAGCGGGGTGTCGGCGAGACCCGCTCCTGCGGCACCGGAACCGTCGCCGCCGCGGTCGCCGCGCTGGCGCTATCGGCGGCGTCACAGACGGGCACGCTGCGCGTGCGGATCCCCGGCGGGGAGGTCACCGTCGACGGTCACCGATGCGACCAGCTACCTGCGCGGGCCGTCGGTACTGGTGGCCGACGGCGACGATCTCGAGGAATGGTGGCGGGCGCAGCAGCGTTAATTCGAAGTGCGCGAGCGACATAGCCGTGCAAATCTGTAATCGCCTATGACTCATCCGAATTTCCGCTGAACACGCCCAGCGCGGGTGAACTCGCCCTCGAAGACCGCTCGGCGCTGCGCCGCGTGGCCGGTCTGTCGACCGAACTCGCCGACGTCTCCGAGGTCGAGTACCGCCAGCTGCGGCTGGAACGCGTGGTGCTCGTCGGCGTGTGGACCGACGGCAGCGCCGCCGACGCCGACGCCAGCCTGGCCGAGCTGGCCGCGCTGGCCGAGACCGCCGGGCTCCGAGGTGCTCGAAGGCCTGATCCAGCGCCGCGACAAGCCCGACCCGTCGACCTACATCGGCTCGGGCAAGGCGCAGGAACTGCGCGAGATCGTCGTGGCCACCGGTGCCGACACCGTCATCTGCGACGGCGAACTCAGCCCGGCGCAGCTGAACGCGCTGGAGAAGGCGGTCAAGGTCAAGGTCATCGACCGCACCGCGCTGATCCTCGACATCTTCGCCCAGCACGCCACCAGCCGCGAAGGCAAGGCCCAGGTGGCCTGCGCGCAGATGGAGTACATGCTGCCGCGGCTGCGCGGCTGGGGCGAGTCGATGTCGCGGCAGGCCGGTGGGCGGGCCGGCGGCGGCGGCGGCGGCGTGGGCACCCGCGGACCCGGCGAGACGAAGATCGAGACCGACCGGCGCCGCATCCGCGAACGAATGTCCAAGCTGCGCCGCGACATCAAGGACATGAAGAAGATCCGCGACACCCAGCGCGGGCGGCCGGCTGGCGCAGCGACGTGCCGTCGATCGCGATCGTCGGCTACACCAACGCCGGCAAGTCCAGCCTGCTCAACGCACTGACCGGCGCCGGCGTGCTGGTCGAGAACGCGCTGTTCGCCACGCTCGAACCGACCACGCGCCGTGGGGAATTCGACGACGGCCGGCCGTTCGTGCTGACCGACACCGTCGGGATTCGTGCGGCACCTGCCCACCCAGTTGGTCGAGGCGTTCCGCTCGACGCTGGAAGAGGTGGTCGACGCCGACCTGCTGGTGCACGTGGTCGACGGCTCCGACGTCAACCCGCTGGCCCAGATCAACGCGGTCCGCCAGGTGGTCAACGAGGTGATCGCCGAGCACGACAGCACGCCGGCCCCGGAGTTGTTGGTGGTCAACAAGATTGACGCCGCCGGCGCTCTGGCCCTGGCGCAGCTGCGGCGCGCGCTGCCCGACGCGGTGTTCGTCTCTGCGCATACCGGTGAAGGGCTGGACGAGCTGCGGCAGCGGATGGGCGAGCTGGTCGCCGCCCACCGACACCATGGTCGACGTGACGATCCCTTACGACCGCGGCGATCTGGTCGCCCGCGTGCACGCCGACGGCCGGGTCGACGCCACCGAGCACACCGCGGACGGCACCAGGATCAAGGCGCGGGTGCCGATTCCGCTGGCGGCCAGCCTGCGCGAGTTCGCGACGTACTAGATTCCCCTCGGGTGCACCGACTGCGGTCGTCGCCAAGCGCGCAGCGACCCAGTCGCTCAACGCGTTCCGCTCAAGCCGCCGTCGGCGACGAAGCCGCTAGAGGTCGGGCGAAAGTCGGACCCATCCCCGTCGCGCAGAGACGTACACCACGTTCTGACGGGGGTGGCCGAATCGGCGTCGGGTGCGGTCATCCTAGGCAGCGAGCGTTGCGCGTCAGGGAATGACGCCAACACATCACAGCCACGATCAGCCACAAGGACTCTCTTCGCGGCGATCGATCTTGCCGACCGGCAAAATCGCAACTGTGTGCCCTGCAGCACTTGACCGCCTTGCGGCTAGCGCGGACGCGGCACGCACCCATGCCTGAAAGGCACGTACAAACATGACCTCGGCATTGCACGGAGAACTTCACCTTCGAATCACCTCGGTGTGCCGGAACCTCTCCGGCGCGTCCTCGCAGAGCCAGGGCATCACCAGCCCGTTCCCGATCCAGACCGGCACGCTGCCCGACAGCCTCGCCGGTCGCGACGTGCTCGGCCGCGGAAAGACCGGCAGCGGCAAGACGCTCGCCTTCTCCATCCCGCTGGTCGCGCGCCTCGCCGCGCGGACAGCGCCGCCCGTCCACAGCCGTCCGGGTCTGGTCCTGGCGCCCACCCGTGAACTCGCCACCCAGATCACGGCCGTCATCGAGCCGCTCGCCGGCCGCCTCGGCATGAACGTCGACCACCATCTTCGGTGGCGTGTCGCAGAACCGCAGGTGTCCGCGCTGCGGGCCGGCGTCGACATCGTCGTCGCCTGCCCCGGCCGCCTCGAAGACCTGATGGAGCAGCGCCACATGCGCTCGACGCCGTCGAGATCACGGTGCTCGACGAGGCCGACCACATGGCCGACCTCGGCTTCCTGCCCGGCGTCACCCGCATCCTGGCCGCCACCCGGCCGGCGGTCAGCGGCTGCTGTTCTCCGCCACGCTCGACAACGGCGTGGACAAGCTGGTCCACCGCTTCCTGCACAACGGGTCCTGCACTCCGTCGACGAGGTCAACTCGCCCGTCGCCGCGATGACCCACCACGTCTTCACGTCGCGGGTGCCGCCGCCAAGAAGCGACGCTCGTCGAGGCGCTCGCCTCGGGCACCGGTCGCCGCATCCTGTTCATGCGCACCAAGCACCACGCCAACAAGCTCGCCAAGCAGCTCACCGCGCCGGCATCCCGTCGGTCGACCTGCACGGCAACCTGTCGCAGCCTGCCCGCGACCGCAACCTCGCCGCCTTCAGCGTCGGGCGAGGCCCGGGTGCTCGTCGCGACCGACATCGCCGCCCGCGGCGTGCACGTCGACGACGTCGAACTCGTCGTCCACGTCGACCCGCCGACGGAGCACAAGGCGTACCTGCACCGCTCCGGCCGCACCGCCCGGGCCGGCAGCGCGGGTGACGTCGTGACCGTGGTGCTTGCCCGAACAGCGCCGCGACACCCAACAGCTGCTGCGCGCGCGCGGGCATCACCGCACAACCGCAGCAGGTTGCGGCCGACTCCGACGTGCGTGCGCACACTCGTCGGTGAAATCGCGCCGTACCGTGCACCCGCACCGAAGTCGGCCCCGCCTGCCCGGCCGGCCGATGGCCACCAGCGCCGTCACCGCGGTTCGTCGGGCCAGGGTCAGGGCCAGGGTCAGGGTCAGGCGAACGCCGCCCGGCATGGCGCCAACCGCCGAGGTGACAACGGCGGCCGACGCCCAAGGGCCAAGCAGTCCGCTTCGCGCTAGCGCGATTTCAGCCGATGTCGTAGACGTCGGCGGCGGGCGCGGCGATCACGTGCTGCGCCAGGTGGGCTTTCAGCTTTTCGAGGCGCGACTCCTGCCGGCCGGTGCGATTCTCGGTGCGGGCCAGGTCGACGAACTCGTCGGTGACGAACCCGTCGCGGAGCAGCACCGTCGCGGTCCGCCTGCCGATGGTGACCACAAAGACGAAGTCCTCAAGCAGCCGTCCGCGATCCGAGCGGACCAGCGATCGGTCGACGACATACCGGCCGTCGCTGACCGCCCGCGTGACCGCCTCGAACCCGTCCCGCGCGCCGGGCCCGCGGAACGCCGTGCGCACGGTGATCGAGCGGCGATCCGGTGGGCCGTCGGGGAGAGTACGCGAAGGCGCGTTCCATGACCTTGAACGCCATCGCCACGCCGGCGGGTGAGTGACCGCCGTGGTAGCGCATCATGTCGTCGAGCGTGAATGTGATTGGGCGCCCGCGTTCCTCGACTGTGAGTGACTCGGTCATCGATCACCTACCGGCGCGGCGTGATCATCGGCGGCTCGTGTGCCCGCACCGGCGGCAGCGGGCCGTCGAATTTCTCGATCTGCACCAGCACGTGCGCGCCGGTGCAGCCGCGCGCCAGCGACGACGTGCCGACGTCCGTCGGTGAGCACGTTCGGGTTGCCGTGCACGCACATCGCATCCGGGTCGGCCGGGTCCGCGCGGGTCGTACCAGGCCCCGGTCGACAGCTGCACCACCTCGGGGCGCACGCGGTCGTCGACGCACCACGCCGGCCAGGCAGGCGCCGCGGTCGTTGAACACCCGCACCACGTCGCCGTCGACGAGCCCGCGCGTCGTCGGCATCGGCCGGGTGCATCCGGATGGGTTCGCGCCCTTGTACTTTGGAGGCCTGACTGGTGGCGCCACCGTCGAGCTGGCTGTGCAACCGCGGTCGCGGGCTGATTGGCCAGCAGATGCAGCGGAAACGTCGGCCGCGCGGGCACCGCCCAGCCACTCCGTCGGGCTCGTACCACTTCGGGTGGCCCGCGCAGTCGTCGTAGCCGAACCCGTCGATGTCGTGCGGAGAAGATCTCGATGCGTCCGCTGGGGGTGCCCAGCCGATGGGTCTGCGGGTCGGCGCGGAAGTCGGCCGAGCAGCGTCAGGCCGGCCTCGGTGGGCAGCCGCAGCTGCCCCGCCGCCAGAACTCGTCGAACGTCGGCACCGTCGAAATCCAGTCCAGCGGCCCACTTGTCGTACATGTGCGCCAGCCACTGCCGGGCGGTGCGGCCTTCGGTGAACTGCTCGGCGAACCCCAGTCGCTCGGCCAGCGCGGTGAACGTCGCGTAGTCGTCGCGGGACTGCGCGTACGGTTCGGCCAGCTGCGGGCATCGCCACCAGCAGCGGGTCGTTGCGGGAGCCGGAGAAGTCGTCGCGTTCGAACGCGCGTGGTCGACGGCACCACGATGTCGGCGTGCTTGGCCATCGCCGTCCAGTACGGGTCGTGAACGACGACGGTGTCGACCCGGGCCAGCGCCCGCCGCAGCCGGGCGATGTTCTGGTGGTGGTGAAACGGGATTGCCGCCGGCCCAGTAGACGCAACTTGATGTCGGGGTACGTGAGCGTGCCGCCCGTTGAAGTCGAACGGCTCGCCGGGGTGCAGCAGCATGTCGCTGACCGCGGCGACGGGGATGAACGTCCGACCGGGTTGGGGCCCTGCGGCAGTGACGGGCAGACGAGCAGCGCAGCGGCGGCAGCCCCGGCTCGTTCATCGAGCCGTAGCCATGCCCGAAACCGCCTCCGGGAAGGCCGATCTGGCCGAGCATCGCCGCCAGCGTCAGCCCCATCCACGGGGCCTGCTCGCCGTGCCGGATCCGCTGCAGCGACCAGCTGACCGTGACGATGGTGCGCCCGGCCGCCATCCGGCGGGCCAGCGCGGTCAGATCGTCGGCGGCCAGCCCGCAGATCGCCGCGGCCCACTGCGGCGACTTGGGCACGCCGTCGTCGGCGCCGAGCAGGTAGCGCTCGAACCGGTCGTAACCCGTGCAGTAGGTGTCGAGGAAGTCGCGGTCGGCCAGCGATCTCGGTGGCCAGCACGTGCGCGAGGGCCAGCATGATCGCCACGTCGGTGCCGGGTACCGGTGCGTGCCACTCGCACTCGCCGTCGACGTCGTCCCGCAACGGGGAGAACGACACGATCCGGCCGCCGCGGTCGCGGAACCGGCGCAAGCGCGTCGCGGGCCGGATGCGCGGTGGTGCCGCCGTGGTTGATGCCGGTGTTCTTCAGCGCCGATCCCGCCGAAGCACACCAGCAGATCGGTGTGCTCGACGATGACGTCCCAGTCGGTGGACCGCTTGAACAGGTCGTCGTGCGTGCCGACCACCCGCGGCATGATCACGCCGGTCGCGCCGAGGCTGTAGGAGTGGCGCGAAAAGGTGTATCCGCCAAGCAGTTTCAGGAAGCGGTGCACCTGGCTCTGCGCATGGTGGAAGCGGCCTGCGCTGGCCCAGCCGTACGAGCCGCCGTAGATCGCCTCGTTGCCGTGGACGTCGACGACGCGCCGGAGCTCGTCGGCCAGCAGCTCGGTGAGCTCGTCCCACGACACCGCGACGAACTCGTCGGCGCCGCGCGCGTGAACTGGGGCCCGGACCGTCGCGCAGCCAGCCGCGCCGGACCGCAGGGGTCGCGACCGCGCGGAACGGTGCCGGATCGAGCCCGGCAGATTGCCGAGCAGCGGCGACGGGTCGGCGTCGCCGTCGAGCGGCGCGACCGAGGCGATGTCGCCGGCCTCGCATGCCGGCGGTGAACGCGCCCCAATGCGTAAGGCTGGTCGGGGCCGAGCCATGGCTCGAGTCTAAGGACGTCGCGCGACGGACACCCTCCGGTCGACCAACCATCCGGTTGGATGGGTATATGTTCGACGGCAACAGCCCGTTCCCGATCCGGAGGTCAGCCATGGGCGCATGTCGTCAAGTACGACCGCACCCTGTTCGAGCCCGAGCACGATCTGTTCCGCGAGTCCTACCGCGCCTTCCTGGATCGGCACGTCGCGCCGTACCACGACCAGTGGGAGAAGGACAAGATCGTCGACCGCGGCGTCTGGCTGGAGGCGGGCAAGCAGGGCTTCCTGGGCATGGCCGTACCCGAGGAGTACGGCGGCGGCGGCAATGCCGACTTCCGCTACAACGTGATCGTCACCGAGGAGACCACCGCCGGGCGCTACAGCGGCATCGGCTTCGGGCTGCACAACGACGTCGTCGCGCCGTACCTGCTGCGACTGGCCACCGAGGAGCAGAAGCAGCGCTGGCTGCCGCGGGTTCTGCTCCGGCGAAATCATCACGGCGATCGCCATGACCGAGCCCGGCACCGGCAGTGACCTGCAGGGCATCAAGACCCGCGCCGTCAAGCAGGGCGACCACTACATCCTCAACGGCGTCGAAGACGTTCATCACCAACGGCATCAACGCCGACCTGGTGATCGTGGTCGCGCAAACCGACCCGGACAAGGGCGCCCTGGGCTTCTCGCTGCTGGTCGTCGAGCGCGGCATGGAGGGCTTCGAGCGCGGCCGCAACCTCGACAAGATCGGCCTGGACGCCCAGGACACCGCCGAGCTGTCCTTCACCGACGTGAAGGTGCCCGCCGAGAACCTGCTCGGCGAGGAGGGCCGGGCTTCGTCTACCTGATGCAGAACCTGCCGCAGGAGCGCATCAGGATCGCCGTCATGGCCGCCGCGGCGATGGAGGCGGTGCTCGAGCAGACGCTGCAGTACACCAAGGAGCGCAAGGCGTTCGGCAGGCCGATCGGCAGCTTCGCAGAACAGCCGGTTCCTGCTGGCCGAGCTGGCGACCGAGGCCACCGTGGTGCGCATCATGGTCGACGAGTTCATCAGACTGCACCTCGAGGAGAAGCTGACGGCCGAGCAGGCCGCGATGGCGAAGTGGTAGTCCACCGAGAAGCAGGTGCAGTCTGATCGACCGCTGCCTGCAGCTGCACGGCGGCTACGGCTACATGCGCGAATATCCCGTCGCGCGGGCCTATCCTCGATTCCCGGGTGCAGACCATCTACGGCGGCACCACCGAGATCATGAAGGAGATCATCGGCCGCAGTATGGGCGTCTAGCAGCCGTCCGGCGCCAGCCCGGTGAATTTTCCTGCGGTCTGTTTGGCACGACGCGTCATGGTACGCCTTGGTTATCTGACGTCGGCTGACGCACAGTTGACGGGCGCGATACTTTTCAAGGAATTTGGGCCGACGCGGGGAGGACGAATGACGGGCAGTGGACCGTGCGCAGCACGTTTTCGGTCGCGTGGCCATCGGGGTACTGGCGGCCGCGGCGGCACTGCTGCTGTCACCCGTCGCTGCGGCGACCCCGGAGACCGACGCCAACGACGCGATCAACGCCGCCTAGGACGCAGGCGGTGGTGACACCGGTCCGCTCGGTCCGAGGGACGGCGACGTCTACGCCGTCGGCCCGGGTTTCGGGCAGAACTTCGCGGGCGGCAAGATCTACTTCACCCCGGCCACCGGTGCCCATATCATGACCGGCGCGATCCTCGACAAGTACGACTCGCTGGGCGGACCCGCCGACAGTGACCTGGGCTTTCCCACGATCGACGAGGGTGCGGGGCGGGCTCCCGACAGCCGCAACACCACGTTCGGCGCGGCCGACAACCCGGTGATCTTCTGGACCCCGGCCACCGGAGCCCGGGTGGTGCGCGGGCCCATCAACGCCGCCTGGGACAAGCTGGGCGGATCCGCCGGCGCACTCGGCGTGCCGGCCGAGGACGAGACCTACGACGGCGACGTCGTCAGCCAGGCATTCACCGGTGGCGAGTTGTCGTATGACACGAAAAAGAAGACGTTCACCACCGTTCCGCCCGACCTCGCGGGCCAGCTGACCGACCTCACGATTCCGGAAGACCCGACGTCGGCCATCAATGCCGCGCGGCGCGCGGCCGGCGGACCGCTCGGCCCGCTGGGCGCACCGGACGGCGCGGTGTACAAGATCGGGGCCGACGGCTACGGGCAGAACTTCGCCGGCGGCAAGATCTTCTACAGTCCGGAGACCGGCGCCAATGTCGTGACCGGGCAGGTGCTGGCCAAGTACGACAGCGTCGGGGGGCCGGAAGGCGACCTGGGGTTCCCCACCGGCAACGAGGCGGACGGCGGCGCGCCGAACAGTCGGGTCAGCACCTTCGCGGCCAAGGACCAGCCCCTGATCTTCTGGACTCCGGACTACGGCGCAGTCATTGTCCGTGGGGCCATGAACGCCGCCTGGCAGAAGCTGGGTGGCGCCACGGGTGATCTCGGTGTGCCGGTGGCCGATCAGACCGAGAACGGCGAGGTCATCACCCAGCGGTTCGCCGGCGGCGCGGTCTCGTGGGACGCCTCGACGAAGAAGTTCAGCACCGAACCGGCCAACCTGGCGTCCGGCCTGGCCGGGCTGGAGGTGCCCGGACAAGACCTGCCCACGGCGACGAACGGTCCACAGGCCGCCGCAAATGACAACGGCAATAAGTCGTTTCACTGGACGTGGTGGTGGTTGCTGGCCATCGTGCCGATTCTGCTGCTCGTCGGACTCGTGGCCTTCGCCGTTGTGCACCGCCGCCGCCGCGGCGACAGGGGCCTCGGCGCGGGCGATTCACACGCCGTCCCGGCGGGCGCACCCGAGACAGAGGATGGCGACGATCGGACCGGCCGAATGTTCGGCGACCGATACGCCCAACAAGGCCTGGGATCGATGTCGCCGATGAGCACGTGGGGCACCGACGGCACCGCAACCGAGGAACCCGACACCACACAGAATGCGGTGACGGAGGAAGAAGAAGATCCCGACAAGGTCGACACCGCGCCGACGCGTATCGAGAAGGGTCCCTCGGACGAGGAGACCCCGGACGTCGAGACCCCGGACGTCGAGACTGCGGACGAGGAGACCCCGGACGAGGAGGGCGAATTCGACACCGCGGACGTGAGAGGCGAATTCGATACTGCGGCTGAGAGTAACGAAACGGACATCGCGGAGGCGATCAGGAGTATCAGCCTCGGGGCGAGCCCACGTCCGGAGCGCGACCCGTTGACCGACACCGGACGTCACGCCCGCATCGTGATCGACGAACCGGAGCCCGTCCAGACCGCGCTTCGCTTGCCCCTCGATGACCCCAACCAGGCGCCGGACGGATATCCCGTCAAGGCCGACACGAAATCGGGATTGTACTGGGCGCCCGACAGCGCGCTCTACGACGACGCCCGTGCCGAGATCTGGTTCGCCAGCGAGGAGTTCGCGATCACCAACGGCTTTGTTCGCGGCGACTAGTCAGGGGCGTCTAGATCTTGCGGATGACGGTGACGACCTTGCCGAGCACCGCCGCGTCGTTACCCGGGATGGGGTCGAACGCCGGATTGTGCGGCATCAGCCACACCTGACCGCGAGTCCGCTTGAACGTCTTGACCGTGGCCTCCCCGTCGATCATCGCC
Source organism: uncultured Actinomycetota bacterium (assembly GCA_963699655.1). Lineage (GTDB taxonomy): Bacteria > Actinomycetota > Actinomycetes > Mycobacteriales > Mycobacteriaceae > Mycobacterium. Next base: position 49,705 of record CAVOUV010000013.1, read on the forward strand.
GCGACGATGTCGCCGTTGTCGGCCACGTTCTGCTGACGCACCACGACCCAGTCCCCGTCGCAGATGGCTGCGTCGACCATCGAGTCGCCGACCACCTTCAGCAGGAACAGTGATCCCTCGCCGACCAACTCCTTCGGCAGCGGAAAGACATCCTCGACGGCCTGCTCCGCCAGGATCGGCCCACCCGCCGCGATGCGGCCCAACACCGGCACGAAGGTCGGTTCGGGCAGCGTGTCGGATCCGGTCACGTCGGTGGTGACGATGGGCGTCACGACGTCGTCCGCACCCCTCACGTCAACGGCCCGCGGGCGGTTGGGATCGCGCCGCAGATAGCCTTTTCGCTCCAGCGTGCGGAGCTGGTGGGCGACCGACGACGTCGAGGTGAGGCCGACGGCATCGCCGATCTCCCTGATGCTGGGTGGATAGCCGCGGCTGGTCACCGAGCCGCGGATGACATCCAGAATGGTGCGCTGACGCTCGGTCAGACCTGTGTCGAGACTTCGGCGTCCGCCTGTGCTTTCTGTGCTGCCAGCACTGTCCGTGTCGTCGCTCATGGCGCCGAATGTAGTCGGGCCCGCCCCAATAATCAAACATGTGTTCGAGGCGTGTCGGATGTCGGGGCCGGGCCCCGGTGACGCGGGCGGAATTTGTCGGTGGGGCTGCTCTATCGTTTGGCAACAGTTCGATCACAGTTCTATAAATCGAACAAGTGAGCGAGTATGTTCGAACACATTGCGAATACGAGTGAGCTATCACGGAGCGAAAGGCAGGCAGATGACGATCCTCGACACCCGGGAAATCCCAGCGGAGCCCATGGTCAGGCCGGGATCCCGGCCTGCTGACGTGCGACGGCGGCCGCGCTCGGGTCGGCCCGGCGGGGCGCCGGTGCGCTACCGCGGCACCGGCGTGATGATGTCGCGGGCGTCGCACCGCAGACGGCCCATCACACCGCTCACCACCGTGGTGCTTGCATTGGTCGCCGCGGGGATCACGGTGTGGTTGGGGCTGGTGGCCCAGCTCGGCGGCGTCGTGGGCAGCACCGCCGAGGTGCCGAACCGGCTGGCGGTGATCCAGGTTCAGACCGGTGAGACGCTGCAGCACGTGGCACATCGCGTCGCGCCCGACGCTCCTGTCGGTCAGGTGGTCGAGCGCATCCGCGAGCTGAACCAGCTCGACTCCGTGGCGCTCGACGCCGGCCAGACGCTCATCGCTCCCGTCGGCTGACGCCGCGTCATGAGCGGTGAAAGGCGTTGCTGCACAACGGCCCCGATGAGCACTCGGGCCGTGCACGCGCCGATTTCTCCAGTGCTGGGCCGCGCGGGGGCCCCGCAGGTACGCTCGGAGAGGTTCGAGGTACGTGTTTGTCGGCGCGGCGAAGGAGCGGTGATGCACTGTCCGTTCTGCCGTCATCCCGATTCCCGCGTGGTTGATTCGCGCGAAACAGATGAGGGCCAGGCCATCCGGCGACGCAGATCGTGTCCCGAATGCGGCAGGCGGTTCACCACCGTGGAGACGGCGGTACTGGCGGTGGTCAAGCGCAGCGGCGTGACCGAGCCGTTCAGCCGGGAGAAGGTCGTCAAGGGGGTGCGCCGGGCCTGCCAGGGGCGACAGGTCGACGATGACGCCCTGAACCTGCTCGCCCAACAGGTCGAGGACGCCGTGCGGGCCGCCGGTTCGCCCGAGGTGCCCAGCCATGAAGTCGGTTTGGCGATCCTGGGGCCGCTTCGCGAACTCGACGAGGTGGCCTACCTACGCTTCGCGTCTGTCTACCGGTCGTTCTCGTCGGCCGAAGACTTCGAGCGGGAGATCGAAGCGCTGCGTGCGCACCGAGAGGTGCCCGCGAAGGGCTGACCGGCGACCCTCAGTCGATCTGCTTGATGCCGTCGTCGACCACTCGGCCCGAAATGCGAACCCAGCCCTCGGGACTCCACTCCGTCTGGATCAGCGAACCCTTGCCCTGCACGATCGTCAGGTCGCGGCTGAGGTAGTCGGTGATGCGCACCGCCGCGGCCCCCGTGGCCTCGTCCTCGACCACGCCGAGATCGGCTGGCGAACATTCTGGAGCGCAGCGCACCCTGCTCGCGGTCGGTCCAGGTCCACAGGTAGTGGTTCACGTCGTCCGGGTAGTCGGCCGGGTCAGCGGCGAACAGTTCCTCGGTCGACTCGAGTTTGTGGATCGCGAACTCCGGCGCCCATTCCGACCGTGCACTGACGGACGTCAGTTCCTCGTCGTAGGCGACCTGGACGACGCCGGCGGGCACCTGCAAAGTGTGGAACGGGAGCGCCCCGGTCCCGCAGCCACCACGATGCGCCCACGGTTGGATGTCCGGCAAAGGGCAATTCGGTAGCGGGGGTGTAGATGCGGGCGCGGGCGGTACTGGTTCCGGGTTTCGGTAGATCGATGAATACCGTTTCGCTGTAACCCAATTGGGTGGCGATCCGCTGATGGTCGGCGGGTCCTACCGTGCTGGCGTCCACCACGCCCAGGGGATTGCCGAACCTGCCGTCGGGGGCGGTGAATACGCGCAGCACTGTGACGTCGATGGCCATGCGCCGATGCTACGTGGTGTTCGGGAGGCGCAGATCAGGTGGCGCTGCGCTCGTCCGCGCCCATCGCGTCGAGCACCGCGACGCGGGTGCCGACAGGTCCGGATATGGCGCCCTCACTGATGCCGTCGCGCAGCAGGCCGCGCAGGTATTCCTGGTCGTAGACGGCGGGTTCGGTGGAATCGATGAACTGCTCGACGACCTCGACGAAGCGGTCGGGATCATCATGGAAGGGGAAATGCCCAGAGCCTTCGAAGATCTCCAGCCGCGAGCCGGGCATCGCGGCGTGTGCCATCCGGGCATGGCTGACTGGGATGACCGAATCACGGGAGCCCCAAATCAGCTGCACGGGAACGGATTGCGTCAAATAACATCGATCCAGCATGGTGACCACCTGACCGCGCCAGTCGACGACGGCGCGCAGTGTGCGCGCGAATGCCGACGACGCCGTCGGCTCCGGAAGGTCGGCCAGGATGCGCAACACATCGGGCAGGTCGCGGCCGAGCCCCGTTGACCCGAATGCGGCTCCGCCGATGCGACCCACCACCTGAAGTGCGGGCAGCACCAGTGGCAGACGCAGGAAGGCAAGCGCCTCGCTACCCATCGGCAGCGAGGCGATGCGCAGGGCGACGTTGACATCCTTGGTCACACCGCCGGCGCCCACCAGAATCAGCCGGTCCACCAATTGCGGGAACTGGTAGGCGAATTGCATCGCGACGCCGCCGCCCAGCGAATGGCCGACCACCGTCACCTTGTCGATGTCCAGCACGGACAGCAGGTCCCGCATCCCGTTCGCATACGCCGCCACCGAATAGTCGGCGCGCGGCTTGTCGGATTTGCCGTGACCCAGCAGATCGGGCGCGATCACGGTAAACCGCTGCGCCAGCTTGGATTGCACGGTGCTCCACGTCGTGGAGTTGTCGCCGATGCCGTGGATCAGCAGGATCGCCGGGCCGGAACCGGCCACCCGGAAGGCGCGCTGGTACCCGTGGATGGTGCGGAACTGTAGCGATGGCGTGAGTTCCCGCACGGTGCGCAGGTTCGGCTTGCGCTTAGACATTGGGCCGGGTCATTCTGCCAACTTCGTTGTCGGGCCGGTGAGGCTGCGGTTAGTTGTCGTGCTCTTCTTTGAACTTGTCGCCGGCCTGTTGTGCGAGGAACCGCTCGAACTCGGCACCGAGTTCGTCCCCACTGGGTAGCTCTTCGTCGTGCGCCAGCAAGGACCGGTTCTCCTGAGCGGCAACGAACGCATCGTACTGACGCTCGAGCGCCGTCACCACTTGAGCGACTTCAGCGCTTGCCTCGACCTGCTCGTTGATCTTCTGGTGCACCTCGGCGCCGGCCTCCGACAATGCGGCCAGCGGGATTTGCAGCGAACCGCTCTGGCGACCTCCGCCAGCAGCGCCTCGGCGGCGGCGGGATAGTCGGTTTGAGCCAGGTAGTGCGGCACGTGAACGGTGTATCCGACGACCTCGTGGCCGTGCTGGGCCATGCGGAACTCGATCAGGTTCGACACGCTGCCGGGCACCTGGACCTCACCCACCCACGGTGTGTGCTCGGTGATCAGCTCCTTGTCGTTGGCGTGCGCCGTCATGGTGATCGGGCGGGTGTGTGGCACGGCCATCGGAATGGTTCCCAGACCGATGACCCGCCGGACGGCCAGTCGCTCGGCCAGCAGGCGCACCGCCGTGATGAACCGCTCCCACCGCAGATCCGGCTCCATGCCGGCAAGCAGCAGGAACGGCGTCCCGACAGTGTCATGCAGCGCGTAGAGGTTGAGTTCGGGCTCCTCGTAGTGGGTGAAATGGTCGGTCTTGAACGTCATCAGCGGGCGCCGGGACCGGTAGTCGAGCAGTTCGTCGATCGCGAAGGACGCCACGAGCTCGGTGTCCAGCGTGTTCTTCAGGTGCTCGGCGGCCAGCTTGATGGCGTGCCCGGCGTCGGAAAAGCCTTCCAGGGCGTGGATCAGCACCGGCCCACGGCCGTCGGCCGACGACAACTGCGGAGCCGGGAACTCCAACTCGTACATCCCGCTCTGGTCAGGCTGGTACTGCTGCTCTGGGATATCTGGCTGGTCAGCCATTTGCTTCGCCTCCTCGCCACGGTGCGACCGTGGTCGTCGGACCGTGACACCTAGTGTCGCGCATTTCGCGGTGGACGCCATTGCAGCCCCACCCATCTGTCTGAACAAGTCTTCGCCGATGTCCCATTCCACCTGGGGTGCCCATCACCGGAGAATGTCCGAACCCGGGCGTCGGAGGTTTGCCGACACCGTGCAGCCGGCAAACGTCAGCGCGGCATATCCGCTGTTCGGGCAAGATCGTTTAATGCATAGCTGCGCGCGCCGCCGGGCAGTCCTGGTGATGGGACTGTTCGCCCTGTTGACGGCGGCGTGCACCCACCCGGCGGTCGCCATCCGTGACCCCAGCTCCGTCGCGGCCGCGGCGCCGGACACGCCGCCGACGGCACAGCCGGTGCCTGCCGATCCGAGGGTGGGGGCGGTGTTCCTCGGCGGCGATTCGCTGCACGTGTGCAGTGCCGGCGTGCTGGACTCCGCGAATGGCGACCTGATCCTCACCGCGGCCCACTGCCTGTCCGATGGCACCGATGCCACGTTCGTTCCGGGATTCAACAACGATGCCGCCCCGGAGGACTACTGGCACGTCGACGCGGTCTATCTGGACCCGCGCTGGGTGCGAAGCCAGGACCCGATGGCCGACTTCGCGATCGCGCGGGTCAGCCGCGCCGCGGGCGGGACCGTGGAGGCGCGGGCCGGCGGCGGTCTGAAACTGGTGGCCGCCCCCGCGCCGGGCAGCGTCGTCAGCGTCACGGGGTATGCGATGGGGGTCGGCGGCGGACCGATCGGCTGCCGGGTCCCGACGGGGCGCCCGAGGCAGGGGTTTCCCGCGCTGCCGTGTGCGGCGCTCGTCAACGGGGTCAGTGGTGCACCGTGGATCGACGGCTCAACCGTCAGCGGCTTGATCGGCGGTCTCGACGGGGGTGGCTGCCAAGACCAAAGCGATTCGTACTCGCCGCCTTTCGACGATGCGATCACGGCGCTGCAGAAGCGTGCCGAGGCCGGCGGGCCCGCCGACAGCGCGCCGGTGGCTTTCGCGGACGGCTGCCAATGAACGGTGACTGTCAGGCCCTGAACTGGTTCAGTGCGCGCAGTTTGTTCATCACGTCCAGCGCTGCCACCTTGTACGCCTCTGAGAACGTCGGGTAGTTGATGACCGCGTCGACGAGGTACTCGATGGTGCCGCCGCAGCCCATCACGGCCTGGCCGATGTGCACCAGCTCGGTGGCCGCGGTGCCGAAGATGTGAACCCCGAGGATCTTCAGGTCGTCGGTGGAGACCAGCAGCTTGAGCATGCCGTAGGAGTCGCCGGCGATCTGCCCGCGGGCCAGCTCGCGGTACCGGGAGACCCCGACCTCGTAGGGGATCGAGTCTTTCGTCAGATCCACCTCGGTAGCGCCCACATACGACACCTCGGGGATCGAGTAGATGCCGATCGGCTGCAGCTCGGTCATGCCCTTACACGGCTCGCCGAACGCGTGGTAGGCGGCCAGCCGGCCCTGATCCATCGACGTCGCGGCCAGGGCCGGGAAGCCGATCACGTCGCCGACGGCGTAGATGTGGTCGACCTTGGTCTGGAACTGGTCGTCGACGAAGATCCGTCCGCGGTTGTCCGTCTCCAGCCCGGCGTTTGCCAGATCGAGGTGGTCGGTCTGGCCCTGCCGGCCGGCCGAGTACATCACCGTTTCGGCGGGGATCTGCTTGCCGCTGGCCAGTGTCGTGACCGTGCCCGCCGCGCCGACGTCCACGGCCGTGACCTCCTCGCCGAACCGGAACGTCACCGCCAGGTCGCGCAGGTGGAACTTGAGGGCCTCGATGATCTCCGGATCGCAGAAATCCAGCATGGAGTCCCGCTTCTCCACGACGGTGACCTTGGTGCCCAGCGCGGCGAACATCGAGGCGTATTCGATGCCGATGACGCCGGCGCCCACCACGACCATCGACGTGGGCAGAGACTTGAGGTCGAGGATGCCGTCGGAGTCCAGCACGCGGTTTTCATCGAACTCGACACCCGGTGGCCGGGCCGGCTTGGTGCCGGTGGCGATCACCACGTACTCGCCGCTGATGGTGGTGCGTTCGCTGCGGTTGGGCTCCTCGACCAGAATCGTGTGCGCATCGATGAAGCGGCCGTGGCCCTCGATGAGATCGATCCGGTTGCGCATCAGCTGAGACCGGACGACGTCCTGTTCCTTGCCGATGACGTGCGTGGTGCGGGCCAACAGGTCGGCCGGGGTGATCTTCTCCTTCACGCGGTAGCTGGCGCCGTACAGCTCGCGCTGGCTCATGCCGGTGAGGTAGACCACCGCCTCGCGCAGCGTCTTGGACGGGATGGTGCCGGTGTTCACGCACACTCCGCCGAGCATCCGGCCGCGCTCGACGACCGCGACGGTTTTCCCGAGCTTCGCCGCTGCGATGGCGGCCTTCTGGCCTCCCGGACCTGAACCGATGACGACGAGGTCGTATTCGAGCGTGGAAGCCATGGGACAAGATGTACGCCGGTTGTGGCGATCCTGCACGTCGACTCACATCAATAATTCGTGAATAAATTCAACTTGCCCACAGTCGGCCGGGCGGTCGCGCGCGCCTGACCGAACCCTCAACCGGCAGATGAGACTATGAGGGCAATGGTCGGCACATCGTCGAGGTGGTTGCGCGGGTCGGGAGCTGTGATCGGCTGCGTGCTGGTGGTGACGACCGCATCGTCGGCCGGCTGCACCCGTGCGGTCGTCGGTGCCGCACGCCCGATGGCGCCGGCCGGCGTCGCCACCCCGATTCCGGTGCCGGACCTCCTGATCGAGCCTGCGCGGTTCCCTTCTCAATTCGCGGCGGTGGTGCTCGACAGCATGGCGGTCTACCGCGCGTTGCAAGACGTCGACGGGGTGGCCGCCGGGTCCGTGGTGACCCCGCCGGAGTGCGCTCCGTCCCCGGTGGACGTGGAGAACACCGCGGCGGCACAGGGCACCGACAGCCAGACCGCTACCAGCCTCATCGTCGCAGTGACCCGCCCGACCTCGCCGCTGCGGGCCAGGGCCGATCAGTTGACGGCCTGCCCGACCTTCACGACCCTCCGCGACGGGGACGCCTCGACGGTTACGGTGACGGTCCTGCCTGCCCCGCCCATCGACGCGGACGATGCCTATGCCGCCGACCAGACGGTCACCTCCGAGGTGTCGGGCTCGATGCGGCGGTCACTCACGTTGGTCGCGCAGGTCGACGACGTCCGGGTCAGCGCCACCTGGCTGCACGAGGGTGCGCCGGCACCGCACCGGATATCGCGCCGGACGCTGCGGTGCTGGATGCCTTGTTCACCGCCGCGGTGCTCAAGGTGCATCGCGCGGGCGGACCCTGAGTTCGTACGCGGGTCATCCCCAGTCGCGATTTCATCCCCAAGCCATACCGGCGCGCGGCCGTCTGCGACGCGATTTCGACGGCGGGTGCTGCGACGTTTTTCGCCATGACGACATCGCAATCACCCGACTTCCACCTGAACCGGCCCGGCGTTCTGATCGCGGCACTGCCCGCCGTGCTCGGCTTCGTGCCCGAGAAGTCCCTCGTCCTCGTCACCGTGGACCGTGGCGAAATGGGGTGCGTCATGCGCGTGGACCTTTCGGATGACTCTGCTCGGACTCGTCGAACAGATCGCCGACGTGGCCGCGGCGGCAAGCCCGGATGCGGCGATCGCCGTGGTCGTCGACGACGACGGTGCGGGCTGCCGGATGTGCAACGACGAATACCGCGCAACTGGCGGCAACGCTGACGACCGCGCTGGCCGGCCATGGCATCGAGCTGCTCGCCGCTCACGTGGTCGACCGGGTGGCCGCCGGGTGGACGTTGGCATTGCGCGGACGGCTGCGGCAGCTCGGGCATGGTCGACGACCCGTCGGCGTCACCGCTGGCGGTGGCGGCCGTTCTGGACGGGCGCCGACTCTATGCCCGGCGCGCCGAACTGCAGGAGGTCATCGACGTCGCCGATCCCGCCCGCAGCGCAGCGTGGCCGACGTCATCCGCGGACGCAAGCCGGACGCGCCGGACGTCCGGACGCGGCGGCACGCGCGATATCGAGGACGCGATGGCCGCGGCCGCGCGGGTGGCCGCGGCGGTGAACTGTCCGACGCCGAGCTGGCCCGGCTGGCGTGCGCGTTGACCGACCCGCGCGTGCGCGACACGCTGTACGCGCTGGCGGTCGGGGAGGACGCCGCGCAGGCCGAGTCGCTGTGGGCGATGCTGGCGCGGACCCTGCCCGAGCCGTGGCGGGTGGAGGCGCTGGTGCTGCTGGCGTTCTCGGCGTACGCCCGCGGCGACGGCCCACTGGCCGGGGTCGTCGCTGGAGGCGGCGCTGCGCTGCGAACCCACCCACCGGATGGCGGGCATGCTCGACACCGCGCTGCAATCCGGGATGCGGCCCGAACAGATCCGCGAACTGGCGGTCACCGGGTACCGGCTGGCCGACCGGCTCGGGGTGCGGTTGCCGCCGCGCCGGGCTTCGGTCGGCAGGCGGGCTAGAGCCGCTGCGTGCAGGGCGTTTCAGACCTTCTCGACCTTGACGGCGTGGGCCATGTGGTGGGGCAGCTCGACCTGCTCGTGGCCGGGAATCACGATCATGACGCCGCCGTTGTCGTTGGCCTCGACCGTCACCCGGGCGTTGGGCACCACGCCGGCGTCCTTGAGCCGCGCGATCAGGTCGGCGTCGCCCTGGACGTGTTCGGTCAGCTGGCGCACCACGACCGCGACCGGGCATGCCTGCCGGCAGCTCGGTGAGCCGGACCAGGTTCACGTCGTCGTCGCCGATCGAGATCGCCGACGCCGAGTTCGGAGAGGCCGGGGATGGGATTGCCGAACGGCGAGGTGGTGGGGTTGTTGAGCACCTGCACCAGGCGGCGCTCGACGTCCTCGCTCATCACGTGCTCCCAGCGGCAGGCCTCGGCGTGCACTTCCTCCCACGGCAGCCCGATGACGTCGACGAGCAGCCGCTCGGCGAGCCGGTGCTTGCGCATCACGGCGATGGCAAGGGCGCGGCCTTTTTCGGTCAGTTCCAGGTGCCGGTCGCCGGCGACGTGCAGCAGCCCGTCGCGCTCCATCCGTGACACGGTCTGGCTGACGGTGGGGCCACTCTGCTCGAGACGCTCGGCGATGCGGGCGCGCAGCGGCACGACGCCCTCTTCCTCGAGGTCGTAGATCGTCCGCAGGTACATCTCGGTGGTATCGACAAGATCGTTCATTAGGCAACCCTCCGTCACGGCAGAGTCTACCGGTCTAGCTGCTGAACTGGGTCCATCATCCGGCGCCGCAGCGCGAGCAAGAAAGCCCGCCGGTTGCCGGCGGGCATTCTCGCAGAATCGCTAGCTGGCGTAGGAGCGCAGCCGGTCGGCGCGCTCGCCGTTGCGCAGCTTGGCCATCACCTCGCGCTCGATCTGGCGGACCCGCTCGCGGGACAGCCCGAACAGCTTGCCGATCTGGTCGAGCGTGCGGGGCTGGCCGTCGTCGAGGCCGAAGCGCAGCCGGATGACCTGCTGCTCGCGCTCGTCGAGCGTGGCCAGCACGTGGCGGATGTCGGTGTGCAGCAGCTCGGAGATGACGGCGTTCTCGGCCGACATCGCCTCGGCGTCCTCGATGAAGTCGCCCAGCGGCGCCTCCTCGTCGCTGCCGACCGGCATGTCGAGGCTCACCGGGTCGCGGCTGTGCTCGAGCAGGTCGGTGATCTTCTCCACCGGGATGCCGGACTCGGCGGCCAGCTCCTCGTCGGTGGCCTCGCGGCCGAGGTTCTGGTGCATCTCGCGCTTGATCCGGGCCAGCTTGTTGACCTGCTCGACCAGGTGCACGGGCAGCCGGATGGTGCGGCTCTGGTCGGCCATGCCGCGGGTGATCGCCTGACGGATCCACCAGGTGGCGTACGTGGAGAACTTGAAGCCCTTGGTGTAGTCGAACTTCTCCATCGCGCGGATCAGGCCGAGGTTGCCCTCCTGGATCAGGTCCAGCAGCGGCATGCCGCGGCCGGTGTAGCGCTTCGCCAGCGACACCACCAGCCGCAGGTTGGCCTCCAGCAGGTGGCGGCGCGCCGCCTCGCCGTCGCGGACGACCGCGGCGAGGTCGCGTTTGCGGTTCTCGCCCAGACCGCTTCCGCGTGTCTCAGCAGATGCTGCGCGTAAAGGCCCGCCTCGATGCGCTTGGCGAGCTCGACCTCATCGGCGGCATTGAGCAAGGCCGTTTTGCCGATGCCGTTCAGATACACGCGCACGAGATCAGCGGCTGGGCTCTGGGCGTCCAGATCGGTGTCAACGCGGCTGGTGGTGGCATTTGCCATGACGGCCTCCTGCTCGGCTCGAACTGTCAAGAGCTACAACGCCCAAGTGCCGCTAAGAGTTCCCACCAGTCGGCCGGTTCACACGTTCTGATCTGCGGTTATTGCGCTGGCGACCTGAGAATGTGCTGAGAATAGAGCCAGAAGTCCCTCAGCCGGGAACATCGCCCGGCGGCTCGCCGCCGTCCGGTTGCGGCGCACGGCTGTGCGCGGCGTTCCAGCGCGGGCCGCTCGGCCGTCGGGAACAGCGGAATGCGCCGGGCGCGCCTCGTAGCGGCGCGGCTCCTCTGCCCGGCGCGGCGGGCGGTCGTTGGCGATCAGCACCGCGATCCACGGCAGCGGGATCGACACCACAATGATCGCCAGCGAGATGAGCCCGTTCTGCCAGATGCCGTAGGCGACCGCGGCGAGGATCAGCGCCGGGATGCGGAACGACATCATGGTCAGGTACTTGCGCACCCGCTGCGCGGTGCTGCTCCTCGTATGCGGGTGCGGCGCGGGTGATCAGGACGGGCCGGCCGTCATCGTCGAAACTCAGCTCGGGGCCGTGTTTCATACCTCCACTGTTCCACACTCGCGGCCCGCTGTACGCGGCCGGTTTCTTACCGAGTATTGCCGGGCACAATGGACGCATGCAGACCCAGACGATCGAGCGCACCGACACCGACGAACGCGTCGACGACGGGACCGACAGCGACACCCCGAAGTACTTCCACTACGTCAAGAAGGACAAGATCGCCGAAAGCGCCGTGATGGGTACGCACGTCGTCGCGCTGTGCGGCGAGGTGTTTCCGGTGACGAGGGCCGCCAAGCCCGGCTCGCCGGTGTGCCCGGACTGCAAGCGGATCTACGAGAAGCTCAAGAAGTAGCGGCGTCGCCCGTCGGCGCGTCGCGGCCGCCGGCGCTTGGCTCCGTCCGCGGCTGACCGCCGTTGAGCCGATTCCGAGCGACTCGGCCTTCTCCTCCAGCCACCCCCGGAACCGCTTCGCGTGCGTGTCCGGCGCCGGCCACTCCTCCTGGATCGCGGCGTTCAGCTCGGCGCCGAGCATGATCGCGAAGCCCGAGGAAGAACGCGAACAACAGGAACGCGATCGGCGTCGCCAGCGCGCCGTAGGTGTAGCCGGTGCTGGTGATCCACGTCAGATAGACCCGCAGCCCGAACGTGGCGACCAGGAAAACCACGGCCGCCAGCACCGAGCCGAAAACCAGCCGATGCGAGGGCAGCGGTTTGGGCAGCGACACCCGGTACAGGATGTTCATCGCCACGACCAGGCCGACGAACAGCACCGGGTAGTAGCCGAACTGCAGCACGTTGTCCCAGCTGTCCGGGATGTACTCGGCGATCTTGCGCGGCCCGAGCGCGAGGAACGGTGCCGTCGCGATCGCGCCGACCAGCATCACCACGTACAGGCCGAGCGCGAAGAACCGCTGGCGCACCGGGTGGCGCAGCGGCGTCTGGTCGTGGGCCTCGACGATCGAGTCGACGAACGCCGAGATGGCCGACGATCCCGCCCACAGCGAGATCACGAAGCCCAGCGACACCACCTCGCCGCGCGCGCCCTTGACGATGTCGCGGACGGTCGGCTCGATGATCTCGTTGACCACGTTGCTGGGAGAAGAACCGGTCGGCCGTGCTGATCAGCTGCTCCTCGATGGTCGGCAGGGTGTCCGGGCCGAACAGCGGCGCGACGTAGGCCAGGCTGCCCAGCATCCCCAGCAGCAGCGGCGGCAGGGACAGCGCACACCAGAACGCCGCCTGCGCCGACTCCGAGAAGATCGAATCGTCCCAGCTTTTCGACAGCGTGCGCTCGCACGATGTGCCAAATGTGGTGACGCGATGGCTTCACGCGGCGGCTGGTCATTCATGACCAGTCCAGCATTCCTGACGAAGGCAGTCCTGCCCAGCGCGGTTGCGCGAGCGGTTAGGGGCTCAGGCCTCCAGCGGGCTGACTTCGAGCACGGCGGCCAACTCGACCAGCTTGGCCTCGTGCTCATTGGCGTGGTGCTGGCAGAACAGCAACTCGGCGCCCGGACGGAAGCTTCGCGCGTACACGAGCGGCGGCGCCGCAGCGGTCGCAGCGATCAGCCCTGGTCAGTTCGGGACTGGTCAGCGTTGCGTTCATGGCCACCTCCGTAGTGCTCTTCGCGTATGTCTACTGTGTCAGACGTTTTCGGTTCCGGCCTTGTTCCCCGGGGGTTTACCGGTGTGTCGTGTCTCACGCTTGCGTCGAGTTGCGGGCGGGCAGGCTGGCGGTATGAATCCGTCGCCGAGCGTTCTGGTCCACCTGTGCAGCGCCGACGACTGGCGGCTGGGCCAGGAGCGCGGCGAGCATCGGCCCGACTCGCTCGGACGCGAACGGGTTCGTCCACCTTTCGACGCCTGAGCAGGTGCATCTGCCGGCCAACCGGCTGTACGCCGGCCGCACCGATCTGGTGCTGCTGCGCATCGATGCCGGCACGGCTGTCCTCTCCGATCCGCTGGGAACCCGGTGTCGCCGACCGATCCCGATTCGATGGTGTTCCCGCATCTGTACGGACCGTTGCCTGCGGCGGCTGTGATAAGCGTCACGTCCTACCGGCCGGACGAGGACGGCCGGTTCGCGCCGCTGACCGACTAGGCCGTGCGACGATAGGCGTCGGCCTCGATCTCGACCAGCAGCTCCGGCGAGATGAGCGCCGACACCTCGACCATCGTGGCGACCGGGCGGATGTCGCCGAACACCTCGGCGTGCACGGCGCCGACCTCCTGCCACAGCGAGATGTCGGTGACATAGATCCGGGTGCGCACCACGTCGGACAGTGACGCCGCCGACCTCGTGCAGCGCAATCTCGATGCGGCGCAAGGCTTCCCGCGTCTGTGCGGCGATATCGTCGCCGGCGCCGGTGGTGCCGGCGACCACGACGTGCGGCCCGGTGCGCACCGCGCGCGAATAGCCGACGGCCGACTCGAAGTCCGAGCCCGAGGACACGTTGCGGCGCTGCGGTCATCAGTTCAAACTAGCCGCGCCTGATCGTCCGTGGCAAGGGTTTACAGTTCCGCATTGACTGACAACCTAGACTGACCCGTCGTGGGCATTCTGTTGGGCTTCGCGCCGTGGATCGTCTATTGGGTGCTTGTCGGCAACGTCCCTTTCGACGACCGCCGTGTTGGTGGCGCTCGCGATCGCCGTGCTGTCGTTCGTGATCGGGCGGGTCAAGGGGCGCCGGGCCGCACACTCGAAATCGGCGCTGTCGCAACGTTTTTGGTGCTGACGGTGCTGACGTTCACGCTGAGCCAGTCGTTCATGGAGCGGTGGATGCAGCCGCTGAGCAACGCCGGGATCTTCCTCGTCGCGCTTGATCGGTGTGCTCGTCGGCAGGCCGTTCGTCCGTGAGTTCGCCGAAGTGGACCAGCCCGAAGGAGGTCGTCGAGAGCGAGCGTGTTCGTCCGGATCACCAAGCTGTTGACCTGGATCTGGGTCGGCGGCGTTCGCCGGCATGACGGTGTCATCGGCGATCCCGCCGATCGTGCAGGGCGACGCCACGATTCTCGACACCAAGACCCCGCTGTCGTTCGTCTGCTACTGGGTCATCCCGTTCGCCCTGCTGGGCTGGCGGCGCTCGCGTCGCGGGTGCTGCCCGAGCGGATGGCACCGCCGCCCGAGGACATCGTCCGCAAGACCACGTTCGTCGCGTTCGCCGAAGCGGAGATCGACCAGCTGATCTACCTCGCCACCGAGCATGCCAACCGTGAGGTCGGCGCGGGCAAGGAGGCCTACGACATCAGGATCGGCAGCAAGGGATTCCGCTGGTGGGCGACGAGACCCGGGAGTCGTGGCCGTCGACTACAAGGTCCGCGAGCGCAAGCGCTGACGTGACGGCGAGGCGATCATCAGTGGTGGCCGCCACCACCGCCGCCGCCACCCGAGTGGGGCGCACCGGCATTGAAGCCGGGCTCGGCCACTTCGTCCTCGGTGAGCTGGTCGCTGAAGTCCGGCACCATACTGGGCACGCACTGCATGGAGTAGCTGTCGGTCGTCTCGCTGTCCGAACACCCGTCCTGGGCGACGGCGGTAGCGGGCTGGATGGTTGGCAGCACCGGCGTGGCGACCGCGGCTGCCAGGCCGACGGCCACGGCGCAGGCCGCGGCGACGAACATCCGTCGAGAGGTCCGGCTCATAGCGCTAAACCTAGGGCGGCGCAGCGGCCGCCATGGCCGGAATCAGGTGATCCACAGCAAAGTCTCTGCCGCCGAGGCGGAGACGGCGATGCGGCTCAGGCCGGGACGGCCTCGATGATCGACACCGGCGTGACCGTGTTGACGACGCGGGTCAGCCGGAAGCCGGCCCGGGCGAACAGGTTCGCGTACTCGGCGCGGGTGCGCTCCTTGCCGCCGACGGTGACCAGCATCTCGACATCGAGCTGAAATCCGCTGAAGGAGTTCGCCTGTTCCGGCAGCACCATTTCCAGCAGTAGCAGCTTGCCGTGCGGCGCGATCGCGGTGCGAACGTTCCGCAGAATCGTCAGCGCGGAGTCGTCGTCCCAGTCGTGAATGATGTTCTTCATCACGTAGGCGTCGGCGCCGCCGGGAACCCGTTCGAGGAACGAGCCAGCTTCCCGAGTGCATCGGTCCGCCACCCCGGCGGCCTTCAGTGTCGCGTCCGCGCCCTCGACCACCGATGGTAGGTCGTAGAGCAGTCCGCGGGCCCGGGGAGCTCGGCGCAGGATCGTGGACAGCAAGGCGCCGTGCCCGCCGCCGACATCGGTGATGAGCGTGAAACCTGTGAAATCGTACTGGCTCAGCGCGATTTCGCTCGTGATGCCGCTGGTGGCGGTCATCGCGTTGTTGAACACCTCGGCCAGTTCCGGATCGGTGTCGAGGTAGGCGAAGAACGGCATGCCACGCAGCTTGTCCACGGAGGGCTCACGCGGTCTGCACCGAGTGCATCAGGTTGCCCCAGTCCTCCCAGCGGGTGCGGTGGCCGATGAACAGCACCATGTCCCGCATCGAGCCCTCGGCGTCCGAGCGCAGCGCCTGGCCGACCTTGGTCAAGGCGAATTTGCCGTCGCGGCGTTCCGTTCAGCAGGCCCTTGCTCGCCAGCGCGCGCATCAGCCGGTACAGCGCGTCGGGATCCGCCCCGACACGTTCGGCGATGTCGGCGGCACGCCGGGGACCGCTCGAGAGCTGGTCGGCGACGCCGAGTTTGGCCGCTACCCAGATGATCTGGGTGAGTCCACGCGCCGGTCGCCAGCTCGACGACTGCGAGACCCGGCGGCACCGTCGAGCGATGTATCTGCTGCAGGGCTGCGCGGACGCGGTCGATCGCTCGGACCAACCGAACCGGCGGGACCTTCTTCTGTTTTTCTGGCATGCCGTTAGTCGAGGTAGTCGCGCAAGACCTGAGAACGGCTGGGGTGGCGCAACTTGGACATCGTCTTGGACTCGATCTGCCGGATGCGTTCGCGGGTGACGCCGTATACCTGGCCGATCTCGTCGAGCGTGCGGGGCTGACCGTCGGTCAGGCCGAACCGCAGCCGCACCACGCCGGCCTCACGCTCGGAGAGCGTCTCGAGCACCGACTGCAGCTGATCCTGCAGCAGCGTGAACGACACCGCGTCCACGGCCACCACGGCCTCGCTGTCCTCGATGAAGTCGCCGAGCTGGCTGTCGCCCTCGTCGCCGATCGTCTGGTCGAGCGAGATCGGCTCACGCGCGTACTGCTGGATCTCCAGCACCTTCTCCGGCGTGATGTCCATTTCCTTGGCCAGCTCTTCGGGCGTGGGCTCGCGGCCCAGGTCCTGCAGCAGCTCACGCTGGATGCGGCCGAGCTTGTTGATCACCTCGACCATGTGCACCGGGATGCGGATGGTGCGGGCCTGGTCGGCCATCGCGCGGGTGATGGCCTGCCGGATCCACCATGTCGCGTAGGTGGAGAACTTGTAGCCCTTGGTGTAGTCGAACTTCTCGACCGCGCGGATCAGGCCGAGGTTGCCTTCCTGGATCAGGTCGAGGAACGCCATGCCGCGGCCGGTGTAGCGCTTGGCCAGCGACACCACCAGCCGCAGGTTGGCTTCCAGCAGATGGTTCTTGGCGCGGTCGCCGTCGCGGCAGATCCAGGTCATGTCGCGGCGCTGGGCGGCGGGCAGCTTCTCGCCCTTCTCGGCGTCTCCGCCATCAACTGGGTGGCGTAGAGGCCGGCCTCGATGCGCTTGGCGAGCTCGACCTCCTCCTCGGCGTTGAGCAGCGCGACCTTGCCGATCTGCTTGAGGTACGCGCGCACCGAGTCGGCGGACGCGGTGAGCTCGGCGTCCTTACGGGCCTGACGCAGCGCCTCGGATTCCTCTTCGTCCCAGACGAAGTCGCCGGAGGCCTTGTCCTTCTCGGTGGGCTCGGCGATCTCGTCGTCCTCGGCCGCCGGAGCGGCACCGGCCGCGGGTTCTGCGTCGCCCTCGGCGCTGTCGTCGGCGGTGTCACCCTCGGCGGATTCGTCGTCGTCGACCTCGATGTCCTCGAGCTCGATGTCGGCGACGTCGACCTCGAGGTCGTCACCGGGTTCGGCTTCGAGTTCGTCGGTGGTCTCGAGACCGCCCTCGACGCTCTCGTCGGCGGTGGCTCCGCGCTCGGCCGAGGTGGCCTTCTTCGCCCGGCCGCGGGTGCCGGGGCCTCCCGCCTTGGCGGGTGCGGCCTTGGTGGTCTTGGCCGCGGAGTGCCCCTTCGCCGTGGTGCCGGGCTCCGCCTTCGCCGCGCGCGGAGCGGATTTGGCCGCCCGCTTGACGGCTGCCGATCCGTTCGCGGCCTTGACCGCAGGAGCCTTCTTGGCGGGGGCCTTGGTAGCGGTGCGCTTCACCGGCTCATCAGTTGCCGGGCTTGCCTTTGTCGCTGCCACGTACACCCTTTCGGTCTTGCGTAATCCGGTGGGCATGGGCGTGCACCACCGAAAAGCGTCGGCTATGTCGAATGTGGCGTCGTTATCGACTCGGATACTCGCCGCTATCTCCGTAGGCGGCCGCCGTCGACCATTGTAACGACAGTGTGGGATAACACCCTCCCAGCGGCAAATTCGAACCGCTTTGGGCGTGGCTACTTCGCAGTAGCGGTCACATCGACTGCGGCGGCCATGGCCGCGCCGACGATTCCCGCGGTGTTCTGCAGCGCCGCGGCCACCACGGGCGTGCGGTTGGTCAGCAGCGGGACCCATTTGTCGGCCTTGCGGCTGATTCCACCGCCGGCGATGAACAGGTCCGGCCAGATCGCGTTCTCGATGGCTACCAGCACTTTCGTCACTTCCTTGGTCCAGCGCTCGTAGCTCCAGCCCTTGTTCTCCTTGATCGAGGACGCGGCCCGGTGCTCGGCCTCCTTGCCCTCGACTTCGAGGTGGCCGAATTCGGTGTTGGGCAGCAGTACGCCGTTGTGGATCACGGCCGAGCCGATGCCGGTACCGAAGGTCAGCAGCACGATGACCCCCGAGTTGTCCTTGCCCGCGCCGAATTTCTCCTCGGCCAGACCCGCGGCGTCGGCGTCGTTGAGGACGGTCACTTCCTGACCGTCGAGAGCCGCCGCGATGACCTCCTGCGCGTTCACCCCGATCCAGCCCTTGTCCACGTTGGCGGCTGTCTGGACGATTCCGTCGGTGACCACGCCGGGGTACGTGACGCCGAGCTTGTCGGTCCACTTGAATTCGCGGACGACCGCAGCGATGGTTTCGGCGACGGCTTCGGGGGTGGCCGGCTGCGGGGTGGGCAGCTTGAACCGTTCGCCGATCAGCTGACCGGTGTCCAGGTCGACGATGCCGCCCTTGACGCCGCTGCCGCCGACGTCGATGCCGAACCCGCGGCGCTGCAGGCCGCCGTTCGTGGCGGGACCTGCGGCGGGTGAATCGGTGGCGGTCATGAACACTCCTCTGTACCGGCCGGGCGAGATGCGACTGACACATTAGTGGCTCGGGATAACGCCCGTGTGGCTGTCGGACAACCGGTTACCCCAGATTTGTGCTGCGATGGTGTGGTGACCGAAAACGACACCGATCCTGTTCTGTTGCGCACGGTCGCCGAGCAGTTGGCGACCGAGGCCGCTCAGTTCGTCAGACAGCGCCGGGTTGAGGTGTTCGGGAACTTTGCGACATCGCACGACGACGGATCGGTGCGTACCAAGAGCACGCCGACCGACCCGGTCACCGTCGTCGACACCGAAACCGAGCGGCTGTTGCGGAGCAGACTCGCCGAGTTGCGCCCCGGTGAGCACATCCTCGGTGAGGAGGAGGGCGGCCAGGCGGCGGGATCCGACGGGCGGCTGACGTGGGTGCTCGACCCCATCGATGGCACCGTCAACTTCGTCTACGGCATCGAGACGTACGCCGTGTCGGTCGCGGTGCAGCGTGACGGCACCTCAGTCGCCGGTGCCGTGGCGGATGTCGGCGGCGATGCGCTGTACTCGGCGGCGGTCGGCCGTGGCGCGCGGGTTCACCGCGCCGGCGTGACGGCGCCGCTGTCCTGCAGTGCTGCCGATCAATTGTCAATGTCGTTGGTGGGAACCGGTTTCTCCTACGTGCCGGCGGCGCGCTCCCGGCAGGGGGAAACGCTGGCGAGGTTGCTGCCGATGGTGCGCGACATTCGCCGGATGGGCTCGGCCGCGCTCGACCTGTGCATGGTGGCCACAGGTCAGCTCGACGGCTACTACGAGAACGGTGTGCACGTCTGGGACTGGGCGGCGGCCGCGCTGATCGCGGCGGAGGCGGGCGCGACGCTGCGGCTGCCGAGTGCCGACGCCGGAGCCGGGATGGTCATCGCGGCCGCCCCGGGCATCGCCGGCGAGTTGACGGAGGCGCTGCGCGGCGCAGGAGCATTCCAAAGCTGAAATGTGCTCGTGCGCAACGCTAATCGGCTAGCAGGTGCCGGTGTGGATCTTCGACAGCAGCGTGGGGTCGGCG
The DNA here is from genome assembly GCA_963699655.1 of uncultured Actinomycetota bacterium. GTDB lineage: Bacteria > Actinomycetota > Actinomycetes > Mycobacteriales > Mycobacteriaceae > Mycobacterium. Next base: position 69,534 of record CAVOUV010000013.1, read on the forward strand.
GCCTGCGTGGCGTCGGGGCGAAGGCTCGCCAGCACAGCGTCGATGTCGTCGCTGTGGCTCAGCTCGGCGAACTCGGTGCCGATCGCCAGATCAACCGTGTCGTCGGCCCTCTGGTCCTGGAACAGCTCGGTGCACGGGGCGACGAGCCACACCGCGGCCGCATTCGCCCGGCCGGCCGGTCCGAACCGGATCTGGCCCTGGCATTGCAGACGGGTGTTGGCATACACCGTGTCGTTGGCGGCGGCGGGGTCGGCGAATCCCAGGTCGCGCAGTTCGCCGGCCACCTCGCCGGCCTGACCGCCCTGCCCGCTCGCGTTCAGCACACGAATCTTGGTGTCGGCGAGCTTGGCGGGCGTGACGTCGGTCATCGAGCTGCGCGACACCTGTTCGCCCAGCGGAGCCGGGGCGTTCGGATCGGCCGCCGGCGGCGGCGCGTTGCAGACGGCGGCCTCGCGCACCTCGGGCGGGCGGGACAGCGCGACGACCCACACGAGCACCGACACCACCGCCAGTGCCACGAACAGCAGGATTCCCGGCAGGAAGTTACGGCGACGGAAGGGGCGGCCGTGTTTGTCGAACGCGGTTCCGTCTGTGATTTGCGCGACCACCAGTGCACTCTAAGGCCAAGTTCGGACGGCCCTTCGACCGGCGCGAACCTGACTGTGACGTAAATCACAGTGGAACGCGTGTCAATACGGGCACGAATCGTTTGGAAGATGCGTTCGACGCTGGTACAAAGCTCTGCTGCACGACGTTTACGGAGGGGACACCAGGATGGCTACCGATTACGACGCCCCGAGGCGCACGGAGACCGATGACGTCTCCGAGGATTCGCTCGAGGAATTGAAGGCGCGGCGTAACGAAGCGCAGTCGGCGGTAGTAGATGTCGACGAGTCCGAGTCCGCCGAATCGTTCGAACTGCCCGGCGCCGATCTGTCCGGAGAGGAGCTCTCGGTTCGGGTGATCCCGAAACAGGCCGACGAGTTCACCTGCTCGAGTTGCTTCCTCGTTCACCACCGCAGCCGGCTGGCGAGCGAGAAGAACGGTGTGATGATCTGCACCGATTGCGCGGCCTAGCTCAAGCGCGGAGTGCCTTGAGGACACGATCAGGGTGCCGACAGCTCACCAGCCAGTACGGCGTCGGGTCGTCGGGGTCGTCGAGCACCAGGAGCACCATCGGACCGATCCACGCCCGGTGCACCACGAACGCGGCCGGGTCCAGCTGCCGGCCCAGCGCCGCCGACTTCGCCGACCGCGGCACCTCCGCCGCCCGGGAGACGACGCTGTTCGGCAGGTGAGCGGCACCGGCCCACAACTCGGTTTCCGCGGCGCCCACGACCACGCGCACCTCGGTTCTGCCGAACCAGAGCAGCACCACCGCCGCGACGGGAAGCAGAACCGCGTACGGCAGCCAGATGGGCAGCGCAGATACGCCCTGGTTCACTTCCAGCGCGATCAAGGCGGCCAGGCCGAATCCCGGCGGCCACCACCACCACGGCACGGACAACCGTTCGCGGTAGCGCACGGATTGCGACGTGGCGCGCGTGTCGGTCACTCGGCCAAGAGTAATCTCTGACGTCGTGTCCACCTCTCTGGCGGTCGTGCGCCTGGATCGTGATCTGCCGATGCCCAGCCGTGCCCATGACGGCGACGCGGGCATCGACTTGTGCAGCGCCCTCGACGTCGAGCTGGCTCCCGGGCAACGGCAGCTGGTGCCGACCGGCATCGCGGTCGCCATTCCGTATGGAATGGTCGGGCTGGTGCATCCCCGGTCGGGATTGGCTGCCCGCGTTGGGCTTTCGATCGTCAACAGCCCGGGAACCATCGATGCCGGCTACCGCGGCGAGATCAAGGTGGCGCTGATAAATCTCGACCCCGAGACACCGATCACCGTGCATCGCGGAGATCGCATCGCGCAGCTGCTGGTGCAACGGGTCGAGCTGCCCGAGCTGGTCGAGGTGACGTCATTCGACGAGGCCGGACTGGCCGATACATCCCGTGGTGACGGCGGCCACGGTTCCTCCGGCGGACATGCGAGTTTGTGATGACAAGAGGAAAACACAGCAGCGACGACGCTGACGACGGCGACGACACCGCCGACGTCGAGCTGGACGGCCCTTTCGACATCGACGACTTCGACGACCCGGCAGCGGCGACGCTCGCCCGGCTGGATCTCGGCTCGGTGCTGATCCCGATGCCGGAGGCGGGCCAGGTTCAGGTGGAGCTCACCGAGACCGGTGTGCCCAGTGCGGTGTGGGTGGTCACGCCCCACGGCCGCTTCACCATCGCCGCGTACGCCGCGCCGAAGTCGACCGGGCTGTGGCGCGAGGTCGCCACCGAACTGGCCGACTCGCTGCGCAAGGACGTGGCCAAGGTCAGCATCGAAGACGGGCCGTGGGGTCGTGAGGTCGTCGGGGTGGCGGCCGATGGTGGGGGCGTCGTCCGGTTCATCGGCGTCGACGGCTACCGGTGGATGATCCGCTGTGTGGTCAACGGTCCGCAGGAGAACATCGACGGGCTGGCGGATGAGGCCCGAAACGCATTGGCCGACACCGTCGTTCGCCGTGGCGACCAGCCTCTGGCGGTTCGCACGCCGCTACCCGTCCAGTTGCCGGAGCCGATGGCCGCGCAGCTGCAGGCGGCCGCCGAGCAGGCGGCGGCGCAGGCGGCGCAGGCCGCCGGGCAGGAACCGCCGCCGGCGGAGCCCGCCGCCCGCCGAACGCAGGGGTCGGCGATGCAGCAGCTCCGCACCATCACGGGCGGGTAGAGCTGGGTGGGTCAAAGACCCAGTGGGGTAGAGCTGACCCAGGTGGGCAACTCAGTCGGCGTCGGACAGCGCGGCCACGCACGCCGCGCCGAGCACCGCGGGATCAGCGCCCATCGCATCGAGGGTGACGGTGCGCAGCGCCGCCCGCGGCGCCGCTGACACCCACTCCAGGGCGACCTCGACGGGATGCACCGGGTCGTCGGTCGCGGCGGCGACTCCCATGGGCACGGCGAGCGCCTCCAGCTCTCCGCACGTCGGCGCGATATAGCGGGCGGCTTCGTCCAGCGCGTCGGGCAGCGACGGCCATTGCCCCACCCACGACCGCGTGAGTTCGGCGGCCAGCCACGAGGGGCTGGAGGCCTGCATCCGAGCTGTCGCCGAGGCGAGCCCGTCACGGCGCAGCGCATCCGCGGTGTGGCGGGCGGCCAGCGCGGCGGGTGCCGACTCCGGCGAACCTGTCCACGCGGGCAAGGCGGCGAGTACCGCCACGGCGTGTCCGGGCTGGGCGAGTGCCCACGCGGTGGCCACCGCGGCGCCGATCGACACTCCGCCGACGGCGATCGGCCGCGTCCGCGCGGCGTTGTTCAACGCCTCGCGGTAGCCCTCGAGGAGGCGGCCGGGCTGCGGTGCCGGGGTGACGACGATCGCCCCCGCATCGTGCAGTGCGGCGGAAAACGCCCGGTAGACGTAGTCGTCGTCGGATCCGGTACCCGCCAGCAGAACCGTCGTGACGCCACGCAGACTGAGAGCCATCTCACGATCGTGCCGGGTGAGTGAATTACTCCGCGTGGCGACCCCGGCCCCGCGTGGCATATCGGAACCAACAGGTCTACCGTGGCGTTGGTTGGAAGGGATCCACGGTGGATTCACAGAAGGTCAGGTGGACCTATGGCTACGGCTGAGGGGTATCTGCGCCGGCTCACTCGCAGGCTGACGGAGGACCCGGAGCAACTCGATGTCGAAGAGCTCAATGACGAAGCCGCCAACACCGGCGCCCAGAAGGCGATCGACTGTCGACGGGGTCAAGAAGTGACGATGATCGGCACTCTGCGAAGCGTCGAATGCAACGGCAAGGGCTGCTCCGGCGGGGTGAAGGCGGAGCTGTTCGACGGAACCGACACAGTGATGCTGATCTGGCTCGGCCAGCGCCGCATCCCGGGCATCGAATCGGGCCGAACTCTCAAGGTGCACGGCCGCGTCGGACAGCTGGAGAACGGCGTCAAGGCGATCTACAACCCCCACTACGAGATTCAAAAGTGACCGACCCCGGACCTGAACCGGGGAAGCAACACAAGGCCAGCGCGGTCCTCGAGCAAATGGGCGGCATCAGCGGCCTGATCTACTCCTCGTTGCCCGTCGTGGTGTTCGTGCCCGTCTCCACCGCCTTCGGGCTGAAGGCGGCGATCGGTGCGGCGCTGGGGGTCGCGGCCGTCATCCTGGCGTGGCGGCTGGTCCGGCACGAGTCGACGCAGCCGGCGATCTCCGGGTTCATCGGGGTCGGAATCAGCGCGCTCATCGCCTACATCGTGGGGGAGTCCAAGGGCTACTTCCTGCTCGGCATCTGGATGTCGTTGTTCTGGGCGGTCGTCTTCGCGCTCTCGGTGCTGATTCGCCGGCCCGTCGTCGGCTACATCTGGGGCTGGGTCAACTCGCACGACCGGGGCTGGCGGAAGGTGCGCCGCGCGGTGGTGGCCTTCGACATCGCGACCGTCGTCTGGGTGCTGGTCTTCACGTCCCGGTTCGTCGTCCAACACCATCTCTACGACGCCGACCAGACCGGTTGGCTCGGTGTCGCCCGGATCGCGATGGGCTGGCCGCTGACCGCGGTGGCCGCCCTGGTCACCTATCTGGCCATCAGGGCGGCCCAGCGTGCCGTGCACGCGCACACCGCGTCCGATGACGGCATGCAGCCGGAACCGCCGATCGGTGACCCCGAACCCGAACAGCGAGGCATCAGCCAACCTGATGCCCGCTGAGACCGACACCGACCGTCCGCTCGTCGCGGTCGCGGTGCTGGCCTCGTTCGTGGCATTCCTGGACGGCTCGGTGGTCAACCTGGCGCTGCCGGCGATCGGCCGCGATCTCGCATCCGGCGGCTCGAGCGGACTCGCGTTGCAGCAGTGGGTCATCGACGGCTATCTGCTGACCCTCGGTGCGCTGATCCTGGTCGCCGGGGCCATCTCCGATCAGTTCGGCAGACTCGCCGTGCTGCGGATGGGGACGGTCGTGTTCGCGGTCTCCTCGCTGCTGTGCGCGTTGGCGCCGACCGGCTGGGTGCTTGTCGCGGCGCGGTGTCTGCAGGGGGTGGGGGCCGCGTTCCTGGTACCGAGTTCCCTTGCGCTGATCAACTCCCGGTTCTCCGGTGCCGCGCAGGCGCGCGCCATCGGCACCTGGACCGCGTGGACGGGCACGGCGTTCGTGATCGGCCCGCTGCTGGGCGGCGTGCTCGTCGACGCGCTGAACTGGCGGTGGATCTTCGGGGTGAACCTCGTTCCGCTGGCGGTGACGCTGTTTCTGACCACCCGGCTGTCGGTGGACCGCATGGAGAGCCGGACCGACAGTCGCATCGATTACGTCGGAGCCGCGCTCAACGCCGTCGGACTGACCGGGACCGTCTACGCGCTCATCGAGGGGCAGCGGCTCGGGATCTCCGACCCCGTGGTGCTCATCGCCCTCGCGGTCGGCCTGGCAAGTCTGCTCGCGTTTCCGTTCTGGGAGCGGCACACACCGCAGCCGATGTTGCCGCTGAACATCTTCGCGACGCGCAACTTCGCGGTCGGCAACCTGGCGACGGTGTTCCTGTACGCGGCAGTATCGCTCGGCATGCTCATGGTCACACTGTTCATGCAGGAGACCGCCGGCTTGTCGGCGACGCAGGCCGGACTGGCGACGCTGCCGCTTCCGGTGCTGTCGTTCCTGCTGGCCCGCCGGTTCGGCATGCTGGCCGGAGTGCACGGGCCGCGCGCTCTTCATGGCGGTCGGACCGCTGGTCGCCGCGACCGGCTATGTGCTGATGATGACGGCCAGGGCGCCGTTCGACTTCTGGACGCAGATGCTGCCCGGGCTGGTGGTGTTCGGCTTCGGTATGTCGATCACGGTGTCGCCGCTGACGGCGGCGATCCTGGCCGCCGTCGACCCCGCCCAGAGCGGCATCGGGTCGGCGGTCAACAACGCGATCTCGCGGATCGCCGGCCTGATCGCGGTCGCGTTCATGGGTGTGATCTGCGGGGGCGTAGTCGATTTCGCCGGTTTCCGGCGCGGGGCCCTGGTGATCGCCTGCCTGTTCGCTGTCGCCGGGATCGTCTCGGCGGTGGGGATCCGCAACGCGCAGTACGACTTCCATCGCGTCACCGCCGAGGACGCGGCGCACTGCCACGATCGGGCCACGCCGCCGCCGGCCTACACCGACGGGTGAGGAACCTCAGCGCGACTGGGGGTGCAACAACAGCTCACGCAGCTCGTCCTCGACCTCGGTGACGGTGACGAACAGCAGCTCGTCGCCGCCCTCGAGCGGCTCGTCGCGCTCGGGCACGATCACCCGCGGCCCCCGAAGAATCGTGACCAGCGCTGCGTCGCGGGGCAGTTCGAGCCGCTTGACCGGCTTGCCGCCCCACGGCGTGTCATCGGGCAGGGTGATCTCCACCAGGTTGGCGTGGCCCTTGCGGAATTCCATCAACCGCACCAGGTCACCGACGGCGACGGCCTCCTCGACGAGCGAGGCGAGCATGCGTGGCGTGGACACCGCGACGTCGACACCCCAGTTCTCGTCGAAGAGCCACTCGTTGCGCGGATCGTTGACGCGCGCAACCACCCGCGGCACCCCGAACTCGGTTTTGGCGAGCAGGCTGACCACCACGTTGACCTTGTCGTCGCCGGTCGCCGCGATCACCACATCGAACTCGTGGAGTTGCACCGACTCCAGCAGGCTCAGCTCGCACGCGTCACCGAGACGCCAGTGGGCCGCCGGAATCGCGTCGACGTCGATGTGGTCGGGATTGCGCTCCAGCAGCGTGACGTCATGGGCTTCGACGAGCTCCCGGGCGATGGACCGACCGACCGCGCCCGCCCCGGCAATCGCGACTTTCATGCGATCTCGCTGTCCTCACTCGGCGGCAGCGCCGCAATGGCCAGGGCCTCGGCGATGTGCCCCGCGATGGCGGCCATGTACACCTGATCACCGGCCTGCACCACCGACTTGGGGTCGGGCAGCAGGCCCTGGCCGAATCGGATCATGAACGCCACCCTCGCTCCCGTTGCCGCCTCGAGGTCGGTGATGCGCCTGCCGGCCCATCCTTCGTGCAGCGCCAACTCGGTCACTCCCACATTGCCGGTCGGGTCGCGCCACTTGGTGGTCTCGGTCTCCCGGGTGAGCACGTTGAGCAGCCGGTCGGTCGTCCACGGCACCGTCGCCACCGTCGGGATGCCGAGGCGCTCGTAGACCGCCGCGCGCTTCGCGTCGTAGATGCGGGCGACGACGCGTTCGACGCCGAACGTCTCGCGGGCCACCCGCGCCGAGATGATGTTGGAGTTGTCGCCGGAGGACACGGCGGCGAAAGCGCCCGCCTCCTCGATCCCGGCCCGCAGCAGCACGTCGCGGTCGAAACCCATGCCGACCACGCGCTCGCCCGAGAACTCGGGGGACAGCCGGTGAAAAGCGGTGCCGTCGCGGTCGATGACCGCCACGTCGTGCCCGATCCGCGCCAGGCTGTCCGAAAGCGACGCGCCTACCCGGCCGCAGCCCATGACTACTACCCGCACCTGACGTCCCTTCCGGCCGCAGCCAAAAAGCAGTCTGTGAACCCGCCCACTCGGAACGCTACAGCTATTGGCCCATGGGCTTACTCTTGGCTCTCGTGTCCAAGCTTTCGACCGTCGCGCGGCGGCTCGTACTAGGCCGGCCCTTCCGCAGCGACAAACTGGCGCACACGCTGCTGCCCAAGCGGATCGCCCTTCCGGTGTTCGCGTCGGACGCGTTGTCGTCGGTGGCCTACGCGCCTGAGGAGATCTTCCTCGTGCTGTCGGTCGCGGGCCTGACCGCGTACTCGATGGCCCCGTGGATCGGCCTTGCGGTCGCGGGGGTCATGCTGATCGTGATCGCCAGCTACCGGCAGAACGTGCACGCGTATCCATCGGGCGGTGGTGACTACGAGGTGGTCACCACCAACCTGGGACCGACCGCGGGCCTGACGGTGGCCAGCGCGCTGCTGGTGGATTACGTGTTGACGGTGGCGGTGTCGATGTCCTCGGCCATGTCGAACATCGGATCGGCGGTGCCGTTCATCGCGCAGCACAAAGTGATCTTCGCCGTCCTCGCCATCCTCATACTGGCGTCGATGAACCTGCGCGGCATCCGAGAATCCGGCACCGCATTCGCAATTCCCACCTACGCCTTCATGATCGGCATGTACATCATGCTCGCCTGGGGACTGTTTCAGATCTACGTCCTGGGCACGCCGCTACGCGCGGAATCGGCCGGCTTCGAGATGCACTCGGAGCACGGCGACGTTCTGGGCTTTGCGCTGGTGTTCCTGATCGCCCGGGCGTTCTCGTCCGGCAGCGCCGCGCTGACCGGTGTGGAGGCCATCAGCAACGGAGTGCCGGCATTCCGGAAACCCAAGTCGCGCAACGCCGCGACCACACTGCTGCTGCTCGGCGTCATCTCCGTTTCGCTGTTTATGGGCATCATTATGCTGGCCAGGGCGACCGGCGTGCAGATGGCCGAACGGCCGGAGGAGCAGCTCATCGGCGCGCCGCCCGGCTACCACCAGAAGACCTTGATCGCACAGCTGGCCGATGCCGTCTTCCACGACTTCCCGATCGGATTGTTCCTGATCGCCGGCGTGACCGCGCTGATTCTGGTGCTCGCCGCGAACACCGCGTTCAACGGGTTTCCCGTGCTGGCCTCCATCCTGGCCCAGGACCGCTTCCTCCCCCGCCAGCTGCACACCCGCGGTGACCGGCTGGCGTTCTCCAACGGCATCCTGTTCCTGGCCTTCGCGGCGATGGCGTTCGTCGTCGCGTTCCGCGCCGAGGTCACCGCGCTCATCCAGCTCTACATCGTCGGCGTCTTCGTATCGTTCACGCTAAGCCAGATCGGCATGGTCCGGCACTGGACCCGGCTACTGCGCACCGAGACCGATTCGGCGGTGCGCCGCAAGATGATGCGATCGCGGGTCATCAACACCATCGGCTTCCTGTGCACCGGCACCGTGCTGATCATCGTGATCCTCACCAAGTTCCTCGCGGGGGCCTGGATCGCGATCCTGGCGATGAGTGCGCTGTTCGTGTTGATGAAGGCGATCCACAAGCACTACGACACCGTCGCCCGCGAGCTCGAGCAGCAGGCCGCCGCCGAAGAGGGCGCGATGGTGCTGCCGAGCCGCAACCATGCCGTGGTGCTGGTCTCCAAGCTGCACCTCCCGACGATGCGGGCGCTGGCCTATGCCCGCGCCACGCGCCCCGACATGTTGGAGGCGATCACCGTGAGTGTCGACGACGCCGAAACACGTGCGCTGGTGCACAAGTGGGAAGACAGCGATATCAGCGTGCCGCTCAAGGTGATCGCCTCGCCGTACCGCGAGATCACCCGTCCGGTGCTCGAATACGTGAAACGGATCAGCAAGGAGTCGCCGCGGACGGTGGTGACCGTGTTCATCCCCGAGTACGTCGTCGGGCACTGGTGGGAACAGGTGCTGCACAACCAGAGTGCGCTTCGGCTGAAGGGCAGGTTGCTGTTCGAGCCCAACGTGATGGTGACGTCGGTGCCCTGGCAACTCAGTTCGTCGGAGCGGCTCAAGACGTTGCAGCCGCAGTCCGCTCCGGGTGATGCACGCAGGGGATTCCTCGAGTGACAGAGCAGACCGAGGCGACCGAGGCGGAGGCGACGCCGTCGCCGTCCGAACTCGTCCTGACGGTGGGACCGCCGGCGAACGGCGGCAGCTGCGTGGCGCGCCACGACGGCCGGGTGGTGTTCGTCCGGTACGCGCTACCGGGGGAGACGGTCAGGGTTCGAGTGGTCGGTGATCACGGATCCTATTGGCACGCAGATGTTGTCGAGGTGGTCGAGCCGTCCGCCGATCGCATCGATTCGCTCTGCCCGATCGCCGGCGTCGATGCGGCGGGCTGCTGCGATATGGCCTTCGTCGAACCGGCGGCGGGACGGCGGCTCAAGGGCGCGGTGGTGGCCAACCAGTTGGCGCGGTTGGGCGGGTATGAGTGGCGTGACGAGAACGACGCCGCCGCCGAGACCGTCGGCTACCGCGGCGCGACGGAGTGGCGAACACGCGTGCGCCTGGACACCTCCACCGAGGGACGCGCCGGCTTCCACCGCTACCACAGCTCTGAACTGGTGACCGACCTGAACTGCGCGCAACTGCCCACGGGCATGCTCGGCGACCTACGGGACAGGGCCTGGCCGCCGGGCGCCCAGCTGCACGTCGTCCTCGACGACGACGGCGACCGGCACGTGGTGCAGTCGGGTCCGCGCCACGGACGCAAGTCGTCGACCCAGGTGGTCGAGGGAAGCTACGAGGCGACGCAGCGGGTGGGTGAGCGGGTCTGGCGCGTTCCTGTGACGGCGTTCTGGCAGGCGCATCGCGACGCGGCCCGGCTGTACAGCGAGATGGTGGCGGGCTGGGCGCGTCTGGATCCGGGGATGACGGCCTGGGACTTGTACGGCGGCGCGGGGGTTTTCGCTGCCGCGCTGGCCGGCGGGGTCGGCGAGGGCGGTCACGTGGTGACCGTCGACACATCACGCGGTGCGTCGCGGTCGGCGCGCACGGCGCTGGCCGACCTCGGCTGCGTCTCGGTGGTCACCGACTCCGTGCGTCGCGCGCTGGCTGCCCAGCGCCGCCGCGCCGACGTGGCAGTGCTGGACCCGCCGCGATCCGGCGCGGGCCGTGAGGTGATCGATCTACTGGCCGCCGCCGAAGTGCCGCGGGTGATCCATATCGGTTGTGAGGCAGCATCATTCGCCCGCGACGTCGGCCTGTACCTCGGTCACGGGTACGCCGTCGAGGAGCTCCGGGTCTTCGACTCGTTCCCGCTGACGCATCACGTCGAGTGCGTCGCGGTGCTGGCGCGTTAGCCGCACCGCGACGCTCGAGCGGACTCATCTGACCGGTGCGGCCTGCACGGTGTGGGGGCCGAACTCGTTGGCGATGACGTTGACGGCGCTGGCCGGAAACCCGCCGCGACGGGCGTGCTCGCGGATCGCGTCTTCGTCGTCGGCTTCGTGGACGCAGTAGATCTTGTCGCCCGCGACGTAGCTGGTGATCCACCGATACGGCACACCCAGCGACGCCACGACGTCGTTGGACTTGCCTGCGATCTCGGCGAGTTGCGATTCGGTCAGCTCGCTGGCTCCGGGGATCTCGCGTTCGATGATATAGCGCTTCATGGTCGTTCTCCCGTCTGGTGATCGTTGCCGCGGTGGCAACCGCGAGCAGAGACAATCTTGGGCGACGTGGACCAGCCGGTCATGGGGAGAAGTTCCCTATCTTTCAGCCGGCATCCCATATCTGCCGGTCAGAGAGGGGTGCAGCGCACTAGCATCAATCGCCGTGAGGCTCACCGAGCGCGATGGGGAGCTCGGCGAGCTCCGGGCCCGAGCCGATGATGCCAGGGCCGGGCGCGGCGCCATGGTGATGGTCTGCGGTGAATCGGGTGCCGGCAAGACATCCCTCGTCGAGTCGTTCGTCGATGGGTGGGTGCGCGATGAACGCGTGCTCTGGGGCGTCTGCGACCCATTACCCACGCCACGGCCGCTCGGTCCGATCCACGATCTCGAGCACCGGCTGGCGGCTCGCACCAGGGACGTGTTGGAGCGAAGCGATCAGCCCTACGATATCTTCGCCGCTGCCTTCGACGACTTGCGCGCTGCACCTTCGGTTCTCGTTCTCGACGACCTGCACTGGGCGGACCAGGGCACCATCGACCTACTGAGGTTCGTGCTGCGCCGCGTCTCGCAGACGCAATCGTTGGTCATCGGGATCGTCCGCGACGACGAAGTCGGCCTCGGACATCCGATGCGGGTACTTCTCGGCGACGTCGCCAGGTCCGCCCGGGCCACCTCGTTGACGATGCCGCCACTCAGCGTCGCAGCGGTGGAAGCCCTTGTCGGCGACCGTCCCGTCGATCCCGAGTGGCTGCACCGCATCACCGCAGGCAATGCCTTCTTCGTCTGCGAGATGCTCGACCACGACGGCGACGACCTGCCGACCACGGTTCGCGATGCGGTGCTGGCCCGCGCATCCGGCCTCGATCCGGCGGCGTGGGACCTGCTGAACCTGCTGACCTGCTCGCCGGGGGCGATCCCCGACCACCTGCTGGTCGACCTCGGGGTGACGCTGCCCGCCTCGCGGGCGCTGACGGACGCGGGACTCATCCACCGAAGCCCGCGCGGCGTGGCCTTCCGCCACGACCTGTGCCGGCTCGCGATCCGCAGTGTGATCCCGCCGGGCGCCGAGCCGCGATTGCATCGACGGCTGATGGAGGCGTACGAGGCGTCTGCGCACGCCGATCCCGCGGTGCTGACTCATCATGCGCTCGGCGCCAACGATCTCGAGACCCTCAGGCGTGCCGCTCTCGACGCCGGCACGGCGGCGGCGCGGTCGGGCGCACACACCCAGGCCGCCGAGTTCTTCACCATTGCGCTGGACAGTGGCAGCGCGTCGACGCCGCGGCAGGAAGCCGAACTGCTCGAGTTGCTCGCCGGTGAGTTCTATCTGATCGATCGCCTCACAGATGCAATCATCGCGTGCCGGCGCGCGATGCGGATCCGATGCGAGCTCGGCGAGCCTGCCGCGGTGAGCGCCGATCATCAGTCGCTCGCCGTCTACGAGTGGTACAACGCCAACCGCGAGATCGCGCAGGACCATGCCGCGGAGGCGATGACGGTACTCGACGCCGCGGGCGATGATGCGGCTCAGCTGGTGCAACTCGGTCACGCGTTCGCAATGCAGGCGTATCTGGCGGTGCAGGCCACCGACCTCGACCACGCCCGGCAGCTTGCGGCCCAGGCGCGCGAAATCACGAACCGAACAGGCGATTCCGACCTGAATATTCGCGTCAGCCTGATCGAGAACTACGGGGTGCTGCTCGCCGGCGATATGAGCGGGCGCGAAAAGATCCTGTCGATCCTCGAGGGTGGGCCCGAGAACGTCAACGAGCTGTATTCGAGCGGATGGAGCAACTTGACGTACCTGGACGTCGAACAGCGCCGCCTGGACATCGCCGCAGACCTTCTCGACATCAGCATTCCGTTGATGCACGAACACGACCTGCCGATCTGCCGGGTGTGGCAGACGGGTGCCCGCGCGAGACTGCAACTGCTCGTGGGGGAGTGGGATGATGCGACGGCGGATGCCGACGTGGTCTTGAACAGCCCGAGCGCGCCGCTGGCCCGCACGTGGCCGCTGGTCATCCGGGCGCTGGTAGCCCTCCGCCGCGGAGATGGCGGAAGCGACGCCATCGACGACGCATGGACCTTGGCGTGCAGGTTCGGGGAGCCGCTGCGCACGCTGCCCGCGGCCGCCGCGATCGCAGAGCTCGCCTGGACCACGAGCGTCGCGGACGACCGGATAGCGCTGTGCAGAAAGCTCTTGGTCGATGGGCCGGTCACGGGTCTGGAATGGTCGCGGGGCGAGTTGGCGGTCTGGCTGCGGCGGATGGGTGAAAGCGTCGATGTGGTCGGCGTGGCGGAGCCGTACCGGTTGCTCCTCGACGGGGCTCACGAGGCGGCGGCCGACGAGTTTCACCGGCTGTCGATGCCCTACGACGCCGCCCTCGCACTCGTCGACTCCGGAGATCCCGCCCTCGTCCGCCGGGCCCTTGACGTTCTCGATCGGCTCGGCGCCGATGCGGTGGCCGCGAAAGTGCGCCGTGACCTGCGGTCACACGGAGTGTCCGCGGTGCCCGCCCGGCGACGCTCGTCGACGCTGACCAACCCCGTCGGGCTGACCGCGCGTCAGGTAGAGGTGCTGCGTCTGCTCGCCGAGGGGCTCACCAACGCCGAACTCGCTGAGCGGCTCTACTTGTCGGTGAAGACGGTCGATCATCACGTTTCGGCGATCCTTGCGAAACTCGACGTGACCAAACGGCGTGAGGCCGTGCGCAGAGCCCGGGAGATAGGGGTTCTCTGACAACGCCGTCGTTACGTCTTGTTGCGAACTGCGAAGTAGGCGTCCAGAACTCGATCCGACACGACGCGTCGCGCGATCTCGCCGCTCCACGAATCGGCACCCAGACGGTAACGAAGCCTTGGGCGCCTGGCGATCAACACGGTGGCGACGGCATGGGCGTAATCCGTGGGCGTCGCCTTGCGCGCCTGCGCCCGCGCCTCATTGGCGTCCAGATCTCGGGTGAATCGGGCGCGGTAAACGTCGGCGACGTCGGCGGGAATCGTGGCGAAGATCGCGTTGGCGGATTCGCGCATCTTGCCCCAGATCGGTGTTGCCACGATGGGCGGATGGATGACCGACACGCTGACCCCCAGCGGACGAAGTTCGCGGCGAAGCGCATCGCTCAGCCCCTCCTTGGCGAACTGAGCTGCCGAGTATGCCCCCAGGTACGGTGGCGCGACGATGCCGAGGCCAGAGCTGACATTGACGATCCTCCCGCCGGATGCGCGCAGGAAAGGAAGGAACTGCTGCGAGACTGCCAGTGCACCAACGACATTTGTTTCGAATTGGATGCGCATCAGATCCATCGGAACGCATTCGAGTGGCGCGGTGACGGCAATGCCGGCGTTGTTGACAACAGCCCACAGTCCGGTGCCGCTACACCGCTCGGACACGAAGTCGCCGGCCTGTGCGATCGACGCCGTATCGGTGACATCGAGCATCACGGGGATGATTTCACCCGCCGACGGCGCCAAACCGGAAAGTTCAGCGGCGCTCAGGTCGGTACGCACACCCGCGAATACGCGAAAGCCGACCTCGCTGAGATGGACCGCGGCGGCCCTTCCGAGCCCGCTCGATGCGCCGGTGATGACCACTGACTTCGACCTTGCCGGCGTCAGCCTCGCAGCTCTGATCACACACCCCCCACGGGCTGGTCGACAGCGCACAGCAGAGTCTGGACGCAGCCGTCCGCGAAACGCTGCGCGGACCGCTCGGATACCACGCCGTCGATATAGAAGAAGTTCCAGAAGAGTTCGTCGTGGCTGGTGTTGATGATCGCGACGAAGTAGCCGCTGATCGATATGTTGGCGGCGAGTTGAGCGCCCGACAGCCGCCACTGCGCCGATACGCGCGGGAAAGTCGTAACGACCCATGTTCGAGATGCAGACATTGCCGGGGCCGTGGCGATCGATGAGCCCAAAAACTCTGGAGCTCTTAGCCACCGACGCGGGCACAGGAAGCGCATCGCGTATACCAACGCAAGGTGCTGGCCGACGTCGGCTGCGCCGCCGGGCCGACCTCTTGACCTGCCGGGCGATCGACCACAGGTCAACGTCGCCGCCGAAACGCAGTATCGACTGCGCACATGGCCACGTAAGCGCCGACCTCGTCCGCCGCGACCGGAGGATCGAGTTCCTGCGCGGATATTGATCGGTGACGCCGATGCAAATTCGTCCCGAATTCTTCTGCGCCGCAGCGGGTCCGATCACCATCGCCATCGCGGCGGTCAGCGCGCAGTGCACGGTGACGCCCTCTGCCCGGCACCGTTGCGCTGAGGGCGTCGAGCTGTGTCGAGGTGAGTGTGCGCCGCAGAAACCGTGTCCTACGCTGCGGCGCAGGCACGATCGACTCCGGTTCCAGCCGGTGCGGCCGCGTCACTGCTGCGGCAAGCCGATCTGCTAGTTCGGCTTGCCACGACGGTGGCGATGCCCCGCACGCCGCGATAACGTGCGGGCAGCAAGTCCTCGGGAGCGTCGACGACGGGCCGCGACTCTACGACGTCGTCGCCACCCTCTGCCGACGGACGAGGCGAGTGCGCGTGCTCGACCAGTTTGTGCAGGAGCGAGAGCGCGGTCAACCCGTCTGCGATGATGTGCGACACCGTCAGCAGCAGGTCATGCGCTTCGTCGGGGGAATCAAGCACGACATCGACGAGTCGGATCAGCGGACCGCGCTGCCAATCCAGCGGCGTGCCCAGTTCGTACTCTCGACTTGACGTTCCCATTCGCGGTCGTCGCCGTGCACCCGCCGGATCGGTGTCGGCGCCCGCCGACGGCACGAACGCCGGGTTGCTTCCGCGACTGTCTGAGGTGATCGACACTCGCAGCAAGGGATATTCGGCGACCAGAGCGGCCGCCGCCCGCTCGAGCAAGCCCGCCGCGATATGCCCGCGAAGATGTACCCGCGCCACTCCGGTGACCGGCGAAACCTGATCGGCGATCCAGAACCACTTTTCGGTGGGGCGGAGCGGCCGTCGCACCTCGGGGTCTTCCGCGCGTCCCGTGCTGAGTTGGCTGGCTGTCTTGTGAATGATCATCAATCACCTTGTCGGGCTCGTTGTTTCCAGGCATACGGTATCGCGACGGTTCGCTGCATCGACCTCTGCTGAGTGCGGGCGAGGAACCCGGGTACCCACCAGTTCGCGTTACCCAACAGCCTCATGGCCGCTGGCATCAGCAACGCGCGGATCAGGGTGGCGTCTACCAGGATCGCCAAGGTCAGACCGACACCCAGCATCTTCGTGAACGACACCTGCGAGGTGGCCATCGCGATGCAGACGATCGACATGATCGCTGCGGCCGCCGTGACAATGGGTCCGACGCGTTGCAGCCCGTACATCACCGCTGCATTGGTGTCGCCGTGGACGCGGTATTCCTCGGTGATTCGCGATAAGCAGGAACACCTCGTAGTCCATGGACAGCCCGAACGTCAGGCAGAACATCAGTACCGGCGATAACGCCGCGAGCGTTCCGGTCGCGGTGAAGTCGCCCACCAGCCATCTTGAGGTGGCCCTCCTGAAATATGAACACCATGGCGCCAAGCGTCGCCGACAGGCTGAGCAGGTTGAGCACAATCGCTTTCAGCGGGAGTACCACGCTGCCGGTGAAGGCGAACAGGAGCGCGAATGTCGCCAGCACCATCACGGCGGCGGCCAGTGGAATGCGCGCAACCAAGGCATCATTGGTATCGACATTCTCGGCGGTGAGTCCACCGACCAGCACGGTTCCCGGCGCCGGGCTGTGACGAATCTGTGCCAGCAGGCGATCGGCATCGGAACTGTACGGGTCGACGTCGGGGAGCACGGTCAGGTGGGCGCCCTCGGACCGCGGCGTCGGTGTCCCGGCGATTCGTTGTCCTCCGGCATAACTCGCCGACGGCGTGGCCACCGTCACGACGTGCGGCAGCCGCGACAGCGTACTCCGCGTAATCGTCGAGCTCACCCGCCGTGACGGCTCCGTCGATGACGACGTCCATGGCGGCAGTGGGCTGTGCGGGGAAGTTGTTTCGGATCGCGTCGCCGACACGGCGGCTCTCCACCGATCGTCGGCACCGCGCGGTCGTCGGTGATACCGACGTGGATCTGGGCGAATGGCGCGCCGAGGAGCAGGAGGAAGACCAGCACCGCGCCGCCGACGAGCACCGGCCGCCGCATCACTATTCGCGAACTGCGGAACCAGAATCGGTTCTCCAGAGGGGTCGCGGAGGTGGGTCGCAGCCGCAGCGCACGGCGAAGGTCCAACGCGTCGATGCGGTGTCCAAGGATTTTCAGCAGCGCCGGAAGGATCACGATGGCGGAAATTGCGGCAATCGCGACGACTCCGAGGCACGCGTAGGCGATCGAACGCAGGGCCATGATCGGGAAGACGAGCATCGCCGACATCGACAGCGCCACCGTCACCGCGGAAAAGACCACGGTGCGTCCGGCGGTCCGCACCGACGTGATGATGGCGTCGTCCAGCTCGAGTCCTGCGTCGCGTTCTTCCCGGAATCTGGTCACCACGAACAAGCTGTAGTCGATCGCCAGGCCCAGACCCAGGATGGTGGTCAGGTTGAGCGCGAAGTTCGACACCGTGGTGAAGTGGGTGAGCAAGGTCAGCAGACCCATGCGTGCCCACGATGGAGCAGATCCCGATGACCAGCGGCAATCCGGCTGCCACAAGGCTGCCGAACACCAGCACCAGCAGCAGCAGGATCACGGGCAACGCGATCATCTCGCTGGTCGCGACGTCCTCGGCGAGTTGATTGGTGACGTCGACATAGCTGACCGACTCGCCGCCCAGTTCGAGCTTCAGTGGTCCGCTGTACGTGCCCCTCAAGGTGTCGATGAGATGCCTGACGACCTTGTCGAACTCGTGCCCGTCGTCTTGGGCATGGGCCACGATCAGTGCCTGGGAACCGTCACGGCTGCGCAAGTTGTCCGATCCTGCGGCGCTCCAGTACGACGTGACCGCGTCGACACCTGTCGTGTCGGCGAGCTGTCGGGTGATCCGTTGTCCGGCGGCGACGGCGTCGGGATCGTCGACGGACCGCCCCTGGGCGTTGGTGGCGAGAACGACGATGTTCGGCTTGCCGGCGTGGAATCGTTGCGACAGCAGGTCGGCCGCTCGTCCCGATTCCGACCGCTCACTCAAATAGCCGCCGCCGGACGAGTCGGTCGGCCACGTCGTTGCCGTATGCGAACGCCGCGATCAGCAAGGCGAGCGCCACCACCAGGACCGTCTTGGGCCGCGAGACGGCCAGGCGTGCGGACCGGTTCAGCATCGTCGTCAGCGCTCCTCGCCGGTCGCCATGACCTCGGATACCACCTTTCGCAAAGCGGCCGTGGTGTTTTCGATCAAGCGTCTCGGCGCGTCGGGACGAGATGATGTCGTCGATGTAGCCGAGATTCAATGCCAGTTCGTGCGTGGCCGGCGGCGGCCGTCAGCATGAGGTAACCACTGATGGACACTCCGGAGACGAACTGGACGGCGGATATCCGCCAGTCGCCGATGCGCGCTCGGGAATCCGGAGACGTCGAGCAGGGTCATGCACATGTTGCCGGGGCCACGGGCGTCGAGGAGTTTGACGACGCCGTCGGCCTTTGCGGGCGTTTGCGGTGTCAGCAGACCCAGGGTGCCCAGCGCCGCCAAGTGGTGGCGACGCCGGATCCCGTTGCGCAACTCGGCATCAAACGATTCCGCCGCCTGCCACAGTGGCCGCTCCGGGCGGCATGCGCCGGGGATGGCGAGTATCGCCTGGAAGCTGCCGATCGTCTCGGTGTCGAGGGGTTGGGCCAGGTGGTCTCGGAACGGCACGGACACGCCGATCGTGAAGTCCGCGTCCCGGCGCCCACGTCCGCGCCCGCCGCCGCCGCCAGCGCCGCCCCGATGGCCGCCTCGCACCGAAATGTGCCGTCGACGGCACTCGGAAAGCAACGCGCGGTACTCGGCGCCACCGATCGTGCGATGAGCTAGCCGCGTCAACCGTTCCGCCGGCGGGACCTGGGCTTCGGGGGACAACCGCATCGGGGACGTCCTGCGGTCCCTGATCGCGTCTGCGGCCAATCGGGCCAGCCCGCGGCCCTTTCCGCGGAGGCCCTGAAACGCCTCGGGAACAAGGTGTTCCGGGCCGGACGGGGCGGCGAACTCCGGTGCCCAGTCCGGTACGCCGCCCGCGGCCATCTCGAGCACCTGTCGGGCCAACGAGACGACCGAGACGGAGTCGGCGATCGAGTAGGTGGAGGTGAGCACGAAGTCGTGGACGTCGCGATTCGACGGCGATGAGGGTCGCGCGCAGCAGCGGCGCATCGGGCTGGAAACGCTCACGCAGTTCGCCATCGATCTCGGTCAGCCACGAGCCTCCGTCGACCAGTCGCAGTGGAATCGGTCGGAGCTGCGCGGGGACGAAGCGCGGGTTGGTACCGTCGTCGCTGCGTATTGCGGTTCGCAGTATCGGGTGTCGATGCACGAGTGCATCCAGCGCGGCCCGGATGGCGTCGACGTCGACGGGGCCGCTGATGCGCACGCTGGAAGCGATGTGCAGCGGCGCCGCCTGATCCACTGTCCAGTGCCAACGTTCCAGCGCAGATAGCCGGCGCGGCGCTGGGTCGAACCGCTGCTCATCGCCGAAGCCTGGCCAGATCATCGGCTTGGTCATCGGTGGCCAGCAGCTGCTTTTCGCTCACGTGCCGGACGATCCGGTTGCGGGCGGAGGTGACCGCGGCGTTGGTGGTCTGCTCGATGCGGCCCAGCGTCCGTGATCCGTCGACGAGGGCGGTTGTGCGGGGGAGACGCCGCCGCTCATAGGCGCGCAGCGCGGTTTCCGGGTCGCTGTGCGTGGCGACTGCATGCGCGAGCACCACGGCGTCTTCGATCGCAGAGTTGGCGCCTTGCCCGAGGCTGGGCAGCATGGGGTGCGCGGCGTCGCCGAGCAGGGTCACTCGGCCGCGTCCCCACCGCGACAGCGGCGGACGATCCTGCGCCGGCAATGCGAGGATGTCTGATTCCGTTGTTGCGGAAACTATTTCACTGATTTCCGGGGCCCAGGCGCGGAATCTGCGCAGCAGATCGGCCTTCCCGTACGGCCAGTGCGCGGCAAGGTCGGGGTCGGTCGACATGGTTGCCCACCAGTAGGTGTTGTCGTGACCGATGTCATGCACGCCGAAACGCATGCCGCGGCCCCAGAAGTGCGCGGATTCGCCCTGCGCGAATGCGGGATGGCGGAACGGCGCGAGCGCCAGCCAGCACACGAAACCGCCCGGGCGCGGGGCAGCCGCGCCATGCAGCTGCGCGCGGACGGTGGAGTTGATGCCGTCGGCGCCGATGAGAACGTCGGCGCATAGGTGCCTGCCGTCGGCCAACCGGAGTCGTACGCCGTCCCCGCACAGGTCGAACCCGACCGCCTCGGCGCCGGCCTCCACGTGGAGATCGCTTCCTGCGGCGTGCAGCAACACGGAGTGAAGATCTTTGCGCGCCAGCACGACCGAGGGTGCGCCCAGGCCGGCGTCGGTCGCCGCCATCTCCAGTCGGCGTAACAGCGCGCCTTCGGCTTGCGCGGAAACTGAAGGTGGTTACCGGGCCACCGACGCGCAGTAACTCCTCGTCGAGCCCCATGCCCAATGTGCGCAGCGCGGCCATCGCGTTGCTCTGCACCGAGAGCCCGAATCCGGCGGCGCGCGACTCGGGCGCGCGTTCACACAACGTGACATCGACGCCGGCGCGACGGAGCGCTACGGCTGCAGTCAAGCCACCGATTCCGGCACCGAGCACGATGGCAGAACGAATACCGGTGGAGGTCCGGCCGATCGCTGTGGTGTTCATCGATTGTCCAATCCGGCAGAGCTTTTGAGAGGGGTCTCCGCAAGCAGTTCACCGAGATGGGCCGCCAGGGTGATCGCGTTCGGCTTCTCGATCATCGTCAGGTGGTTGCCCGGAGTCTCGATCACCGTCAGCGGGCCGGTGGCATACCGGTCCCAGCCGTTGGTCGAGTCGCCGTACAGCGACCCGGCGTATTCGTGAGCCGGTCGCAACAACTCGGGCAGGGGTTCGGCCGCCCGAAGCAGGGTGACGGCGCAATCGCACACCTGCGGCTCGATACCGCTCGAAGGCCACCATCCCGCCACGGAACACCTCGAAGAGCCGCCGCACCATCTCCCTCGAACCGGCGCGGGGGAGAACCCGATGCTCGACCGCCTTACCGAGGATGAAATCGAGGACCTCGTCAACGCCGTCGAGGCCGGCCGGTAGGTGATCGACCGGCGCGTCGGCGCCGCGCGTGGCGGACAGCAGCTCCCACATGAACGATTCGTAGAGCAATTCCTCGGGGAGTTCCGCTTCGACACCACCCCGCAGTGCCGCACTGTCCAATAGCAGTACGGAGCCGGCCTCCAGGCCCTGCGCCTCCAGCTGGCAGGCCATTTCGAAGGCGATCACGCCACCGAGTGACCAGCCTCCGATGTGATACGGCCCGTGCGGTTGGACGCGGCGGATCGCCTCGACGTAGCCGCGCGCCATCTTCGAAATCGACTGCGAAGCAACCGATCCCGGTTCGATTCCCGACGCCTGCAATCCGTAGAGCGGCTGTTCCGGCGGCAGGTGCTTGGTCAGTTCGACGTAGCACAGGACGTTGCCGCCGATCGGGTGGACGAGGAACAACGGTGGCCGGCTTCCGGTCGGCTTGAGCGGGACGCAGGGGTCGAATTCAACGGCGACGCGGTCGCGCACCAGGTCGGCCAAGGTAGCCACGGCTGGGCTGGTGCCGAGGCTCGAGACCGGGATCGACAGCCCGTAGCGCTGTTCGATGGCGACGATCAAACGAACCGCTGACAGGGAGTCCCCGCCCAAGGACGAGAGTTCGTCGAACACACCGAGCTGAGGCACACCGAGCACGTCGGCGACGAGTTCGGCGATGACCGCCTCGTGTTCGTCGCGTGGTGCAACGTGCCCGACCGCACGTGTTCGCAGCGGTACTGTGACCAGTTCCCGATCGGCCCGCTTACCGCTGGCCGTGCGGGGGAGGGCATCAAGCCATTCGAATCGGACGGGAATCATGTAGTCGGGCAGTGCGTCCCGTAGCGAGGTGAGAATGGCGCCCTCTGCGTGCTCGTCGGCGTCGCCGACCAGGAAGGCCACCAGTTGGGTACCCGAGCTCGAGCCATCGGATGAGGGCCGGGCTATCACGGCCATATCGATGACGCCGGCATGGGGCGCCGCCGCCTGCCGCAATGCCAGTTCGACCTCGATCGGCTCCACCCGGTGGCCGCGCACCTTGACCTGGGTCGCCGAGGCGACCGTCGGTGACCAACGCCCCGCCGGGCAGCCGCCGCCCGATATCGCCGGTGCGATACAGCCGCACACCTGGCCGCACCGGGTGCGACTGGAACACTTCGTCGGTGAGGTCCGGCCTGCCGTGGTAGCCGTCGGCCAGGGCGATTCCGGCGATGTAGATCTCACCGGGGGCACCGTCGGGCACCGGTAGGCCGTGCTGGTCCAGCACCAGTACCTCGACGTTGTCGATCGGGGTGCCGATTGGCGGCAGGGCCGGGAACTCCCGCGGATCACCTGTCATGGTGAAGCGGGTGACGACGTGGGTTTCGGTTGGACCGTATTGGTTTTCGAGAATGACACCGTCGATGGCGGCACAGAGCTGTCGGATCTCGTCGGTGATCCGCAGTTGCTCCCCGACGAGGCGATGATCCGCAGATGTGACGGCACCGCCGCGCGGGCGACGACGATATCAGCGAGTGCCTGCAACGCCACGTACGGCAGGATGACCCGCTCGGCCTGCGTGTCGTCGAGCGATGCGCAGCAGCGTCGGCAGCTCATGGCGCTCTTGTGCCGTCAACAGGATCAGGCGGCCCCCGCCGCACAGCGTCGAATAGATCTCCTGAAACGCGACATCGAAGGACAGCGGAGCGAATTGCAGCGTCGCCGGCGCCCGGCCCGCTTCGGCGAGCCATCCGCTCGGAGACCGATAGCTGCCATCGGATCAGGTTCGCCAGCGCACGGTGCGGCATCACCACGCCCTTGGGCGTCCCGGTCGAGCCGGACGTGAACAGCACGTAGGCGGCGTGCTGCGGGTCCACCACCGGCAGGGTGCGCGGAAGCGGTGACGTTGACGCGAGGAGGTCGGCAAGACCGATCCGCGGGCAGTGCGGATCGATCAGCGATTCGTTGGCCGAGTCGATGATCACCGCGGCCGGTTCCGCCTGGCCCAGCATCGCGTTGAGGCGGGCCGTCGGGTAAGTGACGTCGAGCGGTACGCAGGCCGTCCCGGCCATCGCGATGCCGAGCACGGTCGCGATCAGCTCGGGGGAACGGTCGACGGCCACGGCGATCCGGTCGCCGGGCTGTGCGCCGCGCGCGAGCAGGCCCACAGCAATGCGGCATGCTGTGTCGTCGAGTTCACCGTATGTCACTGTGCGGGAGCCGAACTGTAGCGCAGTAGCGTCGCGGTCGCGGGCCGCGACGTCGCGGAAAACATCGATGACGGTGGTGGAGGTGTGGCCGGTACCGGACAGGTTGGGGCTGGGTGTGTGGGTGGTGTAACGGACGGGTTCGGTGGGTGTGGTGGTGATGTGGTGCAGGACGCTGACGTAGGTGAGACCGATCTGGTCGAGTTGGTCAGGGGTGTACAGGGTGGGGTCGCCGTCGATGCGCAGGGTTGTGGTGCCGTCGAGGGGGTTGCGAAGCACGTTGACGAGCAGAGCAAAGTTGGTGTCCTCGTGGACGTCGACGTCGAGTAGTTCGACGTCCAGTGAGCGCAGTGTGGCGCCGGCGGCGTGGAAGTTGGCGTAGTTGAAGGCGACGTCGACAGCGATGTCAAGGTGGTGCTGAATCTCGTAGAGGGGGAGTCGTTGGTGGGGTGCGCTGGCGCGGTCTTGGTCGAATACCGCGTGTACCACGTCGCGCCAGGTGCAGTCGTTGGTGTTCACGCGGATGGGCACGGTGTTCAGAAACAAGCCCGCGGTGCGGTCGGCGTGCGCGCGTTCGGGCCGGCCGTGGGTGACCACGCCTGAGGTGATGTCGCGCTGGCCGGCGAAAAGTCCGACGGTGATGAGGTGGGCGGCCAGGAACACCGCCTTGACGGGTACGTGTTCGGCGCCGGCGAGCCGCACGACGCCGGCGATCAATGGTGCGGGAACGTCTGACGTGCGTTGCACCCGCGACATCGGGACGGGGCCGCCGTGCGTGGTGTGGGGGCGCACGCCGGGGATCTGGACCGGTGGAGCGTCGGCCAGCAGTTGTGTCCAGTACGCGCGGTCGGCAGGATCATTGATGGAAAGGTGCTCGGCGCGGACGTATTCGGCGAATGAGGGGCCGGCGGAGTCGTCGACGGTTGGGACCGGGTCACCGTCGAGGTGCCGATATTCCTGCAATAGTTCGGCGACGATCGTCGCCACGCTCCAGCCGTCGAGGATTGCATGGTGAAACGCGAACACCAGGTCGATGCGGTCGGCCAGCAGGAAGACGCAGAAATGGTAGAGTCCCGGTCGATCCAGCTGATACGGGTCGTATCGGCGATGCGAAACATGCTCGTCCACGGTGGATTGCGCGTCATCGGGCGTCACCGCACTCAGATCGATGATGTCGACGGGGACCTCGATGCGCGGGTACACCAGCTGGAGCGGCTCGGAGAACCCGCCGAGATCGAACGCGGTGCGCAACACCGGATGGCGCGCGACCAGCCGGTCCAGCGCGGTGCGGAACGCCCGCTCATTCCACGGCATGTGCAGGGAGTACCGGAAGACGTCGTGGTAGATCGGCGAATTCAGTCGCTCGGTGCTGTGAAACACCATGCCCAACTGCAACAGGGTCAGGGGATAGGCGTCCTGGAGATGAACCAGTCGAGCCCGATCGACCCCGGCGACCAGATCGAAGGGCTCGGTCGGCGCTGACACTTCCGAACCCAGGACAACATGGCCGGCCAACTCGGCCACCGTGGGGTGGGCTGCGATATCGCGGGTGGTCAACAACAGCCCCCGCTCCTCGGCCAGCGCCCGAACCCGCAACGTCAAAATCGAGTCGCCGCCCAGATCAAAGAAGTTGTCATGAACCGAGACCGCGCCGACATCAAGGACATCGCGCCACACCCCGGCCAGAACCGACTCCACATCCGTACGCGGAGCGCACCACTGGGTATCCACCAACCCCCGATAACCCACCGCCAGTTTGTCCCGATCGGCTTTGCCGCTCGGGAGTGAGCGGGATCTCGTCAACCTGCTGAAAGCTGGCCGGAATCATGAAGTCCGGCAGCATCTGTGACAGGTGCTGGCGCAGTTCGGGCGCCGCGGGCTGTGCCGCCGCCACGTAGAATGCCACCAAATATGTGCCACGGTTGGGTGTTTCAGCGTCGACAACCACAGCGTCGGTGATCCCAGGAGCGCTCATGAGGGCGTTCTCGACCTCCCCGAGCTCGACACGGTTGCCTCGGATTTTCACCTGGCGGTCGATGCGACCCAGGTATTCGAGCTGACCGTCGGCCAACCATCGCGCGAGGTCGCCGGTCCGGTACATCCGGTCGCCTTCGTGGAACGGGTCGGAGACGAACTTCTCGGCCTGCAGGTCGGGTCGGTTCAGGTAACCGCGCGCCACACCGACGCCGGCGATGCACAGCTCGCCCGCCACCCCGGTCGGCTGCGGCTGCCCGGATGCGCCGAGCACATACAGTCTGATGTTGTCGATCGGCCTGCCGATCGGCACGCGCCGTAGTGGCTGGTCGGGAGTGGTCGGGCAGTCGAAGAACGATACGTCCACGGTCGCCTCGGTCGGCCCATAGAGGTTTACCAGCCTCGGGGCCGCCGGGCCGCGTCCGGCGAATGCCCGGTTCCAGCGCATCACCTGGTGTGGCCGCAGTGGTTCGCCGCTGCAGAACACCGCCCGAAGGCTCTCGGCCTGGTCGACCGCCTCAGGCGTGGCCTCGAGCTGGTCGAGGAACGGGTGTGAGCATAGAGGGAACGAAATGCAGGACCGTGACGCGCGAGTCGGCTACTCGCTTGCAGGATCTCGCGCGGGTCCTTCTCCGCGCCGGGGGCAAGCAGCGCAACCTTCGCTCCCTCGATCGCCCACCAGAACAGCTCCCACACCGACACGTCGAAGGAGATGGGCGTCTTCTGCAGGATCACATCATCGACGCTGATCGGATACCGACGCTGCATCCACGCCAACCGATTGATCACCGAACGATGCTCGACGACAACGCCTTTAGGTCGTCCAGTGGATCCCGACGTGTAGATGACGTAGGCGGCGTCGGTGGCC
>CAVOUV010000014.1:0-85576 GCA_963699655.1 uncultured Actinomycetota bacterium
GTTGCGCAAGCAGATAGCCCACGGTGCCAGGCAGCGCGATCGCGAGGCCAAACAGATTCGCGGTACCCACCGCCCGATGCACCGGCTGGTTCATCAGGGTGAGCGCGGGCACGGACAACGTGCCGCCGCCGATCCCCATCATGCTCGAGACGGTGCCGATCGTGAGCGGGATCGCCTGCACGAGCGGTCCGGTCGGCACCGCCGGCGCCAGCACCCGGGTCTCCATCGGCAGGAGCATCTTCACCGCCATGATTGCCGCGACCGTCCCGAAGAGCGCCGGCAGCGCACCCGCGAGCGCACCGGTAGCAAGCCAGCTCCCCGCAGCGGCGCCCACGATCAGCGCCGGCGCCCAGCGCCGCGCAAGCTCGAGATCGACGGCACCGCGGCGATGGTGAGCACGCGCCGAGGCGATCGAGGTCGGGACGATGGTGGCGAGCGAGGTTGCGACTGCGACCTGCATGCGTACCGTAGAGTCGACACCGAGGCTGCCGAGCACCGTATCGAGCACGGGGACGATCACGATCCCGCCGCCCACGCCGAACAGGCCGGAAATGAAACCGCCCACCAGCCCGGTCGCGAGCGCCGCCGCTCCGAGCAGCAGGGGGTCACCCATGTGCCGGATCCGGCGGTCGCCGGGTCACGCCGCCGCGGTCCCTGTGACCGGTGGTCCGATCCGAATCGACAGCTCCGGGATCAACCTGTACGCCATCTTCGACCTCACCTATCCGCGACTGAAGAAGACGCTTCTGCTCGGTACCCGGTGGGGCGACGAGAACGCCAAACTCATCCCCGCGCCCGGGGACCCCTACTACCTGAACTACTCGTACGATCCGCTGAAGATGGGGGTGGCGCCGCCACCGCAGGAAGCGATACCCGCGCCTGCGGCCCCAGGGGGCGGTGCCATGCCGGCGGTGACCGGACCGCTGCTGCCGGTGGCGCCACCGCCGGTGATTCCCGGTACGGAGCAACCGCTGATCACGTCGTCACAGATCTTCGCCGGGCCGTACGAGGGCCAAGCGCAGGGGGAGCCCGCCCCCGCCGCGGCACCCCTCGATGTCGCGCCGCTCCCTGACGCGCCGCCGGCCGAGCCGATGCCACCGGTGACCGAGCCGCTGGTGCCGGTGGCGCCACCGTCGGACTCGCTGGCCCCCGAACAGGGGACCACGTCGCAGATATTCGCCGGACCGTTTGGGCCGCAAGGAGCTGGTGGCTGATGCTGACGCGTTCGTCCGAAACCAGTTGATCATCTTCACGATCGCCTCGATCGTCGGCGTGGCCGTCATGTTGTTCACCTACATGCAAGTGCCGACGCTGTTGGGCCTCGGCCGCATCAACGTCAAGCTGGAGCTGCCGTCGGCCGGCGGTCTGTACAACTTCTCCAACGTGACCTACCGCGGCGTGCAGGTGGGAAAGGTCACCGACGTCAAGCTGACCGAGAACGGCGCGGAAGCGACCCTGACTCTCGACACGTCGCCGAAGATTCCCGCTGACCTGAAGGCCGAAGTCCGCAGCGTCTCCGCCATCGGCGAGCAGTACGTGGACCTGCGTCCACGGACCGACTCCGGCCCCTACCTGGGGGACGGCTCGGTGATCGCAAAGGACAACACGACCATCCCGCAGGCGGTGGGTCCGATGCTCGATCAGGTGAGCGCACTTGTGAACAGCATTCCGAAGGACCGCATTTCGGACCTTCTCGACGAGTCGTTCAAGGCGTTCAACGGCGCAGGCCCCGATTTTCAGTCACTGCTCGACTCCGCGTCCAAGGTGACGGGCGACGTCAACGCCATCTCCGATCAGACGCGAGGACTGATCGATGACAGTGGGCCGCTTCTGGATTCGCAGGCGGAGACCGTGGACTCGATCCGGACGTGGGCGCGCAGCCTGTCCGGAGTCACGGCGCAGGTGGCGCAGAACGATCCGCAGGTGCGCGCGATCCTGGAACGCGGGCCCGGCTTCGCGCAGGAGGTCTCATCGCTTCTGGGGCAGGTGAAGCCGACGCTGCCGATATTGCTGGCGAATCTCACCACCCTGGGGCAGATCCTCGTCACCTACAATCCGTCGCTGGAACAACTCCTGGTGATGTTCCCCGAGATCATCGCGAATCAGCAGTCGTTCGGGCTGCCGCAGAACAACCCGACGGGACTGCCGTCGGGTGATTTCGCGCTGACCGTCGCCGATCCACCCGCGTGCACGGTCGGATTCCTGCCGCCGTCGGAATGGCGAAGCCCCGAGGACATGACCTCGATCGACACCCCGGACGGGCTGTACTGCAAACTGCCGCAGGACGCCCCGCTCAATGTCCGCGGCGCCCGCAACTACCCCTGCATTGGGCATCCGGGCAAGCGGGCGCCCACGGTCCAACTCTGCGACGACCCACGGGGTTTCCAACCCTTGTCGATGCGCCAGCACTACACCGGGCCGTACCCGATCGACCCGAACCTGATTGCGCAGGGCATCCCGCCCGATGATCGGGTCGACTTCAACGACCGGATCTTCGCGCCGGTGGAGGGCACGCCATTGCCGCCGGGGGCGAATCCCGCGGGAACGCCTCCCGGTCCGCCCAATCCGTTGACCGCGCCGCTACCTCCGACACCGTCGGCGCCGCCACCACCGCCACCGCCTCCGGGCAATTCCCTCAACGGGGCGCCGCTCCCGCCGGTCGAGGCTCCTCTCGCTCCGGCAGCGGGCGACATCCCGGCCGCGCCGCAGGGGCCGCCGCCGGGACCCGTGGAACCGCCCGCCGACGGTGCCGTCCCCGCCGCGCCGAGTGCCTACGGCGGCAACGGTTCCGGCGCCGGGCCGTCCGTCGCGATCACGCACTACGACCCGCGGACGGGCGAGTACCTGACCCCCGACGGTCAGCTCCATCGGCAGACGAATCTGGCTGCAGGGGCCGCCCCCAAGTCGTGGATGGACCTGCTCCCGATCTGATCGTCTATGGGGTCAGCTCAGGACAGCTTGGTCATGTAGACGGGCAGCTCGATCACGGTCGGCTGGTTTCTGCCGCACGCGCCGCTGGCGGACTTCGTGATGTCGCGGCCGGCGATGGTCGTCAAATCCGTCCTCAGCCGGCCCTCGGTAACGGGGTCGACCCCCCAGAGCATGAACATCTGATGGCCGTCGGCGAAGGTGCCGTCGGGACAGGGCACCCAGTTGGGCACCTCATGGTCGACGTACCAGAAATCGTCGAGCCGCAGGGTTCCGGTCCAACCCTGGTCGCTGCGCACCTCGCCCGTGCATTCGATAGGGCTCACGCAACTCGACGTGACCGTCCAGGTCTGAACAACCGACTTCTCGTCCATCAGAACGTCATTCGTCCTGGCCCATGCGCCGTTCGACGACACCCGATAGGTTCCGTTGAGCTCGATCCCGAAAGTTGTAGCGTGCGCCGACGGTGGGGCGCCCAGGCTCCCCAGCACCGCCATCGCCGTCGCGGCCACGCCACCGATCACACCCATTGCGCGCATGGTCGTCAGCCTAACGGCGCTTGGAGCAATGCTCTCCAAAAGCGAGAATTTCGTTCCCGTCCATGTGAGAATGACGCCGTGCGCTCCATCGTCGCAATGTTTGCTGCCCTGGCGGCCCCCGCGTTCGTGACGGCCGCGCCGCCCGCGGCCGCCGAGCCCGATGTCCCTGCCGCACCGGCTGAGTGCAACTACCCCTCCTGCACACCGGGTATCGTGCCCGGTGTCGTGCTGGGATCGTATTGCGACACCCCCACCTACTATGCGTTCGGTGTGACGTCGTGGGGACGGTTGGTGTTCTGCGGCTCCCCGAGGCGATACGAACCCCGGTGGTTCCGCTCGCCCGAGATGCACGGGATCAAGCTCGAGCACGACGTGTGCCCCACGCTGGACGGCGAGGTGGCGCAGGCGCCCGACGGCCTCTTCCTCACGTGTGTGGCGCGCGACGGCGCATCGCGCTGGGAGCGCGGCGACTTGTAATGCCCGCTTGGTGAACGACCGGGCCGGCGGCCCAGCCCTCGATGACGCGATCCTCGCTGCGCTCGATGGTCTACTGGACGCGCTCGAGCTGAAGCCCTTGGGCGGCGACCGGTTTCGCGTGGACAACGAGCCCGGCAGGTTCGGCCGGATCTTCGGGGCCAGCTGATCGCGCAGGCGATGCTCGCCGCCGGCGCCACCGTCGAGGAGAGACCACCTCACTCGCTGCACGCCTATTTCGTCGCGACCGGAGCACCGGACCGACCGTTGGAGCTTGCGGTCAAGCGGGTCCGCGACGGACGCTCGATGTCCACGCGTCTCGTGACCGTCACCCAGGACGGGCGGACGCTGCTCACCGCGATGGTGTCCTTCCACGACAACCCACCGCAGCCGGAGCTGGCCGGTGCCGCGCCATCGGCGCCCACGCCGGAAAACCTTCCGCGACTGCAGGATTGGGCGGGCCCAGGTACCGCCCGAACTGCGCGATCGCGCCGGGAACTGGATTCGCAACCCGCCACCGCTGCGCCTTCGCATCGGTGAGCCGACGTACTTCCTCGGCGGTGCCGCGGGCGAGGGCCCACGGTCACACTGGATGCGGCTGCCGCGGCCCGTCGACGGCGACCCTGCGTTGCAGAGTGCACTCGTGACGTATGCCAGCGATTACCTGTTGCTCGATATGGCCTACCGGTCACACCCCGAGCAGGCGCCGGTCGGATCGCTGGCGGCGTTCAGCGTCGACCATGCGCTCTGGCTGCACCGCCCGGTGCGCCTCGATCGATGGCATCTGCACACGCAGACGCTGATGGCGATCGCGGGCCATCGCGGCTTGGTGCGCGGAGCCGTGCACGACTTCGACGGCCACTTGGTGGCCAGCAGTGTGCAGGAAGTACTGATCAGGCGGTCGGCGTGAACGTGATGTTGATGTCCGTCAGCCCGCGCAGGATGAACGTCGGCTCGTAGGTGTAGCGGCGGTCCCCGGCGGGACCGTGCTTCTCGCCGTCGATGGCGATGTCGCCCAGCCGATCGAGGATGCGCTCGATCGACACCCTGCCCTCCACCCGCGCGAGCGGCGCGCCGGGGCATGAATGGATTCCGCGGCTGAACGCGATGTGCTCACGCACATTCTTGCGATTGAGCTGGAACTCGTGCGGGCACTCGAACCGGCTCGGATCGCGGTTCGCCGCCCCGGGACTGACCATCACCGTGGTGCCGGCGGGGACGGGTGTGTCGCCTAACGTGGTTGACTTCCGCGCCATCCGGAACACGCTCTTCACGGGGCTGTCCATCCGAAGGCATTCCTCGATGAACGTCGGAATCAGGCTGCGGTCCGCGCGCAGCTGGTGCTGAATCTCGGGTCGGTCGCCGAGCACCCGCAGCGCGGCGGACAGCAGTTCGGCGGTGGTCTCCTGTCCGGCGCCGAACAGGAACGTGGCAGTGCGCACCACGTCGACGACCTCGGGCGTGGACCCGTCCGGATACAACGCCGTGGCCAGCCCGGTCAGCACGTCGTCGCGGGGGCTTTTGCGGCGATCCTCGATGTAGCGGCTGAACTTCTCGTCGGCCCACTCCAGGGGGTTGGCCGAGATCGGCTCGTGGTCGAGTCCGCCGATGTTCGTCCCGGGCCGCTGGGCGCCGAACGCCTCGCGGAACTCCTCGTGGTCCTCCTCGGGAACGCCGAGCAGGTCGGCGACGACCAGCAGGGAGAACGGCCTGGCGTAGGCGGCCAGGAACTCGCACTTGCCGTCGATGATGAACTCGTCGATGTGGCGGTCGGCCAGCCGCCACATGAAGTCTTCGTTCTCCTTGAGCCGTTTCGGGGTCAACAGCCGGCTGAGAAGCGACCGCGCGTCGGTGTGATAGGGCGGATCCATCGTGACCATGTGCTCGTACATCGGGATCTCGGCGCGGTGCTCCACGAGCTGCGCGCAGATGTCGTCCCCCTCGGGGGCGAAGGGGATCGGCGTGAACGGCCCAGCGACGGCCACGCACGACGAGTAGTTCTCGGTGTCCTTGTAGACGGCGTTCGCCGCCTCCCAACCGGTGACGGCCAGCACCCCGTTGTTGATGGGGCAGCACACCGGATCCTTGGTGCGCAGGAAGTCGAAATAGGGGTGGGGGTCGGGGACCAACGTGGGGTCGGTGAAGTAGTCGACCGCGTCGAAGTTGCTCATTTGCTACGTCCCTCTCGAAGCCGGCGATTTGTCCATGCGTGTGACGAGTGCTGAGCACCTGCTTAGCATTGTGGCAGAGTCGTGGTCAAGGTCGCCGCGGTGGGTCGACGTTACGATCGGCGTGTCGAGACGGGCGGGACGGGACGGACTCGCCGAAGGACGGGAGTTGGCATGGCATCGGCGCGAAGAATCGGGGCGCCGGACGCAAAGAATCGCGGGGTGCTGCTCGATGCCGCCGAGCAACTGCTTCTCGAGGACGGCTACGCCGCGGTGACATCGCGGCGCGTGGCTGACCGGGCCGGACTCAAGCCTCAGCTGGTGCACTACTACTTCCGGACCATGGAGGATCTCTTCTTGGCGGTGTTCCGTCGCAGGGCCGAGGAAGGCCTCCACGTTCTGGCGAAGGCATTGCAGTCGCCCCAGCCGCTGTGGGCGCTGTGGAGATTCAGCACCAAGCCGGAAGCCACCCGCCTGACGATGGAGTTCATGGGTCTGGCGATCCATCGCAAGGCGCTGCGGGCTGAAATCGTCTATTACGCCGAACGTTTCCGGCAGGAACAGAACAACGCGATCGCCGCCGCCCTGCGGCGCTACGACATCGATCCGACGGACGTTCCGCCGGTGGTGTGGACGGTGTTCGCGACCAGTGTGTCGCAGGGCATGGTGATGGAGCGTGCGCTCGGCATGACCACCGGCCACGCCGAGACATTCGAATTCTGCGAACGGTGGATTCGCCGACTCGAGGGCGAACCGCTGGCCGCGGACCAAGCCGTGCCGGCCGGCGGTCACCAATTGCGGATCGAGCAGAGCGCGCCCTTCGGTCCCTGATTGGTGGAGACGACAACGCCGTCGACCGCAAGCGCACAGTGGATGTTCGGCTTCGGCGCCCCCGGCCCCGCGGTGGCCGCGACCATCGCCCATTCGTCCGGGTTGGCCAGTGAGACGTCGAGGTTCCATTGGCTGTTCGGCCCGACGTCGGCCTCGGCCTTCGGGCTGAACTGATACGGGTCGTGGCTGTAGTCGCCCCAGTTCGGCGGGTCCACTTCGCGGTAATAGATGCTGACAAAGAACGGCTGCTCCGACCACACCGTGTAATGCACCTGGTGCAGGGGCGGCGGCGGTACGTCGTCGTCGGCGACCGCGGTCGCGGTCGCGGTGGCGGCGCCGCGGCCACAAATGCGATAGCTGACGCCAAGCCCAGCAACACGCGGGGGTTCGCCACCCGGGCAGCCGACGGAAACCTCATTTGCGAGATTGTAGAAGCCTGTTTCCGCACCGGGGGACCGAATCAACGATCTCGGTCAAACCGACAGGATCGTCGCCGACGCGGTGCCCGGCGCGCCGTAGACCTGCGCGAGGCCGACCCGGGGGTCGCCGGGAACCTGGCGCTCGCCGGCCTCACCGCGAAGCTGCCGGACCAACTCGTGGACCTGCCGCAGGCCCGAGGCGCCGATCGGCTCGCCGTTGGCGATCAGCCCGCCGTCGGTGTTGACCGGCATGGGGCCACCGATCTCGGTGGCGCCGTCGGCGAGCAGCTTCTCCTGCTCGCCGTCGCGCACAGTCCCGTCTCGGCCATGTGGATGACCTCGGCGCCGGCGTCGGTGTCCTGCAGCTGGGCGACGTCGACGTCCTCGGGCCCGATGCCGGCCGCCTCGTAGGCGGCCTTGGCCGCGTACACCGTCGGCGAGGCGTCCTCCTCCAGCGGCGCGCGACGTGGCGTGCACCTCGTAGGCGCCGAAGCGGCGGGTGCGGATCTCGGTGGCCCGCACGAACACCGGCGTCGTCGGTGAACCGGTGCGCGATGTCGCCGCGGCACATGATCACCGCCGCAGCGCCCTCGTCGGGCGCGCAGAACATGTACTGGGTCAGCGGGTAGTTGAGCACCGGCGACGTGAGGATCTCGTCCTCGGAGATGGGCTTGCGCCGGAACGCATTCGGGTTCAGCGCGCCGTTGCGGAAGTTCTTGGCCGCCACCTTCGCCAGCGTCTCCTGGGAGATGCCGTGCTCGTGGCAGGTAGTGGTTGGCCTTCATCCCGAAGAACTTGGTGGTGACGAACTGCCCGTTCTCGGCGTACCACTGGGGCAGCGCCAGCTTGGCCGGGTCGTCGGTGAACGCGCCTCGCGGATGCTTGTCCATCCCGATGGCGATGCCGATGTCGTACTTGCCCAGCCGGATGGTGTCGGCCGTCTGCTGGATGGCGCTGCCGAGGTGGCGCAGGCGTTGAAGACGTTGGTGAACGTGATGCCGGTGAGACCGACCAGCCGGGTCACCGCATCGGGGTTCGAGACCTCGTGGCTGCCGCCGAAGCCGAACTGGATGTCCTTCCAGTCGACTCCGGCGTCGATCAGTGCGGACTGGATCGCCTCGGCGCCCATCTCCATGGCCGTCTTGTCGAACCGGCCGAACGGATGGAGGCCCACGCCGATGATGGCGCTGACGTTCGTTCGTGGTCATGCAAGGCTCCTCTCTAGCACCGGCTGGAACGCGAACGTGAGGATCTCGTTGCCGTCGTCGTCGGTGGTGAACGGTACCATGGTCAGCTCGACCTCCATGCCGAACTGCAGCTTCTCCGGGTCGTTCTCGGTGAGCCGGCCCTCCACCTGGATGACGTCGCCGAGCTGCACCAGGCCGACGCCGAACGGCACGAAGTCCTTGCCGGTCGGGCCCGCGTAGGGCGCGCCGGGCGGGAAGCCCTGGGTCGTCCACGCGACCAGCGTGCCGCGCCGCGGCAGCAGCACGTCGGACATCTCGCCGGCGCTGCATTTGGGGCAGTGCCCTGAACGGGGAACGTCGTCGCGCCACACGCGCCGCATCTGCTGCCGATCAGCTGCGGCTTGTCGTCCGGCCAGGTGGAGATCTCCGGCGCGAGCGCTATCTGCTGTGTCGGCACGCCGTTGACCATAATCGGAAATGACGTTCTCGTCCAGGGAGAACAGCGCCGCGCCGTGCGGTTCAGGTGAGGGCGCTGTGGCCGTCGATCAGCGCGGTGATGTCGCGCCCGACCACCTCGGCGAACGACCGTCCGCCATAGGCTCCCATCGCCCAATGTCGCGCGCCCTCGCTCACCAGAGACTGCGCCACCGTGGCCAGATGCGCCCCGTCCAGGTGCCTCGGCAGCTTGCCGTCGGCGATCGCGCGTGCCAACACCTCGGCGAAGATCGCCGACGTGCGCTCCAGATGGTCGTGTCCCGCCGCGGCTTGCCGG
The DNA here is from genome assembly GCA_963699655.1 of uncultured Actinomycetota bacterium. GTDB lineage: Bacteria > Actinomycetota > Actinomycetes > Mycobacteriales > Mycobacteriaceae > Mycobacterium. The sequence goes on from CAVOUV010000014.1 coordinate 9,319, forward strand.
TATCCCTCGATGATCGCCTCGAGGAGGAGTTCCGGGGGGCTGGCGCGCATCGTGTCCTCGAGGCTCGTGAGTACCACCGTGATGACCGAACGCACGTCGTAGGGCTTGCGCATCGCCCGGCGCGCCTTGTCGTGGGCGGCATCCGTGGACAGCATGCCGACCTCGAACAGCACGTCCTCCTTGCGCGGGAAATAGAAGTAGAACAACGCCTTTGACACCCCGGCCGCCCGGCAGATGTCGGCGACCGTCGTGTGGGTGTATCCGTTCGCGCGCCACAGCGCCGTCGCGGCCTGCACCAACGACTGCTTGGTCGCGCGGGAGCGAGCCTGCTGGAACGAGGCGCGACGCTGACCCCGGTCAGCAATACCTGACTTCGCTATCTGCGGCATTTCCAACGCTTTCCCAGAAGTTCCATAGTTGACCGGAGTCTAACGCAGTGGTTAGCCTTCGTGCGTGGACGACGACAAAGCGCAGATCGCCGAGGTGCTGATCCGCTACGCCACCGGGATCGACTCCAAGGATTCGGCGCTGTTCCGCAGCTGCTGGACCGACGAGGTCGACATCGACTACGGGGATCTCGGCCGCTTCACGAATGCCGATGAGTTCACCGCGCTGATGACGCAGATCCACGACGGCATGGGGCAGACATATCACCGCATCTCCAATCTGGTGATCGATGTCGACGGTGATCGCGCAACGGCGCGGTCGTACGTCTTCGCGCAGCTGATGGCCGTCCCCGATGACTCCGGCAGTTGGATCGACGCCCTCGGGCACTACGACGACGAACTCGCCCGGACATCGGGGGGTTGGCGGATCGGCAAACGCACAACGCACATCGCGCGGGTGCGCAGCGGCGGAGGCACAGCGCCGTGACCGATGCGAAGCCAGATGGAGACTTCGCGGACAGGTACGGCCCATGGGCCGTCATCGCGGGCGCGTCCGAGGGCATCGGCGCCAGCTTGGCCGACCAATTGGCCGCTCGCGGAATGGATCTCGTACTGATTGCGCGAAACGGTCGCTTCTGAACCAGGTCGCCGCCGACGCGCGCGAGCAATACGGTGTCCGGACCCGCGTCCTTCTCCAAGACCTCACCGAGCCCGATGCGGGTGAACGGGTAGCGGACGCGACGGAGGACATCGACGTGGGGCTTCTGATCTATAACGCCGGTGCGTCGGACCGAACGTCCACCTTCCTGGAGAACGAGTTCGAATACTCGCTCAAGCAGATCGAGCTCGACTGCGTCGGGCCAACAGCGTTGGCACGGCTTTTCGGGCCTGCCATGGTCGAGCGGGGACGCGGCGGCATCGTGCTCGTCGCGTCGCTTGCGTGCGTTGCCGGATCGGCGACCGTGGCGGTCTACTCGGCTGTGAAGGCGTTTCAACACAATTTCGCCGAAGGACTGTGGGCTGAACTTCGACCCCACGGTGTGGACGTGTGCTGCACACCGCTCGGCATGACCTACACACCGGCCCTCGCTCGGATGGGCGTCGAATACGACCCCGCAACGCAGATGCTGCCCGAGGACGTCGCGCGCGAGATTGTGGAGAACATCGGCAACGGCCCGGTACACGTTGTGGGGGAGAACAACCGCGCGGTGGCATCGGCTATCTGGACGATCGACCGGCGCTCGCTCGTCGAGATGATGAGCGCGGCGACGACGGATTTCGCCGCGCGCAGGAAGGTTTGAGATGCGAGCAGTGGTATGCGCGGCGGACGGTTGGAGGTCCGTGAGACCGCCGATCCGGTGCCCGGCCCGGGGGAATTGCTGCTCCGGCCGCTGAGCGCGGCGATCTGTGCTTCGGACGTGCATTACATGGACCACCCGAATTCGGCGCCGCGGTTCACGTGGGACTCCGATCGGGACACCGTCATGGGCCACGAGTTCATCGGCGAAGTGGTCGGTCACGGTCCGGACTGTTCCGGCGAATTTCCGGTCGGGTCACGCGTCACGAGCCTGCCGCTGCTGATTCGGCACGGCGCGGAACCCCGTGTCATCGGCCACGATCCCGATGCACCGGGAGCATACGGTGAGTTGATGCTGGTCTCGGAGGTGATGGCCAGGACCGTGCCCGACGACGTACCGAACGACGTCGTCGCGGTCGTCGACGCCTTCGCCGTGGGGGAGTTCTACGTTCGCTGTTCGCGCATCGGACCGGGCGAACTGCCGCTTGTCATCGGGGCGGGCGCCATCGGCCTGTCGACGGTGGCGGCGCTGGCGGCCAGGGGAGTGCACCCGATCATCGTGTCCGACTACAGCGACGATCGCCTCTTCTACGCGCAGAAGTTCGGTGCCGACGTCCTGGTCAACCCGGCCAAGCGGGACGTGTACGGCGTGTGGCGGGAGACATTCAGGAACAACGGCTTTCAGAAGCCTCAGGTGATCTTCGAATGCGTGGGAGCCAACGGTCTGCTCCAGCGCATCGTCGACTCCTGCGAGTTGATGGCGCGCGTATTCGTCGCAGGTGGCTGGTACGACGCGGGCACGATCGACTGCACCGACGCGACACACAAGGGAATGACGATTCAGTTCGGCGGCGGTCCGCATCCGGTCGACTGGTACGGCACACTCGACGCGGTGGTGGAGGGCCGGCTCGATCCGGCGCCCAGCATCGGGAGGGTGATCGGGCTCGACGAGGTGCCTGACGCGATCGACCAGGTGCGACGATCCCAGGGTCCGCCGCGCATCGTGGTCCACCCGAGCGCCTCATGAGCGTCCTGCCGGGTCCGATTCGCCAGATCGGCTACGTCGTGACCGATCTCGATCGGGCGATCCAGGGCTGGGTCGATCTCGGGGTTGGTCCGTGGTTCGTCATGCGCGGACTGCCGATGCGCGTGTCGTATCGCGGTGAACCGTGTGAGATCGCGCTGTCGATGGCGATGTCCAACAGCGGCGATCTACAGATCGAACTGCTCCAGCAGGACGACGACACGTCGAGCATCTTCACCGAATTTCTTGCGTCCAACGGACCCGGTTACCATCAATTGGCCTACTGGACAACCGATTTCGACGCTTCCATAAAGGCCGTCGAAGACATTGGCTGGCCGGTCGTCTGGTCCGGCGGGGAGGGGTTCGGCGTGCGTTTCGCCTACGTCGAGCCCCCGAACGCGCCCGCCACCGTCATCGAGATCTCCGAACTCACCGACGCGATGGCAGCCAGTGCTGAGTTCATCCGCGACGCCGCGGCGGGTTGGGACGGCAGCAACCCGATCCGCAACCTGATGGGCTGAGGACCCTGCGCTACATCGCCATCGACCGACTGGCCATGGTCATCAGCATGTCGTGCATGCGGTGTACGGCTGCGGGCATGACCACGAATGGGCGCATCATGCCCTCGTCCTCGTGATCGAGGAAGTGGCAGTGGTACATCACCTTCCCGGTCTGTCGGGCGAGTCTGCCCGCCACGGTGACCAGCGTGTTGGCGCCACGGTGATGGTGTCCTTCCAGCCGGACTCCTCGGGAAGGACCGGCAGCTGGGCGCCGAGGGTGATCGGCCTGCGTGGTGCCGCCTGCGGCGAAATCCATGCCGCCGGCGTCGATCGAGCGCCGATCACGACCTGGAAGTTGATCAGGTGGATGTGCATCGGGTGGTCGATGGGCGGCCCGGGCGGGGTCACGACGTTGATGAAGTGCCACTTCTCCCACGTGTCGGCTGCCGCAAAGAAGTTGTGGTGTCTTCGAACATCATGCCGACGCGGCGCAGGGTCTCTCATGTCCGACGGCATCGCGACCTGCACGATGCCATCGCCCGCGGGGGTGGCGGGCCCGACCTCCTGCATCTCCCAGAGCTGGGGCATCACACCGCTTTTGTCGTAGGACGTCAGCACGAATCGCTCGACGGCGTGGGGCGGTACATCGGCCGCCGACAGCCTGCGGAAGTCCCGGACAACGTCGCGGGCATGGGCTGCGTCGGCGCGGTCGATCCGGCGACGCGGAATTCCATCACGTCCGGATACGGGATGTTGGCGGCCGGCGCTGCCGCACCCGCGGGGCCGGCGAACGGTGTTGACGAGCTTGAGCCGCTGACCGGGGTAGGCCGCGAAATCGATGACCACGTCGGCGCGCTCGGCGCAGGACAGCGACAGCGTCTCGTCGATGGCGCGCGGTTTGTCGAGCAGTCCCAGATCGGTCCCGATCAGCGTCATCGCGCCGCCACAGCCGGCCGGTCTCGTTCGTCGATCACGACAAGCCGGTACGCACGGGCGGGCGAGACGTTGACCACGCGGAACCGGTAGCTGCGTGCTTCAACCGAAATGTCGGCCACACCACCCCGTTGACCATGGTGAAGGGGCCGAAGAACGGGACTGATCGCGGGATCGTGCCAGGTCGGGGCGCGCCGCCGGCTAAGACGCGCTTGCCGAGTAGTTGCCCGGTCAACCGGCCCCGCGGATCGGTGTCGAAGTTGACGTCGCCGATGGCCAGCGGGATCTCGTAGCGGCCACGGGGCAGATCGAGCCGATCCTCCTCGTCGTCCCGGATCAGGTAGTGACCGAACAGTCCGGCCATCACGTTCAGCGCGGTCACCGACATGGCGTGGTCGTGATAGAACAGGTGGGCGGCCGCCTGATCGTTGGCGTACTCGCCCAACTGCGCGTTTCCCGGCGTGACCCCGTATTCCGTTGCACCGTCGCTGGCGGCCATGCTGGTGGCCGCCATGCACATGCACCGTCGTCCAGGCGGTAAGTGCGTCGACCTCAGGCCGAGCGAATCCGCCTGCGGCGCCCGGCTTGTTGTAGGGCAGTTTGCCGGGGCGGGGCCCCTCGCCCCGACCCAGACCGCTTTGACGGGGGTGGTACCGGTCAGCTTGTTGGTCCATGCGATCCGAACCAGCTGTCCCTGATGCACGTCGATGGTCGGGCCCAGGAAATGGCCGCTGTAGGTCCATAATCGGGTCGGCGGCAGCTGGGAATGCAAGCGGATCCGCGCCTCGACCATGTCGACCTCTGTCACCCCAGTCCGGTTCGGCCGCAGGGTGGCGGAATGCGCAGCGCGTCCTTGAACGGTGTCAGCTCGGCGAACTGCGGTTCGTCGACACCGCCAAGGTCCCGGGCCGCCGCGGCGTGCCCGGAGAACAGATCCGTCTTACCCGCCACCGCGCCCACCGCCGCGACGCCGGCAACCGCCGCCACGCCCAGGAACGCACGCCGGTCAGCCACAGTCACGTCGAAGGTCTCCTTCACGACCACGGATCCGCGTCGAACAGCCGAGAGGCGCGGCGGATGCTGATAGAGCACTGTCAGAGAGCTCAACGGCGCAGCGACATGAAAGGGTTCAACGGTCGCACTGCGCCGCGGATCATTCTACGCGCAGCGAAATCACTTGCCGCGGTTCATCAGCTTGTCGGCCGCGCTCCAGTGCTCATCGGAAACCCACAGCCGCGCAAAGGCCGACGACCGCCTCGGTGCGTGGTTGCTCCGCGCATGACGCGCTTGATCTCACCGGCGGCGCGGGAAGCGAGCTTTCGCGCGATCGCGCGCCAGTCGTCGCTCGAACGACGCCCGCGGGAACACCCGCTGGATCAGGCCGACGCGTTCGGCCTCGGCTGGCGATCAGCACGGTGCCGGTTCCGGCGAGCAGCAGGGCCTGGCTGTAGCCGACCAGCTCGCGAGCCGTTCGGCGCCGCCCCAGGCGGGCATGATCTCCAGCGTCACCTGGTTGAAGCCGATTTTGACGTCGTCGGCCGCGAGCCGTGATGTCGGCAGCGACGGCGAACTCGGCGCCGCCGCCGAGGGCATGGCCGTTGAGCGCGGCGAGGATCGGGGTGGGGAAGCCGGCGATCCGATCGCAGATCGTGCGCATGCGCAAGGCCATCGCCGCGGCGTCCGGTTCGGTGCGGATGGCGCTGAGTTCCTTGAGGTCACCGCCCGACACGAAGGCTTTGTCGCCGGCGCCGTTGATGACGAGCGCGCGTCGCGCCCTCCGCGCCGTCGAGCGCCTCGTCGAGCCGGTCCATCGTCTCGAGCGAGATGGCGTTGCGCGCATGTGGACGGTCGATCGTCATGATGGCGAAACCATCGTCCATTTCGAGGTCGACCATGCGTGTAACCGATTCTCCAAGTGCGGTATTGGCATTCTCGTCAGGGGAGAATAACATCGCGTCATCGGACTGGAGGTGCTGCGGAGTCCACACGCAAAGCCATGCGGAACATCCCTGCTGAACTGATCAAACGTTACGAGGACGAGGGGTGGTGGACCACCGACACGCTCGGCGACCTCGTCGCCCGCGGCCTGGCGGCCAGTCCCGGACGCCGGCTTCTGGGTGCACTCCGCCGTGCGGCCCTACGCCGGCACCTTCGCCGACGTCGAACTCGCGCGCGGCGGCTCGCCGCTGGGCTGCGCAAGCGGGGTGTCGGACCCGGCGACGTCATCGCATTGCAGCTGCCCAACTGGATGGAGGCGGCGGCGGCCTTCTGGGCGTCGGCATTGCTCGGCGCCGTGGTCGTGCCGATCGTGCACTTCTACGGTCGCAAGGAAATGCGCCACATCGTCGCGACGGCCGGGCCGCGGGTCTTCATCACCGCCGAGCGGTTCGGCCGGATGGCGTATCAACCCGACCTGTGCGCGGACGTGCCGATCGTCGCGCTGGTCGGCGATGGCGGCGACCGCGCGAACGAGCACGGTTTCGACGACCTGCTCGACGCCGAGCCGATGCCGGGCACCATCGCCACCGATCCGGCCGCGCCCGCGCTGATCGCGTTCACCTCGGGCACGACGCGAGATCCCAAGGGCGTCATCCACAGTCATCAGACCCTCGGGCTTCGAGACCCGCCAGCTGCTGGAGAACTACCCGACCGACCGCGGTCGTCAGCTCACCGCCACGCCGGTCGGACACTTCATCGGCATGCTCGGCGCGTTCCTGATCCCGGTCCTCGAGGGGGCGCCGATCGACCTGCGCCGACGTGTGGGATCCCGCCGCGGTGCTGGCAAGCTGATGGAGACGCGACGGCATCGTCGATCGGCGGCGGTCCGCCGTACTTCGTCACCAGCCTGCTCGACCACCCGGACTGCACCGACGCGCATCGCAAGCGGATCACCACGGTCGGCCTCGGCGGGTCGACGGTGCCCGCCGCGGTCACGCGACGGCTGGCCGATCTGCGGCATGTTCGTGTTCCGGTCATACGGCAGCACCGAGCATCCGTCGATCACGGGATCGCGGCCGACCGCGCCGGAGGACAAGCGGCTCTACACCGACGGTGACGCCGCGCCCGGGTGTCGAGATCAAGCTCACCGAGGACGGCGAGATCCTCAGCCGGGGGCCGGATCTGTGCCTCGGTTACACCGATGAGGAGCTGACGACACGCGCGTTCGACGACGACGGCTGGTACCACACCGGTGACGTCGGGTGTCCTCGACGAGGACGGCTATCTGACGATCACCGACCGCAAGGCCGACGTCATCATCCGCGGCGGCGAGAACATCAGCGCCCTCGAGGTCGAGGAGGTGCTGCTGGCCATGCCGCAAGTGGTCGAGGCCGTGGTGGTGGCCGCGCCGGACGAGCGGCTCGGCGAGCGGGCGGCCGCGGTGCTGCGGCTCCGGGAGGGCCGCGAATGCCCACGCTCGACGAGGTCCGCAGCGCATTTCAAGGCGGCCGGCGTCGCGATGCAGAAATGGCCCGAGGAGCTGCACCGGGTCCCCGAAGGCCAGGACTTTCCACGCACGGCGAGCGGCAAGGTGCAGAAGTTCGTGGTGCGCCAGAAGTATTGCCGTTGAGCAAGTAAGGAGAATAGGATTCTCGCAAGAGGAAAAGGAGTGTTCCATGGGTCAACTGTCGCACCGGGTCGACATACCGTTTCCGCTGTTCGACGCGGACAACCATCTTTACGAGCCGCCGGAGGCGCTGACCAAGTACCTGCCCAAGGAGTACAAGGACGTCGTCCAGTACGTCGAGATCAACGGCCGCACCAAGATCGCGCTGAAGGGCCAGATCAGCAACTACATCCCGAACCCCACCTTCTCGGTGGTCGCCAAGCCGGGCGCCTGGGAGGAGTACTTCAAGTTCGGCAACCCCGACGGCAAGAGCAAGCGCGAACTCTTCGGCGAGCCGATGCGGGCCATTCCGGCGTTCTTCGAGCCCGCTCCGCGGCTGGAGAAGATGGACGAGCTGGGCCTCGACCGCTCGCTGATGTTCCCGACGCTGGCCAGCCTGATCGAGGAGCGGCTGAGCGACGACCCGGTCGCCATCCACGTCATCATCCACGCGCTCAACCAGTGGCTCGACGAGGTGTGGGGCTTCAACTACCAGAACCGCATCTTCACCACCCCGGTGATCACGCTGCCGATCGTCGAGAAGGCGATCGAGGAGCTGGAGTGGTGCGTCAAGCGCGGTGCGCGCGCCATCCTGATCCGCCCGGCGCCGGTGCCCGGATTCCGTGGCCCGCGGTCGTTCGCGCTGCCCGAGTTCGACCCGTTCTGGGAGAGGTGCGTCGAGTACGACGTGTTCGTCGGAATGCACTCCAGCGACAGCGGCTACTCCCGCTACACCTCGGAGTGGGACGGCGGCGCCCAGGAGATGCTGCCGTTCCAGACCAACGCGATGTCGATCCTCAACGAGTGGCGCCCGATCCAGGATGCGGTGGCCTCCTGGGTGATCCACGGCGCGCTGTTCCGGTTCCCGAAGCTGAAGGTGGGGATCGTCGAGGCAGGGTCGAAGTGGATGTTCCCGCTGCTGGACTCCATGGCCGAGGTCTGGAAGAAGGCGCCCGAGGCGTTCCCGGGCAACCCGATCGAGGAGATCAAGAACCGCATCTACGTCAGCCCGTTCTACGAGGAGGGCATCGACGACCTGATCAACCTGATCGGCGTGGACCAGGTGCTCTACGGCTCCGACTGGCCGCACCCGGAGGGTCTGGCGGAGCCGACCCACTACGTGACGGCGCTCGAGCACCTCTCCATGGACGATCAGGCGAAGATCATGGGCGGCAACCTCGTCCCGCCTCGTCACGGTGTGACCCGACAGGACACCTGGCAGACCATCCCCGAGATGGTCTTGAGCGCGGCGGACCGATTCGGCGACGCCGAGGCGGTCGTCGACGGTCCGCTGCGCCTGTCCTTCGTCGAGGTCGTCGACCGAATCCGCTGCGCGGCAGGTGCGTTCGCCGAGTTCGGCGATCGGCAAGGGCGACCGGGTCGCGATCTGGGCGCCGAACTCCGCCGAGTGGATCATCGCCGCGTTCGGGCTGATGACCGCGGGCGGCGTGCTGGTCCCGGTCAACACCCGATTCAAGGCCGGAGGAGGCCGCCGACATCATCGGCCGCAGCGGCGCCAAGGCCGTCCTGGTCCAGAAGGGATTCCTGGGCCAGGACTTCAGCGTGCCCGCTCGGTGTGCCCGACGATCGACCTGAAGTCGGACTTCCTAGCCGGCGGTTCGCCGTTGACGCAGCAGGTGGACGGCCTCGCCGGCGCCGACATCTCCGACGTCATCTACACCTCGGGCACCACCGGCAGGCCCAAGGGCGCGATGATGAACCACCGCCAGACGCTGCGGATGTACGAGGAGTGGGCGACGCTCGCCGACCTGCGCGAGGGCGACCGCTACCTGATGATCAACCCGTACTTCCACACCTTCGGCTTCAAGGCCGGCCTGATCGCGTCGTTCACTGCGCGGCGCGACGATGGTGCCGGTCGACATGTTCGACATCGACCGCGTGGTCGAGCTCATTGCCGCCGAACGGATAACGATGCTGCCCGGGTCCGCCCACGCTGTATCACTCACTGCTGGCCGTCGAGGACAAGTCGAAGTTGGCGACGCTGCGCGCCGGTGTCACCGGCGCCGCGGACATTCCGGTCGAGTTGGTCCGTCGCGTGCACGACGAACTCCCGTTCCAGACGCTGGTCACCGGTTACGGCCTCACCGAGGCGGGCAACGTCACGCTGTCGCGGCCCGGCGACTCGTTCGAGGACATCGCCACCACCGCCGGGGTGGCCTGCGACGGCGTCGAGGTACGCATCGCCGACGACGGTGAGGTGTTGGTCCGCGGGTACAGCGGTGATGCAGGGCTACCTGGACGATGCCGCGGCCACGGCCCAGGCGATCGACGCCGACGGTTGGCTGCACACCGGCGACCTCGGCGAGCTCGACGCCGCCGGCCGGCTGCGGATCGTCGGCCGCAAGAAGGACATGTTCATCGTCGGCGGGCTTCAACGCCTACCCGGCCGAGATCGAGGGCTTCCTGCTGGAGCACCCCGCGGTCGCGCAGGCCGCGGTGATCGGCGTGCCGGACGAGCGGATGGGCCAGGTGGGCAAGGCGTACATCGTCCGCAAAGACGCTCTGGGCGGACCTACCGGCGGACGAGCATGATTGCCTGGAGTCGCGAGCGAATGGCCGGTTACAAGGTGCCGCGGTATGTAGAGTTCCTCGACGAGCTGCCCTCGAATGCGACCGGCAAGGTGATGAAGGACAGGCTGCGCTGAGCGTCCGCACAGCGCGTAAATAGCATTTCCGCAGGAAGCACGGCTTGGCCGGGACTTGCGGGCACGGGTATCGTCGCGGCGATACTCAAAAATGGAAAATGGCATTCTCATTTGAGTGGTGCGCTTAGCAGACAAGGAGGTCGCTGTGCCGTCTTTAAGGCGCCGCGCTCCGGTGATCGACGCTGACAGCGTCGGCGAACCGCCGCAGGAGGCCGGCCGGGCGGCCGACGCGGCGATGCCCTCGCGCTGCCAGAGGCGGAGGCCGAGGCCGCCGAGGCGGAGGCGATCGCTGTCGCCGCCCGCGCACGGGCCCGCGCGATCCGGCTGCGCGAGGCAGGCCCTGGCCGCCAACGGTCACGACCCCGCCGGCACGAACGGCGCCGCCGTCCAGACCGACGAGCCTGCGACGGACGAGACCGACGTGGCCGATGTCGACACGATCGATGTCCACTCGACCGAAGCCGAGACGGTCGACTCCGACCTCGTCGAAAGCGACACCGAAGACGGCGAAGACGCCGAACGACGACGAAGACGCCGAAGGCGCCGCGGCCAGTGCGAGGAACCCGGTCGCAGGCGGCGACTGCGGGTGCCCCGGCCGAATTGGAGGTGCCGTGGTGGCCGGCCTGGTCGATCCTCGTCGTCGTGGCGTTGCTCGCAGCCAGCGGCTGGATGGTGTGGCAACACCGCGAAGCGGTCGAAGCAGCAGCAGTTGACGGCCGAGTTCGCCGCGGCGGGCAGGCAGAGTGTGGTGACGCTGATGTCTCTGGACTTCAACAAGGCCAGGACGACGTGACAGCGGATCATCGACAACTCGACGGGTTCGTTCAAGGACGATTTCCAGAATCAGGCCACCGATTTCGTCAAGGTAGCCCAGGACTCGAAGGTCATCACCGAGGTCACAGTCAATGCGACCGCCGTGGAATCGATGACCGACGACACGGCCACCGTTCTGGTGTCGGCGTCCTCCCGGGTGACCAACACGGCCGGCGCCGAACAGGAGCCACGCTCGTGGCGGCTGTCCGTTGATCTGCAACGTGAGGGCGGCCAGATCAAGATGTCGAAAGTCGAGTTCGTACCGTGACCGCCGATGACAAGGCCGACGTGACCGACGTCGATGGCGTTGACGATGTCGACGCATCCGCTGCCGACGAATCCAGCAGTGCTGTCGAGGTGACCGACAACGACGCCGAGATCACCGAGGAGGCGACCGGCCGCGAGCGAGAGGCCCGCGCGGCGATCGGCGCGGCGCATGCGGGGCCGGATCGGCGTGATAGTGCTGGCCGCGGCGCTCGTCGCATCGGCGGGGCTGGCCGGTTGGTTGCTTCTTCTACCAGTATCGACCGGACAAGGAGACCGATTCGGCCGCAGCCAAAATCGCGCTCGAAGCCGCCAAGAACGGCACGGTGGCGCTGCTGTCGTATTCGCCGGACAGCCTCGACAAGGACTTCGCGTCCGCCAAGACGCATCTGACCGGTGACTTCCTGTCGTATTACACCCAGTTCACGGAACAGATCGTGACGCCGGCGGCCAAACAGAAGTCGGTGAAGACCACCGCGGCGGTGGTCCGCGTCGGCGTTGTCGGAGATCCATCCGGAGTCCGCGGTCGTGCTCGTGTTCGTCAACCAGACGACGACGAGCAAGGAGAACCCGGACGGCGCGTTCGCCGCGAGCAGCGTGAAGGTCGGGATGAAGAAGATCGACGGCGCCTGGCTCGATTTCGACGTTCGACCCCGTGTAGCGTCGTCGCGGTGGCGGTGCCGTCGAAGTCTCACCCCCGCCCCGCCGACCTCGTGCTGTCGGGTGGCGGTGTCAAGGGCATCGGCCTGGTGGGCGCCGTCGTAGCATTGATGGACGCGGGATATCGCACGCAACGAGTCTCGGGCACCTCGGCGGGATCGATCGTCGGGGCGATCGTCGCCGCCGCCGCTCAGGGTGACAAGTTGAGCCCCGAGGAAGTCAAAGACGCTTGCACTGCAACTGGACTACCACAAATTCACCGACGCCGGTCCGCTCGAGCGCGTCCCGGTGGTGGGTCCGTCGGTGGCTGTATTGCGTGGAACCGGCGTGTACAGGGGCGATTACGCGCGCGACTGGGTTCGCAGCCAGTTGGCAGAATCTCGGTGTCAGCACGTTCGGCGATCTGGCGATCCGCGATGAGGACCTGCCCCCCGAACAGCGTTACCGGCTGGTCGTCACGGTCGCCGATGTGACGACGGGACAGTTGGTCCGGTTGCCCTGGGACTACCGCAGGGTCTACGGCCTCGATCCCGACGAGCAGTCGGTCGCGGACGCGGTGCGCGCCTCGATGTCGATTCCGTTCTTCTTCCGGCCGGTCACGCTGACGAGCACCGCCGGGCTCACGTCGACGTTGGTGGACGGCGGTGTGCTGTCGAACTTTCCGATCGATTCGCTCGACCGGCACGACGGCCGCAGGCCGCGCTGGCCGAGTTTCGGCGTGACGGTCCTGCCGAATCTGCCCGACGGAAACGACAAGGTCATCCCCGCCCTCGCGCCGCTGCGACTGCTCGGTCCGCCGCAATCTGCTGGAGAGCGTCGTCACCACGATGCTGGTCGGTCGCGATCAGGCCTACCTCAACCAGCCCTGGGTGAGCGCCCGGACGATCCGGGTGGACTCGACCGACATCGGTTTTCTCGACTTCGACATCTCCGCCAACGAGATCGACGCCCTGTACATGAAGGGACACGCCGCGGCCGAGCGGTTCCTCTCCGACTGGGATTGGGACGCCTACCTGAGGCGGTTCCGCTGATGGGCGAGGTCGGCGCGATCGTCCCGTTGCCCTCGGCCGTCGCGGGCAACAAGGCCGCCGCATTCGGTCCGGTGGCGGGGCAGGCGCCGCTCGTCCGCGTGCTGCACACGATGATCTCGGGGCTGTCCGGGCCGGGTGATGCGGTGGTCGCCGCCGCCGAAGCATTGTTCGACGATGTGCGTGAATGCCTTGCCGCACACGACCTCTCGACGGTCGGGCTGGCGGTGTCCGGTAGCCGGGCGGACCGGGCCGAGTGTTTGACATCGGCGCTCGAATATCTGGCGAGCGAAGAGGTTTCGGCGCGCTGGATACTCGTGCACGACCTTCGGCGCCCGCTGGCGTCACCGGACCTGTTCCGCCGGGTGGCCGCCGCACTTCGGGCGGGCAACGACGTGGTGATGCCGGCGCTGCCCGTCACCGACAGTGTCAAGGCCGTCGACGCGCGGGGATCGGTGACCGGCACCGTCGATCGTTCGGCGCTGCGGTCTGTGCAGTACCCGCGCGGCTTCGCCGTCGATCAGCTCACGGCGCTGCTCGCCGGACGCGCCCGCGAGGCATTCGACGAGTTCGACGAGGCGGTGCGCGCCGGCGTGCCGATCACCCTGGTCGACGGGGATCCGAGCGCGATCTTCACCGAATTACCCCGCGACACCGCGTTTCTGGAGGCCATCATCGCGTGTGGTCATGCAGACCGTCACCGTCGGTGAGCAGACGTTCCGCGACCGCGACGTCGCCGGCGTAGGTCACCTTCAGGTTGCGCTCCTCGCCACCGAACGTGCGCACTTCGACAGTGGTGAACCGCTCGATACACGATGACGTGTCGGTGCCTTCGAATCCCGAGGCGTCCGCAGCGCGATATGCCCGCAGCAGCGGTGCCGCGCGGAACGCCTGGGGCGTCTGGACACGCACGAGTCTGCCTGCCCCGCTGAGCGACTCCAGTCCGGCGGGTCCGGTGCGCGCCACATCGGGAACCGTCAGCGCCGGGATCGCGCCGCCGACCTCACGCGCGATCGTCAGCGCGCTGACGAACATTTCCGGAGTCGCCAGCGGCCGGGCGGCATCGTGGATCAGCACGACGTCGATCGAGCCGGCTTCGATGTCGGCGGCCAGATGCCGCAACACATTGAATTCCGATGCGTGCCTGGTATGACCGCCCTCGACGAACTCCACGGCCGCCTCGGGAAGCTCGGCCTGCACCGTGGACCTGGCAAGCGCCTCTTCGCCGCGGCGGAACACCAACACCGTGCGCGCGATGCGCGGACACCGCGTGACCGCCTCCAGCGACCAGGACACCATGCTGCGGCCGGCCAGCGGCAGATAGGCCTTGTTTCCGTCGGCCCCGACGCGTGTGCCGAGACCGGCGGCCAGCACCACGCCGACGGCGTGAAACGGCTTGCCCATGGGCGAAACCCTAGCGTTGCGGGCCGTCGAATCCGGCCCCTGAATTCGGCGTGGCCACCACCGGTGGCCATCAAGCTCGTATTTTGGCACTGTGACGCCCGTTGACGGTCCTGATCTCGGGCGCGGGAATCGGCGGTCCGGCGCGCGCCTATTGGCTGGTGCGCCGTGGTCATCGACCGGTGCTGGTCGACGCACCCCGGAGTTGCGGGCCGGAGGACACGCGATCGACATCCGGGGCACCGCGCTGGAGGTGGTGGAACGCATGGGGCTGGCACGCGATGCGGGTGCTGCCGCTGCTGTCGCCGTTCGGCCGCGGCTTCGGTGGGCGGATCGAACGGGCGTTGCGGGCGGTCACCCTCCCACCGGACAACTAGCCCGCCACGTTGAACGCCGCACGCACCCGGGTCGGCCGGATCCGGACCACCAGTTCGCCGGGAGTCCCGTTGCGCCTGCCGAATTCCTCGGCTCGATCGGCGCCCATGTACCGACCGCCGGTCCTGGTCGCGATGTCGATCAGTTCCTGGGGGTCCTCGCTGATGGTCGCGGTGCCCTGGACCTGAACGAACGAGTACGGCGGATGGGGATCGTCGACACACATCACCACGCGCGGATCGCGGGCCAGCGCATGGCCCTTGGCGGTGTCCCTGCCGGTGTTGAACACCAACTCGCCGCCGTCCACGACGAACCACACGGGCGCGATCAGCGGTCTGCCGTCGGATGCCCGATAGCCCAGCTTTCCGGTGCGAGTGCCCTCGGACAGAAACGCGATGACTTCATCGGAGAGTTCGTCCATCCCACCACCGTAGGACGCCCCGATCAGTCCTCGGCGTGGCGGTCGTGGTCCCAGCGCTCCAGCCGCGCCTGCACTTCGTACAGACCGCAGGCCGTGAGCGGAACGGCGACCGACGTGCAGATGATCAACAAGGCGTTCATGGCTCGCCCGGATCGGTGTTGGCCGGCGCGACGGGACGAAGCGGGTGAATGGAGCGCCTGGACGCACACGAGTAGTGCGGTACCTGCTTGTCCGAGTTGCGACCGAGCAGGTCGAGTGCGGCCGCACGCGTACTGCGGTAGGCGTCGCGCTCGCGGACAACCCACGCTTCGTCCCAGCCGTCGAGCAGGTCTCCGGCCCGAAGCAACGGAAGCAACTCGGCGATCAGGGTGGGGTCGGCGCCCGCGGGCTCACTGTGGTCGAGGAGGCGTTCGATGCGACCCCGTGCCTCGTGCAGGTCCACTCTGACCTTCGGTGACAGCACGACGTATTGCGGGTCGACCACCAGCAGCGACTCCGCGCCGACGGGTCGCAGGCGCCACATGGCCGAACGGAGGCTGGCGGTGGCCCGACGTGTCTGTGCATGCGGCCAGAGCATCGCGCAGACCCATAGCCGGTGCACGGGCCGCTGTTTCGCCGCCACCAGCGAGATCAGGCGCTGGCAGGCCGGCGGCAGGTCGACAGGCCGATCACCGCGGTGTAGGGCGAAACCGCCGAGCATATTCAGTGAGAACTGTTCAGACACCCATTGATCGTCGGGCCGGCGCGATCCACGGTCATGCGTAGCCGACTACCTGTTTTCTCGGCGCTGTCGATGCAAGCTATGCGGTGAAACGTACCGGGCCGGTGGGCAGCCGGGTACGGTCAACCGCCAACGTCGAAAGGGTGGGACAGGTGAGTGAGGTCGAATCGCAACGGCCGGTGCCGCTGCAGCATCGAGTCCGACGGATGGCGGGTCGCGACCCCCACGAGAGCCACCGGGTCGCCACCCCGCTCGAGCTGCTTTTCGATCTGACGTTTGTCGTCGCGTTCGGGATCGCCTCGTCGGAGTTCGCGCACATGCTGGCCGAGAACCACGTCGGCGCGGGCCTGCTCGGCTTCTCACTGGCCACCTTTTCGGTGTGCTGGGCCTGGATCAACTTCAGCTGGTTCGCGTCGGCGTATGACACCGACGACTGGATCTACCGGCTGATGACGATGCTGCAGATGGTCGGCGTGGTGATCATGGCGCTCGGCTTCCCACCGATGTATGCCTCGATCGAGCACGGGGAGCACGTCGACAACAGGGTGATGGCGGCCGGCTACGTCGTGATGCGAATTGCGTTGGTAGGGCAGTGGTTACGCGCAGCGAAACAGGATCCAGATCGACGGTCGGCATGTCTGACCTACGCGTTCTTCGTCACCGTCGCACAGATCGGCTGGATCGCCAGCCTCTGGCTGCACACGTCGATACCGGTGACCTTCGTGGTGGTGGCGGTGCTCATCTGCATCGAGTTGCTCGGCCCGCTGACGGCCGAGACCCGCATGGGGGGCACGCCGTGGCACGCCCATCACATCGCGGAGCGCTATTCGCTGTTCGCGATCATCGCCCTCGGTGAGGGCGTGGTCGGCACCGTCGCGTCGTTATCGGCCGTGGTGACCGCGCAGGGCTGGACGTTCGACGCCGTGTTCGTCGCGGTGGCCGGCACAGGGCTGACGTTCGGCATGTGGTGGACGTATTTCGTGGTACCGCAGTCGGATCTGCTCACCGAGCGTCGCGACCTCTCGTTCCGGTTCGGGTACTTCCACATCGTGATCTTCGGTTCCATCGTGGCGACGGGCGCCGGCCTGCACGCCGCGGCGTACTACATCGAGCACCACTCCGAGCTCGGCTCGGTGGAGACGGTGCTGGCCGTCGCCCTGCCCGTGGGCGCCTATATCGCCTCCGTCTATGTCCTCTACATCCTCATGTTGAAGACCTGGGACCTGTTTCACGCTCTGCTGTTTGTGGTCACCGTGGGCGTGCTGGCCACCGCGGTGTGGCTGGCTGCCGAGGGATTCTCCATGGCGAACTGCCTGCTGGTCGTCACCCTCGCGCCGATGGTGACCGTCATCGGTTACGAGGTGCTGGGGCATCGGCATGCGTCGAACGCGATCGAGAAGAGGCTCAGCGAAACCCTCTAGGCAGGGGTTTGGTGGCCTGACTGCCGGGTACGCGATAGGGCAAGCCGTCCGAGGCGGCACGACGAGATTCGCAGCATCTGCTCGCGAACCCGTGAGCAACCCGAATCGAAGGTCAAGACGCGGCCTGGGTTCACCCGTTACCCGCTGGCGAATTCACGGCGCCGCTGCCTCGGCGGCGCTCACTTTCTCCACCATTCACCCGGAGCAGCCACGATGCCGAAGACCACGAAGAGCGGAAGCGCGAAACAGAGCGAACTGCCCAGCACTCTGCAGAAATCGGACGACAAAGGCGCAGCGCACCTTCGCCAAGACGCATGACTCGGCTGCCGATCAGTACGGTGAAGGCGAGCGCGCTTATCGGGTGGCCTACGACGCGCTCAAGCACAGCTACGAGAAGGTCGGCGACCACTGGGAGGCCAAGGACGAAAAGGGTCCGTCGGATGAGCGCGCACGCAGCGGCGGACCGAACGCCACGGGCGAGACCGCCGAGGGTGTCGATGCCAACGCCTCGAAGAAGCACCTGGCGGAGGTCGCGCGGCGGTTGGACATCACCGGCCGTTCGAAGATGAGTAAAAGCGAATTGGTCACCGCGATCGAGAAGGCCAACCGCCGCGAATCACCCGCGACCGCTAGCGGCGTCAGCCGGTGGCGGGCCGCGCCTGCGGCGGCGCGGCCAGGTCCTCGACACCTCCGAAAACGCCCTCCAGCAGCGTCCGCTCCTGCTCGACTTTCATCAGGTGTCGCGTCTTGCGACGGGTGATCAGGATTCCGGTCACCGCGAGTGCCCAGATCGCGTACTGGACCGTCCAGGCCAGCCGGAACGATTCGAACGAGAAATCGCCGGCGGCGTCGAGGATCAGACCCATGGCCTGCATCACCAGTAGCGCGGCGATGAAGCCCCCCATGTTGACCATGCCCTGGGCGGTGCCCAGCGTGGTGCTCGGGTTGAAGGTCCGGGCGAAGTCGAACCCGACCATCGACCCCGGTCCGCCGATCGAGATCACCACGACCAATACGACCAGCAGCCACAGTGGGGCGCGAACCGGCAACGCCAGCACCACGGTCCACGCGATGGCGTTGCTCGCGATGATGGCCAGCACAAGCCGGGACCGCCGGTGCGGTTTTCGGCCGGTGAAGACGCCGACCACGATGCCCGCGGCTATCGCGGCCGCGACCGAGATCGTCAGCAAACTGCCCGCCGCCCCGGTCGACAGACCCTGTGCGACGGTGAGATACGGGACTCCCCACATCAGAGCGAATACCGTCACCGAGAACTGCGTGCCCATGTGGGTGAAGAAACCCAGCCGCGTACCCGGGCGCAGCCACACCGTCTTCACACTGGCCAGCGTCTTCCGCAGGGAGGTCGCCTCGGCTTCGGTCACGTCGCCGTGTGGGGTGTTCTTCACCAGCGCCAGGGTCAGCACGATCGAGATCAGGCCCATCGCGGCGACCGACGTGTATGCGGTGGTCCAGCCCGAACCCGTGAGCACCGCGATGAACGGGACGGCGGAGAGCACCTGCCCCAGCTGTCCGCAGATGCCGGTGAGCTGCGTAACCAGAGGTACCTGTCGCGGTGTGAACCAATGCGGCACCAGGCGCAGCACCGAGATGAAGGTGACCGCGTCACCGAGACCGACCACCGCACGCGCGCCGATGGCCACCGGGAGCGATTCGGTGAACGCCAGCACGACCTGGCCCGACGCCATCAGCGCGGCGCCCGCCATGATCAGCACCTTGGAGCCGAAGCGGTCGAGTAGTAGACCGGCGGGCACCTGCGCGCCGGCATAGACGATCACCTGAAGGACGACGAACGTCGACAAGACAGCGGGGCCGGCGCCGAACCGGTCGGCGGCCTCCAGACCGGAAACACCGAGTGTGGTGCGGTCGAGCACGGCGACGATGTAGGCGAGCAGTCCGGTGGCCCAGACGATCCAGGGACGCACACCGAACCTTTCGATCTGATCCGAGACTTCGTCTCCGTCTCGACATTGCCAGACCCCATCATCGCGCATCCCAGGTGGCAGGCGCCAATTCAAAGCCGGTGAACTGCCTCACCGACCGGCCCGTCGAACGTCCGACAAAGAGTTGGCTGGAATTGCAACTTCGCGTCGACCTTTAAATTTACGGGTAGGTATAAGCGCTGATGACTGCCGGTAAGCCGAATCATCAGCAAAGTACGGCGAAACGGTCTGCGACTTCGCTCGCAAACGATGGTTGGCCGCTACAGTGGTCGCATGCTTCGCCACGGTGTCCAGGGGGCGCCCACCGCTGTCCAGGGGGATGTGCATCGAAGTGGCTGAGTATCGGCTGGACGACCTCGCGAAGGTTTCGGGCGTCAGCGCCCGCAATATCCGCGCGTACCGCGAACGCGGTCTGCTGGATCCGCCACGGCGGGTCGGCCGGTCGGCCTACTACGACGACTACCACGTGTCGCAGCTCAAGACCATCACCCGGTTGCTGCGCAAGGGGTTCAGCTCCGCGCACATCGCCGAGTTCTTCGAGAGCATGCGGCAGCGGCGCACGACATCGCGGACATCCTCGGAATTCAACGGGCGGTTCTCGGACCGCAGGGCGAGGACAGTGAGGTGAGCGGACCGCCGGCTGGTCCGTCCAGCGTTTCGGCAGGCCCCTCCATCAACATCGATCCGCGCAGTGACGACGCCCGCAAGCTGGTCGACTACGGGTTCGCCGAGTTGGTCGACGGCGCGGTGGTGCTTGTCGATCGTCCGATGGCCGACATCGTCATGTCGTCGTCGGATCACCGGCGCTACGTGCGCACAATCCTGCGGATCTTCGAGGCGACCCGGGCTCCGATCGAGAAGCTGCGCGCGGAGTATGTCGCAGTGCTAGAGGAATGCCTGACCGACCTGTTCGACGCGGGTGACACTCCGGGACCCGACGAAGCGGGCGGGCTGGGCCCCATCGCGCAGGACTACCGCGACCTGGGTTCCAGGATCATGTCCGTCCGGCTCGACGCCACAGTACGGCAGGCGGTCGCCACGCCGGCCGCGGCCGACTCCCGCGATCAGGCCTAGCCGGCTAGACCCGGGTATTGGCCGGATCACCACCGAATCGCTGCGCCAGCCACACCGGGATGATCGCGACGAGCGTCAACGCGGCGGCCACCACATTGATGACCGGAGCCTGATTCGGGCGGAACAGATTCCCGAAGATCCAGATCGGCAGGGTCTGCACCGTCGGACCCGCGGTGAACGTGGTCACCACGATCTCGTCGAAAGACAGCGCGAAGGCCAGGATCGCGCCTGCGACCAGCGCCCCGCGCATCATCGGGAACGTGATGTACGCGAAGGTCTGCCACGGCGAGGCGCCCAGGTCGGCGGACACATCCTCCAGCGCGGTGCCGAGTCTGCGCAGCCGAGCCTGCGTGTTGTTGAAGACGATGACCACACAGAACGTCGCGTGTCCGATGATGACCGTCGCGAGGCCGAGCGTCACTCCCAGCGCGGACGTGAAGGTGGCGTTCAAGGCGATACCCGTGACGATGCCGGGGAGGGTGATCGGGAGCACCACAAGGAAACTCACGACGTGCTTACCGAAGAAGTCATACCGCTGCACCGCGAACGCCGCCATCGTTCCGAGCACGAGTGCGATCACGGTGGCGCCGAGGCCCACCACGGCAGAGTTCGCCAACGACCGCCACATGCCTTCGCTGTGCCATGCGTCCACCCACCATCGCAGAGTGAACCCGGTGGGCGGGAACGCGAACGAGCGTGATGAGTTGAACGCGTTGATCACGACGAGAAGCAGTGGGGCGTAGAGAAATATCAATACCAGCACCGTCCATCCCCGGACCGCCCGTCGCGCCGTGGTCGACAGCATCAGACATTCTCCAGCGCGCCGGTGCGCCGCATCGCCAGAAGATAGGCGATGATCGCGACCAGCGGGATGATCGACAGCGCCGCCGCCAGCGGCTGGTTGTTGGCGGTGACCAGCTGACCGTAGATGATGTTGCCCAGCATCTGGGTCTTGCCGCCCACGATCGTCACCGCGATGTAGTCGCCGAGCGACAGTGAGAAGGTGAAGATCGAGCCCGCCGCGATGCCGGGGAAGACCAGCGGCGCGATCACCATTCGCAGCGTCGACACATCGGAGGCGCCCAGGTCCGAGCTCGCGTCGATCAGCGCGTCGGGCACGCGTTCGAACGCGGCGAAGACCGGGATGACCATGTACGGCAACCAGAGATAGGCCAGCGTGACGATCGTGGCGGTCAGGCCGTAGCCGGGGGTGTAGCCAGTCGTCCGGGCCAGCGGCCCCTCGGGCGAGAGCAGCATCCGCCACGCATAGGCCTTCACCAGGTAGCTGGCCCACAGCGGTGTCGTCACGGCCACCACCAGCGCGAGCCGCACCTGCGGCGAGGCCACCTTGGCCATGTAGAACGCGAGCGGAACCGCCAGCACCGCACAGATCACGGTGACGACGAGCGCCACCGAGACGGTGCGCAGGGTCGCCACCCGGAACACCTCATCGGTGAGCACCCGCTCGATGTTCTCGGTGGTGAACGTGTGCACCACCGCGCCGGTGAACGCACTGGTGGTCCAGAATGCCGAGACCAGCAGCACCGCAAGCGAACCCAGATAGGCCACCACAAGCCAGGCCATCGGCGGTACGAGAAGCAGCGCGAGGCTGATCCGGCGCCGCAGTGAGATGGAGGATATCGGCAGTGTGGCGCCGGTTCGGGTCACCCCTTGATCTGCTGCCATTTGTCGACCCACTCGGTGTAGGTCGTGCAGTTGTCGCCGCTGCCGTCGACGCACTTCTTCTGCGGTGTGGTCCAGTAGTGGATCTCGGCCGCGAACTTCTCGTCGGTCGCGTGGTAGATGTCGCAGAAGTCCTTCTGGCTGGTGTGCTCACACGCCTTCGTCTGCGCGGGGGCCTCACCGAAGTACTCGGCGACCTGAGCATTCACCTCGGGGGAGGAGATCCAGTCCATCCACTTGTACATGCAGTTCGGGTGGGCGGCCTTGGCCGAGATCATCCAGGTGTCCGACCATCCCGTTGCGCCTTCTTTGGGCAAGACGGTGTTCACCTGAACCTTGTTGTCCGCGCCGATGGTGTTGGCGATCACCTGCCAGGTCGTGCCGATCACCGAGGTTCCGGATTCGAACGCCTGCACCTCTTTGGTGTAATCCGACCAGTACTCGCCGATGTTCTCGCGTTGCTTCTTGAGCAGATCGACTGCGGCGTCGAGTTGTTCAGCTGTCAGCGAGTAGGGGTCCTTGATGCCGAGGTCCGGCTTGGTCTTGGACAGATACAAGGCGGCGTCGGCGATGTAGATCGGGGAGTCGTAGGCGGTGACCTTGCCCTTGTAGCTGCCTGAGTCGTCGAAGACCGCCGACCAGGAGTTCGGTGCATCGTGGACGACCCCGATGTTGTACATCAGCAGGTTCGCGCCCCAGCCGTGCGGGATCCCATACATCTTGCCGTCCACCGAGTTCCACGACTTGTCCTTGAGGAAGGAGGAGATCGTCGCGTAATTCGGCACCAGGTCGGTGTTGACCGGTGCGACGTCGCCCGCGTAGATCATCCGCAGGGTGGCATCGCCGGATGCGGACACACCGTCGTACTGACCGGTCCTCATCAACTGGACCATCTCGTCGGAGGTGTTGCCGATCTTCACGTTGACCTGGCATCCGGTCTTCTGTTCGAACGGGGTCACCCAGTCGATGGCCTTGTCGTTGGAGCCATCCTCGGCGTAGCCCGCCCACGCGATGATATTGAGTTGACCCTCGCCGTCGCCCAGCGCCGACAGCGGTTCCATCTGCGGCAGCGTCTCACCGCCGCTGCCGGAGTCCTCGGAACTCGAACAGGCGGTGGAAAAGGACAACGCCAACACGGCGCACGCTGTCAGGGCGAGACCCGTTCGCATCACAGTGGCTTTCATCGCTTCTCCTCGTGTGACAGTTGGTGGATCGCTTTTTCCGGCCACGCCAAGGTGATTGGTGTGCCGTGGTGAAGATCGGGGGGCAGCCAGGTGCTCGCGGTGAGCACCGTGGCGGTCAGCGTCACCCCGGGCGGCGCGGTAGCCGCGATCCGGGTCGTGGGGCCGGCGTAGATGATCTCGGAGATGGTGGCCTCGACGGTGCGCACACCGGGAACCGGGTCGGTGCCCGGCCTGAAGACCGCGATGCGTTCAGGCCGGATGATGAACATCCCCGGCCTGCCGATGACCGCCTCGGCGGCGGCGCCGTCGAGCACATTGGAGGTGCCGACGAAGTCGGCGACAAACCGGTTGGCCGGGTTCTCGTACACGTCGCGGGCCTTACCGATCTGCTCGATGCGGCCGTCGTTGAAGACCGCGAGCCGATCGCACAGGGTCAGCGCCTCGTCCTGGTCGTGGGTGACGATGACGAACGTGATCCCGACTTCGCGCTGGATCGCCTTGAGTTCGATCTGCATCTGCTCCCGCAGCTTGAGATCGAGTGCGCCCAGCGGCTCGTCGAGCAGCAACACCCGCGGCCTCCCCACCAATGCGCGCGCCAGCGCCACCCGCTGACGTTGTCCGCCCGACAACTGGGTGGGCCGCCTGGGTCCGAGATCGGTCAGACGCACCATGTCGAGTGCATCCCCGGCGCGTTGGCGCCGTTCGGCCCTGGGCACGCCACGCACCTTGAGCCCGTACTCGACGTTCTGCGCCACGGTCATGTGGGGGAACAGCGCGTATTCCTGGAACACCGTGTTGACGTCGCGGCGACGGGCGGGCAGCGAGGTGACGTCGGTACCGCCGAGCTTGATCGTGCCCTCGGTGGGTTGCTCGAATCCCGCGACCATCCGCAGGACCGTCGTCTTACCCGATCCCGAGGGGCCGAGGATCCCGAACAGTTCACCGTCCTCGACCGTCAGGTTCGCGCCCTCCACGGCGACGATCTGCTTGCCGCGGTCGCCGAACACCTTGCGCACGCCGATCAGTTCGATCTGCGCATGGGTGGCGGGTGCTGGGGTATCTGCGTCGCGCGGCGCACGGGCGATACCGAAAGGCATGGCTGATCCTAAGAATTCCGCGTCGATACTGCAGCGGCATTGCGGATTCCTGCGTCCAGCCCCGATCTTCGTACGTGTTTCGCATCACAGAGGCCCGCGCCGAAGCGACGTTCCGGGTCGTCGAGGGGCGGATTGACCACCCTGATCGTCGTTTCGACACCCCTTCGCTGGGCAACTGGTCACGACACCGGCGGGTTGGGAGTCCTGATGCAGTTGTGACCAGTGGCGTCGACGTGAAACGTGATGTATTTGTCGTAATCTGTGGCACGTGTCAATATCCCGGCGCGCCATGCTGAAATGCGCTGCCGCGGCCCCGGCTGCGCTGGGCCTCGGCGCCGGCCTGCAGGCGATGGCCTCGGCGCTGACCCCGGCCCTGGCCGCTGCGGCGCCGCTGGGCGTGCTCCTGGACTACGCGGCGGGCGTCATCAAGGCCGCCGATCTCCGTTCCTCCGGCGCACTCGGTGCGATCCGCTACGTATCGGACCGGCGCCCGGGCGGCGCGTGGATGCTCGGCAAGCCGATCCAATTGCCCGAGGCCCGCGACCTGTACCAGAACGGTCTGAAGATCGTGTCCTGCTATCAGTTCGGAAAGCAGGACACCGCAGACTGGCTCGGTGGTCAGAACGCAGGCGTGCAGCACGCGCAGCGGGGCTGGCAGTTACATCTGGCCGCGGGCGGTTCCTATGGCGCGCCCATCTACGCGTCGATCGATGACGATCCCTCCTATGACCAGTACAAGAGCCAGGTCGCGCCCTATCTGAAGGGATGGGAAGCGGTGCTGGGCCACCAGCGGGTGGGCGTCTACGCGAACTCCAAAACCATCGAATGGGCGCTTCAGGACGGGCTCGGCACCTATTTCTGGCAGCACAACTGGGGCTCGCCCGGGGGGGTCACCCACCCGGCCGCACATCTGCACCAGGTCGAGATCGACAAGCGCTCGGTCGGGGGCGTCGGGGTGGACATCAACAACATCATGAAGCCACAGTTCGGTCAGTGGGACTGAGACTTACCGACCAGTAATAAAATCCAGCAAACTCTTTTTGGTGGCCGACGGGGCCGACGAGACAATGCGTTTCCGGTTGTCGGCTCCGCGCGGCGCCGTGTGACCGGTGAGCCGGGTGAAAATTTTTACATAACGATTACATCACAATGCTGCTTTGATCTGCACTGTTATGCCTACTCGACCGTAACCACCTGCATGCAGGACGTTTGTCCCGGATGTCTTCTGCCCGTGTGCAGCCCGGTGTTATCCAAGTTGTGGTTACTAATAGGTAGAACTCGCCAGTAACCATTTCGGGCGTGAGAATGGTGTCGTTCCTTATGACACTCTTAGTGCAGCTGGAGTGGCCACGCGGCGCCAGATGCGCCCGAAGCCAGCCCGTGATTCGACGAAGAATCGAGATGACCTCCGCAGGGGAGCGCAGGTCATCGAGCTTCACACACACCAGCCCATAAGACGAACGAAACGCAACGCGCGAGACGTACCGAGGGAGAAAACAAGACGTGACGATCAATGAGCAGCGCCGTGTGTCCACCGACCGCAGAACCGAAGCCCGCGAGCAGACCGACGCGTTGGCAGGCCACGCCGCCCTTGTCGATCGACTGAATGCCGGTGAGCCGTACGCCGTCGCGTTCGGCGGTCAGGGCGGCGCCTGGCTGGAGAACCTCGAGGAGCTCGTCAGCTCGGCCGGCATCGAATCAGAGCTGAGCGAGGTCGTCGGCGAGGCCGAACTGCTGCTTCAACCGGTGGCCCGCGAACTCGTCGTGGTGCGACCGATCGGCTTCCAGCCCATGCAGTGGGTGCGCGCCCTGGCCGCCGAAGAGCCACTGCCCACCTCCAAGCAGCTGATCACCGCTGCCATCTCCGGCCCCGGCATCCTGCTGGCCCAGATGGCCGCCATCCGCGCCGTGACGCGTCAGGGGCTTGATCTGGCGGGCACCCCGCCGGTCGCCATGGCCGGTCACTCGCAGGGCATCTTCGCCTGCGAGGCGTTGAAGGCCAACGGCGCGCGGGATGCCGAAATTCTGGCGATGTCGCAGCTGATTGGTGCGGCGGGCTCGCTGATCTCGCGCAGGCGCGGCATGGTCGGGCGGGGCGACAAGTCCCCGATGGTGTCCATCACCAACGCCGATCCGCAGCGGATCGCCGAACTGCTCGAAGACTTCTCCACCGATGTTCGCACCGTGCTGCCGCCCATCCTGTCGATCCGCAACGGCCGTCGGTCGGTGGTCATCACCGGCACGCCCGAACAGCTCGCCCGCTTCGAGCTGTACTGCAGCAAGATCACCGAGAAGGAAGAGGCCGAGCGCAAGAACAAGACGCGCGGCGGCGCGGTCTTCAGCCCCGTGTTCAACGGGGTCCAGGTGGAGGTCGGCTTCCACACTCCGCGACTTGCCGACGGTGTCGACGTCGTCGACGGCTGGGGCAGCAAGCTCGGGCTCGACCGCGACCTGCTGCACTGGCTGACCAAGTCGATCTACACCGAACCCATCGACTGGGTCGGTGAGGTCGAGCGCCTGCATGACGCCGGTGCGAAGTGGATCATCGACCTCGGCCCCAGCGACACCATCACCCGTGTCACCGCGCCGGTCATCCGCGGCCTCGGTGTCGGCATCGTGCCCGCCGCCACCCGGGCCGGTCAGCGCAACCTGTTCACCGTCGGCGCCTCTCCCGAGATCGCACCGGCCTGGTCGAGCTACGCGCCGTCGGCGGTCACGCTGCCCAACGGCTCGGTCAAGTTGTCGACCAAGTTCACCCGCCTCACCGGACGTTCGCCGATCCTGTTGGCCGGCATGACGCCGACCACGGTGGACGCCAAGATCGTCGCGGCCGCGGCCAACGCCGGCCACTGGGCCGAGCTCGCGGGCGGCGGCCAGGTCACCGAGCCCATCTTCGACGCGCGCATCGAGGAACTGACGCAACTGCTCGAGCCGGGGCGCACGATCCAGTTCAACTCGCTGTTCCTCGACCCATACCTGTGGAAGCTTCAGGTGGGCGGAAAGCGGTTGGTGCAGAAGGCCCGTCAGTCGGGTGCACCGATCGACGGTGTCGTCGTGTCGGCGGGCATCCCCGATCTCGAGGAAGCCGTCGAGCTGATCGGCGAGCTCAACTCGATCGGCATCAGCTATGTGGTGTTCAAGCCCGGCACGGTCGACCAGATCAAGTCGGTCATCAAGATCGCGACGGAGGTTCCCGAGCGCGACGTCATCGTGCACATCGAGGGCGGCCGCGCCGGCGGCCACCACTCGTGGGAAGACCTCGACGATCTGCTCGTCTCGACCTACGGCGAACTCCGTAAGTGCGCCAACATCACCATCTGCGTCGGCGGCGGTATCGGCACACCCGAACGTGCCGCCGAATACCTGTCCGGCCGGTGGGCCGAGCAGTACGGCTTCCCCCTCATGCCGGTCGACGGCATCCTGGTGGGCACGGCCGCAATGGCCACGCTCGAGGCGACCACCTCGCCGGCGGTGAAGCAGATGCTGGTCGAGACGACCGGCACCGACCACTGGATCAGCGCCGGAAAGGCTCAGGGCGGCATGGCTTCCAGCCGCAGCCAGCTCGGTGCCGACATCCACGAGATCGACAACACGGCATCGCGATGCGGCCGACTGCTCGACGAGGTCGCCGGTGACGCCGAGGCCGTGGCGGCCCGCCGCGACGAGCTGATCGCCGCGATGGCCGACACCGCCAAGCCGTACTTCGGTGACGTCGGGGACATGACCTACCTGCAGTGGCTCCAGCGCTACGTCGAGCTGGCCATCGGTGACGGCGACACCACCGCCGACACGGCGTCGCCGGGCAGCCCGTGGCTGGCCGACACCTGGCGGGACCGGTTCGCCGACATGCTCAAGCGGGCCGAGGCCCGGCTGCATCCGCAGGACTCCGGACCGATCGAGACGTTGTTCGATGACGAAGTGCTGCTGGAGAATCCGGATCAGGCGATCTCCGCTCTGGTGTCGCGCTACGCCGATGCCGAGGCCGTCAAGCTGCATCCGGCCGACGTCCCGTTCTTCATCACGCTGTGCAAGACGCCCGGCAAGCCGGTCAACTTCGTGCCCGTGATCGACAA
This sequence comes from uncultured Actinomycetota bacterium, assembly GCA_963699655.1. GTDB lineage: Bacteria > Actinomycetota > Actinomycetes > Mycobacteriales > Mycobacteriaceae > Mycobacterium. Next base: position 37,905 of record CAVOUV010000014.1, read on the forward strand.
GGATGTGCGGCGCTGGTGGCGCAGCGACTCGCTGTGGCAGGCACACGACGCGCGCTACACCGCCGACCAGGTGTGCATCATCCCCGGCACGCAGGCGGTCGCCGGGATCACCCGCGTCGACGAGCCCGTCGGCGAGCTGCTGGACCGCTTCGAGCAGGCCTCGATCGACGAGGTGATCGCTGCCGGCGGCGAGCCGACACCGGTGGTGTCGCGCCGCCAGGCCCGTATCGACGTGACCGGTCCGCTGGCCGTCGTGCTCGATTCGCCCGACGTGCGATGGGCCGGACGCACGGCGATCAACCCGGTGCACCGGATCGGTGCGCCGGACGAGTGGCAGGTCAACGAAAACCGCAGTGCCACACACCCGTCAACGGGTGCGCGGCTGGAGCGCGGCGGCGACACCGTGACGCTGAGCGTGCCGCTGTCGGATACCTGGATCAACATCCCCTTCACGCTGCCGTCCTGCACGGTCGACGGCGGAATGCCCGTGGTGACCGTCGAAGACGCGGCGACCGCGATGCGCTCGGTGCTCGCGATTGCCGCAGGCGTCGACGGCCCCGAGGACCTGCCGCCGGTGAAGGACAACACCTCGACCGTCACCGTCGGTTGGGACCCCGAGAAGGTCGCCGACCACACCGGGGTGACCGCCACCTTCGGCGCCCCGCTGGCGCCGGGTCTCACTCTGGCGCCCGACGCGCTGGTCGGCGACTGCTGGCCCGCGGTGTTCGCCGCCATCGGTTCGGCCGTCACCGACGACGGCTTCCCCGTCATCGAGGGGCTGCTGAGCCTGGTCCACCTGGACCACGCCGCCCACCTGCTCGCGCCGATGCCGAAGTCCAAGGCCGAATTGGCCGTCACCGCAACGGCTTCGGCGGCCACCGACACCGAGTACGGTCGGGTCATCCCGGTCGTAGGTGACCATCGCCGACGCCGAGGGCACCGTCGCTGGCCACGCCTCGAGGAGAGGTTCGCGATCCGCGGCCGCACCGGCGGGGCCGAACTCGCCGACCCGCTGCGCGCCGGCGGGGCGATCACCGACAACGCCACCGACACGCCGCGGCGCCGCCGCCGCGACGTCAAGGTCAGCGCGCCCACCGATATGAGCGCCTTCGCGGTGGTCTCCGGGTGACCACAACCCGATCCACACCGACCGGGCCGCCGCGCTGCTGGCGGGCCTGAAATCGCCCATCGTGCACGGCATGTGGCTCTCGGCGGCCGCCCAGCACGTGGTGACCGCGACCGACGGCAGGGCGACCCCGCCGGCCCGACTGGTCGGCTGGACGTCGCGATTCCTGGGCATGGTGCTGCCCGGCGACGAGATCGACTTCCGGGTCGACCGGGTCGGCATCGACCGCGGCGCGGAGATCATCGAGGTCACCGCCAAGGTCGACAACGAACTGGTGATGTCGGCGACCGCGCAGCTCGCCGCGCCGAAGACCGTCTACGCCTTCCCCGGCCAGGGCATCCAGCACAAGGGCATGGGCATGGAGGTGCGCGCCCGCTCGAAGGCCGCCCGCAAGGTGTGGGACACCGCCGACAAGTTCACCCGCGACACGCTGGGCTTCTCGGTGCTGCACGTGGTGCGCGACAACCCGACCAGCCTGATCGCCAGCGGTGTGCACTACCAGCACCCCGAGGGCGTGCTGTACCTGACGCAGTTCACCCAGGTCGCGATGGCGACGGTGGCGGCCGCGCAGGTCGCCGAGATGCGCGAGCAGGGCGCCTTCGTCGAGGGTGCGATCGCCTGCGGGCACTCCGTCGGGGAGTACACCGCGCTGGCCTGCGTGTCAGCGGCGTCTACGAACTCGAGGCGCTGCTGGAGGTGGTGTTCCACCGCGGCTCGCAAGATGCACGACATCGTTCCGCGCGACGACATGGGCCGGTCCAACTACCGGCTGGCCGCGATCCGGCCGTCGCAGATCGACCTCGACGACGCCGACGTCACGGCGTTCGTCGCCGAGCATCGCCGAGCGCACCGGTGAATTCCTGCAGATCGTCAACTTCAACCTGCGTGGCTCGCAGTACGCGATCGCCGGCACGCGTCCGCGGCCTGGAGGCACTGGAGGAAGAGGTCGAGCGGCGCCGCGAGATCAGCGGCGGCAAGCGGTCGTTCATCCTGGTGCCCGGCATCGACGTGCCGTTCCACTCGTCGGTGCTGCGCGTCGGCGTGGCCGACTTCCGCCGCGTCGCTGGAGCGCGTCATGCCGCGCGACAAGGATCCCGAGCTGATCGTCGGCCGCTACATCCCGAACCTGGTGCCGCAGGCCGTTCACGCTGGACCGCGACTTCATCCAGGAGATCCGCGATCTGGTGCCCGCCGAGCCGCTCGACGAGATCCTCGCCGACTACGACACCTGGCGTAACGAGAAGCCGACGCGAGCTGTGCCGCAAGGTCGTCATCGAGCTGCTGGCCTGGCAGTTCGCCAGCCCGGTGCGCTGGATCGAGACGCAGGACCTGCTCTTCATCGAGGAGGCCGCGGGCGGTCTCGGCATCGAGCGGTTCGTCGAGATCGGCGTCAAGTCGGCGCCGACCGTCGCCGGACTGGCGACCAACACGCTCAAGCTGCCCGAATACTCGCACAGCACAACCGAAGTGCTCAACTCCGAGCGCGACGCCGCGGTGTTGTTCGCCACCGACACCGACCCCGAGCCGGACGCGAGAAGAGCACGCCGAGCCGGCACCGCCGTCGGCGGCCGCGCCCGCCGAGGCCGCGCCGGCCGCGCCCGCGCCGGCCGCGCCCGCCGCGCCCAGTCGGGCGGCCCGCGCCCGGATGACATCGGCTTCGACGCCGCCGACGCCACGATGGCGCTCATCGCGCTGTCGGCCAAGATGCGGCATGGATCAGATCGAGGCGCTGGATTCCATCGAGTCCATCACCGACGGTGCGTCGTCGCGACGCAACCAGCTGCTGGTGGACCTCGGTTCGGAGCTGAACCTCGGCGCCATCGACGGTGCCGCCGAGGCCGATCTGGCCGGGCTCAAGGGGCAGGTGACCAAGCTGGCCCGGACCTACAAGCCTTACGGCCCAGTGCTTTCCGACGCGATCAACGACCAGCTGCGCACGGTGCTCGGCCCGTCGGGCAAGCGGCCCGCATACATCGCCGAACGGGTCACGAAGACCTGGGAGCTCGGCGACGGCTGGGTCAAGCACGTGACGGTCGAGGTGGCGCTGGGCACCCGCGAGGGCTCCAGCGTCCGCGGCGGCGGCCTCGGCGGACTGCACGATGGTGCGCTGGCCGACGCCGCGACCGTCGACAAGGTGATCGACGCCGCAGTCACCGCGGTGGGCGGCCGGGCAGGGCGTTGCCGTCTCGCTGCCGTCGGCCGCAGGCGGCGGTGGCGGCGTGGTGGACTCCGCCGCGCTGAGCGAGTTCGCCGAGACAGGTCACCGGTCGCGACGGCGTGCTGGCCTCGGCTGCCCGGCTGATCCTCGATCAGCTCGGGCTGGACGCCCCGGTCAGCGCGCCGGAAGCCGCCACCGACGCCGAGCTCATCGACCTGGTCACCGCCGAACTCGGTTCGGACTGGCCACGTTTGGTGGCGCCGGTGTTCGACGGCCGCAAGGCCGTGGTGTTCGACGACCGCTGGGCCAGTGCCCGTGAGGATCTGGTCAAGCTCTGGCTGCTCGAGGAGAGCGAGGTCGACGCCGACTGGCCGCGGCTGTCCGAGCGCTTCGAGGGCGCCGGGCACGTCGTCGGCACCCAGGCCAGCTGGTGGCAGGGCAAGGCGCTGGCCGCCGGCCGCAACGTCCACGCCTCGCTGTACGGCCGCGCCGCCGCCGGAGCCGAGAACCCGGGCACGGGTCGCTACCACGACGAGGTGGCGGTGGTCACCGGCGCCTCCAAGGGCTCGATCGCCGCGTCGGTCGTCGCTCAACTGCTCGACGGCGGTGCGACCGTAGTCGCCACGCACGTCCAAGCTCGACGATGACCGGCTGGCGTTCTACCGCACGCTGTATCGCGACAATGCCCGGTTCGGCGCCAAGCTGTGGGTGGTGCCCGCCAACATGGCGTCCTACACCGACATCGACGCGCTGGTCTCGTGGGTGGGTAGTGAGCAGACCGAAAGCCTTGGGCCGCAGTCGATTCACCTCAAGGATGCCCAGACTCCGACGCTGCTGTTCCCATTCGCAGCGCCGCGGGTCGCGGGCGATCTGTCCGACGCGGGTTCGCGCGCCGAGATGGAGATGAAGGTGCTGTTGTGGGCCGTGCAGCGGCTGATCGGCGGCCTCTCGCACATCGGTGCCGAGCGGGACATCGCCGCCCGGCTGCACGTGGTGCTGCCCGGGTCGCCGAACCGCGGAATGTTCGGTGGCGACGGCGCCTACGGCGAGGCCAAGTCCGCGCTCGACGCGGTGGTGTCACGCTGGAAGGCGGAGTCGTCGTGGTCGCAGCGAGTCTCGTTGGCGCACGCGCTGATCGGCTGGACCAAGGGCACCGGCCTGATGGGTCACAACGACGCCATCGTCGGCGCCGTCGAAGAAGCCGGTGTCACCACGTACACCACCGACGAGATGGCCCGCATGCTGCTCGATCTCTGCGGCATCGAGTCCAAGGTCGCGGCGGCGCGTGAACCGCTGGAGGTCGACCTGACCGGTGGCCTGGCCGAGGTCGATCTCGACATGTCCGAGCTGGCCGCCAAGGCTCGCGAGGAGATGCTGGAGACCGGAAAGGGCAGCGCAGACGACGAGGCGCAGGAGCACGGAACGATCCGGGCGCTCCCGTCGCCGCCACGCGGTTACAAGGCCGCACCGGCGCCGGCCTGGGAGGACCTGGACGTCGATCCGGCCGATCTGGTGGTGATCGTCGGCGGTGCCGAACTGGGACCGTACGGGTCGTCGCGCACCCGTTTCGAGATGGAGACCGACAACGAGCTCTCGGCCGCGGGTGTCCTCGAGCTCGCCTGGACCACCGGGCTGGTCAAGTGGGAGGACGATCCCACGCCGGGCTGGTACGACACGGACACCGGCGACCTGGTCGACGAGGGCGAACTGGTCGAGCGTTACCACGATGTGGTCGTCGAGCGGGTCGGCATCCGTGAGTTGGTCGACGACGGTGCGATCGACCCGGATCACGCGGCGCCGCTGCTGGTCTCGGTGTTCCTGGACAAGGACTTCACGTTCGTGGTGTCCTCGGAGGCCGACGCGCGGGCATTCGTGCAATTCGACCCCGAGCACACGGTCATCTCGCCGGTGCCGGACAGTGCCGACTGGCAGGTGACCCGCAAGGCGGGCACCGAGATCCGGGTGCCGCGCAAGGTGAAGCTGTCACGGACCGTGGGTGCGCAGATCCCGACCGGATTCGACCCGACGGTCTACGGCGTCAGCCAGGACATGGTCAGCTCGATCGACCGTGTCGCGCTGTGGAACCTCGTCACGACGGTCGACGCGTTCCTCTCCGCCGGGTTCAGCCCGACAGAGTTGATGCGCTGGGTGCACCCCAGCCTGGTCGCCAGCACTCAGGGGACCGGCATGGGTGGCCTGACGTCGATGCAGACGATGTACCACGGCAACCTGCTGGGCCGGAACAAGCCGAACGACATCCTGCAGGAAGTTCTGCCGAACGTCTTTGCCGGACACGTGGTTCAGTCCTACGTCGGCAGCTACGGCGCGATGATCCACCCGGTCGGCGCATGCGCGACGGCCGCGGTGTCGGTGGAGGAGGGCGTCGACAAGATCCGGCTCGGCAAGGCCGAGTTCGTGGTCGCAGGTGGCTACGACGACCTGACGCTCGAGGCGATCATCGGATTCGGTGACATGTCGGCCACCGCCGATACCGAGGTGATGCGCGCCAAGGGCATCAGCGACTCGAAGTTCTCGCGTGCCAATGACCGTCGCCGGCTCGGATTCGTCGAGGGGCAGGGCGGTGGCACCCTCCTGCTGGCCCGCGGCGACCTCGCGTTGAAGATGGGTCTGCCGGTGATGTCGGTGATCGGCTACGTGTCGTCGTTCGGTGACGGCATGCACACGTCGATCCCCGCTCCGGGGCTCGGTGCGCTGAGCGCCGGTCGCGGCGGCCGGGATTCACAGTTGGCGCGCTCGCTGGCCAAGCTCGGCGTCGGACCCGACGACATCGCGGTGGTGTCCAAGCACGACACCTCCACGTTGGCCAACGATCCGAACGAGACCGAACTGCACGAGCGGCTCGCCGATTCGCTCGGGCGCTCGCCAGGCGCACCCCTGTTCGTGGTGTCGCAGAAGAGCCTGACGGGTCACAGCAAGGGCGGCGCCGCGGCATTCCAGATGATGGGGCTGTGCCAGATCCTGCGCGACGGCGTGATTCCGCCGAACCGCAGCCTGGACTGCGTCGACGACGAACTCGACGGCGCCGCTCACCTGGTCTGGGTGCGCGACACCCTGCGGCTGGGCGAGCAGTTCCCGCTGAAGGCCGGCTTGGTCACCAGCCTCGGATTCGGCCACGTCTCCGGTCTGGTCGCGCTCGTGCACCCGCAGGCCTTCCTGGCCGCGCTCAGCCCGCAGGAACGCGATGACTACAAGAAACGGGCGGACGCCCGGGTGCTCGCCGGTCAGCGCAGGCTGGCGGCGGCGATCGCCGGCGGGCGGCCGCTCTACGAGAAGCCGGCCGACCGACGGTTCAGCGCGGAGGCGCCGGAGAAGCGGCAGGAGGCCGAGATGCTACTCGACCCGAACGCCCGGCTCGGCGACGACGATGTGTATGTACGGCCGGGGGTGTGAGATAGCGTTGCGGCCATGGCGGTAGTCGGGGTGGGGATCGATCTGGTCTCCATTCCCGATTTCGCCGAACAGGTCGACCAGCCCGGCACCGTGTTCGCCGAGACGTTCACTCCCGGTGAGCGTCGTGATGCCGCCGACAAGAGTTCGTCGGCCGCGCGGCATCTGGCGGCGCGGTGGGCGGCCAAGGAGGCCGTCATCAAGGCGTGGTCGGGTTCACGGTTCTCGAAGCGGCCGATGCTGCCCGAGGGCATTCACCGCGATATCGAGGTCGTCACCGATATGTGGGGACGGCCGAAGGTGCGCCTCACCGGTGCGATCGCCGAGCACTTGAAGGACGTGACGATCCACCTTTCGCTGACTCATGAGGCGGACACGGCTGCGGCGGTGGCGATCCTCAGGAGAGATAGCCTCCGCGAGCGAGCACGCGAGATCCAGTCGATGGTCGGCTCCATGAGCGATTTGGTGGAGCGCGTGCGCGAGGTGCTGCCCTCGGTGCGGCGTGATCTGGAAGACCTGGTCCGGATCGAATCGGTGTGGGCCGACCCGTCCCGGCGCGGCGAAGTGCAGCGCAGCGCCGACGCGGTGGCAAAGCTCTTGTCGGCGGCGGGGTTCGATGATGTCCAGATCGTCAGCGAGGGCGGCGCTCCCGCCGTCATCGCCCGGCATCCGGCTCCGCCGGGTGCACCGACGGTGCTGTTGTACGCCCATCACGATGTTCAGCCCGAGGGCGACCACGGGCAGTGGGATACCGCCCCGTTCGAGCCGACCGAGCGCGATGGACGTCTGTACGGCCGCGGCAGTGCCGACGACAAGGCGGGTATCGCAACGCATCTGGCGGCATTCCGGGCGCATGGCGGCAAACCGCCCGTCGGGGTGACCGTGTTCGTCGAAGGCGAGGAGGAGTCGGGCTCGCCGTCCCTGCCCCGGTTGTTGGCGGCGCACCGCGACACACTCGCCTGCGATGTGATCGTCATCGCCGACTCGGACAACTGGAGCACCGACGTGCCGTCGCTGACGGTGTCGTTGCGCGGCCTCGCCGACTGCGTGGTCGAGGTCGCCACGCTGGACCACGGGTTGCACTCGGGCCTGTGGGGCGGCGTGGTGCCAGATGCGCTGACCGTCCTGATCCGGCTACTCGCCAGCCTGCACGACGATGGCGGGAACGTTGCGGTGGCCGGGCTGCATCAGGGCGAAGCGGCCGACGTCGATTATTCGGCCGAGCGAGTGCGCGAGGAGGCAGGCCTGCTCGACGGTGTCTCGGAAATCGGATCCGGCACTGTCACGCAACGGCTTTGGGCGAAGCCGTCGATCACGGTCATCGGTATCGACACCACGCCCATCGCGCGGTCATCGAACACGTTGATCCCAAAGGCCACAGCGAAGGTCAGCATGCGAGTCGCTCCGGGAGGCGACGCGCGGGAGCATCTCGCCGCATTGACGCGTCATCTCGAACAGCACGCACCATGGGGTGCGCACGTGACCGTGACTCCGGGAGACGTCGGGCAGCCGTACGCCATCGACGCCGACGGTGCCGTCTACGACGCCGCCCGCGCCGCCTTCAGGCAGGCGTGGGGCAACGAACCGGTCGACACCGGCGTCGGCGGCTCGATCCCCTTCATCGCCGAGATCGCGGCGGCATTTCCGGACGCGAAGGTACTGGTGACCGGCGTCGAGGACCCGCAGACGCAGGCGCACAGCATCAACGAGAGCCTGGACCTGGGGGTGCTGGAGCGAGCGGCCACCGCGGAGGCGCTGCTGCTCGCGAATCTCGGCTGCGATGAGCGCTTGCGCGACGAACCGACGACCTAGACGGACAGGTCGCGCCGGAGCTTTCCGACATGGCCGGTGGCACGAATGTTGTATTGCGCCACCTCGATCTTGCCCTTCTCGTCGACGACGAACGTCGAGCGGATGACGCCCTGAACGGTCTTGCCGTACATCGTCTTCTCGCCGTAGGCGCCCCAAGCAGTGAGCACCTCGCGGTCTGGATCGGACAGTAAGGGGAACGTCAGCTTCTGGTCGTCGCGGAATTTCGCCAACTTGGCGGGCTTGTCGGGGGAGATGCCGACGACGTCGAGACCGGCGTCGTTGAGATCACCCAGGTTGTCGCGAAAATCGCAAGCCTCCTTCGTGCAGCCCGGGGTCGAGGCGGCGGGATAGAAGTACACGATGACCTTGCGTCCCTTGAAGTCGGATAGCTTCACGGTTTTCCCGTCGGCATCGGGCAGGCTGAACGCCGGCGCCTGGTCGCCGACTTCGAGGCGCGGGGTTTGTGGCATGCGGTGGGTAACCCTTCTTCTCGACCGGCGCGATCGGATGGCGTCGGCTGATCTAGGGTAGTGCGGCAGGACGTCGGACTTGGAGCGGCTTGGAGGCTGGAGTGACGGATCGGGATCCCGAGACCATCAAGCAGGACATCGATCAGGCGCGCGACCAGCTGGCATCCACCGTGGATTCCCTCGCGGAGCGCGCCAACCCGCGCAGGATCGCCGATGACATCAAGTCCGCGGTGGTGCGGTTCGTCAAGAAACCGGTCGTCGCGGTATCACTGGCGGGCGTGGGAGCGCTCGTTGTCGTGCTCTCCGTGCGCCGGATCAGGCAGCGCTGACCGGGCCGATTCTGCGGCGGCGCCCGGATCGGAACCAGTCGGAGAGCGAGAAGCCGGGGGGATTAGCTACACGGCCGAGGCGGTTACAGCTGTAGACGGCAAGCGGCGCCTGTGCAGTTACCTCACCGGATCCGTGCGCACCGGGCGCACCGTTCGGGAAAGGTGTGGCTGCCGTCGCCATCAGCTAACTCCTCGATCCGTGGTTCCTGGGGCTTTCCTGTGACGCCCGCGATGGGTGTCAGCTAACCGAACTTTAGCACTCGTGCCCATTCAACTGCAGCTTAAACCATACTTGTTGATGAATCGCATTATTTCCGCAACGGCGCGTAGCACTGTCGAATCCGTACCATAAGCAGGTTTATGTTACTTCCAGCACATTTCCTGCCTGGCAGATGCGCCGATCAGCGAATAATTTACGTATCCGTCAGCCGCAATCATGGGTCAGGCCGTGTCGGTCGTCGGTGAGGATATCGGTCGACGCGCGACGGCCCTGCGCGCCGACGGGGTGTGAGGAGCTCTCGAGTTAGCTGTTTGCCAAAGGATCATCGCCGCAGCGGCGACCGATTTGCTGAGGTCACCCGGTCGCGCGCAACATCGCCGTCGGTGCAATGATGCCGCTGTGACCGATGATGCCGACGCCGCCCAGGCGAGGGAACTACTGCAGTCGCTGCATGCTCACGTCGACGAGATCTCGAAGAAAGTGGAGTCGGCGGAGAATCGCACCAGGCGGGTACAGGGTCACGCGGCGGTGGTCGCGCGGCGGCGGGTCGCCAGCCTGCGCCACGAACTCTACGAAGCGCACGGGCTGATCGACCGGCTTCACCGGCGCTTCCCCGAGACCCGGCCCGAGCGCCTCAGGTCGGGCGGCTGCACGGATCGGCGCCACATCGGTCGATGAGGCTTAGATCGATGAGGGGCCTCAGCCGGTCAAGCGACGCCGGCGTAGTGGAAGCCCTTCGGCAGGCCGGCATCGGGGATGTGCCCGTAAAGGTCTTCTTGCGGTAGCCCCTCGGCGATGATCGCGCGGGCGGCGATCAGCACATCGATGTCTACTCCGGTGCGCAGGCCCATCGATTCCAGCAGAAAGACCAGATCCTCGGTGACGATGTTGCCGCTCGCCCCGGGGGCATAGGGGCAGCCGCCCAGTCCCGCTTGCGAGGAGTCGAAGGTGGTGACGCCGACGTCGAGTGCGGCCACCACGTTGGCGAGGCCCTGGCCGCGGGTGTTGTGTAGGTGCGCTCCACCCGCTCGGTCGCCGAGCTCGGCACGCAGGCGGGTGAACAGCCGCCGAACCTGAGTCGGTTCGGCGTAACCGGTGGTGTCCGAAAGGCCGACGCTGTCGGCACCGTTGCCGACAGCGGTCGCAGCCAGCTCGATGACCCAGTCCTCGTCGATCGGGCCTTCCATGGTGCAGCCGAATGCGGTCGATACCCCGACCTCCAGATGAAGGTCGGGCGCGTCGGTACGCAATTCAGCGATCTTGGTGACCTCGGCCAATGCCTGCTCGGGGCTCATGCCGATATTGCTCAGGCTGTGCGCCCGGGATGCCGAGATCGGCATCGTCAGATTCCTGGCTCCGGCAGCGATGGCGTTTCTGGCACCGATCACGTTGGGCACCAAAGCAAGAACGTTGAGATCGGCGATGGTGCTTGCAGCGGCGACGACGTCGGCGGTGTCAGCCATCTGCGGCAGGCGTTTGGGTGAGACGAACGAGCCGACCTCGATCTCGCGCAGCCCGGCTTCAGCGAGCGCGGTGATCCACCGGCTTTTCACCGCGGTGGACATCGTGGCTTTTGCGCTCTGCAGACCGTCGCGCGGCCCGACCTCGCTGACCAGGATGTCGATATCGGATGTTCGGGAGGTGCGCCTGGTGCCATTCATCGCAGATTTACTGCCTTCGTGGGGAATTCGCCGCGGTAGGTGGTCAGGATAGATTCCGCGGCGTCCAGCGCGACACGCTGCAGTGCGTCGCGCGTCTGGCCGCCGACGTGCGGGGATGACACCGTACCGGGGTGCGCGGCCAGTGGGTCGCCCGCGGGCGGCGGTTCGGTGCTGCGCACATCCAGGCCGGCCCCACCCAACCGGCCGCTGTCGAGATGCTCCAACAACGCCCCCTCATCGATCAGCCCGCCGCGGGCTGTGTTGATGACGATGGCACCGGGTGGCAGCGCCGCAAGCGCACGGTGGTCCACGATCCGATCGGTGGCCAGAGTCAACGGCAGATGCAGTGATAGCACGTCACTGCGGCCGAACAGACCTTCTTTGGAGACCAGGTGCACACCCATCGCCGCGGCGTCGGTTGTGGACAGGGCGGGATCGGTGACGGCCACCGACATTCCGAGCGCCGCCGCGATTCCGGCGACGCGGCGGCCGATGCGGCCGCAGCCGAGCAGGCCTATGGTGCGCCCGCGCAGTTCGATCCCGGTGAGCCCGGTGCGGACGGTGCTCCAGGCGCCGTCTCGTACGGCCCGGTCGGCGGTGGTGATGTTGCGCGCGACCGCGAACAGCAGAGCGAAGACGTGCTCGGCGACCGAGTCGGCGTTGGCCTCGCCCGTGATGGTGACGACGATGTCGCGCTCGGTTGCCGCCTCGATGTCGACTGTGTCGTAACCTGCCCCGTGCCGGGCGATGATCCGCAGGTTCGGTGCGAGATCGATGTCAGCACGGCGGAATTCGGCGGTGCGCAACAGGACCCCAGTCGTTCGTGCGGCGATCGCGGGATACTCCACAGCGTCGCAGCCATATCCGAGCGCAACCTCACCGTGCGCCCGCAGCGCGGTGATGGCCTGATCGGCCACCGGCCGCGGAATCCAGGTCAGCTGTGCTGCGGTCATCGGATGGGCTGGGCGTTGGCGACGCGCTTCGTCTTCTCGCCCGCCGCGATCTGTGCGGCCGTGCTGATCGTCTCGGTCAACTCCGCGCGGCCGACGATCGTGACACCGTCGCGGTCGGCGATCACCGCGTCACCGGGTGAGACAGAGACACCACCGATCGCGACCGGCTGCAGCAGCCGGAATGGGCCGTGCTTGTAGGGGCCGGCGGGGGTGGCGGCGCGGGCGAACACCGGCATGTCCAGCTCCTGCAGCGCGTCGATGTCGCGCGCGGCGCCGTCGATGACGAACCCGGCAAGGCCGCGGGCCTTCGCCTTGATCCCGATCATCTCGCCGATCAGCGCGCGAGTCTTGTCGCCGAAGCCGTTGACGACCAGCACATCTCCTGGCCCCACCAAGTCCAGGGCCTGGTGTATCGCGAGGTTGTCCCCGGATCGGGTCCACACGGTGAACGCATTGCCCACGATGCGCGCGGTCGGCCACTGCGCGTGGATTTCGGCGTCGAGGGCACCGAAACGGTCCATCGCGTCGCTCACCATCGCTGCGCCGAAGCCGGCGAGCTTGGCCAGCAGGTCGGGTTCGCAGCGGTCGAACTGCGCGATGGGGGGAACCGTCGGGGGTGCCTCTGTCGTCATGATGGTCCTCGCTCCGGGGTGTCGTCGGTGATCTCGGCGAGTACGGCGGCCATGTCGGCACCGAGAACCGGTGGTGGGATAGCCGGCCCGATGGCATGACCGTCCACGTGGATGGGGCTGCCGAGCAGTTGCAGGGTGCCGCCGCGGGGGGACGGCGAGGCTACGGTGTGGATCAGGCCGCGGGCGCGGATATGGTCGGACTCCAACGCCTGGCGAACGGTGACGACAGGAGCAGCCGGCACACCGCTGCGCACGAGCTTTGCGTCCCACTCCTGCGCCGTCTGCGCCGAAAGCGTCTTCTCCAATTCCGTGCGCAGTTCGTCGCGGTGCTGTTTACGCGAATCACGCTGGGCGAAACGGGAATCGGTCAGCAGGTCCGGGCGATCCAACACGCTGCAGAGCGCTTCGAACTGTTCCTGTTTGTTCGCGGCGATGTTCAGCTTGCCGTCCGCCGTCTCGAACGTGCCGGACGGTGCCGCGGTCGGGTTCTCATTGGCCATCGGCCGGGGGTCGCGCCCGGCGATCAGCTGATCTGACACCACCCAGCCCATTGACGCGATCGCGGCTTCGAGCATCGACACATCCAGGAACGCGCCCTGTCCGGTTTCGGCCCGCCGCACCAGCGCCGCGCAGATGGCGAACGCGGCGACCAGGCCGCCGATGCTGTCGCAGATCGGCACGCCGACGCGTAGCGGCGCGGTTGCCTCGCTTCCGGTCACGCTCATCAGGCCGGACAGTCCCTGAATGATCTGGTCGTAGGCCGGACGGTCACGCATCGGCCCGGTCTGTCCGAAACCGGATACGGCGCAATAGATCGCCGACGGATTTACCGCCCGGATGTTGTCCCAGCCGAAGCCAAGCCGGTCCATCACGCCGGGCCGGAAGTTCTCCAGGATGACGTCGTATGCGGTGATCAACGCAGTGAACGTGTCGCGGTCGTGCGTGTCCTTGAGATCGAGCGCTATCGACCGCTTACCCGCGTTCTGCGCCAGAAATGACGCCCCGAGTTGTTCGCGGCTGAGGTCAGGGTCGGCACCGAGTTGGCGGGCCAGGTCACCGCCGTGCGGGCTTTCGACCTTCAATACCTCTGCGCCGAGCAACGCCAGCTGGTAGCCGGCGAACGGCCCGGCCAGGACATTGGTCAGGTCGAGGACCCGAATTCCTTGCAGCAGTGCAGCATTCACAACAGTTCCTCGACTCCGCCGAGTCCGTGTGCGGAGATTTCCCTGGCGGCATCGACGACGGCGCTGACGGCCGCATCCATTCGCGCTCCGGTCAACCGCGAAGTCGGCCCACTCACCGACAGGGCGGCAACCGTGCGGCCGTCGGCGGCGACAATGGGCGCGCTGACCGCGCTGGCACCTTCTTCGCGCTCGCCGTGGCTGACGGCGTATCCGGCCAGACGGGCCTCGTCCACCGCGGCGCGCAAACGCGCGGTGTCGAGGTTCGGGTTGATCAGTCTCAGCTCGTCGATGAGCGTCGGCGCGGCGGTGAGGAGGACCTTGGCGGCCGACCCACCCCACAGCGGCATCGGTTCGCCGACCTGGACGACGTTGCGCACGGTGTGGGTGCCCTGCTCTTGCGCGATGGACATTCGCACAGTGTCCTGACGGACGTAGACGTTGACCGTCTCGCCACAGGCGTCGACCAGTCTGCGCATGCTGGCGACGGTCGGCTCGTTCACCTGCCACAGGGCCGCCGACATCCGGACCCACCGCAACATGGCGGCACCCAACGTGTATGTGCCGTCACGTCGGACCGACACCAGTGTGCGGTCCTGCAGATTGGCCAGCAGACGGACCACGGTAGTTTTCGGCAGTCCGCTGCTTTCGACGATTTCGCGCAGCGTCAAGAAAGGCCGGTGGTGGTCGAATTGATTGAGCAGATCAAGCGCGCGGGCCACGCTGCGTACCGAGGAATCTCCGCTCACGAGCGCCCCTCTCTTGATCCGTGCCGGTGAGGCAAAGGTACTCAACAATCGGCGAAGAATCCACTCTATGGGTTCCCTAGACCATCTGATGGTTTCGGTGTAGCGTTCGGCGCGACATCATCTGTGACGAGGAGCACTCAATGAGGACCGTCCGATCGCGGCGTTGCCGCCTTCTTCCCGCCATCGTCCTGGGCGCGAGCATCGCTCTCACGTTGGGCACCGCATGCGCTCCCAGCGGCAGTAATGGTGGTGGCGGCGGGGGCGATGCCGCCGACTATCCGAGCCGGCCGGTCGAGCTGTTGGTACCCGCGGCTCCCGGCGGCGGTTGGGACTCCACCGCGCGTGCACTGCAACAGGTGGTGCAGGAGGCGAAGCTCACCGACCAGAACGTCGAGGTGATCAACCGCGAGGGCGGCGGCGGTGCCACCGGGCTCGCCGAACTCACCACCACCGATAAGGGCAATCCCAACAAGCTCATGATCGGTGGCCTGGTCATGATCGGGGCACTCAAGCAGGCGAATTCTCCGCTGTCGATCACCGATGCGACGACGATCGCGACACTCACCTCCGAAGCCGAGGCGATGGTCGTCCGCGCCGACTCACCGTTCCAGACCGTCCAGGACGTCGTGAACGCCTACCGCGCCGACCCGAAGTCGGTCATCTTCGGTGGCGGCTCGGCGGGCGGCTCCGACCACATCACGGTCGGTCTGATGCTCAAGGCCGCCAAACTCAACCCGGCCGATATGAACTATGTCGGCTATGCCGGCGGGGGTGAGGCGACCGCCGGAATCCTGTCCGGTGACGTCGAAGTGGGCGTCTCCGGTGTCTCGGAATTCGAAGGTCAGATCGAAGGCGGCGGTATGCGCATCCTCGCCGTCAGCTCCAAGAATCCGGTGGAGGTGGCCGGCAAGGAGGCCCCGACGCTGGCCGGCTCGGGGCTCGATGTCGACTTCGTGAACTGGCGGGCGATTTTCGCGCCACCTGGACTCAACGACAACGACGTCAAGGGCATCGCCGGGTTCGTCGACCGCATCCACTCGACCGAGCAGTGGAAAGACCTGCTGAAGAAGCGCGGCTGGACCGACGATTTCCGCACCGGTGATGACGCCACCAAGTTCGTCGCCGACCAGGAGAATCAGACGGCGAGCGTCCTGAACGATCTCGGGCTGTGAGCGTCGCCGACGACAGTCTGCGCACCGGCGCCGAGGACGACCCGGCCGCCGAAATCGGCGAACACGACGAGGCAATAGCGCAGAGTTCACCGATAGCACCGGTGGTGTTCGGTGTGGTCGTCCTTGCGGTCGGTGTGGTGTTGCTGTGGCAGGGCTGGGCTGTGCCGGGCGACTTCGAGCCGCGAGGGCCGCGGTTCATGCCGGTGATACTGGCGGTCGGGTGGATCCTCCTGGCGGCCGCCTACCTGGCCGGGGCCGTCGCAGCGCTGGCCGGCCGGCGCAGCGGTACGGCGTCCGAGCGGCTCGACCATCCGCTGCGGGTGCTGGCGCTGGTGGTCGCACTGATCGCGTACGCGTATCTGATATCACCGCTTGGTTACCTGATCTCGACTTCCGTGCTATTCGCGGTTTCGGCGGCAATCATGGGTAGCCGCAACCACATTCGCGACGCCATCGTGGCGGTGGGTCTGACGGTCGCGGTCTACTACCTGTTCAGCCGCGGCCTGAGCATCTACCTGCCTCCCGGGGTGCTGCCGCTATGACCGTCTTCAACGAGCTGCTCGGTGGCTTCGCGACCGTCTTCTCGCCGACCAACCTGCTGCTGGCGGCGCTCGGGGTGACGCTGGGCACCCTGGTCGGAGTGTTACCCGGTATCGGACCCGCGGTCACGATCGCGTTGCTTCTGCCGGTGACGTTCAAATTCGACGACCCCGCAGGGGCATTCATCCTGTTCGCCGGCATCTACTACGGCGCGATGTACGGCGGCTCGACGACTTCGATCCTGCTCAACACCCCGGGAGAATCGGCCTCGGTCGCCACCGCGATGGAGGGCCATCAGATGGCCCGGCGGGGACGTGCCCGCGCGGCGCTGGCCACCGCCGCGATCGGCTCCTTCGTGGCGGGAACGATTGCGACGGTGCTGCTGACATTCGTCGCCCGGCCGATCGGTGAGCTCGCCGCGAAATTCACCGCCGCCGACTACACGGCACTGATGGTGCTGTCCCTCATCTCGGTCACCGCGCTGGTCGGACGTTCGATGGTGCGGGGAATGCTCGCGCTGCTGCTGGGCGTCACCCTGGGCTTGGTGGGTCTCGACGACCTTTCTGGGCAGGCCCGGCTGACGTTCGGCCAGCCGATGATGTACGACGGGATCAGCGATGTCGTCTTGATCATCGGGCTGTTCGCCATCGGCGAGACGCTCTACGTGCTGGTCCGTGGCCGCACGAGACCGGGCGTGCTGGCACCGCTGGATCCGCCGCGCAAGGGCGACATTTTTTGGCTGAGTCGTCAGGACTGGCGCCGGTCGTGGGCCCCGTGGTTGCGCGGCACCGCTTTCGGATTCCCCTTTGGTGTTCTTCCCGCGGGCGGGGCGGAGCTGCCCACCTTCCTGTCCTATACCTATGAGCGGAAACGTTCGAAGGGCAAGGACGAGTTCGGTAAAGGTGCGATCGAGGGTGTCGCTGGTCCCGAGGCGGCCAACAACGCGTCATTCTCCGGCGTCCTGGTACCGCTGCTCACGCTCGGCCTGCCGACGTCGGCCACCGCGGCCGTCCTCATCGCTGCGTTTCAGATATTCAACCTGCAGCCCGGGCCGCAGCTGTTCGATCAGTCGCCTGAGCTGGTTTGGGCGCTGATCGCCTCGTTGTACATCGGCAACGTCATGCTGCTGATGCTGAATCTGCCCCTGATCAAGGTGTGGGTGAAGGTGCTGCAGATTCCGCGGCCGATGCTCTACGCCGGGATCCTGGTATTCGCGACGCTGGGCGTGTACTCGGTCTCGGGGAACCCGATCGACATCCTCATCGCTTACGCCGTCGGGATCGTCGGCCTTTTCATGCGGCTCTACGACTTTCCGATCGCGCCGGTGATCCTGGGTGCGATCCTGGGCCCGAACCTGGAAAGCCAGTTGCGGCGCGCGCTTACCGCGTCCAACGGAGACTGGAGCGTCTTCGTCACCCGCCCGTCGTCGGCGATCTTCCTCGTACTTGCCGTGGTGGCAGTCGTGGTGCCCTATCTGCCGTGGCTGATCCGGCGGATGCGCGGCGAGCCGGCTGAGCGGGCCAAAGTGGCGGTAGGCGACGAGGACTGACGCGGCGGGAAGAGCGTGGGAACGGACGGCCGAACTCGCCATTCTGATCGATAACGCCTTACCCGCATCGTGTTTCAGAATGAGTTCGACGACGCATGATTGGAAGTAGTCACCAGGGAGCGTGATTTCTTCGTCGTCACCCCAGTCGCGCGAACCGTCCCTGTAGCGCAACGAGATCGTGCGCACGAAATCGTGGAGGGGGGCGGCTTTTCGAACAACCGGCAAGTCGGTCGTTGTTGTGTCTCCCGCACAAGGTGTTCGCGAGGACAGCTAATTACTGCGGTCACTGCACGCTCATGTGCAAGAAATCTCTAAGACGTGGAATCGGCGGAAAGCGGCACCAGGCTGGTGGAGGACCACGCCGCGGTGGTCCCCGGCGTCGAGTCCCCAGCCTGCGTCACGAGCTCCACGAAGCACACGGGCCCATCAGTTTCCCGAGACGCGGCCCGAGCGGCTCAATGCAGGAAACTGGACAGAGCGGCGCCACCTCGATCGACCGCGGGGCGCCTCGGCTGATCAGAACGACCGATACCAGTCGAAGTTTCGCTCGTCGTCAGAGACCTTGCGCAGGGCAACCGTCGACGGAAACTTCCCCCGCGCGTAGAACTGGTCGTACAACCAGTGCGGAAAAATGGTCTCAGCCAGTGGTTTCAACAGCTTGATCGGGAACCGAAGCCTCCGCACCCAAGCCGCTTCACCTCCTCCGACGAGCTCCAAGCACGGGTATTTCGACACGTAGGAAACAACCTTGGACACGCTGGCCCAGTTGGCATCGTCCACGACTATGTAGCCGCCGACCCGGACCAACTTGATGGCGTAGTACACATCGAGCATGGTCTGATCAAAGGTGTGCCAGCCGTCGATGAACACCAGATCCAGGGGTGCGATCTTCTCCTGCAATAGGTTCGGAAGACCATATTCCGACGGCTCCTCACGGAGTTCGTAGAAGTCGATCCCCGCTCGGTCCAGATTGCCGATGCCGATTCCCTTCCAACCGGTGGTTTGATACGGATCGACGATGATGTGGTAGGCCTTGGGTCGACCGGCGGTGGCGCCGCAGATGTGAAGCGATGAAAGACCGTAGGCGCAGCCGACCTCCAGCGTGCGCTCGATGTCAGGGTTATCGGCGATCAACCGAGCAAGGTAACCACCCTCGGCGGAGTCGAGGTGGGAATGCAACTTGTGCCTGGTCCCATCGGCTTCCGTCACGGCTTTTTCGCGGTAAATCTGATCGATGATCTGTTGCGACCGCACTGCTCAACCCCAACCCTTAGTGGCGACTTATCTGGACCATTGATAGCACCAGGCCGCCCCAGTGCCGAGGCGGCATCCATGATTTTGGCTGTTGCGTTCTGGTGCGCCGTCAGGGTTTCGAACCCCGGACCCGCTGATTAAGAGTCAGCTGCTCTACCAACTGAGCTAACGGCGCTGCGTGAGCGACAATAACAGGCCGCGCTGGGCGGCGTGAAATCACTTCCGTTTCGTGCTGCTGGAGCCCGTGCGCAGTGACCGCGCCGGGGGCTGAAGTAACCCTTAGACTGTTGCCACCGACAGTCTGTCTGTGAGTCCTGGTTGCGAGGTGGAAGAAAGAATGTGGCAGGTCCGAACAGTGGCCCGTCCGCGTCATCAGCCGGCGGTTTTGCGCCTCCGGCGCCCGAATCGTCGCTGGTGGGTCACCCTCGCGCTGGTTCCGGCCCTCGCGATCGGCCTCGGCGCCTGCAGCAGTAACTCGGCACCGCCGCCGCCCCAGGTGATCACCGACAAGGGCACACCCTTCGGGGATTTGCTCGTCCCCAAACTGACGGCGTCGGTCAAGGACGGCGCCGTTGGTGTGAGTGTGGACTCGCCCGTCACCATCAGCGCCGAGGACGGCGTGCTGGGCGCGGTGACGATGGTCAACGAAGAGGGCACCCCGATCGAGGGCAGGCTCAGCCCAGACGGCCTGACCTGGTCCACGAACGAGCCGCTCGGCTACAACAAGCGCTACACGCTGAGCGCGCAGTCGCTGGGTCTCGGTGGCGTCACCAGCCAGCAGATGACGTTCCAGACGCATTCACCGGAAAACCTGACGATGCCCTACGTGCTGCCCAACGACGGTGAGGTCGTCGGTGTGGGTCAGCCCGTCGCGGTCCGGTTCGACGAGAACATCCCGAACCGCCAGGCCGCCGAGAAGGCCATCACCGTGAAGTCCAACCCGCCCGTGCAGGGCGCGTTCTACTGGCTGAGTAACCGCGAGGTGCGTTGGCGCCCAGCCGCTTACTGGAAGCCCGGCACCACGGTCGACGTCGCGGTGAACAGCTACGGCGTCGACCTCGGCGACGGGCTGTTCGGGCAGGAGAACGTCAGCACCCACTTCACCATCGGCGACGAGGTGATCACAACCGTCGACGACAGCACCAAGACGCTGACGGTGAAGCGCAACGGCGAGATCATCAAGACCATGCCCATCTCGATGGGCAAGAACAGCACGCCCACCAACAACGGCACCTACATCGTCGGGGACCGGTTCAGCCACATGATCATGGACTCGTCCACCTATGGGGTGCCGTCGAATTCGCCGAATGGCTACCGCACAGAGGTGGACTGGGCCACCCAGATCTCCTACAGCGGCATCTTCGTGCACGCCGCGCCGTGGTCGGTGGGCAGTCAGGGCTACAGCAATGTCAGCCACGGCTGCATCAACGTGAGCAACGCCAACGGACAATGGTTCTACGACAACTCCAAGCGTGGGGACGTGGTCGAGATCGTCAACACCGTGGGATCGATCCTGCCCGGCGTCGACGGCCTGGGCGACTGGAACATCCCGTGGGAACAGTGGCGGGCCGGAAACGCCACCATCTGATCGGCACGACAAAAAAACAGGCCAGGGAGCGGCGACGCTCCCTGACCTGTACCGGGTGGCTGACGGGGCTCGAACCCGCGACATCCAGGATCACAACCTGGTGCTCTACCAGCTGAACTACAGCCACCATCGCTGCCGAACCCGAAGGCATACGCAGCGTCGTCGATATTAGCCGCTCGGACGCTCGGCAGCCGAATCGGTTTCCGTCGAGGTCTCGGTCGGCGGTCCGAGTTCCTCGGCGATGGCCGCGATATCGCTGGTGGACGGCCCGGGCGGGATAACGAAGGCGGTCTGGCGGTAGTACTTCAATTCGCGGATCGACTCGTGAATGTCGGCGAGCGCGCGGTGTGCCAGCCCCTTCTCGGGCTGGCCGAAGTAGATGCGCGGATACCAGCGCCTGCAGAGTTCCTTGATCGAGCTGACGTCGATCATCCGGTAGTGCAGGTAGTCGTCGAGCTTGGGCATGTCGCGCACGATGAACCCGCGGTCGGTCGCGATCGAGTTGCCGGCCAGGGGAGCGGTCTTGGCCTGCTTGACGTGGGCGCGGATGTAGTCGAGCACGAGTTCCTCGGCCTCGGCCACGCCGATGGTGGAGGCCCGCACCTCGTCGGTCAGGCCG
Source organism: uncultured Actinomycetota bacterium (assembly GCA_963699655.1). Taxonomy (GTDB): domain Bacteria; phylum Actinomycetota; class Actinomycetes; order Mycobacteriales; family Mycobacteriaceae; genus Mycobacterium. The sequence goes on from CAVOUV010000014.1 coordinate 59,326, forward strand.
GACCGGCTGTGCATCTCGGTGACGACGGGGATCATTGACGCGAGCGCGGCATCATCGGCGTGGATCACCACGTCGATTCCGTCGCCGAGGATGTTGAGGTCGGCGTCGGTGACGAGTACCGCAATCTCGATGAGCCGGTCTGTCTTGAGGTCCAGGCCGGTCATCTCACAATCGATCCACACCAGTTCGTCGCGCACAGCGCTCACAGTAAGACAAAGGCCGACAGTCGGTAGCCCACACCCACCCGGTCGGCGTGGTCCCCAAGTAGGGTGCCAGCCATGACCACTGAGTCGGCAGCCTCCCCCGCACAGCAGATCGCCGCAGGTTACGCCGTCGAAGGGCAGGCGCTGGAATTGGGCAGCGTCGTCGTGGACGGGGCCAGCGATCCCGCCGCGCAGGTCCGCATCCCGCTCGCCACCGTTAACCGGCACGGCCTCGTGGCCGGCGCCACCGGCACAGGCAAGACGAAGTCGCTGCAGGTGATCGCCGAGCAGCTGTCGGCGGCGGGTGTGCCGGTGTTGATGGCCGACGTCAAGGGGGACCTGTCGGGGCTGTCGCGGCCGGGTGCGCCGAATGACAAGACCGAACAGCGCGCCAAGGACACCGGGGACTCATGGACGCCCACCGCGTTCCCCGTGGAGTTCCTGTCGCTGGGCACGTCGGGGATCGGCGTCCCCGTGCGAGCCACCATCTCCAGCTTCGGGCCCATCCTGTTGTCAAAAGTGTTGGGGCTCAACGCTACCCAGGAGTCCACCCTGGGGCTCATCTTTCACTGGGCCGATCAGAAGGGTCTGTCGCTGCTGGACCTGAAGGATCTGCGCGCCGTCATCCAGTACCTGACCGGCGACGAGGGCAAGCCCGAGTTGAAAGCGCTCGGCGCGGTATCGCCGACGACGGCGGGGGTGATCCTGCGTGCGTTGGTCAACCTGGAGGCCGAGGGCGCCGACACCTTCTTCGGCGAGCCGGAGCTGGAGCCGAAGGATCTGCTGCGCCTCGATGCGCAGGGCCGCGGCGTCATCAGCCTGCTCGAACTCGGCAACCAGGCCGCCAGGCCGGTGATGTTCTCGACGTTCCTGATGTGGGTGCTGGCCGATCTGTTCACCACGCTGCCCGAGGTCGGCGACGTCGACAAACCGAAGCTGGTGTTCTTCTTCGACGAGGCCCACCTGCTGTTCACCGATGCGTCGAAGGCGTTCCTGGAACAGGTCGAGCAGACCGTCAAACTGATCCGGTCCAAGGGTATCGGCGTGTTCTTCTGCACGCAGTTGCCGACCGATGTGCCCAACGACGTGCTGAGCCAGCTCGGCGCGCGCATTCAGCATGCGCTGCGGGCATTCACCCCCGACGACCAGAAGGCGTTGTCCAAGACGGTGCGCACGTACCCGAAAACGACCGTCTACGACCTGGAGTCGGCGCTGACGTCGCTGGGCATCGGCGAGGCGATCGTGACCGTGCTCTCGGAGAAGGGTGCGCCCACGCCAGTCGCGTGGACCAGGATGCGGGCCCCGCGCTCGCTGATGGACACCATCGGCCCCGAGGCCATCGCCGCGGCGGCCAAGGCCAGCCCGCTGCAGGCCGAGTACGGCCAGACGATCGATCGGGACTCGGCCTACGAGCGGCTCAACGCCCGATTGGCGCCCCCGCCCGAGGCGGCGCCGCCGCTGCCACCGCCGGTTGACGTCCCCGGCGCCGCCACCGCGTCGGGTGAGGTGACGAGCCGCGGTGCGGTCGAGGGCGGCATGGTGCAGGAGGTCCTGCAGAGTTCGGCCTTCCGGAGCTTCATCCGTTCGGCGGCCACCGTCGCCGGCCGCGAGATCACCCGCAGCATCTTCGGCACCGGCCGAAGGCGTCGGTAGTTTCCGCCGAAACGGGCTAGTCGCCGCCGAGCTTCTTGTACACCGCGCCGACGATCGGTGTCACGATGGCGCGCGGGGTGTAGCCGGTCGCCACCGACATGGCCTTCGACGTCACACCCGGCACGATGCGCGCCTTGTTGCGCTCCAACCCGTCCAGCGACACCTTCGCGGTGTACTCGGTCGAGATCCACAGGAAGTCGGGTATCAGCTTCTCCACCAACGACTGTTGTTCCGCGTCGGGCAACGTCTCGCGCACGGGTCCCGGCGCGAGCAGGGTGACGTGCACGCCGACACGCTTCAGCTCGCCGCGCAGGGACTCGCTGAACGTGTTGACGAATGCCTTGGACGCGGCATAGGTGGCGTTGTTCGGAATGGGCGAATTGCCCGCCGCCGAGCCGGAAATCAGGATCCCGCCGGCCTGGCGGGCGACCATCCCCGGCACGACGGCGAGCACAAGGTCGTGCACCCCAAGGACATTCAGCTGCACCTGCGCCTTTTCCCCCTCGGGGTCCAGCTTCGCCACCGGACCAAACGTTCCGGTGCCCGCGTTGGCGCACAGTATGGAGATGTTGCGGTCGGCCAACTCGTCGCAGAGCCCTGTTCGTTCGGACGGATCGGCGAGGTCCACCGGACGAACCTCGACCGTCACCCCGTACTGCGCCGTGAGCTTGCCCGCCAGAACGGTCAGCACGTCCTCGCGGCGTGCCGTGATGATCAGGTGGTGGCCGCGGGCCGCGAGCTCGGTGGCCAGTGCTTCGCCGATGTTCTGCGAGGCGCCGGTGACGACGGCGCGGGCGTCTGCGCTGGGTGCGGGTACTGGCATGCGCGGACTATATCGTGGGCGCTCATGAGCGATAGCCGGCTGTCCGCGCGCCCCGCGGGACGGTCGCCGGTGTTGGCCTGGGCCCTGTGGGACACCGGGTCGACGGGTGTCAACGCGATCGTCGTGACGTTTGTCTTCTCCGTCTATCTCACCCACGGTGTCGGCCATGACCTGCCCGGCGACACCAGTCCCACCAGCTGGCTCGGATGGGCGCTGGGTCTGGCCGGGCTCGCCGTCGCCCTGCTCGCGCCGGTCACCGGGGTGTGGGTCGATCCGCCCTGGCGCCGTCGCCGGGTACTCGCGGCGCTGACGGGCGTGGTGGTGGTGCTGACCACCTCGATGAGCCTGATCCGCGACGACCACCGCTACCTGTGGGCGGGCCTGCTGCTGCTGGCGGGCACCGCGGCGTGCAACGAACTGGCCAGCGTTCCCTACAACGCCATGCTGCGACAGCTCTCGACGCCGCAGACCTCCGGGCGGATATCCGGATTGGGTTTGGGCATGGGCTATTTGGGCAGCGTGGTGCTCCTGCTGATCATCTACCTCGGGTTCATCTCGGGGGACGGCGACACGCGAGGGCTGTTGTCGCTGCCGGTCGGCGGTGGACAGAACGTGCGCGCGGCGATGCTGTTGACCGCCGTCTGGTTCGCGTTGTTCGCCCTGCCGTTGCTGATCGGCGTGCGGTCGCCGGATTCCGAACTTCCGCGGGAGAAACCCGTCGGCTTGTTTCGGGCGTACCGCACACTGTGGGACGAGCTGATCAGCGAATGGCGGCGCGACCGCAACGTGGTCTACTACCTGCTCGCCAGTGCCGTGTTCCGGGACGGGCTCACCGGCGTCTTCACCTTCGGCGCGGTGCTGGGCGTCAACGTCTACGGCATCTCGGACGCCGATGTGCTGCTCTTCGGGATGAGTGCCTGCGTCATCGCCGCTGTCGGGGCCGTCGGGGGTGGCAGGCTCGATGACCGGGTGGGCTCCAAACCCGTCATCGTCGGCTCGCTGACGGCGATGATCGCGGTGGCGGCGACGCTGATGGTGCTGTCCGGGCCCCTCGCGTTCTGGATCTGCGGGCTGACGCTGTGCCTGTTCATCGGGCCGACCCTGTCGGCCGCCCGCACGTTGATGCTGCGCATCTCGGCGGAGGGCAAGGAGGGCATGGCCTTCGGTCTCTACACCACCACGGGTCGCGCGGTCTCTTACCTGGCGCCCTTGCTGTTCTCCACGTTCATCACGCTCTTCGGCGCCGACCGGGCGGGCATGGGAGGCATCCTGGTCGTCCTCGCCGGCGGGCTACTGGCGATGCTGGCCGTGAAGGTGCCGCAGCGATCCGTGGCCGGTTAACCCGTGCCGGTGCAGATCGTCAGCCCGGCGCCGGTGCGCTGCTGGAGCTGCACACCGTCGACGGTGATGGAACAGCTCACCTCGCGCCCCACATTGATGATGCTGACACTGGCCGAATCCCCGGCGGGCTTGGCCAATTCGACCTGCTTGCTCCACGGCAGCATCACATTGAACTCGGTCTGCAGCACGCCGCCGCTGTCGACATAGGTGATGTTGATCGCCCGGCCGTCGCCGTCGACGTTGTACACCACCGTCTCGGTCGCACCGGGGGTGGCCGGGCCGCTGGTCGACGGCCCGGGGGTCAGCGGCGGCACCGGGATGGTCACGGTGGGCGCCGGCGACGTCGTGGTCGGAGTCGGGGTGCTGAAGCTCGGCTCCGGCAGGGACGGCAGTGGCGCGACGACGGTGTCCTGCTGCGAGCTGTTGACGATCACCAGTGCGATCACCAGGCAGATGACCGCCAGCACCGCGACCGCCGCAAGAATCCACAGCCAGCGCGGCGACTTCGGACCCTCGGGAGGCTGCTCGGGCGGTTCGCCCGGCGGATACGGCGGGCCGCCCCACTGGCCCGACGGGCCCCACTGGCCCGACGCATACGGGTCGTAGCCGTACGGCGCGTACGCAGGCAGTCGTTCGGTGGGCTGGGATGCCGGGGGCGCCTGGTAGGTGGGCCCGTACGGCGCCTGGCTCGCGTACGCGGGGTCGACGTACCCCGGGTAGTTGGTGCCCGGCGGTCGCGTCGGGTCGGGCCCGTCCCGGCGTGGTGAATCGGTCATGCCCACCTCATGGCTGCAGGGTACCTGTGCAGCCGCTCAGTCGGCCGTCAGCCGATTCGACCTGGCTAAACAGCAAGGGCCGGTGTTCGCGCGAGTCGTCGAGGATGCAGAATCGGAACAGTGGGAAAGCAGGTCCGTCGGATATACGGCGCGTCGATGTCGCCGGATGCGACGGCGTTCGCCCATATCGTCGACGACGGTGGATACCCGCGCGCCGTGCAGCGATTCCTCCGGGGCTGGCGGGCGAGTTCCTCGCGAGACGTCGAACTACCTGTAGAGGGCGCTGTCACCAGGGTCGTCCATTCCGCTGACGGCTACTGGCTCGCCTGTCAGGTCGCCCCCGAAGGCGGCACCCGTAGCCAAATATGGGTGGTGACAACCGATCCCGACGACCGCGATGCACATCGGATCGACACGTGGCCCGACGGCGTGCCGGAGGGCGCCGCCGAGCTGATCGGTTGGGACGGAACACAAGTCGCCGCGATCCTCACCGGTGACGACGGCGTCGGCAGCTCGTGTCTGATCGACCCCGCCACCCGCGGCACCGTCGTGTTGGACCGCCGATCGGGCGGCCGGCTCGTCGACGCGTGGGCGGGAGCCTCGCTGGTGCGGGTCGGACCCCGAGGTTACCGCGACCTCATCATGTTGCGCGGATTGACCGAAATCGCGCTGCTGCCATACGATCCAGGCTCGACGACCGACTTCGGCATCATCCTCGACGACCACGGCCCGCGCCGGTTGCGGTCCGGCTACGAGGGGGAGCTCACCGAGCTGTACCAGCCGGCGAAGAGCTACGGCCTCAACAGCGCCGAGGGTTATGTGCGCGCCCTGATCCGCAGCGAGAACGGTGCCGACTACGCCCGCCTGATCGAGGTGACCACCACTCCCGACGGCGTCTCCTACCAGGTGCTCGCCGAGCGCCCGGGTCACGAACTCGACGAGTTCACCGTCAGTGACGACCTGTCGACGGTCGCGATGTTGTGGAACATCAACGGCGCCAGTGAGTTACAGATTCTCGAGTACGCCGACTACACGTTGTACGATCCGATCCCGCTGCCCGGGCTGGTGGCCGGCGAGCTCAGCATCAGCGCGGGTGGTTCGATGTTGGCGATGACGGTGGAAGGTCCCTCGACCCCGCCGACGGTGGAGCTCGTCGATCCCCGGTCGCGGGAGTGGGAGCCCGTCGACCGTGAACCGAGTCGCGGCCCCGTCGCCGCCGACCCGACATTGGAGACCGTCGTCGCGCGTGATGGCCTCGAACTGACCGGCTGGTTGTTCCGCCCGCCGGCGGGGGTCGAGCCGATCGGCGCCATGCTCTTCCTGCACGGCGGACCCGAAGGACAGGGCCGCCCGGGGTACAACGAGTTCTTCCCGCCGCTGCTCGAAACCGGCATCACCGTATTCCTCCCGAATGTGCGCGGCTCGGGTGGTTTCGGGCGGGCGTTCATGCACGCCGACGACAAGGAACGTCGCTTCGCGGCGATCGACGATGTCGCGGACGCGGCCCGGTATCTGGTCGACAACGGCTTCGCGCCCGCAGACGGCATCGCCTGCTGCGGCTGGTCATATGGCGGCTACCTGACCCAGGCGGCGCTCGCCTTTCATCCGGCGTTGTTCGCCGCAGGCATCAGCATCTGCGGCATGAGCGATCTGAACACGTGGTACCGCAACACCGAACCGTGGATCGCGGCGGCGGCCTATCCGAAATACGGCCACCCCGTCGCCGACCGCGACCTACTCGATCGGCTGTCACCGCTCCTGCGTGCGGACGCGCTGACGGCGCCGCTGCTTCTGGTGCACGGTCTGAACGACACCAATGTCCCCCAGGGGAATCACAGCAAATGTTCGACGCCTTACGGCGTCTCGGCCGCACCGTCGAACTGCTGACGTTCGACGACGACGGCCACGAGATCGACAAGCGGGAGAACCGGGCTGTGCTGGTCAGAGTCATGTGTGAGTGGCTCGTCAGGGCTTTCGCGCCCACCCCCGCATCGTGACCTGATCTTGACCGCCGGAAGGTTTACCGGAATTGTCCGGCGGGTAAATCTGAGCTGCGCACCGACCGGTGCAAACACGAATGGAGGCGCAGCATGCGAGGCGGCGGACTGCTCGGCGTCATAGTGCTGGTCTGGCTGTTGATCGGTGTGGTGGCCGCGTATCAACGCGACTACTTCAAGGGTGGCGAAAGCAATTGCGCCACAGCGGGCAGCATCGCGCTGACCGTTGTCGCCGGCCCGCTGAACTACGCCGGTGTCAATCCCAAGGTAGCGAACTGCAACATCCCGCAGCCCAGCCAGTAATCAACTGGCCGTTACCAATTCAGAAAGAAATGGAGTAGCCATGATCGTTTTGGGTGCCATCTTGCTGATTCTTGGTGTCATCTTTGGCATCTCGATCCTGACATACATCGGCGTCGTCTTGCTGGTCATCGGTGCCGTGTTCTGGGTTCTCGGCAGCGTCGGACGTCCCGTCGGCGGCCGTAAAGTCTGGTACTAGTTGTCAATAGCCTGACCGACCGAGGTCAGCGCAGCGACCGTCATCGCTCTCAAGACGGCCCGCGCGCTGGCCTCGGTCGTTTTTCCGGCGCCGGCCGCACGCTGTGCGGCGTTGAGTTCAACAGCCCGAACGTCGCGTGCGCCATCAGGCGGGCGTCTGATTCGCTGCGGGTGTCATCGAGTTGGCGTAGCACGTCGACCCAGATCTCGACGTACTGCCGTTGGGACTTGCGCACCTGACGTCTGGCGGTCGGCGGCAGACTGGGTAGGTCACGGTCCTGGATACGGATCAGGTCCGACTCGCCGAGTGCGAAGTCCAGATGGAAGTCGATCAGCCCGTCGAGCGCCTCTTCGGGATCGGAGGCGCGGGCGACCACGTCGGTGGCGCCGGCCAACAGGCGGGTACTGATACCCACGAGCAATTCGACCAGCAGCGCCTCTTTGTTCGGGAAGTGACGGTAGATCGCCGGGCCGCTCACACCGGCCGCCGCGCCGATGTCCTCCAACCGGACCGCCGGGTATCCGCGTTCGGCCACCAGTCGCTCCGCTGCGGCGATCAACTGGGAGCGTCGATCTGATTTCGCCCTGCTGCGCCGCGTGGCGGAGGACGCTGAAGCCTGCCTCGTTGTCACCATTGGCGCCCTCCGAACTCCTGGTGGACACTTGAGTTAATCGCGACTAACATACCACAAGTTAGTCGTCATTAACTCAACCGAACAGGTTTTCAACGATGACACCGCGGGCTTCTCATCGCGACGAGCACCTTGCCCTCGTCGATCAGTTGCGCACGAAGCTGGCCACCGCCGCACTCGGCGGTTCCGAGCGGTCCCGCGAGCGACATGTCAGCCGCGGAAAGTTGTTGCCGCGAGACAGGGTGGACGGCCTGCTCGATCCGGGCAGCCCGTTCCTCGAACTCGCGCCACTGGCCGCCGACGGCATGTACGACGACGAATGCCCCGGCGCGGGAATGATCGCAGGCATCGGCCGGGTCTCGCGCCGCGAATGCATGATCGTCGCCAACGATGCCACGGTGAAGGGCGGCACGTACTACCCGATCACCGTGAAGAAACACCTACGGGCCCAGGAGATCGCCGGCCAGAACCGGCTGCCATGCATCTACTTGGTGGACTCCGGCGGCGCGTTCCTGCCCCGCCAGGACGAGGTGTTTCCCGATCGCGACCACTTCGGGCGGATCTTCTACAACCAGGCGAACCTGAGCGCCGAGGGCATTCCGCAGATCGCCGCCGTGCTCGGCTCGTGCACCGCGGGTGGCGCGTATGTGCCCGCGATGAGCGACGAGGCCGTCATCGTGGCCAATCAGGGCACGATCTTCCTCGGCGGGCCGCCGCTGGTGAAGGCCGCTACCGGCGAGATCGTGACCGCCGAAGACCTCGGTGGCGGTGATCTGCACTCCCGGATCTCCGGTGTCACAGATCATCTGGCTCACGACGACCGCGACGCGTTGCGTATCGTTCGCAACATCGTGGCCACGCTGGGTCCGCGTTCGCGACCTCCTTGGGAGGTGACGCCCACCGTTGATGCGGTGGCCGATCAGACCGAGCTCTACGACGTGGTGCCGGTCGACCCCCGGGTGCCCTACGACGTGCACGAGGTCATCACGCGCATCGTCGACGGCGGTGAATTCTCGGAGTTCAAGGCCGAATACGGCAGCACCCTCGTCACGGGCTTCGCGCGCATTCACGGACAGCCCGTCGGCATCGTGGCCAACAACGGAGTCCTGTTCAGCGAGTCCGCGGTGAAGGGCGCGCACTTCATCGAGCTGTGCGACAAACGCATGACCCCGCTCCTGTTCCTGCAGAACATCTCGGGCTTCATGGTCGGCCGCGACTACGAGGCGGGCGGGATCGCCAAGCACGGCGCCAAGATGGTGACCGCGGTCGCATGCGCGCGGGTGCCGAAACTCACCGTCGTGATCGGCGGTTCCTACGGCGCGGGCAACTACTCGATGTGCGGCCGGGCGTATTCGCCGCGCTTCCTGTGGATGTGGCCCAACGCACGGATCTCGGTGATGGGCGGGGAGCAGGCGGCGGCCGTGCTGGCTACCGTGCGCGGCGAGATGACCGCGGAAGAGGAGGAGCGCTTCAAGGCGCCGATCCGTCAGCAGTACGAGGATCAGGGAAATCCGTACTATTCCACGGCCCGGATCTGGGACGACGGGGTAATCGATCCGGCTGACACCAGAACCGTTGTCGGGCTGGCGCTTTCCGTCGCAGGACAGGCGCCCCTCGAATCCATCTCCTACGGCGTCTTCCGGATGTGACGCAGATGGAAACCTTCGACACCGTTCTGGTGGCCAACCGCGGCGAGATAGCCGTCCGGGTCATCCGCACCCTGCGCGCGATGGGGATCCGGTCGGTCGCGGTGTTCAGCGATGCGGATGCCGGCGCCCGCCATGTCAGGGAAGCCGACGTCGCGGTCGGCATCGGCCCCGCGGCCGCCCGGCAGAGTTACCTCGACATCGACGCCGTCGTCGATGCGGCCCGGCGGACCGGCGCGCAGGCGGTCCATCCCGGATACGGATTCCTCTCGGAGAATGCGCAATTCGCTGCCGCACTCCGGGATGCGGGGATCGTGTTCATCGGGCCGCCGGTTGGGGCAATCCAGACCATGGGCGACAAGATCGCCGCGAAGGCCGCGGTGTCGGCATTCGGGGTGCCGGTCGTGCCGGGTGTGTCCCGTCCCGGGCTCACCGATGCCGACCTGATCGCCGGCGCAGGGGAGGTCGGGTATCCGGTTCTGGTGAAGCCGTCGGCCGGTGGCGGCGGCAAAGGCATGCGGGTGGTGCAGGAGCCCGCCGAACTACCGGCCGCGCTCGTCTCCGCACGCCGCGAAGCCGCCTCGGCGTTCGGCGACGACACTCTGTTCATCGAGCGATTCGTGTTGAACCCTCGCCACATCGAAGTGCAGGTGCTCGCCGACGGCTATGGCAACGTGGTGCACTTCGGCGAGCGCGAGTGCAGCCTTCAGCGCCGGCACCAGAAGGTGATCGAGGAGGCGCCGTCACCACTTCTCGACGAGGCGACGCGCGCGAGAATCGGCGCGGCCGCATGCGACACCGCGCGCAGCGTCGAGTACACGGGTGCGGGCACCGTCGAGTTCATCGTCTCCGCCGACCGCCCCGACGAGTTCTTCTTCATGGAGATGAACACCCGGCTGCAGGTCGAGCACCCGGTCACCGAGATGGTCACCGGCGTCGACCTCGTCGAACTGCAGGTCCGCATCGCGACGCGGGAGAAGCTGCCGGTCGGCCAGGACGATATCGCGATGCGCGGGCACGCCATCGAGGCTCGGGTATACGCGGAGGATCCGGCGAACGGCTTCCTGCCCACCGGCGGTCAGGTCATCGGCCTGGCCGAGCCGGCCGGGCCCGGGGTGCGCGTCGACTCCGGGCTGGCCGAAGGCACCGTGGTCGGCAGCGATTACGACCCGATGCTGGCCAAGGTCATCGCTTACGCGGGTGACCGGCCCGGCGCGCTGCGCGCGCTCGATCGGGCGCTCGCCGACACCGCGGTCCTCGGCGTCACGACCAACATCGAGTTCCTCCGGTTTCTACTCGCGGACGCCGACGTGGCCGCCGGCCGCCTCGACACCGGCCTGCTGGACCGTCGAACGCCCGATTTCTCCCCGGCGCTGCCCGGCGACGACGCACTGATCGCGGCTGCCGCGTACAAGTGGCTTCGCAGCTGGCCCGGCCCACCGGGTGACCTCTGGCAGGTGCCGTCGGGTTGGCGGATGGGGGAGCGGGCGCCGACGACGTTCCGGCTGCGGGCGGGCGAGCGCACCGACCACGTCTACCTCACCGGATCGCCCGGCTCCGCGACCGCAGTCGTCGAGCACGGTGAAAAGCACACGCTGACAGCGGTTCTCGAAGGCCATCGACTTGCCGTCACACTGGATGGCCTCCGCACCGACTATCTTGTAGCGGCCGACAATGGCCAGATCTGGCTGTCCGGCGGCGGTCGCACCGCCGTGGTCGAGGAGGTGCGGGAAGCGCCGGTCCGGCCCGAGGACGAACACAGCGGGGACGCCGAGCTCACCAGCCCGATGCCGGGTTCGGTTGTCGCCGTGGGCATTACAGACGGCGAATGCGTCGACGCCGGGGACGTCGTAGTCACCGTCGAGGCGATGAAGATGGAACACGCGCTTGCCGCGCCGGTCGACGGTGTGGTGCAACTGCTCGTCGCCATCGGCGACCAGGTCAAGGTGGGCCAGCCGCTGGCGAGGATCACCGCCGCCGGCGTAGCCGGCAATTCAGCAGATACGAAGGAAGACGAATCATGAGCGATTTTCTGGCCACCGGAACGCTGCCCGACCACTACGAACAGCTCGCGAAAACGGTGCGCGACTTCGCCCAGAGTGTGATCGCGCCAGTCGCGGCCAAGCACGACGAGGAGCATTCCTTCCCGTACGAGGTGGTGTCGGGGATGGCCGACATGGGCCTGTTCGGCCTGCCGTTCCCCGAAGAGTACGGCGGCATGGGCGGCGACTACTTCGCGCTGTGCCTGGCGCTGGAGGAACTCGGCAAGGTCGACCAGAGCGTGGCGATCACGCTGGAGGCCGGTGTGTCGCTCGGCGCGATGCCCGTCTACCGGTTCGGCAACGACGAGCAGAAGCAGGAGTGGCTGCCACTGCTGGCCAGTGGCAAGGCGCTGGGTGCCTTCGGGCTGACCGAGGCGGGCGGAGGCACCGACGCCGGTGCCACCAGGACCACCGCCAAGCTCGACGACGGACACTGGATCATCAACGGCTCCAAGCAGTTCATCACCAACTCGGGCACCGACATCACCAAGCTGGTCACCGTCACCGCTGTTACCGGCGAAGCTGACGGCAAGAAGGAGATCTCGACGATCCTGGTTCCGGTGCCCATCGAGGGCTTCACCGCCGAGCCCGCGTACAACAAGGTCGGCTGGAACGCGTCGGACACGCACCCGCTCAGCTTCGACGACGTGCGGGTGCCGCAGGAGAACCTGCTCGGCGAGCGCGGTCGCGGCTACGCCAACTTCCTGCGCATTCTCGACGAGGGACGGATCGCGATCGCCGCGCTGTCCGTCGGCGCCGCCCAGGGTTGTGTCGACGAATGCGTCAAGTATGCGAAGGAACGCCAGGCTTTCGGCGCCGCGATCGGTACCTATCAGGCCATCGCCTTCAAGATCGCGCGCATGGAAGCCCGGGCCCACTCCGCACGCGCCACTTATTACGACGCCGCCGCACTCATGCTGTCCGGGAAGCCGTTCAAGAAGGCCGCGGCGATCGCGAAGCTGGTGGCCAGCGAGGCCGCCATGGACAACGCGCGCGACGCCACGCAGGTGTTCGGCGGCTATGGCTTCATGAACGAGTATCCCGTGGCGCGCCACTACCGCGACAGCAAGATCCTCGAAATCGGTGAGGGGACAACCGAAGTGCAGCTGATGCTGATCGCGCGGGAGGCCGGCCTATGAGCGACAAGAGAGTCGTCATCCAGCGCGGGCTCTGGTTCGAGGAGTTCGAGGCCGGGGTGCTCTATCAGCATCGGCCCGGGCGCACCATCACCGAGGCGGACAACGTGCTGTTCACCACGTTGACGATGAACACCCAGGCGCTGCACCTCGACGCGGCATTCTCCGACGCACTGCCACCGTTCAACCAGCGGCTGGTGAATTCGATGTTCACCCTCTCGACGCTGGTCGGCCTGTCGGTGGCCCAGCTGACGCAGGGCACGATCGTCGGCAACCTCGGTTTCGGCGAGGTCGCCTTCCCCAAGCCGCTGTTCCACGGCGACACGCTCTATGCCGAGACCGAGGTGACCGACAAGCGGGAGTCCAAGAGCCGGCCTGGGGAGGGCATCGTCACCTTCGCCCACACCGGGCGCAACCAGCACGGTGACGTCGTGGCGACGGCGTCGCGAAAGACCATGGTGCGCAAGCGTCCCGAGGACGCGTAGTGGCGTTGACGCAGACCGGGCCGGCCTGGCTGTTCTGCCCGGCCGACCGTCCCGAGCGGTTCGAGAAAGCCGCTGCGGCAGCCGATGTCGTCATTCTCGACCTGGAGGACGGGGTGGCGGCCAAGGACCGCGAGGCGGCCCGAGAGGCGTTGGTCGATGTGCCGCTCGACCCCGGCCGCACCGTCGTCCGGGTCAATCCCAGCCCGACCGAGGATCACGAACTCGATCTGCGGGCGCTGTCGCGGACCGGCTACACCACGGTGATGCTGGCGAAAACCGAATCGCCCGAGCAGGTCAGTGCGCTCGCGCCGCGCGACGTGGTGGTTTTGATCGAGACGCCGCTGGCGGCGTTGGTGGTCAACGAACTGGCCCGTGTCGACAATGCGTACGGGCTGATGTGGGGCGCCGAGGATCTGTTCGCCGTGCTCGGAGGCACCGCCAACCGATATCCGGACGGGAGTTATCGCGAGGTGGCCCGCCATGTGCGATCTCAGTCGCTGCTGGCGGCGAAGGCGTATGGGCGGCTGGCACTGGACTCGGTGTTCCTCGACATCAAGAATCTCGACGGGCTGCGTGCCGAGGTCGACGACGCGGTCGCGGTCGGTTTCGACGTCAAGGTGGCCATCCATCCGTCCCAGGTCGCAGTGATTCGCGACGGCTACGCACCCACCGCCGAACAGGTGCAATGGGCGCGACACGTCATCGACGCGGCGCACCATGAGAGGGGCGTCTTCCAGTTCGAGGGCATAATGGTGGATGCCCCAGTACTGCGGCGGGCAGAGCGCATCGTTGCGTTAGCGCCACACCCAGGCAGCTAGCGGACAGGCCTCCAACCAGGGGTTCTGCTCTACCGCCACCGTGCTGAGCACCTCAGTCGCCTGACGGCGCGATCCGTCGTCAGTGACCCTAGGAGGCGGTATGGCCATCGGTTTTGACGCGTCACCGCGTGTTGACCTCGACCCGATTCGACTTATCGCGCCCGACGGGACCCCCACTTCCGAGCGCCGCTACTCCCGGGATGTGCCGCCCGAGACCCTTGGCTGGCTGTACGAGTTGATGGTCGTCACCCGCGACCTCGACGGGGAGTTCGTCAACCTGCAACGCCAGGGCGAACTGGCGCTGTTCGCGTCGTGTCGCGGCCAGGAGGCCTCCCAGATCGGCGCCGCGGCGTGCCTGCGCAAGACCGACTGGCTCTTCCCGCAGTACCGCGAGATCGGCGCATTCCTGCTGCGTGGCATCACGCCGGCCCAGATGGGCGCGGTGTGGCGCGGCAAGTGGCACGGCGGCCTCGAGTTCACCAAGAAGTGCTGCGCACCCATCGCCATCCCGATCGGCACGCACGGCCTGCATGCGGTCGGCGCGGCGATGGCGGCTCAACGACTCGGCGAAGACTCGGTGACGGTGGCCTTCATGGGTGACGGGGCCACCAGCGAGGGCGACGCACACGAGGCGATGAACCTGGCGGCGGTCTACCGGGCGCCGTGCGTGTTCTTCATTCAGAACAACCAGTGGGCGATCTCGGTCCCGGTCGACCGTCAGATGGCCGGACCGTCCATCGCCCACCGTGCCATCGGCTACGGAATGCCCGGCATTCGGGTCGACGGCAATGACGTGCTGGCCTGTTACGCAGTGATGGCCGAGGCCGCCCAGCGGGCGCGTGAGGGCGGTGGCCCGACCCTGATCGAGGCGATCACCTACCGCATGGGTCCGCACACCACCTCCGACGACCCGACCCGGTACCGGTCCACCGAAGACGTCGACCTGTGGACTGCACGGGATCCGCTGACCCGGTACCGCACCTACCTGACGTCCGTCGGAGTGTGGAACGAGCGGTTGGAAGAGCGGGTCGCGACGAAGTCGAAACGGCTGCGCGCCGAGTTACGTGACTCGGTTGTCGACGCCGAGGACATCGATGTCGCCGAGATGTTCGACACCGTCTACCACGACATCACCCCCGACCTGGTGGATCAACGCCAACAGCTGTTGGCCGAGTTGGCGAAAGAGGCGTGACGTGACACTGCGGACGCGAGGAGCGAAATGACTCAGATCATCGAGCGGCCCGCGATGCACGGCGACGACGTGCCGGAGCCTCACGGTCCCCTACTCACGGCGGTGCCGGCGACGCCCACTTTGACGATGGCGCAGGCGATCAACCGGGCACTGCATGACGCGATGGCCGCCGACGACAGGGTGCTGGTGTTCGGTGAGGACGTCGCCACTCTCGGCGGCGTGTTCCGGGTCACCGAGGGACTATCTGAAACCTTCGGCGATCAACGATGTTTCGACACCCCACTCGCGGAGTCGGCGATCGTCGGGATTGCGATCGGGATGGCGATCCGCGGCTTCGTGCCGGTCCCGGAGATCCAGTTCGACGGGTTCGCGGCGCCCGCGTTCGATCAGATCGTCAGCCACCTGGCGAAGTACCGGATGCGTACCCGAGGCGACGTCGACATGCCGGTGACCATTCGCATCCCCTCGTTCGGCGGCATCGGCGCGGTGGAACACCATTCGGAATCCACCGAGAGCTACTGGCTGCACACCGCGGGGTTGAAGGTGGTGGTGCCGTCGACGCCGACGGACGCGTATTGGCTTCTGCGTCAGTCGATTCAGAGCCGTGACCCGGTGATCTTCATGGAGCCCAAGCGACGGTACTGGGCGCGCGAACCGGTCGACATCAACGCGCCCGTGCTGCCCATCGGACGGGCCACGATCAGGCGCCCCGGCGACGACGTCACGGTGCTGACCTACGGCTCGCTGGTCGCAACCGCGCTGAGCGCCGCCGAATTGGCGGCCGAGCAGCACGGCTGGAGCCTCGAGGTCGTCGACCTGCGGTCGCTGAACCCGCTCGACTTCGACACAGTCGCCGACTCGGTGCGCAGGACGGGTCGTGCGGTCGTGATGCACGAAGGACCGCGGACCCTCGGCTTCGGCGCCGAACTGGCCGCACGGATCCAGGAGGAGCTGTTCTACGACCTGGAGGCACCGGTGCTACGTGCCACCGGTTTTGACACGCCGTATCCACCGGCGCGGCTGGAGAAGCTGTGGCTGCCGGGCCCGGACAGGCTGCTGGACTGCGTCGAGCGATCGATGGAGCAACCGTGAGCGCGGGTGTGAAGGACTTCCTGGTTCCCGACCTCGGTGAGGGGTTGGAGGATGCGACGATCACCAGCTGGGAGGTCGCCGTTGGCGATGAGGTCGAGCTGAACCAGACGCTCTGCACCGTCGAGACCAACAAGGCCGAGGTCGAGATCCCGAGTCCGTACGCGGGCCAGATCCTCGAACTCGGCGGTGCGGAGGGCGAAACCCTCACGGTCGGCTCGATTCTGGTGCGCATCACTACAGCCGTTCCCGCCGCTGCCGAACCGGAACCCGAACCCGAACCGGCGGTTCCGCCGCAGCAGGGCAACGGTGCGGTGCGCAAGGCGGTGTTGGTGGGCTACGGTACCGACGACGCGATGGACTCCAGCAGGCGGGGTTCGGCCGAGACGCGGCCACGCGCCAAACCATCCGTCCGAAAGCTGGCCGCGGAGTTGAATGTCGATCTCGACCGCCTGGTCGGCACCGGGTCGGGTGGCGTGATCACGCGAGAGGACGTGCTGGCCGCCGCGGGTCGGTCGGCACCCACCCCGGACATGGTCGCCGTGCGCGGCGTGCAAGCCGAGATGGCGCATCGAATGACGCTGTCGCGCAGCGAGATACCCGACGCCCATACCGGTGTTCAGGTCGACTGCACGGGCCTGCTGTCGCTACGCGACCGGTTGCGCGAGGTGGCGGGAGAGGATGCGCCGATCACACCCTTCGTACTCACGTTGCGGCTGCTGGCCATTGCGCTGCACCATCATCCAAAGCTGAATTCGACGTGGCTGGACACCACCGGCGGCCCGCAGATACACCTGCATCCCGCCGTGCACCTGGGCTTCGGTGTGGCGGCGCCGCGCGGACTGCTGGTTCCTGTCGTCAGCGATGCGCACGCCATGACGACCCGGGAAATGGCTGTCGTCGTGGCCAGGCTGATCCGCGAGGCACGGTCAGGCACGCTCAAACCGGCGGAATTGCAGGGCTCGACCTTCACCGTGTCGAACTTCGGCGCGCTGGGGCTGGACGAGGGTGTGCCGGTGATCAACTACCCGGAGGCCGCGATCCTCGGCATGGGGTCGCTGAAGCCGCGGGCCGTCGTCGTCGACGGCGAGGTGGTCCCGCGGCCGACGATGACGCTGACGTGCGCGTTCGACCACCGGATCGTCGACGGCGCGCAAGCCGCGGCGTTCCTCGGTGAACTCCGCACCCTGATCGAGGCGCCCGAAGTGGCTCTGCTCGACCTCTAGCCCATCGGCATATCGGGCAGCGGTGCGTTGCAGCGATCCCGGAAGTCGGCCGCCGGCTGCCTGACACCCCTCAGCTCGTCCCGTATCTGTGGGTTGGCGTCCATGTACCCCTGGACCGCCGACACGATCTCATCCCTGGACTTGCCTTTGAGACCGGTGAAGAAGTTGTTCACATCCGGATGGGTGAAGAGGTAGGACGACGTCCCTGCAGACACGCCGGACATCACGCTGGCCAGGTCGGCGGCCGTGCAGTTGGGCGGGTCGGCGGCGGCGGTTGCGCCGGTTCCGACGAGCAGCGAGCCCGCTGCCGCGGTGGCGACGATGACGCCTCGAAATGCTTTCAACATGGTGAGCTCCTTCGTTCAATGGTGGTGCGACACAGTCAAGAAGGTCAACGCGGTCCTATGCCTCCGCCTCCGCCGGGGCGGCCGGGACGACCCGGGTTGAGGTCGATGTCGATCCCCCAGCCGTCGTCGCAATACCAGGGGTCGGAGCAATAGGACGGGTAGTACGGGCCCGCCGACGGGGGTGTGGGACCGCCGCCGCGGACCGCGCCCTGTGCGCACACGGTAGACCCGCCGGCGTTGACGCACTCCGCCGAGGCCGGTGATGCGACGGTCACCGCGACCGGCATCACCGTCATGGCAATTCCAAAATCAGGTAGCGCTGTCTCAATCGCACGGCAGCTCCCTCCTCTATAAGGCGGCCCGCCGCGTAGACGCTCCCCGGCAACGCACCGGAACCACTCTGGGCGGAGCGTAAATCGATACGAGTGAACGCGGGGCGGATTCGCGATTTCGCCGATCGGAATTTTCTTGCCATCAGAAGGAATTCGCTATGTAGATAGGCAAACTTGGTTAAATACTAGCCGTGCTAATCAAATCGAACGGTTGTTGTGAAGCTTGCACCGGCAATGCCAAATACCCAGTGTCAGCCCGTAATCGGGTGTTTACTGGCGGTGTCATCCGAGATCCTCAGGAGGGGCCGATATGGCGACGAAGGATGAAAACTGGACGAAGCCGGCGGCGATAGCTATCCCGAAAGATGGGTATTTCGAGCTCGATCGAGGCCGCTACGGGCCGGTCTATCCGAGGACGCCTGCCTGCTACGGCTTCTCCATCATCGCGAAGGTCAAGGAGGGACGCGAAGAGGTGGTCCGGGCCTACGGCAAACAGATCGAGGAGGCAATCGCCGGAAGCCCCGATGTGCTCGCACCGCTGCGGTTGCACTACCTGCGTTGGGTGCTGTTCGACGTCGGATCGGGCCTGCACTTCCAGTATCAGGGCATCTTCGACACGGATTTCGACAAGTACACCGAGGACGCGGTCCAACTGTTCAGCGCAACCGGCATCACCACGGTGTTCACGAATCTCGAAGGGTTCCCGGAAGATTGGAAGGAGAACCCGGAGGCGTTCGTCAAGTTCGTCCGCGAGCACCAGTGCCCGAGCTTCCTGGAATACGGCGAGTATCCGTACGTGACCGCCGATGAGATCAAGAAGGCGCTCCGGCTGAAGGCCGCCTTCTCCGAGATGCTCGACCAGATGCAGTGAACCGGACCGAAACCTGCGCCGATGCTTGAGTTCGACGACATCCAGCACATCCTGCTCACCCGCACTCCGGCGATGACCGGACGCTACGAGTTCCTGTCGTTCGCCAACCCGGCCGGCGGGCGGGCGTGGCTGTCGGAGTTGATCGATCGCGTCGACTCCGCCACTGAGGCGATCGCCGGCATGGACAGCACCCAACGCTGGATCACGCTCGCGTTCACCTTCAACGGACTTCGGGCGCTCGGAGTGTCCGAAGACTCGCTTGCCAGCTTCCCCGATGCGTTCCGCGAAGGCATGGCCGCCCGTGCCGACATTCTCGGCGACACCGGGGCGAGCCATCCCGACAACTGGGTGGGTGACCTTGCGAGCGAGGACCTGCACGCCATCGCGATCCTGTTCGCGCGCACCGAGGAAGAACACCACCGGTGTATCGATGTGCACGACGCGCTGATCGCCCGGTGCGACGGTGTGCGAAGCCTGTCCTTCCTCGACCTGAACGCGACGCCGCCGTTCAACTACGCCCATGACCACTTCGGCTTTCGCGATCGACTGTCGCAGCCCGTGATGAAGGGCTCGGGGGAGGAACCGACCCCGGGTTCGGGCGCGGCACTGGAGCCGGGGGAGTTCATCCTCGGCTATCCCGACGAGAACGGCCCGCCGGCCGATCTTCCGCAGCCCGACGAGTTGTCGCGCAACGGCAGCTATATGGCGTATCGGCGGCTGGAGGAGCACGTCGGGGCGTTCCGCGACTATCTGCGCGAGAACTCCGACACGCCGGCGGAGGAGGAATTACTCGCCGCGAAGTTCATGGGGCGTTGGCGAAGCGGCGCACCGCTGGTGCTCAGCCCCGATCGGGACGACCCCGAGCTGGGCGCTGATCCCTCGCGCAACAACGATTTCAATTACAAGGAGATGGATCCGCTCGGATACGCGTGCCCGCTCGGGTCGCATGCGCGGAGGCTGAATCCGCGCGACACCGCGCACTACATGAATCGCCGCCGGATGATCCGCCGCGGAGCGACCTACGGCCCGGCACTGCCCGATGATGCACCCGACGACGGTGTGGACCGCGGCATCGCTGCGTTCATCATCTGCGCCGACCTGGTGCGTCAGTTCGAGTTCGCGCAGAACGTTTGGATCAACGACAAGACGTTCCACGAACTCGGCAACGAGCACGACCCGATCTCCGGAACGCAGGACGGAACCCTCGATTTCACCGTTCCCAAGCGACCGATCCGCAAGGTGCACAAGGGGATACCGGCTTTCACCACGCTGAGGGGTGGTGGCTACTTCTTCCTGCCGGGACTCAACGGGCTGCGCTACCTCGTTTCGCTCGCCAATTGAAGGAGCAGTCATGACTGCACTACCGCGGGCCCGGACCTATAACCAGAGTCATGCCGCCCGGCCAGACAACGGCGGCCGGCGCGTCAGCATCTACTGGACGTGGAGTTATCCCTGGGAGTCACAACGTGATCCGGCGGAGGTCTACAACCGTTTCTCCACGATAACCGAGGTGCGCAACGTCGCATGGCCGGCCTACGAGACGCCGGAGTACGACGCCGCGAACTTTCTTCAGGGCATCGCGGGGACATTGGAGTTGTTCCATCGGTCCACCCTGGATTTTCAGGCATTGGCCGAGGAGGCCACCGGACATCCCGTGGCGGTCTTCCAACGCATCGACCAGGCCGGCTACAAACTGCTCATCGATGAACGCATCCTGGCCGACACCGACACTCTCATGGTGTTCGGACTCGATCATCTGCTCTCCGAACAGGAGGCCGCGCCGGAGGAGATCGCTGCCATCAAGGAGTGGCTCAAGCAGGAGGGCAAGTGCCTGTTGTTGGCGCCGCACCACGACGTCGGCTTCACCGACGACTTCGCGCAACGCCAGGTCGAATACGAGCATCATGGCGATCGGTTGGTGCCCAGGCAGCAGCGGTTCAGTCAGTACACGCGCTCACTGATGAAGGCGCTCGAGGTGCCGGTTCACAACACGTGGGGCCTGCGTCCCGCGGTGGTCGAAGGCACCAAGGACATTGCGCCGCTCACCGGTTTCCGGGATCTGGACAACGCTCGCCTGCTCGACAACGTCACCACCTTCAACTTCCACCCGCACCTGCCGCACTATGAGCTGCTGGCGCCGGAAGGCGATGACTTACGGGTGCTCGGGCGCCAGCGCGTCGACCCGAATCGGCCGCACCCGTTCACGGAGGCGGGCAACGCGGAGTTCAACGCGCTTATCTGGATGCCACCGTCGGGAACAGCGCTCCGGGGACATCGTTCTGATCGACTCCACGCACTTCACCACGCTTTTCGGCGGGACCGACAGCCTGCGCAACCTGTGGCACAACCTCGCGACGATGACGAAATAGCGTCACCGCTTCTTGGCGGCGGCCAACCGCTGGGCGAACTGGGGGGACAGGATCGAGGTAGCCTGCGGCCCGAGTTCGGTATCGACGGCGATCCGGTGCTGTTCGGTGTCGACGACGCCCGGGTTGGCGGTGGCCCGCATGGAGGCCTTCGTCGCGAGCACCACTTCGCGGGGGGCGGCGGCGGGGCCGGCGGCGAGTTCCCGTGCGGCGGCGACCGGATCGTCGGCGACCTCAAGCGCGAGGCCGTACCGGACCGCAGCCTCGGCGTCGAAGCGCATACCGAACAGCAACGACGCCCGAGCGACCTGTGGGCCGACTCCGCGCTGCAGCATCCACGTCGCGCCACCGCCGGGATGGATTCCCAGCTTCTGAAATCGCGGATCGAATAGTGCTGCGGGCCCGGCGATTCGAACATCTGCCGCGAGCGCGAGGTTCAGTCCGGCGCCGACCGCCGCACCATTGACGGCAGCGATCGTCGGCAGCGCGCAGTTGGCCACGGCGAGGAAGCCGTCATAGATGGTGCGCAGGCCGTCCTCGGTCGCTTCGCCCAGCGCGGTGAGGTCAGCGCCGGCGCAGAACGCCTTGCCGGCACCGGTGACGATGAGCGCGTGCACGTCGACGTTGGCTTCGGCCGCGTCGACGGCCGCGCGCAACGCGGCCGAGATTTCCTTCGTGACGGCGTTGCGGCGGTCGGGGTCGTTGACGGTGATCAGGGCGACGTGGTCGTCGACCTCCACCAATACCGGGTCAGACACATAGCTCAGCCTAGTGATCGTCTTCGTCGTCTTGTTTGGGTTGTAGGTAGCGCTCGGGGATGGCGCCTCTCTGTGTCAAGTGGCGGGTATTGCGAGTTGTATTTTTGAGAGGAAGGCCCGGGAAGTGACTTTGTCTGAAGTGCCGGTATGCGGGGTGTCAGCCGGCCGCACGAGACGATAGAGCCGCCCCGAGTGTCCTCCCGGGTCTGCCTGTAGGCGGTGTGCGTCGGCCAGCAGTTGGCGATTTACGACTGTCGAGAGGCGGTGTTTGAGGCAACCTAGCGCTTCTTTGTGGTTCTTGCCCCCGGATCGTTTGCGCTGGTAGTAGTCCTTGGCGGGTGGCGGCAGCCCACCGGCTGACCCAACTGCCCCGAGGACAGCGCCGAACGGCCCATGGCTCTAACCGGATGCGAGAAATCGCACAGGCGGGCGTTAACTGCAGCGGTTCAGCGGCCGAGATTGCGGTGACCGCTCGCCGGCGGGACGCTGCGCTGGTACCGCTAGGGGCGTGTACCCCCTGGGGGACCGGGGACCCAAGCGAGAAGGTCCCGAACGCCGTCGTTGTAGATGACGCTATTGGGCACATCGCCGACGACGTCGAAATCGAGCTCTCCAGTCGACGAGCCGCCCGGCGGCACCGCGCCTCCGACGCCCGCGTCGGCGAGTAGCCGTAGTTTGGTCCGCCCTCAGCGCGGGCTACTTCCGCACCCGTCCGGTCGACCGCTGGAAGGGTGCATGCGAGCCCGACCGAAGCGGTTGCCGTCGGCGTCTTCCGGCGAGCCGGGAGCAGCGGTCAGCTCGTCAGCATGAGCATGATCAATCGCGCGCTCGAACAGTTGCGATCACATCGGCCGACATGCCGGTGCTGTGCTCTGCGGCGAGACTTCACGCGAGTGCGGTGCCGGAGGTTATTTCCACATGGCGGAAGAAACTGACACCCTGGATCGCGTATGCGCCGGCACCACTTGGTTGGGCTGCAGACCCACGATCTGTCGACACCCGGAACGTTGACGTTCGGTGGGTTGATCTTTGGATTCCTACCAGGCGACAGTGCAGCCGGACGTGGATCGAATGCCGTATCGGTGTGGCGCATCAACGCAGAGTTCGTCCGAAGCGGCGCATCGGGGACGAATTCCCGTCCGGCTTCCGGGTCGGTCTCCGCTATCACAAATCGCCTCCAGATTCCTCCGAAACTGATAGTCATTACTTTGCTGATTATTGGGGATTGATTCGTAGACGACGATTGCCGCGTTGTTCAAGACTCGTTCGATCGCATCCCCTTGATCGGCAGTCATACCGACCAGGTTCGGCGGCGCGACTAACTGGGGCTGTTCTGGCTGTTCTGGTTGTCTTGCATCCTCCGCCAGTGAAGCGAGTCCAAACAGTACAAGCAGGCCCCGGTGCGCCGCCGCTTTAGTCTGCGGCGGCGGCGAAGCCCAGGTTGTCTGCTGGGAAACCAGCCCGGTGGTGTCGATGTCGTTTTCCCAGCCCCAATCCATGTTCGTTGCTTCCGGTCACGACGGTAAACCGAGTTACTGGCCTGGGTAGCGGCCTAGCTATTCATCCGGCGCATATGGTGCGTGCCGATAGGTATATCGGATCGTAGCGGCGTGGCGGCGGTCGTAATCGCGACACGGGCGGGACTGACGAGCTGACAATGAACTGTCGAAGAACGTTTTAACCCTAGGGCACCACGAAGGCCGCCGGGGATGCACCGCTATCACGGCCGCGCCCGCCATGTCGCATGCGATGTTCAAATGGGCGAGGCTCAGATGAGCCGGTTGCTTGCGCCACGGCGCTGGCCGGAAACCTGACTATAACGGCAGCGCACCGGACCTAGTCTAATTAGCTATTTGCGGTGATTTTCCGATATGAATACTTGTTTTGCAATTTGCTGATTTGCTCCGCGACGCTGGCCTGAGGACTAGCGTTTAGCTGTCAATTATCTGTCAACAATCTGAGACGATGGAGGGCACATAAATGAATAAGCGCGGGAATGTCTTAGAAGGAAAAATTGCTAGTGGCCTACGGCGGGGTGCGGTGGCGTCGGGGTTGGCGGCGGGGTTGGCGGCGGCGTCACTGGGTGGTGTCCCAACTGCCGACGCAACGTGCATCGGGATCAGCGGTATCAACATCGGTGGCGGCTGCGACCAGCACCTTCGGTAACTTCGCGCTAGTGCTGGGCACCGGCACGGCGACCGCCAATGGGTTCCTCACCGCCGCCATTGGCACCGGCTCCGGCACAAATGCCATTTCCGGTGGCCTCGGCACCCTCGCCTACGCGGGCGGCACCGGCACGCTGGCACAAACGCAAGGCATCTTGAACTTGGCCATCGCGGGGCTCGGCCTCCAAGGCGCGCTCGGCGTGGGCACGAACGTATCCGCACAGGCAGGCTTTCGCGGTGGTGATTTTTTCAACGTCGCCGTCAACGTCGGCAGCGCCGCAGACGCTCCCGGCAGCACTGGTCCTGCGACGAGCACGGTTAAGGCAGGTAATGGCGCCTTCAACCTCGCGGGAAATCTCTTGGGCAACGCCAACTCTGTCGACGGCGTCCCCACGCCTCTGACTGTGCTGGCGGGCGGCAGCGGCGCGAACCTTGGCTTTGGGAACGTCGCAGCCAATGTTATTGGCAACCGGAACCATGTTGAGGCACTCGGCTCACTCCTCAACGCCACTAACTGGGGCAATTTATTTAGGTCCCCGAACGGCAGCGATAGCACAGTAATTGCGGGACCTGGTCCTCCTGAGCTGGGCATTTAACTACCAGGGCATCTTTTCTCAAGCTTGCTCAACGGCGCTTTGCGGCAATATCGTGAACGCTCTGGGCCCGCTATCGATCGCTGGCGCCATCAGCGTGATCAACCGGATGGTCCAAGGGGCCTTCGGTATCACCCTCGCGACACCGTTTAATGGGACCGTCACTGACATTAGTTCCGCCGCCAGCAACACCAACGTCCTCGCTGCGGGCGGCACGCCGGCAAGCGCCGTAAGGCCCAGCCTCAACTTCACGCCGAGCGCCAAATCGACGTCCAACCTACGCGGCACCTCGCCGGGTGGGGCGGTATCCAAGTCGATCAATCAGCTCGAGTCGTCGCTTAAGAAGTTCGGCGACCAGGTCGCGGTGTCGAGCAAGAAGTTCGGCGACCAGGTCGCGGTGTCGAGCAAGAAGTTCGGCGACCAGGTCGCGGTGTCGAGCAAGAAGTTCGGCGACCAGGTCGCGGTGTCGAGCAAGAAGTTCGGCGACCAACTCGCGGCGTCGAGCAAGAAGTTCGGCGACCAACTCGCGGCGTCGAACAAGAAGTTCCGTGACAGCATCGCGGCGTCGAACAAGAAGTTCGGCGACAGCGTCGCGGCGACGAACAAGAAGTTCCGCGACAGCGTCAACGCCACCCGCGCGGGCGCCAAAGCCAGTGCGGCGAGCACCAACAACAGCGACAAGTGACGGTATTCGAGGCCGCTTGAGCTAGCGGCCCGCAGTCACCGATCCCAACGAATCGGCCCCCTACCGACAGGAGGGGGCCGATTCTCCGCGCGCCCCAACCGCGGAAGATGCTGAGCCGCCGTCGCCACGCGCACCACAGCGCCAGGTTGCACCACGCTCACACCCGCCCGAGTTTCGACGGGGCAACGCACTTGGTTCTTTCAGTACGTCGTCATCGACCGAGTCGGTCCATTCCGTTTCGACATGCCCGGCAGTGGACCCCTTTGTCGCAGTGAGCAATTCGGTCCCCTCGCAGTCGCCGCCGTGCAGAACGATCACGCTCGGGGTGTAGCCTCGCCCGTCGAGGGTCTTGATCGCTTTTCCCACGCTTGTCAGCGCGTCGACGCAAAGGACTGCGAGATAATCCCCGACGTGTGCAAAACATCGGTGATGTCTTCGCCGACCTCGTCGCCGTTCAACACCTGCGACTCAAGCGCCGAGCGGATTGCGCACACCAATTCGTTTGTGACGAAAGCCATGCTGTTGTCCGACAACAAAAAGACATCGATCGCGGAAGAAACTGTTGCCAATACCCCTA
>CAVOUV010000015.1:0-52731 GCA_963699655.1 uncultured Actinomycetota bacterium
GCGCTCTGTACGACGCGGTGGCCGCTTACGGGGGAAGCAAGAACGCGAACGCGTTCATCGATACCCTGCAGAACTCGATCGAGGTGCCTGTTGCCGGACGGTGACAAGGACGAAGCCCTGTTTCTCGTCGTGACGATCAAGCCTCGACTCGACCGCCTCGAGGAGGCGGCGGCGCAGCTGCAGTCGATGCGACAGCACACGCTCACAGAGCCAGGCTGTGTGTTCATGCATTTCCTTCAGCCACAAGACGATCCGAACACGTGGATGATGCTCGAGATGTTCCGATCGCGGGCGGCGTGGGACGAACACATGCGTCAGCCGTACAACACCGAGGGCAACAAGATTCTCGAAGATCTCCTGCGCGAGCCCTCCGACCTGCGTCTGCTCAACGAGAAGTAATTCGCCGCAACGCATCAGGCTGTGGCATCCAACACTGCCGCGATCGTCTCCTTCGCGCCGTGCTCGGCGAGAGCGCAGCGGTAGCGCTCGAATGCGGCAACGAAGTCGGCGTGCTCCGCGGCACCGCTCGCCAGAAGCGGCTCGATTCGCAGCGCTTCGGACGGATCGCCCGATACCAGTAGATTCCGCGCGCTGTGGTCGAGGCGGGGCTCGGTTGCCTCGATGGCGTTGCCGTCGTCATCCCGGCCCTGCAGCACACGACTCCACGCCGCCAGCGTGAACGCGGGGATGCGGTGATCGGCGCCGCGCGTGAGCAGTTGTTGGAGCGTGGCGGTGAAGAAGACGGGAATCTTGGACGCGCCATCAGATGCGATGCGCGTCAGCTGGTCGTGCATCGCCTCGTTCGAGAAGCGTTTGAGCACAGTGTTTTTGTAGTCGGCCAGGTTCACGTCGCGCGGAGGTTCGAGCGATGGCAACACGACGGTGTCGAGGAAGCGGTCAAGCAGTGCCCGCACCTGCGAGTCGCGCATGGCCTCGGCTACCTCGTGGTAGCCGAGCAGCACGGCCGGATACGCCAGGGTCAGGTGGCCGGCGTTGAGCACCCGTACCTTGACCTGTTCCCAGAGCTTGACTTCGTCACTGAACTGCACACCGACGGCGTCGAGCGCGGGGCGTCCGTCGACGAACCGGTCCTCGATCACCCATTGGGTGAAGTCCTCGGCCACGAGCGGGATTTGGTCGTCCAGCCCGCTGCCTGTGTTCAGCCGCATCGCGTCCTCGGCAGACACCGACGGCGTGATGCGGTCGACGAGCGAGTTGGGAAACGCGACGTTGGTGTCGATCCAGTCGCCGAGTTCCGGGTTGCGCGCACGGGCGAAGCCGACGAAGGCGGTGCGTGCGACGTCGCCGTTGTGGCGCAGGTTGTCACACGAGACCACGGTGAACGGCGTGACGCCTGCCGCGCGGCGGCGCGCGAGGGCCTCGGTCACGAAGCCGAAAACGGTTCGCGGGTTGTCGTTTCCGGCAATGTCGTGGGCGACGTCGGGGTGGTCGGTGAGGAACGAGTCCGATTCCGCATCGACGTGGTAGCCGCCCTCGGTGATGGTCAGCGTGACGATGCGCAGGTCGGGGCTGGTCAGCAACTCGAGCACCTCGTAGGGCTGCTCGGGCGCGAGCAGGTACTCGAGTTGGGCACCGATCACGCGCACCTCGGTGTCGCCGTTCGGCGGCGCGATGGTGAGCGAGTACAGGCAGTCCTGGGCGTGGTACTGCGCGGCCTTGCGTTGCGCGCGCTCACCGCCGGAGAGGCCGATGCCGACGATGCCCCAGGCCTGCTGACCGGGCAGGGCCAGGCACCGGTCGATGTAGAAAGCCTGGTGCGCGCGGTGGAAGTTCCCCACCCCGAAGTGGGCGATACCACGCTTGAGGCGGGCGCGGTCATAGGACGGCGTCGCCACCTGGGGCGGCAATTGCGAAATCGTGCGGTCGTTGAGTTCGGTCATCGATGACCTCCCAACTGGACGGTACGCCGAATCGTTCAACCGTCGAGGGGCTTTCGAGTCGACCGGCGCCGCGGGTACGTTGAATACATGTCGCTGACGGGTACCGAGCCGTCTTGGGCCACGGCGCAGGCGGTCACGGCCGTTGCGGAAGACCTCGCGGGCGAGTTCTCGTTGCGGCCGCTCCTTGAACGGATCCTGTTGCGCTGCACAGAATTGCTGGGATGTGACGCCGGGTCGATCTCCAGCGTCGACGAGGCGGCCGGCACCTACCGCAAGGAAGCGGACATCGGCATCCGGTGCCAATCGGGCCAGGTTTTCCCCATCAGCGAGGGGATGACGGGCGCCGTCGTCGGCCACCGGCAGCCGGTCTGGTTCGACCGCTACGACGAGGTGGTGGGCGGCCACGTCGACGCGGCGGACCGCGCGACCCTGCGGGGCGTCATCGGAGTGCCGCTTCAATGGCGCGGATCGATCATCGGGGTCTGCATCGTGTTCAGCCGCGACGATGCCCGGACCTTCGGGCCCGACGATGCCGAACTGCTGTTGTTGTTCGCCAAACACGCCGCGGTCGCGCTGACCAATGCCCGGATGCATGACATCGCGGAGGAACAGGCGCGTGCGCATGCGACTGCGGCCGAACGGGAGCGGCTGTTGCGCGAGGTCTACGACACCCTGAACCAGGGCCTGGTCGGTGTCGTCGGGCACCTGGGTCGTGCCGAGGACGCCCTGTCCGGTGCCCTCGACGGGGCCCTCGACGGGGCCCTCGAGAACGATGTCACGCATCTGGTCGGCGCGGCGCACCAGGAAGCCCGAAACGCGCTGTCGGAAACCCGCCGAACCATGTTGGGATTGATGGGTTCCGCCCTCGCTGACCGCGGTCTCGAGGAGGTGCTGGCCGATGAGGTCGAGTGGGCCCGGCGCGCGGGCCGCCTCGACGTGCGGCTCGTGGTCGCCGGGAAGTCGACGCCCCTGGATCCGGGGCAGGCCCACGAGATGCTCCGGATCGCCCAGGAGGCCTTGACCAACACCGTCCAGCATGCGGACGCGACCCTCGTCCGGCTGGGCATCGCCTATGACCCGGAGGGTGTCTCGCTGTTGATCCAGGACGACGGCCGCGGTTTCGACCCGCACTGCCTTCCGCCCGATGCCGGATCGGGACTTCGGCGCATGTCGGATCGCGCCCATGCCGTCGGCGGTCGGGTCGAACTCGACTCCGTGCCCGGCTGGGGAACGAGCCTGCGCGTCCGGTTCCCCTATTCGCGGCCGGCGCCCGCGGCCGACGGCAGGCCGCTGCGGGTCCTGGTCGTCGACCCGCAGCCTCTGGTCAGGGCCGGTGTCCGCAGGCTGATGACCCAGGCCGGCCTGAACATCGATGTGGTCGGGGAGGCCGCGGGCGCGGACCAGGCGGTCGGGTTGCAGGACGTCGTGTGCGCCGACGTGGTCGTGGCGAGCCTGCGCCTCGGCGACGACGGCGAGGCCGACGGCGTCCAGTTGACCAGGCGGCTCGTCGAGGCCGGCCGCGGACCGGTGCTGTGCCTGTCCGAACCCGGCGACGACCACCTCGTGGCGGCCGCGCTGCGGGTGGGGGCGCACGGCTGCCTGGACAAGGGTGTCGACGGGACCGCGTTCGCGCAGGCGGTCGTCGCCACCGCCCGCGGCCAGGCCTTCCTGTCCGGAACGGCATTGCAGAGCCTTCGGCGCGGCCTCAGCCAGGACGGTGTCGGCACGCTCACCAACCGGGAGCTCGAGGTGCGCGCGCTGCTCGAGAAGGGCCTGCCGGACAAGCTGATCGCCCAGGAGCTGATGATCTCGGTCAAGACCGTCGAGAAGCACGTCAGCTCGCTGCTGCGCAAGTCGCAGGTACGCAATCGCACGGAACTCGTGGCGTCCGTCCATCGACGCTGAGGGGGATATCCCCACCCCGAGGCGGGTGGTTTCACCGATACCCGGCGCGCCGGGCGCTCACGTAGGTTCGGTGCGTGCCCGTCGTGCCCTTGAAGAACATCCTGGATCGTGCCCTGGCCGAACGGTACGGCGTCGCCGCAATCAACATCTTCAACGACCTGACGCTGGAAGCCGTCCTCGCCGCGGCGGTCGACCGACATTCGCCGATCATCATCCAGACCTCGGTGAAGACGGTTCGGTCGATCGGACTGGATGTGCTGTACGGCATGTGGGAGACGATGACGGCGGGCATCGAGGTTCCGGTGTGCCTGCACCTCGACCACTGTCCGGAACGTGACGTCATCACCGACTGCCTGCGCAAGGGCTGGAACTCCGTGCTGTTCGACGCGTCTCGGCTACCGGTCGAGGAAAACCTGCGACAGGTCATCGAGGTCGTGGCGGAAGCCCGGACCGCCGGCGCCCACGTGGAGGGCGAGATCGAGGCGATCACCGGGGTGGAGGACGGCATCGGCTCCGACGACGTGGCCAAGCGGCAGTCACTCGAGGTGGCCGTGGACTTCATCGAACGCTCCGGCGTCGACGTCTTCGCACCGTCGATCGGGAACGCCCACGGCGTGTACGTCGCCCAGCCCACGCTCGACGCGCAGCGGGTCAGCGATCTCGTCGACGCCACGGGGATACCCGTTGCGCTGCACGGCGGAACGGGCATGACCGATGAGCAGTTCGCCGACCTCATCGCCCGCGGCTGCGCGAAGGTCAACATCTCGACGGGTCTCAAGGTCGCCTTCATGAAGACCAACCTGGAGTTCCTGCGCGACGCCGAGGCGGCCAACAAGTGGGACCCGCCTTCGTTGTTCCGTGATGTGCGCGCGAAAGTCATCGATCTGGCGGCGGGATACATCGACAGATTCGGCAGCGCGGGCAAGGCGTGGTGAGTCGCCGGTGAGCGCGCTCATCTTCGACTGCGACGGCGTGCTCGCCGACACCGAACGCTTCGGGCATCTGCCCGCGTTCAACCAGATGTTCGCCGACTTCGGTCTGCCCGTGCGCTGGAGTGAGGAGGAGTACGGCCGCAAGCTGAAGATCGGCGGCGGCAAGGAGCGGATGATGAGTCTGCTCACCCCTGAGTTCGTGGCTGCCGCCAACCTGCCTTCCGATGCCGATGGGCAGCGAGCGGTCGTCGGTCGATGGCATCAGCGCAAGACCGAGATCTACACCGAAATCGTCGGTGCGGGAAAACTTCCCGGGCGTCCGGGCGTCCGGCGCCTGGCCGCGGAGGCGGCGGCGGCGGGCTGGCGGCTGGCCGTCGCGTCGACCTCGGCCGAGCCGTCGGTGCGGGCCGTGCTGGAGCACGTGGTCGGACCGGAGGCGGCAGCGGGATTCCTCGTGCTTGCCGGCGACGTGGTGCCGCACAAGAAACCGGCTCCCGACATCTACCTACTGGCGCTGGAGCGGTTGGGGCTGCGGGCTTCCGACGCTGTCGTGATCGAGGACTCCGGAAACGGGCTCGATGCCGCTCATGCCGCAGGCATCAGGTGCGTGGTCACCGTCAACGACTACACGCGCGACGACGACTTCGGCACCGCCGCCCTGGTGGTGTCGAGCCTGGGCGATCCCGACGGTGAGGGCACGGAGGTGCTGGCCGACGCCAGCGGCGTGCCGGTGGGCGACTGGGTCACGCTCGCGACGCTGCAGGGCCTGGTGCGCTGAGCCCGCCGCAACCCGACTTTCCGACAACGAAGGGAAAACCCGATGGCTGCAACGCTTCCCGACGTCGAGCGCACCGTTCGGGTGATCGCCGAAACGGTGGTGGCCAACGAGAAATACTTCGGTGATCTCGATGCGGTCGTCGGCGACGGCGACTTCGGCTATTCGATGGCGCGCGGGTTCGAGATCGTGCTGTCCGATTGGGACGGCTTCGACCGTACCGACATCTCCACCTTCCTGAAGAAGGTCGCCGTGGTGATCACCAGCCGGATCGGAGGTACCTCGGGCCCCATCTGGGGCACCGGGTTCCTCCGCGCGGCAACCACGGCAGCAGGCGCGAACAGCCTTGACGCAGAACAGATTGCCGCCATGCTGAGAGCGGCCGTCGAAGGAATCAAGGCACGCGGCGGCGCCGAACTCGGCGACAAGACATTGCTCGATGCGCTCATGCCCGTCACCGACACGCTCGAGGAGCGGGCGAAGGCGGGATCGACCGCCGTCGAAACACTGCGGGCCGCGGCGGCGACAGCGCGGTCGGCGGCGGAAGCGACGCGACCGATGGTCGCCAAGAAGGGACGGGCCGCCTACACCGGCGAACGGAGCGTCGGAACGCTCGATGCCGGAGCGGTGGCCGTCGCGGTTCTCATCGAAGCACTGGCAGACGAATGGCAACGCAATTGAACGACAGGGAGGCACTTCAATGAAGAAGTTCGTCAACGACCCGAAGGAATTCGTGCCCGAGATGCTGCGCGGTATCGCGCTGGCGAATCCGGACACCTTGAAGTACGTACCCGAATACAACCTGATCATGCGGGCCGACGCACCATATGAGAACAAGGTGTCGATCGTTCAGGGTTCCGGTTCGGGCCACGAACCCGCACACGTGATGATCGTCGGTAAGGGGATGCTCGACGCGGCCTGCCCCGGCGATGTATTTGCGGCTCCGCCAATGGATTACGTGCTCGAGACCTCGAAACTTCTCGCTTCGCCGATGGGTGTGCTGCACATCATCAACAACTACACGGGCGACCGGATGGCCTTCGATATGGGCCGCGAGATGGCCGAGGCCGACGGGGTCACCATCAAGACGCTGGTCGTCGACGACGACGTCGCGGTCAAGGACTCCACCTACACGGTCGGGCGCCGCGGCGTGGCAGGCAATTTCTTCGTGATCAAGGCGGTCGGCGCGGCGTCGGAGAAGGGCGCGGATCTCGGCGAGCTGATCCGGATCGGCGAGAAGGTGAACTCGGTGACCAGAACCATGGGGATGGCGCTGACGTCATGTACGCCGCCCGCGAAGGGATCGCCGCTCTTCGAGCTCGGTGCCGACGAGATGGAGATGGGTGTCGGCATTCACGGCGAGCCCGGGCGACGCCGCGAAAAGCTCGCCGGTGCAAACGAAATCATCGACGAACTGGTGGAGGCTGTGGTCAGCGACCTGCCGTACGACAAGGGTGACGACGTCGCACTGATGATCAACGGTCTCGGCGGCACCCCGATCAGCGAGCTTTACCTGCTCTACGGCCGCGCACACGATCAGCTGGCCGGCCGCGGCATCAACGTGGGACGAAGCTACGTCGGTGAATACTGCACGTCGCTGGACATGGCCGGATGCTCGGTGACCCTGGTCAGGCTGGACGACGAGATCACCTCACTGCTGGCGGAGCCCGCGGAGATCGCCATCCGGACGTTCTGAGTTCGGGTCAGATCACGCGGACCGGGGTTCCGGCGCGCCACGCGGCGATGTCTTCGACGGCGTCACGGAAGAAGATGTCGTACGAGCCGCGGGTGACGTAGCCCAGATGCGGACTCAGCACCACGTTGTCCAGCAGGGTGAGCGGGTGCCCGGCGGGTAACGGCTCCCGGTCGAACACGTCGAGACCCGCGGCGGCGATCCGGCCCGCGCGTAGCGCGTCGATCAGAGCGGCTTCGTCGACCAGTGGGCCGCGGGAGGTGTTGATCAGGACCGCCGACGGCCGCATCAGGGCAAGCTCGGCCTCGCCGACGATGCCGCGCGTGCGCTCGCTGAGGCGCAGATGCAGAGTGACGACGTCGGAGGTTTCGAAGAGTTCGTCGCGCTCGACACGGCGCACACCGGCCTTCGCGGCGGCCTCGTCGGTCAGGTTCTGCGACCACGCGACGACGTCCATCTCGAAGGCGAGCCCGACACGGGCGACCTGGCGGCCCAGCCGGCCCAGCCCGACCACCCCGAGGCGAGCGCCGGCCAGGTCGAACCCGATGGTCCGCTGCCAGCGACCGGCGCGCACATCGGCGTCCGACCGCGGTACCTGCCGTGCGACCGCATGCACCAGCGCCCAGGTCATCTCGGCCGCCGGTGTGCTCAGACCACCTGTGCCGCAGACCGTTACACCGCGGCTGCGGGCGGCGTCCAGGTCGATCGCCGCGTTGTACGGCCCGGTGGTGACCAGCAGCCGAAGACCCCCCAGTTGGGAGAACAACGCCGCGTCGAACGCCACCCGCTCGCGCATGGCCACCACCACCTCGGCGGCACCGATGCGCCGTGCCAGCGCGGCGCCGGTC
The DNA here is from genome assembly GCA_963699655.1 of uncultured Actinomycetota bacterium. Lineage (GTDB taxonomy): Bacteria > Actinomycetota > Actinomycetes > Mycobacteriales > Mycobacteriaceae > Mycobacterium. The sequence continues at coordinate 8,055 of CAVOUV010000015.1, forward strand.
AGATGCTCGTTGACGAAGTCGACCTCGGCATCGTCCAACGTGGTCCAATCGGCGAATTGTGCTGCGCAGCTTTGATAGTCGTCCAGTACAACAATCCTCATGAGCCGGCCTCCGCCGGAGTGCCGTGCGCGCCCAGCCGCTCGGAGAGCTCGTCGGTGGCCTTGCGCAGCACCGGCACCAGTCCCAGCAGCTCATCGAGCCCGGCCCGGATGGACGGAATGGAGATACTCAGTGCGCCGACCAGGCCACGGTGGTCGAAAACCGGCATCGCCACGGCGACAACACCTTTCACGCGGTCCTCGAGCGATGTCGCGTAGCCGCGGGTGGTGGCTTCGGCCAGCTCGGCGCGCAGCTGCGCCGCCGCTTGCGGATCAGACTGCACCAGCGTGTCGAGCACCTTGGACCGGATCCCGGCGTCGGCATATGCCAGCAGGATCTTGCCCGGCGCGCCCTGATGTGCGGGTATCGCGGTGCCGAGATCGGTGTAGGTGCGGCGCAGGGCCTGGTGCGACTCGACCTGCCCGATCGTGCGCCGGCTCGGGGTCGCGTCCAGGATGTGCAGGCCGACGGTCTCGTCGGTGGCATCGCGCAGACGGGTCATCACGGGGCGGGCCTGGTTCTCCAGCGACAGCTGTTCGCGGGCGTTTTCGGCCAGGCTGAGCAGCCACGGACCCAGCGAGTACGCGCTGGAGTCGGGGACCTGGGTCAGCAGCCCGTGCCGCACGAGCGCGGTGACCAGCCGGTGCGTCGTGCCGCGGGTGAGACTGGTCTGCCGCGCGATCTCGCTGATCCCCATCACCGGCCTGGCCTTGGAGAAAACACCCAGAATCGCCGCGGCGCGCTCGATCGACTGCACGCCGGTCGAACGGTCGGGAATCACGTCGTCGGGATCGGTGCTCACGCCGCGAGCGTAAGTCAGCCCACCTGGAGATTCCTGAGCCGGACCCGGTTCCGGCGCCACCGCCCCTTCCGGGGAGGGGTCTGCATCAATAAGCTTGCCCGCATAGCGGAACACTGTATCGGGAAGTGGCATCAATGACACCGACGAATCCGTCCGCCGCTACCACCGCCGACGAGGACCAGGCCGATCAGACGGCCCTGGCCTCGCCCCACCAGCGGTTCGACGATCTTGCCCGGTTCTCTCTGACTATGGCTCGGACCGCTGCTCTTCGCCCTCGTGCTGATCCTCGCCTCGGGCCTGGAATGGCCGCAGCGAGCGCTGTCGGCGCTGTTCGCCCTCGTCCTCGTGGTGTTGATCGCCGTCGCGGTCGGTGTCGACCCGTTGATTCCAGGTTTGGTGGCCACGGCGGCGGCCGGCTACGGGCTCATGCTCCCGGTGTCCACGCCGCCGAATGCAATCGTGTACGGCTCGGGCATGGTGCCGTTGACCCCATGCTGCGCAGCGGGATCGTGTTCGACATCCTCGGTGTCGCGGTGCTGGTGACCGGTGTGCTGCTCTACGCGGCACTGATCGGCATCTGAGCGTCGAGCGTTGCGAGCGCGTACTCCCTTGCGCGCGTGGGCATTTTTACAGGTAGTCCGCTACGCGTGCCCTGCCTGAGACGCGTCGATACGTTTCGGATGTCATCAGACATTCGAAACGGGGGACCGACAATGTCGTCGAAACTGATAGCAGTACAGATCGCCAATGTGGCGGCCAATGCACGATCCGAGCGACGCCACGTGCATCGCAAGCGCCATCCCAGGCCGACGAGAACCACTGCCGGGCGGCATGTGGTGGCGGTCCCGGAAACGTCGTGGACTGTGCCGGCGCGCCGGGTCCGGCCGATCCGGACTGTCGTGGGCGCGGCCGTTGGGGCAATTGCGCGGGTACGCGCCGCTCTGACCAACTCGCCCAGCGAGGTTGAGGTAGTGCCCGTCGCAGCCAAGTGAACGTCAAGCGTAAGCGCGCTGTCGGCGGGGTGAAACGCGCTGCGTGAGATGGAAACCCGCCACGCCGGTGACAATGAGAGTCAGTGCGGTGGCGAGGCCCGTGGTGATCGGTTCTGCGAAGAGCGGCATCGCAGCGAGCGCCGTCAGGACCGGGCTCATCGCGCCACTGGCTGCGGCGAGGTGACCGCCCAATGTGCGTACCGCATAGGCATAGCAGACAGTGGAGATCAGTCCGGTTCCTATGCCTTGCAGCGCGATGAAGAGAAGCACGTCGGTTCCTCTGACCGCCCCCGTCAGCAGGTGTGAGGGCATGACGTGTGACAGTGCCAGCGCGAGGGCCGACAGTGACGAGACCGTGCACACGATCAGGACGACCCCCGGCAGATCGAGCCTCGTGTACTGCAGCCCGATGGTGTAAATGGCCCAGGCCAATCCAGCGAGAAGCAAAACTGCGATGCCCGTTTTGGTCGCCGATGACGTGGCTTGGGTAGCACTGGCGGCGACACCACCGATGATGGCGGCCAGCGCGACGAGACGACGGGTCGGAATGGGAGTGCGACGCAAGAGGAAGACGATGACGGTGACGAACAGCGGCACACTTCCGGGAACGAGTAGTCCCGTGAGTCCGGCGGTCGTCAGGTCTGCTCCCAGAGCGAAGAGCAGGAAGTGCGGCAGCCCGCCGACAGCGATGACCGCAACAGCGCCCGGCCACTCACGGCGCACCGCCTTCAGGGTTCGTGGCAGCCACGGCGCCAGCACGACGAGCGGCGTCAGGAAACGGATCATCGCCACATCGATCGTGGTGAAGCTCGAGTCGTGGATCGCTCGCGCGGACAACGCGAACGAGGACCACAGAACGACAGTGGCAATGAGCGCCGCCATCCCCAGTATTTTTTCGGGCATGCGGAGTGACATATGAGCAATTTTAGATAGGTACTGGCGGCAGAAGATTGCTACTTCTGCGCAATATCTTCTGTACGGTGGCAGAATCTGCCGCATGATCGATCTCGACACCATCGACCGTCGCATCCTGCTCGAGCTGCAGCGCGACGGCCGGCTCACCAACCAAGATCTCGCGGACCGCATCGGACTCTCACCGTCGCCCTGCCTGCGACGTGTGCGAAACCTTCAAGACAGCGGCGTGATTGCCGGCTATTCAGCGGTCGTGTCGCAGGCCGCCGTCGGACTGGCGATCACCGCGTTCGCCCGCCTGACCTTGCTGTCGCACACACCCGAAGTCGTCGACGCCGTGGAGGCGAAACTGCGCGCGGTGCCCGAAGTCGTCGAGGCCTACCTACTGGCGGGCGACGATGATTACCTGGCCAAGATCGTCGTGGAGTCCTTCGGCGCCTACGAGCAACTGCTGAGAACGCAGATCCGCGGAATCCCGTCACTGGCTTCCATCAAGACCACATTCGCCTTCGCCGTCACGAAACCCCTGTCGCCGCTGCACATTCCGTGATCGGTCGACGATATCTCGCGGGACGTGCCGGTCGCTTGACCACCTTCGATCGGGCCCGACGAATGGCATTCGGATTTGCCACGCACACATCGCCGCAAAACGACTTCGGTAGACCTCGGCCGGCTGGTGCGGGCGGCGAGCAAAGAGCGAGGTGGCGGGCGTTTCAAGATCACCGGAGGGGTATTCCACCCCCCGTGTCGCGGGAGTCGAGAAAGATGTGGTATTTGCAGACGGTTGCTGAGTGGGGCTCGGCGCCGTCAAAGTCACCTTTTGGAAACGATCGGTGCGGCGCGTGTCGTTTTTCGTATCGGCGCTGCTCCAATTGTGTCGGCCGTCAATTGTGGCAGGTCTTCACGCACGAGTTCGGTACAGCCGGCGCGCCGGCTGGATTAGCGGATAGGGAGTTGACGTTGATGACGATGTTGGATCGGATCAGCATCAAAGTAGTTGCTGGCGCTGGGTTGTGCGTGGCGGCCGTGACGTTGAGCCCGGACGCGGTAGCCGCCCCGTTCATAACGGGCGGCGGCTACGCCTGCGTCCAGACGTCAGCGGGCGGCGGTGCGGCACCGGTAGCCGCCGGCGCGCCGGTAGCCGCCGGCGCGTGCAGTCCCGCCAGTGCTCCGGTCGCCGACATGGCTGCCGGTGTTCCGCTGGCGTTGCCCGGGCCGGTGCCGGTGCCGGTGGCTGCGCCGGTGCCTGTCGGTGCGCCGGTACCGGTGGGTGCTCCGGTGCCTGTCGGTGCACCGGTGCCGGTGGGTGCGCCGATTCCGGTCGCCGCGCCGGTGCCAGTGGGTGCGCCACTGATTGACATGGCGGGTTCCTTTGCCGGTAAGGGTGATCCGACTGGCCCGCCGCCGCCTGGCGCACCTCTGCCCGGTCAGCCGATTGTGCCCGGTCCGTCGCCCGCGGGCTGAGGCGGAAGCTCTTTCGGTTTGTGCGGACCCGCTGGGTTGCCCCCAGCGGGTGCGTGCCGCACGTCCTCGGCGTGCCATTGCCCGGATTGGCTCCGGGTAGCCAACGCGTGACTGACTAGCGACGAATTGTCAACTCGCGCTTGTATTTTCACACTTCACGTCAGCCCTACCATCACAATGACAACTTCATTTCGACGGGAGTAAGAGCCATGCGGGCGGTTGTTCGGTGTGTTCTCGCGATGAGCGTGATCGCGGCGAGTGTGGTTGCGGGGCCCGCTGGTGTCAGCGACGCGGCGGCGAACGGGCCGGATGGGCTCGCCATCGCGTCGGTTCTACCGACGCGGGGCGAGGTGGTGGGTGTGGCGCACCCTGTGGTGGTGACGTTCAGCGCGCCCGTCGCCGACCGGCGCGCGGCCGAGCGCGCCATGGACATCAAATCGGCAGCCGCGATGTCGGGCAAGTTCGAGTGGCTCGACAACAACGTTGTGCAGTGGGCCCCCGACCGATTCTGGCCGGCGCACAGCACGATCGCGCTCTCGGTCGGCGGCCTGGCCACGAGCTTTCAAACGGGACCCTCCGTCGTCGGTGTTGCCAACGTCGCGGATCACACGTTCACCGTGAGCATCGACGGTGTCGATGCGGGACCGCCGTCTGCGCTGCCGGCGCCGCACCACCGACCGCACTGGGGAGAAGCGGGCGTGTTCCCGGCTTCGATGGGGCGGCCCGAGTACCCGACGCCGGTCGGCATCTACCCCGTGCTGGGCAAGGAACGCGACGTGACGATGGATTCGAGCAGTGTCGGTATCCCCGTCGACGCCCCGGACGGATACCTGCTCGACGTGGAATACGCCGTCCGCATCACCGACCGCGGCCTCTTCGTGCATTCCGCTCCGTGGGCCGTCAATTCACTCGGGTTCGAGAATGTCAGCCACGGCTGTATCAGCCTGAGTCCCGAAGACGCGGAGTGGTACTTCAATACGGTCAACGTCGGCGACCCGGTGATCGTGCAGGAAAACAGCGTCGAAGTTCCCCGAGCGATCACGCCGACGCCTGGAGCCGACGACGCGAATCGAACCCGCGTACTCATCGGAAGCTGACGCCCCCGGGTAGCGGCGTAGTACGCGAAAGACGTTGCGTGCTCCCGGAATACGATCCTGATGGCGCACGCAGGATGGCAGCTACGCCGGTAAGTCGCGAGCGTGCAGGCATTCGGGCTCAGGTCGACACCGCAGATGATGTTGATGAGCAAACTAGCGACGGTGACTACGGGCCCTGTCGTCCCGGAGATGTCCGCGCAACTCTGACGACGATGCGGTAGCCGCTCGGCGATTATTAACAGCAATGTCGTTAAGGAGACTAAGAACCGCGCAGAATATTCAGCCAGTTATCACTCTTCAGCAGACTTGACGCGTGTTACCGTCCTGGGATGAGGCTGAGATATTCGGCGAATGGACAGTTCACATGGCATCTAATAATCGCCAACGCTTTCGTGCAGCCAAACGGGTCGCCGCTGCGAGTATTGCCACCGCAACCGTCACTGCCCTAGCATACGGTACGGCCCCGCCGTCACTAGCAAACGTCACTGCGCGGCCGATCGGCAGCGTGAGTGCCGTGCCGGCCCGCGAAGTGATCACGGTTGAAGAGCTGGTCGACGCCCTGGCCGTCGTGCCGTCCAGCAACCTCGTCCCGGGCGGGCAGGCCCCGCCGGCCGCCCTGGCCGCCACGCCGGCTTCGCCGGGACTGCCACCCATGGCACTCGCGCCAGGGGCGCCCGACCCGGCTTCGATTCCGGATCTGACCCTCGGCCTCGGGCCGAGGGGCTACGACTTGCTCCAGTCGCTCGGGGCGGCGCTGGAATCGGGGATCCTCGACAACGTCAATCTGTCGGGGCTGTGGGAGTCCTTGGGCTATGACCCGGAGAGCGCCAGCAACACGGCGCTGGGCACCTTGCTGACACAGACCCTGTCCGGCGTCGCGGTCGATGTCAGCGGCATCCCCGTGCTGGGTTCGATTCTCGCGGGGGCCGGTTACGCCAACGTGGCGGCACTGCTCGGGTTGATCGGGTTCAGCCTCGCCGACCCGCTCAATCTCGCCGGAGCACCCGCACCCGGCCTCAACATCATCAGCGCGGGCCCGCTTTTCAGCTTGGCGAAGGTGTTGGGAGTCGACCTGGGTTGGGCGCCGGGGTTCCCCAGCTCGGTTGCCAACGAGATAAACGACACCCCCTACCTCGACGTCAGCGCACTCGCTGTGCTTCAGAAGCTGCTGGCCGCGTATCCCGTTCCGCCGCTGAAGAACACCATCCCGAACGCCACCCTCCAAACGCTGATCGGCACTGTCAAAGCCCTCCCCGGCGGGGACCTCAATGCTGTCGACATCCGCGTACCCGTCGTCCTGAGTGTCGGGCTCGGCGCTTTCGCGGCGGGCATGGCCTATCCACAGGTTGTCGAACAGCTGGCGTATCAACCCGGCGGTACGCAGCACACCGGTGACAGCCCACTGCTCGGCAGCGTCACGATTCTGCCGATGATCCTGCTGCGCAATCCCGGACGCGCCAACGGCGGACTGTTCGCGCGCTTCTATCCCGAGGCGGCATTGCTCGGTATCGACACCGTCACGCCGGACACCGAGGTGAGCAGCAGCATCGATCCGAATAACCCGATCAACATTCCGGTCGAGAGCACCGGCATCGTGCTGGGTGGGGCGAACCTCGTTCCGATCAAGGTCGATGGGACGGTCGAATACGACCCGCTGTCCGATGTACCGGCCTGGCCGAATCCGGTCTCGCTCGCGAATTCTGGTGCCGCACTGCTCTTTCCGACGTATCGCCTGCGGGGTGTGACGGATGCGAGCCTGACCCAGGTCGGCGACGGTCAGCTCGAGCCGCAACTCGACGAGGCCCTGGCCAACACAACCGGCCCGCTTGCCCTGAACCTGTACCTCACGGTCCCGGTCAACGACGCCCTGCCCTTGCTGGAACCGCTCGAGCTGCCGATCGACGTGATCAACCTGTTCACCGGCGCGAACCTGAACAGCCCCATTGCCACCGCGCTGGAGCCTGCGCTGACCAGCCTGGTGAATCTCGGCTATACCGACGTGCAGCGCAACGTCGTCGACGGTGTCCCGGAATACGACCGCACGCTCGACCAGGCGAATGTGATCACCCCGTTCGGCACACTGCCGTCCGGCGTCGACGTGGGGCAGGTGCCCGGTGACGTTCTCCTTCAGCTCGGTGCGGGTATTGAGCAGGCGATCAGCAAGGGGATTGTCAGCGATATGCCCGTCGTCAACCCGTTGGCGATCCTCGCCAATCTGCTGGGCATCTCCGGCCTCCCCGGCGCGGCGAGCACGGCGAGCCCGTTGAGCGGAGCCGATCTGTCCGGACTCAGCGTCAACCCCGGCGATGCCGCCGCCCGCGCCGGGGCCCCGACCCGGGTCGCGGTGAATGCAGTGTCGGACAACGATGTCGACACCAACGCCGATGTCGCGGTCCCGGCGGCGCAGTCGCACCGTTCGACTCCGAGCCCCGCGAATGTGTCGGCGAACCACGCCGACGCCGACACCGATGCCGTCGACGAGGTGGCTGCCAAGCCCGATAACCCCCGCAATGCCGTGACGAGAGTGCAGGCCCGCGTTGACGCCTCGGTCAAGAAAACCGCGGACACTCTCGGCAAGATCGTCAAGGGTGTCCAGGACCAGGTGCGCAAGACGGTGAATGCGGTCTCCGGGGCCGGTAATCCCAGCGGCGGCGCCACCGATGAGCCCAGCGACAACGCCCCAGATAAACCCAGCGAGAACGCCACCGACTAGGGCCGGGAGGCGTAGTCGACCAATTCGAACGGCCAGTCATGCGCCAGCCAATCCCGGACGGCCGCATAAAGAACGGTGTCGAGATCGGCGTGATCCGCGCGTACCCAGGAGCGGATCGAGGCGGCGCCGGCTTCGCCGTTCTGCGGCGGGTAGATGTAGACGCAGCCGAGCACCTCGCGAGCGTCCGGACGGTCGGTCGACAGGACGGTGTAGGTGAAGCCCGTGCGGGCGGCAAAGTCAACGGCGTGCTGCTGCAGGTCGGCCAGGTTCTGCGAAGCCGACATCACGTGCGGCCACGGCCGCCCGGCGAAGCCCGGGGTAGCCCGAATGTGCTCCATGCTCCCTGACCATGCAGCATGGTCGGATTCATTGTGCTCGGGCCCCAGTGGAACCAACAGAAACCCGGGCCCGACAAGCTCCAGGGGTACGACGAAGTCGGCTGGTACGAACGGCCGGTCGGTCATGATCGGGAGCGTAACCGAATGGGGTCCGTTCCGAGCTCACGGTCGAACCGGGGCGGGGGATAGGTTGAGCGCCGAGAGCAGCACTTGCACGCCAAGAGCCATTCCGGAGTTCTAGCGCCGTCGTTGTCGCGAGCGAGCACGGGCGCGCTCAATCGTCACCGGCGCGACGCGCCACCACAATCTTCCGCGTGCGCTTGCGGGATCGGGCGGCGCAGCGTCAGTCCGGCGAGTACACGGCCGCCATCCCTGCAGGGGTCGCCGACCTTGCGGTCACGCTCCCCTCCAGCTTCATCGTTGACGCCGAGGAAGCAAACCACCAGATCGCTCGGTTCAACGCCGAACTTGTCGACGATGAGATCGCCCCGTGGACTGGGGTTATTCGTCGTCGTCCTCATCGCGTGGCGGCGGACGGTTGGCGACGACCGGGAATTGGCCGGTGAAGCCCTCGCGTTCCTCGAGCGACCTCCAGCACCCGCCCGCGGACCGCAAACCAACCGACGATGAGTGCCGGAATGATGACCACCAGCGTGGCGACGGTCCAGGTGCCGATCGGCGGGTCGAACGCCATCAGCACGACGACGCCGAACAGGAACACCAACGTGAGATAACCGGTGTACGGCGTGCCCCACAACCGGAATGACGGCCGCTCCAGGATGCCGCGTTTCGACCAGCGGTAGAGCTGGATCTGACAGATGACGATGGTGCCCCAGGACGCGATGATGCCGAGGGCCGCGATGTTGAGCACGATCTCGAACGCCTGGCCGGGCACGAGAAGGTTGAGAATGACGCCGAACAGCCCGACGGCCGCGGTCAGGAAGATTCCGCCGTACGGCACGCCGCGGCTGGACATCTTCGCCGTGAACTTCGGTGCGCTGCCGTTCATTGCCATCGACCGCAGGATCCGGCCGGTCGAGTACAACCCGGCGTTCAGGCTGGAGAATGCGGCGGTCAGCACGACGATGTTCATGACCGTGCCCGCGCCCTGGACTCCGATCTTGGAGAAGAACGTGACGAACGGACTCTCGCCGGCCTTATAGGTGGTGTAGGGGAGAAGAAGGGCCAGCAGGAACAGTGAACCGACGTAGAAGACAGCGATACGTGCAATCACCGAGTTGATCGCACGCGGCATGATCTTATGCGGATGAGCGGTCTCGCCGGCCGCTGTTCCGACGAGTTCGACTGCGGCATAGGCAAACACGACGCCAGACATGACAATCACCAACGGGAAGAGTCCGGGGGGGAAAAGCCCGCCATTGTCGGCGATCACGCTGAAACCGGTTGGCTGCCCTTGAATCTGGTAGCGGCCCGCAAGAAAGATGGTGCCTGCGACCAGAAATGTCATCAGCGCAAGGACTTTGATGGCCGCAGCCCAGAACTCGAGCTCCCCGAACAGGGTAACCGAGATGAGGTTTATGCCCACCACGGCCGCCAGCGCGAGCAGGGCGATCAGCCACTGCGGGACGCTCCCGAACGACGTCCAGTAGTGGAAATAGGTGGCGATCGCCGTCGAGTCGACAATGGCCGTGAATGCCCAGTTCAGCCAGTACATCCAGCCGGCGACGAAGGCAGCCTTCTCGCCGAGGAATTCGCGCGCATACGACACGAAGGACCCCGACGACGGTCGGTGCAGCACGAGCTCGCCCAGCGCACGGAGGATCAGGAAGACGAAGATGCCGCAGAACGCGTAGCTCAAGAACAGGCCCGGTCCGGCGTTGTGTAGTCGGCCGCCGGCACCGAGGAACAGTCCGGTGCCGATGGCACCGCCGATCGCGATCATCTGCAGTTGCCGGGGCTTTAGGCCCTTGTGGTAACCCTCGTCCTCCGCCATCAACGCGGAGTTGTCGTAAGCGGGCGACTTGGGTGTGGTGGTCATCGAACCAGTCCTCGCTCTAGTCAGTTTCGGGGTGATGCAGGATCAATAGGAGTCCCTCGGGCGTCCCACTGTTCCGGGGGTCCCGGCGTATCGCGGACGTCACGAAACGTCATGACGAAGCCACACACGGCGACGACGGCCGCAATCGCGTAGCCGATTATCGAATACCAACCGGCGTGGAGGTACGCGGTGACCGCGACGATGAACATCGCCAGGAACACCAGGGACATCCCGATCAATGGAATCTTCGCAAACAGATCAATGCGTGCCATGAGACCCACCTCGATAGACCGAATCACGGTGTTAACAGTGAACACCTTCCGACCTTGTGGCGGTGGCGAAATGGAACTACGCGCTGATTGGGGCTCGCAACGCGTATGCCGCCAGGCCGTGGCGCTTGCCGCCGTCACCGCAGTCACCGGCTTTGCCCTGGGCATTCCGCCACTTGTCAAGACAGCGACGCGCGCTATGGGCGCTTGTATGCACAGCCCCAAACCCGAGTCGGCGAAATCGCAGCTGACATCTTCCGAATGTCCACATGGGTTTCGGACATCACGGAGCATGGCCGCCGGCACGAGTGGGACCAGTTGCCGCTGCCCGGTGTGAACGGCAACGGCTCGTCGCCGGTGAACGGAAGTGGTTGAAGGTGTTGAAGGTGAAGCCACGATCCACTCCTGGATGACCGCACCGCGAACTTCGTCCGTTATTCCGTGCACCCAGCCTTTGCCGGGCCATCTTGGGCGAAGGTCTCCCAGAAAGCCAGGTTTATCAGGAGTGATAGCTCGCCCGCGCTGATTCGACGCCAGGAGTTCGCTCCGGAATCGGGGGTAATCTCAATCGAGCACATGCTGGGAAATAGTCTTTCGTTCCAAACCCGGCCACTACCAGACCGCTGCCAGCGCGACGGTGCACATCTTTCGAGAGTGCATGGATCGCGATATCGCGCAACCGCCTTCTTTGGGAATCGGCTCTTTGAAGTCAGTATGAATGTGGTCTCTCCGCAACCGCCCGGGCCGATTGATCCGTGATGCTGTTGAGCGCAGACTTCGTGCGTTTTTCGATGATGGGTCCGTTATCACGAACTAGTTCATCGGGTCAATTCAAGAACTCCGAAATTACCGCACTCGTAATGTGGCCAGCGGTGAGATGAAACGCGGTAAAAATTTCATCGTCGGGCCGAGTAATTCTTGGTGTTCAGCAATATAATTAACTAAAGTGCTCGGCATAATCTGTAACGTGGCGATGCAAAAAACCCGGGATTCTTTTGCCGATAGGCTTCGATGGTGGTTTCCCAGGGGTGCTGTCAACCTTCGCGAAGTTGTAGACCGTCACGCCGATGTCCGAGCCTTTGATGAGCTCGAATAGATTGTTTTGCACCTTCGTATGTCTTCGATCGTCCCGACCGATCTGCTCGTCCGATCGTGACCGCGCCATCAGCGGCCATCGCAACGGCACTTGCCGGCACGAAGATACAGCCAGACGGGGCCACCTAAGCGCAGAACCTCTGAGGTGGGCGCGAATCGGCTAGCAAACGGCCTTCCGGCGATGGCAGCGTTACGAGCGCGTCACGTTTTAGATGGGCTAGCACTTTTCGGCGCCCGTAAGTTGGCGCTGAGCTGCGGTTTCGTGGAGCCAATGACGGGAATCGAACCCGTGTATTCAGCTTGGGAAGTCGATTCGGGACGTCCAGTGGCGAGTCCGCAGGTCTGTCGATGCCGACCGACCTGGGTCTGGCGTCCAGGAGTGTCCGTGGTGACGTGCTCGAATCGTCGTGACTTGTGACATCGTCGTGACACCGGTACGCACTCAATTCACGTCCATCCGCTACGGTGAGCGGCTCGCCGAGATCGGCGCGGCGCCGTCCATCGGCACGAGGGCGACAGCTTCGATAATGCCCTGGCGGAGACGGTGAACGGCTAACTACAAAGCGGAACTGATCTATGGGCCGGCCCGCACCGGGTCGTGGAAAACCGTCGAGGACGTCGAGCTGGCCACCCTGGGGTGGTGCGCGGCTACGATGTCGCCTGATCTGAGTTCAACCCCGGAGGTCCCGGCCCCAACACGGCCGGCGCCTTCTCAGGACCACAACAGCCGGGGGATTCGCCAAAGCGCGAGCGCACCTGCCTGAGAGCCGGTTGTGATCGCGGTGTCCACGACGGGTACCGCTGCTGTAGCTACCTTTGCGACACAGTCAACAACCGTATGGAGCAGGTCGAGCGTATGTGCTGTGCGCTAGGGCCTGTGCCTCTCAGTGTGGAGATGTGGACCTCGGTTGTTGCACTGTCCGACGCGCTCACGCTTGACCAGAAGCTTGAGGGGAAGCTCTACCGCCTCGCTATGGAGCAGGGGTCACCGCGTACCTGGACGGCCGGCTAGCGACGACCCGCGAGCAGTTCATCGACTACTGCGTCGACATGCTGCTCAGCAGGGTGTCGAGCTATTAATCGCCGCTCTGGGCGAGCCCAATGCACTTACCGATATTTCTGCCAGTGCATGGAATGCCGTCGATTGTTGGCACTCCGCCGGGAGAGGTCTCACCAGTCGCCGCGGCAGCCCCCTCCACCGTGGACTTGGCCTCCCGGCCCTCGGGGCTAGCCACCGAGGCGCCGGGACTGGTGGCACTGGCGACGGCGCCCTCACAGTTCAAATTAAACTGCACTGTGTCAGAGACGTGCACAAAGTCGTCTCCATGGATGAAAGGGGCAGCCTGCGAACTCGTGACTATGCAGTCGTCCTGCGCCAGCCAGTCACCGACCCGGCTGGCGACCACGACCGTCTGACCGGCATCACTCGCCGCCGAGGACGCATCCGCGTAAGTCTGGCCGGCGTAGTCATCCGCGGCCGCGATACCCGTTCCGAACAGCGCCATCGCGGCGGCTGCGGTGCCCACGGAGCCGGTACCAAGAACGATGAGCTTTTTCAACCGCCGCACCTCCGTGTCTGGGGTATCACTGCGGTGTGGAAGGAGGCGTAATCCCATTGCACGTCTCTTTTCTTGCGGTGTTGGTTTCGGGCACGCCCATTTAGCGGTTAGCGCGCGTGGCCGCCGCCGCCCATCCCAGGGTCGCCGCCACCCATCACTGGGCCGCCGCCGCCCATCCCAGGCCCGCCGGTGCCATCTTGAGGCGCAGGGACGTTGTTCGCATTGTCGGGGACGTTGCATTGACCGTCGATTACTACTTGACCGGGCTCGCAAGCTGTGTTTCCCGGCTGGGCGACGGCGGAGGGTGCGCCGATGATTGTGGATGCCGCAAACCCTGCGCCAACCGCCGCCACGAGTGAAGTGATGGTTCGTGATCTTGTTGGGCGCATAACACGCCTCTTTTCCACTGGTAGAGGGAGGGATGTTAGCCGGTCAACCTGTGTTTTGACAGGGGCGTAAGCAATGAATGTGTCGCGAATCAGCGGTGATCCCGACCTGTGAGGATGAGTACGGCTGGCAACCCTCCCCCAGGGGGTATCCCCGTCCACCCCGATCCCCGACCGGTCGGTTATGCGGGTGCCGAATCCGATGCTGTGGCATCTCCCCATTTTTCCGAAGTCTTGACCAGCGCATACGCGCATATCCCCAGCTCAGGATCACGACAAAGCCCGCAGTTCGGGCCAGAAACGAGGTGAAACATGCCCGAAAACGACGAGATCGTCATCCCCAGACCCGCCGGGGCTCAAGGCGCGCGGCAAGCAACTGTGGGCCGACCCATGCCTCCGGAGACTTCAGCGGAAGCCCCGAGACGGTGGCAGTGATCGAGAGGCGTGCTACCTCGCCGACGAGATAAAGCGACTACGGGACATCATCCGCAAGGCCGGTGCTGACACTCGCGTGTCCGGTTACAACGGCCAACCGGTCTCGATGCCCGAGATGACCGACCTCCAGCGCAACCAGCAGTTGCTGCTGTCGATGCTCAAGGCCATCCGCGTGGACGACGACGGCGACAAGCTCACACGCAGCCACCTCGGTGTCATGGGAGCGGATGCCCGATGGAGGAACCGATGAGGCCCGGCAAGCGCCACGGCCACAGGCTCGGGCGCTTTTCAGATCCAAAAACGTTGGCCGACAGTCTCCCCGAGAGCCTCAGTAACCCGAACGCCTGTATGCAATGGGCAACCGTGGAGGAGTACCAGCGCGCTGTCGCTGCTACCTCCGAAACGTAGGGCTCAGCGAGCAACTGGCCCCAGACGTGGCCGCAGCGACCGGTGTCGCTCTCTGCGTCCTCATGAAGAACCGACTACTAGGAAAACCACAACATGCCGCGTAAGAACGAGAACTCAGGCCCACGCCTGGAGTTCGGCACGGGACAGGGAGCGCAACCCGGTGCCGCCTACTTCCCCCCGCCCGCTGGGACGACCGAAGTACACCCGCCGCAGTGGAGGCCGCTGATGGCCTACGCGGCAGCCGCTGACGTTCAGGCCATCCTCGGTAAGGAGCTGACACCGGAAGAGACCGCGCTGGTCGAGCATCGGCTGGCCCAGGTCGAGCGAATGATCGTCCGACGCGTGCCGGATCTGGCCGCGCAGATCGACGCTGGAGACCTGGACGAGGCCGACGTGATCGACATCGAAGCCGAGGCCGTGCTGAGGCTCGTCCGCAACCCCGAGGGCTACGCCTCGGAGTCAGACGGGACGTACTCGTATCAGTTCGACGGCAATGCAGCCAGCGGCAAGCTGGAGATCCTCCCCGAGGAGTGGCAGACACTCGGCATCAAGCCGAGTCGGATGTTCTCTATCGTGCCGAATCGCGTTGCACCGGTATCTGTTTCGTCGTTCTGAACGGGACGCTGACGTGTCGCTACTCAACAGAGGAACCGATCAGGTGACCGTCTTCGCAAAGGTCATCAAGACCGACTCAGACGGCAACACGATCACGGCACCCGGCACGGTCGGAGTCCTGCCCCGTGCGGTCGTGCAGCCGCTGTCGTCCACCGAGGACGACGAAGGCACCACGTCGACGTATCGCCTTCGGCTCGTCGGATACGCCGGTCTCCTCGTCGCACTGAGCGCCATCGAATGGCAAGGCCGTCGATACGCCATCGACGGAGAGCCCAAGATTTACAACGGATCTCGTCGCACGGCACACGTCGATTACGTGATGGTTCGTCGTTGACCGATCACGCCCAGTACTGCAGCCACGTGCCGAAGGCCGAAATGAACAGGCCGATGATGGCCCAGCGGAGGTCTAAGGTCTGATTCGCATTTTGGCCTCACGTCCTTGGTGCCCAGTCGCAAATCGAATGGAACGGCAAGCTATACGCCATCCACGGGGAGCCTCGGATCTTTCAACGGCTCCCGTCGGACGGCTCACGTCGATTACGTGATCGTCCGTAGGTTACGGAACAATCAGCGACGCCCGCCGGGGGCTGCATTGAACCCTGGCTCAGCCAGCTCCGGTTCGGTGAGCTGGAAGGGCGGCGGCGCGATGACCTCGGGGGCGGCTTCGGGCGGGGGTGCTTCTGCAGCGCCTTCAGCAGGTAGCCCGCCGATGATCTCGGTGGACTCTCCAGGCGCTTCCGGGCCAATTCCCTCGTTTACACCGCTCGTTGAGACCCACACCATCAAGTCCTGGACACCGTCGTTGTAGACGACGCTGTTGGGAGTGTCGCCAACGACGTCGAAGTAGATCTTGCCGGGGATTCCGCCGCCAATGATCCGATAGTTCTGCCCGCTCTCAGCGCGGGCGTTGAACAGCGCAGCTATGGGAACGCCCCCGTCGTTGGTCACGTTTGCTTCATACAACCGGCCGTTGTGGAACACGGCGTCCGAACTCGGTCTCAGCCCTTGCACCGTGTAAGTGATCATTGGGTTGCCGTAGACATCCTTGAGTGACTCCGGCTCGCCGTATGGCTTGATGTTGTTGGCCGCTGAAGCCGGGACCGCCGTACCGGCGGCCATGCCGACCGCGACCGCAGCGATGCCGACAGGTACCACAAGTTTCCGAATCTTCACTCTTACCCCTCCTGTGTCAGACGCTTCGGGGCCGAACGTTACCGCGCCGTTTCAGTGTGAAAGGCAAATTGGCGCAGGCAGGCCTCCGGGTCCGCGCTCGGCAAGCGCGACCCGGTGACCGCCAACACGGCGATCATCAGCTTCTTCATGGTTAGTTCCCCTCCGTTGCAAGCCGCTCGGCAGCCGCCAAACAGTGCCGACCACCCTCGCTCTATTCATCGCCAGCCAACAATCCGAGGTCACTGTCATTACCAGCAGCTCAATAGTGCTGAGATCCGACTCTCGGAGTTAGTCCGGTACCCCCACCTACGCCGCTCGGCAGCGGCTCCCTCCTGCCACCGCTGGATCTCTTCGGGCGAACTGTTCTCGTCCACTTGCGCCCACTCAGGGAGCGGCAGCCGGTCACCGAGCGCGACCGGGTGGATAAGGAGGGTGCCGTCGATGACCCCGATGCGGATGTCAACACCGACGCGCTTCAGCAGCGCCCGACGAGCATCGGGGTCGTCGGCGGTTTTCTCCAACGCTTGGCGGTATGTCTCCCCGGTGGGCCGTTCCTCATACCGGCCCTCTCGGGCCGGCATCGCCTCAAGCTCCGCGATGCGGCCGTCCAGCGCCGTAAGTTGGCGCTGTAAACGGCTTTTCGCAGTCCGGGAGGTCATTACCCCGGCGGTCGCCGAAAGTTCATCGAACGCTGCTACGGCGGCTCTCAGCTCTGCCTCGTTGGAGTTCCAGGCACCCAGACCCGTTCGGTTACCTGCTCGTCCCCGCGGATTGCGAAGAGAGCGGGCGCTGGGGCCGTAAGAGGCGCAGTGACGCCGAACGCTGATCGCCGGTTAGCGGCCGATTCGAACCTGCAGGTTAATGCGAGGGCCAAATGCCGCCGTCAGGAGACGACGGGGCTGAGTTCGGAGCTGGGGTCTCGCCAATCTTCGGGTGGTTCGATCCGAGCGGTGATGCCCGCGTGTTCTTCAAGCAGGTACAGGAGATTCGCGCCGTCGATCAGCTCTATCGGCTTGTTCTGCGCGAACTCAAATGATGCCGTGCCGTAACCACTTGTGGTCACCAGGATGCCCTTCGAAGCGCCTTCGTTCTGCAGCGTGCCGAAGAGGTCACGCACCGCAGACACGCCAACCGTGTTCTTGTATCGCTTGGCTTGGATGACGACCTTGCCTCCGAAAATTGGGCGAGTGTCGTAAGCGACGCAGTCCACGCCCCCATCTCGGGATGCGCGAGTCTGCCTTGCTTCTAGGCCCATCTTGGTGAAGAGGTTCTGTATGAGGGACTCGAATTCGCCCGGTGTGAGATCCATCAGGTTCGGTCGGGTATCCATACCGCTGAGTGCGTCTGTCTCGGCGATGAAACGTGGGTCGACCATTGAGAATTCGATTACAGGCCGCACTGGTGTCAACTCGGTCGGACTCTTCGATACGCTAGCGTTGAGGTGCTTTAGGCACGCCTGAGGGTCGACATTAAACAGATCAAGATTCTCGAAAGTCTCCCGCGTAACACGAACAGTGATGAGACAAGGGCGAATCGGCTGCCCGTTGCGCGGGTCCAACGTGCCGACGACGCCGTTAAAGACAGCAACATCGAACGTGTGATCGGCTGCGAAGATGACCTCAAGACACAGCAATGCCAGTTGTGCGATGGAGCCGGCGTAGAGCGATTTCACCTGTGCCGCTGGACGCGGTGCGGCTTGAACTAGATCCCTGCCCTTCACCCAGCGGTAAGACTTCGCCTTCGGAATTACGGTGTCCGTTGGCAGTTCAAACTCAACCACCACTTGTCGCGACTCAGGTGAGTAACCGACCTTCGCGGCTGCCTCAAATCCTCGGGGTAATTCCATCAGGACCAGCGCGGTTTCAACGCTTTGCACAATGCGTTGCGGGTCCGGCTCCACTGGGCGGCTGGAAGCTTTCGCCGTGGTCCTGTTCGAGTTATGCAGCAGGCCCTGAGCCAAGAGATTGTAGAGCTGTGTCAAACGTTCTTCAAGCTTGTCGTTCTGAGCGTCGACCTGGTAGGCCATGTCGTTGAGGTCGAGTACGTCGTTATCTACGTCTGCGTCCGCAGGCCATCGTGCTCGGTTCCGTTCAATTCGCCGCACCCGTTCTGCCGCGGTGACGCGCACGTAGGCGGCGATAGCAAATTCGAGCTCTCGGGCACGCCGGGATTCTCGGCTGGCATATTCGTGCCACGCTCGCTCGAACTGCCGCTCGATCTCTGTATCGGTACAACGATGAAACCAGTCCCGCCCCACATCGTTGTGAGCACGTGCAACCCGGCTCGTGCCGTAAACGTCCAGTCGTCCTGCCACCCGGGCACCAACAAAGCCACTCGTGGTGCGCGCAGTCCCATCGACGCGACGAGGTGCGATTCCGATTCGTTCACGACTCAATCATGGATGGCTAGCTCCTTGTTGATTGGCAAACCGGCCACGGTTGCATGTGGTGCTGCGAAGCTTTGGTGGGATCGCAGTCAAGGAGCCACCGCTCGAAAACTCCATGCGCTCGGCGCGGCTATCTCAGGTGAGACACGCTTCGCGGTGCCAGTAATTTGGTGACCCGAGACCTCGCCGATCCTCAACACTTTCCTGGTGGACCGTGAAGCGATACGAAACATCGAGGGCCTCACACTGTTCCTGGCTGGCAAGGTTGACGACGATGCCGGGCGGGTTCTGGCCTTGATGATCCCGAACGTGGACGATGTGTTTGGTGACCGTCCGCAGGTAACCAGTGTCGATGAAGCGGCGGTTTTGATGAACGCGGCGGGAGTCGTCATTAATGCTGCCTCGAGAGACTTGGACATTCAAGCCTTGAGCGTCGCCGAGAACTGGATGACGATCGTCGTCCAGAGTGGCCTGCTCGATGGCACTCGGTTTGAGTCAACAGCCTTCTACAACTTGGCCAACAGCCGGCTTTCGATCGCCGATATCGAGTTAACACGTGTTTGTCGCGAAACCGAAGAAACTGAGCGGGTCGTCGCTAGCGCTACCGCTCGATTCACCGATCGCGAACGACTTCGGTCGGCGCGTATGGAACTAGACGTCGCCGCGTCCCTGAGCGAGGGCCGCGATCGTGGGATGCGGCTATGCAACCTGGCAAATACCTTTGACCATTCGGGCAGGTGGATCGAGGCGTATGACGCGTACGCACGTGCCTTGAAGGCAGATCCCGAGAACGGGAACGCCGCAGGTAACGCAGCCGTGCTGATCCAAAGAGTGATCGGCGCCGGCTGGGATTTCGAGGGTCGCCTCTGTTCCCTCTACGACTACTACGTGACCCTTGCGAAGGCCAACCGCACCGGAACCATCGCCGTGGCCGGGGAAGAGGCCGCTCGAAGATTCGATGCGATGGCACTCCTTGGAAGCCACGAGCCGCTCGCTGTCATCGGTGACGGGGATGACCCGTATCAAGCCTGGGTTGCACGCCATCGTCTCGCACTCGTCGCCTCGTTGGAGGGCCTCGGCTCCAATGCGCGGAAAGGGCGTACACCATTGAACTTCGTTCAGTGACAACCTCTGTCGACTCGCATCGACCGCCGACCATCTTCGGGGTGTTGAACGTGCTAAAGGCCGACTACCTTGTTGCACGGAGGTTGGCATTCGAGGAGGACCGACTCATTGAAGAGACAGGTTGCTGGCAACAGCACAGCACCGACCCTGGCGTGTACACGGATACCCTCGACTACGCGGTAACCGGCGAAGTGTCCTCCAAACTCGTTCTGGCTCATCGCGCCGCTCTCGACGTACTCGATAAGACCGCGGTCGCCGTCAACGAGCATTTGCGCGTTGGCGACGATCCAAAAAAAGTGTCATTCCGCAAATTTTGGTTTGAGAAGAACGGGACTGAACTTCGGTGGACTCTGATGTGCCACCCCGAACTTGCGACCGCAATCCTGTCGATGGCAGAACTTGCCATCGACATGAGACCGGGTGGCCTTTACGGACACGCTCAAGATGTACGAAACGCCGGAACGCACAGATTCGTGTTAGTGCATCACGGACTCGCCGACGTCGAAACTACGGAAACGATGCAGGCGATGACGCTAGACGAAATGCGCCGGACGTGTCATCAGTCGCTTACCGTCGCTCGCGCGGCCTTCCTCTACATGATCGCCATGCTGGAGACATTCGAGGCCACCAAAGCTAACGCTGGCAGCGCCGGGGTACCGCTGTACCTTCCTGACGTGGACTGATGTTGAGCATGCGTCTACGGAGCCGCGGGTCATCGCGGGCCAGCCGCCTGGATCTGCTCGCCGGCGTTGGCCGGGACTGACGTCGTCGTCGCGGCTGCACCTGCTTACGTGCTTCGGCACTCCCGAAACTCGGTGCGATCCCGAAGCGCTGAAGGATTCTGGTGCGACGCTGGATCGGGTTGTCCGCGAGTTGTGACAACGTGTGACATCGAGGCCCGGTATCGAACAGTTCGAACAGCATCTCTGCCGGTCAACGTGGAGCCGATGACGGGAATCGAACCCGCGTATTCAGCTTGGGAAGCTGATGTTCTGCCATTGAACTACATCGGCCTGACTGGCTGATCCCAGTGAACACGAAGGCTAACACCTCACCGGCTACGCTCGTCGCGTGCTGCTCTCTGATCGCGACATCCGTGCCGAAATCAAAGCCGGGCGGCTGGGCATCGACCCGCACGACCCCGATCTGGTGCAGCCGTCGAGCGTCGATGTCCGTCTGGACAACCTGTTTCGCGTCTTCAACAACACCCGCTACACCCACATCGACCCGGCCACCCGGCAGGACGATCTCACCACGCTTGTCGAGCCCAAAGAGGGCGAGCCGTTCGTGCTGCACCCCGGCGAGTTCGTGCTCGGGTCCACGCTGGAGCGGTGCACGCTGCCCGACGATCTCGCCGGTCGCCTCGAAGGCAAGTCGTCGCTGGGGCGTCTCGGTCTGTTGACGCATTCCACCGCGGGTTTCATCGACCCGGGGTTCACCGGCCACATCACCCTGGAGCTGTCGAACGTCGCGAACCTGCCGATCACGCTCTGGCCGGGGATGAAGATCGGTCAGCTGTGCCTGCTCCGCTTGACCAGCCCCGCCGAGCATCCCTACGGCAGTGCCCAGGTCGGCTCGAAGTACCAGGGCCAGCGCGGCCCGACGCCGTCGCGCTCGTATCAGAACTTCATCAAATCCAGCTGACCCGGGCAAGGGAGCCTGAAGTGCCAGACATCGATCCTGCCGCCACCGCCTGGCTGCTCGCCAGCACCGCACTCGTCCTGCTCATGACGCCCGGCTTGGCCATCTTCTACGGCGGGATGGTGCGCACCACCGGCGTGCTCAACATGATCATGATGAGCTTCATATCGATTCCGCTCGTCACTGTCGCCTGGCTGCTCGTCGGCTACACGCTGGCCTTTTCCGAGGACAGCGGCGGTGGGCTGATCGGCAACCTCACCCACTTCGGGATGCTCGGCATCGACCCGGGCACCGCGCGCGGGCCGGTTCCCGAATTACTCTTCGCCACTTTCCAACTCGGCTTCGCGATCGTCACCGCCGCACTGGTCAGCGGCGCGATCGCCGACCGCGCCAAATTCGCGGCCTGGATGGTTTTCGTCCCGGTGTGGACGGTGACCGTCTACGCGGTGATCGCCCACTGGGTGTGGGCCCCTGACGGCTGGCTCTTTGAGTTCGGCGCCCTCGACTACGCGGGCGGCCTGGTGGTCGAGATCGTCTCCGGCATGTCCGCATTGGCGCTGGCTCTGGTGCTCGGCCCGCGGATCGGTTTCAAGAAAGACGCGATGCGGCCGCACAACCTGCCCTTCGTGCTACTCGGGGTCGGACTGCTGTGGTTCGGCTGGTTCGGCTTCAACGCCGGTTCGGCGCTGGCCGCCAACGGAATGGCCTCGGCGGTCTTTCTGAACACATTGGTGGCCGGGTGCCTCGGCATGCTGGGCTGGCTCACCGTCGAGCAGGTCCGCGACGGTAAGCCGACGACGTTCGGCGCCGCCTCCGGTGTCGTCGCCGGCCTGGTGGCGATCACACCGTCCTGCGGAACCGTGAACACCCTCGGAGCCGCGGTCGTCGGACTTGCCGCCGGGATCGTGTGCTCGTTCGCCGTCGGGGCGAAGTTCCGGTTCGGCTACGACGATTCCCTTGACGTGGTTGGCGTGCACTTCGTCGGCGGTGTCGTCGGGGTGCTGCTCATCGGACTGCTGGCGACTCAGGCGATGACCGGCGGTGCGAGCGGCCTGTTCTACGGCGGCGGTTTCGTGCAATTGGGCAAGCAGGGGCTGGGCGCGCTGGTGGTGGGCGCCTACGCCTTCGCCGTGTCCTACGTGCTCGGCAAGGTGATCGACCGCACGATGGGTTTCCGTCTCAGCGCCGAGGACGAGACGACCGGCGTCGACTTCACCCAGCACGCCGAGACCGCCTACGCCGAGGGCGTGCACGGCCACCAGCCGTTGCGCCGCCCGTCGCTGTTCGGCGATCTGGGAGCGCCCCGCCCGCGACCGGAGCCCGCCGACGGGGCCGATTCGTAAGCCGATCGGAGGGGAATGTGAACCGCGCGGCGCCCGTTGTCGTTAACCCGGGTAAGGTTTTTCTTACCGGCGCCGGCGAGCACTTGAACCGTCGCGGTCCGGCCAGAGCTTCAGCGCCACAGCTAACACCGTTTGATGTAACGCCCCAGCTGTCAGCGCCGATGAAGTATCTAGTAGCCGGCTCGTACGGGATGAGTGCCCATTGGTGGCCCAGGTAGCGTAGCAAACATTTTGGAGGGTGAGTGGACATCGTATTAGGTGTGTCGATGACACCTACGACGGTCCGCATGGTGCTGGTCGAGGGGGATAAGGCCGACGGGAAAACCGTCGACCACGATGCATTCGACATCGCGTCCGTCGAAGGCCCGCAAACATTCAGTGCGGCAGACCAAGTGATTTCCGCCGTCCTCGGCACCAAGGAGAGTGCCGAAGCCGGAGGCCATCACCTCAAATCAATCGGCGTCACGTGGAGTGACCACACCGAGGCGTCCGCACTGCGCGACGCGCTTACCGCCCGCGGCATCGACGACGTGATGCTCATCGCTGAGGGGCATGCCGCCGCGGCCCTGGCTCAGGCCGTGGGACGGGCGGTCGGCTACGACACCACCGCGCTGTTCTTCATCGACCGCGACACCGCGACACTGTCGGTGGTCCAGACCGACGACGGTTCCGTCGTCAAGGTGCTCAGCCGCACCCTGCACAGCGCCGACGCGATGGCTGTGCTCGGCGAGATGGCCGCGGCCGTCGACGAGCAGGAAGCGCCGCCGCAGGGCATATTCGTCGTCGGGTCCGGCGTCGACGTCAGTTCGGTGAAGGCCCACCTCGAGCACCTCGTCAGCATTCCGGTCAGTGCGCCCGACGAGCCTGGGCTGGCCCTGGCGCGCGGTGCGGCGCTGGCGTCGGCCAACGCGCCCGCATTCGAGGCGACCACCGTGGGGCTGGCCTACTCCCAGGATCCCGACGGCACCACCGCCGGTAACGCGTATCGCGGCCTTGCCTCCGCGGATACGCAGCTGGCACCCGCAGGTGGCGCGGACGCGCTGCTCGACGACTACGCTCCGCAGACCGACGAGGAACCGATCGAAGAGGGCCGCAAACCCTTCCTGCTGGTCGGCAGCGCGTTGACGTCGATCTTCGTCGTCGGCGTTGTGGCGCTGGTCATTTCGCTGGCGATCAGCATCCGTCCCACCGCGGACCAACGGCCCAGCCCCGGTCAGAGTGCGATCGTGCCGAGCAGCCAGGCGCCGGCCGTGGCACCGGCACCCCCGGCGCAGGAGGCCCAGCAGCCGGTTCCGCCGCCCGCGCCGCCGCCGGAGACGATCAAGGCACCCGTGCCCGTGGCCGTGCAGGAAGCACCGCCACAGGCGCCGGCGCCGGCGCCGCGACAGGTCGTCGTCGAGCAGGCACCCCCGCCGGAGGCAGCCCCGGCGCCCGAGGCGCCGGCTCCCGCTCCGCCGCCGGATGCGCCCCCGCCTGCGCTGCCCCCGCCGGCCTGGGTCCCGCCGGTCGTGCTTCCGCCGCCGGTGGTCGTGCTGCCACGGCCGCAGAATCCGTGGAACCCGTGGCAGCCGCCGCGGCAGAACCCGCCGTGGAATCCGTGGCCCCAACAGCCACAGCTGCCACAACAGGAGCCTGACGAACCCGACTCACCGCAGCAGCCGCCATGGCAGTGGCCGGGTGGCGGTTCAGGTGGCGGCTCGGAGTCGGGCGGTCACGGGGGTAACGGTGGCCATGATGGCTTCCCCGGTAACGGTGGCGGTTCGGGTGGCTTCCCGGGCTTCGGTGGCGGTTCTGACCGCGGCCCCGGCGGCGGTCGCGGCGGAGGTGGCGGCGGAGGCTGCTTCCTGATCTTCTGCGGCGGTGGCCACCACTAGGAACACGGTTCGTCACCTACCGTTGGTCTGCCGCTCAGTGTCGCGTAGCAGTTAGCTCACCGCGGCTGCATATAGAAGCAGTATGCGATGCACCGTCTTCGGAACGGGCTACCTCGGAGCCACCCATGCGGCCGGGATGGCCGAACTCGGGCACGACGTTGTCGGCGTCGACATCGATCCGGGCAAAGTCGCCAAACTGGCGGCCGGCGACATCCCGTTCTACGAGCCGGGCCTGCGAAAGATGTTGAGCGACAACCTCGCTGCCGGCCGGTTGCGCTTCACCACCGACTACGACGACGCGGCCGAATTCGCCGATGTGCACTTCCTCGGCGTCGGAACGCCGCAGAAGAAGGGCGAGTACGGCGCCGACCTGCGTCACGTGCACGCCGTCATCGACGCGCTGGTGCCCCGGCTGGGCCGCTCCGCCGTCATCGTCGGCAAGTCGACGGTGCCCGTCGGAACCGCCGCTGAACTGGTCCACCGCGCCAAAGGACTCGCGCGCGACGGTGTCGACGTGGAGATCGCCTGGAACCCTGAATTCCTCCGTGAGGGTTATGCGGTCAACGACACCCTGCACCCCGATCGCATCGTGATTGGTGTGCAACAGGATTCGGTGCGGGCCGAAGCGGCGATCCGGGAGCTCTATGCCCCGCTACTCAAGGAGGGCGTGCCCTTCCTGGTGACCGACCTGCAGACCGCCGAACTGGTGAAGGTGTCGGCGAACGCGTTTCTGGCCACCAAGATCTCGTTCATCAACGCGATCTCGGAGGTATGCGAGGCGGCCGACGCCGACGTCACGTTGTTGGCCGACGCGCTGGGATACGACCCGCGGATCGGTCGCCGCTTCCTCAACGCCGGCCTGGGCTTCGGCGGGGGCTGCCTGCCAAAGGACATTCGCGCCTTCATGGCCCGCGCAGGCGAGCTGGGCGCCAACCATGCGCTGACGTTCCTGCGGGAGGTCGACAGCATCAACATGCGGCGCCGCTCCCGGATGGTCGAGCTGGCCGGCACGGCCTGCGGTGGATCGCTGCTCGGCGCCAACATCGCCGTGCTCGGCGCGGCGTTCAAGCCGGAATCCGACGACGTCCGCGACTCGCCCGCGCTGAACGTGGCGGGCATGCTGCAGCTCAACGGTGCGACGGTCAACGTGTATGACCCCAAGGCGATCGAGAACTCGCGTCGGCTGTTCCCGACCCTGAACTACTCGACGTCGGTCGTCGAAGCCTGTGAGCGGGCCGATGCCGTGCTGGTGCTCACCGAGTGGCGCGAGTTCGTCGAGCTCGACCCCGACGACCTTGCCGACACGGTGCGCGTCAAAGTCATTGTGGACGGCCGCAATTGCCTGGACGCCGAGCGATGGTCCCGATCCGGCTGGCGGGTGTACGCGCTGGGCAAGAGCATGGAGAGCATCAGTCGGCAGATGCCTGCCTGAGCATTCCGTCGAAGCCCTGCCACAACAGCATGAAGACGAGCTCGACCACGCGCTCGCGCGGCACGTCGCGGTGTTCGTACCACCAGCGGGCGACACCGTCGGTGGCCGATTGTGTCGCGCGGGCGAGAATCCACGCGGCGTCGTCAAGCGTTATGCCGTTGACCGACTTGGCCTTTCCCGCGCCGAACTTGATGAGATCGGCGATGCTGGCGGTCCCTTGATCGGCGATCTGCCGGTAGACGGCCGCGATGTCGGCGTCCGCCGGGGGATCCTGATGCAGGACGCGCCAGATGAACGGATCCTTCTCGACGAACTCGAAGTAGTTCGCGATGCCGGCGCGGACCAGCTCCTCGACCGAGGCTCCCTCGAGGCGTCGCAGTGAGCGCTCCCTGAGCTGCTGGGCATGTTGCTCGAGAAGCGTCACGTGCAGTTCACGCTTGGACGTGAAGTGGTCGTACAGGACCGACGGCACGACACCCGCGTGCGCGGCGATGTCCGACATCTTCGCCCCGGTGTACCCGCGGTCGGCAAACACTTCGACCGCCGCGTCGAGAATGCGAATCCGCCGCTCTTCGGCCGGTATCCGCTTCCTTGCCATACCGAATACTAATTCGGTAAGCTGCCCATACCTTACCGAACCGCAATTCGGTTGTATGGAGTCCGACGATGCAAGGTCCCGTTCGACAACGAATCAGATGGCTGGCCGTCCACGGCGTCATCCGCGGCATTTCGAAACTTCTGGCCCGCCGCGGCGACCCCCAGGGCCGGCTGATCGCCGACCCCGCCGTGCGAGCCGACCCCGTCGAGTTCACCGACGAACTGCGCGCACTGGGCCCGATCGTCCGATGCCGTGCGATCTACATGACCGTCGAGCATCAGGTCGCCTTCGACCTGCTCCGGTCCGACCACTTCCGCGTCATCGCGATGGGGTCCAACCTGCCCAAGCCCCTGCAGTGGGTGGCTGATCGCACCAAGCCCGATCTGCTGCACCCGCTCGAAGCGCCGTCCATGCTGTCGGTCGAGCCGCCCGACCACACCCGCTACCGCAAGCTGGTGTCGTCGGTGTTCACCACCCGTGCAGTCGCCGCGCTGCGTGATCGGTTGCAGGACACCGCGAATGCGCTTCTAGACGACCTTGACGGGGCCGACACCGTGGATGTGGTCGACCGGTACTGTTCGGAGCTGCCCGTCGCCGTGATCAGCGACATCCTCGGCGTCCCGGACGACGCGCGGCCCCGCATCCTGGAGTTCGGTGAGCTCGGCGCGGCCAGCCTGGACATCGGGCTGACGTGGCGGCAGTACCGGCAGGTCTACCGCGGCATCGAGGGATTCAACACGTGGCTGGCCGACCATCTGCAGCGGCTGCGGCGCCACCCGGGCGACGATCTGCTCAGCCAACTGATCCAGGCATCGGACCAGGGTGCACTGCTCGACGACCGGGAGTTGCTCGCCACCGCGGGGCTCGTGTTGGCCGCGGGCTTCGAGACCACGGTCAATCTGCTGGGCAACGGGATCCGGATGCTGCTCGACAACCCGGAACACATCCAGACGTTGGCGGCCCGACCCGAGCTGTGGCCGAACACCGTCGAGGAGATCCTTCGACTGGACTCGCCGGTGCAGCTCAGCGCGCGGAAGGCCCGCAACGATGTCGAGGTCGCGGGCACCCAGATCCGCCGCGGCGAGGGCGTCATCCTCTACCTGGCCGGCGCCAACCGGGATCCGAAGGTCTTCACCGACCCGCACCGGTTCGACATCGAACGCGACAACGCCGGCAAGCACCTGTCGTTCTCCGGGGGCAGGCACTTCTGCCTCGGCGCGGCGCTGGCCCGCGCCGAGGGCGAGGTCGGCCTGCGGACATTCTTCGAACGCTTTCCGGACGCCCGGCTGGCGGGCGACGGCAGCCGGCGCGACACGCGGGTGCTGCGCGGCTGGTCCTCTCTACCGATCACACTTGGCACGGCGCGCACCGCTGTAAGTTCGTGAGGTGGATTTCCGAGCGGCACTGCTCGACCAGACCCGGGAGTTCGGGGACCTGATCGGCAGCGCAGATGCGTCAACCCCGGTGCCGACCTGTCCCGAATGGACACTGCGACAGCTGTTCCGCCACGTCGGGCGTGGCAACCGCTGGGCGGCACAGATCATCGCCGAGCGCCGGAGGGAGACGCTGGACCCGCGTGAGGTCCGCGACGGTAAGCCGCCGGACGATCCGGACGGCGCCACCGACTGGCTCAACGACGGTGCGCAGCTCATCATCGACGCCGTCGACCGCGTCGGCCCGCAAACCCAGGTGTGGACATTCCTCGGTCCGCGGGCCGCCGGCTGGTGGATCCGCCGCCGCCTGCACGAAGCCACCGTGCATCGCGCCGACGCGGCGATGGCGCTCGGCGTGACCTACGAGCTCTCGCCGGAGTTGGCCGCCGACGCCATCAGCGAGTGGATCGAGCGGGTTTCCGTGGAGGCCAAGCCCCAGTCCCCGCCGCTGGATCAGGGGCGGACGGTGCACCTGCACGCCACCGACGACGGGCTGGGCCCGACCGGCGAGTGGACCATCACCAGCGACGCGCAGGACGGCATCTCGTGGTCCCACGACCACGGCAAGGGCGATGTCGCGCTGCGCGGGCCGGCGAAAGACCTGCTGCTGGCCGTCGTGCGCAGGGCAACGGTCGCCGAATCGGGCATCGAGGTGTTCGGCGATGCCGCGGTCTGGGACAGCTGGCTCGCGCGCACCCCCTTCTGAGTGGCATCCTTCCGACCATGACGACTTCGGAGATCGCGACCGTCCTCGCCTGGCACGACGCACTGAACGACCAGGACCTCGACACGTTGGTGAGCCTGTCCAGCGACGACGTCGAGGTAGGTGATGCCGGCGGCGCCGCGCAGGGACACGCCGCGCTGCTCGACTGGGCCCGCTCGGCGGGCGTCACGGTCGAACCCCGCCGGATGTATGTGCACGACGGCGTCGTCGTCGTCGAACAGCAGGTCACGTCGGCGACGGGCACGGCTACCGCGGCGTCGGCGTTCCGCGTCGTGCACGACCACATCACCTCGGTGTTCCGCCACGACGACCTGGCCTCCGCGCTCGCCGCCACCGAGCTGACCGAGAAAGATCTCGCGAACTGATGCGCGGAATCATCCTGGCCGGCGGTTCGGGCACCCGCCTGCACCCGATCACGATCGGCGTCAGCAAGCAGCTGCTGCCGGTCTACGACAAGCCACTCATCTACTACCCGCTGTCGACGTTGATGATGGCCGGCATCCGCGACATCCTGATCATCAGCACCGCGAGCGATGCCCCGGCGTTTCACCGGCTGCTCGGAGACGGCTCGGCGCTCGGCGTCAACGTCACCTACGCGGTGCAGGATCGGCCCGACGGGCTGGCCCAGGCGTTCGTCATCGGCGCCGAGCACATCGGGACCGGCACCGTGGCATTGGCGCTCGGCGACAACGTGTTCTACGGCCACAGCCTCGGGACCGCACTGCGACGCTTCCAAAGCATCGACGGCGGAGCGATTTTCGCGTACTGGGTGGCCAATCCCTCGGCCTACGGTGTCGTCGAGTTCTCCGATGACGGCGTCGCGTTGTCGATCGAGGAAAAGCCCATCACCCCGAAATCGAACTATGCCGTGCCGGGTCTGTACTTCTACGACAACGACGTGATCGAGATCGCCCGGTCGTTGCGGCCTTCCGCGCGAGGTGAGTACGAGATCACCGACGTCAACCTGACCTACCTCAACGCGGGCAGGCTGATCGTCGAGACACTCGACCGCGGGACCGCCTGGCTGGACACCGGGACCGTCGACAGTCTGCTCGACGCAAGCGATTTCGTGCGCACCATCGAGCGGCGGCAGGGGCTGAAGATCGGGGTGCCCGAAGAGGTGGCCTGGCGGATGGGGTTCATCGACGACGAGCAGTTGGCCGACCGAGGGCAGAAGTTGCTCAAGTCCGGCTATGGCGACTACCTGTTACAACTGATCGACCGTGGCTGACCGGGGTGGCCAGCACCGCGGCGATCGCCGTGGTCAGTGGCACCGACAGGGCCAGCGCGATACCGCCGACGGCCGAGCGCGCGATCTCGATGGCCACACTCTCACTGGTCAACACGTCCCCCAGGGACCGATTGGCGACGCTGAACAGCAACAGGAGCGGTAGCGCGCTGCCGGCGTATGCCAGCACCAGGGTGTACACGGTGCTGGCGATGTGGTCGCGGCCCACCCGCATGGCGCCGAGGAAGATGGCGCGGCGCGAGCTGCCGTCGCCCAGTTCGGCCAGTTCGAACACGGTCGAGGCCTGTGTCACCGTGACGTCATTGAGCACGCCGAGCGAACCGATGATGAAGCCCGCCAGCAGCAGACCGGTGATCGACACGTTGCCCAGGTAGGCGGCGACCTCGTTGTTCTGGTCCTCCGACAATCCGGTCAGATGCGCGAGTGCTATTGCGGCCCAGGACAACAGTGCCGCGAGCAGGAGTGAGGCCAGAGTGCCGAGGAGTGCCGCACTGGTGCGCAGGCTGACCCCGTGCGCAAGATAGATCACGGCGTACAGGATCGCCGCCGACGCCACCAGCGAGACCGGGATCGCCGCCGCCCCGTCGCGAAGCGCGGGCAGCAGGAAGACCACCAATACCGCGAAGGCGACGACGATCCCGACCAGGGCCCGCAGCCCGCGCCACCGGGCAACGGCCACCACCACCACGGCGAACGCCGCCGCCATGGCGATCAGCGGCCACGTACGTTCGAAGTCGTAGAACGCATATGAGGTGGCACCCGCCTGGTCGACCTGACGGCTGAGGCGGACGTGGTCGCCGACGGCGAGGCTGGGCTGTCCGGGACCGGGGCTGAACTCGAGCAGGGTGTTGGCGCCCTTGTTGGGCCCGGAGTCGATGGCCACCATGGTCTGGATGCACTGGGCCCGGTCGCCCGGCGCCTGGACCGGATCGGCGGTCAGCACCGCGCCCGCCGACGGACTGCCGCAGACCGCGGCGCTGCTGGACAGCACGTGGCCGGATTCGGTGGTCACCGCGCCGCCCGCGGCGTTCTGGAAGGGCAGCGGGATGTCGACCCGCTGCTCGCTGGGCCACAG
Source organism: uncultured Actinomycetota bacterium (assembly GCA_963699655.1). Taxonomy (GTDB): domain Bacteria; phylum Actinomycetota; class Actinomycetes; order Mycobacteriales; family Mycobacteriaceae; genus Mycobacterium. The sequence continues at coordinate 39,291 of CAVOUV010000015.1, forward strand.
CCATGCCGCTCCGGCAAGCGCCGCCACCCCGATCGCGATGAGCAGGCCGACGACGACCTTGGCGGCCAATGGGCCGAGCGGAGCGGGACCGCCACTCGGGGAGTGCGAATGCGCGTGCGAGTGCGTCACCCGCAACAGGGTAGAGGCTGCGGCTGGCCGGCTACTGCTGGTAACCGGCCAGGAAGTTGCCCAGCCGTTCGATCGCGTTGACGAGGTCACGCGCCCACGGCAGCGTCACGATGCGCAGGTGGTCGGGCGTCGGCCAGTTGAAGCCGGTGCCCTGGGTGACCAGGATCTTCTCCTGTAGCAGCAGGTCGAGCACCAGTTGCTCGTCGTCGTGGATCTCGTGGACCTCGGGGTCCAGCCGTGGGAAGGCGTACAGCGCGCCCTCCGGCTTCACGCACGAGACCCCGGGGATGTCGTTGAGCGCGGACCAGGCCACATCGCGCTGCTCGAGCAGCCGTCCGCCGGGCAGCACCAGGTCGTCGATGCTCTGGTGGCCGCCGAGCGCGACCTGAATCGCGTGCTGGGCGGGGACGTTCGGGCACAGCCGCATGTTGGCCAGCAGGCTGATGCCCTCGATGAAGCTGCTCGCGTGCTCCTTCGGGCCGGTGATGACGAGCCATCCCGACCGGTAGCCCGCGACCCGGTAGGCCTTGGACAGGCCGTTGTAGGTCAGCGTCAGCACGTCCGGCGCGACGGAGGCCATGCTGATGTGCTTGGCGTCGTCGTAGAGGATCTTGTCGTAGATCTCGTCGGCGAGCAGCAGCAGTTGATGCTTACGCGCCAATTCGGCCATCCGCTCGAGGATTTCGCGGGAGTAGACCGCCCCGGTCGGGTTGTTCGGGTTGATCACCACCAGCGCTTTGGTGCGTTCGGTGATCTTCGACTCGAGGTCGGCGATGTCGGGCTGCCAGCCCTGGGTCTCGTCGCACATGTAATGCACCGGCGTCCCGCCGGCGAGCGACGTCGACGCCGTCCACAGCGGATAGTCGGGCGCGGGGATCAGGACCTGGTCGCCGTTGTCGAGCAGCGCTTGCAGCGTCATCGTGATGAGCTCGGAAACCCCGTTGCCCAGGTAGACGTCGTCGACGTCGAATCGCGGGAAGCCGTCGACCAATTCGTACCGCGTGAACACCGCGCGGCGGGCGGCCTGGATGCCCTTGGAGTCCGAGTAGCCCTGCGCATTCGGCAGCGCCGCGATGATGTCGCGCATGATGACGTCCGGCGCCTCGAACCCGAAGGGTGCGGGGTTGCCGATGTTCAGCTTGAGGATGCGGTGTCCCTCGGCCTCCAAGCGCGACGCATGCTCGTGCACCGGGCCCCGGATCTCGTACAGGACGTCCTGCAGTTTGGACGACTGCGTGAACGTGCGCTGCCGCGGATGATGGCCGGTGCTGTGCCACGGCAGCTGATGCGTACTCACGTCACCCATGATGGCATTGCTGTCGACCGATTTTGCTGACTCGCCCGTTAACGCTTACCGGGCGGGCGGGCACCCTTGGCGATGCCGAGGCCCTTCACCGGTGGCGCGGGGCTCTCGCCGTGACCCTCTGCGGAAGTCTCAGGCGCAGCGCTGGATTCACCGTTCGATTGCGGTTCCGGTTGTGGTGCAGGAGCTTTCGCGGCGGGCGGGGACGATTTCTTGGCCCCCGGTCGCCGGGCGCCGGGTGCGATACCGAGTCCCTTGACCTCGGGCTCGGGCTTTGCGGGCTCGGGCTCGGCGGGTGCCTCGGGTTCGGGCGCCGGTGCCGGCTCGGCGATCGCCTGCTTGGCCGGTGCTTTCTTGGCGCCCGGACGCCTGGCACCTGCGGCGATGCCCAAGCCCTTGACCTCGGGTTTGGGTGACTCGGCCGCCGGGGCCGCCGCCGGCGTCTCGGCCGTCGGAGCGGCGGGAGCCGCTTTCTTGGCGCCCGGACGCCTGGCGCCTGCGGCGATGCCCAAGCCCTTGACCTCCGGTTCGGGTTTGGGTGTCTCCGCCGCCGCTCCCGTCGCCGCGGGCGCTGCGGCCTTCTTCGAACCGGGACGCTTGGCCCCGGCCGCGATGCCAAGTCCCTTGGCAGGCGCCGCAGGCGCCTCAGCGGCAGCAGCGGCCGGCGCTTCGGCAGCGGGGGCCGCCGTCTTCTTGGCGCCGGGGCGTTTGGCGCCGCCGGCGATGCCGAGGCCTTTGACCGGTGCGGCGGCGGCCGGCTTCTCCGCGGCCGGTGCAGCGGGCTGCGGCTCATCCTCGGTCTCGGCCTCCTCAGGAGCCGCGACAGCGGGGGAGGACGCTTCGACGCGGGCCGCGCGTTCCTCGGATTCCTTTGCGGCGGTGCCCTTCTCGGGCAGCGTGACCGAGCTCGTGTCGAGCGAGCCCAGCAGCAGCTGGGCCACGTCGAGCACCTCGGCCTTCGGCACGTCGTTGGCTGCGGCGACGTCATCGACACCGTCGGTGATCATCACGCGGCAGAACGGGCAGCCGGTGGCGATCTTGGACGCGCCGGTGTCCAGCGCCTCCTCGACACGCTCGTGGTTGACGCGCTTGCCGATGTGCTCTTCCATCCACATGCGCGCACCGCCGGCGCCGCAGCACAGGCCGCGGTCGGCGTGGCGCGGCATCTCGGTCAGCTTCGCCCGCGAAGCTTCGATGAGCTCACGCGGCGCCTCGTAGACCTTGTTGTGCCGGCCCAGGTAACACGGGTCGTGGTAGGTGACTTCCTCACCACCGCCGACCGGCTTGACGGGCACCAGCTTCTTGTCGCGGATCAGCCGGTTCAACAGCTGCGTGTGGTGCAGCACCGTGTAGTTGCCACCCACCTGCGGGTACTCGCGGCCCAGCGTGTTGAAGCAGTGCGGGCACGTGACGACGACCTTGCGGTCCACCCGCTCGACACCGGAGAACAGGTCGTTCAGGGTCTCCACGTTCTGTGCGGCCAGCTGCTGGAAGAGGAACTCGTTGCCGGAGCGGCGGGCCGAGTCGCCGTTGCAGGTCTCGCCCTCACCGAGCACCAGGTACTTGACCCCGGCGATGGCCAGCAGCTCGGCCACGGCCTTGGTGGTCTTCTTCGCGCGGTCCTCGTAGGCGCCCGCACAACCGACCCAGAACAGGTACTCGTAGCCCTCGAACGACTCGACGTCCTTGCCGTAGATCGGCACGTCGAAGTCGATCTCGTCGATCCAGTTGGTGCGGTCCTTGGAGTTCTGGCCCCACGGATTGCCCTTGGCCTCGAGGTTTTTGAACAGCACACCGAGCTCGGAGGGGAATTCCGATTCCATCATCACCTGGTACCGGCGCATGTCGACGATGTGGTCGATGTGCTCGATGTCGACCGGGCACTGCTCCACGCACGCGCCGCACGTCGTGCAGGACCACAGCACGTCGGGGTCGATCACGCCCTTCTGCTCGGCGGTCCCGACCAGCGGGCGGGTGGCCTGATCGGGACCGGAGCCGACCACGCGGGAGAACCCGGATTCAGGGACGCTGTCGTGGTGCTCGTGGGACTCTTTGATCTCCTCGACAACGCCACCGGCGGGGGTGTTCTCCAGCGGGGTTTCCTTGTCGCCCAGGATGTATGGCGCCTTGGCGAACATGTGGTCGCGCAGGTCCATGATCACGAGCTTGGGTGACAGCGGCTTCCCGGTGTTCCAGGCCGGGCACTGCGACTGGCAGCGGCCGCACTCCGTGCACGTGGTGAAGTCGAGATAACCCTTCCAGGTGAAGTCCTCGATCTTGCCGCGGCCCAGCACCGCGTCCTCGGCGGGATCCTCGAAGTCGATGGGCACGCCGTTCGACTCCACCGGAAGCAGCGGGCCGAGGGCGTTCGGCAGCCGCTTGAAGGTCACGTTGATGGGCGCGAGGCCGATGTGCAGGTGCTTGGAGTGCAGCACGATCAACAGGAAGACCAGCATGACGCCGATGTGCAGCAGCAGCGCGACGGTCTCGATGATCTCGTTGGCGTGGCTGCCCAGCGGCGAGAGCAGCGCGCCCATGCCGTGTGAGAAGAAGGCGCCCCAGCCGTAGGGGAGGTTCTCGTTGACCACCGACGACCCGCGGAACAGCGCATAGGTCCAGATGACGTTGAAGATCATGAACAGGATCAGCCACGCGCCGCCGGTGTGTGAACCGTAGAAGCGTGAGTCGCGGCCGTACTCCTTGGGCTCCGAGCGCAGCCGGATCACCGCGAAGGTCGCGATGCCGAGCAGCACCGCGAGAGCGAAGAAGTCCTGCAGGAAGCCCAGGGCGTCCCAGTGGCCGACGAACGGGATGGCGAACTTCGGGTCGAACAGCACGCCGTAGGCCTCGAGGTAGACGCTGGCGAGGATGAAGAAGCCCCACATCGTGAAGAAGTGGGCGATGCCGGGAATCGACCAGCGCAGCAGCCGGGTTTGCCCGAAGACTTCCTTGAACTGCGTGGTGATACGGGTGTCGAGGTGATCCTTGCGGCCGTGCTCGTCGCTGGTTTTCTGGCCCGACCGGATCAGGTTGGTCAGCCACAGGACGCGCTTGGCGGCGAACACCAGCACGACCGCTGTCATCAGTAGCCCGACGATGAGCCTGATCAGCGTCTGCGTATCCACCGCGTGCCTCCCGGTTCCTAAGTTACCCAAGGGTAACTTATCGGATGTTACTCGCCAGTAACTTTAGCTCAGGGCCTGTTCAAGCCCGGCTCATAGTTACATCCTGTGGGGAAACGTCGCTACGAAGGTCGCCCTAACTAAGTTCCGGGGGCCGGCGCGGCATCGGCGTTGCCCGTGCCGGTATCCGTGCTCGTGCCACCCGTGGCGGGGTCGATCGGCGGGCTGCCGGTGCCCGTGCCCGTATCACCGTTACCGGTGCCGGGGTCGATGGGTGGAACCGGTGGATCCTGCGGGGTCTTCGGGGTTTCCCAGGGCGGGGTCCACGTCGGCGGTGTCCACGGAGAAGTCCAGACCGGGGGTGTCCACGGCGGCGGCGTCGGATCCGTCGTCGGGGGCTCGGGGGCGGGCGGTGGCGGCGCCTGCGTGGTCACCGACGCCTGCGTCCACGGCTGAGGCGCGGGCGTGAAGCGTTTGACCGGTTGCTGAACGACGACGGTGGTGACTGGGGGGGCCTGCGGCGCCGGGGGAGTTGGGAGAGGTGCCGACGCCGCAGGCGCGGGGGAGATGGTCGAGGGGGTCATCGGGTGAGTGGAGCTGTCGGTGGCGGTGGTGGCCGCTTCGACCGGGGTTGTGGTGGTGTCGCTGAGCAACGTGATGCCGAACACGGTGGCGGCGATGGCGGCGGCGAGCGCCGACAGTCCGAAGAGGACCAGGGGCGCGCGCCGTGGCGTCTCGTCGCTCTCCTGCCACTCCTCGTGCCGGAACACCACCTCCGGTCGGCCGTCGGCCGGCTGCTGGTAGAGCCCGGTCGCGTCCGTCTCGTCGGACCACGCCTCCGCGACGGCGGTCGGTACCGCGATTCCGGGGGCCGGAGTCAACGTGGTGGGGACATCGACGATCCGACCGCGCTGGGCGATCAACGCCGCGCCCTCCGCGGCGGTGAGCTGGGGGTGCGGGGTGGTGACCACGGGCGCGCGCAGATGCTCGGAGAGGCGAAGGGTGACCAGCGGGATGCGCGCACCGCCACCGATCGTCGCGACGGCCGTCACGTCGGCCGCCGGAACGCCGGTGCGCTGGAGCGTATCGTCCAGCGCCGCAATGAACTCCGCGAGCGGAGCGGCCAGCAGATCCTCGAGTTCGGTGCGAGTGACCCGAATGTCGACGCGCTGCCCTGGCAGGTCGGCGCCGATCGCGGTGGCCGTCTCCGCGGACAGCCGCTCCTTGGCGCCGCGACATTCTTCGCGCAACCGCACGAGCGAGCCCACCATCGCGGTGCCCGACGGGTCTGCGTGCGCGGCCTCGCCGAGGGCGTCGACGACGTGCCGCAGCAGGGCCTGGTCGATCTGGTCGCCGGAGAAGTCGGGCAGGCGGACCGTCTCGCCGATGCGGGCGAGGTCGGCTCGGGCGTCGGCGACGGTGATGCTCGTGCCGCTGCCGCCGAAGTCGCACAGCACGATCACGCCGTGCGTCGGCAGGCCGGGGTTCGCCCGAAGGGCCGTCAGAGCAGCGGTGGCGTCCGGCATCACCGGGAGTCCGTCCGGAAGGCTGCTTCGCAGGGCGTCGACCATCGGCCCGGGCCAGTGCGCCGGGACCGCGATCGCCGTGTCCGCCACCGGCATGCCGTCGGTCGCCGCTTGCGCCGTCGCGCCCAGCGCCCCGGCAAGCAACCGTTCGGGCTGATGCCGGGATCCGTCGGGAGCGACCAGCGGCACCGGATCGCCGACCCGGTCGACGAAACCGGTGAGCCGGTGCCCCCGCAGGCTCATCTCCGAGGGGCGGATGACCGCGGATTGCCCGTCCCGGGTGCCCGCCAGGTTCGTCGCACCGACCGACAGGCCGAGCCAATGGCCACGGGTGGCGTGCAGATCGGACATCGGACACCTCGCAGATCGGGAACGAATCGGACTGCGAATGACCGTATGGCGAACGACGCGGCCGCAAATCCGGTGCAGGTCCCGTGGCGAAATGAGGGCAGTAGGGGAAATCGATTAGGGGATGCGGCGCTGTTGGGGGATCAACCTTGCGGCGCAAGGAGGGCCCGCAGCATCGACAGCATCTCCGAGCGCGATTCGGCACCGAGACGCCGCCTGATCCGCGCGACATGGTGTTCGACGGTCTTGGCGGAGATGAACAGCTGACTGCCGATGTCCCGGTAGGGCATGCCGAGCAGCAGGAGCTCGGCAACCTCGCGCTCCCGATCGGACAACCGTGACGACATGGGCCGCGACGGTCCGGCGCTGGGCGTCGCGGCGGCCGCGTGTTCGGTTACGGGGGCCTCGTCGACCGCAACGGTCTGCTTGAGGTCCCTCGCGAGTTGCAGCATCGCCCCGGACACCCGGCCGTCGAGCGTCTGTAGGGCGGCCTGGCCGGCCAGTCGCGTGGCATCGGCCGTCAGCCCGAATTGCGACAGGCCCCGTGCTGCCGCGGTGACTTCGTCGACGTCGATGTGGTTGGCCAGCACGCGAAGCCAGCTGCGGCCGGCGTTGGCCAGCGCTCTGGCGAATGCGCTCTGGCCCGCGGCGGCGGTGAGCGCCTGGCCGTGCGGCGCGACCGCGTCGGGTGAATTCGCCAGAATCCCGGCGTGCACACCCGCCCAGTGCAACGGCAGCGACCACAGCACGGGATTGCCGAGCGAGTCCAGCAGAGCGAACGCCTCGGCGAGGGTGTGCTGCAGTCGATCCACCTGGCGCAGCCGCGCCGCAGCCACCCACAGTTCGCCCAGCGGCAGGAGCGCGAAGAGGTCCATCGAGTATTCGGCGAGCACCTCCATCGCCGCGTACCAATGCTTCTGCACCGCACCGCTGTCGCCGCTGCGCCTGCCGATCGCGGTCTGCAGGGCCGCCGCCCACAGCGCGTCGCGACGGTGCAGTGTCGAACCCGCCGAGCCGACCGCGGCAGCCACATCGGAGGTCGCGGCGGGCAACTGCCCGTCCTGCATCCTGACCCAGCCCAGTAGCAGCCGATGCCGGTGCACGACGAAGAGCTCGTCGTCGGCGCCGGTGCGCACCGCGCGGCCGATCACACTTCTGGCACGCACCGGGTCGCCGCCGTGCAAAGCGGCCAGCGTCACCAATGCGGCCGGGGTATCGGGGGCGACGCCGGCCGGCTGTTGTTCGGCGGTGATCGACTGGCCGAGCCGGGCCACCGCGACCGGGAACGGTTGGTCGAGGGACAGCAGCAGCCCTTCGGCAAGACTGCGGGCCGCGCGGGCGGTCGAGGTCGGCGGGCCCAGGCTCTCGGCGCTCAGTGCCGTCCGGGCGGCCTCGAGATCACCCGCGGCGACGGCGACGATCGCGCCTGCGGCGCTGACGAAGGAGTCCGGGTAGGGGCCGAGCCAGCGAAACAGGTCGGCGGCCTGGGCGGCACTGCCGTCGTGAATGGCGATGCTCGCCGAGATACGCACGGCGGCAGCACGTTCGGCGTCGTCCTCAGAGGCCAGCAGCTCATCGGCCAGCCGGCCTGCGGTGGCGCAGTCACCGGTCAGCGCCAGCGCGTCGGCCAGGCGCGCGGACAGTGCCGTCGCGCCGGCGTCCGCCGCGGCACGGTACAGTCGCGCCGCTTTGGCGGGGTGGTCCCGGCTGCGGGCCGCCAGCTCGGCCAGCGCGGTGGCGAGCCGGTCGTCACGAAGACCGTGTTCCGCCATCCGTAGCGCGAGATCTGTTGACAGAGTTGATAATTCGATCTGCGATACCAGCAACGAGAGCTCGACGTCGTGATGCCGGGCGGCCCCGATGATCTGGGCGATGCAGTGATGTACGGAGTGCAGGAACGACTGGTGATGGGAGGGCTCGAGCAGTCCGCTGGCTCGGGCACGGTCGACGAGCGTCTGCGCCTCGTCGGTGCCCAGCCGCAGCGCTGCGGCAATGTCGTCGGGCCCGAGCTCGGTACTCAGCGACGAGACCAGCAGCGCATCGAGCACCGGTTCGTCCAGTCTGCGGAGCCGGTCGATCAGAGCGAACGTCGCGGCCGAAACCACGGCCGCCGCAGCGGATTCGCTGTCTGCCGTGCTAGCCGCGGCGATCGCGGGCTGTAACAGGAACGGTAGCCCCGCCGTTGCCAGCATCAGGGACTTCACGACATCGGAAGACGGTGCAGCGCCGAGTGTTCCGGCGGCGACGCGACCGACGTCGGACGGCTTCAAGGCGCTCAACGCCACCGCCGGATTCTCGCGTTCGATGGCCGTGGCCAGCGCACGCAACGCCGCGCGATGAACCAGGGGTTCGGTGGCCACTACGACGATCGAGCCGGGATCGCCGACCCGTTCGAGGAGTCGACCGAGTTCATCGTCACCGAGCAGGTGTGCATCGTCGATGACGACCGCGGCACCGGGGTCGTCGCCGTCGCGGGGCGGCCGGGTCAGCAGCGCCATGCCGGCGGCGCGCAGTGCCGAACGGACGGTGGCGAGAACGGAACTCTTACCGGTGCCGATGCCTCCGGAGACCAGGATCTTGACCGGCGCGGCCGGGTCGTCGCACAGCGCTACGACGACGGCGCGCGCGGCGGGCGGGATGTCGGCCAACGGATCCGGTGCCGGACTCGTCATGGGTCACGGACTGACAGGCGCGGTGACGGTGGTTTGCGGTGCGGCCGAGGTGATCGGTTCCATGGCGGCCGCCGTCGTTGTCGTCACCGCCGCCTGTGTGGTGGTGACCGGCTGTGTCGTGGTGGTCGGCTGTGTGGTGGTCGGCTGGGTGGTGGTCGTGGTGGGGGGCGTCGTGGTGGTCGTCGTGGTGGTCGTCGTGGTGTGGTGGTGGTGGTCGTGGTCGTGGTGGTGGTCGGCGACGTGGTCGTTGTCGTCGACGACGGAGGCGGCGGAGGCGGTATCACAGATGTGGTGGCCTGGCCATCGTCACCGGTCACCGTAATCGTCTGCGGTGCTTCCGATGTCGCAGGTTGTCCGGGTGACGGGCCCGTCTCGACCGTCGTCGCCGTTTCGGTCACCGGTCCGGTGTTGGTGCTCGTGCTGGTCAGGGTGACGGCCAGCCCGCCGACGGCCAGCAGCACCGCCGCCGCGGCCGCGCCGAACAGCAGCGGCGGCCGCTTGTACCAGGGCAGCGGTCCAGGCTCGAGGCCGATTCCCTCTTCCTCATGGGCGAACTCGACTTGCGGCCGGGCATCGGTCGGTCCCTGATCGAAGGTGTAGTCCTCGCCCGCGTACGGAACCGGTTCAGCGCCCGGCGCATCGTCCTGCGACCACGCCAGCGCCCGGAATGTCGCGGATGCGGCGCCGTCGGAGGCCGATTCGGAGGCCGCGAGTCCGGCGGCGCCGGCGGCCCACGCCGCGGGGGCGAGGCCCGTCGGGCGCATCGGCGGCGGTCGCCATCCCTGTCGGCGCGTCTGCGGACAGCCCGCGGTCGGCGACCAGGGCGGCGCCCGTCGCCACGTTGAGCTGCGACTGCGGCGTCGTGACCACTGGCGCGCGCAACCGTTCCGACAGCTGCTGCGTGACCAGCGGAATGTTGGCACCGCCACCGACAGTCGCCACCGCCGATACGTTGGCGACGGCAATATTGTTGCGCTGCAACGCTTCATCGATGATGTTGAGCAGACCGGCGAGGGGCCCGGAGATGATGTTCTCCAGTTCGGTGCGGGTCACCCGGACGTCCGAGTTGAACCCGGGCAGCTCGGCGGGAACCGCTGTCGCGGTGTCGGCCGACAAGCGCTCCTTGGCCTGCCTGCACTCGTCGCGCAGCCGGGCCAGCGAGCCGACGGCGGCGGTGCTCGCCGGGTCGGCGTCGTTGGCCTCGGCAATGCCGACGACCACATGGTTGAGCAGCGCCTGGTCGACCTGATCACCCGAGAATTCTTGGTAGCGAACGGTTTCCCCGATGGCATCGAGGTTCGCGCCGGCGTCGGCCAGGGTGATGCTGGTCCCGCTGCCGCCGAGGTCCACGAGCACGACGACGCCGTTCGCCGGCAGCCCCGGTGCGGCCTGCAGTGCCGCGAGTGCGGCGACCGAGTCCGGGATCAGCGCCGCGGGCACGCCGTCGGGCGCGAGGCTCGGGATGGCGCGAAGCGCTCCCCGCAGCGCACCGACGGTGGCCGGGCCCCAGTGTGCGGGCACGGCGATCGTGACGGGGGCTCCGCCGCCCACCGTGCGGGCCATGGAGTCGAGGGCTTCGACCAAGACCCGCTCGCCGCGGTGCGATGAGCCGTCGGCGGCGACCAGCGGCACCGGATCGCCGACCCGGTCGACAAATCCGCTCAGCACCAGGCCGGGCGCATTGAGGTTCGGGTTCTCCCCGGGCACACCCACCTCGGCGGGCCGGTCGGTGAACAGTGTGAGGACGGAACGCCGCATCACCGGGGCTCGGCCGATGCGGGCCGCCACCAGGTTGGTCATCCCGATCGACAACCCAAGCGAGTCGCTCAATTTCCACCCCATGCTTGTGGCCGCGAATTCGGCCGAAACTCACCATAGCGGCTCGCGATGCCCGATTCAGGGACATCCCCCTAGTGGCGGAAAGCCCCTAACGCTGTGTCCCCTAATGCCGCAGCGTCACAGGTGGGCTTCGCACCGATCACCGCCGCTCGGTCCGCCGATAGCATCGTGACAACAACTGAAATAGGAGGGAAGAGGGAGCTCGATGGCCAACTCGCTGCTCGATTTTGTGATGTCGCTGGTGCGGGATCCCGACGCCGCGGCGGCCTACGCCGACAATCCGGCGCAGGCGATTGCCGACGCCAACTTGCCCGACGTGACCAGCGTAGATGTGAACAATCTGATTCCGGTCGTATCGGAGTCGCTGTCGATGGCGGTGCCCTCGGTGTCCTCTGCGTCCTCGGTGTCGTCCCAAGGGGGCGACAGTCTCGACGACGGCGGCAACGTGTGGGCCAGCGGTGCGGCAACCGCTGCGTTCGATGCGTTCGACGATCATGTGCCGGCCGCAGTGGTCGACGACGTGCACTCGGTGACCACCGCACTCGTCAACGATCCCGACACCGCGTTGCAGTCCGGGCTCGATGGCCTGGCTGATGCGGCCGTGCCGGACGTAGCGGGCGTCGATGACCCGTCCCTGCAGTTCGACGGACCGGTGATCGACGATGTGCCCGTCCACGAGACGGCCGTCGACGACGACTGGAGCCACTCCGTCAGTAACTATCAGCAGGGCGACCACCAGCTGGACACGGATTCGCCCGGGTTCGACATCTTCGAATAGTCGCGCACGGGAAGCCCGAGAGAAGCCCGGCCCTTGAAAACGCCAAGTGGCCGGGCCTTTTTGTGTGCCCCCCAACGACCCCCTAATCCCCTAATGCGGGGGCCACCACGATCCCGGCATGTATGTGTGGAGGCAGGGGTTCGCGCCCCGTTTCTGGGGCGTCTTGCGGTCCATAACGTAGTCATCAGTTCGCCGGGCAGCCGGCGACCAGCTTCCGAGAACACACCCGAAAGGACCACAGAAATGACGAACGTACTCGATTGGATTCTCGACCTCTTCCGCGATCCGGTTCAGGCCCGGGCCTTCCTCGACAACCCCGACCGCTCCATGGCCACCGCCGGCGTGCAGAACGTCACTGCGGCCCAGGTGAACGCCGTGGCAGCCTCCGTGGCTCCCGCCGCGGTCATCCACGGCGGCGGGAACCCGGTGCATGGTCTGCAGCAGGCCGTCGCCGAGACCCACGGCATCGCCTTCACGCCTCAGTACCAGCCTGAGGTGCTCAGCAACAACGACACGCTGAGCCACAACGACACCCGGTTCCTGAGCCCCGAGACGAACACCGTGGTCGACCACAGCGTCGACCTGGACTTCGGCGACATCACCTTCGGCGACAAGACCACGAACACCGCCACCAACGGCGGCGTGGTGGTCGACGGTGACAACGACGGCGACATCCTGACCGACGGCTCGGTGAAGCAGGAGGGCGACGACAACACCGCCAACACCGGCGACATCGAGACCGGCGATCACTCGCCGGTGATCGTGGGCACCGGCAACGAGACCGAGGACAAGTCGCAGGAGACCGGCGGCGGCGACATCATCCAGGACAACGACGGCCCGGTCGTCAAGACCGGAGACATCGACACCAGCGGCGGCAACGCGGCCGGTGGCGACGGCGGCCACGGCGGCGGCATCCTCGCCGGTGGCGGCGGCGACGGTGGCGCCGGCGGCGGCGGTGGTGGAATCGTCATCATCGACAGCGACACCACCAACGTCGACGGCAACCAGACCACCGTCGGCGACATCGACGCAACGTGTCCGGCGGGATCTCCGGTGGCGCCGACACCGAGGACAACTCGGTCGACAACTCGGTGGACAACTCGTCGACAACTCCGGCCAGGACAACTCGGTGGACAACTCCACAGACAACTCCGGCCAGGTCGACGCCAACATCGATGTCAGCACCAGACGTCGACGCGGCCTGTTCTGAGACACAACCGAATAGCACAGCTGGCGGGGATGCCGGTCCCCGCCAGTTCGCACGCCTACCGTTGATCCCCGGCGCAGGAAAGGGACACCATGACGCAACCGGCAATGACCCCCGCAAGGTCAAGGTCATCGTCGAGCTGATCGACCACACCAGCAAGATCGCCGAGGCCAACGAGCGTGGCGACTTGGCGGAGCGGATGCGCAAGGCCAAGGAGCGCATCACCGATCCGCAGATCCGGGTGGTGATCGCCGGTCAGCTCAAGCAGGGCAAGAGTCAGCTGCTCAACTCGCTGCTCAACGTGCCGGTGGCCCGGGTCGGTGACGACGAGAGCACGGTGCTGGCGACGGTGGTGTCGTATGGCGAGCAGGCGTCGGCGCGGTTGGTCGTGGCGCGGCCCGAAGGCGCCGAGCCGGAGTCGGTGGAGATCCCGCCGCGAATCAAGAACGACTTGCGCCGTCCCGCGGCCGGCGGTCGCGAGGTGTTGCGGGTGGAGGTGACCGCACCCAGTCCGCTA
>CAVOUV010000016.1:0-88296 GCA_963699655.1 uncultured Actinomycetota bacterium
GACCGCTTGGCCCGCACTAGATCGGCGCCCTTTTCGCCGATCATGATGGTGGTTGCGTTGGTGTTGCCGCCGATGATGGACGGCATGATGGAGGCGTCGATCACCCGAAGGTTGTCGACTCCGCACACCTGGAGTTCGGGGTCGACGACGGAATCTTCATCCACGCCCATCGCGCAGGTTCCGACCGGGTGGTATTGGGTTTGTGACCAACGCCGGATGTGTTCGGTGAGCGCGGCGTCGTCGGGAACGCTGTGGGGCAGCCGCAGCGCACCGAGGTTGGCCTTGAGCGGTTGATGGTCGGCTATTTCCAGTACCGCGCGCAGGCCTTGTCTGACGGCCTCGAGGTCGGAGGGCTCGCTGAAGTAGCCGGTGTCGATGCGGGGTGCGCCGAGCGGGTCGCTGGAACGTAAGGTGAGTCGACCTCGGCTGCGCGGATGCGTAGCTGACACCAACATGGTGAAGTTCTCCAGCGGCGGACTGAATCGGCCATGGTGCACGAATGATGTTGGCCCACAGGTTAATTGAATATCAGGGACGTCATTGCCGTTGGTGCAGAGGAATCCGCCGACATCGCCACCGATGGAGCAGAAGGGGCCACCGCCGCGCTGCTGCCAGCGGGCCATGTTCTCCGTGGTGGCCAGTTGCAGCAGATCGGTCGCGTCTTTCGTCGCCCAGACGATGGGCGTCATGGTGTGATCGTTGAGGTTGGCTCCGACACCGGGCAGGTTGACCTTGACCGCGATGTCGTGTGTGCGCAACTGCTGGGCCGGGCCGATGCCCGACAGCATCAGCAGCTGCGGCGAATTAATCGCTCCCGCGCTAAGGATCACCTCGGCATCGGCGCGCGCGGTGGTCGCGGCGCCGGCATACAGATAGGCCACCCCGCATGCCCGCTGACCATCGAACAGGATCTCCGTGGCCGGCGAATTGGCCCGCACTGTCAGGTTGGGTCGATCGTGTACAGGCTTCAGATACGCGTCGGCAGTCGACCATCGCCAACCATCACGGCAGGTCACTTGGTAGGCGCCCGCACCCATTTGGCCCGACCCGTTGAAGTCGTCGTTGAACGGCAGACCCCACCCGACGGCCGAGCTGATCCAGCTCTGCGAGAGCTCGTGGGTAAACAGCATGTCCTCGACGTGCAGGGGGCCTTCTTTGCCGTGAAATGGTGCTTCGAGTCGGCTATTGCTTTCGGCCTTGATGAAGTAGGGCAGTACCTCGTCGTAATCCCAGTTGCGACAGCCTTTCTCGCTCCAGTCGTCGAAGTCGGTGCGGTGACCGCGAATGTAGATCATGGCGTTGATCGCGGATGAACCGCCCAGTGTCTTTCCCCGGGGGTACAGGTCAGACCCGGCGTAATGCGGTTGGCGTTCGAGGCGGTAATCCCAATCGACTTCCGAACCGAACAACCCGCTCCACAGCGCGGGCACCCGAATGGTGTCCAGGGTGTCGGGCGGGCCGGCCTCGAGCAACAACACTCGGACCGACGGATCCGCCGAGAGCCGGTTGGCCAACACGCAACCCGCGCTGCCGGCGCCGACGATGACGTAATCGAACGCGTCCTGCGATGAAAAAACGTTCTTGCCTTCGTACCCGCTCATCTCGGCCATCTCTCTTCTCCCGTCGCTACCTGTGCCTCCGAGTCTTTGGCAGTCCGTTGCGTGTGTCCAAGACCTGTTCCGCACCCCGCGATACCGAACTGACATCGACCGAGGCCGCCGAACGCGTGAAACCCACCCACGACCGACTTGGTGGATGCGTGACTCGCATTCGACAGCGGTGCCTACCACCGCGAGACGGGCACGGGCGCAGATAAGATGGCAATCCCAGGGCGCCAGCGCGATATGAGGACCTGGTTGCGGTTGCCGGGGCTGAGACGCTCAGCGACAACGGAGACCGGCCGAGCCGCGGCGGGTGCGCTTCGGTACTAGGCCACGTATCGCGGCGGACACCGAACACCGGCGTCGTAGCCGTTGGAGCCGCGGACGTACTTGTCGAGCAGGGGCCGCACCTCGGTATCTCGGAAGTCGGCGCTGTGTGAGGGAATGAAGATCACGCCGCTGCCGCGATGTCCTGCTCGATGATCTCCTTGATTCGTGCATAGCCCTGGGTCATGAACCAGCACGGTCAGCACGCAGGTCGTCGAGGCCGAGCAGGCGTTGGGCTTCAGTGACGGCAAGTCGCAGGCAGTGCAGCGCATCGATGCCGCGGCCGGTCGGAGTGACGGTTATGGCCAGGCAGTATTTGGTGACGTAGTCGATGACGGCGCAGATGCGCCAGATACCGCCGTTGGTGGTTTCGAATTCGGAGAAGTCGGTCTGCCAGACCCGGTTGCGTTCGGTGGGTGGATCCCGAAACACTTTTCGGCGCAGTACCGCCCAGGATTTGCGGTCGGCCCGAAATCCTTGCGGCAGAAGCAGTCCACGGCGCCGTAGCGCACGATGCCACCGAGGAGTTGGTGACCTCGTGGCCATCGGCGCGCATCAGTGCAGCGACCTTGCGGTAGCCCCAGGCGGGCCAGGCTTCGGCGTATTTGGCGGCCAACGCCTCGATGCGGTCGACCACCGGCGCCGGCCACGGGCCCTTGGGCGGGTCGTGGTGGTGTAGCCGAGCCAGGCATCGCCGGTAGGTGCGCTCGGGGATGCCGGCCAACACGCAGTACCTCGAAACCGGCAGCCCCGCTGCTTCTCTTAGGGCTTCGAGGTCGGTGAAGGGACCTGATCGGCCAAAGCTGCGCCGCGCTGCCAGATCCGCAGCTGTACGGTCGCTTCGGCCAACGCCAGCTTGAGCTGCTCGTTTTCGATCTGCAACCGCCGCTGCTCGGGGGTGCCTCGAGCACCCGGCGGGCCACTGGGAACCTCCTCGAGCCGCTCAGCACCGGCGGCCAAGAACTGGTGTTTCCACTTGGTCATCGTCACCGCCGTGACCCCGCACCGGCGCGCTGCTTCGGCACAGGTCATCTCGTTGGCCAACACGGCCAACACGTCCGTCGCGACCGAACCATGTCCACAACCTTTCAGCCATGGCCGCAGTTATCCACAACTTGCGACCCTGCCAAAAAGTTTGAGTCAGTGGAATGAGTTATATTCGAAAGTATGTTCGAGTCGAAATCGCCGGATGCGTTGCTTTCGGTGATCGAGGCCGGCCAGCGCGAGGAGTCGGTGGTGATGGCGCGGCGGTCGGCGGCGATCGCGGCGTTGTTGTGGCATCGGGTGCAGGACGCCGAGAAGGACGATCCGGATCTGGGGTACATGCTGGTCACCGGGTTCGCCCGCACCTGTGCGGAGGTGTCGGCGGCGTTGAACATGTCCCCGAGTGGGTCGCGGCGGTTGGTCGGTCAGGCCGAAACGCTGGATACCCGGCTACCGCAGATCGCGGCGTTGTTGGCTGCCGGACAGACCGATTGGCCCACGGTGCAGATCATCATAGCCCGCACCGATCTGGTCGACAGTGACCTGATCGGGGAACTGGATGCGGAGTTGGCCGGGCGGATCTCCCGCTGGCGGTGCTGGTCGCGGCGGCGGATCATCAACGCCGTCGACGCCGCGGTCCAGGTGATCGATCCGGAGGCGGCCAAGGAACGCCGGGTGCGCGCCGACACCGAACGCCACATGAGTGTGACCCCGCTGCCGAACGGGATGGCGCAGGTGCGGGGGAATTTGTCGGCCCCGGCCGGGGCATTGTTCGATAAGCGGCTTGCGGAGTTGGCGACCTCGGTGTGCGCCAAGGACTCCCGCACCGTCGCCCAGCGCCGCGCCGATGCGGTGGAGGCGTTGTGTGAAGGCCGCGCCCTGGCGTGTGACTGTGGACAGCCGGATTGCCCCGCCCGCCCGACAACCGAGGACGCACCATCCCCGGGCGGGGTGCGCACGGTGATCAATGTGATCGCCACCGACGCCACCCTGGCCGGCGACAGCGACCAACCCGGCTATCTGGACGGGTATGGGGTGATCGACGCCGACCAAGTCCGCGAACTGGCCGAGACCGCGGCGATTCAGCTGCTCGAACAGCCCGAAGTGACCGGCGCGCAAGCGTTGCGGTATCAGCCCTCGGCGGCGTTGGCGCGCTGGATCCGGTTCCGCGACCTGACGTGTCGGTTCCCGGGATGTGACCGCCGCGCCACCTTCTGCGATCTGGACCATACGATGCCGTTCAACCAGGACAACCCGCTCGAGGGTGGCTGGACGGTGCCATGGGATCTGGCCTGTTACTGCCGAGAACACCACCGGCTCAAAACCTTCCACGCCGGACCTGACGGCTGGCGCGATCAACAACTCGCCGACGGCACCATTGCGTGGATTTCACCGACTGGACGGACCTACCACACCGACCCCAGTGGGGCCGACCTGTTCGACGAACTCCGCCCACCGTGCGTGGCACCCCCACCCCACAAGCGAGACCGCAAGCGGGAGAACGCGTCCCGCATCACACGCGCCCGCAACCGCCTGGCAGCTCAACGCCCGGTCAACGCCGAACAACGGCGCATCAACACCGCCCGCCGCCGCGAGATCGCCCACCGCAAATGGCGCAACAACATGCGCAACACGTTGGCGTTGTTCAAAGGCAACCAACCCAGTACCAGCCCCTGGTGCACCTGGATCAACGACCCCCTAGAACCCGAACACATCCCCATCGACTGGCAACCACCACCACCGGCGACACCACTCGACGACGACACCCCACCGTTCTGAACGCGCCTGAACGCGAGGCGCTAGAGCCAGCCGCCGATGCGGCGCACCGCTTCCTCGACATCGCTTGTCGGCCCGGCGAACGACAGCCGCACGTAGGCGCCGCCCCGTACGGTGTCGAAATCGATCCCGGGCGCGATGGCAACTCCGGTGTCGGCCAACAGTTTCGAGCAGAACGACAGCGAATCCGTGGTCAGGTGGGATACGTCGGCGTAGACGTAGAATGCGCCGTCGGTCGGCGCCAATCGGTCGATGCCGATCGACCGGAGACCGTCCAGCAGCAGCCCGCGGTTCGCCGCGTAATGATCCAGCAGCGCATCGGCCTCGGCGACCGACTCGGCTGTGAACGCCGCGACTGCGGCCACCTGGGCCAGCGCCGGCGGGCAGATGGTGAAGTTTCCCGTCAGGCGGTCCACCGCGCGCTGAAGCTCCCTGGGCACCAACAGCCAGCCGAGCCGCCACCCCGTCATCGCGAAGTATTTCGAGAAGCTGTTGACCACCACGGCATCTCGTGAGGTCGTCCACGCACAGCTGGTGGCGGGCGCACCTGGATACACCAGCCCGTGATAGACCTCATCACTGA
Organism: uncultured Actinomycetota bacterium; assembly: GCA_963699655.1. Lineage (GTDB taxonomy): Bacteria > Actinomycetota > Actinomycetes > Mycobacteriales > Mycobacteriaceae > Mycobacterium. Next base: position 5,272 of record CAVOUV010000016.1, read on the forward strand.
TCAGCCGGACGTCCGACGCGGCACACCACGCGGCGATCGCGGCGAGCTCGTCGGGCGGTATCACGGTCCCGGTCGGATTCGCCGGGCTCGCGACGATCACACCTTTCACCGGTGGGTCGAGATCGGCGAGCATCTGAACTGTCGGCTGAAACCGCGTCTCGGCTCCGCATGGAATCTCCACCACCTCACAGCCCAACGCGGCGAGGATGTTGCGGTAACACGGATAGCCGGGGCTGGCGATGGCCACCCGGTCGCCGACATCGAAGCAGGCCAGGAACGTCAGCAGGAACCCACCCGACGAGCCGGTCGTGACCACGACGTCGTCGGGGTCCACGGCGAGCCCATGACGGTCCAGATACGACGCGGCGATCGCGGATCGCAACTCGGGGATACCGAGCGCGACCGTGTAGCCGAGCTGGTTGCGGTTCAGTGCGGCCACTGCGGCCTCCCGCACGGGGCCCGGTGCTCCCGCGCTCGGCTGGCCCGCCGACAGGTTCACCAGGTCGCCATGGGTGCGCTGCCGCTCGGCCGCGGCCAGCCACACGTCCATCACGTAGAACGGCGGGATGCCGGCGCGCAGTGCTGCTCCTTGGCCCGTATTGCTCCTCGCGTCCGCAGTGCTGCTCACCCGACCCACGCTAACCCACCTCCGGGCAATACCTGCTGGCCGGTGCGCGGCGGCGTGCACAATCGTCGAATGACTCCGATTGTCGTGGGTACCGGTCCTGTTTCCGAAGGCGACGTGGTTCGCGTGGCGCGTGAGAATGCGCCCGTTGTGATCGCGGACGATGCGCTTGCCGCTGTCGCCGCGAGTCGCGCCAGGATCGAAGCGCTCGCCGACGACCCGACGCCGGCCTACGGCATCTCCACCGGGTTCGGCGCCCTCGCCACCCGGCATATTCCACAGGATCTCCGAACTAAGCTGCAGCGCAGCCTGATTCGCTCTCATGCCGCAGGCTCGGGTCCCGAGGTCGAACGGGAGGTGATCAGGGCGATGATGTTGCTGCGGTTGTCGACCCTGGCTACCGCCCGTACCGGGGTACGCCCGGAGGTTGCCCAGTCCTACGCGAAGTTGCTGTCGGCGGGGCTGACCCCGGTGGTCTACGAGTACGGGAGCCTCGGCTGCTCCGGAGACCTCGCGCCGCTGGCCCATGTGGCACTGGCGGTGATGGGCGAGGGGTACGTCCGAACCGCCGACGGCGAGCTTGTGCCGGCATCGGAAGCGCTTGCCACGCACGGCCTTGAGCCGATCACCTTCGCCGAGAAGGAGGGCCTGGCCCTCATCAACGGCACCGACGGGATGCTCGGGCAGCTGGTCCTGGCCCTGGCCGACCTGGACCAGCTGCTGGTCCTGGCCGACATCGCCGCGGCGATGAGCGTCGAGGGACTACTCGGCACGGTCAAGGTGTTCGCGCCGCATCTGCAGGCATTGCGGCCCCAGCCCGGTCAGGCGGTCGCGGCGGCGAACATGACTCGAATGCTGGCGGATTCCCCCATCGTCGCAAGCCACAGTGGACCGGACTGCCCGCTGGTTCAGGATGCCTACTCGCTGCGTTGCGCGCCCCAGGTCGCCGGTGCCGCGCGCGATACGGCGGCGCACGCCCGCAACGTCGCGAACTGGGAATTGGCCAGCATCATCGACAATCCCGTGATCACCGATGCGGGAACGGTGGAGTCGAACGGGAACTTCCACGGTGCCCCGGTGGCCTATGTGCTCGACTTTCTCGCCATCGTCGTCGCTGACCTGGCCAGCATCAGCGAGCGCCGCACCGACCGTTTCCTCGACCCCTCCCGCAGTCACGGTCTCAATGCGTTTCTCGCCGACGACCCGGGCGTCGACAGTGGCCACATGATCGCGCAATACACCCAGGCGGCGATCGTCTCCGAACTCAAGCGCCTGGCCAACCCGGCCAGCGTCGACTCGATTCCCTCGTCGGCGATGCAGGAAGATCACGTGTCGATGGGCTGGTCCGCGGCCCGCAAACTGCGCAAGGCGGTCGACGGTCTCACCCGCGTGCTGGCCATCGAAATCCTTACCGCGGCAAGGGGTATCGACATGCGCGCCCCGTTGGCGCCGGCACCGGCGACGGCGGCCGTCATCGAGGTCGTCCGGTCGCGGGTCGCCGGCCGCGGGGCTGACCGTCATCTGGCGCCCGAAATCGAGGCTGTGGTCGGCCTCGCCCGCGACGGCTCGCTCGTCGCCGCGGCGGAGGCGGTCATCGGTCAGCTGGCCTGACTACCCGGAATCCGGGATGAGCCGGCCGAGGTCGTCGAGCAACAACTCCGCCTGCGCGATGTCGCCGCGGAGGTCCCTGTCCTCGTCGTTGTGGGGCAGATCGGCGGCCAGCGCCAGCGCGTCGGCGAGTACACCTGTGAATGAGTCGTCCAGCCAACGCTGCCGCAGCAGCCTCACCGCCCCGACCAGCTCACAGCAGAGCAGAACGCGGTACGCGGCGACCGATCGCTCGAGCTGAAGTGCGCCCTGGGGCGCGAAGGTGGCGTCCTCCTCGGCGCCCCGTGACAGCACAAGCGTCCCCACCGACGCCGGCTGTGCGGCGGCACGGATCTCGGCGATCGCGCCGGCAGCGACATACTCGACCATCATGAGCCCGGACGACCCCTCCGGACCGGCGGCCAGAAAAGCGTTGCGCCCATTCGTATCCGGATCGTTGAGCATTCTGATCCGCGAGTGCGTGATGGGGGAGGTCAGCGCCAACGCCAGGGTGGCTCCATCCAGCTCGAGCGACAACGACGCCTGGTAGAAGGCGCCGTGATGGACGACCTCGTCGTTCTCCAGGTCGAACAGCGGATTCTCCTGCGCCGCGTTCAACGTTCGTTCCAACTGCCGGCCAAGGGAATCCAGCGACGCGACGACGCTTGCGTGAGCGACCGGATAGACGCGCAGCCCGTACGGATCCTGGATGCGGGCAGCGCGGGAGTCGGTCCGGCCGTCACCGGCGAACAGTGACCGCAGTCGCGCTGCGACGTCCTCCACGTGCGGGGCGGCCGCGGCCCGCGCAGCGGTTGCCGAAAAGGCCGACGGATTGCCGTCGAGAGCCAGGAAACTCAGCATGTAGATGATGCTGGAGGCGCGTTCGAGCCGGGTGAGTTCATCCAACGAAAGGCAGCCGCGTCCGACGGTCAGTGCGCTGCTGCTCATGAACGGCAGCGCGCTGTCGGCGCTCCACGACTCCATCGGTGTCAAGGGCGCCGTCGCGGTCCGCTCCCCGACCAACGTCAGCGCCGTGCCCGCCAGAGCCGCCAGATCACCGGTTCCGATGGACGCGTACTGCAGCAGTTCGGGCAGGGCATCGTCGTTGAGCATCCGCTCGAGCCCCGCCAGGATCCTGGGGTCGAGGCCGGCGCCCGGCACGCACAGTTGCACGAGTCGGGCCGCCAGCATCGCCCGGACCGTTCTGTCCTGGAGCGGATCGCCGGCATCGACGGCGTGGCTGCGCAGCAGTCGCATCCCGTACTCCGGGTCGTCCGCCGACACCGGCGTGATGCGGTTCGCGCCCACCCCGGTGGTCCGACCGTAGGTGGGGAATCGCGCGCTGAGATCGGCGGCAAGTTTGTGCGCATTGCCGACCGCCTCGATGACCGCCGGTGAAACCGAGACCTGGTCACGACGATCCGCAAGCGTCACGACGTCGGAGATCCGGCCGGTTCCGGCCAACTCAATCATGAAAATTCTCCTCGATCTCTATCGCCGACGAGCGGCAGGCTCTATCCTCTCTCCATATCCGAGGATTTCGCTAGATGAAAATCGATTTTTATCCAGCGGCAATCCGGAGAGGACGTCATGGTGGCCGAGCCGTCCACCCGAACCGTGGAACGCGCGCTGGCGTTGCTCGCAACGATCTGCGAGCGCGGCGGCGGCGTGAATCTGGCCGACAGTGCACGGGAATGCGACCTGGCGCCCAGCACCGCCCTTCGCCTGCTGCGCACGCTGGAAACCACGGGGTTCGTCACCAGGGAAGATGTCGGAACGTACCGGCCCGGAAGCCGCATCATCCAGCTCGGCGCCCAGGCTTTGAGCAACGAGTCGCTGGTGTCCATCGCCAGGCCGGCGATGGAGAATCTGGTGGCGGCGACGGGTGAGTCCGCCTACCTCAGCGTCGAAGGACACCGTGCCACGGCGCTGTACATCAGCATCGTCGAGGGAACCCACTCGGTCCGGCACACCAGCTGGGTCGGACGAACCGTTCCGCTCGACGCCTCCGCCGCCGGCCACGCGCTGCGGGGTGAGGTCTCGGACAAGGGGTACATCGTGATCAAGCGCGGTGTCGAGGCCGACGTCACCGCGATCGCCAGCCCGGTGTACTCCCAAGCCCGAATCGTCGCGGCGATGAGCCTCGTCATTCCCACCTATCGGCTCACGGCGTCGGAGACCAAGCGATACGGCAAGATGCTGGTCTCTGCCGCGGCGGGTACTTCCGCCCAGCTCAGTCGCCCCGCCAGTCGCAGCCTTCCGGAAAGGCAGTCATGATCACATTCGACAAGGTTTCCAAGGTCTATCCCGACGGGACCGTCGCCGTCGACCAGCTGACGCTGACCGCACCGAAGGGAAAGATCACCACACTGGTCGGCCCGTCGGGCTGCGGCAAGACGACCTCGATGCGGATGATCAACCGCCTGATCGAGCCGACATCGGGCACGATCGAACTCGACGGAGTCGACACCCAGACCCTCGACAGGGTCGCCCTGCGCCGCCGGATCGGCTACGTCATCCAGAACGCCGGGCTGTTTCCCCACCGCACCGTGGTGGACAACGTGGCCGCCCTGCCGCGACTGCTCGGCGGCAAGAAGAAGGAATCACGTTCGGCAGCAATGGAGCTCCTGGAGCGTGTCGGCCTCGACGCCAAGTTCGCCGGCCGGTATCCCTGGCAGCTCTCGGGTGGTCAGCAGCAGCGGGTCGGCGTCGCGCGCGCGTTGGCGACCGATCCACCCTTCCTGTTGATGGACGAACCGTTCAGCGCCGTCGACCCGATCGTCCGAAGTCAGTTGCAGGATGAATTCCTGCGCCTGCAGGCCGATATCTCCAAGACCATCGTGATGGTCACCCATGACATCGACGAGGCCCTCAAGCTGGGCGATCAAGTCGTCGTGCTGCGGGAGGGCGGCACCCTTGCGCAGGCGGCCACTCCCGCCGAGCTGCTCGCGGCGCCGAACGACGCATTCGTGGCCGACTTCGTCGGATCCGCACGGGGTTATCGAGCGCTGGGGTTCCACCGTTCTGACAGCCAGCTCGAGCTCACCGATGAGCCGACGATCACTGTGGGACAGGCCGTATCCGAGATCCCGGCGGCCCACGGACGGTGGGTCCTGGCGGTCGACGCGAGTCGCGCACCGATCGGATGGGTCGACACCGAGGCCGTCAACGGTGACCAGGTGCAGGACGGCGACGTCAACCTCAGCGGCACATCGGCCGGCCGGGACGATCCCCTGCGTGACCTGCTCAACTCCGCATTGTCGAGCCCGAGCGGACGCTGTGTGATCACCGACGACTCCGGAGCGTTGCTCGGTACCGCCACCGATCACGACATCATCGACGCCATCAGGCGCGCCAAGGAAGCAGGGTCGGGCGGCGGGCAGGAGCAGAGCGACCGGGGAGTCAAAACGGCATGAACTGGATCTCGTCGAATATCGATCGCATCGTGGAGCTGACCATCAGCCACATCTGGCTGACGTTGGCGCCCACGGTTCTCGGCCTGCTCATCGCTCTGCCGCTGGGGTGGTGGGCGCACCGCTCGGGGAAGGGGTACGCGGCGATCGTGGGGACGGCCGGTCTGCTGTACACCATCCCCTCGCTTGCGCTGTTCATCATCCTGCCCGCGATCCTCGGGACGAAAATCCTCGACCCGATCAACATCGTTGTCGCGCTGACGCTTTACACCCTGGCCTTGTTGGTCCGCGTGGTGGCGGACGGCCTCAGCTCGGTGCCGCACGACACCGTTGCCGCCGCCGAGGCGATGGGATACCGCGGCTGGCAGCGACTTGTGCTGGTCGAGTTGCCCGTCGCCGTGCCCGTGATCGCGGCCGGTCTGCGGGTCGCGGTGGTGTCGAACGTCAGCATCGTGACCATGGCCGCCCTGCTGGGAATCCCCCAGCTCGGGTCGCTGTTCACGCAGGGCTTTCAGTTGCGGCTCTACGTTCCGCTTGTCACGGGCGTCGTGCTGTGCGTCGTGCTCGCCGTCGTCTTCGACGGCCTGATCATCTGGCTGAACAAACTGCTCACCCCTTGGCGGCAAAGGACGGTCACCTCGTGAACATCCTCGGCTGGTTCACCGATCCGACCAACTGGACGAGTTCGGACGGCATCCCCACCCAGATCGGCTACCACCTCCTGTATTCGGGCGTCGCACTGCTGCTCGCGCTGGCGATCGGGGTTCCGCTGGGCATCTTCATCGGCTACACCGGCAGAGGCGAAGCACTGGTCGCCGGCCTCGCCAACGCGTTGCGGGCGCTGCCGTCGCTGGGGCTGCTGGTGCTGCTCTTTCTGGTCATCTCACCGGTCGTCAGCGGCCAGTTCGTCTACGTGCTGCCGACCATCGTTGTGCTTGTCCTGCTGGCGGTTCCGCCGATCCTCACCGGCACGTACGCCGGTATTCAGAGTGCCGATCCCGACGCTGTGGGGGCCGCCCGCGGAATGGGCTTCACCAAACGTCAGATTCTGCTCCGAGTTCAACTTCCCTGTGCCCTCCCCCTGATGATCTCCGGGGTCAGGAGCTCGACCCTTCAGATCGTTTCGACGGCCACCATCGCCGCGTATCTGGGGCTGCAGGGCCTCGGCCGATTCATCCTCGACGGCCGGGCACAGGCGAACTTCGCCGAAATGGCAGGCGGCGCAGTCCTCGTCGCGGTCCTCGCCATCGTCCTCGAGGTCAGCTTCGCCTGGCTGGGGCGAATCGTCGTGTCGCCCGGGCTACGGCGGGTGGCCTCGAAATCCAGCACACCGTTGGCCACCGCGGTCGTCGAGCCGGCCACCACCTAGGTGCCGACGGCGCCGACCATCACATCAGGAGAAACACCATGAAGAAACGCACGATTCTCTCGGCCCTGGCAGTCACCTCGGTTCTCGCGTTGTCGGCGTGCGGTGGCGGCGGCAGCAACGATCCGCTCTCCGGGGGCGGGGACAACAAGGGGTCGTCGGGCTCCGAGGTCATCGTCGGCTCCGCGGACTTCACCGAAAGTCAGCTGATTGCCAGCATCTATTCGCAGGCGCTGCAGGCCAACGGCCTCAGCGTCAAGGAACAGTTCAACATCGGCAGCCGGGAGGTCTACATCGCGGCGCTCAAGGACGGCTCGATCGATCTGGTGCCCGAATACACGGGCGCGTTCCTGAGCTACCTCGATCCGAAGTCGACCGCCGCGACACCGCAGGCCGTGCAGAGCGAACTCGCGACGAAGCTGCCCGAAGGCACGTCGATACTGACGCCGTCGCCGGCCGAGGACAAGGATGTCGTCGCCGTCACACAGGCCACCGCCGACAAGTACAAGCTGAAGACCATCTCGGACCTGAAGACGGTCGCCGGCGAACTGGTGCTCGGCGGCCCACCGGAATGGAAGACACGCACCCAGGGCGTCGTCGGCCTGCGTGACATCTACGGGCTCAATTTCAAGGATTTCGTCAGCCTCGATGCGGGCGGCACCTTGACGATGACGGCGCTGACCAACGGTCAGATTCAGGCCGGCGACCTGTTCAGCACCGATCCGGGCCTGCGTTCCAACCATCTTGTCGCCCTTGAGGATGACAAGAACCTGTTCGCCGCGGAGAACGTCGTTCCCCTGATCAAGACGGCCAAGCAGAACGACACCATCACCAAGACGCTCAATGACGTGTCGGCCAAGCTCACCACCGACGACCTGATCTCGATGAATGCCGAGGCCGCGACCGGGGCGAATCTTTCCGATATCGCCAAGAAGTGGCTGGCGAACGCCGGCATCGGCAAGAGCTGAACCCACGCCCACCCGTCAAAAGGATTTCACGAATCATGGCTGAATCTGCCGGGAAGTCCGGGATCGCCGGTCCCCGTCCCGTCCGCGCTGCGCGCGGAACCGAAATCTCCTGCAAGGGCTGGCAACAGGAGGCCGCCCTACGCATGCTGATGAACAATCTCGATCCCGAGGTTGCCGAACACCCCGACGATCTCGTCGTGTACGGCGGCACGGGGCGGGCCGCCCGCAGCTGGGAGGCGTTCGATGCGATCGTGCGCACGCTGCGGTCACTGGAGGACGACGAGACGATGCTGGTGCAATCCGGCAAGCCCGTCGGGGTGTTCCGGACGAATGTCTGGGCGCCGCGTGTCCTGCTGGCGAACTCCAACCTCGTTGGGGACTGGGCGAACTGGGAGCAGTTCCGCAAGCTGGAAGCCGAAGGCCTGATGATGTACGGCCAGATGACCGCGGGGTCGTGGATCTACATCGGCACACAGGGAATCCTGCAGGGCACGTTCGAAACCTTCGGCGCCGTCGCGCGCAAGAGGTTCGGCGGCACGCTCGCCGGAACGATCACCCTCACCGCCGGCGTGGGTGGCATGGGCGGGGCCCAGCCGCTGGCCGTCACCATGAACGAGGGTGTGGCGATCTGCGTCGACTGCGATGAGAGCCGAATCGACCGGCGCATCGCACACCGCTACCTCGACGCCAAGGCCGACGACATCGACGACGCACTGGCGAAGGCGATCGAGGCCCGTGATGCCAAGCGGCCGTTGTCGATCGGACTCGTCGGTAACGCTGCCGAGGTCTTCCCCGAACTACTCGACCGCAACGCGCCGATCGACATCGTCACCGACCAGACGTCGGCCCACGATCCGCTGTCCTATCTCCCGCTGGGTATCGACTTCGACGACATGAAGAAGATGGCCGACAAGGATCCGGCCTATTTCACCGAGCAGGCTGAGTTGTCGATGGCCAAGCACGTCGCGGCGATGGTCGGGTTCATGGATCGCGGTGCGGAGGTCTTCGACTACGGCAACTCGATCAGGGACGAGGCCCGGAAGGCGGGCTACGACCGTGCCTTCGCCTTCCCCGGTTTCGTTCCGGCGTACATCCGTCCGCAGTTCGAGGAGGGCCTTGGACCGTTCCGCTGGGCGGCGCTGTCGGGGGATCCGGCCGACATCGCCGCGACCGACAAGGCGATCCTGGAGTTGTTCCCGGACAACGACCATCTGCGTCGCTGGATCACGATGGCCGGCGAACGGGTGGCCTTCGAGGGCCTACCCGCCCGCATCTGCTGGCTCGGATACGGCGAGCGGCACCGCGCCGGGCTCCGGTTCAACGAAATGGTCGCCTCCGGCGAACTGTCGGCGCCCATCGTGATCGGCAGGGATCACCTCGATTCCGGGTCCGTCGCATCGCCCTACCGCGAAACCGAATCCATGCTCGACGGATCGGATGCCATCGCCGACTGGCCGTTGCTCAACGCGATGCTGAACACCGCATCGGGCGCGTCGTGGGTCTCGATCCATCACGGCGGCGGTGTGGGCATGGGCCGATCCATCCACGCGGGCCAGGTCTGCGTCGCCGACGGAACGGAACTGGCCGCACAGAAGCTGTCCCGCGTCCTGGTCAACGATCCGGGTATGGGGGTGATCCGGCATGTAGACGCGGGCTACGACCATGCCGCTACGGTGGCGCGCGAACGCGGCGTGCGGATTCCGATGTGGGAGAGCGAATGACGGCGTTCGACACGCTATGGCCGACCATATTGGACGTCGGCAGAAACGCGGGCACCGGTGGCTACCGCCGGTACGCGTGGTCGGACGCCGACCTGACACTGCGGGACTGGTTCATCGGGTGTGCCGAGGACCGTGGCATGGATGTCGACATCGATCGCAACGGCAATCTCTGGGCCTGGTGGATGCCGCCGGGCTGGACCGGAGACCCGCGCGACGCGTTCGTCACCGGTTCACACCTGGACTCCGTCCCCGACGGCGGAGCCTTCGACGGACCCCTCGGCGTGGTGTCGGCGTTCGCGGCCATCGACATGGTCCGGCAGCGGGGTGTGGTCCCGGCCATCCCGGTCGCGGTGGCCGCGTTTTCCGACGAGGAAGGCGCACGCTTCGGCGTCGCGTGCGTGGGGTCGCAACTGTCGACCGGCGCGCTGAGTCCCGAGCGGGCCCGCGGACTGCGTGATATCGACGGAATCACGCTGGCGGAAGCGCTCATTCGGGTCGGACGCGATCCCGACCACCTGGGCGCGGACCCCCACCTGGGCGACCGCGTCGGCGTGTTCGTCGAACTCCACGTGGAACAGGGCCGGGCGCTGGATCTGGTGGGCGCGCCGGTCGCCGTCGCATCGTCGATCTGGCCCCACGGGCGGTGGGAGTTCGCGTTCGGCGGTGAGGCCAACCACGCCGGGTCGACCCGTCTGGTCGACCGCCGCGATCCCATGCTCGCTTTTGCGTCGTCGGTCCATTCGGCCCGGGCCGAGGCGGCCGCACACCAAGCGGTCGCGACATTCGGCAAGGTCATCGTGTCGCCCAACGGCGCCAACGCCATCCCGTCGCAGATCCGTGCCTGGCTCGATGCCAGGGCGGCCGATGAGGCCACCCTCACGTCGTTGGTCAACAAGATCACCGCCGAGGCGCAACGCCACGCGGCGACCGATTCCATCACCCTCGACGTCACCGCGGAATCGATCACTCCGGTCGTCGACTTCCCGGAAGGCCCCCGCGCCCGCCTGACGAAGTCTCTGCACCGTCTCGGCGACATACCGGTGCTTCCCACTGCCGCGGGGCACGACGCCGGCATCCTGTCCGCGCGGGTGCCGACGGCAATGCTGTTCATCCGCAACCCGACCGGTGTCTCGCACTCACCCGATGAACACGCGGAAATGACCGACTGCAACGAGGGAGCGGCCGCGCTGGCCGACATCATGGCCGACTGGATCTCGCCGTGACGAACACGACGGACTGGTGGTGCGAGCACGCCTGGCTCGGGGGAGACAGAGTCGATGCCGGCGTGCTGATGTCGGTGGCGGGCGGCCAGATCACCTCGATACGCGCCGGCGCCGCACCGGATCCGGCCTCGAATCGACTGTACGGCCTCGTGATACCAGGAATGGGCAATGCGCATTCGCATGCCTTCCACCGGGCGCTGCGGGCGCGGACGCAACGCGATCGCGGATCGTTCTGGACATGGCGAAACCTGATGTACCGGGCGGCGGACCGACTCGATCCGGACAGGTACCGACTGCTGGCGACGGGGGTCTATGCCGAGATGGTCCTCGCGGGCATCACCGCGGTCGGTGAATTCCACTACCTGCATCACGATGCGGGCGGACGGCACTATTCCGATCCGAATGCGATGGGCCACGCGCTGATTGACGGGGCTGCCGCCGCCGGACTGCGTCTGACCCTGCTCGATACGTGTTATCTCAGTTCCGCGCCCGACGGCACGCCGCTGCAGGACGGACCTCAGCGGCGTTTCGGCGACGGCACGGCGACGGGCTGGGCGGAACGTGTCGAGGCGCTGCATCAGCAGACCCACAGCCCGGACGTGCTGATCGGTGCGGCAATTCATTCCGTGAGAGGGGTTCCGGCGGCACAGATGCCCGCGGTCGTCGAGTGGGCCGACGCGCACCAGGCGCCTCTGCACGTTCATTCTTCGGAGCAGAGGGCCGAAATCGAGCAGTGCATCGCCGCCTACGGACGCACGCCCACGGCCGTCCTCAAGGACGCCGGTGTGCTCGGACCACGGACCACCGCCGTGCACGCGACGCATCTGACGTCTGAAGACATCGGCGTTCTCGACGGAACCGCCACGGGCGTGTGCTTCTGCCCGACGACGGAAAGAGACCTCGGAGACGGAATCGGCCCGGCACCGGCCCTGCTGCAGACAACGGGGTTGTTCAGCCTGGGATCGGACAGTCACGCCGTGATCGACTTGTTCGAGGAGTCACGCGCCGTCGAACTCGACGAGCGTCTCGCCCGCGAGGAGCGTGGCGTCATCGAGGCCGCAACGCTGCTGGACGCGGCGACTGCGGGTGGGCAACATGCGCTCGGCTGGACCGATGCGGGGCAGTTCCGCGTGGGGGCCCGGGCGGATTTCGTGGCGGTCGATCTGAACTCCGTACGCACGGCGGGGGGAGGAGCGACCGTGGAGACGGTGGTGTTCGCGGCCTCGGCCGGTGATGTCACCGATGTCGTGGTCGGCGGTCGGACCGTGGTGGCCGACCGCAGGCATGTCCGCGTCGACGCGGTCGCCGATCTGGGCGCCGCGATCACCGATCTGATGGGGGTGCGACCCGAAGTGCTGCAGGCCAATCCATGAGCAGGCTCTACTCAGGAATCACCGAACTGGTCACCAACGATCCCGGCCAGGGCGATGGCAGCGCGCTGGGCATCGTCGAGGACGGCGCTGTTCTCGTCGACGGCGACACCATCGCGTGGGTGGGGTCCCGGTCCGACGCACCCGCCGCCGACGAACGGGTGGACTTCGGCGGCGCGAGCGTCATCCCCGGCTTCGTCGACAGCCACGCGCATCTGGTGTTCGCCGGTGAACGGTCGGCCGAGTTCGCCGCACGGATGAGCGGCCGGCCGTATGCGGCGGGCGGAATCGCCACCACCGTGGCTGCCACCCGCGCCGCCGACGACACCACGTTGGCCGCCGGCGTCGAGCGCCTTGCGGCAGAACTCCTGCGAGCGGGCGTCACCACGTTCGAAACGAAGAGCGGATACGGGCTGACCGTCGAGGACGAGGCGCGCTCGCTGGCCGTTGCGCACCAGTTCACCAGTGAGACGACATTTCTCGGCGCCCATGTGGTGCCTGCCGAGTTCCGCGACGACCGTGGAGCCTACGTCGATCTGGTCACCGGCCCGATGCTGGCCGCGTGCGCGCCGTTCGCCCGCTGGATCGACGTCTTCTGTGACCGTGGCGCTTTCGACGTCGACGAAACCAGGGTCATCCTCGCCGCGGGTATCGCCGCCGGCCTGCAGGCCCGTGTGCACGCCGGGCAACTGGGGCCCAGCGGCGGGATTGCGCTGGCGGTCGAACTCGGAGCCGCATCGGTGGACCACTGCACATACGCCTCCGACGACGACATCGAGGCGCTGGCGTCGAGTGCCACGGTCGCCACGCTGCTGCCCGGCGCAGAATTCTCCACCAGGGCACAATGGCCGGACGCGCGCCGGATGATCGACGCCGGCGTCACCGTCGCGATCGCGACCGACTGCAACCCGGGCAGTTCGTTCACCACGAGCATGCCGTTCTGCATCGCGGTTGCGGTCAGGGACATGGGATTCACGCCGGCACAGGCCCTCTGGTCGGCGACGGCCGGTGGTGCCGCCGCGCTCCGGCGCGACGATGTCGGGGTGCTTGTCGCCGGGTAAACGGGCCGACCTGGTGTGCCTCGACGCGCCCTCCTACGTCCATCTGGCGTATCGGCCGGGGGTTCCGCTGGTGCGTGATATCGTCGTCGGCGGTGAGCCGGCCCCGAGCCTAGAAGACCTCGGATTCGAGCCGGCGCAGGTGCTCTCGCGGCGATCCGAGCAGCTGTGCCGCGCCGTGCGCGCGCTTGAAGTACAGCTGGATGTCGTGCTCCCAGGTGATCGCGATGCCCCCGTGCAGCTGGACCGCATCGGCCGCCACCGCCGAGAACGCCTCGCTGGCGGCGACTCTGGCCAGTGACGCCGACGTCACCGTCGGCTCGGCGATCGCCGCATCGACCACCGCCCGTGCGGATTGCACGGCCACGTAGAGATCGGCCATCCGGTGCTTGAGTGCCTGGAAGCTGCCGATGGGCCTGCCGAACTGGACACGGTCTTTGGTGTACTGGACGGTCAGATCGAGGCATTTCGTCGCGGTCCCGACCTGTTCGGCCGCAAGAAGGATGGCGGCGGTGTCGGCGAGACCGGGATCGGGGCCGATCATCGCGGTGTTCTGTGGCTCGATCCGGGCCAGCCGGCGCGTCAGATCCATCGTCTGGGCCGCGTGCGCCGTAAAAGTCGTCCAGCGCGTCAGCGTCTCGCCGTCGGCGGCGACGACGATATCGGCGATGTCACCGTTGACCACGTACCGCGGGTCGAACACCACGGCCCCGATCGCTGCCCCCTCCGCAAGGCTGGCCAACGCCTCGGTATCGACCTCGTCGGCGGCGAGCAGGGCGAGTTGGGCGAGCGTCGTGCCCAGCAACGGCGTGGGCACCAACGCCTTGCCGAGCTCTTCGAGAACGACTGCCGCGTCGGCCAGTTCGCCGCCGGCGCCGCCCAACTCCTCGGGCACCACCAGGGCCGCCGCGCCGACCTGTTCGCACAGCAACTTCCACAGGGACTCGTCATAGCCGCGCTCGGACACCATCGCCTCGCGCACCGCGGCGGGCGTCGCGTGCTTCTCGACCAGCGCCGCCACGGTGTCGCGCAGCAGTTGCCGTTCTTCTGTCATCACAAAGCCTCCAGGAGCCGTCGTCGATGCAGCGCCGGATCCCCCCACGCCGACCGCAGGGCCTGCACCCGCAGCAGCAGCAACGACATGTCGTGCTCCTGGGTGAATCCGATTGCGCCGTGCGTCTGCAGGGCCGAACGTGCGGCGAGCAACGCGGCGTCGGCCGCTGCGACCTTGGCGGCGCTGATATCCCGCGCGGTGTCGGGTGAGCGGTCGGCGAGTGACAGGGCGGCTCCGTACACCAGCGGCCGCGCCAACTCGACCGCGATGTGCACGTCGGCGAGCGTGTGCTTGATCGCCTGATAGGTGCCGATCACCTTTCCGAACTGGGTGCGTTGCTTGGCATATTCGACCGACGCGTCCAACAGGGCCTGACCCGCACCGACCAGCTGCGCGGCGGTGGCGAGCACCCCGAACTCGTAGGCACGCGCCACATCGGCTTCACGCGCCTCGCCGGACGCGGTGACGTCGAACAGCTTTCGGCTGGGATCGACCGACTCGTGCCGGTCGCCGGCGGTGCCCTCACGCACGGTTCCGTCACCGGCCACCAGGATGAGGCCCGCGGTATCCGCGTCGACAGCGCGTGGGGCCCGCGGCGGCATCGCCACCGTGGCGATCAGTTCCCCGGCGGCCAGGGCCGCGCTGCGCTCGTCGTCGGCGAGCAGAACCGGTGCCACCGCAATGGATTCGGCGACCGGACCGGGTACGCACCAGCGTCCCAGTCGTTCCACCGCCACGACCAGATCGACCGGGTGCGCATCGATGCCGTCGTGGCGCTCCGGCACGGCCAGTGCGGTGACACCGAGGTCGGCCAGCTGCGCCCACACTTTGCGGCCGGGAGCGGTGTCGCCGAGGGCCCACGCCCGGACCGCACCCGGCACATCGGCCGCGGCCAGTGCGGCGTCGATACTGGCCGCGAAGTCGCGCTGCTGGTCGTCGAGCTCGAAGTTCATGTCACCTTCATTTCCGTGGCAGCCCGAGTAGCCGCTCGGCGATGATGTTGCGCTGAATCTCATTGGTGCCGGCGTAGATCGGGCCACCGAGAGCGAACAACAGCCCGTCCGTCCAATTGTCCGCGAGCTCGCCGTCGGCGCCCTGGAGATCGAGCGCGGTCTGATGCAGGGCGACGTCGAGGTCGGACCAGAACACCTTGGTCACCGACGATTCGGCGCCGAGTTCACCGCCGCCGGCCACCCGCGTGACCGTGCCGAACGTGTGCAGGCGGTAGGCCTGTGCCTTGATCCACGCATCGGCCACCCGATCCGTGAAAGCTGCCCGAACCTCATTGTCGGCCAGTGCTTTCCATTCCGCGACCAGGCGATCCGCCGGCGCAAGAAAGCGCGCGGGGCTGCGCAGCGACATGCCACGCTCGTTGCTCGACGTGCTCATCGCCGCCCGCCAGCCGTCGTGCACCTCCCCGATCACGTCGTTGTCGGGCACGAACACATCGTCCAGGAAGATCTCGCCGAATCCGGTGTCGCCGCCGAGCTGGGCGATCGGCCGCACGGTCACACCGTCGGCCCGCAGGTCGAACATGAAGTAGGTGAGCCCGCGGTGGCGTTCGGCCTCGGGGTCGGACCGGAACAGCCCGAAGGCCCTGTCGCCGAACGGGGCCCGTGAGCTCCAGATCTTCTGACCGTTGAGCAGCCAGCCGCCGTCGGTCTTCGTCGCCGTGGATCGCAGGGAAGCCAGGTCACTGCCGGACTCGGGTTCCGACCACGCCTGCGCCCAGATCTCCTCGCCGCCGGCCATCTTGGGCAGCACCCGGTCCAGCTGTTCGGAGGTGCCGTGCGCGAACAGCGTCGGAGCGAGCATCGACGTGCCGTTGGCGCTGGCGCGTCCTGGTGCGCCGGCACGAAAGTACTCCTCCTCGTAGACCACCCACTGAAGGAGCGTGGCGTCGCGTCCGCCGTACTTTTCGGGCCAGGTGACGACGGACAGGCCGGCGTCGAAAAGCACCTTGTCCCAGCGGCGGTGTTGCTCGAAGCCTTCGGCGGTGTCGTAGGACTTCGTCGGGAACGAGTCCTTGTTGGATGCCAGGAACTCGCGTACCTCGGTCTGAAACTGGCGGGTGGCGTCGTCGAAGGTCAGGTCCATCAGGAAGTCCGGATCCTTTCGCGCAGCAGCGGCTTGACCACCTTGCCGCCGGGGTTGCGGGGCAGCGCGTCGAGGAACTCCACCGACCGCGGCGTCTTGAAGTTCGCCAAATGCTCACGTATGTAGGCGATCACGGCGGCCTCATTCAGCTCCGCGCCGGCCTTCGCGACGACGAACGCCTTGCCGACCTCGCCGAGGCGCTCATCGGGCACACCGATGACCGCCGAGTCCGCCACTCCGTCCAGCCGGGCCAGCACCTGCTCGATCTCGGCGGGGTAGACGTTGAACCCGCCGCAGATGTACATGTCCTTGAGCCGGTCGGTGATCGTCAGGTTGCCCGCGGCGTCGACGGTGCCGACGTCGCCGGTGTGCAGCCAGCCGTCGGCATCGATCGCCGCGGCCGTGGCGTCGGGGTCGTCGAGGTAGCCGAGCATGACATTGGGTCCTCGCAACAGCACCTCGTCGTGGTCACCGATGCGAAGCTCGAAATCGGCGATGGGGCGCCCGCACGTGGTGGCGACCGTGACCGCGTCGTCGTCGGCACGGCACATCGTGCCGAAGCCGCAGGCCTCGGTCAGCCCATACGCGGTCAGCACGATGTCGATGTCGAGTTCGGCCTGCATCCGCTCGATCAGTACCACCGGAACCACCGCGGCGCCCGTCACCGCGAACCGCAGCGACGTCAGGTCGTAGTCAGGTCGTTTGGGCTGATCGAGCAGGGTCTGGTAGATCGTCGGCGGCCCGGGCAGCACCGTGATCCGGTGCTCCTGCACCGCGCGCATGGCGGCCTCCGGGTCGAACGTCAGCTGCGGGATCAACGTTGCTCCGGTCTGCAGGCACGCCAGGATGCCGGCCTTGTAGCCGAAGTTGTGGAAGAAAGGGTTGATGCACAGGTACCGGTCGGCGCTGGTGACCTGCCCGCAATCCGCCCACGCGGCCGGTGCGTCCAGCGATTGCCGGTGTGCGCAGAGCGCACCCTTGCTGCGGCCGGTGGTGCCGGAGGTGAACAGGATGTCGGAGACGTCGTCGGGCTCGACCGCGGCCGCGCGCGCGTCCGCGGCCGCGAGGTCGGTTCCGCGCGCGATGAACTCGTCCCAGGAGCCGTCGGCCTTGTCGATCGTTATGTCGATCGGTACTCGGATGATGTGCCTCAACGCGGGAAGCGAGCTCCGGGCGAGTTCGGCGGCCTTGTCGGCGCCGAGGAACGATCCGGATGCGAATGCCAGCGGTGCGCCCGTGCGCGCCAGGATGTCGGCGGCCTCGCTGACCGTGTACCGGGTGTTCAGCGGTACGAGCACGCCGCCGGCGTAGTGGGTGGCCAGGCACGCGACCACCCAGTGCCAGGTGTTGGGCGACCAGATCGCGACCCGGTCCCCGGGTTCGACACCGAGGTCGATCATCGCGGCGGCGGCTTTCCGGACCTCGTCCCGCAATTGGCCGAACGTGAAGCGCCTGTCCGCCGTGATGAGGGCATCGTGGTCGGAAAAGCGGTCGGCAACCCCGTCCAGGACCTGCGGAATGGTCCTCGGCCGGTCCCCCGCAAGCGGGCGGTGCCCCCAGGTCATCGATGCTCCTCTAACAAAGCAAGTGCTTGGTAGGTTAGCCTACAGGGGTGATAGAGGTCCAGAGGTTCAGGGCCGAGGTCCGGCAGTGGCTGGCCGACAATCTCGTCGGCGAATTCGCCGCGCTCAAGGGGCTCGGCGGACCGGGGCGCGAGGACGAGGCGTTCGAGGAACGGCGGGCGTGGAACCGGCATCTGGCCGCGGCGGGACTGACGTGCCTTGGCTGGCCGGAGGAACACGGCGGCCGCGGCCTGTCGGTGGCGCATCGGGTTGCGTTCTACGAGGAGTACGCGAAGGCCGACGCCCCCGACAAGGTCAACCACTTCGGCGAGGAACTGCTCGGGCCGACACTGATCGCCTACGGCACGCCCGAACAGCAGCAGCGCTTCCTGCCCAACATCCTGGATGTCACCGAGCTGTGGTGCCAGGGGTACTCGGAGCCGGGCGCGGGTAGCGATCTTGCCAATGTCTCCACGACGGCCGAACGGGACGCCGATCAGTGGGTGATCAACGGGCAGAAGGTGTGGACGTCGATGGCGCACCTGTCGCAGTGGTGTTTCGTGGTCGCCCGCACCGAGAAGGGTTCCAAACGCCACGCCGGGCTGTCCTATCTGCTGGTGCCGCTCGATCAGCCGGGCGTCGAGATTCGTCCGATCGTGCAGCTCACCGGCACCGCGGACTTCAACGAGGTGTTCTTCGATAACGCGCGCACAGACGCAGACCTGGTGGTCGGCGAGCCCGGTGACGGATGGCGGGTCGCGATGGGGACGCTGACGTTCGAGCGTGGAGTTTCCACTCTGGGCCAGCAGATCCGTTATGCACGTGAACTTTCCAATCTGGTTGAGCTGGCCAAGCGAACCGGCGCCGCCGACGATCCGCTGATCCGCGAACGGTTGACGCGGTCCTGGGCGGGGCTGCAGACCATGCGGTCCTATGCGTTGGCGACCATGGACCTTGGGCAGGACCGGAGCCGCCCCGGCGGCGACGTCGGACCGGGTCGGGCCGCCGGCGAAGATAATGTGTCGAAGTTGTTGTGGGCCAACTGGCATCGCAATCTCGGTGAGTTAGCGATGGACGTCGCAGGGAAGACCGGGCTGGTGGCCGAGGCCGGCAAGCTCGACGAGTGGCAGCACCTGTACTTGTTCACCCGCGCCGACACCATCTACGGCGGCTCCAATGAGATTCAGCGGAACATCATCGCCGAGCGGGTGCTCGGCCTACCTCGTGAGGTGAAGGGTTCATGAGTCTGCTGCGCACGCGAGGAGCAAGATGAGCCTTTCCGTCGCCCCGAAAGAGATCGACGGCCACGGGCTGCTGACCGGCAAGGTCGTGGTGGTGACGGCGGCGGCGGGAACGGGCATCGGATCGGCCGTCGCGCGGCGGGCGCTGGCCGAGGGCGCCGATGTGGTTGTCTCCGATCATCACGAGCGTCGTCTCGGCGAAACACGGGACCAGTTGGCCGAATTGGGCCTCGGCCGGGTCGAGAGCGTGGTCTGTGATGTGACCTCCACCGCGCAGGTCGATGCGCTGATCGCCTCGACCACCGCGCGCATGGGCCGGTTGGACGTGATGATCAACAACGCCGGGCTCGGCGGCCAGACCCCGGTGGTGGACATGGCCGACGACGAATGGGACCGCGTGCTCAACGTAACCCTGACGTCGGTCATGCGCTCCACCCGCGCGGCCCTGCGGTACTTCCGCGACGCCGACCACGGCGGCGTCATCGTCAACAATGCCAGCGTGTTGGGGTGGCGGGCGCAGCACTCGCAATCGCATTATGCCGCGGCCAAAGCCGGCGTGATGGCGCTGACCCGTTGCAGCGCAATCGAAGCCGTCGAGTACGGCGTCCGTATCAATGCAGTATCACCGAGCATCGCCCGACACAAATTCCTGGAGAAGACCAGCAGTTCGGAGCTGCTGGACCGGCTGTCCGAGGGCGAGGCCTTCGGTCGCGCGGCGGAACCGTGGGAGGTGGCCGCGACTATCGCGTTCCTGGCCAGCGATTATTCCAGTTACCTGACCGGAGAAGTGATCTCGGTGTCGAGTCAGCGCGCGTGAACACTACCGCGGCCGGCCAGCCGGCGAGCAGGCGCGACGAGCTTCTGGAGCTCGCCGCGGTGATGTTCGCGGAGCGCGGTTTACGGGCGACGACGGTACGCGATATCGCCGATTCCGCCGGAATCTTGTCGGGTAGCCTGTACCACCACTTCTCCTCGAAGGAGGAGATGGTCGACGAACTGTTGCGCGGCTTCCTCGACTGGCTGTTCGAGCGCTACCAACAGATCGTGGCAACCGAACCCAATCCACTCGAACGGCTCAAGGGCTTGTTCATGGCGTCGTTCGAAGCGATCGAGGACCGGCACGCGCAGGTCGTCATTTACCAGGACGAGGCCAAGCGGCTGTCGTCGCACGAGCGTTTCTCCTATGTGGACGAACGCAACAAAGAGCAGCGCAAGATGTGGGTGGATGTGCTCAACCAGGGCATCGAGGAGGGCTACTTCCGGCCTGACATCGATGTGGATCTGGTCTACCGGTTCATCCGCGACACCACCTGGGTTTCGGTCCGTTGGTATCAGCCGGGCGGACATCTGACGGCCGAACAGGTCGGCCGACAGTACTTGGCAATCGTTCTCGGCGGAATCACTAGAAGAGGAAGACTGACATGGCTGTGTCTTCGCAGGCGTACGTCATCGACGCTGTGCGCACTGCCGTCGGCAAGCGCAACGGCTCGCTGGCCGGCATGCATCCCGTTGACCTCGGGGCGGCGGCGTGGCGCGGACTGTTCGAGCGTGTCGACGTCGATCCCGGCGCGGTCGACGACGTCATAGCCGGCTGCGTCGACGCCATCGGGCCGCAGGCAGGCAACATCGCCCGGCTGTCATGGCTGGCGGCCGGGTATCCGGAAGAAGTACCCGGCGTCACCGTCGACCGGCAGTGTGGTTCCAGCCAGCAGGCCGTTTCGTTTGGCGCACAGGCGATCATGTCCGGTACAGCCGATCTGATCGTGGCCGGTGGCATACAGAACATGAGCCAGATCCCCATCTCCGCAGCGATGATCGTCGGCGAGCAGTTCGGTTTCACCTCGCCCACCAACGAGTCGAAGAGCTGGCTGCATCGCTACGGCGATCAGGAGATCTCTCAGTTCCGTGGCGCGGAGTTGATCGCCGAGAAGTGGAACATCTCGCGCGAGGAGATGGAGCAGTACGCGCTGACCAGTCATCAGCG
The DNA here is from genome assembly GCA_963699655.1 of uncultured Actinomycetota bacterium. Lineage (GTDB taxonomy): Bacteria > Actinomycetota > Actinomycetes > Mycobacteriales > Mycobacteriaceae > Mycobacterium. Next base: position 26,541 of record CAVOUV010000016.1, read on the forward strand.
GGCCCAGGCCGCTATCCGGGCCGGGCATTTCGAGAACGAGATCATCGACGTCGACGGATTCCGAACCGACGAAGGCCCGAGGGACACGTCGCTGGAGAAGATGGCGACCCTCAAAACCCTCGTCGAGGGCGGCCGGTTGACCGCGGCGATGGCGAGCCAGATCTCCGACGGCGCGAGCGCGGTGCTGCTGGCGTCAGAAAGCGCAGTGCAGGCGCACAACCTGACACCGCGGGCCCGCATCCACCACATCAGCGCGCGCGGTGCCGATCCGGTCTTCATGCTGACCGGGCCGATCCCCGCGACGCGGTATGCGCTGGAGAAGACGGGCCTGTCGATCGACGACATCGACACCGTGGAGATCAACGAGGCCTTCGCGCCCGTGGTCGGGGCGTGGCTCAAGGAGATCAAGGCCGACCCGGACAAGGTGAACCCGAACGGTGGCGCGATCGCCCTCGGTCATCCACTCGGTGCGACCGGGGCGAAGTTGTTCACGACGATGCTCAACGAACTCGAGCGGATCGGCGGCCGCTACGGCCTGCAGACGATGTGCGAGGGCGGCGGCACCGCCAACGTCACGATCATCGAGCGCCTCTGATACCTGCGCCCCATCTTCGGCGAGCGTGCGTCGACTTCGGTTTCGCACCGGCGTGTCGCCCACAGACACGCACGCTCGCGGAAATGCCAGGAATGTCAGGAATGTCAGTGGTCGTGGACGATCACACCGCGGATGTTGCGGCCGGCGAGCATGTCGTCGTAGGCATCGTTGATGTCGTTGAGTTTGTACTCGGTGGTGACCGTTTCATCGAGCAGTAGCTTGCCTTCGCGGTAGAGGCTGAGCAGCCGGGGGATGTCCGCGCGCGGGTTGGCTTCCCCGTAGAGGCTCCCGAGCAGTCGCTTCTGAAACAGCGTGAAGAGTGCCATCGGCAGTGTCGGTGTGACATCGGCCATGGAGGCGATCGCCGTCACCACCACCGCGCCGCCTTTGCGGATGATGTTGAGAGCGTCGTTGATCATGGGGCCCTCCAGCAGGCCGACCGTCAACAGCGCGGAATCCGCCATCACGCCGCGTGTCAGCTCGGCAACCAGTTCGGTGGCTTCCGGCAACGATGTCGTGAAGTGGGTAGCGCCGAACTCAAAAGCCTTGGCGCGTTTGCTTTCCATGAGATCGACGACGACGATCTTCTCGGCGCCGGCGAGTCGGGCGCCCTGGACCGCCCCGCTGCCGATACCACCGCATCCGATCACCACCACCGTGTCACCGGGGCTGACATCGGCGGTGTTGACCGCCGAACCCCAGCCCGTGGTGATCCCGCAGCCCAGCAGACATGCGCGGGACAGTGGCAGGTCGTCGTCCACCTTGACGAGCGACGCCTCGGACAGCGTGCCGTACTGCGAGAAGCTGCCGATTCCCGCCATGATGCCAACGTCTTTGTCGCGTGCCCGGCGCCGGAAGGTGCCGTCGGCCTGAGTCCCCAGCAAGATCTGGGCACCGAGGTCGCACAGGTTCTGATGCCCCGTCGCGCACCATCGGCATCGGCCGCAGGCGGGCAGAAACGACGCGACCACATGGTCGCCGACCTCGAGATCGCGCACTCCCGGGCCGACCTCCTGCACGACGCCGGCGCCCTCGTGCCCGCCGACCATCGGCAGCGCGACGCCGATCATGTCACCGGTCCGGATGTGGTGGTCAGAGTGACATAACCCGGTGGCCTCGAAGGAGACCAGAACCTCGCCGTCCCGAGGTGGGTCGAGGTCGATCTCCTCGACACTCCAGTCTTCGTTCACGCCCCACAGCACCGCCGCGTTTGTCTTCATGGACCGAGGTTAAGGAGGCACGTTCGCTGGCGGAGCGAAATCGGCCACTGCGGCCGTCTCCGCCGGCCAAGTGCGCGGCTGCCGCCGGCGAATCCGGCGAAGTCGCCGTCACCGGCCGCGACGTCAGAATCCCGGTAGCACAACAGGATCGCCTCATTGTTTGCCCCGGACCGGAACGCGTTGGCGACAAACGGCGGGCGCGATCATCTCTCCCATTGTTCATCCGTCGATCATGGACTGATCTTGATGAGGTTAGCATTACCTAACTCCGGGACCGTCCAGAGTGCGGTCGCCGTTGATTACGTTCGTTGATTCAGTACCGAACTGAGGGATGTCAGCATGATGAATTTGATGGGCGCCAGCATGACTCGCGCTTACATCGCTGCGGGGGCGTCGTTGTTCGCGGTGGGTGCCGTGGTCACCAACCCGGGCGCCCAGAGTCTGTTCATCGCCGCAGGGGACATCTCTCTCGGGTTGGCCGTGCAGGACCCGAGGTTCTTCACCGCTGCGCAGAACACCCTGATGACGAACATTCCGAACACCTCCACGAACTCGCCGAGGATTTCGACAAGGATCTCAACGCCGCCGCCGCGGCTCTCGGCCTCCCGCCGTTCGATCCGAACGACCCGACGCCCGGTCAAGATCCGGTGGGTGAGGACGCGACTGCCGTCGCCGCGCTGAAGGCTCCATCGGCGATCACCGCGGTGAAGCCGAAGGTCACCACACCCGCAAAACAGGGTGAGGACACGACCGCCTCCGACACCGACCACCCGGTATCGAAGCCTCGCAAGGGATCATCGGCGAGCGACTCGGCGGACGACTCGGCCGCGGACACCAAGAAGGACGACTCGCCCTCCACGAATGGATCGACCAAGACGGGAGCCACCAAGACGGGGGCCACCAAGCCGGGTGGCGCGACCGGTGCGGATGCGACCGCCGCGAAGGGCGCAACTGCAGGTGCGGGCGCGTCCCCCACGTCGTCGAAGACGGGTGGGACCAAAGCGGGCGGAGCCAAGACCGGCGGAGCCAAGGCTGGAAAGACCGGCGGGCACCCCGGGGGCGGCTCGGGCTCGAAGAGCGGTCACCACGAAGGCGCCAGCCACCACAGGGGCAAGTAATCTCGGCCGGACGCGGAAGGTTCTGGGCACCCAGGGCCTTCCGCGCCTGCAGTGAATCGCCTACTGCGCGAGTGCCAGTCCGCCCAGTGCGATGATCCAGCTGGCGAAGCTGCCGACGAGAAAGTACTCCGTCACGTCATCGATGCCGATGGTTCCGTTCTCGCGGGCCTTCTGGGCGTTGATCTCCGGGAAGCGGATGATGCTCTTGGCGGCGACGACGGCCGTAGCCGCCGCGAGCTGACCGGCGAGGCCGAGGCCGAGGATCAGCAGCCGCTCCATCGGGCCGAGCAGCCGCCCGCCCTTGAGCTTGTCCGAGGGCTGCGGTTCGCCCAGCGGCTTGACGGCGCCGACGGAGCCAAGGACCAACCGCACCAATTGATTTCCCGTGACCAGTTGCAGCAGCACGACACCGACGACCATCAACAGCCGATCGGGACCGACGTTGTCGAGCCCGGGCAGACCGGACCAGTACGACCACCGCTGTACCAAGCCTTCGACGTCAGAACCCCAGCCGGACAACAGAATCAGCACACCGAGTGCTGCACCGAATACCGCCAGCGGAGCCAGTTCATGTTCGCCGGACCGTTCCGCGCGGGTGCACAGCAGCTGCCAGCCGACGCTGGCGGCCGCGGCGACCATCAGCAGCGCGATATCGCCGAGGTGCCATAGGCCGGCCAGCGCCGCGCTGACGATCACGGTGACGAGTGCCACCGCCGCGGGCAGCCATGCCCGTCCCGTCCGGCGCCGGAAGATGTCGGCGATGCCCGTCGCGATCAGCATCACGGCGAGCCCGCTCACGGGATGTTCCCGAGCAGACGCGACGCCTGCACGATCAAGTCCAGACCGTCGCGGCCCGTGCGCTGCGACACCGCCGAGGCGCTGATGTCCTCGGCCGCGGCGATGTCCTTCTTGATGCGGTTGCTCAAAAGGCCCTTCAGAATTCGTAGTGAACGGTCATCGAGGGATCCAATCAGATGGTCCCGACACAGCAGTGCCGCGTTGACCGCGTCGACGTCATGGCGATCTTCGCCCTGGGCCCGGAACGTTGTGCGCACCAGCGCCAGGCCCGGTTGCCGTTGGGCGGCCGCAGTCCATTCGATGGCCTCGCGCGCCGCCCACCATCCCGGTCCATCCTGAATGCGGGTACCGGCATCGAGCACGATGACCGATCCCCAGCCGATCCCGAACCGCACGTCGATGTCCGGCGCCGTGCGCAGGCGTAGGGTGAGTGCCGCATCGATCGCATGGCCGACCGTGGGATAGCTGCCCTGGAATTCATCGCCGACCGTGAATGCGGGTGGGTCGATCGCGTGGTCCGCGACATCGCGAAGCGCACTGCTCACGTTCCGGTGCGCCGCGGCGCGGTCGGCGACATGACGCGAGCCGACGATGTCGCCGATCAGCGTCGCGCATCTCACCGATGAAGCTTTGGGCTTCACCTTTGTCATATAAAGACTATAGCTTAATTTCTGGAATATGAAGTAAATTACCTCATCGAGGCAATGGTCACAGCGCCGGACTGACCCGGCAGTCGTGAGTGGCGCCGGCCGCGAAGCCACGTTGGCTGGCGACAGTGGACAGCGTCGACCGCAAGCGTCGGCGCCCGCGGTTGAGGCGCGACATCACCGTGCCGACAGGTGTATTCATCATGTCGGCGATCTCCAAGTACTTGTATCCCGCCACGTCGGCGTAGTACACAGCCATTCGAGTTTCCTCACGCAGCGCCATCAGGGCCGAACGTATCTCGCTGTCCGGCATGGACTCCAGTGCTGCGACTTCGGCCGACCGTGGCGGATCCACGTTGTGGGCTGCGTACGTCGCCAGCTGGTCGTCGGTGATGCTGCCGACGAAGTCCTCCTGACCCCGGCGCTTCTTCCGGCGGTACTGGTTGATCCAGTTGTTTCGCATGATTCGGTACAGCCACGCCATCAGCAGCGTGCCTTCACGAAAACCGCGGAAACCCGCGTAGGCATGCAGAATCGTCTCCTGCACAAGATCTTCGGCATCGTGTTTGTTGCCGGTCAGACGAAACGCGGCTCCGTAGAGACGATTTCGCAGCGGAAGGACGTCGCGTTCGAATCGCGCATCGAGGTCGTCGTCCGGCGCCGGAATCAAGGAGTCACTCGACCGTTGGGGACAATCGAGCCCTGTGTGAGGCGACATCATCGGTCCTTCGGAGCGAGAGGTGCTTAATGGGTAAGCGAAGGATGTCGCACTTCGACTGGCGATCGCATCAGCCGGTGGCTAGCCGACGTGACTAGTAACCAGGCCAGGGGTGGGCGTTCAGTGATCCGGGCTGAGCCCCTCGTGCCGTACACGATCATTCGGCAGGACTCGGTCGAGCTGGCTGCGCGAGCTGATGTCGAGCTTCACGAAGACCTTGCTGAGGTGATACTGGACGGTCTTCGGGCTGATGAAGAGTCGAAGGCCGATCTCGGGGTTCGACAGCCCGTCGCGCGCCATCCGGGCTACCTGATGTTCTCGTGGTCGGTCAACTCCGTGGGGCTCGGGGCTGACCGTGCGTTTCCGGGCAGTCTCGCCGGTGGCCAGCAGTTCCCGCTGCGCCCGGTCGGCGAACGCCGCCATCCCCATTGTCTCGAGCAGTTCGTGTGCCGTGCGAAGTTGTTCGCGCGCGTCAGTCCGTCGGCGATCTGCGTCGTAGCCATTCGCCGTAGAGCAGGTGTGCGCGGGCGAGTTCGGTTCGGACGCGGCTTGCGCTCGAGGTGGCTGATGGCCTCTTCGTAGTGTCGCTCGGCATCGTCGCCCTCGGCCAACAGCGCGTGCGAACGTGCCTCCACGCCGCGCGCCCACGCGGTGCCGCTGGCGCTGGTCATCTCGGCGATCCAGCGGGTTGCCTCGACCGCCGCCTCCGTCGCTCCGCTGCGCACGGCCGCCTCGATGAGCTCGGCTGCGGCCCAATTCGCGACACCCGGATACCTGGTGGTCCGGATACTCCTGGTGGTAGAGGGCTCGCTGGGCGGCGGCCATCGCCTCTTGGTAATTGCCAAGGCCGTTGTGCAGCACCGCCCTGCGTCCACTCGGCCACCGCGACCGAGATCCCTTCGCCGCGCCGTGGCGCTTCGTCGGCGGTCTGCTCGATGAGGCGCGACCGTCTCGGCCTGCTGGCCGCGCAAGCGGCCAGGCGCATGGCGCGCGTAGCGCGCGAGGCTGACTGCCGGTTGCCTCGGTCACTGCGTGCTGCTCGTCGACCAGCCCGTCATCGCGGTGAGGTCGCCGACGAACGACAGCATCAGGGCTCGCGTGCTGAGTGCGAGCGGGAGCTCGCTCAGCGCACCCGTCGTCCGTGCGAGCTGAAGGTACCGTTGCGACAACTTGTCCCAGTTCTCGTCATCCCACAGGTGGAGAGCGGCGAGGTTGATGAGCCACATCCACCGCAGCTCCTCGTCAGCCGACATGCCTTCGCCGAAGGTGGCCAACGCCTCCTGCAGGTCGGGCACCGCCGCCGGGTATCCCTCGACGAAGTTCGCCGCCAACCCGTCGAGGAGGAGATCGGGTGCGCGAGAGGCGTGTGACGGCCGCGGCGCCGCGGCGGCTCCCCGCGCGACCTCGAGTACTCCGCCGCCGGGACTGGCAAGGCGGCCGGCGAACGCGGCTGCATTGATCGCATCCAGGTAGGTCGCCCTGGCGAGACCGGCCTCGATCGGCTCGAACCGCTTGGCTGCGCGCAACAGCAGGACCGGAGCGTCACCGCCGCGGCTGGTTGCGAAGGCGAGTTGGGCGCGTATCAGGTCGACCGTGGCGTGCTGGATCTCATCCAGCGGCCCGGCCTCGGCCATGGCAAGCAGGCGCACCGCCGCATCGAACGCACCGGCTTGAAGCTTGGTGCCTGCCGCGGCCACGGCCCGTTCCGCCCGTTGCGCCGGGTCGGGCGTCATCACCGCCGCGCGCTCGAGGAAGGCGGCCGCGGCGGCCAGCCCGCCCCGCGCCCGCGCGTGCTCGGCGGAGCGCGCCAGCTCGGCGGCGACGTCCTCGTCCGGGCCCGACGGCGGCCGCGGCCAGGTGCCAGACCCGGCGATCGGGGTCGAGCGTCCGATCGGTGGTCTCGGCCAGAGCGCCGTGCACCGCCTGCCGATCTTCTGAGCGACGCTGACCAATAGACGACCGAGCGCACCAGGGGATGCCGGAACCGGACCCGGGTGCCGAACTCGGCGAGCCCTGCCTCGGTCCGGCGTCGGATCGCTGCCGCGAAATGGATACCGAGCCGCTCGGCCGCCCGCCATGCCAGTGCCAGGTCTCCGGTCGGGTCGGCCGCCGCGAGCAGCAGGAGGCGGCGCGACTGTCGGCCGGGCAGGGCGTCGACGCGGCGCCGGAAGCTCTCCTCGACATCACCCGAGACCCGAGCAGCGCCAGGAAGTCCGAACCCGCCGGCCAGTTCCGCCGGATGTCAGGCCTCGAGGGATTTCGAGCAGGGCCAGCGGAATGCCGCGGGTCTCGGCGACGATCTGGTCGCGCACCCGGACGTCCAGCGGCCCAGCGAGCACGGAGTCCAGCAGCGCCCGGGCATCGGCGGCAGGCAGGCCGGCGACGACCAGTTCCGGCAGGCCGGCCAGTTCGTTGCCGGGTACCCGCACGCCGAAGACGATGCCGACGCGACTCCGCCCCGAGGCGGCGGGCGACGAACGCCAGCACCTGCGTCGAGGCGCGGTCGACCCATTGCTGATCGTCGATCAGGCACAGCAGCGGCAGCTGCTCTGCCACGTCCGACAACAGGCTCGAGTACCGCCAGGCCGATCAGGAACTGGTCGGGTGCCGAGCCCGAACTCATGCCCGAACGCAGTCCACAGCGCATCCCGTTGCGGCGCCGGAAGACGCTCGAGCCGATCCAGCATCGGCGCGCACAGCTGGTGCAGGCCGGCGAACGGCCAGCTCCATCTCCGACTGAACACCCGCCGCGCGCGAAGATCCGGCATCCCGGCGCCCGCGCGACCAGGTACTCCAACAGCGCCGTCTTGCCCACGCCAGCCTCGCCCTGCACCACCAGCGACGCGGCTCTGGCCGCTGCGCAACGCAGCGAGCAGCCCGTCGAGTGTTCGGCGTTCCGCGCGCCGGCCGGTCAGGGCCTTCGGAACGCCCTCGTCGGGCGAGCTCACAAGCACAGAAGGTACTGGGAGGTTTACCGTATGGCTAGCCGGAGGGGCTAGTCGGCGAACGCGGCGGCCGTCCTGAGGTGTTTGACGGCATCGGAGACGATCGAATCGATCAGTTCGGCGCACGACGGCAGATCGTCGAGGATGCCCGCAACCTGACCGGACGCCAACACGCCGGCATCGGTGTTCCCCTCCACCAGGCCGGCCTTCAACAGCATCGGGGTGTTGGCCGCCATCACGACCTGTGACCAGGTCAGTTCTTTCCCGTGTCGCATCGCCAGACCGTCGTTGATCATCGACCGCCAGGACATCTGCGACATCTTCTTGAATTTCTGCGCATTGCGCAGCGCCGCGCTGAAACCGCGTGACCGAGATCCGCTTTCGAGCTTTTCGACAAGGCCGGTGCGCAGCACCCGGTGCGGCATGCCGTCGACGCGGGTCGACACCACCGTGCCGTCCAACGCCGGCCTCGAGATAGCGTCGCTTGACGGCGTCGGGCACCGTCGAATCGGAGGTGAGCAGGAATCGGGTGCCCATCGCAACGCCCGCCGCACCGTAGGACAACGCCGCCGCCAGCCCGCGGCCGTCGAAGAACCCGCCCGCCGCGACGACGGGAATGTCGACGCGCGTCGAGCACCGATGGCAGCAGCAGCGTCGTTGCCACCGGTCCGGTGTGCCCGCCGCCCTCGCCGCCCTGGACGATCACGGCGTCGGCGCCCCAGCCGGCCACCTTCTTCGCGTGCTTGGCCGCGCCGACCGACGGAATGACCACCACACCGGCCTCTTTGAGGCGGGCGATCAGGTCGGGCTTGGGTGCCAGTGCGAACGAGGCGACCTTGACGCCTTCGCGGATCAACAGGTCGACCCGGTCGTTCGCGTCACCCGCATCGGCGCGGATGTTGATGCCGAACGGCTTGTCGGTCGCGGTCTTGACCTTGGAGACCGCGGTGGCGAGTTCGTCGAGCGTCATCGTTGCCGAGGCCAGGATGCCCAGGCCGCCGGCATTTGAGGTGGCCGACACCAGCCGGGCCCCCGCCACCCAGCCCATTCCGGTCTGCACCACGGGATGTTCGATGCCGACCAGCTCGGTCAGCGGTGTCTTCAGTCGGGTCACGATCGGATCTCTCTGTCCCGCAGTGATTTCGGATCGATCACCTGCGGATCAGCGCGCTGCTCCTCGCCGGAGGGGAGCCGTGTCGTGTCGGCGGAGTCCAGGCCGTGCACCTCGAAGGAGGTGTTCTCGGCCACCTGTTCGGCCTCGACGCCGGGATGCAGCGACACCGCCCGCATCTGGTGGTCCGGGCCGTTGAAGTCGAACACCCCCAGATTGGTCACCACCCGGTACACGTCGACGAACCGGTAGCCGGGGTTGTCGGCGTCGACCTTGTCCCAGCCGATCCCCGAAACGATGTCGACGGACTCGCCGAACACTCGCTTGGAGTGGTTTCCCACCCAGTAGCTGGTGGCGTGGTTGATGGTGTTGCCCGGCGCACCGCGTACGCCGAACATCTGCCGGGTCGGGTGCTGTAGCGGCCCGAACGCCGAGAGATTCTGGTTGCCGTAGCGGTCGATCTGGTTGGCGCCCATGACCACATGGCGCCGGCCCCAAGACAGCGTCTCGAAGACCCGGCCGAACGGCATCCAGCCTTCGATCGCGCCGACGACACCGATCGCGGGGGTGTCGGCCATCAACCGGGCCTCGCCGTCGGTGAGCAGGATGTCGGGGGAGAAGGTCAGCCGGGCCAACCGGGCACCGATGGCGACCATCGTCGCCATCGGGCTGACCATGATTTCGCCGGCGTCGCGGAAGAGTTCAGCGCAGGCGACGGCGCACACTTCGGCACGCGTCACGGAGATCACTTGGTCGCCTCTTCCTCATTGCTCCTCGCGTCCGTGGCCTTTGCGGTCTCGGCGAACTTCCGCACCGCGGCCTGGTAGTCGGCCTCGCCTCCGGACAGATAGGTGGTGACGAACTCCTGCCAGGCTTCGTCGGAGGCGGCCGCCTCGGCGTAGTGCCGCTGGAACTTCTCGTCACGGCGGTAGTCGGGTTCGGCGGTCGTGAAGTGGGCGCCGTTGGGTGCTTCGACGACGGTGTCGACCATCATCCGGTTGATCAGCAGCGCCTGGGGCGGCACGGCCTTGACGAGTTCGTCGGTGGACACCACCCGTTCGACCGACAGGTAGCGTCGCTGTGCCGCCATCAGGAACAGATCGTCGAAGTACGGGTCGATGCCGGTGTAGGCGGCGTTGCCTTGTGCGTCACCGAGATTCATGTGGACGAAGGCGGCGTCGAGTGACAGCGCGGGCATCGCGACGAGTTCCTCGAAGCCGCCGTCGGTCGGATACGGCGACCTCACCGTCTTGAGTTCGTCACCCCAGAACGCGCGCACATCACTGCCCAGCCCGGCGCGGATCGGCAGGAACGGCAGCCGTTGGGCCGCCGCCTGCAGGCCGCAGCGCAGCATGCCCTCGTCCATCTCGCGGGACTCGATGGCGCCCGACGTGCGGGCCTTGGCGAACCACGGCTCGTAGAACGGCGCCGAATCCAGCGACACGAAGCCGTAATACACGCGGCGCACCTTGCCGGCCGAGCACAACAGCCCGAGGTCGGGTCCGCCGTAGGTGACGATGGTCAGATCCTGGACGTCGGTACGCAGCAGCGCCCGCATGAACGCCATGGGCTTGCGGCGGGATCCCCAGCCGCCGATACCGATGGTCATACCGCTCTCGACCGAGGACACCGCCTCGTCCAAAGTGGTCCGCTTATCGGTCATTTCGATCCCTTGTCGGTCCCGGCGAACGCGTCGCGGTGCTCATCGGAGACCCCGGCGAGGTTGAGCTCGAACGTAAAGCCTTGCTCCATCCGGTAACTGGAGTTCACCCGTTGCACATCGATGAGATTGAGCGCCTCCTTGGCCGCCCGGATGACGCGGGTGTCCTTGGCCGCGATGTCGCGGGCGACCCGCAGCGCGGCCTCGTCGAGTTCGTCGCGCGGGACGACTTCGTGCACCGAGCCGAAGTGGTGCAGCGTCGCGGCGTCGACGGTGGCGGCCGTGAAGAACAGCCGGCGCATCATCTGTTGCGGCACCAGCCGGGACAGGTGCGTGGCGGCACCGAGCGCGCCGCGTTCGACCTCGGGCAGCCCGAACGTCGCGTTGTCGGAGGCGACGATGACGTCGGCGTTGCCGACGAGCCCGATGCCGCCGCCGACGCAGAAACCGTTGACGGCCGCGACGACCGGAACGGCGCATTCGTACACCGCGCGAAACGCCTCGAAGCAGCCCCGGTTGGCGTCGATCAGTGCGGTGAAGCCCTCGGTGTTCTGCATCTCCTTGATGTCGACTCCGGCGTTGAAGCCGCGCCCCTCGGCTCGCAGGATCACGACATGGGTGCCCTGATCGCGGCCCGCGGCGGTGACGGCGTCGCCCAGTTCGAACCAGCCTTTCGACGGGATCGCATTGACCGGTGGGTAATCGACGGTGACCGAGACGATGCCCGGCTCGACGGTTTCGGTGGTGATCGTCATGGGTGATACCTCAGTTACTCCGGGGTCGCTACCTAAGCAAGCACTTGCTTGGTACCCTAGCACGGTGACCGACGCGCCAGACATGAACCTCGGGCTCTCGGGCAGGGTCGTGCTCGTCACCGGCGGGGTCCGCGGGGTCGGCGCGGGCATCAGCGCCGTGTTCGCCGGTCAGGGCGCGATTGTCGTGACCTGCGCCCGCAGGGCGGTCGAGGATCTGCCCTACGAGTTTCACGCCTGCGACGTTCGCGACGACGATTCCGTGAAGGCACTCATCGACGCCATTGTTTCCACGCACGGCCGCCTGGATGTGGTGGTCAACAACGCGGGGGGCTCGCCCTACGTGCCGGCCGCCGAGGCGTCGGCCAGATTCAGCGCCAAGATCATCGAACTCAACTTGCTTGGGCCGCTTTCGGTTTCGACCCACGCCAACACCGTGATGCAGGACCAGGTGTCGGGTGGGTCGATCGTCAACATCGCCAGCGTCAGCGGACGACGTCCGACTCCCGGCACCGTCGCCTACGGCGCCGCGAAGGCGGGCATGGAGAGCATCACCAGCACGCTGGCCGTTGAGTGGGCACCCAAGGTCCGGGTGAACTCGGTGGTGGTCGGCATGGTCGAGACCGAACAGTCGGAGCTGTTCTACGGCGACGCCGACTCCATCGCGGCGATCTCGCGCACCGTCCCGCTCGGCAGGCTCGCCAAACCGGCGGATGTCGGCTGGGCCGCAGCCTTCCTGGCCTCCGACGCGGCCTCATACATCAGTGGTGCGTCGCTCGAGGTCCACGGCGGCGGCGAACCACCGCACTACTTGGCAACCACAACGGCGATCAAATAGCTCGTCTTTGAAGCAAGGAGACCAGGAGTATGGGATTGCTCGACGGCCGTGTGGTCATCGTGACGGGTGCGGGCGGCGGGATCGGGCGCGCGCATGCGTTGGCGTTCGCCGCCGAGGGCGCGCGTGTGGTGGTCAACGACATCGGCGTCGGTCTGGACGGCTCACCGGCGGGCGGCAGCGCCGCGCAGGGTGTCGTCGACGAGATCACCGCAGCGGGCGGCGAAGCCGTCACCAGCGGGGCTGATGTCGCCGACTGGGACGCCGCCGCCGGGCTGGTTCAGACCGCGGTCGACACCTTCGGCGGGCTCGACGTGTTGGTCAACAACGCAGGTATCGTGCGCGACCGGATGTTCGCGAACACCAGCGAGGACGAGTTCGATGCCGTCATCGCCGTCCATCTCAAGGGACACTTCGCCACCATGCGGCACGCCGCCGCTTACTGGCGCGCTCAGTGCAAGGCGGGTCGCGCCGTTGATGCCCGCATCATCAACACGAGTTCGGGCGCGGGCCTGCAGGGCAGCGTGGGGCAGGCCAATTACAGCGCCGCCAAGGCCGGGATCGCCGCCATGACGTTGGTCGCCGCGGCCGAGATGGGCCGCTACGGCGTCACCGTCAACGCGATCGCTCCGTCGGCGCGGACCCGGATGACCGAGACCGTGTTCGCCGAGATGATGGCGACCCAGGATGCCGAATTCGACGCGATGGCACCGGAAAACATTTCCCCGCTGGTGGTTTGGCTCGGCAGCGTCGAGTCCAGGGATATCACGGGACGGATGTTCGAGGTCGAGGGTGGCATCATCCGGGTTGCCGAGGGCTGGGCGCACGGACCTCAGATCGACAAAGGCGCGCGGTGGGATCCGGTGGAGCTCGGGTCGGTCGTGTCGGATCTGCTGGCCAAGGCGCGCACCCCGGTCCCGGTTTACGGGGCCTAACTCTGCGAAACCGCCGCTGAACCGGAGCGTCCCGACCATGATGGGACGATGCGACGGATGAGACTGCCGGTTCTGGTCGGCGCAATGTTGTTGCTATTGGCCGGGTGTGGCGGACAGCGCGGCGGCGATTCCGCCGCTTCGGAGACCGAGCCGACGGCGTGTGAAGTGACCGCCGACGCGCGTCTGAGTGTTGCGACGGGAAACACCACCGGTGTTTACTACACCCTCGGCGGCGCCTACGCCGAGGCGATAAGCCAACAGACCGGCGGCAAATTGAAGGCGACCGCCGCGGAGACGTCCGCATCGCTGCAGAACATTCAGCAATTGGTGGCCGGCACCCACCAGGTGGCGTTCTCGTTGGCCGACACCGCCGCGGACGCAGTCAACGGCACCGCGTCGTTCTCGGAGAAACAGCCGATCGCGGCGCTGACCCGGCTGTATCCCAACTACACCCAGGTGATTGCCCTGACCGACTCCGGTATCAACTCGATCGCCGACATGCGGGGTAAGCGAGTGTCCACCGGAGCGCCGAACTCCGGCACGGAGGTGATCGCCAACCGGATGCTGGAGGCCGCCGGACTCGACCCGGCCAAGGACATCCAGGCGCAGCGCACCGAACTCGGCAAGACCGTCGAGGGCATGAAGGACGGTTCGATCGATGCCATGTTCTGGTCCGGCGGGCTGCCCACCGGCGGCATCACCGATCTGTTCGTCAGCCGGCGCGACGGTGTCAAATTCCTCGATGTGACAGACACGCTGCCGAAACTGAAGGAGATCAACTCCATCTACGAGCGCGGCGTCATCCCGGCCAGCACCTATCAGACACCGGCGGACGTGCCGACCGTGGTCGTGCCGAATGTGCTTCTGGTCAAAGACGATATGGACGGAAACACCGCCTGCGTGCTGACCAAGGCGCTGTTCGACCACAAGTCGGACCTGGTGAAGGCGAACAAGGCGGCCGACGGCATCACGCTGGAGACCGCACGCCAGACCGACCCGGTACCCCTGCATCCCGGCGCCAAGAAGGCGCTCGACGAACTGGGCGCAGCCAGCTGACCGAGAGCGCTCGCGACACCGACCGGCCGGCTCCGGCCGGAGACGTCATCGCGACAACTTCCTACGAGGAAGAGAAGCCGGCCCGCCAACTGACCGGTTGGGTCAACCATCTGGTGACCGCGGGCTGCGTCGTGATCGGGTTGTTCGCGCTGTACCAGGTGTTCTTTCCGCTCGCGGCGGGCAACCAGGTCTCGCTGATCTGGTTCCTGGCGGCGGTGCTGCCGTTGACACTGCTGTGCTATCGCTCCGGGCTGCGGCTGCGCCGTGACAAGACCGCGCCCCAGCGGGCGAACCCGACACCGATCGACTGGCTGCTCGCGATCGTGGCGTTGGTGGTGTGCCTCTATCCGGTCACGCCCTTCGAAATCGCCGACGGCGGTGGGGGTTTCGATGAGTTCTTGAGCCGGCAGAGCACTCCGGGGACGGTCGACGTGCTCGTCGGCACGATCGTGATCGTGCTGGTCCTGGAGGCCTGCCGCCGGACCACCGGCGCCGCGCTGCCCATCGTGTGCCTGATCGCGCTCGGCTACGCCTACTACGGCGGTTACCTGCCGCAGGGAGCGGCGATCGCGCACGCCGGCGTGGACATGGAACCAGATCGTCAGCGCATCGTTCCTCCAGTCGACCGGCCTTTACGGAGTGCCGCTGGACGTGGCGGCCACCTACATCGTGCTGTTCACCATCTACGGCGCCGTGCTGGACCGTCCGGCGCCGGCAAGTTCTTCATCGATCTCTCCTTCGCCGCCTTCCGTCGGTCCCGGGCGGCGCCCGGCCGGACCGTGACACTGGCGGGATTCCTGCTGGGCAGCGTGTCCGGTTCGGGGACGGCGACGACGGTCAGCCTCGGGTCGGTGACGTGGCCGATGCTGCGCCGGGCGGGCTACCCGAGCGAGAACGGCGGGCGGAATGCTCGCCGCCGCCGGTATCGGCGCGATCCTCTCGCCGCCGACTCTGGGCGCCGCGGCGTTCATCATCGCCGAGTACCTCGGGGTGCCGTACCTGACCGTCCTGGTGTGGGCGATCGTGCCCACGATCCTGTACTACCTCGGCATCCTGCTCGCCGTCGAGATCGACGCCAGCGCGCTACGGCACCCGTGAAGTCGACGTCGGCGCGGAATCGACCTGGCGGCTGCTGGGGCGATTCGGGTATCACCTGATCTCACTGGTGATGATCGTGGTGTTCCTGGCGATGGACATTTCGGCGATCCGGGCGGTCGTCTACGCCACCCTGGTGCAGATCGTGCTGTCGTACCTGGACCGCGAACACCGCCTGACCCCGCTGAAGCTGTACCGCGGCATTGGCCACGGGCGTGCGCGGTGTGCTCGCGGTGGCGGCGGTGTGCGCCGCCGCCGGCGTCATCGCCGCGATGATCACCCGGACCGGCCTCGGCCTGCAGCTGAATTCGATTCTGGTGGACTCCGCCCGCTCGATCAGCGAAAACCCCACCGCTGTCCTCATTTTTACGGCGATCTTCGCCGCACTGGCGGTGTCGGTGCTCGGCCTTGCTGTCCCGGTGACCGCCTCCTTCGTGATCAGCTGGGTGATCATCGGACCGGCCCTGCAGGATCTCGGTGTCGCCGCCCCCGCCGCCGCGATGTTCGTCTTCTACTTCGCGGTGTTGTCGGAAGTAACGCCACCGACGGCGCTTGCGGCGGTCGCGGCGTCCGCGATCACCGGGGGCAGAGGTGATGGGCACCATGTGGCAGACGTGGAAGTACACGCTGCCCGCGTTCCTGGTGCCGTTCGCGTTCGTGCTGACCGACAACGGTGAAGGCATGCTCGGCCTGCGATCGTTCCCCGACATGGTCTGGACGGCGGCGGTCGGTGGGGTGGCGGTCGGGGCGCTGGCGGTGGTCACCGGTGGGTGGCTCATTCACCGGGCGGGCTGGCCCGAGCGGTTGCTGTGCGTGCCGGCCGCCGCGCTGCTGCTCTACCTCCACCCGATCACGATGGCGGTGGGCGCCGGTCTGCTCGCGGTGGCCGTGGCACTGAACCTGTTCCGCTCGGCTGACCGGTCAGGCGAGCGACCAGACGGTGATGACGCGGAGAATCACGAATAGACCGGCGCCAGGTCGACAAAAATTCGGTAGTCATCGATCTTCGTAGCGGCGTTCGTGTGGTAAGTCGTCGCCGAGGGAATGGTGACCTCTGTGCCGTCGAGACGTCGGTAGGTGACATCGAGTTGAGCGATCGTGTACGCCTGCGCCGTCCATGTATTGACCAGAACATGGCGCAGGCCGGCGATTGTCGTATAGAACTCACTGACGCCGGCGGTGATATTCCCACGTCCGATCATGGGTTCGGCATTGCCGAAGGTCAACCGAGCGTCGTCGGCGAGGAGTTCGCCGAACTCACTCGCGTCCATCGCATCGACGACGGCGAAGACGCGGTCGGGTTGAGGATTCGTCTGATGAGTCGGGGACACATTTACCAGAGGACGCAGTGCCGTTCGGGTGTCAGCCACCGTGGCATGAATTCGCATGAGTGCGCGTCATAGAAGATATGGCCGTCAAACCCATCCGGGTCCTCGGAGACCCGATCCTGCACCAGCCCGCCGACCGGGTCGAAACCCGCAGTGATGGCTCACTTCCCGATTACGTCGACGGGGTGGTCGCCGACATGTACGACACGCTGACTGCTTCGGGAGGTGTCGCCCTGGCTGCGCCGCAGATCGGGGTGGGCCTTCGGATCTTCGTCTATGACTGCCCCGAAGAGCGCGGACAGTCACCGCGGCGCCGTGGTGCCGTGGTGAACCCGGTTCTCGAGAAGTCTGAAACTCCCCAGCTTTCGCCGCATCCCGATAACGACAGGGAGGGGTGTCTATCGGCGCCCGGCGTGATGTTTCCCATTGCTCGGGCCGACTGGGCCCGCGTCATCGGCGTGAACCTCGACGGCACGAAAGTGGACATGCCGGCCCGCGGTTTGATCGCACGAATGTTTCAACATGAAATCGCCCATTTGGACGGTGTGATGTACCTGGACCAACTGGTCGCGCCGTACGACGAACAGGCTCGACGATGTGTCGGTTCCAACGGCTGGGGGATTCCCGGCTTGTCGTGGACCCCTGGTGTGGGGCCGGATCCGTTTGAAGGCCTTCGCAGCCCGCCGTCGACCTGATCATCGCTCGCAGACGACCAGCGGAATCACCCGATCCGCCGCCTCTCGATAGCTCCGGTACGGCGGATACATCCTGATCAGCTTGGGCCAGTATGTTTTTCGCTCGTCGTCGGTGGCATCACGTGCGACGAGATCGAGGTGCTGGCCACGAATCTGGATGTGCACCTTGGGATCCTCTTTCAAGTTGCGGTACCAGCTGGGGTTGCTGGCGCGGCCGCCGAATGACGCCGGGAGTATCACCCGCTCGGCCTCGCGCAGATACAGCGTGGGGGTGGTGCGCTGCCTGCCCGTCTTACGGCCGGTCGTGGTGATCAAGGCGGCGGGAAACCACAGCAGCTTCGCCCCCAGCCGCCCGTCGGTGCGCTGATAGGTCCAGATATGCGCACGTGCGAAGTACTTCATCAGCAGCACGAGAACGCGCGAATTCCTGATCCGTCGCCGCTGCGTCATACCGCATGACTTGCCGCGATCGGCGACGCGCAAACTATTTCTTCAGGCGACGGCTTCCGCCGTGCCAGTCCTCTTCGATGCCCGTCGACGCCTCGTCGACGCCGAAGCTGGCCAGCTGGGGTCGTTCCCGCAGGCTGCGCTTGAGCTCGGCGAATCCGGCGAAACCGGCGAGGCCGACGATGTGGTCCCAGAGTCGGCCGGCGTCGTCGGGGCTCGGCAGCCGGCTGATCACGGGGCCGAAGAACGCCGTGCCGCCGGGCGGTTGGAAGTGCAGGATCGGTGTGCCGACGTCGCGCCCGGTCAGCGCCAGCGCCTCCTCGGTCTCGGCGCGGATCTCGTCGTCGAGTGTCTCGTCGTCGAGTGCGTCGGCGAGATCCGCGGGCAGGCCCGCCGCACGCAACAAGGGTTCGACCGTGCCTCGCTCCGCCCGGCCCTTCGCCGAGAGCGGCTCGACGTCGCGGGAGGTGTCGAAGATGCGGGTGCCGAACGCCTCGTACAGCGGCCCCATCGCGTCGCGGCCGTGTTCGGCGCGGGCCCGCGCGGCCACCCGCAGCAGCCGCAGGCCGGCGGTGTGCCCGTCTTCGTAGTCCTCGGGGAAGTGCGCCGCGTAGTCCACTTTGGCGTTGACGATCCGCAGCGAGATGAACCGCCAGTCCACCCGGTACTCCCGCTGGGCGGCCACCATCCGCACCCATTTGCTCGTCATCCAGGCGAACGGGCACACCGGGTCGAAGTAGAAGTGCAGGTCTGCGGAGATCGGGTCGGAAGTCATACCCCAATTGTGCCAATGCCAGGGTTGCTCACGACACGATGAACCGGTGTACGGCAGCCGCAACCTCGTCGGGGCAGTCCTCCTGGACAAAGTGCTTGCCGGGCAACAGGGTTGCGTCGTCGACGCCGGCTGCCAGCTGGGCCTGCACCCCGTATCGGCGCCACGGGAGCATCCGGTCCCGCTCGCCCCAGACGATCTGTACCGGGTAGGGCGTGTTGCGCACCGCATCCAGATAGCGGCGCCGATCCGCGGCCGTCAGCTGAAAGCCCCGCATGATCTTCAGGAATGCCCGTCCGTTGTCCTCTCCGAACAGCAACGGCAGCCAGCAGGCGATTTCGGCGGTGGGGGACGTGCCGGCTCACCCCGACCAATCGCATGATCGCCGCGAACGCGCCGGGCACCCGCAGCGACTGAAGCCACGCCTCGCCGAGCCCGCGGAAGGCGTCCACCGCGATGATCGTGTTCAGCAGCGTCATCGACAGCACCCGCTCGGGTGCGGCGTGGGCGAGTTCAAAGCCGATCGGTCCGCCGATATCGTGCACGACGAGGTGGAATCGAGACCGGGCAGGTCGACCGCGATCCCGCGCAGGCCCCCGTCGGCCAGGGCGGTCACCACCTTGCGATAGACGTACGCCGACGCAGGCACCCCGTGCACGCACAGCACCGCCGGAGCGTCGCGCGCGCCGTGGTCGAGCAGGAACGATGAGATGCCGCCAGCGGTGAAGGTCTGCCCCGACGCTCGATATGCGCTCAGCAATCGCCCAACTTCTGGTGAAGTCATGTTGATGTAACGAATTCCATTCGGCAGGTCATACCGTGGCCGGGTGCCCGCCCACTACGGCTCGCAGATCACCAGCGGGATGACGCGGTCGGTCCAGGACTGGTAGTCCTCGAAGGTCGGGTACATGGCCACCAGCTTCGCCCAATATTGTTGACGCTCTTCTTTGTTGGCCTCATGTGCAGTCAGGTTGAGCACGTCGCCCTTGATCTGCACCTGCACCTGGGGATTGGCCTTGAGGTTCAGGTACCACATCGGGTTCTTGTCACTGCCGCTTCGCGACGCCGCCAGGATGACTCTGTCTCCCTCGCACAGGTACAACAGCGGGCTGACCCGGGGCCGTCCTGTCTTGCGGCCGGTGGTGGTCAGCAGCGCGACCGGCGCCTTCTGGAAGGTGCTGCCCAGCTTGCCGCCGGTTGTCCGGTACAGCCAGGTGTTCGCGCGTGAGATCCACTTGATGAACAAGTCGGCGAACGGCGAATTGAGGTTGCGCGGTGGCGACTTCGGCATCCCGCGATCCTCACGCCCCGGTCAGGAACGGGCGGATGTCGGCGCGGATGTGGTGGATCTGCCCGTCGGATGCGGGGATCACGAAGGTCTCGTCGATGTGCGCGCCGACCCGTCGTCGGGCGAGCGTCGGCTTGGTGACCAGATCGAAGCGAGCCCGGACTCGATCGCCGTCGACGGTGAACTCGGGCGCCGTCGTCGCCCGGATGACCCGGTACTGGGGGCCGCCGTTCAGGCTGCGGCGCAGGTGATTGCCCGAGAAACCGGTCTTGAGTCCCACCTCGATCCGGGTGCAGCCCGGGGCGAACGGGACCGCATCCGCGTCGTGGCTCACCAGCGCATCGATGTACGTCTGGGCGGCGGCGATCCGCTCCGCCTCGGTGAAGACCCGGGTCTCGGTCACTAGATCCGCTCGATGATGGTGCCGGTGGACAACGCGCCGCCCGCACACATCGTGATCAGCGCGGTCGTCTTGTCGGTGCGCTCCAATTCGTGCAGCGCCGTGGTGATCAGGCGGCTGCCGGTGCTGCCCACCGGATGGCCGAGCGCGATCGCGCCGCCGTTGACGTTGACCGTGTCCATGTCGGGTTCGTGCACGCGCGCCCACGACAGCACCACCGAGGCGAACGCCTCGTTGATCTCGGTGATGTCGATGTCGCCCATCTTCATGCCGGCCTTCTCCAGCACCTTGGCTGTCGACTGCACCGGGCCGTCGAGGTGGTAGTACGGTTCGGAGCCGACCAGCGCCTGGCTGATGATGCGGGCGCGCGGCCGCAGTCCGAGGGCGCGGGCCTTATCTTCGTCCATCCACAGCACCGCCGCGGCGCCGTCGGAGATCTGCGAAGACGTGCCCGCCGTATGAATTCCGTCGTCCAGCACCGGCTTCAGCGACGCCAGCCCCTCGAGGGTGGTGTCGCGCAGGCCCTGGTCCCTGCTGACCGGCGCGCGTTCCGAGGTCGGCTGTTTGTTCTCGTCGAGCACCGGCGCCTCGATGGGACTGATCTCCCGGTCGAAGCGACCGTCGGCCCAGGCCTGGGCCGCCTTGCGCTGCGAGTCGAAGCCGAACCGGTCGATCTCCTCGCGGGTGATGCCCCGGCGCTTCGCGATGCGTTCGGCGGCGGTGAACTGATCGGGCAGGTCGATGTCCCAGGACGCGGGCCGCAGGATGCTGCGGTCGGGGCCCGCATTCGCGCCCAGCCCGACCCGGCTCATCGCCTCGATGCCGCAGGCGATGCCGATGTCGATGGCCCCCGCCGCGATGAGGCCGGCGACCAATCCGTTGGCCTGCTGACCGCTGCCGCACTGGCAGTCGACCGTCATCGCACCCACGTGCTCGGGCAGGCCGGCCACCAGCCAGCTCACCCGGGTGATGTTGTTGGACTGCTCGCCGAACTGCGTGACGCAGCCGCCTATGACCTGCTCGACTTGGCCAGCTTCGAAGCCGGCCTTCTCGACGAGCGCCTTCTGCGTGGCGCCCAGCAACTCGGTGGCGTGCAGGCCTGACAGCCATCCGTTTCGTTTACCGATCGGGCTGCGAGTGGCCTCAACGATGACAGGGTTACCCATTCCGCCAGGCTAGAACACGTTTCATAACTCTGACAAGCTGTGATGCCTCCACGCCTTTGATCTGCGGTTGAGCCGTGTTTTACTGGCACTAGAACACGTTGCAATTGAGGAGACCAATTTTATGGCACCCCCCAATCTTCCGGCTGACTTCGACTTCCTCGACCCCGACGTCAACCTTGCCGGGCTGCCCGTCGAGGAGCTGGCCGAGCTCCGTGCGGCCGAACCGATTCACTGGGTGGACGTGCCCGACGGCACGGGTGGCTTCGAGGACAAGGGTTACTGGATCGTCTCCAAGCATGCCGATGTCAAAGAGGTGTCCAAGCGTAACGACGTCTTCTCGAGCTGGCTGAACGGTGCGATCCCGGTCTGGCCGCCTGAGATGAACCGTGAGCAGGTCGAGCTGCAGCGCAGCGTCATGCTCAACATGGACGCGCCGCACCACACCCGGTTGCGCAAGATCATCTCCCGGGGGTTCACGCCAAGGGCCATCGGACGGCTGGAGGAGGAACTCGCCCAGCGTTCCCAGAACATCGCCAAGTCCGCGGCCGCCGAGGGCAGCGGCGATTTCGTCGAGCAGGTGTCGTGCGAGCTTCCGCTGCAGGCCATCGCCGGCCTTCTCGGTGTTCCACAGGACGACCGGGACAAGCTCTTCCGCTGGTCCAACGAGATGACCGGCGGCACGGACCCCGAGTACGCCGACGTCGATCCCGCGCAGTCGTCGATGGAACTGATCATGTACGCGATGGCCATGGCCGACGAGCGCGGTAAGAACCCGACCGACGACATCGTCACCACCCTGATCCAGGCCGACATCGACGGCGAGAAGCTCTCCGACGACGAGTTCGGCTTCTTCGTCATCATGCTTGCCGTGGCCGGCAACGAGACGACCCGCAACTCGATCACCCACGGCATGATCGCCTTCGCGAACAACCCGGACCAGTGGGAGCTGTTCAAGAACGAGCGCCCGTCGACCGCGGCCGACGAGATCATCCGCTGGGCCACCCCGGTTTCGGCGTTCCAGCGCACCGCCAGCGAAGACGTCGAACTGAGCGGGGTCACCATCAAGAAGGGCCAGCGAGTGGTGATGTCCTACCGATCGGCCAACTTCGACGACGAGGTCTTCGAGGACCCGCACAGCTTCAACATCCTGCGCGACCCGAACCCGCACGTCGGCTTCGGCGGCACGGGCGCGCACTACTGCATCGGCGCGAACCTGGCCAGGATGACGATCAACTTGATCTTCAACGCGGTCGCCGATCACATGCCCGATATCAAGCCCATCGGCCAACCCGAGCGGCTACGGTCGGGTTGGCTCAACGGGATCAAGCACTGGCAGGTCGACTACACCGGCAAGGGTGCAGTCGCCTCGTAGGGCGCACACTTCACCAGAATCATCGTGCGCGGAGCGCACATCGGATCAAGGAGGATTCGGGTGGACTTCAGTCCAGACGAAGGGCAGCAGGCTGTCGCCGATGTGGTGACGTCGGTGCTGGAACGGGACAACGGCTGGGAGGCGCTGGTCGCCGGAGGGGTGTCGGCGCTGGCCGTGCCCGAACGCCTCGGCGGTGACGGCGTGGGACTCTCCGAGATCGCCACGGCGCTCGTCGAGATCGGCAGACACGGCACCATCAGTCCTGCGCTGGCCACCCTGGGGATGGGCACCGCCGTCCTGCTGGATCTGGCCACCGATGCCCAGCAGGACCGCTACCTCGCCGGAGTCGCCAAGGGCTCGGTGCTGACGGCCGCGCTCAACGAACCGGGTGTTGCGCTGCCGGACCGCCCCGCAGCGACTTTCGCGGGCGGCAAACTGAACGGCACCAAGGTCGCGGTTCCGTATGCGGGGCAGGCGGATTGGATCGTCGTGACGGCCGACAGCGGCGTGGTGGTGGTGTCGCCGACGGCCGACGGTGTGCAGGTGACCAAGACGCCGACGTCCAACCACGGCGATGAGTACACCGTAACGTTCACCGACGTGGCGGTGAGCGACGATGACGTGCTGTCCGGCGCTCAACCGCATCGGGCGAATCAACTGGCGCTGGCCGCGATCGGCGCGTTCGCGTCCGGTCTCGTCGCCGGTGCGTTGCGCCTGACCGCCGACTATGTGGCCAACCGTCAGCAGTTCGGCAAGCCGCTGTCGACGTTCCAGACGGTCGCCACGCAGCTCGCAGAGGTCTACATCGCCTCGCGCACACTGACATTGGTAAGCACATCGGTCGTGTGGCGGCTCGCCGAGGGCCGTGATGCCGACGGCGACCTCGACATCCTGGGTTACTGGCTGGCCTCCCAGGCGCCTCCGGTGATGCAGATCTGTCACCACCTGCACGGCGGCATGGGTATGGACATCGCCTACCCGATGGACCGCTACTACTCCACGGTCAAGGACCTGACCCGGCTGGTGGGCGGTCCATCACACCGCCTCGATCTGGTGGGAGCGCAATGTTCATCGAATTGACCCCCGAGCAGAAGCAACTGCAAGCCGAACTGCGGCAGTACTTCTCGAACCTCATCTCGCCCGAAGAGGCCAAGGAGATGGAGAAGGACCGCCACGGCAAGGCGTACCGCGCGGTGATCAAGCGCATGGGTTCGGACGGAAAGCTGGGCGTCGGCTGGCCAAAGGAGTTCGGCGGGCTGGGCTTCGGCCCCATCGAGCAGTCGATCTTCGTCAACGAGGCGCACCGTGCCGACGTGCCGCTGCCCGCCGTCACGCTGCAGACCGTCGGGCCGACATTGCAGGCGTACGGAACCGAACTGCAGAAGAAGAAGTTCTTGCCGGGCATCCTCGCCGGCGAGGTGCACTTCGCGATCGGGTATACCGAGCCCGAGGCGGGCACCGACCTCGCATCGCTGCGGACCACCGCGATACGTCAGGGTGACGAGTACATCGTCAACGGCCAGAAGGTGTTCACCACCGGCGGACATGACGCCGACTTCGTCTGGCTGGCATGCCGCACCGATCCCGAAGCCACCAAGCACAAGGGCATCTCGATGCTCATCGTGGACACTACCGATCCCGGTTATTCGTGGACGCCGATGATCCTGTCCGACGGTGCGCACCACACCAACGCCACGTATTACAACGACGTGCGGGTGCCCGCCGAGATGCTCGTCGGCGAGGAGAACGGTGGCTGGCGACTGATCACCACGCAGCTCAACAACGAGCGGGTGATGCTGGGGCCCGCCGGCCGGTTCGCGGCCCTGTACGACCGGATACACGCGTGGGCGTCCAAGCCCGGAAGCAACGGAGACATTCCGCTCGACCACGACGACGTCAAACGGTCGCTCGGTGAACTGAAAGCCATGTGGCGCATCAATGAGCTGCTCAACTGGCAGGTGGCGGCGTCGGGGGAGACCATCGACGTCGCCGATGCGGCGGCGACCAAAGTGTTCGGCACCGAACGCATTCAATACGCTGGGCGGCTGGCCGAGGAGATCGTCGGAACGCACGGCAATCCGGCGGATCCGGACACGGCCGAAATGCTCGAATGGCTCGACAGCCAGACCAAGCGCAACCTGGTCATCACGTTCGGTGGAGGTGTCAACGAAGTCATGCGGGAGATGATCGCGGCGGCGGGGCTGAAGGTTCCGAGGGTTCCACGGTGACCACGACGGACGACATCAAGGCCGCGGCCGAGCGGATCAAGGCCGAGGGCAGGAGTAAGCCGCGAACCGGCCGGCATCCGGTGAACCAGCCCATGGTCGATCACTGGCTCGATGCGATGGGCGACACGAATCCCATCTACGTCGACGACGCGGCGGCCAGGGCGGCAGGCCATCCCGGCGTCGTCGCGCCGCCCGCGATGATCCAGGTGTGGACCATGATGGGGCTCGGCGGCGTCCGTCCGGACGACGATCCGCTGGGCAAGATCCTCGAATTGTTCGACGAGGCAGGCTACATCGGGGTCGTGGCGACCAACTGCGAGCAGACCTACCACCGCTACCTGCGGCCCGGTGAAGAAGTCAGCGTCGCGGCCGAGCTGACCGATGTTGTCGGCCCGAAACGGACCGCGCTCGGCGAGGGATTCTTCGTCACGCAGAGGATCACCTGGCAGGTCGGCGACGAGGATATCGCCGAGATGATGTGGCGCATCATGAAATTCCGGCCGGCCGACAGTGACGCGGCCGGGGCGCAGGTGCCCGACGACCTCGACGCCGCGTCGATGATGCGGCCGGCGTCGTCGCGCGATACCAAGTTCTTCTGGGACGGTGTCAACGCACACGAACTGCGCATTCAGAAGCGCCAGGACGGCAGCCTCCAACATCCACCGGTGCCCGCGATCTGGCAGGACCACAACGACGATGTGACGCCGTCCGATTATCTCGTCGCCAGCGGTAGGGGCACGGTGTTCAGCTTCGTCGTACACCACGCCCCCAAGGTCCCCGGCCGCACGCTGCCGTTCGTGGTCGCACTGGTGGAACTCGAAGAAGGAGTGCGGATGCTGGGCGAGCTCCGCGACGTCGACCCGTCACACGTGGAGATCGGAATGCCAGTGCGCACAACGTATATCGATTTTCCGGAGAGCGAATCGGGTCCGGCATGGACACTGTACGCCTGGGAGCCGGAAGCGTGAGCGCGCCGACCGTCGAGGTGGGCACCAAGCTGCCCGAGCTCAAGCTCTACGGCGACCCGACGTTCATCGTGTCCACGGCGATCGCGACGCGCGACTTCCAGGACGTGCACCACGACCGGGACAAGGCACAGGCCAAGGGCTCGAAGGACATCTTCGTCAACATTCTCACCGACACCGGACTCGTACAGCGCTACATCACCGACTGGGCGGGCCCGAACGCAGTCATCAAGTCGATCGGGCTCAGGCTCGGAGTGCCCTGGTATGCCTACGACACGGTGACGTTCACCGGGGAGGTAACCGAGGTCGTCGACGGCCTGATCACGCTGAAGATCGTGGGCAGCAACAGTCTTGGCGACCATGTCATCGCCAACGCCACGCTCACCATCGGGGGCGCGAAGTGACCGACGGCGTGTCCGGTAAGGCGGCGATAGTCGGAATCGGCGCCACCGACTTCTCCAAGAACTCTGGTCGCAGTGAACTGCGACTCGCCTCGGAGGCGGTGCTCGACGCGCTCGACGACGCGGGCCTGACGCCCGGCGATGTCGACGGCATGGTCACGTTCACCATGGACTCCAACACCGAGGTGGCCATCGCCCGGGCGACGGGCATCGGTGAGCTGAAGTTCTTCTCGAAGATCCACCACGGTGGCGGCGCGGCTTGCGCGACCGTGCAGCAGGCGGCGATAGCGGTGGCGACCGGCGTGGCCGACTGTGTGGTCGCCTACCGAGCCTTCAACGAGCGATCCGGTCAACGGTTCGGCCAGGTGCAATTGCGACTGGTGGAGAACGCCGACTCGACCGGTGTCGACAACTCGTTCTCCTACCCGCACGGCCTGTCCACACCGGCCGCGCAGGTGGCGATGATCGCCCGGCGGTACATGCATCTTTCGGGCGCGACGAGCAAAGACTTCGGAGCGGTGTCGGTCGCCGACCGCAAGCATGCCGCGAAGAACCCAAAGGCCTATTTCTACGAGAAGCCGATCACCATCGAAGACCACCAGAACTCGAGGTGGATCGCCGAGCCTCTGCGACTGCTCGACTGCTGTCAGGAGACCGACGGCGGTGTCGCACTGGTCATTACGTCGCCTGAGCGCGCCAAGGACCTCAAGCACCGACCCGCGGTGATCGAGGCGGCGTCGCAAGGCGCCAGCCCGGACCAGTACTCGATGGTGAGCTATTACCGTCCCGAACTGGGGCTACCCGAGATGGGTCTGGTGGGCCGGCAGCTCTGGGCACAGTCGGGGCTGAAGCCGACCGACATCCAGACGGCGATCCTCTACGACCATTTCACCCCGTTCACGCTGATCCAGTTGGAGGAGTTGGGGTTCTGCGGCCAGGGCGAGGCGAAGGATTTCGTCGCCGATGGAGCCATCGAGGTCGGCGGCAGGCTCCCGATCAACACCCATGGCGGTCAGCTGGGCGAGGCCTACATTCACGGCATGAACGGCATCGCTGAAGGCGTCCGCCAGTTGCGCGGCACATCGGTCAATCCGGTGCCCGACGTCGAGCACGTGCTCGTCACCGCGGGCACAGGCGTCCCCACCTCGGGCCTGATCCTCGGCTGAACCGCGGTACGCGCGCGTCCGTTGTAACGATCGTCGGATGGCACCACACGACGTCAGTGAACGGGCCACAGAGGAAGGGACACGCCGTGAACACAACTCTTTTC
This sequence comes from uncultured Actinomycetota bacterium, assembly GCA_963699655.1. Classification (GTDB taxonomy): domain Bacteria; phylum Actinomycetota; class Actinomycetes; order Mycobacteriales; family Mycobacteriaceae; genus Mycobacterium. The sequence goes on from CAVOUV010000016.1 coordinate 54,358, forward strand.
AGCAAGCCGTTGTCCATCGGCGCGGGATTGCTCGCCCTTGGTGCGGCGGCCGCGATCACCCTTGTGCCGACGGCCGTCGCGGATTCGGTCTTCCCGGCCGCCGGGGACGAGTCAGCCAGCGCCACTATCAACGATCTGCGGGCCCAAGGCTACGACGTCCGGGTCAACTTCCTGCAGGGCACGCCGAACGTTCCGTTGAACGAGTGCCAAGTCAATGACATCGACAATCCCAGCGCGCCGAGCGTCCCACCGTCCATGGCAACCGTGTACGTCAACGTCCTGTGCCCGAATGCCAAGTAGTCGCCTACCCATTCGACGGCGAGCTACAGCTCGTCGACGTTGATGATCCCGTCCTGAAGTGCCCGCGCGACCAGCGCGGCCTTGGTCGGTGCCGGACGCCCCACCGCGGCATATTTGGCGCGCACGCGCTGCAGATGTGTGCGCACGGTCGATGGTGCGATCTGCAACTTGTCCGCCACGAGGTCCTTGCTGTCCGTCTGAAACCAGGCGATCAGCACTTCCTTCTCCCGTGCCGGAAGATTGGGCCGACCGACACTGCGGTCCCTGACCATAGCGCCGGCCATCCGGGGCGCGACGTATGGGCTGCGTGACACGGCTGCCGTGATCGCCCCGGTCAAATGGCGTTTACCTTCAGACTTCGCAATGTAACTGACGGCACCCATGTCAAGGCATTTCAGGATGATCTCATCGGTTTCGATGTGTGAGAAGACGATCGTCTGGTGGCCGGTCTTGAGAATCTGCTCGAGATCGGCGAGGTCAAGGTGCCGGCTTCGCATTTCGAGATCGACGACGACGGCATCGACCCGGGCCGACCCTCGGGGGTGTTCCTGCAGGAACGATTCCGGAGTCAGGTAGCTGCCCGCCAGCTCGATGGGCGGATCGGTGCGGCTGAGCCAGACAGCGACGCCTGCGTGCACGACGTCGTGGTCGTCGATCACCGCAACTGAAATGCTATGAGGCGCAGTCATGTCAAACGTTCTCCAGTGTCGTGTCCGCTACCTTGTGGCGGATGGTGACCCACAACGTGTCCCCCCGCCGGACGACTTCTCCGTCGCCCTCTATGCTCGTCATGTCGCTCTCGCAGCCGCGCGCCACCAGGCTGACCACGAGAGCGGAGTCGACGGCGGTCAGCACCAGGCGTATCCCCTCCGTGCTGTTCTCCAGGATGTGGGCGATCGGATGGATGAGCCGTTCGACGCCGTCCTCATCCAGGGCGGGCGCGTCGGATTGCACGTGGACGCTGACATCAACACCCCGGTAGGTGGCGGCGTCCAGGGCCGGTCTGATGGCGCGCAACAGTGGATGCTCAGAGGTCGACTGGTGGTCCAGAAATGCTCTGACGCGCAGAGATTCAATGCGGGCCCGATGCTGGAGCGCGGGATCTATGGGTTCACCCCTGGTCAGCGCCGCCAGCAGGGGCACCGCGTTGCGCCGTATGTCGGCCACGCCTCGCCGGAACTCGTCGTCGGCCTCGGCGGCCGTCCGTTCGTGCGCCAGCAAGTCGAGATGGACCGTGGTCTGCAGCCGTGTATCGGTCACCGCATCCGCGAACATCCGGTCGGCCACTTGGGCCGCGACCAGGAGCACGGCCAGGGATGCAGCCCAAAAGCCGAGCATGACCGCGGTTTCGGCGGACGGGGCTCGCGCGAGGGTGACGGCGAATGCCCCGGCCGAATTGGCGCCGATGACGGCGAAAGCGGTGCGCAGTGGTAAACCCAGCAGCAGTGGCGTCAGACACCAGCCGGTCACCCACAGTGACCACTCCGCCGCCGTGGACACCCGATCCAGCGACAGCACGGCGGGCTGCAGCACCGTGACGGCCAGCAGCGCCGAGATACCGATCCAACGAAACGCGCTGGTAGATTCCCGCAGGGTCGGGACGGCACACAGGCAGGCCAGCGCCGACGCGGCGGCCAGGGCCAGCTGCACATGCGGATGAGACTGTTGCACAAGCGAGTACGGCAGGGTCAGCACGACCACGATCAAGGCCCAGCCGATCAACGTGTACGCGTAGCGCTCATGGATCGACTTGACGAATGATTCGGCTTCCGGCGCGAAGGCGGTCGGCTCACCACCGGGGCGATTGCCGGGCCATGTGAACGTCACCGCCGTGCCTTGGCCGGCGGCAGAGCGGATGGCGACAGTACCGCCGACACGCCTGACCCGGCCGACGATCGAGTTGGATAGGCCGTGGGTCTCTGTGCGGGCACCCGCCGTGAAACCACATCCGTTGTCGCTGACCATCATCCGGTCGCCGGATATGTCAATGCGGATATGCGTGGCATTCGCGTGCCGGTCGACATTGTTCATCACCTCCCGGGTCGCCGCGGCGATGGCTGTGCCGACTTGTCCGTCCAGCCATAGCTCAGAGGTGCCCTCGAAGAGGACGGGTGCGCACGTGCCGCACGCCACTTCGCGCAACGCCGACACCAACTCGATGCGGCGTGGGGGAGCCATGCATCGCCTGCGATCGAGGATGTCCAGTGCGCTACGCGCCTGCGCGGCCAGGCGGTCACCGGGAATCGGCGTGCCATTGCCGACCAGCAACAGCGTCGACGCGACGGTGTCGTGCAGCAGCGCAAGCTGTTCGTCCCGGTAACTGCGCACATCCACCGCTGCCCGCTGACGGATGTCGTCGGCCCTGCCGTAGTCCTGGTGCGCGGATCTGTTGACTGCGGCGACGCGAAGTAGTGCGATCCGCAGCAGCAGACCCATCGCTGCGGCCATCGCCAGATATCGCAGCGACACGCCGTCGGCCACGCTGTTCCAGCCGACCAAGGGCGCCGAGCCGCACGCATAGGCGACCAAGATGAGCGCCGTTGTGGTCACCGCCATGCGTGGAGGTGACGCGACGGCCAAACCGACGACGGTGGTGGCCGCGACCGCGAATTGAACGCTCAAGCCCTGCATCGATTGTCCGGATACGGCGAGCAATGGAGCCCCCGCACAGAACGCAAGGGCGAAGGCACAGTCGATCGCGAGAAGGATGCCCCGAAACGATCTGGTGGCGAGCCGGTACGCGGCCCACGCTCCAAGCGCGACGGCCAGCCATTTGCCCGCCGGCGCCGCCGAACTGGTGGGGGCCACCAGCACGGTCAGTGAGGCAAAGGCGTTGACGAGCTGCCGAGTAAGTAAAGCTAACTTATTTGCTCGATCGAGCAGGCCGCTGGCGAGATCATCGCGTCCGGCCGAGCCGAGCATGCCAATCTTCATTGCTGATCCGTGCCTGGGCCTTCGCTTGTCGGATAATTGACACCCCTGCCGTTCGCGGAGGGCGTGGTCGCCCGGTGTCCTCCGGAGCAGGCAGGAATTACCGGTTTCCCAGAGTGTAGTTTGCTGAAACCGCGATCTTATGGATTTTTTGCAAAACTGTCTGTGGCACGGTCATACGATCGGTTGACCTCGATCCCCGCGCCGGGGCGTAGCCGAGGCGGGCGAGGCGCGCTGAACGGCAAAACCCCTGACAGGCGAACTGGCGGACATCGGAATATTGCTCCTCGCTCGCCGAGGCGGGCGCGATCGCGACCGGCGCGGCGAGCGCCCGGGTCGGTCGCCGGCCGGGCCTCCGTCGGGTTCGGTCGGATTCCCGAGTCGGCCGGTGGAGGGAGGGCCGGGAGCGGCCCGAACCGCCCGCCCGACGATCGGTGCCGGCGATTACCGCGTGACGGCGGCGGCGCCCGAGCCCCTGGAACGTCGCTAGCGCGGGCAGCAACTCCTCGCGCCAATGGCTTTGTGGACGATTTCCAGCCCCGGATATCCGGTTAAAGATGATAGCTGAAATACGTCGCGGCGACGTCATACGGCCGAAACGAAGCCGACCGGCCGGTGGGTTGGCCGGGCGCTCGGCCGCAAGCAAGAGTGCCGTTCCTGCAGATTGCTGAAATTGCACACTTGGGATCGCTTACGCGTACGTAGGTCGTTCGGGGGACATCGGCCGTCGCAGCGGATCTAGCAGCTTATCTGCGAAAAAAGCGACCGCAGCTTTGCGCGAACCGTGGTCATGGGGGAGGGTCTAGTTGCGAACGCAAATAATGCTGAAACTTTGCTTGTCGGCGGTGCTGGCAATTGATACCTTTTCCCCAATCGCGGCGATCATGACGCGTCGGTGGGGAGAACAGCAAATAGGCTTCGTTGTTGCCAAACTTGCAGCTCGACGACAAGGCTGGCTCGCTGGTCGCAAGCCTCCGAACTGGACGTAAAAGCACGCGGGGGGCCGGAAGGAACCGGTCCGAGACAAGACGGATCAGTTCGCAGCGCCGAATCACTGCAACTGCCAGACCGATCGGAAGCAGGCTATGACTCAAGGTGCCGACGGCAACGGCCGGCGACTTAGCTCGCGCCCCGTTCGGTATTCCGGCCGCCCAGAGCCGTGCGGCCGGGTTACCGGCGAACCCGAATTTCATTCGAAGCGCACCGGTGAATGAGATGGGCACGCTTCTCGAGCTGCCAGTAACCACCGCCGTCCGAAGCTGGTCCGACCTCGCCGAGGTATACCGCCGACCGACTGCTGTGCCGGCCAGAAGACGTTCGGTGCGCCGGCCGACGGTTTCGGTGTGCATCGTGGCCAACCAGCCGTCGCGCCGGATGCAGTCGATGATCGACAGCATCCTCGCGCAGCGGTTCCGGGACTTGGAGATCGTCGTCGTCGGCAACGCGACGCTCTATGTCAAGCGCGCCATGCTCGCGAGGCCGGCAGATGAGCGCCTGCGGATCATCCGGACTGAGTTTCAACTCTCGCTGAGTGACAGCTACAACCTCGCGGTTCGGCACAGCAGAGGCAGGTTCGTCAAACTGCTCAGTCCCGATGCCGCCCTTCACCCGGACCTCATCGCCGCGCAAGTCAACGTGCTCGAGTCGAATCGGGGTGTCGCGCTGGTAGTTGCCGGGACCGACTACCTGGACGAGGCCGGCGAAGTCGTGAGGCGCCAACAACCGCTGTTTCGAACTGGCGGCCACTCGTCCGCACGAGGCGTGGTCAAAGCGATCGTCCGCAGCGGTGACAACCCGGTCGGCCCACTGACGGCGGCGATGTTTCGGCGCACGGACTTCAGGCGTTGTGGCGCGTTCTCTCAAGAGCACAAGGCAACACCGGAACTTGACCTTTGGATGCGACTACTCCGGTTCGGTGATTTCTACTACCTCCCCGCGCCTGCGTCGGCGGTCTGCGACAGCCACGTGGCGGTGATCGGACGAAACGGGCTTCGGCGGCGGCTCGCCGAATGGTCGACGTTCACGCGCCGGGTCGCCGACGACGGCACCTGGGACGTGTCGGCCTTCGATCGCTTGGTGGGATACGTCAGATGCTGCATCACAGTCGTGCGTAGCGATAGAGCCAAGCACTGCAACGGTTGTCGCACTATTCCGCCAAACCGCGCCTCAACTCTGAACAAGATTGGAGAACAGGGTAATGTCACTTCGATCGTCGGCAGATAGCCGCCAATCCGTACCCACTGTCACAGCTGAGGTGCGGCGATGACACAGACGGATATCGATACCAGGCCCGTCGACGACCGATCTCCCAGCGGCCAAGGAAATTCCGACGCCGCCGGTGAGCAGATCGCACAGGTTCTCGACAATCGCGGCACCAACGGGACTGCCCCACTGACTATTCCGCGCCTTCTCCCCAGCCAGGTTTTCGAACGCACACGGTGGCAGCGCCGATACATCACCAAATTGCAGCTCACCGACACACTGGTAGTAGCTGCAGCGGTAGTGCTGGCGCAGTACGTGCGGTTCGGGACGATGTCGCCGCCGGGATACCTCAAGTACTACGTGCCGGCCTTCTCGGTTCTGTTCGCCATCGTCTGGCTGTCCGCCCTCGCTGGATTCCACAGCCGTTCTCCGAGGTTGATCGGCACCGGGATCGAGGAGTTTCGCCGCGTGGTTGCGGCCTCCTTCTGGACGTTCGGCGCGATCGCAATTGTCACCCTGCTCCTCAAACTCGACATCGCACGCGGTTATCTCGCCGTGGCGCTTCCGGCCGGGACTCTCGGCCTGGTTCTGACGAGGTCCTTCTGGCGCGGCTATGTGGCTCGCCGGCGCGGACAGGGGGACTATCTGACCGCCGTGCTGGCGATCGGGGAACGTGACGCGGTGGAACTCCTCGCCACCGAGCTGAGCCGAAATTCGATGGATGGATATCAGGTCACCGGCGTGGCGATCCCTGGTTATGGCTCGCCGCGAGGCGAACACATCACCGTCAACGGCCGGATGATCCCCGTGGTGGGGGATGAGACGCACGCATTGGAGGCAATCCGAACCTGCGGTGCGGACACTGTCGCGATCGCCGGGACGGAACACTTCGGTGTTCGGGGAATTCGCAGGCTGATCTGGGATCTCGAGACCATGGGTGTCGACCTGGTGGTGTCGACGGGCGTCATGGATGTCGCGCTCTCTCGCCTGGTGATGCGACCTATCGCCGGGCTGCCGCTGCTGCACATCGAGAAGCCGCAGTACCTCGGTGCCAAACGCTTCGAGAAGCGCGCCTTCGACTTCTGCTTCGCGTTGGCGGCCCTCGTCGGGACCTTGCCGATCCTGCTCGCCACGGCGATCGCGGTCAAGCTCACCAGCCGGGGACCCGTGTTCTACGCCAGTGAACGAATCGGGATCGACGGCAAGCCGTTTGCGATGCTGAAGTTCCGCACCATGGTCAAGGATGCCGACAAGCAGCTGGCTAAACTGTTGGCGCAGAACGAATTCGACGGGCCGCATTTCAAGATCGCAAACGACCCGCGGATAACCCCGATCGGACGCATCCTGCGACGGTTCAGCATCGACGAGCTCCCCCAGTTCATCAATGTGCTTCGGCATGAGATGAGTGTCGTGGGTCCGCGTCCACCTTTGCGGCGTGAGGTCGAGGCCTACGACTGCGACGTATTGCGGAAGTTGCTTGTCAAGCCGGGCATCACCGGTCTGTGGCAGGTCAGTGGGCGAGCCGATCTCTCGTGGAATGAGGCCGTTCGGCTGGATCTCGCTTATGTCGACAACTGGTCGATGATCGGAGACCTTTTGATCGTGGCCAAGACGCTGCGGGCCGTCTTCGGCCGCGCGGGCGCCTACTGAGAACGGGGTCTCACGAATGAAGATGGTTGTCCTGGGAACAGGATATCTCGGCGCCACGCACGCGGCATGCATGGCCGAACTGGGCCATGAAGTCCTCGGGGTGGACATCGATCCAGCCAAGCTCGCAAAGCTCGCGGCGGGCGAGGTTCCGTTCTACGAACCGGGACTCGCGGAGTACCTGAAGCGGGCGACAAACAATGGGACCCTGCGCTTTTCGTCGTCATACGAAGAGGCAGCGGAGTTCGCCGACGTCTTCTTCGTGGCTGTGGCCACGCCGCAGAAAAAGGGTGAATACGGAGCCGATCTCGCCCATGTCGACGCGGTCATCGCCACATTGGCGCCCTTGCTGAACAAGCCGTCGGTGATCTACGGCAAGTCGACGGTACCGGTGGGGACGGCCGCGAGGCTCGGCGAGCTTGCCCGCGATCTCTCGCCTGCAGGCGATGCCGTGGAGGTGGCGTGGAATCCGGAGTTCTTGCGTGAGGGCTTCGCGGTGCAGGACACCCTGCACCCTGACCGCCTGGTTCTGGGCGTCGTTGAAGCCGGGTCCGGGCGCGCCGAAAGGCTTGCGCGGGAGATCTACGCCGACCTGCTGGGTGCTGGTATTCCGCTCATCGTGACCGATCTGGCGACCGCAGAGCTGGTGAAGGTGTCGGCCAACGCATTTCTGGCGACGAAGATTTCGTTCATCAATGCGATCGCCGAGGTGTGCGAAGCAGTTGGCGCCGACGTGACGGTTCTCGCCGACGCGATCGGGCATGACGGGCGAATCGGGCGCCGCTTCCTCAACGCCGGGATCGGCTTCGGTGGCGGGTGTCTGCCCAAGGACATCCGGGCCTTCATGGCCCGGGCGGGCGAACTCGGAGCCAATCAGGCGCTGACTTTTCTCCGTGAGGTCGACAGCATCAACATGCGACGGCGGACACGGACCGTCGAGATCGCACGCGAGGCGTGTGGAGGCGAGTTCATCGGTGCGAGAGTGGCGGTGTTGGGCACCGCGTTCAAACCTGACTCGGACGACGTGCGGGATTCCCCCGCACTGAATGTCGCCGGACAGATCCAGCTGCAGGGGGCGACCGTCAACGTCTTCGATCCCCAGGCGATGGACAATTCGCGCGCGCTGTTTCCGACGCTGAACTACGCGACGTCGGCAATCGAGGCCTGCGAGGGCGCCGATGCGGTGCTGGTCCTGACCGAATGGGCGGAGTTCCGTTCGATCGATCCCGTCGCACTCAGGAGCATCGTCCGATCCGCTTCGGTGATCGACGGACGCAACTGTCTCGATGCCGCGGCGTGGTGCGCAGCTGGTTGGGCATACCGAGCGCTGGGCCGGCCGTCCCGTGGCTTGCCAAATGGTCATGCCGCACGAGTCGAACCGAAGAAAGCACCAATCACCCTGTCACACCAAGGAATCGAGGATCCAGTTGCGTTGCCGACTCTGTGATTCGAATCGTCTGATGAGCGTCCTCGATCTGGGCGCGACGCCACCGTGCGAGACGTTCCTCACCGCCGATGAGCTGGATCTGCCTGAAGCCACGTATCCGCTGCACCTCCGGCTCTGTGAGGATTGCCTGCTGCTGCAGATACCAGCGTTGATCACACCCGAGGAGACGTTCGCGGAGTACGCCTACTTCTCGTCGTACAGCGACAGTTGGGTGGATCATGCGAAGCGGTACGTCGACGATGCCGTGGATCGGCTCGGCCTCGGCCCCGACTCATTTGTTGTGGAGGTCGCCAGCAACGACGGCTACCTGCTTCAGCACGTGGTCGCCGCGGGCATACCTTGTCTTGGCATCGAACCGTCGGTCAACGTGGGAGCCGCGGCCCGCACGCGGGGGGTGCCGACGCAAACAGCCTTCCTGGACGAGCAAACCGCGCTTGCGGTGCGTGCCCAGAACGGCCCGGCCGACCTCGTGGTGGCCAACAACGTCTACGCGCACATCCCCGACCTACTTGGCTTCACCCGATCCCTGCGGGGACTGCTCGCCCGAGACGGTTGGTTGAGCATCGAGGTACATCACGCTTTGAACCTCGTCACGCGCGCCCAGTTCGACACCATCTATCACGAGCATTTCCAGTACTACACGGTGTTATCCGCAATGGGCGCTCTCGCGACGGCAGGTCTGGCGGTCGTCGACGTCGATGTGGTTCCGACGCATGGCGGTTCGATCCGGCTGTGGGCGCGACCCGAGGAGAGTGCGGGAGCACCAACCGAGCGTGTCGCGGAAGTCCTTCGGATCGAGGAGCAAGCCGGTCTGCATGGGGTGGACGGCTACCTGCAGTTGCGCCCGCGGACCGAGGCCGTCCGCCATGAGCTGTTGCGGTTCCTTCTCCAGTGCCGCGCCGAGGGTAAGCGGGTTGTCGGGTACGGAGCGCCGGGTAAGGGCAATACGCTCCTCAACTACTGCGGTATCCGCAGCGACCTGCTGGAGTACACGGTGGACCGTAATCCCTATAAACACGGTCGCTTCACCCCGGGCACACGCATTCCGATCCACGATCCGGCCCAGATCGAGAAGGACCGCCCGGACGTCGTGCTGGTCCTGCCGTGGAATCTCGAGACTGAGTTGACCGAGCAGCTCGAATACATCACCGAATGGGGCGGACAGCTCGTGTTCCCGCTGCCGGAGCTACACACCGCCGCCTTCGGAAACTCCGACGGCCAGAGGAGGAAAACACCATGAAAGTTGTTCTGTTCTGTGGTGGTTACGGCATGCGAATGCGGAACAGCGCAGAGGATTCCGTGCCGAAGCCGATGCAGATGGTCGGCCCCCGACCGCTGATCTGGCACGTGATGCGCTACTACGCCCACTTCGGTCACAAGGAGTTCATCCTGTGCCTCGGCTACGGAGCGTCGCACATCAAGAACTACTTCCTGACCTACCAGGAATCCGTGTCGAACGATTTCGTGATGCGTGGGGGTCGAGTCGAACTGATGCACTCCGACATCAGTGACTGGTCGATCACCTTCGTCGACACCGGTCTCGAGTCGGCGATCGGCGAGCGGCTTCGTCGGGTACGGTCCCACCTCGACGGCGATGACTACTTCCTCGCGAATTACGCCGACGTCCTGACGAATGCGCCCCTTGACAACATGATCGAGGAATTCCATCAGTCCGGTGCGGCGGCGTCGATGATGATCGTCCCGCCGCAACAGTCCTTCCACTGTGTCGAGGTCAGCGAAACAGGGGAGGTGAAGGACATCACCCCGGTCAGCGACCTGCCGATCTGGGAGAACGGCGGCTTCTTCGTACTGTCTCAGGAGATATTCGATTTGCTACCTCCGGGTGGGGATCTCGTCGCCGACGTCTGCGGCACGCTGGCGGGGCAGGGCCGGCTGTTCGGCTACAGATACGAAGGCTTCTGGAAGCCGGCCGATACCTTCAAGGAACGGGCCGAACTCGATGCCAAGTACCACAGCGGCGAGAGGCCGTGGGCACTCTGGGATCACGAGGAGTCTGCCGCATACGCCACCGCCGGGGCGCCATGATCTCGATCTCCGTTGACGCACATACCGAGATCGCTGTCGTCGGAGCGCATTGCGACGACATCGCGATCGGGATGGGTGGCACCTTGATGAGCCTTTCGAACAGTCGCCCCGGGCTGCGGATCCGCGGGCTGGTGCTCTCCGGCGGGGGCACTGAACGCGAGGCCGAGGAGATCTCGGCCCTGGCAGCGTTCTGCCCAGGTGCAGAAGTGGAGATGAAGATCCTCGACATCCCAGACGGTCGCGCGCCGGCGCACTGGGAACGAATCAAAGCGCACCTGAGCGATTTTCGCCGGACTTGCAACCCCGAGATCGTATTCGGCCCGCAACGCGACGACGCACATCAGGATCACCGGCTGCTCGCAGAACTCCTACCGACCGAGTTCCGTGATCATCTCGTGCTCGGCTACGAGATCCTCAAGTGGGAAACCGACACCCCGCGAACCACGATCTTTCATCCACTCGAGATCGGCGTGGCCGAAGAGAAGGCGCGGCTGCTGCTCAAGCACTACGCATCGCAGACGAACCATGACTGGTTCGACGAGCAGGCATTTCTCGGGCTCTCCAGACTCCGCGGCGTCCAATGCCGCAGCCGCCATGCCGAAGCATTCGTCATGGAGAAGGCAACCATCACATTCGAACGGCGCTGAGGGGCGCGGGAGGAATTGACATGCGAGTACTCGTTACAGGTCATCAGGGTTACCTGGGCACCGTCATGGTGCCGATCCTCCAGGAGGCCGGCCACGACGTAACCGGTTTGGACGCCGGCTTTTTCGCCGACTGCATACTAGGAGCAATCCCCAACGATCCGCCGGGGATGCGGGTGGATCTGCGGGACGTCACCGTCAAGCAGCTCGAGGGCTTCGACGCGGTCATTCATCTGGCGGCCCTGTCCAACGATCCACTTGGTGCGTTGGCGCCGCAGATCACCTACGACATCAACCACCACGCCTCTGTCCGGCTTGCCAGGTTGGCGAAGGCTGCCGGAGTGCGCAGGTTTCTCTATGCCTCCACCTGCTCGGTGTATGGAGCCGCAGGTGGAGATCTGGTCACCGAAAATGCCCCATTGCGACCACTGACACCGTATGCGGAGAGCAAGGTCCGGGTCGAAGCAGATGTCGCCGCGATCGCCGACGACTCCTTCTCGCCCGTGTTCCTGCGCAACGCCACTGCATTCGGATTCTCGCCGCGGCTTCGCGCTGACATCGTGCTGAACAATCTGGTCGGGCACGCGGTCCTTACGGGCGATGTACGAGTCCTCTCGGACGGCACCCCGTGGCGGCCGCTGGTGCACGCGCAGGACATCGCTCTCGCGTTCCGCATCGCACTGGACGCCCCGATCAGCAAGGTCCATTGCCAGGCTTTCAACGTGGGAAGCGAAGTCAACAATCTGACTGTCGCCGAGATCGCGCAATCCGTGGTTGACGTGGTTCCGGGAGCCGACTTACTGATCACCGGTGAGACGGGCGCCGATCCCCGTTCGTATCGGGTGGATTTCTCCGCAATCCGTCAGGCGCTGGGATACGAGGCGGCCTGGACGATCCCCGAAGGCGCCGCCGAACTCTACAAGGAATACATCTCGGCGGGGCTGACCGAACGGGACTTCGCGAAGAAGTTCACCCGCCTGCCTCATCTGGAAGCTCTGCGCGACAGTGGCGTACTCGATGAATCCATGCGACGAATCACGACAGATGCTTGAGCAATTCCGCCCAGCTTCCGGCGTTCGCGTCACGCTCGGAGATCATCGAAACCGGCAGCGGCCAGCTGATCGCGAGGTCCGGATCGTGGTATGCCACCCCGAGGTCCTCGGACGGGTCATGCGGCCGATCGATGCGGTAGCACACGTCGGCAGTAGTGGTCAGCGATTGGAACCCGTGCAGAAAGCCGGGCGGTACGTAAAGATGACGGAATTCGCTGTCATCGAGGAGAAAAGCCTGCTGCCGACCGAAGGTTGGCGAACTTCTTCGGATGTCGATGAGCACGTCGTGCACCGCGCCGTTGGCGCACCGGACCAGTTTGGCCTCACCGCGTCCCGAACGGCCGTGCATACCCCGAATCACTCCCTTCGCCGACCGGGACTGCGAGTCCTGGACGAACGAGGCGGCAGTCCCCGGGACGCCGAGGTGAGCATCGAAGACGTCTGCATCGAAGGTCCGGGTGAACAGGCCACGATCGTCCCTGAACGGCTGGGGCACCAGTACCACGACGTCGGCAAGATCAGTCCCTTCAACATCCACATGGAAATGGTGTCATGAGTGCGTGCCGCGGATGCGGGAAAACAAATCTGAGCCGGGTCCTTGATCTCGGAAAGGTGCCGGCGGCTGATTACTTCCCGCTCGCGTCAGAATCGAAGGGCCTGGACGAGTCGCACGAACTGGCGATGGATCTCTGCGGCGACTGCGGATTGGCGCAGCTCGCCGACGACCAGACCGTCGCCGACGAGCCACGTGGTGTGGAACCCCAGGCGCTCAAGGATCAGGCGGAGGATGCCGTCGCACGCGTCGACGCGGACGGCTATCTACGCGGGCACACAGTGCTGGAATTCGGCAGCCCGCACGGCGGCAGCTGGCTTCCGCTGCTGACGGAGCGCGGGTACAGCACGGTGGAATCGGGAGCGGACGTGGTGCTGGACTGCTTCGGCATCATGCACGAACCCGACCAGCGCGAGGCCTTCGCCCGGCGTGCGGACGTCGTGCACCCCGATGGGGTGCTGTTGCTCCAATATCATTCGATCGTCACCATCGTCGAAGACGGGCAATGGAATGCGCTGCGGCACGGGCATTTCGCGTACTACTCGATGACAACGCTGATGCGCCTGCTCGGCGAGGTGGGCCTCAGTGTTGTCACAGCATGGGAATTCGACCTGTACGGGGGAACGGTCCTGATCGCCGCCGTGCACGGCGAGGCAGATCCTGACGCGTCTGTGATGAGCATCCTCGACACGGAGAACGCGATGGGTATCACCAGTCCGGTCACGGTCGGTAGCCTGCAGAGCACCGCGGATTGGCACATCGACTCGCTGCGAATCTGGCTGGAAGAAGAGGCGGACGCCGGACGCCGGATCTTCGGCTACGGCGCGGCATCGCGCGCGGTGGCTCTATTCAGCCGTGCGGGACTCACCTCCAAACTTCTGGCTGCAGTCGCCGACGCCTCACCTGCGAAGCAGGGAAGACGTATGCCGGGCACCAACATTCCGATCGTGTCGCCGGAAAAAATGATCAGGGCGAACCCGCATCGGGTCCTGCTGACGCTGCCCGATTTGTTACCCGAGGTCAGCGCCCGGTACCCGCAACTCGACGGTCGGTGGAAGATCGCCGGCCCATGACAACACCAGAAAGGCAGGTACCCGAGTGACCACAATCCTTTTCAACCCCGACGCCACCGACGAAGAGCGACGCGCCCGTCTGTACAGCGGACAGGTGCTGGTCTACGGCGCCTCCCCGGAGTCCCTCGCTCTCGTGCAGCACGCGCGCGACCTCATCACCGAGGCGTTCGGCACACTAGACCCGCAAACCGCGCAGTCCGAGATGCCGGTCGAGGAGTATGCGGCGCTGCTGGCCGAGTTGAAGCCGACGTTCATCCACCATGCCGAGTCCAAGAATCTGATCACCCGGCTGCTGTCCTATTTCGGTTGCGACCTGGACCGGACCTACTTCGACGTCCCTCGCCTGCGCACCTCGACATCGGATGGGTATCTCACCTCAGGTATCTCGTATGCGTTCCATCCGCATCGAGACACCTGGTACTCGGCGCCGTTCAGCCAGTTGAACTGGTGGATACCGATCTACCCGGTGGTACCCGAGAACGTGATGGCCTTTCACCCCCAGCACTGGAGCAATCCGGTACGCAACGGATCTCGGCGCTACAACTACTACGAATGGAACCAGACGAGCCGCCAGACGGCCGCTCAGCACGTCACATCCGACACGCGCGACCAGCCGAAGCCCGAGGAGCCGGTCGAACTGGACCCCCACGTGCGGGTGGTCCCCGAGGTCGGCGGCGTGATGCTGTTCTCCGGCAATCAGTTGCACTCGACGGTACCCAACACATCGGGTCGGACCAGGTTCAGCATCGACTTCCGGACCGTGAACATCGACGACGTGTTGACCCGCAATGAGGCACCGAATGTCGATTCCGAGTGCACGGGAACATCGTTGCGGGACTTCCTGCGCGCATCTGATCTCGAGGGGATACCCGAGGACGTTGCACTCGGCTATGAAGGGTTGACGGTGGATGGTTGATCCACTCAGATTCATCGCACCGATGCCACCGCCGTCGTTCGACGGCGGACGTTTCGTCACTGAGGTTCAGCGGTTGGAACTTCTCGGTTTCCATACCGTCGCCGTATCCCACCACCTCACCAGGGGCTGGCAACTCGGCCTGATCGCCGCGATGGCCTTCATCGCGGCCAGCACGCCGCGGCTGCGGGTGCTGTCGCTTGTTGCCCAGAACGGTCTCTTCCATCCCGCGCTGCTGGCCAAGGACATCGCGACCATCGACGTGCTGTCCGGCGGCCGCGTTGAACTGGGCATCGGAATAGGCTGGGACAAGCGAGATTACACGTCAATCGGGCATGTGCTCGGTAGTGGGCGGCACAGACTCGAGAAGTTGACCGAGTCGCTGGAGATCATCCGGCGTTACTTCACCGGGGCTTCAGTCGATTTCGAAGGCAAGCATTATCGCGTGGAAGAGTTGGAGGCACTGCCGCGATGCGTGCAGCGACCGAATCCACCGATACTGGTCGGGGCAGGCGGACCCAAGATGCTCGAGCTGGCCGGAAGGACTGCCGACATCGTCGGTATCCATGCGTATATGGGCGAAGGACGGATCGGCAGGTCTGTGGTCGCCGACCTGACGGCCGACTCGATCCAGGGCAAGATCAGGCGGGTGCGCGCAGCCGCCGACGCCGCCGGGCGGCCTGCGCCACGTCTGCAATTCAGCTGTTATCACGTCCACGTCACGGATGAACCGGACCGCCAGTACCCACCTTCATCGTGGGCGGCCTCCGCCGAGGCCGAAAAGGACCTCTTGAAGGGTTCTCCCGCAGTCCTGGTGGGCACGGCGGCGCAGTGCGCCGATCAACTCCTGGAATGGCGGGAGCGGTTCGGTATCACCTATTGGAATCTCGGTCGCGATGTCGACGCAGTCAGTCGAATCATCGAACGACTCAACTGACCAGTCCCCGCGCGATGCTCAGCAGTTTGCGACCTCGGCGCACGGCCACCCGTCGCTGGCGACGCACGTACATCCGGAGAACCGCCGACCGGGCCCGGCTCCGCTGCTGATCGTCGAGGTCGCACTTGTCGAGCCAGCCCAGCATCTCCCGGCATTGCAACGTGGTCGCGAAATGCGCATGCCACGAGGGCATTTCGAGCCTGCCAGCGATGACCGACAGCCGCTCATGTCCCCAATTGCGTCTCGCCAGTACCTCTGGCACGTGCGCCCACGGCCCGGCGAGCGCCAGCTTGGTGGCGAACACCTCGTCTTCGCGCAGCATGTTGCGCCGCTCGATTCCCACCACGGCTCGCGCCGGAACATGCCGTATAGAGGATCCATCAGAAGGTAGCTCTCGTTGAGCAGCCGCAGCATCTCGGAGAAACGGGTGACCGGATCGTCCGAACCCAGCCCGGTGCCGTCGTATGCCGCGGTCTGGGCTCAGACCGTCCGGGTCCACGTAACTGATCTGGCTGGTCACCAGGATCAGCCGAGCGTCGGCCTCGAACGCCTCCAGCGCCCGCGACACGGAGTTCGGCTCCAACCAGTCGTCGTCGCCCACCCAGCGGAAGAATGTGCCGGTGGCGAGCCTCATCGCGCTGATGAAGTTGTTCAGCAGCCCCACATTGACCGGGTGGCGGTGATAGACGATTCGGCTGTCATCCGAAGCGAATCCGCGGCACAGCTCCTCGGTCTCGTCTGTGGAGGCGTTGTCGCAGATCACCAGTTCCAGGTTCGTCGTGGTCCTGGGTGAGCACGGATTTGACTACGTGTTCGATTCGGTCGGCGCCGTTGCGGACCGGTAGTCCGATCGAGACAACGACTTGGTGTCGCGCATCTGAACTCCCTTGTCAATTACCGGAAGTGGGTCCCGCAGCGCGGTAACCCGGCGAAAATTGTGCAGCGGAACGACGACCAGGATGTAGACGATCAATCCCGTTCCGCCGGCAAGCAGCAGGTGGATGAATGCATTACCGTCGAGAACCGATTCGATCAGCAGGATCACGCTCGCCATTGTGGCGGCTCCGATGAGCGGTCGCACCAACGCCGGCAGTGTCGGTATGAGGCTGACGCCGGCACGGTGCAGCGCCAACACCGCCAGCGGCAGTGGCGACGAACACCCCGACGATGCCGTGGGCAATCGCCGCCCCTCGATGCCATCCAGCCGGGCACCGATCCACAGCGCGGGCACCAGCGCGACGGCCCAACCGGCGTTCAGCCACACGGTGGCCTTGGTGGAGCCCAACAGACATCAGAATGTCGAATGCCAACGATGTCAGCATGCGTACGACCATCAGGATCGACAGAAAGCGCAGCGCGAGGGCCGCCTGTTCCCACTTCTCGCCGTAGAGGAAATCGACCATTTCGGGGCGAGGGTCGCCATCACCACCGCGACGGGAAGGATTGCCGCCACTAACGGCGGCACCGAGCGGCGAACACCGAGCGCGAGCGCGTCATCGTGTCTGCTCGGCCAGCCGGGAAAAGCCCGGCACCGACACGTAACGCACCGCGGTGCCAACGAGGCCGGGAACCCAACTGGAGACGTTAAACGCCAACAGGTAGTAGCCCAGTGCCACGACGCCGAGCACATTGCCGACGAGCACGAAGTCCGCGTTCAGCAGCACGGCTTCGATACCCAGGCTGACCGCCAGCGGTGCACCGAGATGAGCAGCCTCTTGGTGACCTCTCGGTCCAGCCCGAGCCTGATGGGCAGATCGCCCATCTTGAAGACGATGATGCCCGTGACGACTGACCGCGGCGAGCTGGCCGCGTCGCCATGCTGTATGCGCCCGCCCCCGCGGACGCCATCGGCAGGGCCACCGCCACATTGGCCAACATGCCGATGATGTTGGCCTTCGTCAGCCGGTCCTGCTCGAATCGGCGCATCAACGCGGCCGCGCGCACGGCGGTGATGCCGTCCACGACGATGATGAGTGTCAGTAGCCGAACGAACAGGCGTGGCTTCCGGGACGCCGGACAGCGTCGCGATGGCGGGTGCGGTCCAAACCAGAGCACCCCGTAGACGAAAAGACTTGAGAGCAGGGCGATCAGGGCAGCCGGTCGGCGCCATGTCTTCGAGCTTGCCGCGCCACTGCACGCAGGCTGCGATGATGCCGAAGTCGTTGACGCACCATGGCGAAGGTCGTTCACGGCGAGCGCCACCGCGAACACCCCGAAGTCCGCAGGGGTCAGCAGCCTGGCCAGCACCAGCCCCAGGGCGAACGAGAACACCTTCGTGACGAGTTGCCCGACCAGGCTCCACGTCAGCCCCCGGCCCGCCTTTCGGCCGATATGTGTCGACGTGCTCCGCGTTCGTGTCGCCGGCCGCTAGATTAGCGTCCTCAGACACGCTCAAGCCAGATCTCCCGCCAGAAAGGAATGAACTGGCGCGGGCAGCTGGCGTGATTCGCGCCGCTACAGACGATGTCCTCCAAGATGATGCACGGGGTTCTTCATGGTCAGCAGCTTCGCCGGTCTCCTCGTCGAGGCACTTGGTCACCCGCGCTTGCCACCCGCGCGGTTCGGCCGCAGAGGCGCGCCATCTCTTCCTCGAAACCCATCCCTCGGTTGAGCCTGTCCTTGTTGAGGGTTGCCTCGATCTGCTCCTTGGTCTTGATGCGGACCATCTCGCCGGGCTGCAGATTGAGCAGCTCGGTCGGTGTCGTGCCGACAACACGGCCCTTCACGAAGCCCCAAGGCAGGCCGTCGCGGAACCACAGTCTGCGCGGCAGCAGTTCGCTTGGTGAGCGTTCTGCAGCCGATTGAACATCACCACCAGGAAAGCCATGAGTGACGCCAAGGCGTGACGTTCCCGGTCTTGACATCGGTGACGTATTGGCCGAGCTTGCGAGTGGGCAGACAGATCGGCGCGGCGCGCGATCAATTCGGTCGCCTGGCAGGAGTACCGCGGCTCGCCGTCGGGACCGGGCTCCCTGCGGGTATTGATTTCCAGCAGCGGCAGATCGATCCGGCCAGGGCTCGCAGAAGCCGCATCGCCCGGCTCAACGCGCTTTAGCCAGGCCTCTTTCCAATAGATCAGGCACGCGGTCTGGCAGCCGCCGTGTGACGCACCGTCACAGCGCGAGTCGTCAGGTGCACGGCGTTGTCCATCCTGTGAAGGCCGGTGCCGCTGATGGTGTCGCAGAACTTGTGCGCCACCTTGTCACCGTGAGTCGCTGGCCGCAGTACTTGAGCATCTCCGGCATGAACGGCAGACGCTCGTACTCACCTCGTTCATCGAGGGTTGCCATGATTTCGTCGGCGCTGCGCACCTCAACAAGGTCGCCGACTCGTAGACCTGCCGCAGTAGCGGTGGTCGCCACCTGCGTCGTCCTAGCTACCACTTCGTCCTACCCCCTTGGCGCTGCCGCCTCTATCCGTCGCTGCTGTGGCCGGCTGAGTCAAATAGATGTCCACAGCGCCCGTGAAAACTAGCACGTGTTTGCTGTAATCACTATCAGCCAACCGATGATAGCTCTCCGCAGGACCGTTGTCTTCTGAAAGTCAGTTATTCGCGTCGCGTCGGCCCTGTGCTGGGGGCGCGCGCCTGATCGGTTACTGACAGCAGGTTCACAGCCTGATGCTCCGTGGTGTCCTATAGCGCCGCCATCAGGCAAGTAACGCCGCCCGGAAGGGTCGGGGCGACGGTCGGTCGGGTGCCGGATGTTGACCAATGTCCTGCTGCGAGTGCGATCAGGTGTCGACGGATGCGGTCGGTCTGCGACGCTCACGATAGTTTCGATTTCAGGAAACCTATCAACAGTTGCCAGCATGACCACTGGCGGTATCGACGCGGTGAAGCGGACCTGAAAACCTGGGCGGAGCTGGCCAGACACCGCCGCCGATCGCAAACTTCGGGAGCGTCCCGATGTGTGCCGCCCGCGCAATCCGGCAACAACAGGACGGGCAATGTTAGGACTCTCATTGATATTGGCCGTATGCTGCGTAATAAGTGCATTCGAGCATATTTCCGCAATCAATCCACATGGCATCTGACATGGATACCGGGGAGGTCCGTAGATGGCTGAACACGTCGGTGACAGCGAAGTGCTCGATGGCGCCCGCCCGCCTTCACTTCCGAGGGCAGGCCACATCTTGATCCTCGTCGAGAACCTGTCGGTGCCGTCCGACCGGCGGGTGTGGCAGGAGAGCCGAGCGCTGGTGGAGGCGGGTTTCTCAGTGACCGTGATCTGCCCGGTCGGCCTCACACGCGACCGTGAAGACGAGACGGTGATCGACGGGGTTCGCATCCTGCGATTTCCGCTGCGGCCGGCGGCAGGGGGCGTGGTTGGCTACTTCCGTGAGTACACGATGGCGCTGTGGCACACCTTGCGCCTCGCGATCAAGGTGCGCCGGGAGGGTCGCATCGACGTCGTCCAGGCGTGCAACCCGCCCGATCTGATGTTCCTGATCGCGCTCGTGCTGCGCCCGTTCGGCGCGCGGTTCGTCTTCGATCACCACGATCTGGTGCCCGAGCTGTTTCAGTCCCGCTTTCCCGACGGCGGGCGCATGCTCCACCGGCTGGTGAGGTATGCCGAACGACTCAACTTCGCCGCTGCAGATGCGGTGATCTCGACCAACGAGACGTATCGCAAGATCGCGATCGATCGCGGCAAGATGTCGCCCGACCGGGTGGTGGTGGTCCGCAACGCACCTGACCTGCGCCGCTTCGCCCAGCGAGATCCGGACCCGAACATGCGTCGCGGTAAGGACTACCTGCTCGCGTATCTGGGCGTGATGGGCCCGCAGGACGGGGTCGACTACGCGCTGCGCGCGCTCGCGCTGCTCAAAGACAAGATCGGGCGTGACGACGTCCATTGTCTCTTCATGGGTGCGGGAGACGCACTCGACGAGATGGTCACTCTGAGTGATGAATTGGGGCTCACCGATATGGTGGAGTTCGCCGGCTGGGTGGGGGACGAGGCCATTCAACGCGGCCTGTCCAGCGCCGACGTATGCCTGGCGCCAGACCCCATGAGTCCCCTCAACAACGTGTCGACGATGACGAAAGTCGCCGAGTACATGGCGATGAGCCGGCCGATCGTGGCATTCGACCTGGCCGAGGAACGCGTCTCGGCCGGTGATGCGGCCGTGTATGTCCCGTGCAACGACGAGTACGCCTTCGCGGTGGCGATCGATGAGTTGCTCAAGGATCCGGCGCGGCGGCGCTCGATGGGTGAAGTGGGCCGCAGACGTGTCCAGGAAGAACTCTCGTGGGACGTATCCAGCCGAAAGCTGGTCGGGTTCTACCGGCAATTGATCGGTCTGCCGTCGAATGTCGCTCGATAGAGCCGAAACAGACTCTCAGACAGGACCTGTCATGAAATCAGGAACTCCCAACGGCGTCTTCGTCCACCCACACGGACTGT
This sequence comes from uncultured Actinomycetota bacterium, assembly GCA_963699655.1. Lineage (GTDB taxonomy): Bacteria > Actinomycetota > Actinomycetes > Mycobacteriales > Mycobacteriaceae > Mycobacterium. The sequence continues at coordinate 75,511 of CAVOUV010000016.1, forward strand.
GCGAGAGCGACCACGTCGGCTCGGGAACCAGGATCTGGGCTTTCGCACATGTCCTGGGCGGCGCCAGGATCGGGCGTGATTGCAATATCTGCGACCACGCCTACGTCGAAGGCGGTGTGACGATCGGTGACCGTGTGACGGTCAAGAATCGCGTCCTCCTGTTCGAGGGTGTGACGGTCGAGAACGATGTATTCCTCGGACCCGCAGTCGTTTTCACGAATGACATGCGTCCGCGGGCGGCCATCAAGCGCAGCGGCGACGATCTCCTTCCAACACTGGTCCGGGAGGGCGCCACACTGGGGGCCGGTGTCGTCGTCGTGTGCGGTTCGACGATCGGTGCGCACGCGTTCGTCGGTGCGGGCGCAGTGGTTACGAGAGATGTTCCCGCACATGGGTTTGTCGTCGGCAACCCGGGGCGCGTGATCGGCTGGGCCTGCGAATGCGGGTCACGGCTTGCTGACGACCTGCATTGCGAATGCGGGCGCTCCTACCAGGACGAACTCGCCGGGCTCGTCAGGTCGGGTTGACCGCCGCGGACAGCGACGCCACGACGTGCTGCTGCTGCTCCTCGGTGATATGCGGGTACAGCGGAAGCGAGAGAATACGCTTCGCCGCCGTTTCGGTGACCGGAAAGTCACCCGCGCGGTAACCGAGCGGGGCGAATGCACCGGTGAGGTGGACCGGCGTGGGGTAGTGAATACCGGCCCCGATGCCGGCGGCATTCAACTCGGCAAGTACCCGGTCGCGATCGTCGACCTGGACCACGAACAGGTGCCACACGTCGTCATTGGCGGGATCGGTCACGGGGAGGCGCACTCCGGACACTTCGCGAAGCAGTTCGATGTATTTCGCTGCGGCGTCTCGCCGGAGGCCGTTCCATCTGCTCAGCCGACGCAGCTTCGCCCGCAGCACCACCGCCTGGATGGCATCCAGCCGTGAGTTGAAGCCGACGACGTCGTGCACGTACTTGCGATCGCTGCCGTGCGCCGCGATGGTGCGCACGCGCGCGGCGATCTCAGGGTCATCGGTCAGCACGGCGCCCGCGTCGCCGGCAGCGCCGAGATTCTTTCCAGGGTAGAAGCTCGTGCCCGCGGCGACACCGAAGCTGCCGGCGGGCTTGCCCGAGCGGATAGCACCCTGGGACTGTGCGGCATCCTCCACGATCGCCAAGTCGAACGTGTCCGCGACATCGAGCAGTTTGTCCATCGGCGCGGTCTGCCCGAACAAGTGGACAGGCACGATCGCCCTTGTCTTGGCGGTGATCGCCTTCTCCACGAGCACCGGATCGATCAACAGGTAGTCGGGGTCGACGTCCACCGGTACGGGGACTGCTCCGATGCGGCTGACCGCTTCGGCCGTGGCGATGAAGGTGTTGGCCGGGACGATCACCTCGTCACCAGGCGCCACTTCGGTTGCGCGGAGGGCCAGTTCGAGCGCATCGGTGCCGTTGGCAACGCCGACGACGTGGCCGACCTTGGCGAACTCTGCATACTCACGCTCGAACTCCGCGACCGCGGGACCACCGATGAAGGCGCCGCTTTCGAGCATCTCCTGCAACTGCGGCGCGATCTCGTCTGCGATCTCCCGGTGCTGCGCGCCGAGATCTACCAGAGGAACTCTCACGCCAGCGTGCCGTCCAGCAGGGCCACCGGTGTTTCGGGGCTCACCGGTTTGCCGCGGGCAGCCAGACTCTCCGAGATGGCCTCGAGCACCGAGAGCACTCGCAGACCCGCTCGTCCGTCCGTACGCGGTGGACGCTGCTCACGAATCGCGGAGGCGAACTCCGTCACCATCGACGACAAGGCTTCCTTTTCCGGCAATGCGGGAACGGTGATGTCGCCCAGTCGATACGAGATGGCGGCGGCCCGGCGCTGATCGGCGTCGCGGGTGCCCTGGATCGCGAGGTCGATGCCGCGATCGTGGATTGCCACGCGCTGCTGGGGATTCAGGTCATCCCAGACGAGGGTCCGGTGGCTGCCGCCGATCACCATCTGGCGGATCTTGGTAGGTGACATCCAGTTGACGTTGACATGCGCGGTGCCGCCGGTGGCGAGGGGCATCGTCACGTAGCCGACGCACGCCTTGCCCGCATGCAACGGGTCGGCGCCGGTGGCAGACACCTCCTCCGGCAGGAGTCCGCTCGGCAGGATGTAGTCCAGGATCGACAGGTCGTGGGGGGCGAGATCCCAGAACACGTCGATGTCGGGCTGGATCAAACCGAGATTGATGCGGATCGAATCCACGTAGAGGATGTGACCGAGTACGCCCCGGCCGATGGTGTCGTGGATGTACTGAACGGCCGGCGTGTAGCAGTAGGTGTGATCGACCATCAGCGTCAGCCCGGCCTCGTCCGCGGCCCGCACCATCGCGGCCGCCGCCTCGGTTGTCTGCGCGATCGGCTTTTCCACCACGACATGCTTGCCTGCGGCGAAGGCCGCCAATGCGAGCGGTGCATGGGTATTCGCCGGAGTCGCGATAGCAACGGCATCGACGTCATCGCGCGCGAGGAGTCGCTCGACCGATGTCTCGATGTCGACCATGGCCCGCGGGCCGACCACCTTGCGTGCGCGGGCCTCGTCGAGGTCGCACACCGCGACCAAGTCCCAGTCTGGTGAGCCACGGAAGTTTCGGACCAGGTTGGGTCCCCAATATCCGGCACCAATGACTGCGATTCGATATGGACGACTCATTGCGAAATCCCCTCGGTACTGTTGCTCTCACACCCACAGGGACCATGCGACGCGAACCCCGGTATCGGGTTCGCAGTCCTGGTGGTCATCATCAGGCGGACCATCGATTGGTCATGTTACTGCTCTTTTGGCAAACATGCGATAGATTGCTGCTAATTGGATGACGCGCGGATAACCGAATGTGTCCGCCGGTTCGGGACGGCACCATCGGAGTGGGGCAGATGACCTTTGCGGCACCTGGCGAAGCTCCCCCGGGCGGTCTTCGGCCACGGACAAAAAGCGGTGGCGGCAAACCCGTCACCAGCGCGCATGCGCCCTCTAGGCTCGTGCGCATGCCTCGTCGCACGGTCAGGGTGGCGATCCTGGGCATTAACTATGCGCCGGAACCGACGGGTATCGCTCCGTACACGACCGGGCTTGCGGTGGGGCTGACCAAGCGTGGGCACGAGGTCCGGGTCCTGACTGGCTACCCGCACTATCCGCAATGGAAGCGCGCGGACGGTGCCGGCGGATTCCGGTCCGAGCACGAAATCGACGGTGTGCGTGTCCGCCGATTCAATCATCATGTTCCGCAGAGGATGTCGTGGCTCGGCCGGGCGGCGATGGAGCTGACCTTCGGATTGCAAATGCTCACCACCGGATGGGGCAGGCCCGAGGTCGTGGTTTGTGTCACCCCGCCGCTGCTGGCCGCGGCGATGTCAGCGGTGCGTGGCCGACTGACCTGGCCGCGACCGGCGATCGGGGTTCTGTTGCACGATTCATACAGCCGCGGCGTCGCCGAGACCGGCGCCGCGTCGGGTGTCGTCGCCCGTGCGGTGGGAGTGGTGGAATCAGCCGCGATCCGGCTGGCCGACGGTGTCGGCGTGATTCATCCCGGATTCACGACCGACCTTGTCGACCACGTCGGTATCGACCCGGGGAAGGTTCGTGACGTCCGAAACTGGAGTCATGTCGCCTCGCCGGATCCGTGCGCAAGCGTCGCTTTCCGTCGTGCACATGGCTGGGACGCCGACGACGTGGTGGTCCTTCACGCCGGCAACATGGGAGTGAAACAGGGACTCGAGAACGTGATCGCCGCGGCGAAACTGGCCGACCGCAACAACAGTCGGGTCAGGTTCGTTCTCCTCGGCGACGGCAACCAGCGCGCGAATCTGGAAGTGGCCGGTGCCGGAGTCAGGAATCTGGAATTCCTGGATCCTGTAAGCGAAGAGGAATTCCCAGCCGCGCTCGGTTCCGCAGACGTGCTCCTGGTGAACGAGCGCCCCGGGGTCGCGCAGATGGCCGTGCCGAGCAAGCTCACGTCCTATTACCGATCCGGCAAGCCGATTCTCGCAGCCACGGACGCCGTCGGATTGACGGCCGGGGAACTGGCGGCATCGGGTGCCGGTGTGTGTGTGCCCGCCGACCAGCCGGATGTCTTGCTGAATGAGGCGCTTCGGCTCGGAACCGACCGCGCTCTCGCCGCCAAGCTGGGAGAGGCCGGGCGGCGGTACTGCGGCGAGCAGCTGTCGGAAGAAGCCGCAATGGATCGCTACGAATCCTGGATCGGTGACCTGGCGGATATGCGGCGCGCGCGACGCCAGATTTCCCGGGTGCTGCGATTTCAGCGAACTTGGCTATGATAGCCATAGATATTCACTTCCACGTCAGTCCGCGGTGTCTTCATGAGCCTCCATCGCCCCTGGTGGCGCCGCTGTGAAACCCCTCGATCTCATATTAAGGACAGCTGATCAGGTCCCAAATCCGGCGGATCGCCACTGGTTGCGGCGATGCCGGCCCTTCGGTCCCGCATCCCCGACAGGGGAAACCCGCCGCACCATAGCGTGTGCACATAGCTAGATGCATAATTGGCAATCAACATACGAAGGGGGCCCGCATGTGCGACGATCCGCGGGTCTGCCCTGGAGGAGTGATCCGTGCACGTCGTTGAGGCCACCGTCTCGAAGGCCCGCAAGCCGATGCGAAGAGCGCATCTGGCCGGTGCCGTGCTGCGCGCGTGCAGGGTCGGCCTCGCCATGGTCGCGGTCCTGCTGATGCTGTCAGTGCCGTCGTGCGGTGTATCCGGCTCGATCGGTACGACCGCCGAAGTCTGCGCCACCGATGAGATCGGCGCGCCGCCTAATTGCATCACTGCGCCCCCCGCCCCCGCGGCTCCTGGCAAGACGTGGCACCTCGTCTTCTCCGAGGAGTTCAACGGCAATGACTACGACCACAACAAGCTGACGCCGTGCTTCGACTGGAACTACGCGGACGCCTGCACCGACACGTTCAACAAGGGCAAGGAAACGTACCGGCCGGAGCAGGTCCGGGTGAGCGATGGCACGGCCAAACTCGTTGCCGAACCGCTGGTTCCGCCAGTGCCCGAAGATGCGTGCTACGAGGGCGTGTGTACCTATAAGGCCGGATTACTCTCCACTGCCCGGCCGAACGCCGACAAGGGTGGTGAGTACCTGTTTCCGTTCACCTACGGATATGTGGAGTCCCGGATCAAATACCCCGCCGTCCCGGGTTTCTTCACCGCGTTCTGGATGCTGCCGACCGATCCGTCATACGACTACCGGACCGAGATCGACATCGCCGAGATTCTGGGCGGGGATCCCGAACAGGTGTACATGACCTACCACTACGACAACCGCGAGCAGGAGTCCGAGGTCAATTCGGCACCGGACAAAACAGATAACGGCGCCTGCCCGGTCCGGGATTACTCGCGGGACTGGACGAGATTCGGCGTGGACTGGCAACCGGACCACATCGCCTGGTACATCAACGGAGTCAAGTGTGGCGAGTTCACCGACGCCTCCCGCATCGAAAACGGACCCATGCAACTGATTCTCCACATGATGATCGACAACAACTGGGAGCGGGAGGCAGGCCTGCTCCTCACCGACCAGACGCTCGTCGACCAGCTCGAAGTCGACTACATCCGGGTGTTCCAACAGCAGTGAGGGCATTGCCGTGAATGGCCAACAGCAACTTATCGATGACTCGAAAACGAGACTGAATCAAGGTCTTCCATCACAACGTCAGCGCGGCGCGGTGATCATCCCGGCCTACAACGAGGCGGCGGTGATCGAACGCACCCTCACCCCGCTGAGCGCCGCTGCGGTCGATGGAACCATCGAGCTGATCGTGGTGTGCAACGGCTGCACCGATGACACCGCCGCCCTTGCCCGAAGTGTCCAGGGGGTGCGGGTCGTGGAATTGGAACAGGGGTCAAAACCCGCGGCGCTCAATGCCGGTGATGAAACCGCAACCCTGTGGCCAAGACTGTATCTCGACGCGGACATCCAGATCTCGGCCGCGGCAGTCCTCGCGGTGTTCGCTCGCCTCGAGCATGGGGACGTGTTGGCCGCCCGCCCCGCATGTCGGTACGACACCGATGGCGCCAGCGCGCTTGTGCGCAGCTTCTACCGGGCACGCACGCGGATCCCACAGCACAGGCGTGCGATGTGGGGGGCGGGCGCGTACGCCCTCAGCGCGGAAGGGCATCGTCGCATCGGCAAGTTTCCTATGGTCACCAGCGACGACTTATATGTCGAGCTCCATTTCGACCAGGCGGAGAAGGCCGTGGTGGCAACCGAACCGTCGGTTGTCAAAACACCCGCCGATGCCAAGAGCCTGCTGGCGATTCTCCGCCGCGGCCGACGAGGCACCGCCGAACTCTCGGCCCCGGGGCAGGGACCCGAGATGCGCGAGCGCGAGGCGAGTGCAGGCACGGCGGCCGCGGTCGTGCGCACGGTCCGCGGTCCCCAATCAGCAGTGGACGCTTCGGTGTTCCTTGGCATGGCGCTGGCCAAGCGGCGGGGTTTCCGCACGGCACGTGTCTGGGAACGAGACGAGAGCAGCCGGACGAACGGTGACGTGGCACCGCACGCGCAGACCGCCTCCGGTCTGCGTGTCCAACTCGTCGATTCGCTCGAGGCACTCGCCGACATCCGCTACGAGTGGGACGGCTTCGTCGAGCAGAGCGGCAGCGACATCTACTTCACGGTCGACTGGCTCGAGATGTGGTGGAAGCATTACGGGAAACGACGTACGTTTCACGGAGTAGTCGTGCGGGACGGTGCCCACATCGTGGGCGTGCTGCCCTTCTGCGTTCAACGGGTGTGGGCCGGGCCGGCGCCGGTGCGGCTGGCGAAATTCGTCGGGGCTGACTCGACTCTCCCGGTCTTCACGCCGGCCATCGCGGATGGCTTCGAGGAACAGGCGATGCGTCTCGCCCTGAAGTCGCTGTTCGACGATGCGGACTGCGACGCCGTCAGCCTCTCGCCGCTGTCGGGACTGTCGCGCGCCGCCGGCGCCGCTGAGCGAGCCGCCGCCGGTGAAGGATTCGGAATCGTGCGCTCCGACAGTCCGGGTGTGCACACGGTCTTCCGGTTCCCGGCATCCTTCGACGAGTACCTCCAGAACCTGAGCAGCTCACAACGTCAGACTCACCGCCGCTTTCTACGAAAGCTGAAGAGCGAGTACGACATCGATTTTCGAACGGTCAGCGGTGACGAGGCGGTCGCGTACTTCGACCGCTTCGCCGAGTTGCACGCCGCGTACTGGCAGCAGCGGGGCAAGCTCGGCCACTTCGGTGACTGGCCGGCAGGCGCCGAGTTCAACCGGGATCTCATTGCCGCCATGGCAGACACCGGACGGGTTCGGTTCTACGAGGTCGCCGCCCAAAACGGCCGCGTGCTGGCCATGGAGTACTGCTTCGTGTTCGGCGACCGGTGCTATTGGAGGCTGCCTGCGCGCGATCCCGATGCCGAGCTGGACAAGCTTCGCATCGGCAGGGTCAGCCTCACCGAGATGTTCCGGATGCTCATCGAGTCCGGGCAGCGAATGGTAGAAGGCGGTCCGGGGCACTACGAATACAAGGTGCGGCTCGGAGCCGAAGAACATCCGCTGCGCCGGGTCGTCATCAGCGGGCGGACCAGGCCTGCGCGCTGGCGGGCGGCTCTGGTGGTGCGTTGGGCAGATCTCCTGCAATTCGCGTACTACCGCGGGTGGTTCCTCAAGTTGCGGCCGAAACTGGGCCTGCCACCCGGGCCGTTGCGGAAACCCTATATTCGGAGTCGGGTCTGATGACGCGTTCGGTGGTCAACATCGTGGTCCATGGGATCGGTCCCGTCGACCGTCAACTCGATCCTGGCGAGGATCAGGTCTGGATCGGCATCGCCCAGTTCGAGCGGCTACTCGACGCGGTGGCGGACAGGCCAGAAGTCCGGATCAGTTTCGACGACGGAAACTCCTCCGATGTGGAGATCGCGTTGCCCCGGCTAGTCGAGCGTGGCCTCACGGCTGAGTTCTTTGTGCTCGCTGGCCTTCTGGGAGAGCGCGGACGGGTCGACCGTGACGATATCGGCGCGCTGCTGGACGCCGGCATGACCATCGGGTCCCACGGCTGGTCGCACAGGGACTGGCGGCGGATCGACGACACCCAGGCGCACGAAGAGTTGACCGTGGCTTCCGAAGTGCTGAGCGAGGTCATCGGCCGCCCCGTGTCGCGCGTAGCGATCCCCTTCGGTTCTTACGACCGGCATGTGCTCCGTCGGTTGCGGGCGGCCGCAGTGACGCGCGCGTTCACCAGCGATGGCGGACGCGCGCGGCCGGGCTCCTGGCTGCAGCCGCGTAACAGCCTGCGTCATGACACCGACGCCGCCTGGATCGCCCAGGTGCTCGACCCCCGGACTTCGCTGGCCCAGCGGGCTCGAGGCGGTGCCGCGCGGACCGTCAAACGGCTTCGTGGAGTGTCTCTTTCGGGAGTAGGAGCCCCCGCATGACACACCCGACACGGGTGGCGGCCGTCATCGTCACCTACAACAGCGCCGACGTCATCGGGGACTGCCTCACCTCGCTGGCCGATCAGGAGACCCCGCTGGCCGCGATTGTGGTGGCGGACAACGCTTCCAAAGACGGCACGGTTGACATCGCGAAGAACTTCGCCGAATTTCCGGTTCAGGTCGTCGAACTCGGACGCAATGCGGGGTATGCGGCGGGGCTCAACGCGGGTATCGCGGCCCTGGAGCTGACCCGGCTGGACGCGATTCTCGTACTCAACGCCGACTGCCGCGTGCTGCCGGGTGCGCTGGCCGTGCTCACCTCCTCGCTGAGCGGGTCCGGGCGGGGCATCATCGTGCCGCGCCTGGTTCAGCCCGGCGGCCACATGCAACGCACCCTGCACCGCACGCCGACGGTCGGCCGAGCGCTGGTCGCGGCGATGCTGCCCGGTGAACTCGCCGGACGGCTCGGATCCATCGGCGAGCTGATCACGGATCTCGAGGTATACGAGCGGCCGGGCACGACCGCGTGGGCGACCGGTGCGGCAATGCTGCTGTCGGTGCCTGCGCTGCGCGAGATCGGCCCGTGGGACGAGTCCTTCCTCCTCTACAGCGAGGAGACCGAGTACTGCTTGCGCGCGGCTGATGAGGGTTGGAGCACGTGGTACGAGCCCACCGCGGTTTTCGAGCACGTCGGCGGCGCCTCGGATACCAATCCCACGCTCGCTTCGCTGCTTACGGTCAACAAGGTGAGGCTGTTCCGCCGCCGTCACAGCCGGTTGCGCTCGGCGGCCTACTTCGCCGCCGTGGCGGTCGGCGAGGGCCTGCGGGCAGCCGCGGGCCGTCGCACGTCCCGCGCTTCCTTTCTGGCCCTTGTGCGGCCGTCGCGCCGGGTGCGGGAGCTGGCGACGTGAACCGTCTCGTGCCATTTGATGCCCTTTCCGATGAGGAGCTCGACTCCTGGCTCGCACTGCGGGCGGCCAATCCGGGCTTGGACAGCCCGTACTTCCACCCGGGGTTCGCCGCGGCCGTGCATGCGAGTGGTCCACCCGTCTCAGTGGTAGTGGTGCGTGACGCGGCGGGGACGGTGTCTGCGCTGCTGCCCGGTCACCGGGAGGGAAGGCGGCTGCGGCCGGTCGGGTGGCCGGGCGCCGACTTTCAGGGACCCGTCGTCGCGCCGGGCACAGAACTGGACCCGACAGAATTTCTCGTCGACGGCATACGGGAGTTCGACTTCGACCATCTGCTTCCACAGGGGCCCGAGTTCGATTCATGGATCATCGCCAGCCAGCCGTCGCCGTATCTGGACACGACTGGAGGCCTCGACGGGTACCTGTCGCGCGCATCGCGCAGCGGCAAGGACAAGATGAAGGAAGCGCGCCGGTGCCTCGCGAAAGCCGAACGCACCCACGGTCCGATGCGCTTCGCCGCCGACAGTGTCGATGACGCCGTGCTCGACCAGGTGATCGAGCTCAAGCGTGCGCAATATGCCGCCACTGGAAGTCGGGACTACTTCGGCAAGCCGGAACGGTCCCAGCTGATCCATCGGGTTATGCACACCCGGGACATTGCCTTCGGCGGCGTGCTGTCCACGGTGCACGTTGGTGATCGCCTGATGGCCGCTCACTTCGGCATCCGCTCCGACCGTGTGCTGCACTGGTGGTTCCCGGTCTACGATCGCGAGTTCGCCCAGTTGTCTCCCGGCTGGATCCTGTTGCGCGAATTTCTCTCCGCCACACCGACTCTCGGCATCAACCGGATCGACCTCGGCCGAGGCGACGACGACTACAAGCGACGTGCCAAGACGGGCGAGGTCAGGGTGAGCCAGGGGAGCGTGAATCGCAGTAGCGCGCGGCACAAGCTGCGCAAGGCGCGCCACGCCACGATCAACGCCGCCAAGGCCTCGCCGGCCGGACCGGGACTGCGCCAGATAGCCCGTCGCCTGCGCGGCGCACGGTTGTCCGCTCAAACCGCGGCAAAGGGCGACTAAGCCCGGAAGCGGTTCCTGGGCAAAGCCGGTGCTGGTTCGGGGCCTGGGGTAACCGGAACGGTGTAATTCGACCACAACAGACCGAAGACCAGGAACATGATGAAGGTCGCCTGCTGATAGAAGAAGAGGTCAAAAGTGAAACTGCAGGACAGGATTGCGGTGAAGACGGCGCCGAGCAGGTAGGCCTGCTCGCGTTCGGTGCGATTGGTGGCGGCACGCAGCGCGGCCGTGATGCCGAAGATGCCGCCGCCCGCCAGGAGGATCATGGCGATGACCCCGACTGCGCCGCCCTGCACAATGGCCCGGAGCCACTCGTTGTCGAGCAGTCCGTATACATCAGGTGGCGCCCCGCCGAGGCCGAGGCCGAATACCGGATGATCGTGGAAAGTCTGTGACACCTGCGCGTAGTCTGCGATCCGATCCTTGATGCTGTCGTCTTCCCGCGCCCCGGTTATCGCGTGCCACAATGCCAGGGCCATGTTGGGGAACACAGCGACGTAGATCCCCACCGCGGCGCCCCCGGCAAACAACGCGGTGGCGATCTGGCGGACTGTGAAGCTCCACATGTACACAAAAAGGGCCACGGCGAGCGCAACCACGCCTGACCGCGAGCCCGCCGCTGGCATTGATGTCAATGCCAAGAGGCATGCCAGTGCGGCGGCCCAGCGGACCACCCGTGTTGCCGCGTTGCGCGCGAAATAGATTGTCAGAGGCACCGAAATGGCGGCCAGTATGGAGAATTCGATGGGGTGAAGCGAGGTACCGCCGACGCGCGTGGCACCGAGTCGCTGATCGAAACGCAGATTCTCGGTGTCAATGTTCTGAACGAAGCCCGGCGGCTGGAACAGGAACCGCAGGTCGATCGGCGACACTGCCTGGAGCAGTGCGACCAGACAGGCGAAGGTGAGACCTACTGCGAGACAGCCGAGAACGAAGTTGCGTTGTCTGAGTGTCCGGATCCGACTCAAGGTGTAGAGCGCAACGCCGACACTCGCGACCAGAATAATCAGCGCCCGGGTCTTGTTCGCCTCGACGATCGCGCTGTCCTCATGGGTGAGTCCCACTCCATAGACAGCGACTTGAAGCAGAAAGTAGACCAGAACTATTGCGACACCTGGGCGAAGCGTCCGTGTCGAGGCGGTCCGCCGGATGAAGATGAAGCCGACCACGGCCAGGCCGAAAAACAGCACCGCGAGCAACTTCGCGGGTGAGCCGTTGCTCTTCAACGGTCCCGCAGGAACGACGAAGGCGGGCAGAATTGAAATCAGCACACAGAGGAAGCCTAGAAGCCACGGGGTTCGTTCGGGCGAATCCATGGTTTGCGTTGTGCCGGCGAGGAATTCGTTGGCCGTATCACCGCCCAGCTCCGCGGCGGCGCGATGAACGACCGTCATCTGGGTTCCAGCGCGGCCTCGGGGGCGGTCGTCGCCTGCGCCGGTTTGGTGTCATCGGTGCTCGAGTCAGCGGGTTTGGAATCCTCGCCAGGCTCGGCCGGCCCACGAGCCTTTCTGCTCTTACGGCGAACAAGTAGCACGTCCAGGATGACGGTCAAGACGACGGTGAGCCCGGCGCCCGCGGCGAAGATCGCGACGGTCGAACGCGTTCGGGACGGCATACCCGGGGCCGCGTCGCCCGGCGGCGATACCACGAAAGGTGCCACCATCTGGCTCTCGGGTACCTGTGCTTGCTGCTGAAGTGTCCGCAGCGTCGAGCCGGCCTGCGCGATGACGAGTTCAAGGGTTCGAGTTGCCGCCGCCGCATTCGGGGCGGTGCACTCGACCATCACAAGTGGCAACGGCGCAGTGTTGGCGGGCACCGGGAACATTCTCGAGTCGTAATCGGCCATGCCGCCTTGGGCGACCACGCGATCGACGGTCGACGGTTCGCGGAGACCCACCGCAGCCATGTTGGCGATCAGGTCTGCTCCGCCGACGTCGAGAAGACCGTTGCGTGGTAGCGGTACGCCCGGTTCCGCGTTGTAGATCTTGTTGCTCGGAGGGTTGAGACCTATGACGGCATTCGCGTAGTACACCGGTTTGACCGAGGTGTAGATGTCGTAGCTGAACCAGCCGACGAGGAGAAGCAGCGGTAGGAAGACGTACCAACGCCGCGCGCATGACCCCGCCACATCGAATAGGTCCAAGTCAGTTCCCCTTCTGCATCCAGACTCTTGGTGGGATTAGCTGAAGATCCGGTGCGCCGAGTCGTGGCAACGCCAAAGATACTCCATCAACCTATCAAGTGCTGCAGTTTATGTGCAATGGGCAAAGCACAGCGAATTCGATGGCAGTGATATGGTCCGATGCTCCGCGGGCCGCGCGCGGCGCTCAGCATCCCG